>NZ_CP031367.1:0-1200000 GCF_003355515.1 Aliarcobacter trophiarum LMG 25534 | reverse complement strand
TTTTTTTAAGATAATCTGGATTTTTTATTAAAGTATCAAGTAAACTCTTACTAAAACTACTTTGCAAAATTACATAATTTTCTAGTTTAGTATTATCAACATGATAAGTTGCAATATTTAAATAATCTTTTTCAAGTAAAATCATCGAATCAATACCTAAGCCTTTTAGCCTATTTATAAGTGGATTAAAATCAACTATTACTTCAATTGAGCCAACAAATAAATTTTTATTATTGTAAATAGGTGCTATAGCTTTAATATTAAATCTTTTACCTAATTCACTTGAGACATAAGGTTCATTTGAATTTTTTACCTTTACAAGACCTTCTCTAAAACTCTCTAGTTTTAGTCCAAAATCAATATCTTCCCAACTTCTAGTAAAAACTTCTAAATCTTTTGTGTGAATTTGTATATCAATACTATTTTTTGTATATGTTTTTATTATATTAAGTAGCTTTAGAAGCTCTTTTTTTAGTTCTACATTATTGTTGTTTTCTAAATTATTTATAATATCTTGATTTTTAGAAAACATTAAAGCTAAAGATAAAGCTTGATTTTTCTGATTTTCTAGTTCATTTTGTACAATTTGCACTTGATTTTGTACAAAAATATCTAAAGTTTTTTGATTTAAAATATTGTTATATTTAAATAAGAAATATAGTAAAGTAGCCATAAATATGCTAAATAAAATAAAAGTTTTTTTATAGCTTCTGATAAAAGGCAGTATCATAAAGATACTCCTTTTTTATTTATTAGTTTTGATAAATTGTCCAAATGGGCCATGTTGTCTTTCAATTGGGTCTTTTCCTTCAATATAAGTATCTGGAGCTTTTACATTTGCATCTGGGAAATCTTTCTCTCTATTTGCTTTTTCTGGTCTTTTATGATTGTTTGAATTCATATAAACAGCTACATTGTATGCCTCTTCATCTGTTAAAATAGGGTTCTCTTTTGTAGCACCAATAGGCATATTTGATTTTATAAAATCAGCTGCTTTTAGAGTTCTATACATTCCAGCACCTTTGTTATATGTATCATTACCCCAAAGTGGTGGGAAAGTATAACCATTTGCAAGACCTTCATTTTTAACACCTTCTCCATTTACTCCATGGCAAGAGGCACAGTGTACAGAATAAACCTCTTTTCCTTTAGCTTCATCTGCTTTTGTTGTTAGTATCATTTTTCTATTAATTTCAGATAAACTATTTCCTTCAACCTTAGCACCAACAGGTACTCCTTGACTTAACCAATAGATATATGCTTCAAAAGCTCTCATCTCTTTACTCTCAACAGGAAGAGGTTTACCATTCATACTTCTTTGCATACAACCATTTATTCTATCAGCCAATGTTCCTATTGTATTCTCTCTTGGTCTATATTGTGGAAATTGTCCATAAAGTCCAACAAATGGTGCTGCATAAGGTTTTGTTGCAGCTTCTAAGTGACAACTTTGACATGAAAGGTTATTACCTGAATATCTCATCTTTTTATCTTTAACCTCAGGACCTATATATTTATAAGTATGAACAGTAAGCTCTTTTCCATATTTAATTAAATCTCCAAATTGGTTATTTGGGATTGTACTTTCATCTGGAATTTTATACTCTAGCTTTTCACCATTATATTTATATCCAATATTGTTTCTTTCACCAATAAGTTTTTTATCAAACTTAACAACTTCACTAGCTAATAAAAAACCAGTAGATAATGCACCAAAAAGTGCAACAGTTATAATCTTTTTCATAAATAACTCCTCCTAATATTTATAATATGTAGAACTATATCTTTTAAACATAACTTGAATATAACAAATATTAGATTTACTAAAAATACCTATTTTGTTTCACTATTTATTTTGTTTATTGTTGTTTGTATATCTTTTACTCTATTTTGTGAGCTAGGGTGTGTAGAGAAAAAGTCACTTTCACTACTTTTACCTTCACTCATATTTCCCCAAAATTTAGTAGCTTCATTTATATTATATCCAGCTTTGTGCATTAGATAAATTCCTATTTCATCTGCTTCACTCTCTTGCATTCTTCCATAAGGAAGCATCACTCCTAAATTTGAACCTAAACCATAAGCTTGATTAAAAGCATTTTGGTATTGTGGTGCAGTTGCAGCAACAGCAACACTTCCAATTAGTCCAACACCTTGTTGTATCATTCCTTGAGTAACTCTTTCTGCTCCGTGCCTTGCAAGGGCATGTGCTATTTCATGAGAGATTACAGTTGCTAGTTGATCATCATTTTTGGCATATTTTAAGATACCTGTATAAACAACAACTTTTCCTCCTGGAAGACAAAAAGCATTTGCTTGATTATCATCAACTAAGTTAAATTCCCATTTGTAACTTGGTTGATTTGCAACCACTGCAATTCTTTGTCCAATAGTTTGAACTCTTTTTGCATCTGTTGTACCTGTTATTACCTTTACCTCACTTAATGACTCTTTATATGATTTTTCACCCAATGCCAACTCCTCTTGAGCTGACATAAGAATTAGTTGAGACCTATTTGTGTATGGAGTTTTATGTGTACAAGCAGAAAATAAAATAGCTATCAAAGTTGCAGATGAAATGATTTTTAAGTAACCCATTTTTCCTCTTTAAATTAAAATTTTGCTATTTTTACAAAAAAAAGTATAAAAATAGTTTAATCTAATATTGTACAGTTTTTGTACAGTATTACTATCATATAATTAACATTTACTAGAATATTAGCCGTAAGTGTAACTTTTATTTACATAATATAAATTTGTACAACTGTAAACAAAAATTGTACAAAGATATTTAGAACTTTGTGATATAATTTTCCCAAATTCTTAAAATTTAATAGGAGAAAAAATGAGTTTATTACAAGAGTATAAAGCACACGAAGCACAAAGACAAAGCGAAGGTGGATTACCAGGTCTTGCTCTTACAGCTGCTCAAACTGCTGATTTAGTGGAGCTTTTAAAAGTAAGTAAAGTGGAAGATGCAGAGTTTGCATTAAACCTATTTAAAAATAAAATCAATCCAGGTGTTGATGATGCTGCTTATGTAAAAGCTGCTTTTTTGAACGATGTTGTTCAAGGTAAGGTTTCATGTTCAGTTATTTCAAGAGTTGAAGCTATTGAGATTTTAGGAACAATGATGGGTGGATATAATGTACCACCATTAGTAGAAGCTCTAAAAATTGCAGATGTAGCTGATGCTGCTGCAAAAGAGTTAAAAAATACAATCTTAGTTTATAACTCATTTAATGATGTAAAATCTTTAATGGATGCAGGAAATGCAAAAGCAAAAGAAGTTATCGAATCTTGGGCAAATGCTGAGTGGTTTACAAATAAACCAGCATTAGAAGAAGAGATTACTTTAACAGTTTACAAAATCCCTGGTGAAACAAATACAGATGATTTATCTCCTGCAACTGTTGCATTTACAAGAGCAGATATTCCACTACATGCAACTGCAATGTTACAATCAAGAATGGAAAAACCTTTAGAAAAAATGGAAGAGTTAAAGAAAAAAGGTTATCCATTAGCTTATGTTGGAGATGTTGTAGGAACTGGAAGTTCAAGAAAATCAGGAATTAACTCTGTTCAATGGCATATGGGAAGAGATATCGCTGGTGTTCCAAATAAAAGAACAGGTGGAGTTGTAATTGGATCGATTATTGCACCAATTTTCTTTAATACAGCAGAAGATTCAGGATGTTTACCAATTGAAGCAAATGTTGATAGTATTGATACTGGTGATGTAATTACTTTAAAACCATATGCTGGTGAAATATTAAAAGATGGAAAAGTAGTATCTACTTTTAAATTAAGCCCAAATACATTAACAGATGAGATGAGAGCAGGTGGAAGAATTCCATTAATTATTGGAAAAGGCTTAACTGCAAAAGCTAGAGAAGCTTTAAAATTAGCTTCTAGTGATAAATTTATTGCTCCTGAGCAACCAGCAAATAATGGAAAAGGTTATACTCAAGCACAAAAAATGGTAGGAAGAGCTTGTGGTGTTGATGGTGTTAAACCAGGAATGTATGTTGAGCCAATCGCTACAACTGTAGGAAGCCAAGATACAACAGGACCAATGACAAGAGATGAGATTAAAGAGCTTGCAGCATTAAGTTTTGGTGCTGATATGGTTATGCAATCATTCTGTCACACAGCTGCTTATCCAAAACCAGCTGATATTAAATTAAGACACACTTTACCAGATTTCATTAATTCAAGAGGTGGAGTTACACTTAAGCCAGGTGATGGTGTTATTCACTCATGGTTAAATAGACTTTGTTTACCAGATACTGTAGGAACAGGTGGAGATTCACATACAAGATTCCCAATTGGTATCTCTTTCCCAGCAGGTTCAGGACTTATTGCATTTGCAGGAGTTACTGGAATGATGCCTCTAACAATGCCAGAGTCTGTTTTAGTTAAGTTTACAGGAAAAATGCAAGAGGGAATTACTCTTAGAGATCTTGTAAATGCTATTCCATATTATGCTATTAAACAAGGACTTTTAACTGTTCCTAAGAAAAACAAAAAGAATATTTTTGCTGGAACAATTGTTGAAATTCAAGGATTACCAGACTTAAAAGTTGAACAAGCTTTTGAATTATCAGATGCTTCAGCTGAGAGATCTGCTGCTGCTTGTAGTGTTCAATTAAACAAAGAGCCAATTATTGAATACCTATCTTCAAATATTGCTTTAATCGAAAAAATGATTGAAGAGGGATATGAAGATGCAAAAACTCTTCAAAGAAGAGCTGATAAGATGAAAGAGTGGATTAAAAATCCTCAATTATTAGAGCCAGATGCAGATGCTGAATATTTAGCAACAATTGAGATTAATCTTGATGATATTAAAGAGCCAATTTTAGCTTGTCCAAATGATCCAGATGATGTTGCAACTCTAAGTGAAATCTTAGCAGATGACTCAAGACCAAAAAATATTGATGAAGTATTTGTTGGATCTTGTATGACAAATATTGGACTATTTAGAGCTTTAGGAGAAGTTCTTAAAGGTGAGGGTGTAGCAAAAGCTAAACTATGGGTTGCACCACCAACAAAAATGGATGAAGCTCAATTAACAGAAGAGGGATACTATGCTGCATTTGCTGCTGCTGGTGCTAGAATAGAGATTCCTGGATGTTCATTATGTATGGGTAACCAAGCACAAGTTGGAGAAGGTTCAACTGTATTTAGTACAAGTACAAGAAACTTTGATAATAGACTTGGTAAAAACTCAAAAGTTTATTTAGGTTCAGCAGAAGTTGCAGCTGTTGCTGCTCTTTTAGGAAGACTTCCAACTGTAAAAGAGTATTTAGAAATAGTTGCTAAGAAAATAAATGAGAGCAATAAAGATGGAGTTTACAAATACCTAAACTTCCACCAAGTAAGTGCAGACCACTTAACTACACTTTTAACTTCAAGATAAGAAACTATAAAACTGTATAAAGAGATTTTCTCTTTATACAAACTAAACTTATAAAACCACAAAATAAGCAACAAATTGTTAGAATATATCTTTTAAAGACAGAGGATATTTTTTTGAATAAACTATATTATAGTTACGAAATGTGTAAAAATGATACTTTAAAACTTCTATATTTAGTAAAAGATTTTAAAGCAGATGCACTTTTAAGTATTGCAAGAGGTGGATTAACTCTATCCCATCTTATGGCTCAAGCTCTAAATAAAAGAGAGCTTTTTACAATAAATTCAATATCTTATGATAGAAAAAATCAAAAAGAGAGTGTTGAAATTTTTAATATTCCAGATTTAAGTTCTTATAAAAGAGTCTTGATAATTGATGATATAGTTGATAGTGGAAAAACTATGAAAACTATTTTGGAAATATTAAATAATAAATTCCCAAATACAAAGTTCAAATTAGCAACACTTTTTTATAAGCCAACTGCTTTAGTAAAACCTGATTTCTATGTGAAAGAGACAGATATCTGGATTGAATTTTTTTGGGAAGTTGATGTACAAATAGATGAAGAAAATAAAGAGGTAAAGATATGATTTATGATAGACGAGCTAGATTTTTTTTGGCAATAACTGCTCTTCTTATGGCAAGTGCAATAGCTTTTGGAGCTTTTGGAGCTCATGGATTGAAGAAAATTTTAACTCCTGAAATGTTAAAAGTATTTCATACAGGTGTTGAATATCAGTTTTATAATACTTTTGGACTTTTTTTTGCAACAGTTTTAACAATGTTAAGACCATACAATAATAAGTTAAAAGTTGTTCAATTACTAATTTTAGTTGGAACTTTAATTTTTAGTATATCTTTATATCTGCTCACAATTTTAAATATTCCAATTCTAGGAGCAATTACACCAATAGGTGGAACTTTACAGATTATTGCATATTTACTTTTGGCTTATGCAATTTTAAAAGATAACAAATAGTCTATGAATTATTAAAAAAGGAGAAAATAAAAATGGCAGCAAAAGAACACTCACTAGATATTTCAGCAAAACTTGATATGCAAGAGATGAAAAATGCAGTTATTCAAGCACAAAAAGAGATAGATAATCGTTATGATTTCAAAGGTATAAGTAAAGAGATAGATTTAAATATTGGAGCAAAAACTTTAACTCTTATCTCTTCAAGTGACAATAAAGTAGATGCTATGCTTGATATTATGATTTCAAAAATGAATAAAAGAGATATAAGTATAAACTCACTTGAAGAGTTAAAAAAAGAGGATAGTAGTGGTGGAAATAGAAAATATATTTATAAAATAATAGATAGTATAGAAAAAGATGAAGCAAAAAGAATACAAACAGAGATAAAAAACTTAAAATTAAAAGTAAGTGCTGTAAATCAAGGTGATAGTATAAGAGTTACTGGAAAAAATATAGATGATTTACAGATCATTATGAAGCATTTAAGAAGTTTGGATTTAAAAGCTCCATTGGTTTTTGATAACTTTAAATAAAAGAATAGTTGATTTAATGAATAATATTATTGAAGATTTAGAAATATCTCCACTAAAAGAGACAAATTATATAAAACCTATAAAAGTAAACTTTACTTTAAATGGATATAAGAAGAGTTGGGAAGCTGTAAGAAGCCACGATAGTGTATCTGTTTTGTTGTATCACAAAGAAAAAGATGCTTTTTTACTTGTAAAACAGTTTAGAGTTCCTGTTTATTTAAATGATAATAGTATTAAATATACCTATGAACTTTGTGCTGGTTTGGTTGATAAAGAGATGACTCTTGAAGAGATAGTTTGCGAAGAGATAGATGAAGAGTGTGGTTATAAAGTTTCAAAAAAAGATATAAAAAAAATCACCTCTTTTTTTACAAATGTTGGAATAAGTGGAGCTAGACAATATCTCTATTTTGCAACAATTTGTGAAAATCAGAAAATCCATAGTGGTGGTGGAATAAATGATGAGCAAATTGAACTCTTTTTTCTATCAAAAAATAGAATAGATGATTTTATTTTTGATGAGAGTAAGGCAAAAACACCAGGACTAATCTTTAGTCTATATTGGTTTTTACAAAATGAAAAAGATTTGGAATTAAAATGAGAGTTTTAGTTTTATCTATATTTATATTTTTAAACTCTTTTGCGGAAGAAAGTTTAAATAGTTCTGATATTAATAACTCTTTTATTACAAAATATGAGTATGGAAAAATGTTATATAATAATCCAAGGGGAATAGGGTGTAACAACTGTCATGGAGATGATGCAAGAGGCAAAAAACTTGTTGAGTTTAAACATACTCAAAATCAAGAGGAGTATTTTTGCTCTTTAATTGCTCCTGATATAAAATATATTGAGTATGATGTTTTTTCAAAAAAAGTTAATTTGAAAAAAAATGACAATCTTAAATTTGGGAAAGAGCAGGTTTGTGATAAATTAATCTACAAAGCAAATGTTATGCCTACATATTTTATGGTTGAAGAAGAGATTGAAGCAATTTATCACTATATTCAAAATATGAAGTAAAAATAGTAATAATTAACTATTTTTGCACAAATATGTATTAATATTTTAAAATTAAAAATTCTAAGGAAAAATATGTCTATTTTAAAAAAAACATCAACTATCTTTTTGATCTCTTTAGCTTCAATTTTTTTTGTATCTTGTAGCTCTAAAAATGAAAATATAAATGAAATAGCAGTTACAGAGTGTACAATTGCTGGAGCAAAAGCTCCTCTTTGGGCTTGTGGAAACTATAGTGAAGAGAGTAGATTTGTAGCAGTTGGGTCTGCACCTATGTCAAAACTGGGACATGATTTTACTAGAAGGGAAGCTTTAGCAAATGCTAGAACAAATTTAGTAAATGATATAGAACTTGAGGTTAAAAACAAAGTAGAAAGTTATATGAACTCAACAGGATTAAAAGAGAGTGAGAGCATAGAAAGAGTTGTAACTATGGTTTCAAGACAGACATCATCTAAGGTTTTAAAAGAGTCTAAACAGATAAGTTTTTGGGAAAATCCAAAGGATAATTTTTTATATATTCTTGTAGCAATTCCTAAAGTAAATATAGAAAAAGCAATAAATAGTGAAGTTGAAAAAGCTCTTAATTCGCTAGATAAAATATAGGAAAATTTATGAAAAAAATATCAATAGTTTTACTTATTTTTTCACTATTTTTTGTAGCCTGTTCTTCAAAAGATAGTACATTAATAGATACAAAAACTCAACAGCAAAATGCAAAAGAGGCTTTAAGAGGCTTATGAAAACAACTACACTTTTTATTTTGTTTGTCGCTTTTTTTATATCTGGTTGTAGTACAAAAGTACTTATAAATAGTACTAAACCAGCTATTATTGATAGAGCAGCAAATACAAAAAAAGTTGCAGTTTTAAAGTTTGAAAATGATAGTGTAGGTTTATCTTCAAAAATAGAGTCAGCTTTATATAGTGTAAAAGTTGATGATAAATCATATTTTACAGTTATTAGCAAAAATAGTAGAGAGGTTATACTAAATGAGCAAAAATTCCAATATTCAGGCTTATCAGATAGAAAAAATAGTGTAGAAATAGGTGAACTTTTAGGAGCTGAAGCACTAATTAGTGGAAAAATAGATAGCTCAAATATGCAAAAAGATAACTATTATGAGACAAGATATAGATGTGTTGATAAAAAGTGTATATATACAAAAGAGTATAGGGTATATTGTACAAATGCGAAGTATTCACTAATAGCGAATATTTCAATGATAGATGTCCAAAAAGGTGATGTAATCTATACAAATAACTATATCAAAAATAGAAGTTATAAAAAGTGCTCAGATGAGGGCGGAGGTTTACCTCAATCAAATGTTGTTTATGACCTCTTTGCAAAGAGTATTGTAGATGAGTTTTTACCATATATTGCTCCTACAAAGCAAAGTTATTATCTAGAGCTTTTTGATGACCCTGATATATCTTATACAAAAGAGCAAGAGATATTTTTAGAGAATGGCTTGGAGTATTTAAAGCTTGGGGAATTAGATAGAAGTATGGAGATTTTTAGTAAACTTTTAAATTCAACAAATGATAAATGCTATGTTGCCTCTTATAATTTAGGAGTTATAAAAGAGAGTTTAGGAGAGTATGAAAATGCAAAAGAGCTCTATACTTTGTCAGATAGATTAACACTAAAACCAAATAAAACAGTAATTGAAGCAATTAGTAGGATAAAACAGAGAATTGATGAGAAAGATAGGCTAAATTCTCAAATGGAAGGTGAAAAATGAGATATTTAGTTCCTCTTTTTATCTCAATATTTTTTTTAGGTTGTTTTGGAGCTTCAAAAGATGCAGTTATACAAAACAACTCTTTGAAATATCCAACTTGGTATTTAAATCCACCTTTAAATGATGAAAATCTACTCTATGGAGTAGGAGTTTCAAATACAAAACAAGAAGCTATTTTAAATGCTTTAGATGATCTCTCTTCAAGATTAATGTTAACATTAGAGTCAAATCAAGAGATAACTTCAAAATCTTTTAGGGATTATAGAGAGTATATTAGTAAAACTACAACTCTTAATATAAAAACAAAGAGTGAAAAATTAACATTTAAAGAATATAATATAGATGATTTTTATAGTTCTCAAAAAGAGATATACTATTTAATTAGCATAAAAAAGAGTGATTTAATAAGTAGTTTAGATAAGGAAATATCAACTCTTTATAATGAATATGAAGTTATAAAAAGAAGCTCTGATGATATTTTGAGTAAAAATATAAAACAAAAAAAGCTTTTAGAGAAATTTTATATAAACCTAAATAAAGCAGAGCTTTTGGAGAGTTTACAGAATAAAAAGAGAAGTGAAAATAGTTATATAAAAATAGTTCAAAAAATAGAAGAAGAGATAAAAAATAGTATTTCAAAGATTAGTTTTTCCATAAAAACTGATAATAATTCAGAAATTTTCAAAGAGTTTTTTAAAGAGAATTTAAACAAAAAATCATATAAAGTTATAGAGAAAAGAGATAATGTAAATAGTTATGAATTAGAGTTAAATTCAAATCAAAGTAAGGCTGTGCCATCAGGTTTTTTTATTATTGAAAATATATTAAATATTAAAATCAAAGATGAAAAAAACAGGCAAATATCAAGCAAAACTATTGAATTAAAAGGTGCATCATCAAATAGTTTTGAAGATGCAAAGATAAATTTAATTCAAAAATTAAAGAGATATGAAGAGCAAAATACTATTTTGCCATTTGATTAGTTAGCATACTCTCAAGGGCTTTTTTGATATAATCCATAAAAAATATAATTTAAAGAGAAAATATGAGTGCAATAAGAAGAGTAAAAGAGGCAATAGAAGAGATAAAAAAAGGTAATATGGTAATAATGTTGGATGATGAAGATAGAGAAAATGAAGGTGATTTAGTCTATTCAGCAGCTTTAAGTACTCCAGAACTTGTAAACTTTATGGTAACACATGCAAAAGGTTTAGTTTGTGTTAGTGTACCAAATGAAACTGCAAAAAGATTAGAACTTTTTCCAATGGTTTCAAATAATACTTCATCGTATGAAACAGCTTTTACAGTTTCAGTTGATGATGTAAATGCAGCAACTGGAATTAGTGCAATAGAAAGAGATAATACTATAAAAATTTTAGCAAATCCAATAGCAAAAGCAGTTGAGTTAGTACGTCCAGGACATATTTTTCCATTAATAGCAAAAGATGGAGGAGTTCTTGTAAGAACTGGTCATACAGAAGGTAGTGTTGATTTATGTAAACTTGCTGGTTTAAAAGGTGAAGCAGTTATTTGTGAAATCTTAAAAGAAGATGGGACAATGGCAAGACGGGATGATTTGGATATTTTTGCAGAGAAACACAATTTAAAGCAAATTTATATATCTGATCTAGTTGAGTACAGATTGTCAAATGAGACACTTGTAAGTGAAGTATCAAGTGAAAACTCTATCTTTTTTGGGAAAGAGGTTATAAAAAAAGAGTTTAAAGACCATTTAGAAAATATTCATACAGTAATGCTTTTTGGGAAAGAAGAAGATATAAATCATGTAAAATTTCATACTATAAGACCAGATATAAAACTATTTTTAAATGATCATAAACTAAGCTCTATGTTAAAAACTATCAACTTTTTACAAGCCAAAGGTGGAGTTTTAATATTTTTAAATAACTCAAACAAAAATCAGGAGCTAGAGAAAAATTACGGAATAGGGGCTCAAATACTAAACTCTTTGAAAATTAAAAAAATAAAACTAATGACTAGCGGTGGAAAACACTCATTTGTAGGACTTCAAGGTTTTGGTTTAGAGATTTTAGAAGAGATACAAATTGAAGATTAATACTCTTTTTTAGATACTTTATTATGAAAGTAAACAAAGCCTTCATTTTATAAAATAGGATTAGATATAAAGAGAGAATAGTATAAATCTATTTCTCTTTCAATCCTTCTCTCATAGCTTCAACTAAGCTATTATCGGCTTTCGTTGAAGTGAAAAGTTCAAAGGCAAGTACCCCTTGATATAAAAGCATATCCTCTCCATCTTTTATCTTATTTTCTAAACTTTTTGCTAAAGTTAAAAATGGTGTCTTTTTTCCATAAATACAATCAAATGCAAAAGAGCTATATTTTAAAATATTTTCTAATGTCTCTTTTGGAGCAGGAAGTTCTTCATCTTTTAATCCAGCACTTGTAGAGTTTACAACTAAGTCAAATTTTTCTATTTTGAAATTGTTAAAAGTAGATGCTTTTATCCCAAACTCTCTAAAAAATTCCAATCTATTTTCACTTCTATTTAAAATAGTCACATCAATATTTTGCTCTTTTAAAGCTAAGGCTATTGCTTTTGCTGTTCCACCAGCTCCTAGAACTAATACTTTATCTATTTTCCCAAAACTTTCTATAGCTTTTAAAAATCCAGGAGCATCTGTATTATATGCAACAACTTTTTCATCTTCTAAAATATATGTATTAACTGCTTCTATTTTTTGTGCAATTCCTTTTACAATATCTGCATTTTTAAATGCAAACTCTTTGTGTGGGACTGTAATATTTGCTCCACAAAAACTATTTTTAAGGAATTCTTTTTTTATTTTATCTCCATCTTCTAATAAGAATTTCTCATATGCTCCATCAAAATTTATATGTTTAAATCCAGCATTTTGCATTTGAGGAGATTTTGAGTGAACTACTGGGTTTCCAAATATTGCAAATTTTTTCATAATCAAACCTTTGTAGCATAGAAATTAAAAAGAGGAAAGCTCCCATAATCTCTTTCGTAAATAAAAACTCTCTCATATAAAAAGTTACTAAATCCTAAAGGTTTTGTCTTATTTATTAGCTCCTCTTTGCTAAAACCAAAGTGATAAACTCCAGCATTATTATGTTTTTTGTGAAAAGTTCCATCTTCTGTCTCTAAATCATTGATACATAAAATTCCACCAATTTTTAAGGCTTCATAACTTTTCTTAAAGAAAATATCAAGATTTTCTATATGGTGAAGTGACATTGAAATTACTATTAAATCAAAGCTATTTTCCTTAATCTCATCATTTATAATATCATGTTTAAAGGCTTTGATATTCTCTAAGTTTCTATCTTTTGCTTTTTTATTGAACTCTTCTATCATCCCACTAGAGCTATCAAGTCCTAAAACTTCATTTCTATTATTTATAAGATTAAAGGCGATAAGACCAGTTCCACAACCATAATCTAAAATATTTTTAAAGCTATCAAGATTTAAGTTTTTTCTCATGTTTTCTAAACAAGCTTCAGTTTTATCAAGACTTAGCTGTTTTTTATCCCAATCCTTCGCTCTCTCATCAAATCTACTCAAAATTTATCCTTAAAGACTTTTTGGCTAAATTATACCAAAAGCATATTAAGAAGAGAAAATGGGTATAAAATATTTTTTTAGCAATAGTTTTGATGGAAACTTAGCATTTCATGTAGAAGATGATAAAAATATAGTTATAAAAAATAGAAGAGATTTAGCAAAAAAACATAACTATAAAGATGAAGATTTGGTATATATGAATCAAATTCATACAGATAATATTGTAGTTGTGGATGAAAATAGTCCAAAATTAATAGATAATTGTGATGCAATTATTACAAAAAGTAAAAATATTCCACTTATGGTGATGGTTGCTGATTGTATTCCAATTTTAATGTATGATGAGAACAAAGGAGTGGTTGCAGCTATTCATGCTGGAAGAAATTCAACTTTTAAAGAGATAGCAAAAAAAACTGCACAAATATTTATAGATAAATTTTATAGTAATCCAAAAGAGATAAAGGTAATTTTAGGGCCTTCTATTCAAAAATGTTGCTATGAAGTTAGCCTTGATATGGCAAAAATAGTTGAAAACTCATTTGGAAAAAAGTTTGTAGAGAATAGAAATATAGATTTACAAAGTATAAACAAAAAACAGTTAAATGATTTATCAATTTTAGATATAGAAATTTCAAATATTTGTACAAAATGTGGAAATATGCCATATTTTTCATATAGAAAAGATGTAAAAACAGGAAGATTCGCAGGAGTTGTACAAGTTGATTAAAAACCTATTTTAAGGGCATGTATTGTATGGTTTCATAAATTTTTTATAATAAAATATAAGGAAAAACTATGAGTAATCCAACAATAAAAGAAGAGGCTTTGGAGTATCACAAATTTCCAAAAGCTGGAAAAATAGAGATAAGAACTACTAAAAGCTTTAAAAATAAAAAAGATTTAAGTTTAGCATATACTCCAGGAGTTGCATATGCCTGTGAAGAGATAAAAAACAATCCACAAGATGCATTTTTATATACAGCAAAGAGAAATCTTGTAGCAGTTATATCAAATGGAACTGCTGTTTTAGGACTTGGAAATATTGGAGCATTAGCTTCTAAACCTGTTATGGAAGGGAAAGCGGTACTTTTTAAAGAGTTTGCAAAAGTAGATGCTTTTGATATTGAAGTTAATGAGAATGATATTGATAGGTTTTGTGAAATTGTAAAAGCAATAAGTCCTACTTTTGGTGGAGTAAATCTTGAAGATATAAAGGCTCCTGAGTGTTTTGCTATTGAAGAGAGGCTTGCTGAAGAGCTTGATATTCCTGTTATGCATGATGACCAACATGGAACAGCAATTATTACAACAGCTGCACTTATAAATGCAAGTGAGATTTTAAATATAAAATTTGAAGATATGAAAATTGTAATAATTGGAGCTGGAGCTGCTGCAATTGCAAGTGCAAATATGTATAAAGAGTTAGGAGTTACAAATATTGTAATGTTTGATTCAAAAGGAGTTTTAAATAAAAAAAGAGATGATTTAAATAGATATAAAAAGGCTTTTATAAGTGATTTTCAAGATATGAATGAAGCATTTAAAGATGCAAATATGGTTTTAGGACTTTCAAAACCAAATAGCTTTACAAAAGAGCATTTAGCTTTAATGAGTGAAGAACCAATTGTATTTACTTTAGCAAATCCTACTCCTGAACTATTTCCAGAAGATGTAAAAAGTGTAAGACCAAATGCAATAATTGCTACTGGAAGGTCAGATTTTAATAATCAAGTAAATAATGTTTTAGGTTTCCCTTTTATCTTTAGAGGAGCTTTGGATGTTCAAGCTTTAAAAATAAATATGAGTATGAAACTAGCTGCTGCAAATGCAATTGCTACTTTGGCAAAAGAGCCAATTACAGATGAAATTAGAGAGATTTTTGGAGAATTAGAGTTTGGAAAAGAGTATATAATTCCAACTCCTTTTGATAAAAGATTGATGGTTGAAGTTTCAAGTGCTGTTGCAAAAAGTGCTTTTGAAAGTGGATTAACGAGAGTTAAAAACTACAATCATGAAGAGTACAAAGAGAGCTTAAGAAGAAGCATTAATATATAAAATGATACAATTTTTCCAAAGATATTGAAAAAATGGGGAAAAATGCAAGAGTATATATTAAAAATCTCTACAAAAGATGCAAAAGGGCTTATTTATAATATCTCAAAAGTCCTTTTTGCAAATAACTTAAATATTGAACAAAATGCCGAATATGTGGATCCAGAGACAAAAGAGTTTTTTATGAGAACTATAATTAGTGGAAAAGTTATGCAAACAATTTTACTAAAAGAGTTAAAAGAGGTTTTACCACTTGGATCAAATATAACATTAAACCAAAATAAAAGAAAAGATGTAGTTTTGTTGGCTACAAAAGAGAGCCATGTTTTAGGTGATTTGCTTATAAGATATAGTTCAAATGAGCTAAATGCAAATATTAAAGCAGTTATAGCAAATCATGAAGATTTAAGAAGTTTGGTTGAAAAATTTGATATTCCATTTTTTTGTATAAGTGCTACAAACTTAACTAAAGAAGAGCATGAAAAATTGGTTTCACAGAAAATAGATGAGTTTAATCCAGAGCTTATAGTTTTAGCAAAATATATGAGAATATTATCTTCAAGCTTTGTAGAGAAATATTGTGGAAAAGTTTTAAATATTCATCACTCTTTTTTACCAGCATTTATTGGAGCAAATCCATATAAACAAGCCTTTGAAAGAGGAGTTAAAATTATTGGAGCAACTGCACATTATGTAACAAATGATTTAGATGAGGGACCAATTATCTATCAAGATGTTGTAAGAGTTGATCACTCATATAGCTGGGAAGAGATGAGAAATGCTGGAAGAAATGTAGAAAAAGTGGTTCTTTCAAATGCTTTTGAGCTTCTTTTAAATGATAAAGTATTTATACATAGAAATAAAACGGTGATTTTATAGTGTTTAATATAGTACTTCATGAACCAAGAATGCCTGGAAATGTGGGAACAATAGGAAGAACGGCAGTTGCACTCAACTGTAAATTACACTTAATAAAACCTTATGGTTTTGGAGATATTACAGAAAAAGAGGTTCGTAGGGCTGGACTTGATTATTGGAAAGATTTAGAGCTTTTTGAGTATGAGAACATAGATGAATTTTGGGCAAAAAATCCATTTTCTAATAGACATTTTTTTGCTACAACAAAGACAAACAAAGCCTATTTCGATGCAAAATTTGAAGTAGGAGATTATATCTATTTTGGAAGAGAAGATGCAGGACTTCCTGAGTATATTTTAAATAAAAACAAAGAGTGTTGTATCACAATCCCAATGGTAAAAATAGCGAGAAGTTTAAATCTTTCAAATAGTGTTTCAATCATTTGTTATGAAGCACTAAGACAAAATTTTAACTTTTTTAAGTAGGAAAAAATATGAAGCAAAGCTCTATAATAAAAGATAGTTTAATTTTAGGATTTGCGATATTTTCTATGTATTTTGGTGCTGGAAATGTAATTTTTCCACCATATTTAGGACTTACTAGTTCAAGTGATTGGCAAATCTCATTTTTTGCATATTTTTTAGCTGATATTGGTTTTGCTACAGTTGCCATGTTTGCACTTCTTAAAATGGGTGGAAATGTTGAAGACTTAATGGGAAAAATAGGAAGAAAAAATGGAATGATATTAATGTCCATTATAATACTTTGTATTGGACCATTAATAGCCCTTCCTAGAACAGGAGCAGTTGCTTATGAGATGTTACTTGTACCTTATATGGGAAAAAGTATAACAAGCTCTATAGTTGCTTCTATTTTCTATTTTGGTTTAATAATGATTTTTACATTTAGACCAACTTCAATGCTTGAAATTTTAGGGAAAGTTTTATCTCCACTTCTATTTATTGCTTTATCTATTTTAATTATAAAAGGGATTTTTACTCCAATAGGAGAGATAAAAGAGAATTTAGATAATAACAATCTATTTTTTGATGGACTTTTATTGGGTTATCAAACTTTGGATGTTTTAGCAGCTCTTGCTTTTGGAATTATTATTGTAAAAATTTTAAGACAAAAAGGATATAAAGATGATAAGACTACATTTAAAATTGTAGCAATGGCATCTTTGATTGCAGCTTTTGTAATAATGTTAGTATATTATGGACTTACATATTTAGGAGCAACAGCTACTACTATTTTTGAAACAGATATAGAAAAAGTTACTCTTTTAAATAAGATTATCTATCTTCTTTTTGGAAGCTCTGGTGCTATTATTTTATCTTTTGTTGTATTTTTGGCCTGTTTTACAACAGGAGCTGCACTTGTTAGTGTTACAGCTGAATATTTCTCAAAAATAAGTATGGGAAGATTTTCTTATAAGAAGATTGTTGTTATTACATCTTTATTTGCAATTGTTGTTACTAATTTTGGTTTAGAAACTATTATAAATTTTGCTGCTCCAATTTTATTTTTGGTATATCCTGCTGCTATTGTTATAATTTTGCTAGCTTTTTTTGATAAATATATAAAAAATCAAAATATATATAAATTTGCTAGTTTTGGAACTATTCTTTACTCAGTTTTAGAGCTTTTATCAAATAGTTATTTTAAACTTCAGTTTATAGATAATATTCCTTTTTCAAAAGAGGGATTAGGTTGGATTTTACCAGCAATTATTTTTGCTTTTATAGGGTTTTTAATTAGAGATAAAAAGGGTTGTTCTAAAGAATAGAACGACTCTTTTTAAGAACTTTTGATACAGCATCATATTTCTTTTCTAGCTCAACTCTTTTTTTGATATTGGTTTTATCAATACTCTTTAGCTCAGCTTTTATTTTGCTTTTTTTTCTCTCTAGCTCTTCGATTATACTTAATATCTTTCTCTCTTGAGATGATTTTAACTCATCTCTTTTTAAGTACTTTTTTATTTTACTAACAATTTTATTTAGTTTCATTGCTTTCCCCTATTTGTTTTACTACATCGCTATTTAGAAATAGAATATTTGCTAACTCAACAAGTTTTTTCTGGATTGAATAACCTGTAGCACTATCATTTATAAAAGATGTTGCCATTGTAGCTTTTATCTTATCTTCTCTAATTAACATATCAATCTCTTCGCTACTTGCCATATCATTGTGAGCCAACTCCATTTTTATAACTTCAAGTTGTGTTAGTTGCTCTACATCACTTTGTAGTGTTGAAAGTGTGTTAATATCGATTAACATCTCTGCTAACTCTTTTCTTAAGATGTTGTATTCCTCTTTAATAAACTCATTTCTACTTTTTAAGTAGTAGTTTAGATTTTTTTGAATATCTCTTGTATCTTTTAAAACTTCTACAATAATTGCAGCCGCACGTTTAAGCTCACCAACTTCTTTATGTTGAAAATCTAGCATTTTTTCTTGTGCAAAAGATGAGAACTTTATAATATCGCTATATAGAGATTTTAGGTTTGTTTGATAAATCTCATCTATATTTGTATCTATTATTGAAAGCTCTTGATTTATTTGAATTTTTAAATTATCTTTTGTAAGCCCTGTTGTATGAAAATTGAGAGCATGTAATATAGCTTTTTGACAATTTTCATATAGATTTATTATCTCTTTTTTAATAGCAACTAAAGCAGCATCAGGGTTTTCTAAAACTATAGGAGATAGATATTTTGGTTTTGAAGCTGAAGATACTTTATGTGGAATAATTCTTTCCAAAAATCTTGATATTGCAGGGATAAAAGGAAAAAGTATAAAAATACCAACTAAGCTAAAAATAGTGTGAAATAGTGCTAGTTTCATTCCATTATTTGTTTCACTAATTCCCAAATAAGGAGCTAGATAATCAACAAAATCTTTAAACTGATATATGAAAATTGTAATTATGGCAGCTGTTACAAAGTTAAAGATTACATGCGAGCCAGCAACCCTTTTTGCATCTTGTGTTGATGTAAGAGAGGCCAAAACTGCTGTTAATACAGTTCCAACATTTGCACCAATTGCAAGTGCTAGAGCATTTATATATGTAATACTATCAACATTTAAAGCTG
The DNA here is from genome assembly GCF_003355515.1 of Aliarcobacter trophiarum LMG 25534. Lineage (NCBI taxonomy): Bacteria > Pseudomonadati > Campylobacterota > Epsilonproteobacteria > Campylobacterales > Arcobacteraceae > Aliarcobacter > Aliarcobacter trophiarum. Next base: position 1,180,723 of record NZ_CP031367.1, on the reverse strand, counting down.
TAATAATAATAGCTAAAGTTGCCGCACTTGATTGAATAACAATAGTTATAACTAGACCAATTACAATATATAATAAAATACCACCATATCCATCCATAGCATAAGATGCTAAATCAATTTGATCTTTTATAACATCAAATCCATCTTTCATATAAGCAATCCCTAAAAAGATAAAACCAAGTCCTAAAAGAACATTTCCACTCCCTTTCATAGCATTTTTTTTGAAAAATCTTAAAACTACTCCAAATACTAGCATAGGAAATGCATAAGTTGAAATTTTTACATCTATACCTAAAGATGAAACTATCCAAGCTGTTGTTGTACTTCCTAGGTTTGAGCCAAAAATAACTCCAATTCCTTGAACTAAAGTAATTAATTCAGCTCCAACAAATGAGATTGTAAGAAGTGTTGTAATAGTTGAGCTTTGAACTATTGAAGTTGCTAAAAATCCTGTTAAAATAGCATAAATACTATTATTTGTAAATTTTTGTAAGAGCTTTTCTAAAAGCCCACCTGATAACTGTTTGAAACCATCTTGCATAAAAAACATACCAATTATAAAAATAGCAATACCACTTAAAATAACTGTAAAGTTTTCATTTGCAACAACAATATAGCCTAAAAAGATTAGAAAAAAAGGAATAGAAACACTTTTTAACAAACTAACTCTCCTTGTGAATTTAAGTTTCGATTATAGCCAAAACTCAATTAATGTTAATAAGCTAGATTTAGTTAAAATATTTTTTAAAAATGTATGTTTTAGGGAAATATTAAAAAATGTATGAAAGATATAAAAAAGAGTTAATACTTGCAAAAAATAAGCTTTTGACAATTGACTTCTTTTTGGAAAAAGATAGTGATTGTATTGCGACTTTTGGAAATGGAACTATATGGAAAATAGATTTAAATGGAAAGTGGTACGATAATTATAGTTATCTTAGTATAAGAAATGAGTCAAGCTCTGACGCTATTTTAGGAAAAAAAGGCTTTCCTCTTTGGATGCTTATGAAGATTTTTGGTTTATATTCAAAAGATTCAACACTAGAAGAGAAACTAGATTTTATAATAGAGCATAAAGATAAGATTTTTGATGAAACTTTTCAATACAAAAGAATATATGATAATATTAAAGAAAATATATAAAGGATAAAAATATGGTTGATACTACTTTTATTATTATATCAATTTTTATTTTATTGTTTATAATTAAGAAATTTAATGTATTAAAGGTTCTCTCTTATGGTGGAAGGATTGAGAGGGATTTTCAAGGTTGTTACATTATAAGTTACCCAAAAAGTGCAGAACTTCATAACAAAGGTGAAGCTTTTGATATAGATATTGATGAGTTTTTTGAATTAAATCCAAAATTAAAAGGTAAAATTCCTATTGAAAAGAGATTGGGAATACGAGACAATAACTCTTTATCTGTAGAAATAGAGTTAAAAGAGAGAAAAAAAATAGAGAAAAAATATTCAACTCCTATAAAGCAAAAAGGGAAGAAGAGAAGAGAAGATGTATAGTATTTTGCTTTTAGAAGATGATAATTTATTTGCTTCTAGTATTGAAGATTTTCTTCTTTGTGAGGGATTTTGTGTAGATATTGCAAAAGATGGAGAAGAGGTATTTGATTTTACCTTTAATAAAAACTATGATCTATATATTTTTGATATAAATGTTCCAAAAATAAATGGTTTAAAAACTCTTGAAGAGTTAAGGGCTAGTGAAGATAATACACCAACTATTTTTCTAACTTCATATAAAGATAAAGATACTCTAAAAGATGCTTTTTTAAAAGGTTGTGATGATTATTTAAAAAAGCCAGTTGATTTAGATGAGCTTATTTTGAGAATAAAAGCTATATTTAAAAGAGAGAATAAAGGTTTTTTAAATATAGTTTTGGAAGATAACTTAATTTATAATCAAAATGAAAAGAGAGTATGTAGAGGCGAGGAGGAGTTGAAACTTCCTGTAAAAGTTTTGGATTTATTGGAGCTTTTTATAGAAAATCAAAGAAAAGTTATATCAAAAGAGATGATAGTTGATAGATTATGGAGTAAATCAGAGATGCATAGTGAAGGTTCAATTAGAGTTTATATAAATAATTTAAAGAATATTTTTGAGAAAAAACAAAATGTTATAACAAATATAAAAGGAATAGGGTATAGATTTGAACTTTAAAAAGATATATTTTTATATTTCAAATTTCATTTTGGTCTTTTTTACAATACTGCTTGTACTTATTTTAAACTATTTTTTTGTTTCTAAGTTTAATATTATAGAAAATAGCTTAATTTTTATATTTATTATTACACTTTTTGGCTCTTTATTTTTTTTACTAATATCTACAAAAATATTAAAACCAATTTTCAAAAGCGAAGAGAATATAAAAAATAGTATTAAAAATAGAATTCATGAACTAAATATTCCAACCTCTACAATAAAGATAAATCTTCAACTTTTAAAAAAAGATATAACAGATATAAAGAGTTTAACAAGGCTTGAAAGAATAGAGAAAGCAAATGAGAATTTAAGTTACTTATATAATAATATGGAGTACGAATTTAAAAAAGAGTTTGAAAATATAGATTTAGAGGAGTTCTCTTTGATTGAATCTATAAATAACTCTTTAGAGAAGTTTGAAGATATAAAAAAAGATACAATTATTGAAGTTTTTGTTCCAAAAAATATAGTTTTATATAGTGATTATAACGGTTTTATAATAGTTTTAGATAATCTTATTTCAAATGCTATTAAATATAATAGTAAAGAGAACCCATATATAAAAATATCATTTGAAAATAGGGTATTATCTATATTTAATAGAGGATTAGGAATTGATACAAAAAATATTATGCTAGTTTTTGATAGATATTTCCAAGAAAACTCTCAAAATATTGGCTATGGAATAGGATTAGCTCTTGTAAAAGAGTTTTGTGATAAACATAGTATTGGTGTAAATATTGAGAGTTTTGAAGATGGAAATAGGATAAACTTAAACCTAAAAAGTGTTTTAATTTAAAAAAAAGGAGATTTTATGGAAGAGAGTATTGTTTTAGGAGTTGCTGTTGTAATTTTTGCTGTTTTGATTATATCAAAAGGTGTAAAAATAGTCTCTCAAGCTGATTTATATGTGATTGAAAGATTAGGAAAGTTTCATAAAGAGCTAGATGGTGGTTTTCATATAATTATTCCAATAATTGATAAAGTAAGAGCTGTATTAACATCAAGAGAGCAGTTGGTGGATATTGAAAAACAAGCAGTTATTACAAAAGATAATGTAAATATCTCAATAGATGGAATAGTTTTTTGTAAAGTTGAAGATGCTTCAATGGCAACTTATAATGTAATGAATTTTAAATATGCAATTGCAAATTTAGCAATGACAACTTTAAGAGCAGAAATTGGAGCTATGGTTTTGGATGATACATTATCAAATAGAGAGACTTTAAATGCAAAACTTCAAAGTGAGCTTGGAAGTGCAGCAACAAATTGGGGAATAAAAGTTACAAGGGTTGAAATAGCTGATATTTCAGTTCCACCTTCAATAGAAAAAGCTATGAATATGCAAATGGAAGCAGAAAGAGAAAAAAGAGCAATTCAAACAAAAGCTGAAGCACAAAAAGAGGCACAAATAAGAGAGGCTGAGGCATTTAAACAAAGTGAGATTTTAAAAGCAGAAGCAATTGAAAGAATGGCTGATGCAAAAAAATATGAACAAGAAAAAATAGCAGCAGGTCAGCAAGAGGCAATTAACCTTATAAACGAAGCTATGATGAAAAATGAAAAAGCAGCTGAATTTTTGCTTGCAAAAGATAGAGTTGCAGCTTTTAAAGCACTAGCAGAAAGCTCTAGCACAAATAAGATGATATTACCTTATGATGTTACACAAATGATTGGAAGTACTTCAGTTTTAGGCGATGCATTTTTCAAGGGAATTAGTGATACAAAGGTAAATAATGCTTAGTGCTATGGATTTTTATACTTTTATAGCTATAGGAGTAGTTTTAGTTGCATTGGAGGTTTTTTTATACTCTTTTATTACTATTTGGTTTGGTTTGGGATTTATTTTTGTTGGATTTATTTCAATATTTTATAATTTTCCAAACTTATATGCTCAATTAGGATTAATATCAGTTTTTTCCCTTCTTTTTTTGCTGTTTTTTAGGAAATTATTTTTAAAAAGATTTTCAAAATCACAAAAAGAGATTTCAGATAATTTTTTCAATAGTTCTGGAGTGGGTGAGTTTAAACAAGGAAAGGTATTTTATAAAGGAACTTTTTGGGAGCTTGACCCTAGTTTTGATAAAGAGGATTTTAAAACAGGCGAAAAAGTTAAAGTTTTAAAAATAGATAAAAATATAGCTTTTATTGAGAAAATATAGTTTATTTTAACTATTTTTCCTTAAGAAGTTCATCTCTTAATGCACTTCTTGAAGCTTTATCTACTAGATTAAAAATATTATCAATACTATCTTTGAGAGCTGTTTTTTTATGACCTTTTACTTTTATAAAACGGATATTTAATCTACTACTTTTATCAAAAAACTCTTTGTATAAATCACAATTTTTTATCTGTTTCCCTGTTTTTGATATGTAATTATTCTCTATAAGTTTAGATTCTCTATCTTTTAAAGTAATAATATTTTGACAATCTGTATAAACTTCAATTAAAATATTTGATAAATTATTATTCTCTTTTTCTAGCTCATCTATTGCCCAAAGTAGTGATTGAAGCTCAAGTTTTGTAGAGCTACTATTTTCAAACTTTTTTAATTTTATATTTTTCTTTAACTCTTCTAAGATAATATTTTTGCTATTTTTTACTAAAAATGCAGCAAAACCTATCTTACTTTGTGGATTTACACTTGAATCTGTAAAAAGCTCTATTTTATCCAATTTTTCTCTTTATAATTTTATTGTTTTTTACTAAAACTAATAAGCTTATCATAGTTTTACTATTAAAAAGCTCATCTATTGTTATAGTTTCTTATGCTAAAATAAATTCATAAAATGATAAAAAGGTGAATATGTGTCTATTTTTGCTTTACAATATTTAGCAGGTGGGTTTTTAGATGAAGATTTACAACATTTTAATAAAAAATTTGATGATTGGTGTGTCTCATTTGATAACTACGAAGATGCTATAAATCTTGCAAAAACTCTTCCAAACTCTACAAATATAGATATTGTAGAGATAACTCCTCTTAGTTATCCAAAATATTTTTTTCCAAATCTTCAAGGAACTATATATGCAACAAGGCAAGTTGAAGATAATATTGTTTGTGTAGTAGAGCCATTTATTGGTTCAAATTTTAGAATTGCTATATGTAATCTAAAAACAAAAAATGTAGAACTACTTAAAACACACTATAAAACTATTCCAAGTATTGAACAAGCTTTTGCAAATTTTAAACTGTAATAGATTGAAAAAATATGATATATCCCCTTTTTGTGCTATCTAAGCTTATAAAAATTTGCTTCTTAAAACCACTATCTAACAGATTTATAATATTTGAGGAAGTAGAAAAATTATCATAACTTAAAAGTAAAGAGTTATCTATATTTAGGTCATTTTTATATATATTTGCAAAATAGTTTAAAGCTACACTATCATATTTTTTTGTTTTTAAACAGCTATTTAACTCATCAAAAGATGAAAAATAGAGTATATCTTCTATTTTTGCTATTGAATTTTTACTACTATTTTCAAAATATATCCAAGAAGATATATCATTTGTAAGATTGTTTTGTATTTGTGATAAGTTTTTAGAGTAAGGTAAATCTTTTAAAGCGCTATCAACATCTCCTATTAAAAAACTACTATTAATTCCATTTTTATACTCTAAAAAGGCTGTGTATATAGCTTTTTCAAAAGATAAGAACTCTGAACTAATTGTATAGCTATTTCCTAAAAAATTTAAAGCTTTACTTAAATAAAAACCCATATTATTTGTATTTATATTTAAAAAATCAAAAGGCATAATTGGATTTTTGTTTTTTATCTCTTTTAAAACCTTAAATGTCTCATTTATACAAGCAAAATGTGAAGCGATATATAATGATAACTCTTTTTCATAATTTATATTTTTTAAACAAGAAGATGAACCATAAAGAGCTAGTAAATTTAATTTTGATAATTTTCTAGTATCAAGAGAGATTAACTCTTTTAACATAGATTTAAATTCTTTATCTGTTTTTTCTATATCTTCATAAGAAAAATAGCTTTTTATATACATTTATTATCCTCATTTGATAAAATCAGTGAGCTATTAGAACCACCAAAACCAACAAAATGAAATAAAATAGTCGCACTATTTATCTTTTTATCTTCTAAAAGTGGAGTAAAATCTATATTGCTATAAGGCTCTTTAAAATTTATTGTTTTTGGAAGAGTTCCATTTTTTATGCTTTCACATAAAAGTATTATCTCATTTGTTCCACAAGAGCCCAAAGTATGTCCAATATATGGTTTTAAGACAACAACATCACATTTTTTATTATGATATTTAAAAAGTTTATCTATAGCATTTACTTCAGATAAGTTTGAGTTTTCACTTCCTGTTGCATGAGCTTTTAAGCAAGTTATATTATTTAAATTTAAACTTGCACTATTTAAAGCTTCATTCATAGAGTTAAAAGTAGCTTTTGCATCAGGATTTGAGCTAGTTATTGAGAAATCATCAAAAGTTGTAGCAAAGCCTAAGATTTCAAAGTCATTATTTGATCTCTTTTTACTTTCTAAAATTACACAACTACAAGCTTCCCCTAAAATCAAACCATCACTATTTTTATCAAAGGGTTTATACTCTCCACTTTGACTAACAAGCATTAAGGAGCTAAACCCTTCATAAGTTGATTGGTTAAAAAACTCAAAACCAATTACCATAGCTCGTTTTATCTCACCATTTTTTATAAAATTTGTTGCTTTTATAATCGCATTTGCACTAGAAGTACAAGCTGTTTGGATAAATACGCTAGGATATTTTGTATTTAAGATTTTCTCTACAAACTCTGAAATTTCATCAAAACTAATAGCAGATAAAATATTTTGTTCTAAAAAATCCTCTTCCAATAGTGAAATATTCATAGATGTAGATGCAAAAAAAACATGTAACTCTTTTTTCTCTTCATCTTTTAAGTTTGCATCTAAAATGGCATCTTTTATAGTTTTTTCTAAAACTTTAAAAAACTTCTCTCTTTTTGAGTTAAATTTTTCTTTTATTCTATAGTAGTTTATCTCTTCAAAGTTGTTTTTTAGATACTCTTTATAGTTAAGATTTGAAATAGAGTGTAATTTTGAGATGGAACTTTTTTTATCTTCTCCTAATGCACAAACTATTGAAGAAGCAGTTATATATACTTTTTTATCCATTTTTTATTAGATACTCTTCCATTGTATTTATAGAGTACATTATTTTTCTTAACTCTTTGCTATCTGTTGTTTTTAGTCCATATTTTTTATTTATAGCCATAGATATTTGTAAAGCATCCATAGAGTCTAACTCTAAAACTGAATTTTCTCCAAAAAGTGCTTCGTCATCTTTTATATCTTCAATACTACAATCTTTTTCACACTCATCAATTATTAATTTTTTTAACTCATATTTTAAATCTTGCATTAATTCTCCTGTTTTTTTAGTAGTAAATTTGAAAAAAAGAGGCATATTGTACCAAAAACTATTAAGTAGAATAAATAGTGTTTTATATCATTGAAATCTCCACCTCTAACCATAATTTCAATAAAACTCTCTAATCCCCATGACATTGGTGAAAATTCACCTATTGTTTGCATAAATTGGGGCATAATAAATTTTGGTACCATAACTCCTGCAAGAGCTGCAAATATAATATTTATAAGCCCACCAATAGATGTTGCCTCTTCTGTTGTTTTACTAATATTTGCTATTAAAAGAGCAAAACAAATAGCTGCAAAAGAGATAGAAAAAGAGCATAAAAGTAGTAAAAAGATATTTATATCTAGACTTAAAGCTTCTATATTAAAAAGTGGGATAACAAATCTTCCAACCAAAAGCATAACAAATAGCTGTATTTGATTTATTATAAAGTAAGGCAAAATTTTTCCAAAAAGCGTTAAATATAGTGGAGTATTAATACTTTTTATTCTTTGAATTGTCCCAAAATTCTTCTCATTTATATATGTATTTGAGATTGGAATTAAGATAAAAAACATAGAAAAAACTAACCAAGCTGGAACACTTTGTTGAGTAGAGTTTAGTTTTATACTCTCTTTTTGATTTTTAAAAAGATACTCATTTTGAATTAAATTATCCAAATTATCAAGGTTTTTTGCATCTATTTTTGCTTCTATATAAAACTCTTTTGTAATACTTTTTGAGATGCTTTTTACTATTTCACTTTTTAAAATATAGTAAAATTCACTTTTTACCTCAGGTTTACTAAAAATTAAAATTGTAAAATTTTTATCATTTTTATCTATTTTTGTCTTAAAATCAGAGTCAATATTTACTACAAAGTCAAAATTATCTTCATAAATTAAAGCTTTAGAAGAGCTCTCTTTTCTTAAACTTATATCAAAATAAGGATTTTGGTTTAAAGTTTTCAAAAGTTCATCTATATCTTTGTTTTGTTCTGTAACAATAGCCACTTTTAGTTTAGTTTCTATTGTTTGAGAGTAGCTATTTTTTAGAGCTATTGACATAATTAAGATAAAAACCAAAGGCATTATAAATAGTACAAGTAGCGCATGAATATCTCTAAATATTAATTTGAACTCTTTTTTTAAAATATGGTAAAACATCAATCTTTTAAACTCTTTTTTGTAATATCTAAAAATAGCTCTTCTAGGCTTAAATTGCTACTTTTTTTTAAGTTTTCCACACTATTTCTTAAAACTATTTTTCTATTTTCCAAGATTGCTATATCATCGCACAAAAATTCAATTTCATCCATATAGTGAGAGGTATAAAATATAGTTGTAGCACTATTTTTATTTATCTCTTTTATTATCTCTAAGATATATCTTCTTGAGTGTGGGTCAATTCCAACTGTTGGTTCATCTAAATATAAAATCTTTGGTGAGTTTAAAAGTCCAATAGCTATATTTAATCTTCTTTTTACTCCACCACTAAAATTTAATGCTCTTTTATCTCTATATTTTTCTAATGCACAAGCATTTATTGAGCTTATTATTCTATTTTCTAAACTCTCTTTTTTTAAACCATATAAAGAGCCAAAAAACTCTAAATTTTCAAAAACTGTAAGGTTTGGATAAAAAGCATAGCTTTGTGGCACAAAAGATGAGATAGATTTTATTTGATTTACCTCTTTATCTAAATTGTAATCATATATTAAAACTTCTCCACTATCTTTTTTTAATAAGCTATTTAAAATAGAGAGTAAAGTTGTCTTTCCAGCACCATTACTTCCTAAAAGTCCGAAAATAGTACCACTTTTTATCTCTAAATTTAAATTCTCTAAAATTTCTATATTTTTATATGATTTATTTAGGTTTTTTATAACTATAGACATTTTATTGAATTGCCAATTTTTTACCAGTTGAAGATATTTTTATTTTATCAACCAGTTTTAAATTTATTGAAAACTTCAAATTTGAAAGCTCTTCTTTTAAAATATTTTGTATCTCTTTTACTGAAAACTCCCTTTTTGTCTCCAAGGTAATATCTAAAACTTCATCTTTTAAAGAGTTTTGATTACTATTTACTAAAACTAATGCCTTTGATATTTCATCTATTTTTTCTAAAATATTCTCTATTTGAATTGTAGAGTATCTTTTCCCAGCAATTTTTAATATTTGTGAGCTTCTTCCTATTAGCTTAAATCTATTATCAAAAAGCTCTACAAAATCAAAAGTTTGTATCTCTTTATTTGTATTTTTAAACTCTTTTTCATATAAAATCTCTGATACATAAGGAGATTTTACTCTTAAGCTATTTTCATTATTAACCATTAGTTCTACACTTTTTAAAGCACTCCAAATTTCATCATTGTTATATTTGTAAGCTATTCCACCTGTTTCAGTTGAACCAAATATTTGAATAATGTTTGAGTTAAACTTCTCTTTAAACTCTCTAGCATCTTCACCTAATAAAGGAGCAGTTGAGCTTATAAAGATAGATTTACTTAAATCTTTTGTAGAGCTTAATTTGTTTAATGCTTTTATATAAAGTGGAGTTGTAACTACTAAAGAGTAATCATCTATTAAATCGAGTAAATCATTTGGTAGAAAATGCTCTTTTAGTACAATATCAATACTATTTTTCAATGGGTAAAAAAGACCAAATAGTGAGCCATAAATATGAATAAAAGGTACAGTTACAATAACTCTTTTAATTTTATAACTGCTTAAAAGAGCAGTTAAATCTTCTACTTCACTACTAATATTCTCTTTTGTTTTTAAAGCAGCTGTTGGATAGCCTGTACTTCCTGAAGTGTAGTATAAAAAAGAGAAATCATATTTATCAAAAATATTTTCAACCTTTATAGAGGCTTTAAAGTCTGGAATATTTAAATCTTCTAACTCTTTTTGTAATATTTTATTTGAACTATCAAAAAGTATAGATTTTGCACCGCTAAAATAAGAGTAGAATATTTTAAGAGCATTTTGCTCTTTTGAGTTTGAAGCTATGTAAAAAACTCTATCTTTTAAGCTTTTATCAGAAAAATTCTCTTTTTTTATCTCATAATTAGTTGTAGTTTTATCATCATTATAAACTATTAGTTTCAATTTTTGACCTTCTTAAAAAAATTAGTAAAAATAAAATCGATAACACCCCAACACTAGAAGCTAATCCTATAGAAAAAAGTGCATTTATATTTGAAAAAATCAAAACTCCAAAACCTGCAAAGGTTGTAAGTATTGAGTAAACTATTGCTTTATTTGTATTTACATCTTTTTTGTATGAACTTATATAAATTCCATAATCAATAGAGATGGATAATATAATAAAAAGAATAAAAATATGTAAAACATTTAGCTCTATAAATAAAGTAAGTGATAAAATCATAGAGAATGGGAAAAATAGAAAAGATAAATAGATAAATAGATTTTTTCTATAGTTTATTAAGACTATTGAAACTATAAATAAAATAGCTAAAGAGCCATATAAAAAGAGCTCTTTTTTAATCTTATTTAGCTCATCTTCAAACATCGTTTTAAGGCTTAAATTAATTACAAAATCATAGTTGCTTAATTTTTCAACTTCATTTTTTGAGACATTTATATAACTTATGTACCAGTCGTTAGATTTTAAAACTTCGAAGCCCATATTTTGTAGTAAATCTAAACTATATTTTGGCTCTATTTGAGAAACTCTATATGAGTTTTCAAAAAAACCATCTTTAAATCCAAACTCTTTTGATAATTTCTTTATTTTTTCGTTTAAGTTATCTATATTTTTGCTATCCAAAATAGTTTTTGATTGAAAAAACTCATCTTTATATATTAGTTTATCTAATGGAATCATGCTATTTTTAAGTTCTATTTTAAGCTCTTTTGAGTTTTTTATTAGCTCATCTATACTTTTTGCTCTTATTAAAAAAGGGACTTTATCATTTGAAGCAATTTTTTGATTGAAAAACTCTTGTAAAGAGTTTAGCCTTTTATTCTCTACATCAAGATTTTTTAGATTAGAGTCAAATTTAAAACTAAAAATAGAGATAATAAGTATGAAAACTGTAAAGGCAAAAACTATTTTAGGTGATATTTTATCTATTGATTTTATATTAAATAGTTTGGAGTCTTTATATAAAAAGCCTATTTTCTGATATACAAAAGCAAATTGAAAATAAGAGAATAAAAGAGTAAAAACTGTAAATAGACTTAACTGTTTTATCAAAGAGAAAGAGACAAAAGAGAGTATAAGAAATGCTGTTATTGTTGTAAGCATTCCTAAAAATACATCTTTATTAAATCTAAAATCTCCTTCATATTCGCGATGTACATAGTGATGAAACATATAATCAATAGCAACGGTTGATATTGATATTCCAAAAACAACTACAAAAATACTAAGCTCTTTAAAGATAAATGAAGAGATAAAAAGAGCAAAAAGTATTGATGAACTTAGAGTAAAAACTACATTTAAAAGAAGTTTCAAGTCTCTTAAAATAATAAGATATAGAAGTATTAAAATAGTTGTTGCTATATAAATTATCTTATCTACATCATTTTTAATAATATTTTGATTCTCCACAAAATAAAAAAGAGATGAAAAAACCTCCACCTCTTTGCTGTTTTTTGTGATAGATAGAATATCATTATAAAGTTTTTCATATTGTAAAATAGAGTTTATTTCACTACTTATTGAGAAAATAGAGAAATAACCCATATCTTTTACAGCTAAATGAGAGTTTTTTATATAAAAATTTCCTTTAAATTCTTCATTTTTAAAAATTATAAATGGGTCATTTTCATTTGTAAAATATGTAAATTCAGAATTTAGAAGTTTCTCTTTTAATTTTTCTAACTCTTTGTTTATATCTATTTTTTCTAAACTATCTATATTTTTAATATTTTGATATAAAAAATACTCTTTTTCGTACTCTTTTAAAGTACTATTTTGTGTCTGTTTATCTAGAGTTAAAGAGCTATTTTTAATAAGTTGATCTTCAATATCTTTTATCTTTTTTAATGAATCATTATTTAAACCATCTACATACAAAAATAGTTTTTTACTTATTTTAAACTCATTAAATTTTTTTAAAAGCTCTTTTTGTTCACTATTTGCTAAAACACTCTCTAAATTTGTTGAAACTATAGAGAAAGAGTTAAATAGTAAAACAAAAGATAAAATAACTAAAAAAATAGCAAAAGAGATATAGTTTTTAATTTTGAACAATTTTTATATAATCCTCATTTTTAAAATAGATTTTTAAAAAAGCTAGTCTATCCCCGATTTTTTTATACTCAATTTTTTCTATTGAGTTTGCTAAATACTCATTTGGTAAGAGTATTGTCTCTTTTTCATTTTTTTCCACTTTAAAATACTCTTTTATATCTTCACTTTTGTTTTTATAAATTAGATTTAGTAATTTAGAAAATAGTGATAGTTCTACTTTCTCTTCATAAGAGAATTTTTGCTCATTCTCTTTATCTTTGATTAGTAAATAATCACTGTAAAAAAGATAGCTATTTGATAGGTTTTTATATGAAACCTTTATAAAATCACTGTTAAACTCTATTAAACCATCTTTATAAACACTAGTTTGTAAAGAGCTTACAAACTTCTCTTCTTTAAAACTTATAGAAGATGAGTATAGATTTAAAACAAAAATAGATAAAAGAGCATAAAGTTTAAGCATAATTTTCCTTTTTAAAAAATAGTTTTTTATGAATAATTTGTATGATTAATCCAAAGATAAAAACAAGATACCAAGCAAAACTAGAGTAAATAGCCCAAATTGTAATATCTCCATAATATAAAACAAAGATATGAATAATAAAATTTATAAAAGATACAAAAAACCAAAATAGTGTTGAATTTTGAAGATAAATCTTCTCTTCATTACTTAGGTTTTTTTTGAATTTTTCTATATAGTATATTACAAAACTACTCTTTGTAAAGTATGAATATAGAACAAACATTGATACCATAAATGCTAAAAAAGATGGAACAATTTTTAGAAAAAGTCCATTTGATATAAAATATGCAATAGTAGAAAATATCATATATAAAATAGAGAACATATACTCTTTAAACCCTTTTTTTAAATTTATTAAAAACCAAATAAAAGATAGTATAAAAACGAAAATAGCTACACTTTTTATCTCAAAGTTTTTAAAAAGTAATAAAACTATTGGTGCATAAAGTAGTGAGATTATTAGATTCATCTTTTATCTAATCATTCCACCACTAATATTTAAAACTTCTCCACTTACATAAGTAGCTTCAACTCCCATAAAATAAGCACAACGTGCAACTTCACTAGCTTTTCCAAATCTTCCTAGTGGAATAGTTTTTTTTAGTTCTTTTAAATTTGGAATATCTTTTGTCATCTCAGATTCAATTATTGCAGGAGCTAAAGCATTTACTCTTATATTATAACGACCAAGTTCTATTGCTAAAGTTTTTGTTAAAGCTATAACACCACCTTTACTTGCACTATAATTTGCTTGACCAGCATTTCCACAAACTCCTGAAATAGAGGCAATATTTACAATACTTCCACTTTTATTCATCATCATGTTTTTTGATATTAATTTTGTAATATAAAAATTACCATTTAGGTTTGTATTTATTACATCTTCCCAACTCTCATCACTCATAAAGAAAAAAAGATTATCTTTTATTATTCCAGCATTATTTACTAAAACATCAATTTCAAGGTTTTCTAAACTATTTTTAATAGAGTTTTTATCTGTGATGTCAAAAGAGATAAGTTCACCACTATTATTTATCTCTTTTAGTAAATTTTGAGCTTTTTCTTTGTTACTATTATAGTGGATATATACAAAAAATCCATTTTTTGCATACTCTTTTACAATCTCTTCTCCAATATTTCCTGTTGCACCAGTTACCAATACTTTTTTCATCTATATAAACTTTTTCATTTCAATTAGAGTGTAGATTTTTTCAATATCAAAATCCATTCTTCTATCTTCATATAGAGGTTTTGCCTCTTTTCTAATATCTTCATAAATATTTTTAAGATATGGTGAAACTAAATCTTTTCCTCTTATATCAATAGCTTGAGCCATTCCTATAAAAGCAATAGAGAGCATATTATATAAATCAGGAATCATTTTTGAAAAATCATTTGCAGCTGTTGTTCCCATAGAAACTTTATCTTGATTTAGAGATTCTGTTGGTCTTGAAAATATTGAAGCAGCAGTTGTATTTTTCATAACATCAGCACTAAGTGAACTAAGAGTTATTTGCATTGCTTTAAAACCATGAAAATAAGGTTTAGAAGACAGTTTTAAATTTTCACCTAAACCACGATTGAATTTATGGTCAACTAAAAGAGCAAACTCTTTATCAAGTAAATCAGCTAGATTTCCTGCACAAATTTTAAGTGTATCCATGGCATGAGCTACATAACCACCATAAAAGTTTCCAGAAGTGTATATTTTTTTATTTTCACCATCAATTAAAGGGTTGTCATTTACAGAGTTTATCTCTTGCTCTACCCAATTTTTAGAGATTTGAAGATTATCTCTTATTACTCCTAAAACTTGTGGAGCACATCTCATTGAGTAGTTATCTTGGATATTTAACTCATTATCTGCAAAAAATTTATCATATCTATCATCTCTTCCATGAGTTAATTTTGAACCTTCTATTTTTCTTTTTATATTTTTTGCACTCTCTATTTGTCCACTAAAAGGCTTTGAAAGATGTACAAAATCAGCAACAGGAGTATCATCTCCTAATAAAACCTCAAACATTCCTGCAACAAATGATTCCATTGAGTTTAAAATAGTTTCAAACTCTTCTATACTTGCTAATGCTATAGCACTCATTATTGTAGTTCCATTCATAATTGCTAGTGCTTCTTTTGGTTTAAAAGTATAAGGAGTAATATTTAGTTCTTTATAAACTTCCATTACATCTTTTATTTCACCTTTATAGTAAACTTCTCTCTCACCAGCAACAACACTAGCTATATATGAAAGTGGTGTTAAATCTCCACTTGCACCAACAGAACCTTGAGATGGAATAACTGGAATAATATCTTTGTTTATTAGCATCTCTAAGAATTTTAATAGCTCTATACTAACTCCTGAACGAGCTTTACTTAAAGAGATAGTTCTCATAATAACAGCATATTTACAAACTTTGTAAGATAGTTTTTTACCAACTCCGCATCCATGAAATCTAAAAAGATTTGTTTGTAAAATCTTACTATCTTCATAACTTACATAGTTTTTACCACTAGCTCCATATCCTGTTGTAATCCCATATATTGGCTTACCATCTTTTATCTCATTGATTAAAAAGTTATGAGTCTCATTAATATGATTTATAAAATTCTTATCATTTGAAATCTCAATTTCATTGCTATTTATTATCTCTTTTAGAGTTATATATCTACTGTCTATTATCAATCTATTGCCTTTTCCCAAAAATTATATAAGTTAAACCATTGACTTGGATACTGTTTTACAATATCTTCAAAACTTTTTACATACTCTTTTAAAGAGAGAGTAATGGCAGTTTTCTCATCTAAATCAAAATTCATATCTATTTTTTTTGATTTAATATGATAACTTTGTAAACCATTATTTATAACGAAAACCAAAGTTAAAGGAGTTTTTGTCTTATAGGCTACTTTAAAAGGGTTTGTATTAAAACTAGCTAACTCTCCTAAAAACTCTATTTTTTCTTCAAATCTATTATCTACTGCTCTATCTGCCATAAAAGCTATACACTCTTTGTTTGATATTGCATTTGCAATTTTTATTGAGACCTCTATTGGGTTTTGTGATTGATCTATCACTCTTATATTTTCAAGTGGTCTTTTTATTGAGTTTTCAATTTTTTTAATACTCTCCAAAATAACCTCTTTCATTACAACATTAATAATATTGTTAGATAGAGTTTTACAATTTGTAACAGACCAACCACCAAAATGAGAAAGTAATAAAATAGAGCCATTATCAACTCTTTGTTTTATAAAATCTCTATTTTCATAGCTAAAATTGTATGAGTTGCAATCAGCTTTTGAGATAAATCTATCAACCATACACATAGCAAACATAAAAAGGTGATTAAAATATCTTCTGTTTGTAAGCTTTATATCTAGCTTGTTGTAGTATATTCTTAGAGCTTTTTTTACATTTGAAGCAAATATAAAATAGAAAAATGTTACAGGAAACATTAAAAAATATGTAAATTTATAGCCAAAAATTTTATATAGAGTAAAAACTAATTTTATACTCCATCCACTTCCCCTTTGAATTGTTGCCATTAAGAGTTTTTACCTCTAAAAAGATTTAAAAACATATTTGTCCATTTTATTGGAAGCATTTGTACATGTACCCAAACTATTGCCATAGTATCTTCAAACTTTCTAAAATGACTAACTCTATCTTCTGCCTTTGGATAGTAGCACTCAATAACTGTTTCAATTATCTCATTTCCATCCCAAGCATGTCTTACTAAAACTTCCATTTCCCAGTCAAATTTTGAAGTTTTATAAGGAAAATTTAGTATAGAAGTAGGATAAATTCTAAAACCAGATAAAGAGTCAGTTATTTTGTATCCTGTATCCCAACAAGCCCAAAAATTACTAAACCATCTTCCAAATTTTGAACCATTTGGAACATTTGCAATATCAAAGTTTCTAGCTCCAATTATAATCTGATTATCTTTTGAAATAGAGTTTTGAAGTTTTATTATTTCACTTGCTTTGTGTTGAGCATCTCCATCTAAAGTTACAAAGTAGTTAAACCCTAACTCTTTTGCTTTTTTTGCTCCAGTTAAAATAGCTTCACCTTTGCCTTTGTTTATCTCATGTCTAACTATAGTCACATTGTCATTTTGTTTTAAAAAACTTGATACAGGATTTGTATATCCATCGTCAATTACAACCACTTTATATCCAAACGATAAAATATCATCTACAACACTTTGTATAGTTTTGTCATTATTTAAAGTTGGAATAACAGCAATAATATCATATTTCATAACTAAATTCACTAACCTTTTTTTCTTCTTTATTTTTTATAATAACTTTAAAATTGGAACTATCTTTTTGCTCTATAAAATACTTTAACTCATCATTTGGATAAATTATAGATAAAAATTTTGCTCTTTTTATTTTTTTGACTTTTTGTTTTAAAACATTTAAAACAATATCAATTTGTAAAAAACCAGCCAAAATCTCATTATTTTCAAAATGAGCTTTAAAAAATGGATGCTTTTTTGAAGACAATAAAATAGTAAGTTGTTTACTGTTTTCAAACTCTTTTAACTCTAAAATTTTATATAGATTTTCCAAAAAATGTACCTAGCATAATTTTGGCATGGATTATATAATAAAATTTCTTAATACTATTTTTTATAAAAAACTTAAGAGTAAAGTAGCTATAATCGTTCCTTAATTTTTGAATAAGGGAAATAGAAAATATGGCAATTTTAATAGATGATTTTAAAAAAGTCCTAATTGAAGGATTGAAACTAGAAGATATTACTACTGATGATATAGATAATAATTCAAGTTTATTTGGAGAGGATGGATTAGGACTTGATTCTGTTGATTCTATAGAGTTGGTTTTGATTATAGAAAAAGAGTATGGCGTAAAAATTAGCAATAGTGCTGATTATAAAACTATTTTTTCATCAGTACACTCTCTTTTTAACCATATAAATGAAAATATAAAATGATAGAAGAATTTTGTGACGTTGTAGTTATTGGAGCAGGACCTAGTGGCTCTGTAGCTGCTTGTAAACTCCTTGATGCTGGATTTAAAGTAATAATTTTAGAAAAACTAGAGTTTCCTAGATTTGTAATAGGAGAGTCGCTACTTCCTAAGTGTAATGCAATTTTAGAAGATATTGGAATTTTAGATTTAATAGAAAAACAAAATTATATGTTAAAACCAGGAGCTATTTTTATTGATGAGAATAAAAATGAGGAGTTGATTGACTTTAGAAACAATTTAGGGGAAGAACATAATACTAGTTTTCAAGTAAAAAGAGAGGAGTTTGACAATACTCTTTTAAATGCTGCAAAAAGTAAGGGAGCAGATATTAGGCACAAGTTTGAAGTTGTAGATTATGATAACTCTACAAACACTATCTTTGCTATTGATGAAAACGATAAAAGATATAGTTTTAAAGCTAGATTTGTATTAGATTCTTCTGGATATGGAAGAGTTTTACCAAAGCTTATGGATTTGGATATTCCATCTGATTTAAAACTAAGAAATGCTATTTTGATGAGAGTTACAGGCGAAAAACGAAGAGAAGAAGAGAAAGAGGGTTTTATTGATATTGTAATTCATGATGATAATAAAGCTTGGCTTTGGGGAATACCTTTTAGTGATGGAATAACTTCAATGGGTTTGGTTTGTGAAGAGTCATACTTTACAGATACAAAGTTATCAAAAGAGGATTTTTTAAAAAAAGTAATTAGTGAACATAAATATTTAAAAGAGAAATATAAAGATGCAAAACAGGTTGCTCCTGTACGAATAATAAATGGATATTCAGCAGCAATAAAAAGAATGTACGGAAAAGGCTTTGCTTTAAGTGGAAATGCTACAGAGTTTTTAGACCCAGTTTTTTCATCTGGAGTTACTTTAGCTTTAGAGTCTTCATCTAAAGTTGCATCTTTAATTATAAAAGAGTTAAATGGTGAAACTGTAGATTGGCAAAAAGATTATGAAGATTATATGATGATAGGTGTAAATGTTTTTAGAGAGTTTGTTTATGCTTGGTATAGTGGGAAACTAAGAAAAATATTTTATGCAAAAAATAAATCAAAACAGATAGAAAAATCTATAGCTTCAATTTTATCTGGCTATGTATGGGATGAGAGTAACTATTTTGTAAAAGATACAAAAAGAAAGATAGATGCTCTTGTTTCATTAATAGAAGAGTAGAGATGAAAAAAAGAGTATTTATAAACTACTTTGATACTATCTCTTGTGCAGGAGATAATCCAGATGAGCTTTTTTCTTCAATTTGTGAAAAAAAAGATACTATATCTTTGGATACAAATTATGTAAAAGATAGTGTTGTTGCTATTGGGAAGATTAAAAAAGAGATTCCTTTAAATGAACTTTTACTACAAAGAGTTAAAAAGCTTCAAAAGGAGCTATCACTAAAAGATTTCAGAAATACTCTTTTAGTAATTGGAAGTAGTGTTGGTGGGATGAGTGAAACGGAAAATGTATATTTTAAAGATAAAAACTATAAAAATATAGATTATAAAAAGCACCCTATAGATAGTATTGCTTATTTTTTAAAACAACACTTTAGTTTTTATGATGATATAAGTTTTTCAACTGCTTGTACATCTAGTGCAAATGCTTTAGGATATGCAAAAGAGGTAATAGAGAAAAATATTTATGAAAATGTTTTAGTTATTGGAATAGATGAGTTATCATATACAACTGTTTGTGGTTTTAGTGCTTTAAGTGTACTATCTTCAAAGCCTTGTACTCCTTTTGATAAAAATAGAGTTGGAATGAATGTGGCAGAAGGTTTTGGGATACTTTTTTTGGAAACTAAAAAAAATAGAAATAGTATAGAGCTTTTAGGAGTTGGCTATAGTTCAGATGCTCATCATATGACACAACCACATCCTATGGGTTTAGGAGCAGTAGCATCTATGCAAAATGCTCTAAAAGATGCAAATTTAAGTTCTATAGATATTGACTATATAAATGCACATGGAACAGGAACTTATGCAAATGATTTTAGTGAACTAACAGCAATTAAAGAGATTTTTAAGAGTAAGCCAAAGGTTAGCTCTACAAAATCAACTACTGGACACGCTTTGGGAGCTGCTGGTGCTATTGAAGCGATTATTTGTTGTATGGTTTTAAAGAATCAAACTATTGTGCCAAATAAAGAGCTAAATGTTATTGAAATAGATGGATTAAATTACTCATTCTCTACACAAAAACAAGAGATAAAATATACTCTTAGTAACTCCTTTGCCTTTGGTGGAAATAATACATCTTTAATTTTTGGAATATGTAATGAAGATTAATTTAGAAGTATTAGATGCTTATTATCTCTTTGATAAAGTAGAGATTGAAAATCTTAATACAAAAGAACTAGTACCACAAATGGTATTTAGAAGAAGATTAACAAAGGCTTCAAAACTTGTAGTTGAGGTTTTGTCAAAATTTGATTTAAAAAATAGTAGAATTATTTATGGAAGCTCTTTTGGGGAGTTACTATCATCAGCAAATATTTTAAAAGCTATTTTAGATGAAGATATGCTTTCTCCTACTGATTTTCAAAACTCTGTATATAATACAGCAGTTTCATATGCTTCTATTCTTTTTGAAAATAGAAATGAGATAGTTACAGTTTCAAGTGGAGATGAAACTTCATTAAAAGTTTTAAAAGCAGGTGCAATAAAAGCTTTAGATGGTGACGAGTTAGTACTTATTTGTAGTGAAACTTTAAATATTACTAATATAGAAGAGATAAACTCTTGTATAGACTTTTTAGAGAGTGTTGTAGCTTTGAAAGTAAAAGTAAGTAATAAAACTCCCTCTTTAGATATTAAAAACATAGAGCTAAAAGGTTTTCCTAGCTCAATAAAACATATTATGTACATTGCACAAAATTTTAGTAAAAATAGAGATAATATAGTAGAAGTAAATATATGAATAGGCTACCACACCAAAAACCAATTAGATTTGTAAATGAGATTTTAAAAAAAGAAGGAGATTTTATATATCTATCTTGTTCTTTTCCTTTTTATCCAACATTGGCTATGGTTTGTGAAGCAGCAGCTCAAAGTAGTGTAGCTTTTTCAAAAGAAGAGGGTAGTAAAATAGGTTTTTTGCTAAGTCTTAAAGATATAGAGCTTTTAAAAGAGTGCAATAATTTAGAGTTTGAAATCAGAATAAAAAAAGATACAAGTTTTGATAGTTTAAATGAGTTTAGTTTTGAACTTCTAAAAGGTAGTTTTATCTATGCAAAAGGAAGCTTTATTGTTAAACTTCAAGATTAAATCTCTTTTTATATCTATTTTATTACTCTCTTTTTTATATGCAGATGAGTATTATATACAAGAGCCTATTTTAAACTCTCAAGTTTACATAAATGTTGATGGCAATATTGAAAATGAACCAATAGTTTTTGTACATGGTTTAGGGGATGAAGCTTCAACTATTTGGCAAGAGAGTATTCTTAAGTTAAAAGATAACTATTATGTAATAAGTTTTGATTTACCAGGATTTGGTAAATCATCAAAAGAGAATGTTGAATATACTCCAGAAAAATATGCACAAATTTTAGATTTCTTAGTTTCAAAATTTTTAGAAAATAGAGAGTTCTATTTGGTTGGACACTCTATGGGTGGAGCTATTAGTTTAAAATATACAATGCTATATCAAGAGAGAGTAAAAAAGTTAATGCTCATTGATTCAGCTGGTGTTTTACATAAAGATGCTTATGGAGAGTTTATGATAAAAACTCAAGTTGGAAAAATGGTGGATAGTAATAAAAAAAGTGAATTAAATAGCCAAATTTCTAAATTAGCAACAGATATTACAAGTAGTTTAAGCTCAATTTTGCCAAAGGATTTAAGTAGTGTTGTAAGAGATGAGAGATATAGAGATAAGTTTTTAAACTCTCCTACATCAATTGCTGCTTTAGGGCTTATAACAGAAGATTGGTTTGATATATATAAGATTAAAACTCCTACATTTATTTTATGGGGAGAAAATGATGAGGTAACACCACTTAGAAGTGGATATGTTTTGAATTTTCTTTTGGATAATTCAGAGTTATATACTATAAAATATGCTGGACATGTACCAATTTTAAACAATAAAGAGGAATACTTTTCATATTTAGATGAGTTTTTTGTAAAAGAGTTAAAAAAAAGTGAATTAGAGTATAACAATAGTGAGCTTATTAGAGAAATTAGCAATAAAAAAGGTGAATTAAAAGATTGTAGTTATAAAAGTTTAAAGATAAAAAATTCAAATAATCTCACACTTTTTAACTGTAACATAGAAAAACTAATAGTTGAAAACTCAAATGTTAATATAATAAACTCAAATATTATCTCAAATGATAAAGCTTTAATAGTTAGTAATTCAAATATTGAGATAACTTCAAGTAATATAAAAGCCCAAATAGCAATAGAGAGTTTAAACTCTAAGCTTGATATTGCAGGAACAAAAATTGAAGGCTATAAAAGTGCAATAACTAGCTTAGGAGAAAATGAGATAATATTCTCATTAACTACAATCTTAAGCCCAAATACAAAGCAGATATTTCACAAAAAAGAGAGTATGAAGAATAATCAAAAATATTAGGAGAGAAGATGAACAATGGTTTTTTTAAAAATGCAGAAAAGCTAACAAGATTAGAAGCATTATATGAAGCTTCTAAAATAGCATTTGCACCGATTGTTTTTCAAGTTGCAAGAGCTCTTAGAGATTTGAAAATTTTAGAGATATTGATTGAAAATAGAGATGGTTTAACTATTGAAGAGTTAGCAAATAAATCAGAACTTTCCATTTATGCTATAAAAGTTTTAAGTGAAACAGCTATTAGTTCAAATATTTTATATGAAAAAGAGAATAAATTATATATCTCAAAAGTTGGAATTTTTATAAATAGTGATGAGATGACAAAAATAAATATGAACTATAATCACTATGTAAACTATTTGGGACTTTATAATTTAGAAGAGTCAATTAAAAATAAAAAGCCAGAAGGCTTAAAAGTATTTGGAGATTGGGAAACTATCTATCCAGCACTTTCAAGTTTACCAAAAAAGGTACAAGATAGTTGGTTTGAGTTTGACCATTTTTATTCTGATTCAGGATTTCCAACAGCAATAGAGTATTTGAAAAATTTAAATATAAAAACTATTTTGGATATTGGTGGAAATACTGGAAAATTTGCTATGGAGTTATCAAAAAAATATCCAAAAATAGATATAACAATAATGGATTTACCACAACAAATTAAACTAGCTAAAAAAAATATATATGAAAAAAATTTAACAAATATCTCTTTTTTAGAGGCTAATGTTTTACTTGATACTTTAAAAGATATAGCTAGTTTTGATACTATTTGGATGAGTCAATTTTTAGATTGTTTTGAAGATGAACAAATAGAGATGATTTTACAAAAGATTAAATCCTCAAAAAACAAAGATGCACAAATTTGTATAATGGAGCCTTTTTGGGATAGACAAAACAATGAAATAGCCTCATTTTGTGTAATTAATACAAGCCCATATTTTACAGCTATGGCAAATGGTTATAGTAAAATGTTTAGATATAGTGATTTTGAAAAGATTCTAAAAAAACTTAATTTTGAGATTTTAGAAGTTGTTGATAATATTGGTTTATGCCAATCAATTATTAGAATAAAATAATATTTAAGAACTAAACTTTAAAGTTTTTTTTGTTATTATGCAAGCCAAATTATTTTAAGGGAGAATAAAATGAAAACAATATTAAAGTTATTGTTAGTGTCGATTTTGGGACTTTTTGTACTAACAGGATGTAGAACAGCAACTGTTTACAATGTACAAGAAAATCATGTAGAAGTAAAAAAAGGAACAAGTGAAGACCAAGTTTTTAAAGCTATTAAAACAGCTGGATCAAACTTAGGATGGATTATTACTAAATCTAAACCAGGACTTGCACAAGGGCAATTAAATATAAGAGGAAATATGGCTATGGTTGATATTCCATACAATACAAAGTCTTACTCTATTACTTATAAAAATAGTAATGGTTTAAAATATGATGCAAGTAAACAAACAATTCATCAAAATTATAATGGTTGGATTCAAAATTTAGATAATGCAATTAGAATTCAATTAAACAATCTAGCTGATTAAAAAATATTAAATAGCACTTTTTGTGCTATTTAATACTAAATATCTTTTAAAAAGAAGTAATTTGAAAAAAAAAATCTTAATAGTATCATACTCACAAACTGGACAGTTAAATAATTTAGTTGAAAATTTTACAAATCCACTACTAAATGATGAAAATTTTGAACTAATATTTAAAAATATAAAACCAAAAAAAGAGTACCCTTTTCCTTGGGATATCTTTAGTTTTATGCAGATTTTTCCTGAATCTGCTCATATGATTCCTTGTGAAATTGAAGAAATAGAAGATGATGAAAATGAGTATGATTTAATAATTTTGGCATATACAGTTTGGTTTTTATCACCATCAATTCCTATTAGCTCTTTTTTACAAAGCTCTTATGCAAAAAAGAAGTTTAAAAATAGACCAGTAGTTACACTAATCGCTTGTAGAAATATGTGGATAATGGCTCAAGAGAAAGTAAAAACTATTTTAAAAGAGCTTAATGCAAAGCTTATAGATAATGTTGTTTTTATAGATAAAGGAAATTCACTTGAAACTTTTATAACAACTCCTAGATGGATGTTAAGTGGAAAAAAAGATAGTTTTTTTGGACTTAGTAGTGCTGGAATTGATGAAAATGAGATTAAAAAATCAGCAAGG
The DNA here is from genome assembly GCF_003355515.1 of Aliarcobacter trophiarum LMG 25534. Taxonomy (NCBI): domain Bacteria; kingdom Pseudomonadati; phylum Campylobacterota; class Epsilonproteobacteria; order Campylobacterales; family Arcobacteraceae; genus Aliarcobacter; species Aliarcobacter trophiarum. The sequence goes on along the minus strand of NZ_CP031367.1, from coordinate 1,155,582 downwards.
TTTGGAAGAGCTTTAAAAGTTGCTTTAAAAAATGATAAAGAGAAAGAGCAAAAGAGCCTTTTATTTGGTTTAAATGCTTTGAGTGTTGATGAGAAGCTTATAAAAAGTGAAAAAATAGGGAATAAAAGCTTTTTAATTTGGGGTTCTTTAATAAGAAAAACAAAACAGAACACAGTAAGTAGAAAAATATTAGTAATGATCTATTTAGTTTTTCTTTTACTTATGATTTTAACAGTTGTACCAATAAATATGATAGTTCAAACAGTAGTTAGAAGATTAAATAAAAACTCTATTTTAAAGCAAAAAGAGTTTTATGAATTACCTAGTGGAAGTGATGATTATAGAATGAAGGAATTTTTATAGTGAATGATGTTTTTATAAATAAAATAGAAAAATTTATGCCAAATGAACCAGTATTTAATGATGAAATAGAGGATTATTTGGGATATATTGGTGGTAAAAAATCAAAAGCAAGAAAGATAGTTTTAAAAAGTAATGGAATTAAAAGAAGATTTTATGTGTTAGAAAAAGATACACAAAAACAGCTTTTTTTGAATTCACAACTTTGTGCAAAGGCTATTAATAAATTAGAAGATAAAGATTTTAGATTAGAAAACTTAGAAGTACTAGCTTGTGGTACAACTTCTCCTGATCAATTAATGCCAGGACATAGCTTAATGGTTCAAGGTGAATTGAAATTAAAACCTATAGAGACAATATCTGCATCTGGAATATGTTTAAGTGGAGTAAATGCACTAAAGTATATCTATTTAGGTATAAAATCAGGTGAGTTTAAAAATGGTATTTCAACAGGTTCTGAGGCATCTTCTCCAATTTTAAGTGCAAAAAACTTTCAAGAAGAGTCAAAAAATCTTGAAGAACTTGAATTAAATCCCAATATCGCATTCGAAAAAGATTTTTTAAGATGGATGTTGTCAGATGGTGCTGGAGCTATGCTTTTGGAAGATAAACCAAATAAACACTCTATCTCTTTAAAAATTGAGTTTATAGATATTTTATCTTATGCAGGAGAGATGGAAGTTTGTATGTATAGTGGGCTTGAAGTTAAAGAGGATAAAAACATAAGAGCTTGGAGAGATTTTGAACAAAAAGAGCTTATGGAAAAATCCATTTTAAGTGTACAACAAAATGTAAAGCTACTAAATGAAAATATAGTTAAATATACTGTTGTAAAACCTTTAAAAGAGATTATAAAAAAGAGAGCTCTAAAAGCTAGTTTGTATAACTATTTTTTACCACACTACTCATCTTTATATTTTAGAGATAAACTTTATGAGGGATTAAAAGAAGCAGACTTTGAAATACCTTATGAAAAATGGTTTACAAATCTTGAAAACTTTGGAAATACAGGGAGTGCTTCTATTTACATAATTCTTGAAGAGCTCTTTAATAGTAAAAAGCTCAAAAAAGGTGAAAAAATTCTTTGTTATATTCCTGAAAGTGGAAGATTTTCAACTGCATTTTTCTCTTTAGAAGTTGTATAATGGCTAGTTTTGTACCAAATGAGTCAAATAGCACTTTAAATGGGCAACAAAAAGTTATGTATGCAAAAAATAGTAGTGGAGAGTTTAATAGAGTAAACTATGGAAGTAGTGCTGAAGAGTTTGCTACATTAAATGCAGTAAATGAATATAAAGAGCTAGAAAATGAGGCTTTAATTGAGATTAAAAACAGTATAAGCTCACCTATTAAATATTTTATGTATAAAAACCGTATGGATTTGCCAACACTTTGTGGCTTTGTAAATATGTTTGGTTTTAGAGTAAAAAGGCATTTGAAGATGAAATATTTTTTAAAATTAGATGATAAAATCTTAGAAAAATATGCAAAAGCCTTTGATATTACTCTTTTAGAACTAAAGAGTTTTAAGAATGATTAACGATTTTAAACACTCACAATATGCTCACTGTGAAAGTGGTGTAGTATCTTCAATGCTTACAAACTCTGGATTAAAAATTAGTGAACCTATGGCATTTGGACTTACTAGCACTTTGTCTTTTGCATTTTTTCCTATAGTAAAAGTAAATGGAATGCCACTAATCGCATATAGGGCAATACCTAAAAATATTATAAATAAGATAGAAAAATCTTTAAAGATTAAGTTATTTAAAAAGAGTTTTAGAAATATGCTTGAGGCAAATTTAGAACTAGATAAAGCTTTAGAAAATGGTAAACTAGTAGGTCTTCAAACTTCAGTTTTTTATCTTCCTTATATGCCTTCTGATATGAGATTTCACTTTAATGCTCATAATCTTTTAGTTTATGGAAAGATTGAAAAAAACTATCAAATATCTGACCCTGTTTTTGAAAATATTGTAGAGTGTTCACAAAAAGATTTAATAAAAGCAAGATTTGCAAAAGGTGTTTTTTCTCCAAAGGGTTTTATGTACTATGTAGATAAGCTACCAAAAAATATAGAGTTTGAGACTATTTTGAAAAAAGCGATAAGAAAAAATGCAAAATCTATGCTTACCGTTTTCCCATATGCTGGAGTTAGGGGTATGAGAAAATTAGTTTCACATATAGAAAAACTTCAAGAAAAAGATGAGAGATATATAAAAAACTATTTAACTCATATTGTACGAATGCAAGAAGAGATAGGTACAGGTGGTGGTGGTTTTAGATACCTTTATGCTGCTTTTTTAAAAGAAGCTATAAAATATAATCTGGATGTTGATAAATTAAATAAAGCTAGTGAGCTTTTAACTTTAAGTGGAGATACTCTTAGAAATTTTGCTTTAAAATGTGTAGAGAGTGCAAAAAAAATAGAGAGATTTAATCCCAAAGAGATATCAGATATTTTAATTGAAGCTTCAAATTATGAAGAGAAAGCTTTCAAAATATTAAAAAGTATTTAGTTTAAACTAAATACTTTTTTAACTAAAATCTATTTTGTAGCCTGCCTATTAATTTAGATTGATACAAAAATATCAAAAAGTGTATAGAAAAATTATATGGTATTTCCCCCAATAATAGAAATAAAATAAAAAATTAAATGTGACAAAAATGTGACATAATTTATATATAATATATGTAAATTTATTAAATAAGAATTTATAATGAAAATTTTACACACATCAGATTGGCATCTTGGTCAAAATTTTATGGGAAAAAGTAGGGTAGATGAGCATGAAGCTTTTTTATCATGGCTTTTAAAAATAATAGAAAAAAAACAAATTGAAGTATTACTAGTGTCTGGAGATATCTTTGATACAGGAACTCCACCAAATTATGCTTTAGAACTTTATTATAATTTTTTAAAAAAACTATCAAATATAAAATCTTTAATCACTACTATTATAACTGCTGGAAATCATGATTCAGTTTCAACTCTAAAAGCTCCAAAACAACTTTTAGAAGTTTTAAATGTTCATGTTATAACAACTGGTAATGAAGATGAAAATATAATTATTCCTATAAATAAAAATAATGATTTAATATCTATTGTTTGTGCCGTTCCATTTTTAAGAGATAGTGTGATTAGAGAATCATTAAGTGGAATAACAATAAGCGAAAAAGAAAAACTAGCAAATAATGGTATTAAAGCTTATTATGAAAATTGTTACAAAAAAGCACTTGAACTAAAAAAAGATAAAAATATCCCAATAATTGCAATGGGACACTTAACAACTGTTGGAAGTAGAAGTTCTCAAAGTGAAAGAGATATTTATATTGGTGGAACTATTGATATTGGTGGAGATTATTTAGCTAGTATGTTTGATTATGTTGCTTTAGGGCATCTTCATATAAATCAAGTTGTTGGAAATAATGAACATGTTAGATATTCAGGTTCTCCAATACCTCTTAGTTTTTCTGAATCTAAAAACACTCAAAAAGTAAATCTTGTATCTTTTACTCAAAATGAAATGAGTATAGAAGAAATAGAAGTTCCACTTTTTAGAAAACTTGTTGTTATAAAAGGAAATCTTGAGACTATTAATAATGAACTTACTAAAATTGAAGATAAAAATTCTTGGATAGAAGTTCATATAAAAGATGATAATGCAATGTATGCAAATAATGAAATCAGACAATTAGCCTCAAAACTTGAACTAACACTACTTGCAGTAAAAATAGATAAAAGTGAAAAACAATTAAAAGCTAATGAATTAAAAGTTATAAGTTTAGATGAATTATCAGTTGAACAAGTATTTGAAAAAAGATTAGAACTTGAAAACCTAGAAGATAAAGAGTTTGAAAAAGAGCTACTTTTAAATTTTAAAGAAGTAATTTCAAAGGTGCAAAGCCTATGAAAATATTAAAAATAAAATCATTAAATATTAACTCACTAAAAGGTGAGTTTGAAGTAGACTTTGATAAGTTTTTAAAAGATGAATCTTTATTTGCTATTACTGGACCAACTGGTGCTGGGAAAAGTACTATTTTAGATGTAATTACTTGTGCTTTATATGGAAGAACTGCAAGACTTACAAATCCAAATGAGCTAATGAGTAGACATACAGGGGAATGTTTATGTGAAGTTGAATTTGAAGTAAAAGGAAAAGTTTATAGAAGTTCTTGGAGTCAAAAAAGAGCTAGGAAAAGTTCTGATGGAGCTTTTCAAAGTGCTAAGATGGAAATTAGTGAAGTTGAAACAGGAAAAGTTTTAGAATCATATCTTTCTAAAGTTCCAAAATATATAGAAGATTTAAGTGGGCTTGATTTTGATAGATTTATTCAATCTATGATGTTGGCTCAAGGAAGCTTTGATGCTTTTTTAAAAGCAAAGGAAAATGAGCGTTCAAGTTTACTAGAAAAGATTACTGGAACACAAATCTATAAGCAAATATCACAAGAAATATATCAAACATATACTAGAAAAAATGATGAGATTAAATTAGATGAAAGTTTATTAGGTAATATTGAACTGTTGTCTAATGAAGTTATTGGTGAAAAAACTTTAATTTTAAACAGTTCAAAAACTCATAAACTAGAACTAGATTCTAAAGGAAATGAGCTAAAAAAAGTAATAAATTGGCTTGAAAACTTACAAAAACTAGAAGCTGCTAATATTAAGTATATACAAGAGTTTGAACAAGTTACTCTTGAAAAAGAGAATAAAAAAGAAGATTTTATCAGATTAGATTTTGCAAATAAAGCTTTAAATGTTCAACCAATTTATCAAGAAAAAAACTCTTTAACTCAAATAATAAATCAAGATAAAGAAAAGCTAGAAAAACTTCAAAAAGAGTTAGAAGATTTAAAACAACTCTTAGAATCAACAACAAATGAATCATTAAAATCAAAAGATGAATTAGATAAAGAAAAAATTTCATTTGATACGAACTCTAAAAAACTTCAAGAAGTAAGAACACTACAAACTCAAATAAATAGTAAAGTAGATACACAAAAAGAGAAAAATAGAAAGATTTTAAATCAAAAACAAGAGTTAGCAACTCTTTTTAAAATAGATTTTCAAGATATGATTGAAGATGAAGAACTAATTTCTCAAAATTATATAGCACAAAAAAATAAAATAAAAAATATTGAGAGTGATTTAGAAACTATTTTAGGTGAGTTTACAAAAATAGAAGAAAAAACTTTAAATTTAAATGAACAAGAAAATAACTTAAGAAAAGAACTTAAACTTACAGAAGAACTTCTAAAAAACATAGAACAATATGAAAAACTATCTATAAATATTCAAAATGAGAAAAAACTTATCGATGAATTAGAACAACAAATCAAAAGCCAAAATAGCATAAATATAGAAAAAGTAAAACTAATTACTCAAATAGAAGAAAATCTACAAATCCTAAAAGATAAGAAAGAGAAAGAACTATTAATAAAAAACTATGAAGAGGATAGGAAAAAACTACAAAGTGGGAAAGAGTGTTTTTTATGTGGTTCAAAAGAGCATCCATATATAACACACTCTTTAAATATAGATATAAATATAACAACTATAAAACTAAAAGAACAAGAAGATTTAAAAGATAAAGAGAGTAATGAATTAAAACAATCTGAAATAAATATTGCAAAATTTACTTCAAAAATCGAATCATCTAATCTTGAAATACAAAAGTTAGAAGCTCAACAAACAGCTAACCAAGAGTTTTTTGTTAGTTGTAACTTCCAAATCAAAGAAGATTCAAAAACAACACTACAAGAACAAAGAATATCTTGTGAACAGGAGTTGAATGAACTAATAGAACTAAGAGATGAAAAAGATAAGATTTCTAGACAAAAAGAGCTTATACAAGCAAATCTAAATCAAAAAATCCAAGAACAAATAAAAACTGATAATCTAATCAATACTATGAATGAAATCAAAAATGAGCTAGTAATTTTAAATCAAGATATTCAAACACTTCAAATAAAAAGTAAAGCTATTTTAGATGTAGTTGATTTAAATATCTTTGAAAAAGAGATAACAAGTAAATTTAACATTATCAATGAAAAATATAACTCTTTATCAAAAGAGTTAGTAAATCTAAATTCAAAAAATGAGTCATTAAATACTCAAATAATAGAGCTAAATCAAAAACAAATCAATTATAATACAAAACTAGAAGAGACAAAACAAAACTTTACGAAGGCTCTTGTAGAAAATAGTTTTACTTCAAAAGAAGAGTTTGAAAAAGCACTTTTATCAAAAGAGTTAAGAGAAGAATTAAATTTGATGTGTAAGGAACTAGATGAAAAATACAATCAAATCCAAACTCTAAAAAATGACACAATAAAAAAACTACAAGAACAAAAAGAGTTAAACCTAACAGATAAAGAACTTCAAACTTTAAATGATGAATCAAAAGAGTTACAAACTGTTATTGATGAACTTCAAAAATCAATAGGAAGTTTAGAAAAAGAGCTTGAAATCAATGCTTCAAATATGAAAAAACATGAAGATAAAATTAATGATTTAGAAAAGAAAAAAGAAGCCTTTAAAGTATGGATAAAACTAAATGAAATGGTAGGTTCAGCAAGTGGTGATAAATTTGCCAAATTTGCACAAGGTATAACACTAGACCAGTTAATCTATCTAGCAAATAAACATCTACAAATACTAAGTCCTAGATATGAACTTAAAAGAAGTAGTGACTCAAGTAAGCTATTAGAAATAGAAATAATTGATGGTTTCCAAGGTGATGTAGTAAGACCTGTAAGTACACTTTCAGGAGGGGAAAGTTTTATAGTAAGTCTCTCACTTGCCCTTGGTCTTTCAGCACTTGCAAGTCAAAGGATAAGTATAGATTCACTTTTCTTGGATGAGGGATTTGGAACACTAGATAGTGATAGTTTAGAACTAGCACTAAATGCACTAAATCAACTACAAAGTTCAGGAAAGATGGTAGGTGTGATTTCCCATGTGGAAGCACTAAAAGAGCGAATTCCATTACAGATTAGGGTTATGCCTAAGGGTGATGGGACGAGTATTTTGGATTTAAATTAAATAAAAAGGATAGAAAATGGAAATGATACCTGTTAGTTCAAGTGCAATTAGTCATATTGGATATGATAAAAATACTAAACAAATGAAGATAACTTTTAAAGGAAGTGGAACTTACGATTACTGTAATGTACCAGAAAGTGTTTTTGAAGCATTTAAAAATGCATTGTCAATTGGTACTCATTATAGTAAATATATTAAAGATAAATATAATTGTTTTTAGAACTTAAAAGGAAAATAAATGCAAGAGTTAAATGTAAATTTTGAAAATTGTTATGGTATTAATAAGTTAGATATAAAATTTGACTTTCGTAACTCAAAAATTAAAAATATTTATGCGCCAAATGGATTTATGAAATCTTCATTTGCAAAAGTTTTCATTGATTTAAGTAAAAATAGATTACCAAAAGATGAAATATATCCAGATAGAGAACCTGTTTGTAATGTCAAAGATGAGAATGAAAATGAATTAATTCCAGATAATATATTTGTTATAGAGTCATATAGTGATACCTTTAAATCATCTAAGATTTCAACTTTATTAGTTAATGAAGACCTAAAAAGAGAATATGATGAAATATATTCTATTTTAGAAGAAAAAAACAAAGTAATAATAACTAATTTAAGTAGAAATAGTGGCATTTCTAAAATTAATATTGAAAAAGAAATTTTATCTTTACAAATTAATAGTGCACAAACGATTCTAGACTTTTTTGAGTTTATTAAAACTGACATAGAGGCTATGAGTAGTCCATTCATTGAAGATGTTAAATACAGTATTATTTTTAATGATAAAGTAGAAAAATTCTTTGAAGATCCTAATATGAAAGATAATTTACAAGAGTATATAGACAAATATAATAATCTTATAGAAGAGTCTGAATATTTACAAAGAAATTTTACTCATAACAATGTATCTACAATTTCTAATACTTTAACTAAAAATGGTTTTTTTAGTGTTCTTAATAAACTTAAATTAAAAAAGAATAGTGGAGATTATATTGAAATTGCTACAGAAGAAGAATTACAAGACTTAATAAATATTGAGAAAGAACAGATATTAACTAATCCAGAGTTGAAATCAATATTTGAAAAGATTGATGTTGCATTAGAAAAAAATGCTGAGCTAAGAAATTTTAGAAAATTAATTGAAAATAAACCAGAATTAATTGTAAGACTTAATAATTTTAGACTTTTGAAAATAGATTTATGGATGTCTTATTTAAAAGAAACTGAAGGATTAATTGGAATGACCCCAAGTTAGTAGACACTTTTTTAATCAGTTAACACCTTGGGTTGAGTAACACTATCATTGTATCTTTTCTCAAATTCATTTGGACTTATAAAATCTAAAAAACTATGTCGTCTTTTTGCGTTATAAAACATTTCTATATATTCAAATATTTTATCTCTAGCTTCTGCTCTTGTATGAAATATAGTTTTTCTAACTAATTCTTTTTTTAATGTCTTAAAAAAACTCTCTGCTACTGCATTATCATAACAATTACCTCTACGGCTCATACTTGGGATAATATTATGATGCTTTAAAAATGTTTGGTATTCATAAGAACTATATTGGCTACCTTGATCTGAATGAAGAATTACTTTATGATTTTTAATTCTGTGAGTTGTTTTTTTCAAAGCTTTAATAATTAAAGATGTTGATTGTCTATGTCCTGTTGCCCAACCAATTATTTTTCTTGAATAAAGATCTATAACTGTAGCTAAATATAACCATCCTTCATAAGTTCTGATATATGTGATATCACTAACCCAAGATTCATTTGGTTTATATGTTAAAAAACATTGTTTTAAATGATTTGGATGTGCTTTATGAATTGAACCAGCCTTATGCTTTGGTTTTCTTTTATAATTTCCTATTCCACAAAGTTTTGCTTCTTTCATTAATCTTGCAACTCTTTTCTTATTTACATGTATATTTGAAGCCTTTAAATCTTTATGAATATTTCTATATCCATATATCCCATTTGACTCTCTATATGCTTTTTTTATCTCTTGTAAAATTTGTTGATTTTCAATCTCTAAATTTGAAATAGGTTGTTTTAACCATTTATAATACCCACTAGGATGAACTTTCAATACAGTACACATTCTTCTGATTGTGTACTGTATTTGATACTCCTTTATAAATGCGTACTTTAATTTGGGTTGTTTGCAAAGTACGCTGCGGCCTTTTTTAAAATATCCCTCTCTTCTGTAACTCTCTTTAATTCTTTTTGCAATCTTTTTATTTCAGCTGTTGTATCTTGAGTTTTTTTTATTTCTACTTCAGCTTCTGGTGATTTGTATTTTTTTATCCAGTTTCTCAAAGAATCATAATGGACACCTAACCTCTCAGCTGTTTCAACAACCCCATATCCATTTTCTATAACTTGTTTTACAGCATCTCTTCTAAACTCTTCACTATATTCTCTTCTTGCCATTTTTAATTCCTTCAATTGTTTACAATTTTCTCTAAATTGTTATTTTAATTAACTGAATAAATTTCTGTCTACTTTTTTGGGGTCATTCCACCCTGATACTAAATTATATAAACATAAAAGACATATTGGAATTATAAATTTAGCTACAGATGAGAAAAGAGTTTTATCATCTAATCTTGATCAATATAAACATACTCCAATAGGTGGTGGGGGGATTAGAACTACATATAATTTGAATAGTAGATATATTATCTGGCAATTTTACTCTAATTTTTATATTTTTGATATAAAAGAGATGAAAATAGTTCAAGAGTTAAAAGTAAGTTCAATGCCATATACCGTAAGTAAAGATTTTAAAAAAGTCGCATTTATTAAAAATTATAAAGTTTATATCTATAATATAGTTGAAGGAGAATAATATGAGTTTGAGTTTTCTTGATATTGCAAAGTTTGCAAATGATACTTACAAACATAATCCTAATTTAGATTTATTTACAAATAAAGAATTTATAAATTTAAAGGTATCTTTTGATGATTCTACAGGATTTCATGCAACATCTTACTATAATCCTAATACTAAAGAAGTTGTTATAGCATATACAGGAACAAATGGTATAAGTGATGTTAATGATGATGGAAAGTTAGCTCTAAGACTTTCTACTGAACAAACTCCTGAGGCTATAAAATTTTTAGAAACTACTAATACTGAAATAAAAAATACTTATGGATTAGAATTAAGAAATACTAATGTTACTATTACTGGGCACTCTTTAGGTGGATATTTAGCTCAAAAGGTAATTCAAGATGTTTTGTCAAAAGGAACTATAAATAAAGAAAATTTAGTTGCAGTAATCTTTAATTCTCCTGGAACAGGTGAAAAAGTTGAACATAGCAAGAATATTGTTTCAATATCTGATAACAATGATTCTGTTAATGCTGTTGGTGGAAGTAAAATTACTGATAATATTATGGAAGTTAATAGTGGAACTAATGATTTTTATGTATCTCATAAAATGGATACAATGATTAAATATTTAGAAGAACACCCATCTATTGGGCTTTTTACTGTGAAATATTTGAATGAATTAACAGATAATGAGAAACAACAATTTTTAAATAACCCAGAAGATTTTATACTTAATTATGAAGATAGTGATTCAAAAGTTGGTAAATTAATTAGAGAAGCTGTAAAAGATTATGCTAAATTAGAAACAGAACTTAATAATCAAAAAGCAGTTAATGCTATTAAAGATTTTAATGATGGAAAAATAAATTTAGATAAAGTAATTGATGCTGTATCTTTATCTCCAAAAGCTATATCAGATTTTAGTAATATTTTAAAAAATAAAGGAAATAGTAACTTACTTAATTTCCTTAAAGATGTTGAAAGTTTTAAAACAGCACCAGAAGAGATAAAAAGAAGAATAATATTAGAATCAGAAGAAGGAAATCAAGCTTCAACACAATTAGGTACATCTATTGGTGGAAGTATAGGAAGCTTGGTAGTAGCAAATAATGATTTTTCAAATATAGAGAAGATAGCTATTTCAACTTCAACAACAGTTGTAGGGCAAAATGTAGGAGAATATCTAGGTGGTAAATCTGATGCTTTTGATAATATTGATAAAGATTTAGGAAATACACTACAAGGAGCAGTGGTATCCTTTGCTCTTTCATCATTCTTTGCTAAAAATGATACTTTAGGTGATATTTTAGGAATGGATGGAACATTTGTAGGAGATTTTGCAGATGTTACAATAAGTGCAAGTCTTGGATATGCTACTGGAATGTACATTGCAAGTAATTTTAATACTGCTATATCTTGGGCAAAATGACAAAGTTTGATTATTCAGAAATAAAAAGTAGTATAAAAGATAATCAAATAAGAAGTAATAAAATTAAAATAAGAAAATATATTTTGATAATTTTACTTTTATTTGTAAGCTTAAATATTTATACCTATTTTTCTGAGTATAAAAGATATGTTGTCAATACTCCAGATAGATTACAAGAGGCAAGAGAAGAGTTTACAAAAGCATATATGTTTCACTTTGTTTTAAATAGTATGGGAGAAAATTGCCCAAGTGGTTCATTAGTGTATGAAAAAATATTAGAAATAAAAAAGGAGACAAATAATGTCAATTATATTAAATGAATTTATAGGAAAAGCTTTAAATAATGTTTCAAGAGTTATCTTAACAAAATTTTAAAAGTGAGAAAACTTAATTGCTGTTTTGTTTTGGTAAATATTTATAAATCTTTTTTTTATGGTGCGGATGGCGAGATTTGAACTCGCACACACGTAATGCACTACCACCTCAAGGTAGCGTGTCTACCGTTCCACCACATCCGCATAGAAAAAATAGACCGCATTATATCTATTTTTTCTTAAAAATATTATCTATATTCGTTTTTATACTCTACATAGTGCATAGCATGGTCAATTAAACCTTTAACTTCATCATCACTAAGTTCTCGTACAACTTTTGCAGGACTCCCCATAATTAGACTTTTTGGTGGAAAAATCTTCCCATATGTTACAAGTGAATTTGCTCCTACAATGCTTCCTTCTCCAATAACTGCATTATCCAAAATTGTGGCACTCATTCCAATTAGGCAGTTATTTTCAATAATACAGCCATGAAGCATAACTTTATGCCCAACTGTTACATTATCTCCAATAATTGTTTTTGAGTTTGTATCTGTATGAATACAAGATAAATCTTGAATATTTGTATTTTTACCAATTCTCACTTCATTTACATCAGAACGAATAACACATCCAAACCAAATAGAACTATCTTCACCAATTTCAATATTTCCTATTAAATCAGCACTAGGTGCTATCCAAGCAGATGGGGCTATTTTTGGGTAAAACTCTTTAAATTTTAGTATCATAATTTTCTCCTAAATATAAAGCTATATTCTATTCAAAAAAAGTAGCAATAAAATTACAAATATTTTTTATTTTTTTGCTCAAAATTTTAAAATATTTAATATAATTCCATTTATTTTAGATAAAAATTTTAGGATATTAAAATGGATATTGCAAGTAGGGTTAAACTTTTGGTTGAAGAGATTGCTTTTAGAAGTGTTGAAATAGACGAACCACTATATACATCAAACTTAATTGATAGCATGGGAACAGTAGATTTAGCAATGATGTTAGAAGATGAGTTTGGTATCAAAATTGATACAAGAGATATTATTGAAAGCAATTTTGATAGTATTAATAAATTGGTGAACTACATAAAAAGTAGAATTGGTGAATAATCGTTTTATTTTAAATATTTCTGCACTATTTTTAGCATTTCTTGTAGTTTTAACTACACTCTTTTTTACAAAAAATAAATTATTTGACTACTATTTTACTTATTTAGACTCTCTTAAAAAAACAGTTGAATTACAAAGTGATTTAGAAAGTGGAAAGATTGTGCTATTTGGCTCTTCTGAACTTGTAGTTTATCCTAATCAAAAATTCTTACCTCAAAATTTTTTTAATAATGAGTTAAAAATACCTTTACGAGTTCAAGGTAATGAAGGTCATCAATCCTTTGTAATTTTGTCACAATTAGCAGCTTTTGATAATAAAAAAGTGAGAGAAAATGCAAAAATTGTAGTTTTATTATCTCCTAGTTGGTTTACAGGAAGTAGTGACAACGGTCTTACTATGGCAAAATTTTTAGAATTTATGAATCTAGGAATGATGAATAAGCTCTATTTCGAGGGGCAAACCCAAGATAAATATAAATTTTTAATAAGTGATTATATTCAAAACAATATTTCATATATAAAAGATCCAACTTTTATATATGAAACACCTTTTAAAGATATAAAAGATGAATATATAGATAATAAATTTAAAAAATTTATAATAGAGAAATTTGATGAAAAGTATGTAAAAACACAAGATATTAGTTATTTAAAGCAAAATATCAATTTTGATAATTTAAAAAATGAAGCAAAGATTATAGAGTCTTCATCTTCAAATAATAAGTTTGGAATTCAAAATGAATACTATTTTAAATATATTAAGCCAGAAATTGCAAAGAATAACTTTCCTTTTGAAATAGTAATACCGCCATCCTTGGAAAAAAATGAAGAGTACCAAGATTTTTTAGACTTACTTGATTTTTTAGATAGTTATAAAATAAAACCACTTTTTATAATGCAAGATTTACACCCTTATATTTTTATAAAAAATAGAGAAAATGCAAATTTACTTATGGAAACAATAAAATCAAAAGTTTTAGAGCATAACTTTGAGTATATGGATATGTGGACATACAAAAAAGAGGATTATGAGATTGGAACTTTGATAGATATTGTTCATTTTGGTGAGTTAGGTTGGCTTAGAGCTAATCAAAAAATAGTTGATTATTTTGTTAAATAAGGAAATCTATTGAGATACTTTTTTAAATTCTTCTTTATATATCTGTTTTTAATAGTTGGTCTTTTATATATTTTAGCTGATGAAAATATAAATGATTTAAGTGGGAATGATGTTGATTCAACTGTTGAATTTGTTTATGAGGAGTTTTAAATGCATGATTTATTTCCTTTTTCTGGAGTGGGATTTTTTATAATAAGTTTTGCATTTACTCTTTTTTTACATCTATTTAAAAACATTTTAAGTAAATTTATTTCATATAAAATGGTTATTTTTATAGCTGTTATTGCTTATATATCTTTTGCTATTCCTGAATCTTATGAGCTTTTTTTACTTCTAATTTACACTTATATTGTTTACTATATTTTTGTTAAAAATGAGTATAAAGAGACTATTTTCCCAATGATTGTAATTGCTTTTCCTATGATACTACATAAAATTGATTTAGAAAATCCTATGTTTAAAATTATTGGTATTTCATATATTACATTTAGAACTATTCAAGCAATAGTTGATAGTCATAATTATGGAAAACTATCATTTTTTGAGTTTGCATCCTTTTTACTATTTCCAACAACACTTCTTGCAGGTCCAATAGATAGATCATATAGATTTCAAGAAGATTTACAAAAAGGTTATACAAATTTAACTTTTAAAAATATTTTGAAAGGTTGGGAGATTTTAGTTATTGGAGTTTTATTTAAATTTGTTTTTGCAAAACTTGTTACTATGTTTTGGCTTGGAAAAATAGATGAAAATAGTACAAATTTATTTGAGATGATAAATAGTGCCTATGCATATACAACTTATCTCTTTTTTGATTTTGCAGGTTATAGTGCAATGGCTGTTGGGCTTAGTATTATGATTGGTATTTTTATTCCAATGAACTTTAATCACCCTTATCTTGCACCAAATCCACAAGATTTTTGGAGAAGATTTCACATAACTTTGGGAAGTTGGCTAACTGATTACTTCTTTAAACCATTATATAAATATCTTCATAATTTTAATCTTCTAAAAAGTAGAAAACTACTTATTCAAAATATTGCAATAACATGTACTTTTTTACTTATGGGAGTTTGGAATGGTTTGACTTGGTATTTTATATTTAGTGGTTTTTTATTTGGAATTTATTCAAGTATTCATAACTCTTATGTTTTGTATATAAAAAAAGGAGGATATGACTATTTTTCATTTTTTCCACAAGTTATAAGTATAAATTTGAAGAGATTTTTAATGATAAATGCGGCAGTTTTTGCTCTATATTTTTTTAGTGGGAGGGTTCCTTTATGAGATTTGATTTTAAGCTTTTAGATTTTGTTGAGTGTGAAAAAGATTTTGATAAATTGGCTGTTTGTGGAAGTAACAAAGATTTAACTTGGAGAGAATTAAAGAATGAAGTAGATATTTTTAAAAAGAAACTTCAAAATTATAATCTTCCAAAAGGACATCCAGTTGTTATTTATGGGCATAAAGAGGTTGAATTTATAGTAAGTATTCTAAGCTGTATAAATTTAGGATTTCCATATATTCCAATAGATACAATCTATCCAAAAGATAGGCTTGATAAAATAGTAAATATTGTGAAATCTTCTATTACAATAAATACAATAGATAAGCAAATTACTTTTAACGAAAATAATTTATCTACAACATATCTATTAGATGACCCAATAATCTATATCATTTTTACATCAGGAAGCACAGGTGAGCCAAAAGGTGTACAAATTACACAAAACTCTATTTTAGACTTCCAAAAGTGGTTAAATAGTGATTTTGGGCTATCAAAAGATAGTGTGTTTATGAATCAAGCACCATTTAGTTTTGATCTATCTGTTTATGAACTAGTTGGGTTTTTATCTTTAGGTGCAACTATTGTTTTAAATAGTAAAGATATTATAGAGAATCATCTTTTATATTTTGAAAGATTAAAAAAATACTCTTGTAATACTTGGGTTTCAACTCCATCATTTATTAGTAAACTTCTATTGTCATTTGAGTTTGTAGAGGATAACTTAAAAGATTTAAGAACTTTTCTTTTTTGTGGAGAGGTTTTACCATCAAATAGTGTAAAAAGAATAAAAAATAGCTTTCCATCTTCTATAGTTTTAAATAGTTATGGACCAACAGAAGCTACTGTTGCTACAACTTTGATAGAGATTACTTCTGATATTTTAGAAAAATATTCAAAAAATTTACCAGTTGGTTATGTAAAAGAGAGTTCAAAGATAAATTTATTAGATATAGATGAACAAAATATTGGGGAGATAGAGATAGTTGGTGATAATGTATCTATTGGATATTTTAAAAATGAAGAGCTAAATAAGCAGAAATTTGAAAAGAAGTATGAAAAACGAAGCTTTAGAACAGGAGATTTTGGTTATTTTGAAGATAATTTACTCTTCTTTGCAAATAGAAAAGATGAGCTTATAAAACTTCATGGATTTAGAATAGAGTTAGGAGAGATAGATAAAGAGATAATGAGTGATAAAAATATAAGTGAAGCTATTACTATTGCCTTAAAAAGAGGAAATGAGGTTGCAAAGATTATCTCTTTTATTGTTGGCTTGAAATCTTTAGATATAGAATTTCTAAAAGAGAATATTTCAAAAAATCTTCCATATTATATGGTTCCAGCAGATATTGTTATTCTGGATAAATTCCCATATAATTCAAATCATAAAATAGATAAAAATGAGTTGATAAATTTCTATAAAAATATGTAAGATAAAGAGAAGTTTCTCTTTATCTTACATCGTCGTATTAGCACAGTTTGCATAACATTGACTACAATCTTTTATCCCCATAATCTTTACATACTCATCATAGACACAAGATATAGACCTTTTTGTACAAATAAAAGGGATATTTTTCTTTTTTGCTTCATTTTTATATTTTAGCATTGTATTGTGGTTTAAAAACGATGTTATCATAACTATACAATCTATTTGTTGTGGTAACTTTTTTTTAGGTGCAGATGATTTCTTTCTTGCATCCCAATGGTTTATACTTTTTACTCCAAGTTGTGTTAGCATAGAAGATATTTGAGATATTTGGTCTCCACCAATAATTAAAACGCTCATTATATTTCCTTTGTATTGATAATTAATATCAAAATATTAGCAAAATAAACTTTTGTTTTTATTAAATTATGATAACTGTTATCAAAAATGTAGGATTTTTTTATCTATTTTGAGAGGTAAAATAACAACTAGTTAATTCTAGTTGTCAATTTTTTATACATTGAACTTTTTAAGTTCTTTTATAATTAGAGCAATCTCTTTTGAATACTCTCTTGCTTGTTTACTATTGAATTTATAACCAGCATTGTAGCTTCCCCAA
This sequence comes from Aliarcobacter trophiarum LMG 25534, assembly GCF_003355515.1. Classification (NCBI taxonomy): domain Bacteria; kingdom Pseudomonadati; phylum Campylobacterota; class Epsilonproteobacteria; order Campylobacterales; family Arcobacteraceae; genus Aliarcobacter; species Aliarcobacter trophiarum. The sequence goes on along the minus strand of NZ_CP031367.1, from coordinate 1,137,995 downwards.
ACCTTTGTCCAATCGTTTTTATGGATTTTTTGCCAAAAAGTAAGCTCTTCTATAGCATTTTTAGTTGCAAATTGGAAATCAGAAACCAATTTTGATGCAAAAACATTTCTATTCCAAGTTGTATCTTTTATATTTTGCCTACTTAAAACAGTTTTTATATTTGCTTGATAAAGACCAAAATCTTTTGTATCAAGATTTACCATATATTGACCCAGTTTTGATTCTTTAATTGCTATTGCCATTAAAGTATAACTAAGACCTGTATCCTCTCCATGTTTTTTAATCTCTTTTAGTGTTTCAAGTTGTTCTTGTGTTAAGTTCTTTATATCTATGTTAGATGCAAAAACATTAGAAATAAATAATAAAATCATTAATAAGAATTTAAATTTCAATGTTTTCTCCTTTTTTGAATTTTTTCTAAATAAGTAAAGATGATATTTTAAAATTGTGTAATAATCGTATAAATTTTTTTTTGTATAAGTAGAGGTCTATTAAGTTGCTAAGTATTTATAAAGTAGTTAATCCTATATCTATATATTTTCTAACCTTTATAATTTCATCTTTATCAAATTTTGTTTCCAAAACTATTTTGTTGTCATCTTTTGTAAGGTTTCCAAAAGGCGATATTATGGCACTTCCTCTTGCCATATTTGAGTTTGCACTATTACTTGCAACTACAAAAGCTTGATTTACAAGAGCTAAAGATTTGCTAATAGTTTCATAGTGATCTTTTCTTTTTATTCCCCACATAGAAGGATTTAATATAATATCAGCACCTTTTATCTGTTCCCAAAGAGCAGGAAATCTAAGTTCAAAACATATTAAAGTTGCTATTTTTAAACCATTTATTTCTATTATTTTTATATTATTTTCTTTTGAAGGTGTAAAATATATATCCTCATCACCTAAAGGAAAAAGTTTTATTTTATCTTGAGTGTGAACAATATTTTTATTAAATATTATAAATAGTCTATTATAAAATTTCTCATTCTCTTTTACAATTGTTGTAATTGCTATAATTTTATTTTCTGAAAGCTCTTTTATCTCATTAATTGCTTTGATTGAGAAGAGACTAGCTTCTTCCATTTTATTGTATGCAAAGCCAACCAGAGCCAGTTCAGGAGCAACTATTAAAGAGTTTTCTTTAGATGATATTATCAAACTTTTAAAGTTTTCAAGATTCTTATCAAAATCTTCAAGAGTTTCTATTTGAAGTGAAATTAAGTTCATTTTTCCCCTTTTTCTAAATTTAACAGATACTCTTTAATCCAAACTCCACCAGTATAACCACCAATTTTTCCATTATTTGCTATTACTCTATGGCAAGGTACAATTATACTAAAATTGTTTTTCCCATTTGCATTTGCGACTGCTCTAAAAGCTTTCTCATTTCCTATTTCTTTGGCTTCATCTTTGTAGCTAATAGTTTCTCCATAGGGAATTTCTTGTAAAACTTCCCAACATTTTATTTGAAAAGGAGTTCCTATAAACTTTAATTTAATTGAGAAATCTTCTCTTTTATGGTTAAAATACTCATCTATTTCAAGCTTTAATTTATCAAATTTAGACTCATCCTCTACAACATTTGAGGCTTTTAATAGTTTTTGAAAACTCTTTAACTTATTGTTGCAATACTCTTTTTCAAATGGCACAAAGAGAATAAGCTCATTTTTAAAACTAGCAGCAAACATAATTAATTTTGGAGTTTTTATGATTGTTGTATAGATAGTATTGCTTTTCATTTAAAAATTTTAGCATAAGAGATATAAAAGTTAAAGTTTATGTAAAGTTACCAATATGTAGTAAATTTATCTGTATACATGTATAATTTCACCAATTTTTAATAAAGGAAAATATATGAAAAAATTTGTTATTTCAGTTTTATTGCTTAGTGCTTGTAGTTTATTCGCTCAAAACAATAGATATGATATAAAATCTGGGATAGTAGAATATGATATTTTGGGTGTTACAAATTCAAAAGATCACACTTTTAGTGGAAGTAGCACTTTATATTTTAAAGATTTTGGAAATATAGAGCTATTTGATGAAATTATTATTCAAAAAAGAGGCTCTATGGTTGAAGAAGAGAGAAATACTTATAAAATTTCAAAAGGCAAAATCTATACAGCTGATTTTAATGATGAGATAATCTATTCGCAAGAGTTAAGTGTTGATGATGAAAATCCTATAGCAAATACAAAAAATAGAGAAGCTTTTAAAGAGATGGGTGCAAAGTTTTTAGGAAATGAGAATGTTTTAGGATATAAGTGCGATATTTGGGAATTAGGAGAGTATAAAATTTGGGTTTACAATAGTGTTATGTTAAAACAAATTAGTAAATCTTTGGGTATTGAACAGATACAAATTGCAAAAAATGCAAACTTTAATATTGATATAAAAGATAATAAATTTAAATTACCAAATTTTCCAGTAAAAGCTATAGATGTTATTATAGGAGAGGGTGAGGAGGATTAAAATAGATTGAAGAAAACTTCAATCTACTTTTTTTAGTTTAATACTTTTTTATCTTTTGTAATAGTATAAAGCACAATAATAAATGCAATAGCTCCTAAAAATGTATTTGTAAGCATTGATGCTAAAATACTTAAGAATAGTGCAGTTAAAACAAATGGTTTTTTTGCTACTAAAATAGCAAATAGTGAAGCAATAATAGCGGCAATTCCAATATAGTTAAAATACAACATATACCAAACATAGCCAATAATTGAGCATAAAAAACCACCACTTATTTTACAAGACATATCAATATCTCTATTCATAACAAAGCCATGTTTAAAAAGAAGTATAGCAACACAAATAGATACAATATATATAATTGGTTTTTTTAGCTCTATTAAACTACTATTTTTAAAAGCACCTAAACATAAAATTGCTACAAATACAAAATTTATAAGAGCAAAAATATTGCTAAAAATATTTAAAGTTGTTTCGTTGTAAATCATTACAAATGTGTTTAAAAGTAAAACAATAGCAAACAATCTTTCAAAATTTCCAAATTTTAATCTATTAAATTTACCAAAATATGACCATAAAAAAGAAACAGCAAGTATTATTAGTCCATAAATCTCAAAGTTCTCATATCTTCCATTATAAGCTATATTTACAGTCATAATAAATATAAAAATCATACTAAAGTAGAATGCAACTTTAGAGATTATCTCATAACTATTTTTAGAAACTATATGTTTTAGAAGTTCATAATAAACATAAAGTTGTAATCCTAAAAGTAAAATAGCCCATGTAGCTTCCAAATAATTTCTTGAAATCACTAAATACTGTTCAACTTGAAGCATAAATAGTGAGGCAAAGATTGTATTTACAATACTAAAAGTTATAAATTTAATTGTTGATGTTTTTTCATTTTTAAATCTAAGAAAAAATCCAAATATTAATAATAAAGAACCAAATGCCAAAGATAGGTAGTTTGGAAAGTTTGAAACGTCTCCATTAAATACATTTTTATCTGCTCTATCTTTATCGAAAATTCCCCAAAAACCACCAACAGCACCTTCACTTTTTCTTTTCCATGGTTGGTCTATTGCTTCAATTATATTGTATTGCCAGTTGTGTTCATTTGCAAGTTTTACAAAATCTCTTATATAAATTGCTTGATTGATTTTGCTAGGTGCTGCATCAACTCTTACTCTTCCTTCACTAGGCCATCCTGTTTCACCGATTAAAATATTTGAAGTTCCTAGCTCTTTTTCTACTTCCATTCTTACATTTTTTACATGTTCAATAGAGTCATGAATATTTTTTGGTTCATCTTCCCAATATGGCAAAATATGAATTGTTACAAAGTCTGTAAGCTCTTTTATTTTTGGATATTTAAGCCAAAATTCCCAAACATCAGCATAAGTTACAGGATACTGTGGAAGAGCATTTTTTACCTCTTTTATATATTTTGATAAATTCTCTTCTGTTTGGTCACCTCTTAAAAGAACCTCATTTCCTACAATAATTGCTTTTATAACCTCAGGATATAGTTTTGCTAACTCTTTTAATGTAGCAATCTCAGCAACTGCTTGTTTCTCCTCTTTACCTATCCAAATACCCATTAAAACTTGCATTCCTAACTCTTTTGCAACTTTTGGAACAAGTTCTTGACCAACAGTTGAATAAGTTCTTACACAAGAGGTATATTTTGAAAGAAGTTCCATATCTTTTCTTATATTCTCTTCTTTTAAAACCATTCCTTTATCAAAGAAAAAAGGAGACTCGTCTTTTCCATACGGTGCATAAGATACACACTGAAGTTTATCAAAGCTATTTGAATTATCTTTTAAGATTGCTTTTTCACCTAAATAGTGCCAAAAAAATAGTGTTGCTATAACACTACAAAATATTAAAAAAAGTCTATTTGTTCTCATTAGTTTCTAACTTGTCCTTGTCCATAAATTTTATATTTAAATGTTGTTAAATCATTTATCCCCATAGGTCCTCTTGAGTGAAGTTTATTTGTAGAAATTCCAACTTCAGCTCCTAAACCAAACTCTCCACCATCTGTAAATCTTGTACTTGCATTTGCATATACACAAGCTGCATCTATCTCATTTAGAAATCTATTAATTGCAGTATAGTTTTCACTTAAAATTGCTTCAGAGTGCCCAGAACCGTGTTTTTGTATATGCTCTATTGCTTCATTTAGATTCTCTACAACTTTGATATTTAAAATATTTTCTAAATACTCAATATCAAAATCCTCCTCTTTTAATGGTGCAATTTTTATATATTCTAAAGTTTTTGGACAACCTTTTAAAATTGTTCCATAAGCACTAAGCTCTTCTTGAAGTCCTGTAAGTATATATGGAGCTATATCTTCATGAACTAAAAGAGTTTCCAAAGAGTTACAAGCACTAGGTCTTTGACATTTTGCATTTATTACAATGTTTATAGCTTTTGAAGCATTTGCATCTTTATCTATAAAAGTATGACAAACTCCTTTGTCATGTTTTATTACAGGAATACTAGAGTTTTGAGTGATAAATTTTATAAGTGCTTCACCACCTCTTGGAACTATTAAATCTACATATTTATCCTCAACAATTAGTTTAGCAACTCCTTCACGACTACTATCAGGAAGTAGTGAAACTATCTCTCTTGGAAGATTGTTTTTTTCTAAAACATCTTGGATTATTTTTGCGATTGCTCTATTTGAGTTTTCAGCCTCTTTCCCACCTTTTAAAACACAAACATTTCCACTTTTAAAGCAAAGAGCTGCTGTATCACTTGTAACATTTGGACGGCTTTCATATATAATTGCAATTACTCCAATAGGAATAGATACTTTTTGAATATTTAAGTTGTCTTTTGTAAGCCAACCATCTAAAATACGACCAACAGGCTCTGTTTGAGAAGCAATTTGTCGTATAGCGTTTGCCATATCTTCAATTCTTTTATCATTTAAATATAATCTATCTTGCATTGCAGAGCTTAAATTAAGCTCTCGTGCTAGTTTCATATCTTTTAAATTCTCTTCAATAATAAAAAAAGAGTTATCTTCGAGTGCCGTAGCAAACTGTAGAAGAGTTTGATTTTTTATAGCTGTGCTAAGAGTTGCTACAACACGGCTACTTTGTTTTGCTTTTTCTAAAAAATCTCTCATAGTTTTTCCTAAAAATTTTATAGAAATATACAAAAATTTGGCTTTGTATCGGCTTTTATGGTAAGATTTTGAAAAAAATAGGATTAGAATATGGGTATAAAAGATATATTAAAATTAAAATCAAAAGAGCTTGTAAATGTAGCAAGTGAGAGCACAACAAAACTTTTTGATTACCCAAAAATAAAAAGTCAACAATTAAAAGATATGATAAATCTAAAAATTAGAGAAAAAGCGATAATAGCAACAAAGGCAAGATTGATTGAAAATGGGAAGAGTATAAATGATTTTAGTGATGAAGATTTAGAGATAATTATTGCTGATGAAGAGAGAAAAATAGTTGATGATTTGAAAACAAAATCCCTAGTGGTTGCCCTTGCAGCCTTAGGTATAAACTTTTTTGTATAAGGCTTAAAAGTGTTTAAACAAGTTAAATCGGCTTTTTTCTGGTACTATTTATATAAATTTAGAAAGAGAGCTATTTTTATCTTTTTCCTTCTTTTAGTTGCACTTTTTTCTGGATTTATATATGGTGATATTGTTGAATATTTAAAACTTACAGAAAAGATTGAGTATTTAAAATATATACTTTTTGCAAAATGGTTTATAATAATTTTTAACTTTTTATTGTCAATTTATCTTATTTTAACACTTTTTAAAAATAATATAAAAGATGATAAACAAGATATAAAGCAAAATTTAAAAAAAGATAAGCCAGAAGAGAAGAGTAGCTTTACTGCGAGAGAAAAAGAGCTTTTATATAAGAAAAAACTTACAAATAAAGCAGATAGTTTAATAAAAAAAGGTTAGAAAAATAGTATCAGTAGATTTAGAAATAAATTATTTTAAAGTTAAATTAATTTTAATTTGTCACAATATAAAAAATTATCTTTTAATCTTAGAATCTATAAAGTTTAAAGAAATGAGTAGAAAATGAGAGTAGTTGTAGGACTAATAAGTGATGGCAAAAAAATATTATTAATGAAAAAAAATAGTCCAGATTGGCAAAAGGGATTATATAATGGAATTGGTGGAAAAGTTGAATTAAATGCAACTCCACTTGAAACAATAATAAAAAATTGCGAAAAAGAGCTAGGTGTAACTATTTCAAATTGGAGAGAGTTAGATAGTGAAATATTACCAAATAGAGTAGAGATTTTCTATTTTTTGACTATTTTGGCTGAAAATGAGATAAATAGTCTGGAGAGTCAAACTAATGAGAGAGGAGAGCTTTTTTTTATAGATAACCTTCCTAAAAACATACTTCAAGATTTAAAATTTCAAATTGAGAGAGAATTTTTAAATACAGAAAAAAGAGTAAATATAAGGATAAATAAAAGAACGAAGATACTTATCTATATTTTTACCTTTATATCTATTATTTTAATCTCTTTAATGTTAGTTGGAAAGGCTCAAACAGGAGACTTTTTATATTATTTAACAAATAAAAAAGAGAAAGAAGAGAAAGATAAAAAAATTGAGTTTATAAAAAGTTTTAATACAAAGCTATTTGGCTGATAGTTTATAGTACATTTTCAAGCTCATCTAGGCTATTTATAAATATATCTGCTTTTCTAAAATCTTGATTTAGTGTAAACTCATTTTTTACAACAATGCAATCAATATCTGCTCTTTTTGCACTTTCTAAACCTCTTTGTGAGTCTTCAACTACAATAGTTTCAAATGATTTTGCATTAAACATCTCCAAACCTTTTAAATATGGATCTGGATGTGGTTTTGCTCTTTTATAATCCTCTACACAAAGTACAAAATCCATAAAATCAACTACACCTCTATTTTTATGGATTAGTTCAAAATCTACTCTTCTTGAAGTTGTAACTATTGCCATTTTATATCTTCTTGATAGATTTTTTAGAGTATCTTTTACTTTAGGAATAGTTATATCCTTTGTTCTTAAGAACTCTTGATAAAAGTTATCTCTTATACCTCTATGCTTTTCTATAATATTTTTTTCTATATTGTGAAGCTCTGCTAATTCAAAAGCACTTCCACCTTTTATCATAATATTTTGATAAAAATCCATTTCAAGATTTAAACCTAAAAGAGAAAGAGATTTTCTATTTGCTTCAAAATACCACTTTTCAGTTTCAACTAAAACACCATCATTATCAAAAAGAATATATTTTTTTAAATTTTTCATCTGTAACCTTTAAAAAAGAGAATAAAAAAAAGGAAGCTTTTAAAAAGCTTCCTTTTATTTTATAGGAGGAGAAAAAGTTAAAATAAATTAACTTACAAAAGAATTATAAGAATTCTTAATTAACCTCTAATAAATGTAAAATTAATAAATAGTAAATAAGATAAAATTTATCTCATTTATCCCATTTTGCCTTTGGAGCTTCATAATTTTTTATTTTTTCTATTATTTCATCTATATTATCACTAACAATCAACATATCTACAAATCTTTTATCCATAAAACCACTATTTGAACAAGAGTAGAAAAACTCTATTAATTTATCATAATAGCCATTTATATTTATAAAAGCACACGGTTTTTTGTGATAACCAATTTGTGAAGAGGCTATAACATCAATAATCTCTTCAAAAGTTCCATAGCCACCAGGAAGAGCTATAAAGGCATCGCTTAACTCTTCCATTTTAGCTTTTCTCTCTTTCATACTATCTACTTTATAGATTTTTGAGATTTTTGTATTTTCAAGCTCTTTACCTACTAAATCAAAAGTAATAACACCTGTAACTTTGTTTCCCAAATTCAAAGATGTATTTGAGATAACTCCCATTAATCCTTGTTTTGAGCCACCATAAACAATATTTATATCATTTTTATATAATTTTTCTGCAAGTTCTATAGTTTTCTCTTCAAATATTTTGCTATTTCCCAAAGCAGAACCGCAATAAATTGCTACATTCATAAGCTTTTCTCCCCTTTTTTTGTTTTAAATGGTTTAAATATAACTAGCAACCTTGGAAGTAAAAGAAGATTTGCTATTAAAACACTAATCATTACAACTGCTGTTAAAAATCCAAAATAGATTGTTGGAACTAGATTTGATAGCATTAATATAGAAAAACCAATAACAACAATAATAGTTGTATGATACATAGGATGACCTACTGTATTGATTGCTTTAGTTATTGCTATTTCATAGTTTCCATGGCTTTGTTTATACTCAAAATCAAATCTATGCATAAAGTGAATAGTATCATCAACTGCAATTCCTAATGCAATAGCAGCAATTGTAATAGTCATAATATCTAGAGGAATAAAAAGCCATCCCATAATCCCAAAAACCAAAGAGATAGGAATTAAATTTGTGATTAGTGCAATTGCTACCATTTTTATATTTCTAAATAGTATCAAAAACATAATTCCCAAAACAATAATAGAAGCCCCAGCAGTTGAAATTTGTGACTCAAATAGTGATTGAAGCATATTATTGTATAAAATCATAAGATTTGTAAGTCTAAAAGAGGTATCTTTATTTGTGATAATCTCATTTAAATCACTATTTATTTTTTTAATAAGTTCATTTCTTCTTAACTCATCATTTGAGTCAATTATTCTCATATTAATTCTAGCTTCAGAAGCTTTGATATTTACAAATGGGCTTAGAATTAACTTTTTATAATCCTCTGGAAGTTGATTGTATATTAAAGCTAGTGTTATTCCATCTAACTCTTTATTATCATTTAAAGTCTTTCCAATTTTAAGTAAAGTTGCCAAAGATTGAACTTTTCCAACCTCAGGGATATTATCTAAGTAGTCATGTATTTTTGTGATTAACTCCATTTTATCTTGAGAAAACCAATATTGTTTATCATCATTTTTTAATACAAATTCATTTTCAAAATCATCAAAATCACTACTACTATTTGATTGTTTTATATTTTTATCTTCTTTAAATTTTATAATAACATCAAGTGGAGTAGTTCCTCCTAGATTCTCATCTATTACTTTCATACCTTTGTAAATCTCTGTATTTGATTTAAAATAGTTTATAAATGAGTTTTCAACAAAAATTTTAGAGCTTCCAACAATAGAAAAAATTGTAGTTAAAATTGCTACAAAAACGATTGTTTTTCCACGATTGATTATTATGTTTGGCAGTTTTGGTATAAAAGAGAGTGGTTTTCTTTTTTTATCAATCTCAGTTTTTTTACCAATAAGTATTAGAAATATTGGAAAATATATAAAAGTTAAAACCAAAGATACTAAAATTCCAACACTCATCATAAGACCTAGATTTATAACAGGCTCAATATTTGATAAAACTAAAGATGAGAAACCAACAACTGTTGTAATAATTGCAAAGAAAGATGGTATTAGTTTCGATAAAACAGTATTTATTGTAAGTTTATATTGACTTGCATTTTTATATTTAAAATATAACTCTTTGTATCTCTCAACCAAATGAACAACCATGGACATGGTAATAATTAGTTGTAAAGCTACAAAATTTGAGGATATTACTGTAACTTCCCAGTTAAATATTCCTAAAATCCCAGCAGTGCTTAAAATAGAGATAAAACAGATAAATAAAATCACAAAAACCCATCTTATGCTTTTAAAGATATAGTATAAAACAAAAATAAAGATAAAAATAAGGCTAACTCCATAAATCATTAAATCATTTTTTACAAAGTGAACAGCATCACTAGCAATCATACTAACTCCGCCTAAGAATATCTTAGCCTCTCCTTCATAATTTTTGATAATAGCTCTAATCTCTTCAATATTTTTACTATCTTTTTCTCTTGAAAGTTCTCTATACTCTTTGAACTCTAAACTATTTTTCTCAAGTTCGTTTTTTTCATCTTTACTTAAATCTTCAATATTTTGTTTGTTTAAAAGTTTCTCTCTTTTTTCAATAAAATCAAAATATTTTTTATCATCTTTTAGATGAAGGATTAAAGCAGTTGTCTTAAAATCAGAGCTAACAAGAGCATTTTTATATAAAGGAGAGTTTAAAAACTCTTTTTCTACTAAAGATTTATCAAACTCTTTTGAGCTTAAACTATCAACTCCTGCAACTAAATCTGAAATAGGTCTTATTGGTGATTGAAGTAGGGGAACGGTTAAAATACTATCAACTTTTGCTATATTTTTTACTTTTATAAAATCATCAGATATCTTTTTTATTAGCTCTAAAGTCTCATCATCTAAAAGATTTCTCTTTGGACTAAATGTAACTATCAAAAAATTTGAGTTTTCATATTTTTTGAAACTCTCTCTAAAAAACTTTAAATCTTCGTCATCTTCTAAAAGTAAGGTTTCAGCACTTGCATCAATTTGCATATTTTTTGCATTGTAAGATAAGTAGCCCACAAAAAGTGAAGCTACTATTAGAAACAAAAAGGGATACTTAAAAATTAAAGTATCGTAGATCTTTTTATACATAAATTATTGGTTTTTAAATTGTGTAAACATCTCATTAAAAGATTTCTCTTTTAGAAGACCAGCAAACTGTTGTCTATATGTTTGTATAATACTAACACCTATTAAATCAATATCATAAATAAGCCACTCACCATTTTTTTCATAAAAATTATAGTTTATAGAATAGTTTCCCTCTTTACCAACAAGTTCAGTTTTTAGTTGTAATCTTGTATTGTTATAAGGCTCTAATCCTAATATCTTTACTTTTTGGTTATTGTAAAGCTCCAGTTTATCTGTATAAGATTTTTTCAACTTCTCTTCAAATACTTCACTAAACTCTTTTTGTTTTTCAATATCTAATGAATTCCAAGCTTCTGAGCCTAGAGCGATTCTAGCCATAAGCTTAAAATCAAAAGTATCATTTACAATATTTATAATCTCTTTTTTCTTATCTTCCATAGCGATGTTACTATCTTTTAATATCAATAAAACACTATCTATCTTTTTTGCCATCTCTTCTTTTATCTCATCTTTTTGAAGAGCATGACTGCTTGAAAATATCACTAATAAAAGTAATAAAAGTTTTAATAAACTATTTTTCATACTATTCCTCTATCTCTTTTTCTCTTTTTTGGTTGTAAGCATCTCTTAAATATGGGTATAAATCAATTGCATCTTTTTTAACAATTTCATACATATCTGGATGAAAAGAGTAATCGTTTACTATATATAAAGTATCCATTCCTATTGCTTGTAGGTCATTTTGAGGTATTTTATATGGTAATACATTATGTGCTAATTGACTTGTTGGAGCTAAAATTAAATCTCCTGTTATTCCTACTATATCTCTTAAGTTAGATGGTCCTAAAAATGGTAAAACTACATGGAAACCTTCACCAACTCCCCAGTAGCCTAAAGTTTGTCCAAAATCTTCTTTATATCTTTCCATACCCAAAGTATTTGTGGCTTGATCCATAAAACCACCAAAACCCCAAATAGTATTTACTAGAAATCTTCCCATCTCTTTTCCAGCTCTTTCAAATTTTAGTTGTAGAAGGTTGTTTACAAATCTTACAGGGAAAAATAGGTTTATAAAGAAGTTGTTTATTCCAGTTCGTGCAACTTCTGGCACAACATATGCATAACCTTTAGCAGTTGGGCTTAAAACATATGTAATAAAACCATCATTAAAAGATGTCATAACTCTATTATAACCGCTAAGTGGATCAAAAACTACACTATTTGTTGGTTTAAATTCGCTTTCAATATCTTCTGGGAAGTTCCCTTCATTTGCGAAGCTAAATGCCGAAAATAGCATTATAAAAATAATATTTTTCATTTGATACCTTTTAATTAAAACCGTTATTATATATTAACTTTATACAAAATATCTTTAATCTAAAATTTAATATATAGTAGTTTTAACTCAATATTAGTTCTACTTGCTATAATATCGACCGAAATTTATTAAAAAAATTGGAGTTTTTTATGGGAAGAGCCTTTGAATATAGAAAAGCAGCAAAGATGAAAAGATGGGGAAATATGAGTAGAGTATTTCCAAAATTAGCACGTGCTATTGAAGTTGCAGCAAAAAGTGGAGTGCCTGATCCTGAAATGAACTCAGCTTTAAGAACTGCAATTTTAAATGCAAAAGCTGAAAATATGCCAAAAACAAATATAGATGCTGCAATAAAAAGAGCCACAGGAAAAGATGCAGCAAATTTTAGTGAAGTAAATTTTGAAGGAAAAGGACCTCATGGGGTTTTAATATTTGTTGAAACAGCAACAGACAACAACACAAGAACAGTTGCAAATATCAAAATGTATTTTAATAAAACAGGTGGACAAGTAGTACCTACAGGTTCTTTAGAGTTTTTCTTTGATAGAAAAGCAATTTTTGAGTTTCCAAAACCAGCTAACTTTGATTTAGAAGAGCTTGAAATGGAACTAATAGATGCTGGTTTAGAAGAGCTTGAAGAGGAAGATGGAATATGTTTAGCATATGCAGACTATACAGATTTTGGAAATATGAATAATAAGTTTGAAGAGTTAAAAATAGAACTTACAAAAGCAGAGTTAAAAAGAATTCCAAATAATCCTCAAGAGTTTAGTGAAGCACAACAAGAAGATATTGGAAAGCTTATAGAGAAATTAGAAGATGATGACGATGTACAAGCGGTTTATACAAATATAGCTTAAATATTAACTTTTTTACTAGGGGATGTAAATTGAGTATGTTTCAAAAAAGTGTTTTGAAAACTTTCAAAGATGATGAAAAATTAGTAGCTCTTAGATGGGCAGCTTTTCAAAACTATAAAGCAAAAGTGGAAGCTATAAAAGATTTCAAAGAGGAAGAGTATCAAGATGGTTTTCTAAAAGATATTTTTGAAAACTGTTTGGGATATACTCTAAAAGTTACAAACCCAAGCTCTTTTAACCTTGAAAGAGAGAAGAAAAATGAAACGGATAGTAAAAAAGCAGATGCTGTTATATATAAAAACGGTAAAATTGTAGGAGTAGTAGAGCTAAAAGCTCAAGATACAAAAAACCTAGACCGTGTTCAGCAACAAGCATTTTACTATCTATCTCAACACCAAACAGCTAAATATGTAATAATCTCAAATTTTGATGAAATAAGGTTTTATATTGAAAAATCTACATCTTATGAGAGTTTTTCTCTTTTTAATCTAACTTATGAAGAGTTCTCAAAACTCCATCTAATATTATCTTATGAAAATATCAAAGATGAGATAGCTTTAAAAATCAAAGATAAATCAAATCTTTTTGAACAAAATATCTCAAAAAAACTATATAAAGATTTTTCAAATTTTAGAACACTTCTTTTTGATAATCTTGTAAAAAACAATAAAACTCTTGATAAACAGACACTTCTTCGTTTGACACAAAAACTTTGTGACCGAATTATCTTTATACTATTTGCAGAAGATAGAGCTTTGCTTCGTACAAATACAATAAAAGAGATAAGAGAGGAGTTTATAAATCAAAAGTTTACAAACTATACTTTGTATGATATTTATAAATTTTACTTTGAAGCGATAAACAAAGGAAACGATAAACTACAAATTCCTCAATACAACGGTGGACTTTTTGCTGTTGATGAGCTTCTTGATAGTTTGATTATAGATGATTTTATTTTAGATGAAAATGTACAGATACTTTCAAACTACGATTTTGCAAGTGAAATATCTGTAAATATTTTGGGACATATTTTTGAGCAAAGCTTAACAGACCTTGAAGAGCTTCAAGCAAATATAGATAATGTAAACTTTGATAAAACAAAATCAAAAAGAAAAAAAGATGGTGTATTTTATACACCTGAATATATCACAAGATATATAGTTGAAAATACTTTGGGTAAAATGTGTAGTGAGAAAAGAGAAGAACTTCTTATAGGAAATGGGATTTTAATCCCATCTAACCCAAAAAAACTAACAAAACAAGAACAACAAACAAAAGATAACCTGCAAGAGTATAAAAAGTGGCTTCTAAATCTAAAAATCCTAGACCCAGCTTGTGGAAGCGGAGCATTTCTAAATCAAGCTTTGGAATACTTAATATCTGAACACAAAAATCTACAAAATGATTTGGCTTTGATGGGAGATTTGTTTGCTTCATATATGGTAGAAGAGGAGATTTTGGAAAACAATCTTTATGGAGTGGATATAAATGAAGATGCCGTGGAGATAGCAAAGCTAAGTTTGTGGCTACGAACTGCAAAAAGAGGGCGACCACTTACGAAACTAGCAGACAAAATAGTTTGTGCAAACTCACTTTTAGAAATGCCATTTAGTGAAAATAGTTTTGATGTAGTTATTGGAAATCCTCCTTATGGTGCAAAAACTTCAAAAGATGAACAAGCAAAATTTAGAAAAATTTATAAAACAGCATTATTTAAAATGGATACTTACTCTTTATTTATTGAAAGAGCTTTCCATTATTTAAAAGAAAATGGTTATTTCTCTTATATCGTTCCTTATACTTGGATGACTATTGGACAACATTTTGAATTAAGAAAATTTCTTTTAGAAAGAAATCTTTATGAAATTGTTGATTTACCAACAAAAATTTTTGATGATGCAGATTTGGATACTACAATATTATTTGTACAAAATTTGAATAAAGTTGAAAAAGTAATAAATATATCAAAAATAAATGAAGAACAATTTAAAATTGTTAATAAAATTAGTATTGATGATATATTAAACAACAAAGAATTAATAATAAATTTAACATTATCAAATCAAGATAATAAAATTCTACTAAAAATTGATAAGTCTTCTATAAAACTAGATAGCATATTTGAAGTTTCTCAAGGATATATACCTTATAGAAGAAGTGATTTAATAAAAAATTATGGTGAAGAAGAAGGAAATAAAATAGTAGATAAAAGGCTTTGGCATTCTGATTATAAAAAAACTCCAGAATTTAAACAAGAAATACAAGGTAAAGATATAAATAGATAAGAATTTACAGAAAGTTTCCAATATATAAAATATGGAAAATGGTTAGCAGGTTATGTTTTAGAAAAATTTTTTACATCCCCAAGAATTTTAGTTATGGAAATTACAAGAGGAAATTTTTATAAAATAAAATCTGCATATATTGAAAAAGAACTTTATAATACTCCATCTATAATAAATATTATTCATCCAAATAATGATAAAAACTATTTGAAATTTATTTTATCTTGTATTAATTCAAAACTTTATAGTTGGTATCACTTAAAAAGACATTCAAAAGCAAATGCTGAAACTTCTATACCAAAGATTTTGGTAAAAGATATTAGAAATTTACCAATTCCAAAAATAGATGAAGAATCACAAAAACCATTTATAAAACTTGTAGATGAGATTTTGAAAGCTAAACAAAAAATTAAAGATTATAAAGTTTTACTAGATGAAGCTATTAAAACAAATAGTTTTGATAGAGAAATCACACTAAAAAAAGAGCTTGAAAATTTAGAAAACATCTGTTCAACAAATGAAAAAACAATCGACCAAATGGTTTATAAACTCTATGATTTAATTCCTGATGAGATTAAAATTGTAGAAAATATTTAAAAAATATTGCAATTTGTAATATTTGTTTTGAAATTGATGAATTTATGATAGTATCTTACTAGAATTTTAAATAACTTAATTGTTAAAGGGAAATATGTCAATTATTCTTAAATTACAAAAAAAATGTTTAGATAAAAATGAAAGTTTACAAGATTTACTCAGAGAGGCATTAGTTATTAGCACAAAATTAAAATTGGATGATTTTAAGGAGTGGATTAATTCTGAATTAAAAGGTTATAAAGCGGACAATATTCCTAGTTATAGGGTAGTTAATGTAAATTTAAAATTTTTAAATCCTTATCATGGTTGGATAGATGCTGTTATAGACGATAAATTTGAAGAAATATTAAGAAAAACAAATATTATACAACCTATAAGCGAAATAGAAAAAATAATTAGTGATTATCAACCAAATAAAATCATACAAGTAGATTTAAAGGGAACTAATATACGCAGACTTCAGAAATTATATAATACAGATTTTAAACCTGCTCAATTTATTAATTATATTCAAATAGCTGGAATAATAGATATGGTTAAAACTTTATTATTAGAATGGACTTTAAGGTTAGAAGAAGATGGAATTATTGGAAATGATGATTTAATATTTACAGCAAAGGAAAAAGAAATGGCAAAAAATATAAATATTCAAAATTTTAGTGGTACTTTAGGTAATATTTTAAATAATGGCAATTTGTCAATAGAAAATAATTCTACAAATATATATAATGAAAATATTAACAAATTAATAGATGAAATAAAAAAATTAAATCTAAAAGATGAAAAACAAGTCATTTCAGATTTGGAAGCTTCAAAAACAGATAAAAGTAAGCTAAATACTATTTTAGGTAATTTATTGAGTAGATTTTCAGAAGTAGCAACGATTACTTCATTAGTAAAAGAACTTTTAATATAGTTAAAAATATATGGATAATTAGTGAAAAAAGAAGAAATGACTTTAAAAGAAAAAACAAGAAAAGAATTTGATAAATTTTTTGCTCAACTTTATTTAGGCAATTCAACAATAATAATTACAGTTTGTTGGATGATTACCTCTTTTCATTTAACAATGTTATATAAGTTTGAAAATTGTGTAAACTATTGTGATGATAAAGATACATTTTATTATATTACTTATATATCAATAATAATTATATTTAGCACATTTGTACCAATTATTATTTATTTTTATAAGAATAAAAATAAAATTGGTATAGAAAAAGATCCATTAATAGAAGAAAGAGGTATGTCTTTTAGTTTCTCAAATCCTAATCCAAGAGTAGTAATTTTACCTATGTATTTGTTGTGGATTTTTTCATTATCTAAGTTAATTGTTATTTTTTATAATAAAGATTTTATAGAAGATTTTATTATTAAAATTACTATATTATTAATAATTTTTATATGTTCTTTTATAGCTTGGTTTAAATTTAAAAAAACATCAAGTAATACTTGGAGTCTTTGGACAACTGTTTTTGCTGTAAGTTATGTTTTTATAAATATATTTTGGGAATATTTTTTACCATATTTGCAGTCATATTTATTAGCTATAAATTGTATTTTTAAAACAATAATTACAATTTGAAAATAAAATCTTTGGCAAATAAAAAACAAATTATCAATAAAATATAAAAAAAGAGAATCAAAATGAATTATATTGAAAAATTTTTAGCAAACGACACAAAAGGATTTTAAGCTAGAAAAGAGCTATTTTAAAAAGCTTAAAATATAAAAATCAAATATGATATAATCATTAACTTAAATTAAAAAAGGATTTAAAATGTTGGCATTAAATCAAAAACAACTATTAGATGAAGTAGAACTTTTACCAATAGATATAAAAACAAAAATTGTTGATAAGATATTATCTAGCTTAAATCCAACAGATAAAACAATAACTGATTTATGGATAAAAGAGGCAAAAGAACGAAAAAATCAAATTGAATTAAATCAAACAGAGCTTATAAATGGAGATGAAGTTTTTAGAAAAATTGCTAAAAAGTTTGATAAATGAAATACTCTTTTCATTTTGAAGCAGAAATAGAGTTAAATAGCTATATAGATTATTATGAAGAATTTAAAATCGGCTTAGGTTTAGAGTTTGCAAATGAAGTTTATAAAACTATACAAAGAATAATAAACTTCCCAAATGCTTGGCAAATTTTAACTGATGATTTAAGAAGAAGCTTGACAAATAGATTCCCCTTTGGTGTGATTTATTATATGAAAAATGATGAAATAATTATCTTGGCTATTATGCATCTTAGAAAAAAACCAGATTATTTTTTGAAAAGAAAGTGATAAAAAATTGTTAGTATTTTTGTAAGTAAACCTTAACTACAAAAATCTTTAAAATATAAAAATTAAATTTAGTAGTTTACAATGATACAGAGTTGGAGCTTAAAGTTTCGGTTGATAGTGAAACAATTAGGCTAGAAGTGTGAAAATAAAATATTATATAATTAAACTCTAGTAGTTTTCAATATTTTCAAAACTCCAACCACCATTTTTAAGTAACTGAATTAGAGTTCTTAAGTTCTCTTTCCCATCAAAATTGTTGCTAAACATAAAATCGTGCATTAGAAGAACTACCTTATTTTCTTTACTTGAGAGCTTTTTTTGATAGATTTTTTCCATATCGTTATATATCTCTTGGGGAGTTAGTATTGGTTTTCCATCTTTTTCAGAAGCCCACTCTATATCCCAACCATAAATATAGTATCCCTCTTTATAAATATCATCATAACCTACAATCTCTTTCTCTCTTTGCACTTCATCTATCATATTGTCATTTTTTGTGATTGTTGGAAGTCTAAAAACATTTCTCCCTGCAAGTCGTACTGGTAAATAAAGAGAAGATGTATTTGAAACATTATCAAGACCCACTATTTCATTTGCTTTTTTTATATCCTCTACAACCAAAGTAGGGTTGCTATAAAACTTTCTATATTTATTATTTGCATGAGAATATGTATGGTTTGCTATTAAGATATTTGGATAACTTATAGCATCTTTATAGATATTTTGAAAAACTTCAATTTGACAACCAACAAAAAACATAGTAACAGGGATATCCTCTTCTCTTACTACTTCTATAATATTTTTTGTAGATATTATTGGACCATCATCAAAGGTTAAAAGTGCTATTTTATTATCTGTATTTCCAAATGTGTATAGTGATAAAATTGTAAAAATAGATAAAACTCTATCAAGCATAAATACAAAATCCCCTAAATGCTTAAATTTAATAGAGTATAATACAAAAAACTCAATAAAAGAAGAGAAAAATTGAATAAGATATATGATTTGATAGTAGTTGGTGCAGGACCCGCTGGAATAATGGCAAGTATAAGTGCTGCAAAGAGTTCAAAAAAAGTGCTTTTAATAGAAAAAATGCCACAAATTGCTTTGAAGTTAAAAGCAACAGGTGGAGGAAAATGTAATCTTACAAATACACTTAGTGCTGATGTTTTTTGTGAAAAATTTGGTAAAAGTGGAAGATTTATAAAAGATGCTTTAGATAGTTTTACAAGAGATGATTTAGTAAGTTTTTTTGCTTCAATTGGAGTTCCTACAGTTGCAAGAGATGGATTTAGAATATTTCCAATAAATCATAGCTCAACTATAATTTTGGAAGCTTTACAAAATGAGCTTGAAAGATTGTGTGTAGAGGTAAAAACAGATATAAATATTGAAAAAATAGAGAAAAAAGATGATATTTTTGAAGTTTTTGAAAAAGATAGAGTTTTTAAGAGTAAAAATTTAGTTTTGGCAACTGGTGGTTTAGGATACTCAACTTTGGGTGCAACTGGAGATGGATATATTTTTTCTAAATTTTTTGGACATAAAATAACACAAACTTCTCCTGCTATGATGCCACTTTTTACAAAAGAGAAAAACTTTGCTTCTTGCAAAGCAGATACAATAGCAAAGGCAATATTAAAAGTAAATATTCCAAAATATAAAAACTTAAAGATGGAAGGTGATTTGATTTTTACTCAAAAAGGATTAAGAGGTCCAGTTATTTTAGATTTTGCAAGAGAAATCACTCCAATTTTAGAAAAATATAGCGAAGTTCCACTTCTAATAAGTTTTTTAAAAGGTAAAAATGAAGAGGAAATTTTCCAACACTTAAAAAATGAGATATCCAAAAACCCTACAAATAATATTTTGCAAAACCTTGAAACTTTACTTGCAAGTAGTGTCTCTAAAGAGATATTAAATATTTGTGAAGTTGATGAGAATTTGAGATTTAAACAAATTGATGGAATTAAAAGAGAGAAACTAATTAAAACTTTAACTTGGACACCTTTTACAGTTATTGGTCACGATGGCTTTAAACATGCGATGATAACAAGAGGTGGAGTATCTCTTAAAGAGATAGAACAAAAAACTATGCAAAGTCGTATTGTAAAGGGTTTATATTTTTGTGGAGAAGTTGTAGATATTGATGGACCATGTGGTGGATACAATCTTCAATGGTCATTTTCAAGTGGCTTTTTAGCTGGAAAATTATTAGATTAGAATATAGGATAAATATGAAAAAAATTAATTTAGAACACTATATATTTATAGTATTAGGTTCATTATCAATGGCATTTGGTACGGTATGTTTTTTATCTCCAAATCAGATTATTACAGGTGGTGGAGTGGGAATTTCTTTGCTTTTACATGCACTTTTCCCACAAGTTACTTTGGGTATTTTTATGGCAATGGTTAGTGTTCCATTTTTAATATTATCTTATATATATTTTGGGAAACACTACTTATTTAAAACATTTATTGTAGTTGTTCTTTTATCAACTTTTACAGATATTTTAAAAGAAGTTTTAAAAGTAAGTGCCTTGACAAACGATATTTTACTAGCTGCAATTTTTGGTGGGATTTTTATAGGCTTAGGTGTAGGATTAGTTATAAAAGGAAGATCTTCTACAGGAAGTACATCAGTTGTTGGAGAAATAGTTGCAAAAAAGACAAAATATAAAGCAGCAGAGGTTTTGTTGGTAATAGATGCAGCTATTATGTTTGCTTCTGTTTTTGTTTATAATGATATAGAAAAATCACTATATAGTATGATTAGTGTTTATATAGGAATTAGAGTGCTAGATATTATTCTTACAGGACGACCATCTAAAAAAATAGTAAATATAATATCAACTAATGTTGAAGTCTTAAAAGAGCAAATAAGAGAGAGAATAGAAGAGCACGGTACAATTTTAACAGGAGTTGGGCTACATCAAGGGCAAAATAAAACTGTTATATATGTTGCAGTTGATGCTGGAAAGATAGATTTATTAAAAAATTTAATAACTAAATATGACCCAGATGCTTTTATGATAATCACAGAAGCTTCAGAGTTTTTGGGTAGAGGTTTAAAATAGTTTAAATATTAATTTAGTTGTAACTTAAAAGAAATATACTATAATATACAACTAATTACAAAATATAAATAGGAATATAAAATATGTTATTGATGAAACTAGAAGCGCGAGAAAAATTTGCTTTTTTACAACTAGCACACTATTTAGCAAGAGTTGATAGTAATTTTGGAAATGAAGAAGAAGAGTTTATTTTAGAATATTGTGATGAAATGGGAATTGAAAATATAGATAATTTTGATATAGAAAATTTTAATTTAGAAGCAACTTTGAATAACTTCAAAAGCCAAAGAAGTAAAAAAATTGTTCTTTTAGAGCTTATGATTTTAGTTCATATTGATAATATTTTTAATATAAAAGAGCAGATTTTAGTAGAAAAAATCTCTCAAATTTTTGGAATAGGGAGTAAAGATTTAGATGATTTTTCATCTTGGGGAAAGAGTGTTGCAAAACTTTACGAAATTGCAAAAGTTTATATGAACGATAATTACGAAGAGTTGATATCTTAATTGTGGGTAAAAGTATGCAAATTATTAAGCTTTTAAATGAGAGAATTGATAATTTATTAGAAGAACATGCAAAAATCAAATTAGAGAAAATAGCACTTGAACAAAAAATAAGTGAACTAATAGATGAAAATGATAAACTTGAAAGAAACAATCAAGATATGATTTTAAAAATCGATAGTACATTAACTTTGGTAAAGGCAAATACAAAATGATTAAAGATTTAACATTTCATATAAATAACAAAGCTTATACAATTTCTGTTGATGAAGAGCTTGAAAAAGAGCTTTGTAAGTATTTAGATCTTGACAAAAACAATGAAACAAAATCACTTCTTTTGGCATATTTGAAGCTAAATCAAGAGTATAGGACTTTTAGAAAAGAGGTTGAGGATATTGCAAATAAAATCGCTGGGTTTTAGAAAAAAAGCATTTTCTACCCTTGAAATAGTGATTTTTATAGTAGTTCTTGCTACTATTTTGTCTTTTTTTATTCCAAAATTTAATTCTTTTTTGGAAAATAGTAATTTAACTAAATTAAAATCAGATATAGCTCTTATAAAAAATGGAATACAAAAAGATAGAGCAAAAAGAGTATTGGCTCAAAACTTCGAATACATAAAAAGCTTAGATAGTGCACAAATAGATGTTGAAAATGAGAAACTATTTGA
Organism: Aliarcobacter trophiarum LMG 25534; assembly: GCF_003355515.1. Taxonomy (NCBI): domain Bacteria; kingdom Pseudomonadati; phylum Campylobacterota; class Epsilonproteobacteria; order Campylobacterales; family Arcobacteraceae; genus Aliarcobacter; species Aliarcobacter trophiarum. Next base: position 1,115,375 of record NZ_CP031367.1, on the reverse strand, counting down.
ATATATTTTTGATTTTCCATCTATATCAACTTCAACAAATATCTCTAAAAATGGATATTGGGCAAAAATATCAAATAATAGATATGTCTTTTTTACAGGAAAAATAAAATATGAGTTTGCACTAGAAAATGGTGAGTTTTTATGCTTGAATAGTAAAGATTTATGTGAGGATTTGTTGTGAATTATTACGAAGTTGCTATTTTAAAATCCCCTTTACAAAACTTAACTTATCAAAGTGAAGAGATTATTGAAAATGGCTCTTTGGTTGAAGTTCTTTTAGCAAATAGAAAGAGTTATAATTTAGCAGTTGTTTTAAAAAAAGTTGATAAACCAGATTTTAAGTGTAGTACAATTTTATCTATAAAAGATGAATTTTATAGTAGCTTTATGCTAGAAATTGCTGATTTTGTAAGTAAATATTATATTTGTTCTATGGGATTTGCTTTGAGTCTATTTCAAGCTTTTGATAAAAATATCTCTTATAAAAATTTAGAGATTGAGTATAACAAAGAGATAAACTTATCATCTTTTCAAGAAGAGGCAAAAAGTTTTTTAGATAGTAAAAAACAAGCTTTACTTTTTGCAAAAACTGGTGCTGGAAAGACTGAAATATATATAAAAACAGTAAAAGAGATTTTAAAACAAGGCAAACAAGCAGTTTTTTTAATGCCAGAAATATCTCTTACTCCTCAAATGGAAAAAAGACTAAAGGAAGTTTTTTCTACAAATGTTGCAATTTGGCACTCAAAAGTAACAGCAAAGAGAAAAAAAGAGATTTTAGAAAAGCTTCAAAATGGAGAGATAAAATTAATAGCAGGAGCTAGGTCAGCTCTTTTCTTGCCATATAGAGATTTGGGTTTGATTATTGTAGATGAAGAGCATGATAGCTCATATAAAAGTGATACAACTCCACGATACAATGCAAAAGATTTAGCAATCTTTATAGCAAAAAAGTTTGACTTAAGACTTATTTTGGGAAGTGCAACACCATCTTTAAATAGTTTTTATAAAATTCCATATTTTGAACTTGACAAGACCTTTTATGAGACTAAAAAGAGCTATATCTTTGAAAATAGTAGTCAAAATATTTCAGAAAAAACTATACAGCTGATACAAAAAAGTATTGAAAATAAAAATCAGACAATAGTATTTTTACCTACAAGAGCAAATTTTAAGCATCAAATATGTTTTGATTGTGGAAAAAGTGTTGAGTGTCCATTTTGTAGTGTCTCTATGAGTTTACATAAAAATGATTTGGCCTTAAAATGTCACTATTGCGGATTTGCACAAAAAATTCCAGATTTTTGTCCCTCTTGTAAAACTGGAATAGTAAGAAATCATAGAGTTGGAACTGCACAAATAGAGGAGATTTTAAAAGAGAAGTTTCCATCTAGTGTTATAAAAAGATTTGATAAAGATAGTGTAAAGAGTGAAAAATCTCTTAAAAATATACTTGAAGAGTTTAATGAAAATAAAATAGATGTTTTAGTTGGTACTCAAATGCTTTCAAAAGGGCATGACTATCACAATGTAAAACTTGCAGTTGTTTTGGGAATGGATAGTTTACTAAATATGAACTCATATAAAGCAAGAGAAAATGCTTTGAGTTTACTTTTACAAATTGCTGGAAGAAGTGGAAGAAACGGTTTTGGAGAGGTTGTAATTGAGACAAAAAATGAAGAGTTTTTTAAATATTATCTTGAAGATGGTAGTTATAAAGAGTTTTTAAATAGTGAGTTAGAGTTTAGAAAAGAGTTATATCCACCTTTTGTAAAACTTGCACGTGTTGTTTTGTCTTCAACAAATGGCTTAAAAGTAAAAGATGAGTTAAGTTTAGTTGTAAAAGAGCTAAAAAATAGTAAAGATATAGAGATTGTAGGCTTTGGTGAGTGTGCAATTTTTAAAATTGCAAATAAATATAGATATGAAATTCTTATTCGTTCAAAAGAGGTAAAGCCTCTTTTAAAAGCTTTGCATCACTTAAAATCAACTAATATTTCAATAGATATGGATACAATTTATTAAAAATTGAGTAAAATCAAAATTAAAAAGGAAGAGAAAATGATAAATACAAAAGATGATTTTAAAGCTCTTGTAGAGAGTATTATTAAAGAGAGTTGGTATAAACAACCTTTAGGATTTGGAATTGCAAGAGTTAGTAGAGGAGTTTTAAATCCTAACTTGGTTTTAGAAGCTACATATCCAGTTGTAAATTGGAATGAGAATGATAAAAGTGCAGCAATATTTTTAGCAGCTTTAAAACAAAGTGGTGAGAATGTTGATTGTACAAAAAGTGAAGCTGTATTTAAGCTAAAAGATGGATTTTTGGGATATTGTGTAGAAGCTTTTAAACCATTTTATGAGGAAAAAGAGCTTCATAAGAATCTTCAAGTAATTTCTACTTTGGCAACACTACCACTAGATAGTGGTTTAAGTGGTGATGATTTTAGAGTTGTATTTATCTTTAAAGATGAAAAACCACAAAGTGTTGAAGCTACATATTTGAAATTGTATGCAAAATATAGTAAAAAAGTTGATGAAACAAATCTTGATGGGATAGAGGATTTACTTACAAATTGTGCTTGGATAGATGCTGTTCCTGTAGAGCTTGATTGGTTAAGACAAAATGAGATTTTATTAAAAGTTGGAGCAAAATATCCAAAGGTTGATTATGTAGGAAAATATTCGAGATTTTTAAGACATATTATTCCAGCAAATGATGAAACTTCTTGTAAAGCAAGTTTACTAAAATAGATAGCAAGATTATTTTGCTATCTGTTTTTTTTGTCAAACATATCTAAAATATTTAGGTATTCATCTGCAAACTTTAAGTTTATCAAAGAGCTTTTCTCTTCAATAATATCTATAGCTCTTTTGATATTTTTCTCTTCAAAAATATCAAAAAGAGGCTCTTTAAACTCTTCAAGGCTCAAATTATCTTGATAAACTCTTAAAACTTGTGCCAAGATATATTTAAATTTTTTATTTGATAATTCAAGGTGAAAAATAGCCTCTTCATACTCTTTTAATTTAATCAAGAGATCAGCTTTGAACTCACCTAAAGAGAAATCTTCTTTAAAAATAACACCAATAAATGCTCCCATATTTATAGAGTCATCAAAGCTATTTAACTCTTCTAAAATCTCTTCGTACTCATAGTTTTCTTTATTTAAGATAAAATCTCGGATTAGTTTTCCTTGATTCTTGTTGTTATAAATCATATCTTCAAGTGGATAAATTTCTGAAAAATTTGGAACTATCATATGACAAGAGTAAAAGCCTAAATAGTCATATTCTCTAAGATAAATTGTTTTATCCTCTTTTTCTAAAATCTCTTTTAAAATGATAAGTTGATTGCTACTTTTTTCTAAATTAAACTTCCAAGGAGTATAAGTAAATGATTTTTTAGAGCTTAAAAATTGTAAGCCAACTTTTGCATTTGAATCAACAAAATGAGACTCCAAATTTGAACTTGAAGAGATCTCCTCCATATCAAAAGTTGGTTTTTCAAAGCTATTACGTTCATCTATCTCTCTTCCTTGTAAAAGCTCTGTTAATGTTCTTTCGATTGAAACTTCTAAAATAGGATGACTTCCAAAAGATAAAAAAAGAGTATTATTTTTTGGATTTATAAAAGATATTGCAGTAACTGGATAAACTCCACCTAAAGATGCATCATAAATATTTAGTTTGAAACCATGTTCCTCTAAAGTTTTTATATCTTCATTTATCTTAGTAAAAGAGTTTAAAACCTCTTTTGGAAATAGTGGAAGGGCTAAACCCTCTTTTATTACTTTTAGTTTTACATATCGTTCAAAAATCTCACATAAGGCTTGAACTTGTGCTTCTTCTTTTGTATTTCCTGTTGATAAACCATTACTTGCATAGAGATTTGATAGTATATTTATAGGGAAAAAAATCTCTTTTTTATTAGTTTGATTTATAAATGGAATTGAGACAATTTTAGAAAAATGGTCTGAATTAAAATCTAAAAAATCATCTTTTTCAATACCTTTTAAAGTATAATATTTTTTTATCTCTTTATCTAAAAAGTCACTATTTTTTTCAAACTCTTTTTGGTCGTAAAAAAATTTTCTATCTTGTAGATAAAAATCATTAAAATATAGGTTTGTCTGCAATCTCTCTATAAATTCACCATAAGCACTAGCTAAAGATGCGTCAGAGATTGAACCTTTTCCATTTGAAAAGATGTAGTTATTTGCACCTTCAAAACTTAAATTTACTGAAAAACTATTTTTTACAGGATTTTTCTCTTTTGATAGTTTTATTTTAAAATTTAAATCATCTATTATTTTCCTCATCTTTAAAATAGAGAGTTCTAGTGGAGCATCTTTTGATATTAATTTCATATTTTTTCTTTTTTGATTTGTTAATCTTGTTGAATTTGGAAAAGTAGTCTATCTAAAAAAGTATCAAAGCTTAGTAAAACTATATACTAAGCTTTGAAATAGAGGATTTTTTAAAAATTTTCCCACTCATCACTATTAGAGTTATCTTTAATCTCTTTTACTTTAGAAGTGTTTGTATTTTGATTTGCTTTTACTGTCTTTTTAGCTGTAGAGTTTATTATATGCTCTTTTACCTCTTTCTTTAATCCTATCTCTTTAGCTTTTACCTCACTCTTACCTACAAACTCTTTTTGATTAGCATCTTCTACTATTAGTTTTGCTATCTCATCTGTACTTAGAGCAATATCATGTGATTGACTAGCTATCATAGCATTTTGTTGAGTTTGTTGGTCTAATTGATTTACTGCATCATTTATCTGTTCAATCCCTAATAGTTGCTCTTTTGAAGCATTCTCTATATCAGAGATTAAATTCATTGTTGAAGAGATATTTGTATTTAAGTTTTTATATCCATCTATCATATTTGTAGCAATAGTTTTTCCTTCATTAGCTTTTACTGTTGCTCTTTCTACTATCTCTTTTATCTCTTTTGCAGCTTCTGCACTTCTTGTTGCTAGATTTCTTACCTCTTGTGCAACAACTGCAAACCCTTTTCCTGCTTCCCCTGCTGTTGCTGCTTCTACTGCTGCATTTAGTGAAAGAATATTTGTTTGAAATGCTATATTATCAATTACTCCTATTGCCTCATTTACAAGATTTACTTGTGTATTTATCTCATCCATTGCAGTTGTTGTCTGATTTGCCATAGCTTGACCTTCATTTACTGCTTTTGTAACACCATTTGAAAGATGTGACATCTTTGCAATACTCTCTGTATTATTTCTTATATTTGAAGTTATCTCTTCTAATGCTGCTGCTGTCTCTTCTAGTGATGCTGCTGCTTCATTTGAACTTAAGTTTAATTTATCAACATTTGATAGAAGAATTTTTGAACTATCTTCTAGTGTTAAACCATTTGCCTTATTTTCACAAAGCATTGAAGTAATAGAATCTCCTAAAGAATTTATTCCATTAGCCAAACCTAAAAGTTGCTCTTTTAAACCTTTTGTTGAAACTCTACCTACATAGTTATATGAAGAGTATTTCTCAAGAACATCTAAAATATTTTCAATATTTTTCTCTAAAACATCCCCCATACCATTTATCACTGTTGAAAGTTGCATTAAAGCTGGATTTTCTACTTTTGTATCTAATCTTTTACATAAATCACCTTGCTCAAACTCTCCTAAAACCTCTATAGTTTCACTAATTAATTTTCTATCCTCTTCTATACCTTTTTTAGTCTTTATAATATTCTCATTTACAACTTTTGACATCTGTCCAAACTCATCTTTTGAACTATCATCTAAAAGCTCACTATCTTTTTCCTCTCTATTTAAGTATGCAAAAAAACCTAAAAGTCCATCTTTAAATCTATTTATTGAGTTTACTATGGAATTTGATATTAATATTGATATTATGATGAATATTATTATAGTTACAACTGCTAGAAGAATTAAGTCGGTATCTAAGGTAATGTATGCTTCATCCCGTAATTCTATAGCTCCTTTATTTATCTCAAATATTTTTTCTTCTAATTCTAAACCTATATTTACCATTTTAGAAATTCTATTTTTTATCTCATCAGATTCTATCGTTATTCCATTTTCAAGATTATAAATTTTATCTTTTGAAAGTGAGTTAAACTCTAAGATATACTCGTTCAAAAAGTTTAAAATTTCATCACTTAAATTTTTGTTCTTTTCCTCAAATAAAATAATCTTCAAATTATGATTATCTTTTTTTAGCTCTTCAAAATGATTTAATACATTTTGTTTACTATCTTCAGAAGAATTTCTTAAAAATTGGTAAACAGAAATTCTTCCTTTTAAGTTTTGTTGAACAAGTTCCTCAGTTATAATTGCAATATTGTTTCTTTCATTAGCAATATTACTAAAATATTTGTATACAATCCCTGACCCAAATACTATTAAAACAAATAAAATTGGGAATAAAAATAGTTTTATTCTTGTACTAAAATTCTTTAACATCCATTTGCTCCTTATGTAAATTATATTTTTGAACTAGTATTCTTACTTCATGTACTTTATTAATAATATCTTTTAAAAAGATTCTTTTAGAAATATCATTAAAGTCATGTTTATGTGACAAATATTCATTTTCAACATACTCTAGTAATTCCATGGTTAGAGTATAAATTTCTGAGTTTTTTTTGTCTAACATTTTCTTCTCCTTAAAATAGATTTTCATCTTATCTTATCTTATCTTTCAATTATAAAACCAAAGTTTTTTTATTAAATTTGATTAAATTTTTTAATTTAATATTTGGGTAGAATTGTTTTTATGAAGAATATTTCGTTTTATTTAATTATGAATAAACTATATGCTATGAGTTTAAATAAATATATTAAATATATAAAAGAACAAGTATTAAATACTGAATGGTTCAAGAAGGCTTGTAAAGAAAAAAAAGTTATTGTAAAGTATTTTTCAAAAGATTTTTTTGGAACAATATTATCAAATAGTTATTTTAAGTATGAAGATACAAAATATTGTTTTTATAAACTTTTGTTGATTAAATTTGATTATCAAGAGAAATTAGAAAATGATAACCATTTAAAACTTATGAACATTAATATAGTAAATGAAACTAGGTTTAATATAATAAAACTTTTAATATTTTTACAAAAAGATTTTTTAAATACAAACCATTTTTTTAATATGAAAATTATTGATAGAGAAGAGTTTATAATTAGATATATAAAAGTTTATGATAAATATATTGATAGTTCAGTTTTATCAAAAGTACTAACTCATACCTATTTTTTATTTAATAGATGCATTCATAAATTAGATTATTTAATGCCTAGAAAAAGGTTTATTTATTCAATATACATAAAAGATATTATTAATAGTAATATGAATAGTTTAAGAAGTGATGAACAAATATCAATCTTATTATACGAAAAATACAATATAAAACTATCAAGAAGGGTTATATGTGATATTAGAAATAAGTATTTAATTTCAAAGGTTAATAAAAAAGATGATATAGATTCGAGTTTATTAATTACAAATTTCTTTTCAAATAAAAGAGAGTTAAATAAAAAAAACATATCTTATTTACCAAATAATATAAAAGGAGTTTATGAATTGTCTTCTAGTAAAATTGAAATATATCCATTTTTGACAAATAAAGTTATTTATATAGGCTCATCAAAAGATATAAAAAAAAGATTAAGAACATATATTACAAAATATGCACATATATCAGAGATTAAAAATTTAATTAATAATGGAGATAGACTTTATTTTAGATTTGTTAAAATTCTGGAATATAGAGATTTTGAAAGGAAAATTATTAATCATTTTATATACTTACATGGTGAATTACCAAAATTAAATACCCAAAGAGTCTTTTAATTTCTAACATTTAGATTATTTATTTTATGGCACTCATAGTTTTTGCTATAAGTGCTTAAATTTAAAAATTTTCCCACTCATCACTATTAGAGTTATCTTTAATCTCTTTTACTTTAGAAGTGTTTGTATTTTGATTTGCTTTTACTGTCTTTTTAGCTGTAGAGTTTATTATATGCTCTTTTACCTCTTTCTTTAATCCTATCTCTTTAGCTTTTACCTCACTCTTACCTACAAACTCTTTTTGATTAGCATCTTCTACTATTAGTTTTGCTATCTCATCTGTACTTAGAGCAATATCATGTGATTGACTAGCTATCATAGCATTTTGTTGAGTTTGTTGGTCTAATTGATTTACTGCATCATTTATCTGTTCAATCCCTAATAGTTGCTCTTTTGAAGCATTCTCTATATCAGATATTAAATTCATTGTTGAAGAGATATTTGTATTTAAGTTTTTATATCCATCTATCATATTTGTAGCAATAGTTTTTCCTTCATTAGCTTTTACTGTTGCTCTTTCTACTATCTCTTTTATCTCTTTTGCAGCTTCTGCACTTCTTGTTGCTAGATTTCTTACCTCTTGTGCAACAACTGCAAACCCTTTCCCTGCTTCCCCTGCTGTTGCTGCTTCTACTGCTGCATTTAGTGAAAGAATATTTGTTTGAAATGCTATATTATCAATTACTCCTATTGCCTCATTTACAAGATTTACTTGTGTATTTATCTCATCCATTGCAGTTGTTGTCTGATTTGCCATAGCTTGTCCTTCATTTACTGCTTTTGTAACACCATTTGAAAGATGTGACATCTTTGCAATGCTCTCTGTATTATTTCTTATATTTGAAGTTATCTCTTCTAATGCTGCTGCTGTCTCTTCTAGTGATGCTGCTGCTTCATTTGAACTTAAGTTTAATTTATTTACATTTGATAATAGAAGATGTGAACTCTCTTCTAGTGTTAAACCATTTGATTTGTTCTCAGCTAACATTTGATTTATAATTGTTGATAGTTGATTTATACCACTTGCAACTTTTCCATTGTCATTTTCTATCTTCTTTGTAAAGTTTAGTTTTGCAAAGTTATCAAGAACATCAACAACTCTATTTATATCAGAACAAACATTTCTTTTTGTAACTTCAAGCATCTCATTGAAGCTACTTTTTAACTCTTCTAGCTCTTCATTTATAGTTGATTTTTCTATTTTTGAATCTAAATTCCCAGATTTTACCTCATTTACAACTCTTTTTACATCTTCTATTAAAGCATTGTCTTGAGTTATTAAATCTTGTGTTTTTACAATGTTTTGGTTTATTACTTTTGTCATAGTTCCAAACTCATCTGTACTATTAAGATTTATTAGCTCAACTTTTGTGCTCTCTTTATTTGAAAAAGCAAAAAAACTTAGAAGACCATTACTTATAAGAGTTAAATTTCTACTTAGTGTTTTCATACTGTACATTACTATTGCTATGATTAATCCTGTTACTATTAAAGCAAAAATTAAAGAGAAGTTTCGTACTGCATTTATCTCTTTCATAAACTCTTCAACAGGAACAGAACAAGCCATCATCCAATATTGTTTTGTATCTCCAAACTCATAAGGGTAAGAGTATGTATATGATTCTCTCCCATCTCTTAAAGCTTTAGATATATAGTCATAATCTTTACCTTTTACTCCATCTTCAACAATTCTCAGAATAATAGGATTTGTTGTTAAATCTGAAAAAGGTTTACCAATACTTTCAGTTTTAGGATGAGATACAACTATCCCATTTGTTTCATATAAAGATAGATACCCTGTTTCAAATAAAACTAATTCAGAGATTTTTTTATTTAAAGTTTCCAAAGAGAAATCAACACCAACAACACCAATAATTTTCTCATTTACAAAAATTGGAGCTGAAATAGATACCATTAAAACTTTTTTTCCATTTGCCATCTCATAAGTGTATGGCTCTGTTATAGCAACTTTTCCAGTTTCTATAGCATGTTTTAAATATATATCATTTTTATTAAATTCAGGAAGATACTCTACATCATATTTTCCATTACCAATTGATGTAACTAAAGGCTGAAAAATCCCTTTTGGTGTGTAGTATGGATTTTTGTCACTACCATCATATCTATCAAATAAATAAGAATCATCAGAAAAGCCAATCCAAGCTGAAAATAAAAAATCGTTATTTTTCAATATATTTTTTTCAAATTCGACCATACCAGCTTTTGTAAGTTTTTCATCTGTTTTTATACCTGTTTCAATTCTATTAACCATAGAAAAAACTACATCTATTGTACTATCTAAAATAGTTTTTTGTTCATTTGCATAAGATTTAACAGTAACCTTTATATACTCTTTTGCTTGATTTTCTGCATTTTCATATTGTTTCTTTGTTGTAAAAAAAATCATAGTTCCAAGTGATAGTACAACACTTGCTACTAAGAGCAATAATAATTTTGTACCAAAATTCAAATTTTTCATCTTCTAATATCCCCTATTTAAGTTAGATTCATTGTTTTGGGCGGTATTATATAATTCATTACTAGCAACAAAATAGCTTATAAAGTCAATAAAAAGAGTTTTTAGATACTATTGCAAAATGAATTTAGAAGATAAAATAAAAGAGTTACCAAAGGATGCTGGAGTTTATCAATATTTTGATAATAATGGGCATCTTTTATATATTGGAAAAGCAAAGATTCTAAGAAACAGAGTAAAATCTTATTTTAAATTCACTCCAAAACTTCTACCTGCTGATAAACTAAGTCCAAGAATATATAAAATGATTAGTGAAACTACTTTTTTGGAGTGGATTATTGTTCCAAATGAAAATGAGGCACTAATTCTTGAAAACTCTTTAATAAAGCAACTTAAACCAAAATACAATGTACTTTTAAGAGATGATAAGACCTATCCATATATTTTTGTAGATTTAAATGAAGATTTCCCGAGACTTGAAATTACAAGAAAGATAGAAAAAGGAAAAAATATAAAGTATTTTGGACCATACTCAAGTGGAGCAAAAGATATGCTAGATAGCATATATGAGATAGTTCCATTGGTTCAAAAAAAGTCTTGCATAAAAGGTAAAAGTGCTTGTCTTTTTTATCAAATAGAAAAATGTAAAGCTCCATGTGAGGGTAAAATAAGTAAAGAAGAGTATAAAAAACTTTTAGATGAAGCCTTAACTTATATTTATAATAAATCAAAACTTATAGCTAGACTAAAAGAGAAGATGAAAGAGTATTCAGATAATTTTCGTTTTGAAGAGGCTTTGAATTTAAGAGATAGGATAAAAACTATAGAAAAATCACAAATTAAGTCAGCTATTGATTTGGCAACAAATGAAGATTTAGATATTTTTGCTATAAAAAGTATTGAAAAAAGAGCTGTTCTTGTACGTATGTTTATAAGAGATGGAAAACTTGCCTCTTCAAACTATGATTTCATAAAAATAAATGATATTTTAGAATTTGATATTGAAGAAGCTTACAAAAGAGCTATAATAAACTACTATTCAAACGAAATTTTGATAACTCCAAAAGAGATTATTATTGCAGATGATATATTAGAGTTAGATGATGTTGAAGAGTTTTTATATAGTAAATTTAATAAAAAGATTAGAATAACAAATCCAAAGATAGATAAAAAAGCGACTATTGTAAAAATTGCTTTAAGTAATTGTGATGAACTTCTAAGAGTTGAAGCTTCAAAAATAGAGACTACAATTTATGAAGAGATAAAAGAGTTGTTTTCTCTTCAAACAACTCCTAACTTAATAGAGAGTTTTGATAATTCCCATTTAATGGGACAAGCAACAGTTGGAGCAATGGTTGTTTGGAGTGAAGAGTTAAACTCTTTTGATAAAAAAGCTTTTAGGCACTATAATCTTGAAAGTTTAGATGAATATTCTCAAATGCGAGAGATGTTAATTAGAAGAGTTGATAGCTTTTTGAAAAATCCAGCTCCTGATTTGTGGATTATAGATGGTGGAGAGACTTTGCTAAAACTAGCTTTTGATATTGTACAAAGTATTGGGGTAAATTTGGATATTATTGCAATTTCAAAACAAAAAGTAGATGCCAAAGCATATAGAGCCAAAGGAAATGCAAAAGATATAGTTCATTTTAGAGAAGATGGAAAATATAAGAGTATAAACCTTTTACCTAGTGATAAAAGATTACAATTTATTCAAAGACAAAGAGATGAAGCTCATAGATTTGCTATTAGTTTTCATAAAAAACAGAAGATAAAAGAGGATAAAAAGGTTTCACTACTGCAAATAGGTGGAATAGGAGAGGCAAAAATTAAAAAACTCTTACTATATTTTGGGGAGTTTGAAAAGATTAAAAGTGCAAGTTTAGAAGAGTTAAAAGCTGTTTTAAATGAAGCTGATTCAAAGAAAATAGTTGATTATTTTAAAAAGGAAGAGTATGTCTAGAATATTATTAAATAAAGATAATCTTTTTTATAATTTAGAACTTATAAGTAAAAAAGCAACAAGTAAAGATAAAGTTGCTGTAGTTTTAAAGGATAATGCATATGGTCATGGGATAATTGAAGTTGCAAAATTATCAAAAGAGTTTGGTATTAAAAAAGCAGTTGTAAAAAGTGTAGAAGATGCAAAAAAAATAAAGGATTATTTTCCTTATATTTTAATCCTAGCTCCAAATGATTTCAACAACTATTCACATACTTTTCACATAGCATTAAACACTCTTGAAAATATAGAAAAGATTCCACAAAATAGTAATGTACATATCAAAATAGATACAGGTATGCATCGTAATGGAATAGCAATAGATGATATAGAAGAGGCTATTTTAGGGCTTTCTAAGCGAAAAGTCAATATTACTGGGGTTTTCACACACCATAAAGGTGCAGATGAATTATCAACAAGTTTTTTCTTCCAAAAAGAACTTTTTTCCAAAGCAAAATATAAGGTAAAAGAGGTATGTGAAAAACTTTTTTTACCAATCCCAGCTTTTCACTCTTGTAACTCAAGTGCACTTTTTAGAGAAAAGAATTTTGAAGAACTAAATGAAGATTTTGCAAGAGTAGGAATTGCTACTTATGGATATTTAGAAGATGATTTACCATTTGATTTTCCAAAACTAAAACCTGTAATGAGCCTTTGGGCTTCAAAAATGGCAACTAGAGAGTTAAAAAAAGCTCAAAGTGTAGGTTATGGTGGGAAATTTACTGCTAATGAAAATATGATAGTTTCAACTTATGATATAGGTTATGGAGATGGTTTTTTAAGACTTAATGAAAATCACAACTACACAACACCAAAAGGATTTCGAGTTTTAGGTCGTGTTTCTATGGATAATTTATCCATAAATAGTGACGAAAAAGAAGTTTGTCTTTTTGATGATGTAAGAGAACTAGCAAAAATTCATAATACAATCACATATGAGATAACTTGTAGCCTAAAAGAGAGTATAAAAAGAGAGATAGTTTAAAAAACATATTTTATTCTAAAATAATAGTTATTTTTTTCATATTATGGTAAAATTTTATTTACCATAATATGAATATAGGAAAACTAGATGAATTTTATACAAAAATCAATTACTGCCAAGGTAATAGTGGCTTCTGTTCTAGCAGTGATTATCTCAATGACTGTTTTATCTTTTTTTGTAATAAACAACACTTTTAGCACAATGAAAAAAAATCATGAAGAGTTCTTAAATAAAGAGACAAATCTTATTTTAGAGAATATCTCAACTTTTAATACAGTTGCAATCTTGGGAGCAAATAGTATTGGAGATCTTTTTGATAGTATGCTTTTAGGAATAGATGTTGATTATAATACAACTATACAAATAGGTGAAAACAAAACTCCGCTTTTACATATAAATAATAAAGCAATCAATCTGAACTATGATATAGTCGATTATTTCCAAAAAGTTTCAAATGGTTCTGTAGCAACAATTTTTGTAAAATCAGGAGATGATTTTATAAGAGTTTCTACAAATGTAAAAAAAGAGGATGGAAGCAGGGCAATAGGTACAAAACTAGATAAAACTCATCCTAGCTACAAAAACTTGATAAAAGGAGAGTCTTTTACTGGAAAAGCTTTACTATTTGGCAAAGAGTATATGTCAAAATATATTCCAATAAAAAAAGATGGAAAAATTATTGCGGTTTCATATATTGGATTTGATATTACAAATGATATGCAAGAGTTTAAGAAATCTATTGAGAGCAAAACGATTGCAAAAAGTGGTTACTATAAAATATTAAATATAGAGGATAATTTTGAGATTGAAAATAGTGAAGATTATCTAATTATTTCAAAGAGTTATGATGCTTGGAATTGGAAAATTGTTTCAGTTGTAAAGTATAAAGAGATTTTGGAAAGTGCTTATAAAACAATGTATATGATAATATTTGTATCTATTATTGCTACAATTTTACTTAGCTTTGCAATATTCTTTACTCTAAAACTGGCTCTAAAATCGCTAAAAGATATTCAAAATTCATTAGGGTCATTTTTTAACTATTTAAATAAAAAATCAAATAGTGTGGAACTAATTAATATCTCAACAGTAGATGAATTTGGTGAAATAGCAAGACAGATAAATGATAATATAAAACTTGTGGAAATTTCTCTAAAAGAGGATAAAGAGTTTATAGATGAGGCAATTTTGGTTTTAAATGAGTTCTCAAATGGAGATTTTAATCAAAGATTAAAGATAAATATAAGTAATCCAGCGCTAAATAATCTAAAAAATGTTTTAAATAGTATGGCTACTAATTTAGAGAAGAATATAGTAAATATTTTAGAAGTTTTAAAAGAGTATTCAAAATATGACTACACAAAAGAGATTGAAAATAGAGATTATAAAGCACACCTTTTAAATTTAGTTGATGGAATAAATAGCCTTTCAAGCTCGATAAAATCTATGTTAAATGAGAGTAAAAATATGGGACTTGAATTAGAAAAAAGCTCAAAAACTCTTTTAGAAAATGTAGATAATTTAAATCTTAGTGCAAATACAACTGCTACTTCTTTGGAAGAGACATCAGCTTCAATTGAAGAGATTACTTCAAATATAAGAAACAGTAATCTTGCCATCTCAAATATTGCAAATATTTCAAAAGAGCTTCAAGATAAGACAAAAAAGGGCGAAGATATGGCAAATAAAACATCAAGTGCAATGCAAGAGATAAATAGCTCTGTTTTAACTATTAATGATGCCATAGGAGTAATAGATCAAATTGCTTTCCAAACAAATATTCTTTCACTAAATGCAGCAGTAGAAGCAGCAACAGCAGGAGAGGCTGGAAAAGGTTTTGCAGTTGTTGCACAAGAGGTGAGAAATTTAGCAAATAGAAGTGCAGAAGCTGCAAATGAGATAAAAGATATAGTGCAAAGAGCGACATCTTTGGCAAATAGTGGAAAAGATATAGCTCAAGCTATGATAAATGATTATCAAAATTTAAGTAGCAATATAGAGAGTTCTACAAATCTAATTTTAGATATAGAGCACTCAAGTAAAGAGCAACTTTTGGGAGTGGAGCAGATAAATAGCACGATTGATAAGTTAGATAGTCAAACTCAACAAAATGCTATAGTATCTTCAAGGACAAAAGAGATAGCCTTAGATACTGAGAAAAAAGCTAAAGAGCTTGTACAAAATAGCTTAAGAATGAAGTTTTAGAGCTTTTTTACTATACTTTAGTTTTAAAAAGGTAATAAATATGAGATACAATTTTGATAAAATTATAAATAGAAAAGATACAAACTGCTCAAAATGGGATACAACAAAAGAAGAAGTTCTTCCTATGTGGGTTGCTGATATGGATTTTGAAGTTCCTCCAAAGATAACAAAAGCTTTAAACAATAGAGTAAATCATGCAGTTTTTGGTTATCCAGTTATTCCTAATGCTTACTTTGATGCAGAGATAAACTGGTGGAAAAGAAGATATGGTTTTGATATAAAAAAAGAGTGGATTGAGCCAACTATAGGTGTTGTTCCAGCTTTGAGTACAATAGTTCAAGCTTTTTGCCAAAAAGGTGATAAGGTTTTAATACAATCTCCTGTATATCAGATGTTTAATGTAGTTATAGAGAGAAATGAGATAGAAATCATATCAAACAATCTAATATATGAAAACAACTTTTATAAAATAGATTTTAAAGATTTTGAAGAGAAAGTAAAAGATGAAAAAGTAAAGCTTTTTATTCTTTGTAACCCACACAATCCAGTAGGAAGAGTTTGGAGTAATGAAGAGTTAAAGAAAATGGGTGAACTTTGTATTAAACACAATGTTGTAGTTTTAAGTGATGAAATTCATAGAGATTTAGTCTTTAAAAACTATAAATATACTCCATTTGCACAAATTTCAGAAGAGTTTTTACAAAACTCTATTACTTGTACAGCTCCTAGTAAAACTTTTAATATTGCAGGACTTAAAGCTTCAAATATTATTGTTGCAAAACAAGAGTATAGAGTAAAAATAAGTAAAATTTTAAATCAAAACTTTACAAATAGTATAAATATTTTTGGGATAGAAGCTTTTATAACTGCTTATGAGTCTTGTGAAGATTGGCTTGATGAACTTTTAGTATATCTTGAAGAGAACAAAGATTTTTTAATTGATTATATAAACAAAAATATCCCTAAAATAAAAGTAGTAGTTCCTGAATCTACCTATCTTTTATGGTTAGATATTTCAAACTTAAATATAGGTTCAAAACAACTATCTAAAAAGCTTGAAGATTTTGGAAAATTAAGAGTAATCTCTGGTATAACTTATGGAGAAAATGGTGATAACTTTTTAAGAATAAATATTGCTTGTCCCAAAGAAATATTAAAAGATGGCTTACAAAGACTTGGAAAAACTATTTATAGTTTGTAGTTTTTTTAAACTACAAACATAAATTTTGCCAAAATTACTATAAAAAATCCCAAAATCAAAACGACTTTATGAAAATGATTTTGCATAAATGGATGCTTTGCTCTTTTTGTAAACTTTATAAAAAGATTATATAAAACTCCTAAAGCTATTATTGAAGCTAAAACTACCTTTATGATTAAAAGTTGTTGTAGAGGTGTTTCAAAGAAACCACTATTTGAGTTTATATATTTTGAAATCATCATTCCTCCAGTTAAAATAATAACTAATAGTGAGATAGGAAATATTCTAAATGTTTTTTCTTGCAGAAATTTAGTTATTTTCTTTTTATCCTCATCGTTAATTTTCTCTTTTAATTTAGAGATTAAAATTATATCTGTAAATACATATCCTAAAAAAACTATTGCTAAAACAAGGTGGATTAAGTTTGCATATGGGTAAATTACTTCCATTTTTTTCCTTTTAAATTATTATTTTATATCTTCTTCAAAAACTTTTGAGAAAATCTCAACTAAACTCTCATCTATTTTTCCACTATCTACCATTTTTCTAATAGCTTCTATAGTCTGTTCATGAGTGTACTCTTTTTTATATGGTTTTGGTTCTTTAAAATAACTATAAAGATTTAGACAAATTATTAATCTATCTTTAAAGCTTAAATCTTTTGAAGAGAGAGCAAAAACTCCACTTCCATCTAATCTCTCTTGAGATTTACTAGCTAAGTTTGAAATATCACTAAAGCCCAAAATATCATCTAATATAATTTTTGTATGATATGAGTAGAACATTCCTAGGTCTCTTCTCTCATCTTCATTTTGCTTAGTATTTTTGATAAATAGTTTTCCAATATTTATTAAAGAACAAGCAATTTTGAAAATCTCTTTATCTTTATGTTCAAACTCAAAAAAATCTGCTAAAACTTCTGCTCTTTGTACTATTTTTGACTCTTTTTCAATATATAAATTAAACTCATTTGTCATTTGTAAAATCTTTTCAAACTCCAAAGCTTTTGTAAAATCATCTAAATTTTTATATATAAATAGAGTTATAGTTTCATCATATAAAAGTTCTAAATAGAATAATTTTTTTGAAAATAGGGTGATTAAAATAGTTTTAAACTCCTCTTTTAAACTCTCTTTCTCTATAAAATCTTTAATCTTATCTTCTAAATCTTTTTTAAATATAGAGAAATCAAAATTGTAAGCTAGTTTTTGAGAGATATTTGAGATTTCTAAAAAAAGCTCATCATTTAAGTTTGCCTTATCTAAAAAGTCAAAATTTTCTAAGGCTTTAACTCCTAAAGGATAAGCT
The DNA here is from genome assembly GCF_003355515.1 of Aliarcobacter trophiarum LMG 25534. Lineage (NCBI taxonomy): Bacteria > Pseudomonadati > Campylobacterota > Epsilonproteobacteria > Campylobacterales > Arcobacteraceae > Aliarcobacter > Aliarcobacter trophiarum. The sequence goes on along the minus strand of NZ_CP031367.1, from coordinate 1,097,345 downwards.
AGATTAAAAGAGCAAATATCAGCTAGTTTTTCATTTGAAAAGTTTAGCTCTTTTGCAATATTTAAAGCTATAAAAGTTGCTTTTTTTGTATTAAAGGCCTTACTAAAGGCTAATAAAAAGTTATTTAAATTAAATACTATTTGTCGTTTTTTGTCCATTTATTCCTCATTTAATAAATATCAATAATATAAAAGCGATATTAATATATAATAAAAAATTATAATAAAAACTAGGAGATCAGAAATATGTTTAAAAAAATTTCACTATCACTTATTTTATCAATATATGCTTTTGGATTTAATTATAACTTAAATCCACAAAAAGTAAGTGAAGATGTATGGTGTTTTTTTGGAAAGGCAGAAGTTCCTTCAAAAGAAAATGGTGGTTTTATGGCAAACTCTTGCTATATAGATGCAAAAGATAGTTATGTTTTAATTGATAGTGGAACTAGCTATAAATTTGCAAAACAAGCTTATGAAGCTATGCAAAAGATTAAAAATCTTCCTGTTAGTACAATAGTTGTAACTCACGAGCATGATGACCATTGGATGGGAAATAGTTTCTATAAAAGTACTTTTAATGCAAAAATTTATGCCCCAAAATCTATAAATGAGAATTATGATGAAAATTCAAAACCTAGAATTTTTGAGATTTTAGATGCAAAAGATATGGAAAATACAAAAGTAATCAAAGCAGATGAGATTGTAAGCGATAATGCAAATGTAAAAGTTGGAAATAAAGAGATAAGAATATTAAGAATTAAAGAGAAAGCGCATACAAGTGATGATTTAATAGTATATTTACCAAATGAAAAAGTGCTTTTTTCAGGTGATATCGTAATGAATGAAAGAATTACTTCAAATAGAGATGGTTCAGTTATTGGTACTTTAAAGGCTTTGGATACTATAGAGAGCTTTGATTATAATAGTTTAGTTGCAGGTCATGGAACACTTACAGGAAAAAATGCAACTGAGCATACAAAAAACTACTTTACACTTTTAAAGACAAGAGTTTTAGAGGCTATTGAAGCTGGAATAACTGCAGATGAGATAACAAAAGTTGTAACTATGGATGATTTTAAAGATATTGCTATGTTTGATGAGCTAAATAGTAGAAATGTTTTTGATGCTTTTAGAGAGTTAGAGTTTTATGATGAAGAGTAGAAAAATTCTACTCTTCAACTAATTCAACAATAGCATTTTTTACTTCTGTTGTCATGTCTAAATCAATATGAACACCATCTTTTACTTCTATAAGTTTAACATCTAAGCCTTTTTGTTTTGCAAGATTATAAAAGTCAATTGTCGTTTGTGGAGTTGAAATATCATCAAGAGTTCCATAAGCTAGTACAATTTTACTGTTTTTCGATATTTTATCAACTACATCAACTGCTGAGATTAGTTTTTTATCATCACTTTTTTTGTGAATATCATAAACTCCACCAACACAAACTAAATTATTAACTAAATCAGGCTTTACTCCTAGAAGTGTTGCACTCATCATACAACCAGCACTATGTCCTATCAAAGTTATTTTTGAAGGGTTATATTTTGTTTTAAAAGATTCAACTAAAGTAGCCAAAAACTCTACATACTCTTTAGTTGCAGCTAGGTTTTTACTTCTCTTATCTCCAATAGATATAAGTTTGTTTGATGAACTTTTTGAATATCCAGGAAGAGCAACAGCAATAGTTGAAATATCACTTCTCATAGCGATATCTTCAGCAAATGGTGAATATCTAGCAAGGGTATCACTTCCTTCATCCCAAGTTCCATGAATAATAATATTTAAAGCTTCACCATCACCATCAAATTTTTTATAAGATATACACTCATTTTGTACATATATAAAATCCTCACCTTTTTTATTACAATCCTCTTTTATACTGTTTGCAAAAGCAATATTTGCAAATAAAATTGAAGTCAAAATCAAACATTTTTTAAACATTTTTTATCCTTTTTTATCTATTTAGTAAGCTGTAATTCCTATATAACCAGCAACTTGTCTCTCTATTACTTCTACTATTCCAGCTTGAGTAAATGAAACACCATCTATAAAATCACTCTCTTCCCATTTCATAGTTTCCATTGTATTTTTACAAGCTATAAATTCAACATCATACTCCATAAGAGAACTTATTCTTGTAAGAGTTTGTTTATCTGCATCTTTTTTTAAAGCCCTAAGACCTTTTCCATAAGCAACAACTACAATTTTTAAACTTTCAGCTGGGTACTCTTTTAGAATATTATACATAGAACCAATAGTATGATTTACTGTATCCATATCTCCTGTATATAAAGAGTAAACAACTTTTCTAGGATTTTCAAAGCTAGGTTTTGGTTCACTAAATTTATTCTCTCCAAATACAAAACTAACTAAACAAAAAATTAAAAACAGTTTTTTAAACATTATAACTCCTCTACATTCATATTTTTTAAAATCTTTCCAGATTTTATGATTTTACAATAAATTCCCCTTTGTCCTTTTAAAAGCTTTGGTAAGTTCTTATCAAAAACGGATAAATGGTTACAAACTGTACATATTTGTGTAGTTTGAATAACTGCATCACCTATTTTAAAGCAAGTTCCTACTTTAAAATCGTGAGGATCAAAATCTACTAAGATATTCTCTCCTAAACTCCCTAATTCCAAATCTATATTATTTGCTTTTGCTAATTGATATGACTTTATACCAACAATCATAACAGTTTGGTCAAGATTCTTTTTTGCGAATTTATCAAACTCTATTCCATGGTTTTCTATTAGATTTAAGTTTACAACTTTTGGTCTTGGTAGTCCACTTGACTCTTTTGTTGCACTAAATATTTCTAAAACTTCACCTAAAATCATCATTTATTCTCTTTTAAAATATTCATAAAATCACTCTTTATCCAAGCTCCAGGGTATTGAGATATTAACTTCGCATTGCTATTTAAAAAGAAAAAACTAGGAGTAAGCCTTTTATACTCTTTTTGTAAATTAAAAGGCAGTGAAAACTTATCCATATCTATTTCTAAAAATATAAAATTTTCATCCAACATTTTTCTTATAGAGATATCTTTAAAAACTTCTCTATCCATTTTTTTACAAAAATAACAGCTCTCGGAAGTTGCATATATTATTATTTTTTTATTTTCAATTGTAGCTTTTTTTAAGATTTCTTTCTCTTGCTCTTCTGAATAGTTTGAGTATTTAAGAGTATCTTTTTTATCTATATTCTCTTTGTATCCAAAAAAATAACTAGTTAGATTTTTATAATCTTCATCATTTAATTGCCCTTTCATACTAGCCTTATTATCATAGAATGGAAGAATATTATCATCGCAAATAGAGTTAAATCTATCTGGATTTTCTAAGTAAGATTTTAAAAAACTCTCTATTTCTAGCTCTTGGAACTCTTTTTCATTCTCATCTCCAATCTTTTTTGAGCTATCAAACATTGCAAAAACTATCATATTTGCACTAGGAGCTTTTAAGTTTAGTAAAGAGTTTTGTTTTTCAAAGAAGTTCTCTTTTATAGAGTTCATAGGGATATACTCTTTATGACAAGAGATACATTTTGTATCAAACACTTTTTTACCATCTTCAAAATTTGCAAATAGAGTTAAAGCTAAAACAAATAAAATAGATATGATTTTCATATAAATTCTCCAAATTTTTTCTAAATAGAACAATATAAACTTATAGCTCTATTTAAAAAAACATAAAGAAAAAATCTTTATGTTTTTTAGATTATATAATCCCTGGATTACCTTTAACTCCTACAATATCAGGAGTATCAATTTTTAATTTACTTATATGTTTCATATTTTTTAGATATGCTTCAACAGTCTCCCAAACAGGTTCACCATCAGATTTTGCTCCAACAGTTGACCAACCAGAAACTTTATAAGATTTATTTGCATCCAGTTTTTCACCAGTTTTACTTAAAGTAATATTTGAAATTCTATTACCAATTTTTGCTTTTGGATCGATTCTATAAGATATTCCACCTGTTCTCACCATATCACCACCTTGTTGTAAGAATGGGTCTTCATTAAATAGGTTATCAGCAACATCTTCTAAAATATCTTTTAAATCACTACCTTTTATATCTCTTAAGTAAGTTTCAGGATAAGTCATAGCTGTTTGAGTCATTAAATCATCAAAAGTAATTGTTTGATTTGGCATAATTGAAGTTCCCCATCTAAATCCTGGGCTTAATGAGATTTGAGCACCTTTTACATCAATTAACGCATCACAAATAATTTGATCCCAAGAGCCATTGAAATTTCCTCTTCTAAAAAGAGTCTCTTCTGTTGTAGCAATTGGACGAGTTAGCTCTTTTAGATATGGTAGCCTTACATCTTCAATATATTTTTTCATAGCTTTATCTTCTGGAACTAAATCAGAAAAGATTGGAAGAAGTGTAAATTTAAAATCTTTGATTTTTCCATTTTGAATATCTAAATCTAAAACATTCAAGAATTTACCATTACTTCCCGCATTACAAACATAAGTTGTTCCTGCTGAATTTTTAACTGGATATGCTTCAGGAACACCATCATGTGTATGCCCTCCCATAATAAAATCTATTCCAGTACAAACTTCTGCCATCTTTTTATCTGTATCAAATCCATTGTGAGAAAGCACAATAATAGCATCTGGTTTTTCCTCTTCTTTGATTTGATCAATAAGCTCTTGCATACTATTTTCATTTATTCCAAATGTCCAGTCAGGAATAAATCTTTGTGGATTTGCAATAGTTGTATATGGAAATGCTTGACCAATAATTGCTACTCTTGCATTCCCCATTTTTTTAATTGTATAAGGTTTAAAAGCATGTCCACTATCTTCATCATAAGCTTCAACTCCATTCATCATAGAGTCCTCTTTTACAAAAATATTTTGAGCTAGAAATTCAGATTTCAACTCTTTTATATTCTCTAAAATCTCTTCAGCTTTATATGTAAACTCCCAGTGACCAACACATATATCAACTCCAAGTAAGTTTAAAGCTCCAACCATATCCTTACCTCTAGTCCAAAGTGAAGTTGCACTTCCTTGCCATGTGTCTCCACCATCTAAAAATAGGGTTTTATCTTTTCCAAAACTATCTCTTAAAAAATCTACTACTGTTTTTATTTGTGCAAAACCACCTGTTTTTCCCATAACTTTTGCATGCTCTTCAAAATTTACACAAGAAAATGCATACTCTAATCTTTTATTACCTTTTATTCCATAATAATCTAAGAACTTTTCACCAACAATATGTGGTGGTTTTCCTAAGTTTCCAAAGAAACCTAGATTTACACTAGGCTCTCTAAAATATACAGGTAAAAGCTGTGCATGACTATCTGTCATATGTATAAATCTTGCATTCCCATAAGGTTTTAATTTATAATAATCTTCTATCTTTTTAGAAGTTTCTACCATTCTTGTATGTGAGTTTGCAAATACAGGAGCAGCTCCTAGAACAGCCATCATATATACAAATTCTCTTCTACTAAATTTACTCATTTTTATTCCTTTTGCTCTATAAATAAAAAAAGTCAAGATAAAATCTTGACTTTTAAAAAATAGTTTTAAATACTTTTAGTATTTGTAACCATCACTAGGGCTAGCTAGTTTCCAAGTTTTTTTTGCTTGAGCCTCTTGAGTTAAAGCACTAATTGCAAAACTACAAGATCTCCATGTTGCAAACTCAATTGAAACTTTTTCGCCTGTTGGCTTAGCTTTTTCATCTACAAGCTCAATCTCTTTTGCACCATTTTTGATAGCCTCTTTAGAAAAATCAATATATTGACTAGCTTTCATACCAAATCTCATGAATTCAACACTATGTTCAATAGCTATTTTATTGTACTTTTCAGCAGTTTTAATTACTTTTTCAAGACCGTTTGCCTTAACATCACACTCTTTTATTACATCAAGTTTTGAATAATCTTCTGCAGCACTTAAAGTTAGTCCAAAAGATAAAAGAGCTACTACTGTTGAAATTTTTAAAATATTTTTCATTTTCATATCCTTTATTTTCTTACATCTGGACCATCAACTGGCATACCATTTGACATATAAGCTAAGAAATATAGCAACTCAATCATAGTTTGACTCTCATCTTTTGGTGGAACTTGACCTTGATCTACAACACAACCAGAAAGTCTTCTTTCTACTGTTCCTATATCTGTCCATTTAAGTCTTAGTACAGGAAAGTGTGTAACTTGTCCTAAAAGAGGAGATAAAACCTCATTTCTAACTCTTTGACCAGAACCTTGAACGTGGCAAGTTGCACAAGATAGTTTTAAATATCCTCTTTGAGTATAGTAATACTCTTTTCCTCTTTCATAAGCTTCTTTTTCAGCTTTACTATTGATTTTTATATCAAAGTTTTTACCAGCTTCTTTGCTTTCATTTACCCAATAAGCTTGAAATTCAGCCATAGGACCTTTTTTAGTTCCCCACTCTTTTTCACCATTTGCTCTTAAACAATCATTTATAGTACTTGTTAAAGATACCATTTTTTTTGTTTTTGTATCATAATATGGATATGTTCCTGCATTTGTTAAATCAGGAAAACAACTCTGTAAAGAGTTACCATTTGCAAATTTCTTTGTATATAAAACTTCACCTTTTTCGATAGCATCTTCATATGGTGGCATCTCTTTTAGAGCTTCATATTGGCTTCTTGCATCTTTTGAATATGCATAGCTTCCTATATTGAAGTCCATATGTTTGAGGTTTTTATCATATTTTTGTTCAAGCTCTTCTTCTGTAAAGTATGTAAAAAATCTATCTTTATTTTTTGCTGGGTCATCAAATTTTGCTTCAAAGAATTTAATCATCTCTAATCTATCTTTTTCAGCCCCTGCATTAAAATTAGTAGCACTTAAAACTGTTGTTGTTAGAGCTAAAATAATTGTAGATTTAACTAGTTTGTTAAGCATTTTCTCTCCTTTTATTTTAAATCAAATAGTTTTAAACTATTTGATTTTTTCTACAGTTATATCACTATTGCCTTTTAAATCTTTCCAACTTATCTCAATTTCATCACCAACTTTTGCACCTGTAAATGAGAATTTAAAGTAAGGGTCTTTTGATAAAAATTGACTAGAAGATACTTCATATACAATTTTTCCACCAACTTTTGCAACTAAATACGTAATAAAATTTGCCTCTTTTTTAGCTCTTTCTGCCTCTTGATAACTTAACATATCGTGACTTGCTAATGCTTTTACTTCACATACACCGTTTTTATCAATTTTTGCTTTTATTTTTGTTGTTCCTGCCATTTTATATCCTTTTATTTTTATTTATATATATTTATTTGTTTTTTAATATTGATTCTTTGTGGTTAAATCAACCACCACATCCACCGATTGTTACTTTTATCTCTTTAGAAACAGAGTGTAATTTTCCACCAACATCTGCAATTATTGTAACAGTACCTGTTTTTGCCATTTTAATTCTAAATGCATAATCTAAAACCATATCAGGTGTTGTTGTAAATACTGCAACTGCACTTTCAGGATTTGCATCTTGGAATACTGCTATTTTAGTTGCTTTTAAATCTGTTTTAAAAGATACTGGAATAACTGCACCATTTTCAGCAATATCTGGAGCTGTTAATGAAATTCCACCTTGAGTTGTAGCAGTTGAGCCAAAAATCTCTTTAACTGCATCATCAACTTTTGTAGCAGTCCAAGCTTTTGGTTTAGTAGTTCTAAAATCCTCTGCACTTAAACTATTTGGAATTGCAGCTACTGCAATAGCACCTAAACCTAAACCTAAAAAATTTCTTCTATTTAACATAATTCTTCCTTTATTTTAATTTATTGTTTTTAAATAAGCAACAACGGCTTTTATTTCATCATCACTTAGCCATCCATTTCTTCCAAATGCTGGCATAGCTGTAATTGGGTCACCAGGGTTTGTTGGATCGAAAATTTTATTATATAAAACTTCATCTGGCCAAAGAGCTAGATATTGTAATTTTGGTCCCATTGTTCCAGGTCCATCTAGCGTTTTCCCATTTGCATCATGACAAGCGATACAGTTACCTTTTGTATTTGTAGTGTATATCTTTTCACCTTTTTTAATCAATTCAGAATCGTCTGCTTGAGCATTTACTAAAAAAAATAAACTAAAAGCAACACATATAGCACTTTTCTTGATTAAACTCATAATACTCTCCTTATTTACTTGTTTCAATCATATAGTCAATGATTTTTTTAAGTTCATCATCACTAAGATCAGTTCCGCCTTTTGGAGGCATGCTATTTATACCATTAATTCCATTATAATAAACTTTATCCAATCCTTGTTTCATAACAGTTTCCCAAGCAGCTTTATCCCCTAAAACAGGTGCTCCTATAGCTGCATTTGCATGACAAGCTGAACAACCAGCATTCTCATACTCAGCTTGACCTGGTAATTGAGATGATTTATCAACTTTTGGTAAATCTCTAGCAGTTGATAGTGGCTCATTTGCAGTTGCAGTTAAATCATCTTGGATTTTCATAACAAGAGCATTTATATCACCTTTTATACAGTTTTTCATACATCTTTCACCTTTACCATAGTTTGTAGGATTTGAAAGATATTTTTTCATATTAAGAACACCTTCTTTTGGGTTCTTAGGTGTATTTGTCTCTGGATAGAAGCCTTTTTCGTTTGGCATAACTATTTTTAAAAACTTCTCTTTGTCTAATATATAGTCATCATCAAGCTCTTCACCATCTATTGTAATATCATTTATAGATAATAAATATGCTGTAAGTGCATAAGTTTCACTATTTGTTAAAGTTTTTGGTGCATTAAATGGCATTGATTCTTGAATATACCAAAAAAGTGTACTAGCATATGGCCAATATGAACCAATAGTTCTATCAGGGTTCATTGGATTTGGATTTTCATCTGCTGGATTTAATCTTTGATTCTTTAAACTCTCAAGACTTCCACCTGCAAGTTTTGGATAACCTTTTCCTCCACTTCCAAAATCTCCATGACACATAACACATTGTGCATCATAAAGTTCATTTCCAAGCTCAACACTACCTTGTGCTTTTTTAGGTTTTCCATCTTCTAAAACAACTTCACCTTCGTGCATATCGAACTCTGGTAAACCTGTTCCATCATACATTACATCTTTATTCCAAGCATCTATCTCTTTTTTAGTAGCATCTCTACCTAGATTAAACCCTTTTATACTTTGAGGGTTTATATGATATTGTGTATATTTACCATCTTTTATAGGATATTTAACAGCTCCATCAACAGAAGATGTAGAAGAAGCTTCAGCAAAACTTACTAAAAGTGTAGCTAATCCAATACTTAGAATAGTATTTTTAAACTTTGTTATGTTTTCTAATTTGAACATTGTTACACTCTCCTTTTGAAGTAATTTCCCAAGTAACTATTGCATTTCTATGATAAACACTTTCAACTCCAACAGCTTTTGTCTCTTGGTCTATTGTAGGTTGAATGTTTCCAAAATCGTCATAAGCTCTGCTTGATAGTAGAAGTGGTTTTCCATTCCATTTATAAATATAGCTAAATCGTGTCCATGATTTTGGCAATACTAAACCTTTTAGTTTTGCTTCAACCCAATTGTTTCCACCATCAAAAGAGATATCAACTCCTTTTATAGTTCCATGTCCACTCCATGCAAGACCTTCAATCTCTACCATATCACCAGCTTTTAGGTGTGTCCAAGGTTTCTCAGGACAAGGCTTTGTAATTACACTATTTACTTCATTTACCCAGAAAAATCTTATAGCTCTTCCATCTTTTTGAAGCATAGTATATTTTGAAGTCTCTTCTTTTGCGTGCCAAGGTTTGTCACTAAACTCTAATCTATTTAGCCATTTAGTATTTAAATTTCCTTCCCATCCTGGAACAACAAGTCTTATTGGGTAACCTTGTTCAGGTCTTAAAGCTTCTCCATTTTGTCCCCAAACAACCATAACATCATCAAGGGCTTTTTCAACTGGAATTGTTCGTGGATTTGAAGCATTATCGCTTCCAACTGCTAACATCCAAACAGCATCTTTATCTAAACCAATATCATCTAGTATTGTTTTAAGCATAACTCCAGTCCATTGTGCTGAACTCATCATACCTTTCATAAATTGTAAGCTATTAAATTGTGGTCCTCTCCATTCAGGACTTCCATTTGCAGGACACTCTATAAAATAAGTTCGTGTTTCACTAGGATATCTTTTTATATCTTCTAGTGTTAAAACAACCTCTCTTTTTACTTTTCCATGAATCATTAGCCTAAACTCATTTGGATCTACATGAGCAGTTCCTCCATGGTTTCTTGTAAAGAATAGTCCATTTGGAGTGATTATTCCTTCACTTTCGTGAATAGGGCACATTGATATTGATGCATAAGCATCACCTGAAGATAGAAGATTGTGAGTTCTTCTTATATTGTTATGCTCATAAGGTGAAGGAATACCATATAGATTTTTATCTACAGGGTCTCCTAGTTTTTGTCCCCAAGGAGCTTCTTTGATAATTGCATTATCGTCAGCTCTTAAAGAGACAGGCGATAAAATTGATGCCGCACTTATTGCCCCAGCTGAGTACATAGCAGTTTTTTTGAAAAAGTCTCTTCTGCTGTTAATAATTTTTGGCAAAGAGTTTTCTTGTTTTGTTAAAACTTTACTATTTTTCAAGCTAACCTCCTAATAAAATTGACTATTATTTAAATAGTTCTGAACTTTAATTATAGGTTTTATAAGTTGAAATAAAACTTAAAATATTAATTTTTCTTATAGGATAATTATTAAAAAGTAGTAAAAAATAGCATATAAGTAGCATATATAAATATTTGTTATATCTTGAATTTGTTTAGTTTATAAAGTATTAAAATTTACTTTCTACAGGCTTTATATCTAATTTAAAAAACTTATATAATTTTCTAATTAACATCATTAAAAATAAGCCATCTAACATACTTGCTATTATGAATGAAAAATACTCTTCTTGTGTTATTAAACCATAGTTATATGAAATCATTGCAATTGCAACCATAAAGGTAAGTGGCATTGAATCACTTAATGCAAATAGTGTTGTTTGTTTTGGTTTTAGATATTTTAAGAATACTAAAAATGAACTAATTAATCTTATAGATATAATAGTTATTATTATAAATAGAGCATGTTTTAAAATATCTAAAGTTATCATATCTAGTTTTACTGTTGAACCAGTATATATAAAGAAAATTGGTGCAAAGAAACCAAATCCAAAAGACTCTATTTTATGTAGCAACTCTTGTCTTTGCATAAAAAACATTTTAAAAAAGAGTCCAGCAGTAAATGCCCCTAAAACAACATCTATTTTTAAAATAAGCATGATTGATACTAAAATTAAAAGTAAAGAGATAGAAAATCTTATATCTTGATCGTGTTTATCATCTGTACTATCTGGAATTAAATATTTTTTAACCTCTGGAAACCACCAAAAAAGCATATAAGAGAATCTAAGAAGTAAAATTGTACCTATTATTACACTAACAATTGTTAAAATTGATATAAAAAATCCACTACTTAAACCACTATTTTCTGTCCAACTAGAAAATAGTGTAAGTGCCAAAATACTTACAATTTCACCTACAACTCCAATAGATAAAGCTAGATTTAACCAAGGTTCATCTTTACCATACTCTTTTATTAACATCATTAACATTCCCAAAGAGAATATTGGAATGGCTACAAAATATGTTAAGCCTAAATTAAAAAACCAGCAAACAGCACCTGCTAGTGAATATAAAAGAACAAAATATAGTATTACATTTATGGTCATTGTAGCTTTTATTATTTTTACTAGTTTAAAATTTATCTCTAAACCTGCTAAAAACATAAGATATATAAAACCAAATTTAGCAACCAGTTTCAAAGTCTCATCGCCATAAATAAGCCCAATATAACCACAAATTAATCCTAAAATTATCTCTACGACTACAACAGGCGCTTTTATAAGTTTTGAAACAAGAGGCGAAATCATTATTATTGTACAAATTGTAATAATTAAAATAATCTTTTCCATATATATCCTAAAAAAATATTAATATTTTGAAATTTTGATATTAATATAACTATTCTTTATCTTCTATTATCATTCCAGCTTCCCTTAAGAATGGGCTAGCAACAAAACTTATTTTTTTTAATTTATCATATTTTGCAAAAGAGAGATATAAAATATCCTTTGCTCTTGTAACTGCAACATAAAAAAGTCTTCTCTCTTCTTCAAGACTTCCACCTTTACTCATGAGCTTTCTATTTGGAAATCTTCCATCCATTAAATCTATTATATAAACCTCTTTAAATTCTAAACCTTTACTTGCATGAATTGATAAAAGATTAACTCCTTCTCCTTCGCTAAGTTCACTTCCACCTAAAATCATTGAGTTAATAAATTTTGATAAATCAGAGAAGTTTCTTGATAAATTCTTTAATAACATAGCTTTTCTATTTATCTTTGCCAAAGATTTTGTTTTTTGTATAGGGTTTATTGTTCCATCTTTTTGTGTTGCTCTTTTTGTTGATAACATATCTTTTAATCTTGAATAAATCATTGAAGAGCTAATTGATGTAACCATTGTTTCTGGATTTTTTGTTCTTTTTAACTGTTTTAAAAGAAGATATAAATCATAAATATATTTAGCTCCATCAACTCCTAATTTAGGGTGTTTTAGTATGGGATTACTTAAAAATGCCTCTTCAAAATTACAATCTTTAAATTTTGAAACAGACCCTAACTCTATAAAATCATCAAAAAGACCTAATTGTTGGCTTTTTCTTTTTGTTTCATAAGGATTGTTTATATCTTTATTTGGATAAAAAAGTCCATTTAGTAAATTTCCACTTCCTAATTTAATTAAAGCATCAAAAATATCTTTTGCGATTGCCTTTCCTATACCTTTACCATGTTCAACTATATGAATAAATGCCATCATATCATTGCTTATAACTTGTAAAACTAAAACATCTAAAATAAATTTAACTTCAATAGAGTCAAAAAAACTCATTCCACCTTTTCTCTTTGCAGGAATTCCAAACTCTCTTAAATTTGCTTCAATCCCATCTGCACTAGAGTTATTTCTATAAATTATTGCAATTTCACTATGAGAAGTCTCGCTTTTTGAGATAAGTTCTGAAATATATTCGTATTGTGAAAAAAGCTCGTCAAAAGCTAAAAGCTTTGGAAGATACTTATGTTCAGCTCTAACAACTTCTAGTTTTTTTGGATAAATTCTCTCATTATATTCAATAACTTTTGTTGCTAAGTCTAAAATAGGCTTTGTGGATCTATAGTTTTTTTTTAAAGTAAAAACATTTGCATCAGGATATCTCTTACTAAAACTAGAAATAATACCAATATCAGAACCATTAAAAGCATAAATACTTTGGTCATAATCTCCTACACAAAATAGTGATTGTGGTAAGAATGCATCAAGAAGCCTTCCTTGAAGTGGGTTTGTGTCTTGATATTCATCTACAAGAATCTCTTTAAAACTGAATCTCTTATCTTTTAAGACTTCAAGCATAGTTGTAAGTAAATCATCGAAATTAACATATCCATACTCTTTTTTAAGAGAATTAAACTCATCAATAACATCTTCATAAATTAAACTATATATCTCTTGACTTGAATTCTTCTCTTTTAACCAACTGCTGAAATCTTCACTATTATTTGAATTTAGATATAACGAGTACATATCATACAAATATCCACCATCATAAGGATTTGCTTCCTCATCTCTATCCATAAAAACTCGTTTTTCATAAATAGATTTAAATAATGTTTTAAGCTCATTTGGTTGTTTTAAAGTAATATTTAACTCTAGTTCTTTTAAAAGTTTATATGACACTGAGTGAAATGTTCCTGCCATAATCTCTTTTGCTATCTCCTTTGAAAAGATATTAGAAACTCTAGAAACCATCTCAGAAGCAGCTTTATTTGTAAAAGTTAGTAGTAAAATCTCCCTTGGTTTTACTCCATTATTGAGTAAATGAGAGATTCTTCCAACAATAGTAGAAGTTTTACCAGTTCCTGCACTTGCAATTATAAGATTGTAACCGCTTTTACAAAGGATAGCTTCTTTTTGTTCGTGATTTAGATTTGATAGAGGCATATTAAAAGCTTATATATTTTTTAGAGTATAAAATCATTTTGAAATAGTATCATAAAAGCTTTAAGCTAGATTGAAAATGAAGTGGTTGAAAAAATTGAGCAAAAAAAAAGGCCGCCTAGGGGAAGCGACCTTTCTACACAAGGAAACATAAAAAAATTATCTATTTAAGAAACTTATCTTAAAAAATACTCGTATAAATTAAGTCATAAACTTAACTTATGTTGAAATTATACAGAGTAAAGATTAATGTAAGATTAATAAAAAGTAGAAATCTATAAATTCCTACCTTAGCCCAGGATTATGGGTTTTTCACCTCTTTTTACAACTTCACCAATGATCTTTGCATATCCAAAACTATAATCTTCAATCTCATTTATAAACTCTTTTGCATCCTCTTTATTTATAGCTATCAAAAGTCCGCCAGAAGTTTGAGCATCACATAAGATTGCTTGTAAAATAGGGTCTATCTCAGTTTTAAATATAATTTTATCTTCTATAAACTTCATATTTCTTTTTGAACCACCTGGAAGAACTCCATCTTTACAAAAAGAGAAAGCCTCTTTTACAAAAGGAACTTCATTTGTTGATATAGAAAAACTAATATTTTGATTTATACATTCAAAAGCATGACCTAAAAGCCCAAATCCTGTGATATCTGTACAAGAACTAACTCGATATTTTTTCATAATTTTTGATGGAATATAGTTTAAACTAGACATGATATCTGCACAATGTTTGATTAAATTTAAAGGAATTAAATCTCTTTTTATTGCTGTTGTTAAAACTCCCATCCCCAATGGTTTTGTTAAAACAAGGAGATCTCCAACTTTTGCACTATTATTTCTTATTATATTGTTTGGGTGAATTATTCCAGTTACACTCAAACCATAGTACATTTCAGGTGTTTGAATGGTATGACCACCAAGAAGTGAACCACCACACTCTTTTATTTTATCATTTCCACCTCTTAAAATCTCTCCAAGTGCCTCTTTTGAAATATTTGTAGCATCAAAACCAACTACATTCAAAGCAGTTTTAACATCAGCACCCATCGCAAAAATGTCGCTTAAAGAGTTTGCAGCAGCTATTTGCCCATAAATATAAGGGTCATCAACTACAGGAGTAATAAAATCTACAGTTTGAACCAGTGCTAAATCATCATTTATTTGATAAATACCAGCATCATCACTTGTATCAAATCCTACTAATATATGTTCATTTTCTGCTTTTAAGTTACAAAGAGCTTGTTTTAGATCTCCCGGACCCATCTTTGCAGCACAACCAGCAGCTTGAACAAACTTTGTTAGTTTATATTCGTTGTTCATTTTCGTGTCTTTTTTTAAATTTAATACATTATACTTAAGGAATTTTAAATTTTTAGTTAAATAAAAAGTAAATAAATTTTTACTATTTTAAATGTTCTCTAAGGACTCTTCATTAAAAAAGTATGTTTTATGAGCTGTTTTTATTAAGATATTTTTATCTGCTAAATCCTTAAAGAGTTTTACCAAGGTTGGTTTAGATATAGAAAATTTCTCCATTATTTCACTATATGAAGCATAAAACTGATTTTTCTCATCAAGATTATTGAATATATATTTTATAATTTCAACTTGTTTGCTATCAGTTATTGCCCCAATTGCTTTTATAATATTACTATTTTTTCTTATCTCTTTTTCTTGAATTTTTGGTAAAAGAACATCATATAGACTCTCTAAGAGCTCTTCAATATTTATAGGTTTTACAAGATAATTTTCAACTTTCAGTTTTATTGCTTCTATCAAATAGTTTGTATCTGTATGAGCTGTTGTTAGAATAGAAGGTATTTGTATATTTTTATTTTTGATATATTTTAAAAAGTTTATACCATTTTCATTTTCAAGTAGAATATCACTAATTATAACATCAACTCTTTTTTCAAGTAAAATATTCATTGCTTCAATAGTTGTTTTAACGGCATAAATATTTGCAACAAAATCTTCTAAAATATCACTTGTATGTTTTAAAAGGTTTGTATCATCTTCTAAGTATAAAATATTAAATTTTTTCAATATTTCTAAATCTTTATTCATTATTCTTATTTCCTTTTTCAGTATTTATTGGTATTTTTATAACAAAGGAAGTTCCTTTGAATGTTTTATTATCTACTTTAAAACTTATGTTTTTAAAAGAAATTTCACCTTTGATATGTTTTTCTACTATCTGTTTTGACATATAAAGTCCAATTCCAGTTCCTGCACTTTTATATTTTGTTGTGTAGTAAGGTTCAAATATTTTTGGTATAATTTCAATTGGAATACCACCACCATTATCGCTAATATTTACAAAAACAAAATCATTTTTGCTATTTACTACAACTCTTATAACTCTACTTTCGTTTGAGATATTATTTACTAATGCATCTTTTGAATTTGATATTATATTCAAAAAAACATGAGATAGCTCATTCTCAAAGCTATATATTTTTACATCTTTTTTAATAATTAAATCTATATTTATACCCTCTTTATTTAAGAAGTATTTTGATAATTCTATAGAGTTGTTTATACAATCTTTTATGAAGAAACTATTTTTTGATTTATTTGGTGTAAAAAAGTTTTTAAAATCATCCAGGGTATTTGACATATTTTGTGCTAAAAGTAGGGCATCTGAAACTTTCTGCTCTACAAACTCTAGTGAAAGTTTATTCAGCTTCATTTTTGTTTGAAAGCTTTGGATAATCATACTAATACTTCCTAAAGGTTGCCTCCACTGATGTGCAATATTGTTTAACATCTCCCCTAGACTTGCAAATCTTGCTTGTTGAAACATAATAATATCTTTTTTCCTATTTTTTGAAACCTCTTGAGATATTCTTAGCTCCAAATTACTATTTAACTCTTTTAGCTCTTTTGTTTTGTCTTCTACAATTTTTTCTTGTAAATCATGAATTTTTCTAAAATGGACAGTTATAAATAAAGATAAAATTATTGTAAATAAAACAACTAAAAATATAGAAATAAAAGAAAAAATTGTTATAAGATGAAAGATGTTGTCTGTATCTCTTTTTTCATTTATTGCTAAGTTCAAATCGTAGTTTACTAAACTTCCTAAATAGACAAATATAGAATCAATTTCAAAATTTAAATTTGTAAAATACTCTTTTTTATTTGGTTTTTCTATATTTTTTACATAATCAAAAATTTTTACCATTTTTTTATCAACATTCTCTATATTAAAATTTTTTATGCTCTCATCTTTATAGTAGTTTTTATTTGAAAAATATTTTTTTATATAACTTATTGCAAAGTTTGTATCTTCAAAAATTGAGTTGTTTTTATATTCTTTCCAATTTTTTTCTATTATCTCATTTGCTATTTGCAAAACTTCTAAAGTTTGTTCATAGCTTAGATTGTTCTTTTCAAACTCACTTAGAGTGTTTTGTATATTTATTTTATATGAATCTTTTATGCTTTCAAGTTTTATTAAGCTCTTTGTTCTTTTATCAAATAGAGTGTCAAAATCATTTTTTAATATTAATATAGATATTTGAGATAGAACTATAATTGTAAACATTCCACTAGAGATAATAAAAATTAAGAAATTTGTTTTGTACGAAAATTTTAGATTATCAAAATAGTTTAATATCCTTTTCATCTTTTTATCTCTTCAAAATTATTGTTCTTATATTCAAAAAGATAGGTCTTATTTAAGAGTTGATTGTTTTTAAACCCCATTTCTATCTCATACAAAAGATTTTTTGGTGGGTTTTTAAGAGTATTTAGTAGATTTTTTTGATTTAATTCTCCTATTTTTTCTAATTTTGATATTTGGTTTACTAAAACTTTTGAAGCTAAAAAGGCTTCAAATGAGATAAATCCAAGTGGTTTATCTTTTGCATATTTTTGCATAATAGATTGGTACTCTTGAACTATTTGTAAAGATTTATCATTATAGTTTGGCACAATTTGAGAAAATATAAGGTTTTTTGTATTTGTATTTGTACTTTCTAACTCTTTAACAATAGAGTTTGCATCACCAAATGATATGTTACAAAAAATTGTATCTTTTAAAACTTTATCTTTCTTTGCTTTTTCTATAAATAAAGATATCGCTTTATAAGCTCCTATCATTACTATTGCCTCTGGCTTTGAGTTTTTTATCTCATTAAAAGCATGACTTATAGAAAGAGAGTTCCTTTTGTAAGTTCCTGTTGCTGAAAGCTCTATATTTTTATCTTTTAAAATTTTTAAAGTAGATATTAAACCCTCTTCCCCATACTCATCATTTTGATAAAAGATTGCAATCTTTTTCAAGTTTTTTTCATCTATAATATAGTTTAATAAATTTTCAAGCTCTTCTTTATATGATGCCCTAAAATTTACTATGTTTGGAATTGTATTATTTCTTAAAAACTCTGCTCCAGAAAATGGTGAAAAATAGAGTAAATTGTTTTTTTCTAAAAGAGGAAGTATCTCTTTATTTGTTGGAGTCCCAACTACACCATATAGTGCTAAAATATTATCTTTTGATAGTTTTTGTATATTTTCATAAGTTAGGTCTGGTTCATACTTATCATCAAGGGTTTTGAAAACGATTTTTTTATCTTTTAATAGATTATTATCATTTACATAACTAAAATAGCTATTTGAAGCAATTAAAACAGCATCTCCCCAAGCTTTTAAACCAGAACTTTTTGGAATAGAGGAAGCTATTAAAATCTCATCACCAGAGTTCTTTTTTTCAAAATTAACTAGATAAAACAAAATAAGAATAATTGTAATAAATAAAACTTTTTTAACCATATATAAGTTTACATTATTTAATATTAATTTAGAGAAGATGGCGAATAATTAATTTAATGTAGGTTAGAATTTTATAAATTAAGTACAAATTAACTTTCTAAAGTATAGAATATGGTAAAATATTTTTTACTTAAAAATTAAGGGCATAGGTTATGCAAGATTATATCTACTATAATAAACTGGGATTGGATTTCCCTTTAAATGAAAAAATCCAAGTTGCTACAAATCTTGAGGATATAAAAGACAAAAGTTTTTTAATATCAAATTCTAATGATGTAAAAAATGAGCTTTTAGGCTTAGAAATAGACTATTATATAAAAAATTCAAAAGATAGTCTGGCAAAAAAAATTGAAAATACTCTAAAACTTTATGAGATTAATGCTACAAAATTTGATTTTGCACAAGATGTTCCCCAAACAATAGATAATATTCCAAACTCTTTAATGATAATATATAAAAATATAGATGATTTTAAAAACTTTACACAAAACTTAAGTAAAGATGATTTTGATTTATATAAAGTTGAAGAAAATTTAATAAAAAAGATAGAGGGTTCTATTGGAAATTTTGAAGTTATTGTTGATGGTGGCAATAGAGATATAACTCTTAAAACTTCTCAAATTATATGGTTTGATGAAAACTTAGAGAAAAAAATGTCTGGAATTTATGATCCAAATCTATTGGGAGAAAAGATAGTTTTACAAACTATAAAAGAGAATTTAAGTGGTTATAACTTTTTTAAAACTATAACTTATGATAAAACAATTTGCCAATATAATGAGAGAAAAGATGATATCTGTGCAAAATGTGTAGATGTTTGTCCTACAAATGCTATAACAAAAGATGATAAAAATAGAAAATTAGTCTTCTCTTTAGTTGATTGTATTAGATGTGGAAATTGTGTAAGTATTTGTCCTAGTGGTTCAATAAATAGTGCTGCAACTTCAAGAGAGAGCCTTTATGAATTAAGCTCATTTTATAAAAATACAAAACCTTTGATTCTCTCTTCAAAATCAAATTTGAGTGAGCTTGATGTAGATTTAGATGAAAATGTTTTACCACTTTGTACTATTGGAGATATTTTTGATGAGACAATTTTTCTTACGTATTTACAAGTAAGTGGTTCGCAATTAGTATATTTTTCAGATAATATTACAAAAGGAACATTAGAGAGTATAAATTTATTAAATGAGATATATCTTAAAAAGTTTGGAAAAAAAGCTGTTTTTTTGGCTACAAATAAAGAGGAGTTAAAAGAGGCTTTAGCTTTACAAGAGTTTATAGATGGCTCATATTATGATTTTAACCAAAGGGATATGAGAAAGAGAGAGATATTTTCATATAGATTGGAAAAACTATTAGATAAAGAGGATTTAGGAGTAGTAAAGACTACAAGAGATTTATCTTATGCTAGAGTTTTGGTAAATGAAGCAAACTGTACTTTATGTCTATCTTGTGTTGGAGCCTGTAATGTTGATGCACTGTTTGCAAATGAAGAAGATTTTACTTTAAGAGTAAATCCTAGTCTCTGTACAGCTTGTGGATATTGTGAAATAGTTTGTCCTGAAAGTGACTGTTTAACTATAAAATATGATGAACTTGAACTTAACTCATCATGGTTTAGTGAGACTATTTTGGCAAAAGACAATCTTTTTGCTTGTGTTGAGTGTGGAGTTGAATTTGCTACAACAAAGGCTATTGAAAAGATTGCAAAGCTAATGGAGCCTATTTTTAAGACACAAAGCCCTGCAAAAGCTAGAAGTTTGTATTGTTGTTCAAACTGTAAGCCAAAAGTTATGATTATGGAGGAGTTAAGTAAAAATGAAAAATATACAAATTGATCAAGCTAGACTTTTTGTCTATAATCTTTTATCACTATTTTTTGTAGAAGAGTACACAAAAACAAAACAAGATGAGATTATTGCTAGTCTTGAAGCTTTTAGTGAAAATGCCTTTAATAGTGAAGTTGAAGTAGCTTCAAAAAATATTTTAAAAATAGTTGAACAAAAAGGTAAAAATGAGATTTTTAATCAGTATCAAGAGCTATTTTTAATACCCTTTGGAGAGTTTGTATCTTTGAGTGTTTCGTGGTATCACGAACATAGAGAAGGTGGAATAATGCAACTAAAAGTAAAAGATGTATTAGCAAAAACTAAAATAAGAAGAGATGAAAAAAATTTTACAGCACAAGAAGATCATTTTGGATTTATCTTTACTTTAAGTGCATATTTAATTGAAGAGCAATTAAATGAAAATATAAAAGAGGATTTACAAAAAGAGCTTTTTGTAGAGGTGATAAACCCCTATTTGGAAAAGCTATTTTTTAGATTAATGGCAGTAAAATCTGATATATACTTAAATGTTGGAGTTATTTTAGAAAGTTTTTATAACTTTGAAAAAGGTTATTTAGAAGTTTAAATTTTTGGGAAAAAGTCGCTCTAAAACCTTAATAGAGTTTTTAGAGGGGCTTTTTACCCTAAATCAAACAAAGGAGTTATCATGGCAGATGAGTTAGAGCAAAGACGACAATTTATCAAAAGAGCTGGTATAGCTGCTACTGTTTTGGCTGGAAGTGTTGCAGCTGTTGCTGCTACAACTGAAAAACAAGATAGAGGTGCTAATAGCAATAAAGGTAACGGTGTAGTTGTTGGAAGATCAAATAAAAAAGAGATTTTATACAAAAACACAGCAGCTTGGGAAGAGTTTTATAAAGCTGCATATTAATAAAAAATAAATAAAGGAGGATAGTATGGGAGCAAATAGCTTTGGTAGAAGAACATTTCTTAAAATGGCTTCACTAGCGACTGCTTTTACTGCTACATCTGCTTTTGCAAATACATCTAAAGTTTTAAGAGATGCAACTGAAGAGGAAGTAAGAAATCCTTTTCCAGGTTCAAAACTTATAAAAACTATTTGTACACACTGCTCAGTAGGTTGTGGAGTAATAGCTGAAGTTCATAATGGTGTTTGGGTAAGACAAGAGGTAGCTCAAGATCACCCAATTAGTAGAGGAGGACATTGTTGTAAAGGTGCTGATATGATTGATAAAATCAGATCAACAAATAGGCTTCAATATCCAACAGAAAAAGTAGCTGGAAAATGGAATAGAGTATCATGGGATGATGCTATGACAAAAGTAAGCAACAAACTAATTGAACTAAGAGAAAAATTTGGACCAGATTCAGTAATGTTTTTAGGTTCAGCAAAAACAAGTAATGAGCAAGGATATTATATTAAAAAATTTGTTTCAATGTTTGGAACAAATAATATAGATCACCAAGCTAGAATTTGACATAGTCCAACAGTTGCCGGTGTGGCAAATACATTTGGATATGGAGCTATGACAAATCACTTAGGAGATATGCATAATTCAAAAGCCATTATTATTATTGGTTCAAACCCTGCGGATAACCATCCAATTGCAATGCAACATATTTTGAAAGCTAGAGAACAAAATAATGCAAAAATTATTGTTGTAGATCCTAGATTCACAAAAACTGCTGCAAAATCAGATTTATACTGCAGAATTAGAACAGGAACTGATATCGCTTTCCTTTATGGAATGATTAGATTGATAAAAGAGAATAAATGGTATGACGAGAAATATTTGGCAGATAGAGTTCATGGAGTTGAAGAGGTGTTTAAAGAGTGTGAAGAATACACACCTGAGCATGTTGAATACATAACTGGACTACCAAAAGAGGATTTAATCCAAGCAGCAACACTATTAGCAAGTGCAGACCCTGGATGTTTGATTTGGAATCAAGGGTGGACACAACATACTATTGGATCATCTAATACAAGACTAGGTTCAATAATGCAACTAATTTTAGGAAATGTTGGAAAACCAGGTGGTGGATGTAATATTTTAAGAGGACATGATAATGTTCAAGGTGGAACAGATATTGGATGTTTATCTGATACATTACCAGGATATTATGGTTTAGCAGAGGGTTCTTGGAAATATTTTGCAAAACAGTGGAAAGTTGATTATGAATGGTTAAAAGGAAGATTTAAATCTAAAGAGCTTATGGAAGCTAAAGGAAATACGCTTTCACTATTTGCAGATGGAGTTATTAACGAAGAAAATGCAAAATATAATGGTGGAAGCCCTATAAAAGCCCTTGTTTGTATAGGAAATGGTATCTCTACAGTTACAGATGTAAAAAGAATAAAAGAGGCTTTAGATAAGATGGAGCTTGTAGTATTTATTGATCCATATGTAAATGATGCTGCAGTTATTACAACAAGAACAGATAATCTATTCTTACTTCCAGCTGCTTCACAAGTTGAAACAAGTGGAACAGTTGTAAATACTGGAAGAAGTGTACAATGGAGAACAAAAGTTGTAGAACCACTTTACGAAGCAAGAACTGACCATGAAATTTTGTTTGATTTCGCAAAAAGAATGGGCTTTTATAATGAACTTGTTGCTGGTATGGGGAAAGGTGATAGCTTCCAATGGCCAGAGGATGCAACAAATGAAATTGCAAGAGCTTTAAAAACTATTGGTATGACAGGTGTTACAGCTGATAGAATTAAAAAACAACAAGAGAATTGGCATCTATTTAATAATACTACTCTTCAAGGAACAGGAGAGTTTAGCAAAGAGTATTATGGTTTACCGTGGCCATGTTGGTCAACTTCTCACCCTGGAAGCCCTGTTTTATATAATACTACTTTACCAGTTTCACAAGGTGGTATGGGATTTAGAGCAAACTTTGGACTTGAAAGAAATGGAGTTAGTCTTTTAGCTTCAAGCGGAAGTCATCCAAAAGGTTCAAAAATAAAAGGTGGATATGCTGAAATAACTGCTGCAAATATTGAAGCACTAGCTGGAATTACTTTAAGTGCTGAAGAGAAAGCTTTAGTTGAAGGTAAAAACTGGAAAACTGATGATAGTGGAATATTGGTAAAATATGCACTTGAGGCTGGACTTGTACCTTATGGAAATGCAAGAGCTATGACTATAGTTCCATCATTTGCAGACCCAATTCCAAAACATAGAGAGCCACTTCACTCATTTAGACCAGAATTAGTTGAAAAATATCCAGCAATCAAAGATAAAGCAAATCACTTTAGAGTTGATGTAAGATATGAGAGTGAACAGAAAAAACAAAACTGGTTAGAAGAGTTCCCTATTAATATCGTTTCTGGAAGAGTTGTTGAACATATGGGAACAGGAACTGAAACAAGAGCTAGTAAATATTTAGCAGAGTTAAGTCCTGAGATGTATGGTGAGCTTCATCCAAATCTAGCTTCTAAACTAGGAATTAGAGATGGACAGATGATGTGGGTTCATGGAACAACAGGTAGAAAGATAAAGATCAAATGTAAAGTAAGTTTAAGAGTAGCTGAAAATAGTGTATTCTTACCTCAAAACTTCTCAGGATGGTGGAGTGGTGAAGATTTAACACATAGATATCCAGCTGGTACAGCTCCGTATGCTATGGGTGAAAACTCTACACAAGTTACAAGTTATGGGTTTGATCAACAAACAGCATGTCCAGAGACTAAATGTTCTTTGGTAAGAATTGAAAAAGCGTAAAGGATTAATCATGAGTAGTAATAATATAGATTTTTCAAGAATGAAATTTTATTGTGATGAAAACCTTTGTATAAACTGTAATGGATGTGTAGTTGCTTGTAAAGAGGCTCACGAGGTTCCAGTTGGAATTAATAGAAGAAAAGTTGTAACAGTAAATGAGGGTGTTGTAGGAAAAGAGTTCTCTATTTCTATGGCATGTATGCATTGTGATGATGCACCTTGTGAACAAGTTTGTCCAACTGATTGCTTCTATATAAGAACAGATGGAATTGTTCTTCATGATAAAGATAAATGTATTGGTTGTGGATATTGTCTATTTGCCTGTCCATTTGGAGCTCCACAGTTTCCAAAAGATGGTGCATTTGGTACAAAAGGTAAAATGGATAAATGTACAATGTGTGCAGGAGGTCCTGAAGAGACAAATACACCTGAAGAGTTCCATAAATATGGACAAAACAGAATTAGTGAAGGTAAAGTTCCTATGTGTGCTTCTATGTGTTCAACAAAAGCACTTTTAGCAGGTGATGCAAATGAGATAGCAATAATAAAAAAATATAGAGCTGTTTCAAAAGGAAAAGGAATTGCAACTCCTTCTTATGGTTGGTAAGGAATAATATATGGAAAATAGCTCATTTATGAAAAGAAATGGGGCATATATCTATACCCTTTTAGGTCTTGGACTTGTAGGGTTTGTATTTGTAAATTTTTTGATGATTATGGATTGGGGGTACTTATTTAGGTACACAATCCATGTATTAACAGGTGGAAACCTTGATGGTATATTAGAACCAGCAAGAACAGGTTATATTGAGATGGTAAATAGAGCATTTGGACCTGAGTACAATGCTATTGCCCCTGAGATTATAAGAGCTAGTAATGAAAGACAACTATATATTTGGTGGGTTTTTGTAGCTGAGATTGCTATTTTTTGTGTAATGTATGCATTTTATGGAAGAAAAGAGGCAATAATTACAAACCCAAATGATACAGTAGAGGTGTTTTCAGTACTACATAGAGCAATAATTTGGTTAAATGTAATTATTATTTTAACTTTAATTATTACAGGATTTAATATAACATGGAGCTTAAGAAGTGAAGGTGGATATATTCCATTTATTTTAAGAGGGACACATGAAGTAACTGGACTCTTATGGTTTCCTATTTGGTTATTAATGAGTATTATTGCATTTAAAGATTTAAAAATCTTATCTAAAAACTCTCTTATTAGAAAGATTACACTATTTGGAAAACATACACCTATGAAGAGAGTTATCTTTATAGTGTTTGTTTTAATGGGTGGAGGTCTTCTTTTTAGTGGATTTTTGATATGGTTTATTCATCCAGATGCTCTTACGAATGCTCAATTTATACAGTTCAAAAGGGCACTATTATATGTTCATTTTGGAGCTAGTGTTTTAATTATGTTTTTCTTAATGGATTTTGTATATTCAAGTTTGGTTGCTGTAAAAGGTAACTTAAAAGGCTTGATTACAGGAAAATATCCAAGGGAGTATTTAGAACAACTTGCCCCTGATATTTTAGAAGATATTAAAAAAAGAGAAGGCAAATAATGACAGCTCTTGGAACCGAGGTTTTAACCTCGGCTTTTTTAAATAAAGATGATAAAAATTCAAAAAAGATTATTTTAGATAGATTTGTTGAAAATAACTTTGAGAGTTTTGAGGATTATGTTATAAAAGATGAGAAGATAGATTTTTATCTAAATGGTGAAAAATTAATCTCAGTTATGACTATAAAAGAGCATCAAGATGCTCATATTGTTGGTTTTTTGTTAAGTGAAGCAATTATATCAAGTGTTAATGAGATAGAACTACTAAAAATAAGTGAAGATGGTTTAAAAGTTTTTGTAGAGGCAAATATAAAAGATGATGCTTTTGAAAATCTTTTTAAACAAAAAACTCTTACTTCAGGATGTTGTGTTGGAGTTACAGGAAATGCTGATTTAAGTTTTGATTGCTCATTTGTACAAGAGAATTATCAAGTAAAAGCTTTACATATTTTAAAATATATGAGTGAATTTAACAAATCCTCAAAGCTCTTTGATGACACAGGTTGTGTACATAAGGCAAAACTTATTTTAGAGGATGGTACTATATTTGAAGCTGAAGATATAGGTCGTCATAATGCAATAGATAAGGTTGTAGGACTAGCAGCAATGAGCAAAAAAGATATTAGAAGATCTATTTTGTATGTAACTGGAAGGTTATCAAATGAGATGGTTGTAAAGTGTGTAATGCATAAAATTCCAATAGTTGTTTCAAAAGCAGCAGTTACTTTTGAAGGTATTAAAGCAGCTTCTTCTCATGGAGTTACACTAATTGGTTTTGCAAGAGAGCATAAAATGAATATATATACTCATAGTGCTAGGATTTTACTTGATTAGACTAAACTTTTTACAATATAATCCTTCGGATTTTGAGTTAAAAAAGAGTTTAAGTTTAGATAGTTTAGTTACAAATCTTGAGTTTGAATCTCTTTGCAAAGAGTTTCTAAATGCTCTCTCTTTTAAAAAATTAAAAACTTTTTCTTTTTCAAAAGAGGGGTTTTTAGGCCTTCTCTTGGAATTAAAAGATAAAAAAATTGCAATAAGTAAAGCTGAAAGCGAAGCTTTAATAGATGCTTCTAGAGTATATGAAGATTTAGGATTTAATATTACATATTTACCTTTAAATCAAGATGGAAGTATTGATATAAGTTCTTTAAAAAATCAAAATTTTGACTATATCTTTCTATCTTCATATACTATGGATACTTTTTTAAGTGTAGATTTAAAAGAGATTAAAGTTTTAACTACTGCAAAAATAGTTTCGAATGCAAGTGCTGATTTATCGCCATTTAGTGACATAATCTATTTTGATAACTATAAATTAAGTGGATATTTTTTAAGTAGTGTAATGATGTTTAATGATGATAGTTTTCATCAAAACAATATTGCTTTTACTGATAGTTTTGCTATTTATTCTTGTTTTAAGTCATATCAAAATATAAAAAAAGATATTAATATAAAAGATATTTTTTTGACAAAACTACAAGATAGGTTCAAAGAAAATCTATATTTTTTTGTGGACAATAAAAATACGCTAAATAACTCTTTTCATATTGCTTTAAAAGGGATAAAAGCTAGAGAAATTATACGAACTTTGGCTTTTAATAATATCTTTTTATCAAATGGTGAGGGGTGTAGTTTGGGACTATCTAAACCATCTAGGGTAATTGCTGAAATGGGATATGAAGAGAGTCTTTGTAGAAATGCATTAAGCTTTAGTTTTAATGAAAACTATAAGGAAGAAGAGATAGATTTTGTAGTAGAACAACTATATAAAAAATATATACAAATAAAAAGTTTACAAGAGTAGGGAATTTATGAAAAAGAGTTTAAACTATGTTAATTTTGATTTGGCTTATAATCTTGGATTAAAATTATGTGAAGAGATTAAAAGAAAAGATAGCGAAAATATTGCAACTTTAGATAGTTTAGGAAGAGTTCTAAGCAAGGATATAGTTTGTATAAAAAATCTTCCTAGTTTTAATAATTCAGCCATGGATGGTTATGCTATAAGAGTTGAAGATTTAAAAAAGAGCTTAAAGATTGAAGATACTATTTTTGCTGGAGATAAAAGAGAGTTTAAAGAGCCAAAAAGTGAATATTGTTATAAAATTATGACAGGGGCTTCTGTACCAGATTTTGTAGATTTAGTAGTACCCTATGAACTTTGTGAATCCTTAGAAAATGAAGTAAAATTTACAAAAGATTTAAAAAGAGGCTCAAATATTAGATTA
Organism: Aliarcobacter trophiarum LMG 25534; assembly: GCF_003355515.1. Lineage (NCBI taxonomy): Bacteria > Pseudomonadati > Campylobacterota > Epsilonproteobacteria > Campylobacterales > Arcobacteraceae > Aliarcobacter > Aliarcobacter trophiarum. The sequence goes on along the minus strand of NZ_CP031367.1, from coordinate 1,069,094 downwards.
AAAGGGGAAGAACATAAAATAGGAGAAATCCTTTTAAAAAAAGGAGATAAAATAGACTCATCTTTAATCTCACTGTTAGTTTCTCAAGGTGTAAAAGAGTTAGAAGTTTATAAAAAGTTAAATATTGCAATAATCTCTAGTGGAAATGAGTTAAAAGAGCCGTGGGAAGAGGCAAGTGAAGAAGAGATTTATAATATAAACTCATTTTTTATAAAAAGCTTTTTAGAAGAGAACTATTTCTCTTCAAGTTATTTAGGAGTTGTTCCTGATAATTTGGAAAAAAGTATAGAGTTTATAAAAAAACTAGAAAATTATGATGTGATAATAACTAGTGGAGGGGTTTCTATGGGAGATGCCGATTTCTTAGCAAAGGCATTTTTAGATTGTGGTTTAGAAGTGACATTTCATGGAGTAAATCTAAAACCAGGACGTGCCATGATGCTAGGAAAACTAAAGAATAGTTTAGTTTTAGCACTTCCAGGAAATCCTCTTGCTAATGCCATAAATTCGCATATTTTTTTACTCCCACTTCTAAAAAAACTTCAAGGTGAAACTAAGTTTAATCATGACTTTATAGAGTGTAAAAATAGTAAAGATTTTGGAGTAAAACTAGATAGAGTAGAGGCTGTTTTGGGCTTTGTGGAAAATGGAAAATTCCAAGCTACAAAAGATAATAAATATGGTTCAGCTATGATTAGTTTATTGTATCTTAGCAACTCTATAGCTTTAACTAGTGGTAAAAGTGCTCTTATCAAAGATTCTGATACGATAAAAGTTTTACCTTTTATTAAAAAATATATTGAAAATAGGGTAGATTTTTTAAATTAAAATTTTAAACATTTTTAGTGATAATTAGATAAGCTTTCATTTTAAAATAAAGGAAGCAAATTATGAAAAAGGTTATAATAGGAGTTGTTGCAACTCTTTTAATTGTTGCAGCTATATGTTTTGGTGTTAAAAGTTCTATAAACAAAGAGTTAGCTATAAAAATAGATGAACTAAATAAGAATGGTTTTTCTATTTCACAAAATAGTTCAAATCTTCCAATGAAAATAAGAAAAGATGGGCAAATTGAGATAGTTGATGCTATCAAAGCGCTAGATTTTATATCTAATAATATGAAAGAGAGCCAACTTAAAGAGCTTTTTGTTGAGCTTTTAAATCTTTTTGATAATAGTTCAAAGCAGTTAGCACTAGAAGGTACAAAATTTGATTACGATATCTCTTTAAATATTTTGACAAAAGAGTTGAAAGCTGATTTGTATTTAAAAGAGTTATCAGTAGTTATTCAAAAAGAGCTTGAAAGTAGTGAGGATGAGGCTAGTAAAGAGCTTTTATCTTTATTAAAACAAAAGGCTATTCACCTAAAAATTGATGATAAACTAAACTACAACTTAGATGATATTGCTTTTAGCAATAGAGACACAATAATTTCACTAAGAGGTATAAATGGAGATAAGAATAGTTTAAATATTGAGTTATTTAAAGTAATTGGTCCAAATAATGAGAGTTTTGTAATAGAAAATATGAAAAATTTCTATAAAGAGAGTGATAAAAATATAGATACAAAATTTTCAGTCTCAAACCTATCTTTAGATAGTGAATTTGTACAAATGGGTATAAAAAATATTCAATTTGATGGAACTTCTATAAATATAGATGATAAGGTTAGTACAAAAGATAAAATATCTTTTGATGAGTTTTCACTTGTTAGTAATGATGTACAAAGTTTAATAAATGGTTCAAATGTTATAAATATAAAAAATAGTGAAATTAATTTTTCTTTGGAAAATTTACCTTATAAAGAGTACAAAGAGCTTATTAAAGTTTTAGATAGTGAAGATGAAGAAGTTTTTACAAAGGCTTTTGATACTTTTTATAATGAAATATTAAAGAGTGATATAAAAGTTTCATCTTCTGGAACTTCTTCTTCTTTTTCTCAAAATTCAGAAACAATTTTTGAGAAATTAAGATATGAAGCAAATCTTGTTTTAAATAAAAATATGAAACCAGCACAAATTACTGCTTTAAATGATATTTTTGAAAAAATAGATGTAAAAATTGATTTAGATAAGAGTTCAGCAGAGAGATTAATAACTCCATTAAAAATGAGTTTAGGAGTAAACTATAAAGATATTCCAAATGAAGATTTAAAAAGATTTGAGCTATCTTTAAAAGATGGTATTTATATAAATGATATTAAGCTTTTAGATGAAAAAGATTTGAAATTTTCACAGCAAGAAGGAGATTTTGATTACTATGATGATGAAAATCTTACTACTTCTTATAATATGATAGGTGAAAATCTTCTAAAAATAACTTTTGGATATAAATCTATGTTAAATGAAAATAGTCAAAAAGGTTTAGTTGTGTCTTTTCCACAACTAAAAGATAAATCAAGAGTTGTTTCTACTATTTTAGGGGATTTAAAAGAGATAAATATATATGAACCAAATAGTGAGTTATTTACTATAAACCCTTATGAGAGTATTAAAAATAGTTTTTTAGCAATAGAGGCTTATGATGATAATTTAAGTGAAAATTCACTAAAAGAGTTTAGTGTGATTTTAAATATAAAAGAGTTTGAAGATGAGATTTTAGAGATAAATTTTAGAGCTTATTCTATTGGTTCAACTGAGCCAAATGGAACTATAAACTATGAAATAACTCCAAAAATAGGAGCTAGTTTTACAAAAGATGAGCAACAATATCCTGTTAAGATTTCTGATATTGAGCTATCTGAAGTGATAAATCAGAAAGTAGAATAAAAGTATTTAGAGAGTAAAGCTTTCTAAATACTCTCTTTTTTAATAATAAGCTCTTTTTCTATTAAAATAAATAAAAAAGGTATTAAAGAGTATATAAATAGTTTTAAACTAAATAAAAATCCCCATTTATATTTTTTCATAGCTCCATATAAAGCTACACAAAAAAGTATAAAAAATATTCCATGCATCATTCCAAATATTTTAACAGCCATAGGTTCATCAAAAAAGTATTTCAACGGCATTGCTAGAAGCACTAATACTAAATAAGATATTCCTTCGATTACAGATATAGCTCTAAATTGAGAAAATTTTGTTCTAAGCATTTCAACCCTTATAAAAAATTTAGGCAATTATAGTAAATCAAACTATATAAAAGGTTAATGTAACACCATTTTGTGTAAAATCCACCACATGAATAACAATAATAGTAACAACATAGATATAATCTTTACAACACTAAATTCAAGATTTTCGCACTCTAGTTTATCTTTGCGATATTTGTTTGCAAACTTAAAAGAGTTAAAGAATAGTGCAAAGATTTTAGAGTTTGTAATAAATAGCCAAACTCAAACAATAGTTGAAGAGATTTTGGCATATAAGCCAAAAATAGTCTGTATAGCAACATATATTTGGAATGCAACAGATGTTGCAGAAATTGTAAAATATATAAAACTAATAAGCCCAAATACAATTGTAGCTCTTGGAGGTCCAGAAATAAGTCATCTTCCTCATAGGGTCAACTTTGAAAAAGCAGATTATTTTATGTTTGGAGAGGGAGAAATAAGTGTATATAATCTTTGTCAAAATGTATTAGGTGGAGTTCGTCCAAAAGATAAGATAATACAAGCAAAGCCAGTTGAGTTTGATAAGATAGCTCTTCCATACGATTATTACACAGATTTTGATATAAAAAATAGACATATTTATATAGAAAGTAGTCGAGGTTGCCCTTTTACTTGTGAATTTTGTTTGTCTAGTATTGATAGTTCAATGCGATATTTACCAATAGATGTTTTTTTGGCTGAAATTGATAAACTTTGGAATAGAGGAGCTAGAAGTTATAAATTTATAGATAGAACTTTTAATTTAAAAATCTCTTATGCAAAGGCTATTTTGGAATATTTCTTAGTAAAAGATGAAGACTATTTTTTACATTTTGAGGTAATTCCTGATAACTTTCCAGATGAATTAAGAGAGCTTTTAAAGCAGTTTAAAGCTGGAAGTTTACAATTAGAAGTTGGTATTCAAACTCTAAATTTAGAAGTAGCAAAAGAGATTAATAGAAATCTTAGAATTCAAAAAATCAAAGAAAACTTAGCTTTTTTGGATAATGAAACAAAAGCTCACGTACATATAGATTTAATAGTAGGGCTTCCAAGTGAAACAATAGAAAGCTTCTCTTCAAATTTGGATTTACTTTATAGTTTAAGTAGTGGAGAGATTCAAATAGGAATTTTAAAGAAGCTATCAGGAACTACTTTAAATAGGCATGATGAAATACATGGAATGGTATATAATCCAAACCCGCCTTATGATATTTTGCAAAACAATTTAATACAGTTTGAGCTTATGCAAGATATGAAAAGATTTGCCAGATTCTGGGATATTGTTTACAATAGTGGAAATTTTGTAAAAACTTCAAAACTTTTATTTAAAAATGGAAAGGTTTTTGATAATTTTTTCTCTTTTTCAAAATGGTTATATAAAAGAAGTGAAAGCACTTTTAAAATCTCATTAGATAGGGTTGCAGAGTATCTGTTTGAGTATTTAAGCAAGGATTATGATGAAGAGCTTTTAGTAAAAACTATTTTGGATGATGTTATGCTAATAGAGGGGCGAAAAATACCACCATTTTTGAAAAAATATAAAAAGTATGAAAAGGATTTTATACAAATAGAACAAAGCCGTGCAAATAAAAGACAGGTTTTGAGAAAGGAGAGTGATGAAGAATAGTTTAAAAAATGAGGTAATAGATTTTTTAAAACAAGAGTTTCCTCAAAGTTTAGAAAAATGTGAGATTGAAGAGATTTCATCTAAAGGTGCAACTATTATATATCAAGTAGATAGTAAAGATTTAAGACCAGGAAATACTGTTTCTGGCCCAACAATGATGACTATTGCTGATTATGCTTTATATATTGCTATTTTAGGTGAAATAGGTATTGTTGGATTGGCTGTAACTACAAATTTATCTATTAATTTTTTAAATAAACCATCACCTTCACAAAATATTCGTGCTGTGTGTAAGTTAATGAAAGTTGGTAAAGTATTGATTGTTGGTGATGTTTGGTTGTACTCAATAGATTGTGATGAACCAATAGCACATGCTGTTGGAACATATTCAATTCCACCAAAAAAATCTTAAATATTCATATTATGAATTATAGAATGATTATCTTTTCACTTTTGGTACTATATATTTTGGCTGATATTTTTCACACATATTTTATTAAGTAAGTAAATTTTACTTACTTTTATTTTTTAATAAATTAGTTATAGTTTGAAAGTAGAAACAGTATTGAAATTTTCTTAATCAAATCTATGTTGTAAGTTGTTGCTTTACAAACTCTTTGTAGTGTCCTGTTTCATCCTCTAACTCTTTATGTGTTCCACTTTGCACTAAATTTCCATCATCCAAAACAAAGATTTTTGAAGCATTTTTAACAGTGCTTAGTCTATGAGCGATAGTAATAACAGTTTTATCTTCTAAAAAACTCTCTAAATTTAAGAATAGTTTTGTTTCAGTATGAACATCTAAAGCTGAAGTTGATTCATCAAAAATAACTATACTAGGATTTGCTAAAACCATTCTAGCTATTGATAATCTTTGTCTCTGTCCACCACTTAATCTCATTCCCATTTTACCAACAACAGTATCAAGCCCATCTTTTAGACCTAAATACATCTCTTTTAACTCTGCAATAGCTAAAGCTTCAATAATCTTTTCATCTTCTATATCTTCGCCCATAGTAAGATTAAATCGTAGGGTATTATTAAATAATATAGGCATTTGAAGAACCAAAAATATATGCTCTCTTAGGCTCTTTTTTGAAATCTCATCAATGCTTATATTGTTATATAAAATATCTCCACTTTTTTTTGCATAAAATCCAGCGATAAGTTGAGAAATAGTTGTTTTTCCACTTCCACTAGCACCAATTATTGCCACTTTTTCACCACTATTTATCTTTAAATTGATGTTATTTAAACTATTCTTCTCTTTAGTGTAAGCAAAAGATAAGTCTCTTATTTCAATATCGACTTTGTTACTATTTAGCTCTTTTTCTCCATCACTTTCAATATTTAGTTCTAAAACTTTGTTTATTCTACTAATAGCTGCTTTTGCACTTGCTAGTGAGTATTGAATAGATAAAATCTCTTGAACAGGTGTCATAATAAACCAAATATATCCAAACATAGCGAACATAAGCCCTATTGATAAATCACTATAGGCTACAAGTAGAAGTCCTGTTGCTCTAAAGATTTCAAAGGCAAAAAGAAAAATCGTATAAGATAGTTTTTCATAAGCTACACTTTTATAGTTAAACTCATTTGAAGCTATTTTTATATCTTTTGCTTTATCTATTGATGTATTAAAGAAGCTTCTCTCTTTGTTACTTGCTTTTATTTGAGGAAATAGATCTAAAGTTTCATTTATATTACTTTGAAAAGCTTCTATTGCAGCATTTTCCTCTTTTTTTAGTTCACCTGTTTTTTTAGCTATTCTTCTTGAAAATATTGCAATTGTTGGTTGAGTTAAAAGAATCATAAGCCCTAAAAGAAAATCTATTTTTATAATTACAAAACCAACAGCTAAAAGAGTAAGAGTAGAAGTTATAAGTTTGCTTGAAATATTTACAATAAAGCTATCTAAAGTATTTACATCTGTTATCAAATTTGCAGCAATTTTTCCACTACCAATACTTTCATACTCATTTATATTTACTTTTTGAAGGTGTTTTAAAAGCTTTACTCTAATATCAAAGATTACTATTTTTGATATTTTTGTAAATATTTTTGTATTAATTACTCCAAAAATAAAATGTAAAGCTCTTAAAATAATCACAACAACAGTAACTATAGCCACATAATAAAAAGCATTTCCACTTCCAAAGAGTTTATCAATACTATTTACAAAAAAATCAGGTTTATTTAAAAGCACTTCATCTACTAATAGGGGTAGTAAAAGAGGAATAGGAACACTTATTAGTATTCCTATTACTGTGAAAATTTGTCCCCAAATAAGAGATTTCTTGTTTTTTAATAGAAGTTTATATATAGATTTTAAAGATATTTTTTGATTCATAGATTTATTATATCAATTTTTAGCTATAATCAACAATTATTATACAGTTCTTTTATAGTATAAAAATAAAAAGTTGGGGTTTATGAATAGAGTTATTTTATTTGTTTTACTTTTGTCTATCTCCTCTTTTGCAAAAGAGAATTTTAGCCAAATGAGTAATCAAGAGCTAATAGAGATAATTGGTTTTGTGGATGAGAAAGATATGGCAGATTTCCAAAAAGAGCTAGATGTAAGATTAGGAAAAATGAATACATATGAAAAAGCTCAATATGAAAAGAGATTAGTTGAGATACCTGAAAGAAAGATAATTGAAGATGAAGAGTAAAATTTTACTACTTGAAGATGATTATAATTTAAGTGAAACTGTTTTTGAATATTTTATTGAAGAGGGGTTTGATGTTATTTGTGTTTATGATGGAGAAGAAGCTTTAGCAAAAATCTATGAAGAGCACTTTGATGTTTTACTTCTTGATGTAAATGTTCCAAAAAAAAATGGCTTTGAAGTTCTAAAAGAGGCTAGGGCTACTGGGAAAACAACTCCAGCAATATTTATAACATCTTTAAACTCAATGAGTTCACTAGAAGAGGGTTTTTTAAGTGGTTGTGATGATTATATTAGAAAACCTTTTGAGATAAAAGAGCTTCTTTTAAGAGTTCAGATTCTAATAAAAAAAGAGTTTGCAAATAAAAATGAGATAGTTGAGATTTCTCCAAATGTTACATTTAATACAATCTCAAATGAGCTAAAATACGATAGTGAAGAGGTAAAATTAAATTTAAAAGAGTTAAAACTATTGAAGTTTTTTCTTCAAAATCCAAATGAACTGTTATCTCATGATAGGATATATGACTTTGTGTGGGATTATGATGAGGAGTATAGCGATAACTCTTTACGAACATATATAAAAAATCTTAGAAAGATTTTAGGAAAAGATAAAATTGTTAGTCTTAAAAAACTCGGGTATAGATTTAACAAAGAGTGAAACTAGAACCATTATTGGGTTTAGTTTAATATACTCAATACTAGTTTTACTTATTTTGAGTGCTATCACTTTTTTATATTATCAATTCAAAAAAGATTTAATGCTTCAAGAAAAAAGACAAACTCTTCAAAATTACTCAAATACTCAAATTGCAAATCTAAAAGAGCTACATATAAATATAGATAAATCTGATATTTATCCAAGAGATGAGAGATTTAGCTCTGCTATTTATGATAGTTCAAAAAAGATAATTTTCTCGAACTTAAAGATGAAAGATGTAAAACTTGATAAAGTAATATATATAAAAGATGGATATATTCACCTAATTAAAGAGCCTGAAGCTTATTATTTAGGGAGTAAATATGTAATAGTTGAGATAGAAGATGATAATCTTTGGTTTTTGAATATTAAATATAAGATTATATTTTGGTTTTTTATCTCATTTTTTATACTACTTACTATTGGATACTATATTGCAAAACTTTTTTTAAGACCTATGAGAGAAGCAATTTTGATGCTTGATAGATTTATAAAAGATACAACTCATGAGCTAAACACACCTGTAACTGCAATACTATCAAATATACAGATGATAGATAAAAATAGTATAGATGAGAAGTTAGCAAAAAAGATAAATCGTATAGAAATAGGGGCAAAAACTATCTCAAATATATATGAAGATTTAACTTTTGTCTCTTTAAATAATCAGATAATTTCAAACAATGAAAAAATTGATTTTTCAGAAATATTAAATCAAAGAGTTGATTTTTTTAAATCAATTGCAAATAGTAAAAGAGTAGAATTTATTTTAGATATAAAAGATGATGTTTTTATAGATTGCGATATAAAAAAACTATCAAAACTAATAGATAACATTATTTCAAATGCAATAAAATACAACAAATTTAAAGGTTTTATAAAAGTTACTTTAAAAGATGGATTAATGATAATTGAAGATAGTGGAAAGGGTATTAGTAAAGAGGATTTAAAAAGCTTATTTACAAGATATAAAAGGTTTGACAAAAGTGTAGGTGGTTTTGGAATTGGGCTTAATATTGTATCTCTTATAGCAAAAGAGTATGATTTAAAAATAGATGTTATCTCTAAAATTGATGTAGGAACAAGGATAAAAATAAGATGGTAAGAGTAGTGTTTTTGTTATGTTTGGCTTCTGTTTTTGCTTTTTCAAATTCTAAAAATATTTATGAAAAGAATTGTATAACTTGTCACAATAAAATTCCTGTAACTATTGATAAATATTTTTATAGATACTTGCTAGAGTATAGTAATGAAGAGGATGTGAAAAATGCAATGTTTGACTTTTTGAAAAATCCAACAAAAGAGGGAAGTCTAATGTCTGAATCTATTATAAAAAGGTTTGGTCTAAAAAGAAAAACAAGATTAAGTGATGATGAATTAAAAGAGGCTTTAGATATATATTGGAGAGAGTATAATCTTTTTGATAAGCTAAAATAAAAGAGAGGTTAACTCTCTTTTAATATAAGCTCTTTATATAGTTTTTCATGAGTTTCTATTTCAACTCTATTGGCTTTTCTTCTACAAGAGAGATAGCCCTTTGAACCATCACTTGTTACTGTAGGAAAAACTGTCGCATAGACCCAATAAAAATCACCATTTTTAGCACGATTTTTTACATATCCAGTCCAAATAACACTTTTTCTAATAGTATCCCATAAATCTTTAAATGCAATTTTTGGCATATCTTGGTGTCTTATTATATTGTGCGGTTTACCAATTAAATCATCAATATCATAACCAGCAATTCTACAAAAATCATCGTTAGCAAAGATTATTACACCTTTTTCATCTGTTTCGCTTACCAAAAAAGTATAATCATCAAGTAGTATCTCTTTTGACATATAAAGCTCCTAGCTTACTTTTTTTGTTTTTGCATCTTCCACTAAAATTTTTGCCATACTTAAAGTTTCATTTGCAATTAGTGCAACATTACTAGCTTCAGAGGCATTCTCTTGAGTTACTCTATCTAAAACAGATACTGCATCATTTATCTGTTCAATTCCTTTTAGCTGTTCGCTAGAAGCAATACTTACATCTTGAATAATATTTATAGTTTCAGAGATAAGTTTATTTAGGTTGTTGTATCCAGTTTTCATATCATCAGATATTTTTTTACCTTCATTTGTTTTACTTGTTGCATTCTCTACTAAATCTTTTATCTCTTTTGCAGCTTCTGCGCTTCTATTTGCTAGATTTCGTACCTCTTGAGCAACAACAGCAAACCCCTTTCCTGCTTCACCAGCAGTTGCAGCTTCAACTGCTGCATTTAGACTTAAAATATTTGTTTGGAAAGCAATTTGATCAATTACTTCAATAGCTTCATTTATAGCTTCTACCTTTGCATTTATCTCATCCATAGAACTAGCTGTCTTATTTGCTAAATTTTCACCTAGAACTACACTATCTTTTACATCTTTACTTAAAGATGACATTTTTTGAGCATTTTGAGTATTATTTTTTGTAATGCCTGTAATCTCTTCAAGAGCAGCAGCAGTCTCTTCTAAACTAGCTGCTTGTGCATTTGCTTTATTCGCTAAGTTTTCAACACTTCTATTCATAGTGATTGAGTTTTTCTCTAAAGCATCACCATTTCTTAGGTTCTCTTTTGCATTACTATTTAGCTCTAATCCTAATTGATTAATTCTCTCCATAGTAAGTCTCATTTTACCTTTTAAGATAGGATTTATGTTCATTTGGTTTCTATAGTCATGCTCAGAATAAAGTCCAACAATATTAACTAAATCTTCCATATTTTTGTTTGATCTACTTAACATCTTATTTACAACCTCTTTTAAAGTGTGAACCATAAAGTTTGAAGTTGTTGAATTTATTTGTGTATTATAAATACCTTGAGCAACTTTATCAAGTGCTATTACCATATCTCCTAGAACATGCATATCGTCTTTTCTCATTTTGTCATATTTTTCAAAATATATATTTAGCTCTTTTAATATCTCTCCAATATCATCATTTTTGATATATTCTGCTTTTCTTATATTATTTGTATTGAAAAACATATAATCCATAAGATTCTCTATATACTCTTTAATCCTATTTATACCACCTACAACTCTTTGCATTGAATTATAGTTTATATAGCCAACAATTGCAGCAAATACAATATTTACAGCTATGATAGCAGAGATAGTATGTTCACTTAAAATTGCAACTGTACTAATAGCTGCAAAACCAATTTGGCTTAAAACCATATTTAAAAAGAAACGTGATTTTGAAGAAAGATGAAGAAACATTAAAGTCCTTTAATTATATTATCTGGAAGTATAGATAAATAATTTTTAAAGGTATCTTAAATAAGCTTATAATAATTGATATTGAATTTATATTTATAGGTTCTTAAAAAGAGTTGAGCCAACTCGTATCAAATTTGAACCACAAGCAATTGCTAATTCAAAATCATTACTCATGCCCATTGAACAATATCTAGCTCCAAGTGGTACTAGTTCCTCATATATTTTTTTAGTAAGTTGAAATGATTTTTTTATGATATCTTCATCTTCAACATTAGCACCAATGCTCATAACACCTTTTAAAATAATATTTGGACATAGATTAATAATTTTTTTATAAATATCAACTGCCTCTTTTGGATCAACTCCTGATTTTGTATCTTCAAAAGCAGAGTTTATTTGTAGTAAACATGACATTTTCTTGTTTTTTGCTTCAAGTTTTTTGTTTAACTCAATAGCTAAATCAAGACTATCTAAAGAGTGAACTAAAGTAGGGTTTAAATCTATTAGATTGTTTATCTTGTTTTTTTGTAAAGTTCCTACAAAGTGCCACTCTATAGGAAATTCATCTAAAGTTTGCATTTTATCTTTTAAATCTTGAACCTTATTTTCACCAAAAGCTCTTTGTCCTACTTCATAAAGTGTTTTTATATCTTCTGCTGTTGAATATTTTGAGATACCTATAATTTTAACAATATGGTATTCAGATATTTTAAGTCTCGCAGCTTCAACCTTAGTGATTAAACTATTTAAATTTCTAGTAGCAGTTGTTTTTTCCATAATAAACCTCTAATTATTTAAAAAAATTCTATTTATATCGTTGTAAATTCCAAGAAGCATTAGGCTTCCCAAAATCAACCATCCAAAAATTGTTAAAAACATAAAAACCTGATCACTAGGTTTTCTTCTAACGATCATCTCATATAGATTAAACATAATATGTCCACCATCAAGGGCAGGAATTGGTAGAAGATTTAGAACTCCTAAGTTCACAGAAATTAGTGCAGTGATTGTAAGAAGTGCAATAAAAGAGCTCTCACTTGCATCACTAATAATTTTTCCAATACTAATAACACCACCAACTTCACTAGATGGAATTATTCCAGTAATTAATTTTTGAACACCTTGAAATATCATAGTAGAAGCAAAAATAGTTTTATCATAAGCATAAGCTAAAGAGTCATAAAAACCTAATTCCAACGTAACAACTTCTCCTTTTGGAGCAATTCCTATCATTCTTTTTTTGATTCTTTCATTAAACATATTTTGACTATCTGATATTTGTGGATTTATAATTTTTATTAAGAGTTGATTATCTCTTTGGATATAAAACTGTAAAGCCCCTTGAGTTGTTGTAATTACTTTTCCTATCTCATCCCAAGCTTTTATCTCAGTCTCATTTATCTTTAAAATTTTGTCATTCTCTTTTAGACCAGCTTCAAAAGCAACTGAATTAGGACTAATATTCCCAATTGTTGGAGCTAAAGTTTTTGCACCCATTAAAGCTATCGCAAAATAGATAATTGCTGCCAAAAGAAAGTTTGCAAAAGGACCAGCAAATAGTATAACTATTCTTTGCCAAGGTTTTTTTGTGTTATATGAATCATCTCCACTCTCATTTAGAGTTGGTTTAGAGTCATCTTGACCTTTCATTTTTACATATCCACCAAGTGGAATTAATGCAATTTGCCACGTTGTCCCTGCCCAATATTTTGAATAGATTTGTTTTCCAAACCCAATAGAGAAAACATGAACCTTAACGCCAAAAAATCTAGCAGCTAAAAAGTGACCTAGCTCATGAAAAAATACTAAAAAAGATAATACAAGTAAAAAAGTGATAGTACCCAAAAAAAGCCTTAAATTCTGAAATAGTCTCTAGTGTATTCATAACCAGAGTAGAGAGTTAAAATAACTGCAAACCAAAGTAAAGTTGTAGCATATGGCCAATTCATTATTAAAAATCCAATAGCAAACATTTGAGCTACTGTTTTTACTTTTCCTGCCATTGTTGAAGCCACATCTTTTCCTTCAGCAACTGCAACAACTCTAAGAGTAGTTATGAAAAATTCTCTTGAAAGTATTAGAAATACAGCCCAAGCACTAGCTCTATCTATAACCATAAGTCCCAAAAAAGCAGCAAGTACTAGCATTTTATCTGCAAGTGGATCTAAAATCCCACCTAGCTTTGTTATTTGATTCCAAGCTCTAGCAATAAAACCATCAAAAAAGTCAGTAACACTAGCTATTATAAATATAAGCCCCGCAAAATAGTCAAACCAAGAGGGATGCCAAGATGAAAATATAGTGTTGTCTCTATCCACAAAAAACCATAGCATTAGTGGAGCTAATGCTATTCTAAATAGAGCTAAGATGTTTGGTAGGTTTAAAGCTTTTGACATTATCTAAAAGTTGTCCCACCGTCAACAATTAATGTATGTCCTGTTATCCATGAAGCATCATTTGTACATAAGAAATAACAAGATTGTGCTAAATCTTCTGGTTGACCAATTCTATTTAAAGGAGAATATTCAGCAGTTTTTGCTTTTACCTCTTCATAGTTTGTAAATGCTTTTAAAGCATCTGTATCAATTGGTCCTCCTGAAACTGCATTTACTCTAATTCCAAACTCTCCTAACTCATTTGCTGCATATCTAACCATTGCTTCAACTGCAGCTTTATTTGTACCGTGTCCTGCATAGTTTTCTATATACACTAAATTACCAGTTGATGATAAGGATACTATTGCTCCACCACCTATTTTTTGCATTCTTTTTGCAGCTTGTTGAGAACCACAAACAAAAGCATTTACAGTTGCAGTGTAAATATTGTTTAAACCTCTAGGTTTTAGTTTCATAAATTTACCATATCCGCCAACAACAGCACGACCATAAATCATTGCATTTGATATGAAAAAGTCAACTCTATCAAAATCTTTATCTATCTCTTCAAAAAGTTCACCATATTTTTCTGGTTCCAATATATTAAAAGGATATGCACGACATTTTACTCCAAATTTTGCTTCAACATCTTTACAAATTTCAAGAGCTATTTCACCATTTGAATTATATGTAAATGCAACATTTATTCCATTGCTTGCAAATTTATACACACACTCTTTCCCTATACCTTTTGTACCACCTGAAATTACTAAAGTTTTACCCTTCATATTACAACTCATTATTTAATTACCTCATATTTTTTTAAAATTTTTTCTAATTTATCTATTGTTTCTCTACTAGGTTTTGTTAATGGTAACCTAAATTCTAAACTATCTAAAAGACCAGACAAATACATTGCTGCTTTTATTGGAATTGGATTACTTTCACAAAATAGAACTTTGTTTAGTTCATATAAATCATTATGAATTTTTAGTGCAGTTTCATAATCTTTATTAAATACACTATTTACAAGTTTAACTTTTAAATCTGGAACTAAATTTGAAGTTACAGAAATTATCCCTTTTGCTCCACTTACAAGCATTGGAAAATCTATTCCATCATCTCCTGAAAATACCAAAAAATTTTCTCTTTGTGACATAAGAGCAGTAGCCCGTTCTAATGAACCTGTAGCCTCTTTTATACCATAAATATTTTTTACATCATCAAAAAGCTTAATTGCAGTCTCTGGTAACAAATCAACAGCAGTACGTCCTGGGACATTGTAAAGCATAAATGGAATTTCAACACTTTGTGCTATTGTTTTGTAGTGTTGATATAGTCCCTCTTGAGTTGGTTTATTATAATATGGAGCAATAGAAAGTATTGCATTAGCACCAATTTCCTGAGCAAATTTTGCCAACTCACAAGCTTCAGCAGTGGCATTTGAACCAGCACCTGCAAGAACTTTTACATTTGTATTTTTACAAGTAGCAACTGCAACTTCTATACACTCTTTATGCTCTTTATGAGTTAGTGTTGCACTCTCTCCTGTTGTTCCGCAAGGAGAGACTACATCAACACCAGCATTTATTTGTCGTTTAATTAATGACTCATATTTTTCTAAATCAACTTTTCCATTTTTAAATGGGGTAATTAGTGCTGTCATAGAACCAATTGGGGTATCCATTTTCTTCCTTTTTATTTTTTTTCTTTTAATATAAGAGTTGTTGAGTTCTCTTTTACTAAATATTTTTTTGCAACGTTTACAATATCTTCAATTTTTAACAACTCTAGGTTTTTTTCATACTCTAAAAGAGGTTTGATATTGTCTCGTACAAGATAAGTTCCAAATAGTGAAGCAACATCGCTTGAGCTTTCAAGAGAGTAGATAAAATCTGCTTTTGTATTTATTTTAAGTTTATCAAGCTCTTTTTTTTCTATTTCACCATTTTGAATAGCCGATATTATATCTAAAATCTCTTTTTCTATTTTTAAAGCATCAATGTTTTCATTTGCAACTGCCATAAACATAAAAACTCCAGGATCTTTTAGTTCCATATTATAAGCATATACACTATTTGCTAATCTCTTTTTATCAACCAAAATTTTTTGTAAAATAGAAGATTTCCCACTACTTAAAAGTTGTGATAATGCACTAAGAGCTATCTGGTCTTTATGTTCAAAATTTGGAATGTGGTATGTTATTGTAAGCATCTCTACATTTGTTTCTTTATTTACAACTCCTCTTTTTTCTCCATCTTGAACAGGTTCTATTGTATGAATAGATTTTGGAATCTCTTTTTTGTTTTTAATATCTTTAAAGTGCTTTTCAACCATTGAAAAAATATCATCTTTTTTTATATCACCAGCAACTAGAACTATTGCATTTTTTGGTTGATAGTATGTAGAGTGAAAATCTTTTATATCTTCAATACTCCAGTTCTTAATATCATCCATAAACCCAATTGGAGTCCAGTGATATGGATGATAAGTATAAGCACTATTAAATGTTCTAAACTGTAAATATCCCATAGGATTATTGTCTGTTCGCCAACGTCTCTCTTCTGCTACTACATCACGCTCAGGTTGAAACTCTTCATCATTTAGAGTTAAATTTTGCATTAATTCAGCAAATAACTCTAAAGATTTATCTGTGTTTTTTGATGAAGTTTTAATAAAGTAGTGAGTGTAATCAAAGCTAGTTCCAGCATTATTAACTCCTCCAAAACCTTTTACAATCTCGTCAAATTCCCCAGCTTTTAAGTTTTTTGTAGATTTAAAGTTTAGATGCTCTAACATATGAGCAATTCCACTTTTCCCCATAACTTCATCTCTACTTCCAACTTTATAAAAAACATCTACACTTACAACATTTGTGTTGTTATCCATAGGAATTGCAACTATTTGTAAACCATTATCTAGATTTTTTGTATAGTAATTTGGCAAACTATTTGCACTCATAAACTCTCCCAATAAAATAAAAAATATAAAAAATTTTAAGAATTTTTTCATTATCTTAAGTTTGCTCCAATAGCTTCAGAGATATTATCATACCCATCAGCTTTTAAAAGCTCTAAAATCTCTTCATTGATTTTTCTAGCTAAAGAAGGACCTTCAAAAATTAAGCTAGAGTATAATTGTACTAAAGAAGCACCATTTTTAACTCTTTCGTAAGCTTGTTTTCCTGTAAAAATTCCACCAACACTAATTAAAATAGTCTTTCCATAAAGCTCTTTTGCAATCTCTTTAAATAAAAGTGCTGATTTTTCACTTAAGACTGCACCACTTAATCCACCAAAATCTTTACAATTTTCTATTAAACTATAATCAATAGTTGTATTTGTGGCAATAATACCAGCTGCTCCACTTTCAACTGCAGTTTTACAAAGATCAATAGCTTGATTTACTTCCATATCAGGTGCAATTTTTAAGAAAATTGGTTTAGTTGTAAGCTCTTTTGCCATAGTAAAAAGCTCTTTTATAAACTTCTCATTTTGTAAATCTCTTAAGTTTGGAGTATTTGGACTTGAGATATTTATAATTATATAATCAGAATAAGCTTCTAATTTTTTGATTAAAACTTTATAATCATTTAGAGCATACTCTTCTGGTGTTGTTTTATTTTTCCCAATATTTACTCCAATTGGAATATAAAAAGGGTAGAGTTTTTTTAAATTTTTTAGTGCTTGATGAGCCCCTAGATTATTAAATCCCATAGCATTTTGAACACTTTTTTGTTCTGGATATCTAAACATTCTAGGTTTTGGATTTCCATCTTGAGGCATAGGTGTAACTGTTCCTATTTCTGTAAAACCAAAACCTAAGCTTTTCATAGATTTTATCATTGTTGCATTCTTATCGAACCCAGCTGCAAGGCCAACAGGATTTAAAAAAGTTCTTCCAAAAAGCTCTTGTTCTAAAGCTTTGTTTACTATAAAATTCTTTTTTTCATAGTAATTTCTTAAAATTCTACATTTTCCTAGAAACTTCAGACTGCTCTCAGCAATATTGTGTGCTCTCTCAGGATTAAATAAAAATAGTATTTTTTTTAGATTTTCATAGTTAAACAATTCTTTTCCTTTTTAAAAAATTCATATATGTTAGCAAAAAATTATCAAATATTTGCTGAATTATACAATCTTTGATACTCTTCACATCTACTTAAAAGTTCATCTTGTGTTCCTGTATCAACTATTTCTCCAGCTTTAAAAACGGCAATTTTTGATGCATTTTTAATAGTGCTTAATCTATGAGCAATTACAAAAGTTATCCTATCTTTTTTTACCTCTTCTATTACTTCACTAATAACACTTTCACTTTTATTATCTAAAGCTGAAGTTGCTTCATCCAAAATCAAAATTTTTGGGTTTTTATATAGAGCTCTAGCTATTGCTATTCTTTGTCTTTGTCCTCCGCTTAGGTTTGAACCAAATTCATCTAAAACAGCATGAATGCCATGTTTTAACTGCAAAATAAACTCATAAGCATGAGCCTTTTTTAGAGCTTCAACTACTCTTATATCATCAAGCTCTTCTCCATAAGCAACATTTGCTGCAACTGTATCATTGAATATATATACTCTTTGTGTTACAACACTTATATTTTCTCTTAATGTTTTTAAAGATAGATCTTTTATGTTTGTATCATCAAATTTTATCTCTCCACTAGTTACATCATAAAATCTTATGAGTAGGTTGATTAAAGATGACTTTCCTCCACCACTATCACCAACAAGAGCTACAATTTCTCCTTTTTTTGCATTTAGGTTTATACCTTTTAGAGCCTCTAGTTCACCATACTTTAGTGATACATTTGTAAAATTGATCTCTTTTATATCATCTATTTTTTCTAAATTCCCAGATATAATTGTAGGATTTATAGAAAAGATACTATTTATTCTCTCATTTGCTGCAATTGCATCTTGCATTTTGTTGTATAGAGTTGATAATCTTTTTATTGGAGTATAGAGCATAAAAAGTGCTGCTATAAAAGAACTAAACTCTCCTGTTGTAAGCTCTCCATTTACAACATGAGTTCCACCAACAAAAATAACAGCTCCAAATGCAATAGCACCTAAAATCTCCATAACAGGAGATGTGAGTTCATTTGTTTTTACTGCTTTCATATTGTATTTAAAGAAAATCATATTAAATACACTAAACTTTTTTGCCTCAATATTTTCAGTATTATTTGCTTTTATTATCTCTATATTGTTGAATGATTCTGTTAAACTTGAAGTTATATCAGAGTTGCTCTCTTGAGATTTAAAAGAGAGTTTTTTCATTCTTTTTGCAAGAAGACTAAGAGGATATACAGCTAAAGGTAAAACGACTAAACCATAAAAGGCAAGTTCTGGTGAACGATAAATAACTAAAGCAACAAGAACAACAATCGTTAAACTCTCTCTAATAATTTCAGCTAAGTAGCCAGAAACTGCACTTTGAATTCTATTTATATCATTTACTATACGGCTTACTAGCTCTCCACTATGGGTTTTTTGAAAAAATTGTAAATCTAATTTTAGGACATGTGAAAATAATCTATCTCTTACAATTCTTGTAATATCTTGTCCAATATATGATACAAAATAGGCCTGAATATATCTACCAAATCCCTTAGCAGCATAAAGTGCTACTACTATTATTGGCATGATATAAAGCATCTGGATATTTTTATTTATAAAAATATCATCAAGTAAGGGTTGTATTGCATAAGCTGTTCCAGCAGTTGCAAGTGCTACTAGAAGAATTCCAATAAAAGCATAAAAAATCTGTAGTATATAATTTTTATAAAATGGGCTATACTGTTTAAAAAAATCTCTCATATATTTCCTAATATTTAAAAAAAGTCAAAGATTCTACCAAAACTTTGCTAAAACTAAGAGTTTTTGAACATCAAGATAAGTTTTTTGAAACCAAATGCCTTAATAGTTAAAAAAAATAGTACAAATCCACTAAGTGTTCCTGAAAAAGCAAGTCCAACTGCTCCAAAAGGTTTTATTAAAATCAGTGAAAAAATAATATTTGCTATTAAGCTTTGAGCTGATATTTTTGCTGTTATTATTTGTTGCTCTTTTGCATATAGCCATAGTGAGAATATTTTTGCTAGTCCAAAAGGTAAAAGTCCAATTAAATACATAGATAGTATAAGTGCTGTATTTTGTGTATCAGAAGAGGTAAAAGCACCTCTTTCAAATAAGAGCTTAATAATAAATTCATTAAAAACTATTCCAATAATCATAGAAAAACTTAAAACGGCAAAGAGTATTAGAGCTGATTTTTTCATAAGTTTTAATGCCAAATTTTCATTTTGGTTTTTTATAGCCTTTGAAACCATTGGAAATAGGGCTATAGAAGTTGCTATTGCAAAAATTGCTAGAGGAAGTTGAAAAACTCTATTTGCATAATATAAATATGAAATAGAACCACTAATTAACATTGAAGCTAACCATGTATCTATAAAGGCTGAGATATGCATTGTTGAAGAACCTAAAGTTGCTGCAAAGAAGTTTTTATAAAACTTATTCTCTTCTCTCTTTTTGTGTTTTTTAAATGTAAATATTTTTGTAAGATTTGCTCTTCTTATAGCAATTATATGTACAATTACTTGTAAAATACCACCAAATAGAACACCAAAAGATAGATAAAATGTAATAGTATATTGCTCTAAGCCTTTTGCTATAATCAAACTAGCAATCATTGAAAGGTTTAAAAGTGCAGTTGAATAGGAAGTTGTTGCAAAATGATGTTTATATTGAAGTAAAGCACCCATAAATGTAACTATAAAAATAAGAGGTAAATAATAGAAATTTATAGCAAAAAGTGGTGCAGCTAAATCAACTGTTTCTTTACTAAACCCAATTGCAAAAGCTTTTGCAAAAAGGTGTGAAAATAGGGTAACAAATAAAGATAAAAGTATTAAAAAAGCTAAAATTTGCAAAAAAACTATAGATGAAAATCTAATTTTATATTTAGACTTTGCATAAGAAGGGATAAAAGCTTGTGTAAAAGCCCCATCTGCAAATATACTACGAAATAAGTTTGGAAACTTAAAAGCTATAAAAAATATATCTGAGTAGATATTTGCTCCTAAAATTGAAGCAGTCATTAAATCTCTTACAAAACCAGTTATTCTTGAGACTAAAATACCACTACTATTTGTAAATATTGATTTTACTAATCTATTTTTTTGACTCATTTTAACTCTTTATAATCATCTTTTGTATGAAATATTATTTGCATATTTCCTTTAAATGAGCCTAGTTGAGCATTTATTATCTCTATAGTAGTGCCATCTTTGGGTAAAATATTTTTATCTTTTGCAAATAATTTTATTGTTTTTCCACCATTTATTTGTAACTTTCCTTTTGAGATAAAGCCTTTGAGGTTTGTAATAATCTCATTTTCATATTTAAAATCAAAGATATCTATTTTTGAGCCATCTAAGAAGAGCTCTTTGTAATCTTTTATATTACTATTCTCTTTTAAGATATTAAAATCTTTTATCTCTTTTAATCCATAAAAGTCGTAGATTTGGTTTACTTGAATATTATATGAAAAGCCTTGTTGTAAATCTTTTGCCCCTTGAAAAATATAAATTGCTCTATTGTTTTTTTGTTTTATTATTGCTTTATCACCACTTTTATATAAAACTATGATATTTTCTAAAAATATTGGAAATATTAGTTTTTCTTTATTATAAAGAGAAGATATTGTGCTCTCTTTTTCAATACTCTTATCTGATTTTATATTATTTTTTGATTTTTTTGTTGAAAATAGTGCAAAAATAGGAAGATGGTCAGAAAAACCCTCTCCTTTATGAATTTTTTCATCTCTATTTTCACTCATTTTCCATCTTTGTATATGATTCTTTTCAAATAAATAAATTGGTTTAAATACTGAAAAAGAGTCTTTAACATAATATAACCCATTGTTATTTACTAAAGAAGAGCTTATTATCATATTGTCAGGTGTATTGTTTTCATCTCTAAATTTTGTTGAAAATCTCTCATTTATAGGTAATTCTAACCAAAGGTTGTAGTGAACTTTTTTGTTAAAACTATTAATATCATCTAAAATAACAAATTTATCATCAATTGTTGTATTTAATATATGATTTATTCCAGTAATCCCAGCTGTTGTATTTAATTTTTGTGTATTTCTAAATGTTTGAAGTTCATTGTAGTTAGAGTTGAAATCTCCTAATAAGATATAAGGATAATCTTTTGAAAGCTCCTTTAGTCTATCAAACAAAGTTTTTGCATATTTAACTCTATAACTTTCAGAAGCTTTTTTAGATGGCCAGTGATTATTAAAAACTTTGAACTCTATATCATCTAGTTTAAAAGTTGTCTCTAAAATTGGTCTGTAGGTTGCTTTTTGGAATTTTACATTTAAATTTTGGCTATTTTTTATAGGTATTTTTGATAAAAATCCTAAACCAATGGCACTATTTGGATATTTTGAAAAGCTATAATAGCTATATTTTGGGAGTTTTTGTTTTAAAAGTTTAATTAATTTTTCATTTTCTATCTCTTGCAAAGCAATAATATCAGCATCTAAATCTTCAATTACTTTTAAAATATTTTTTAGTTTTATATCAAATGCTCTTTGATTCCATAAAGATTTACTATTTGGTATATACTCATTGTACTCTGTTTTATCATGATTTAGGTCAAAAAAATTCTCTACATTATAAGATGCTATTTTTAAATTTTGAGCATTTAAAATTATGCTAAAAAGAAATATTATTAAATATTTATACAAGGTTTGTTTCCATTTTTTTGGCAAATTGTAGCAAATATTTTATTTTTTAAAGGTAAAAGATAAGAAATTCTTTTATACTATTTCTAAATAAATTTTATTATTTGATAAGAAAAAAGAGAAATTTTAATTTATCTTCGATATAATTTTTAAAATTGTATAGATAACTATATAGAATAAAGGAAAAAATATGCTGAATATTTCAGGATTACTAAAAGAGTATGACTTAAAAGTTACTCCACAAAGAGTTGCTATTGTTGAAGAGTTATATTCAAATGGACATATGAATATTGATGAAATTTATAAAAAATTGACACAAAGATTTCCATCTGTTTCTCTTGCAACAATTTATAAAAATATAAATTCTATGGTTGAGAGAGTTTTTTTAAGTGAAGTTAAAATTCCAAACGCAAAATCTGTTTATGAGTTAATAAAAACAGAACATGCTCATTTAGTTTGTAAAAATTGTGGCTTTATTGAGGATATTATGTTGGATTCAAGTGATATAGTAGAGCAAGTTTCTAAACTAGCTCCTTTTAAAGTAGATTCAACAAATATTGTTTTAAGTGGAATTTGTAAAAAATGTATAAATTGTTAGTTTAAGAGTTTCTTACTATTAAACTAGAAGGAAGATTAAACTTTTTTATTAGTTCTTCTTCTTTTTCTCTATGCTCTCCATTATCAATTTCATGGTCATATCCTAAAAGATGTAAAAGCCCATGAATAAATAAAAGTTTTATTTCATCATTTGTAGAGTGATTGTACTCTTTTGCTTTCTCTTCTACAAAATCTTTTGAGATAATTATACTTCCAAGAGGCATATGTGGGAAGTTTTGTTCAAATGGAAAACTTAAAACATCTGTTGCCTCATTTTTATCTCTATTTTCATAATTAATCTCTTTTATTCTCTTATTATCTACAATAATTAGTTCCAAATCTTTGTTTGTTAAAGAGTCCAGAATCTCCTTTAACTCTTCTATTTTTACACTTAAATCTGTTTGGTTTTCAAAATCTATCATTTTTTATCCTATATTTAATTTAATTTCAATAGTATATTACTTTTAAAATAAATACAAGGAGACAAGATGAGTTTAATGGTAGGGAAAAAAGCATCAATTGATTATAAAGTAGAAAAAAAAGATTTAGCTTCAAATTTAAATATCTCTATTGATGATAATTTTCCAGAGGTTTTTGCAACAGCTAGAATGATAGCTTTAATGGAGTGTAGTGCTGCTAAACTAATGCTTCCACTTTTAAAAGATGATGAGCAAAGTGTTGGGGTTAATTTGAATATTACACATATGGCAGCAACTTTGGAAAATGATGTAGCTATTTCAACTGCAACTTTTGTTGGAATGGAAGGAAAATTATATAAGTTTGAAATTGAGGTTATTGATAGTGGAGGAGTTTGTGGAAGAGGGACTCATACAAGAGCTATTATTAGCCCAATAAGATTGGTTGAGGGTGCAAAAAAAAGAGCTATGAAAAATAGTCTTTAAATAAAAATAGAGCTTTTAGCTCTATTTTAAAATAATTCTATCATTTTCGAGACTTCATCAACTGCAAAAGTTTTTAAATCTAGTTTTAGATTTGTTTTTTGAGCAATAATCGCTTTTTTTATACCTTGTGCTTGAGCCTCTTTAAGTCTTAAATCTATGCTATAAACATCTTTAATTTCACCAGTTAAACTAACTTCACCAATAAAAACAGACTCTTTTGAGATTGGTCTATCTCTAAAGCTTGAGATAATTGCGGCAATTACGGCTAAATCTGCACTACTTTCTTTAATCTTTATTCCACCACTAATATTTATAAAAACATCATAGTTATTAAAAGGAAGATCTAGTTTTTTCTCTAAAAGTGCTAGAAGCATAGTCAAACGATTTGCATCAAATCCTGTAGCACTTCTTTTTGGATTTGGAAAAGTTGTCTCACTAACAAGTGCTTGAACTTCAAGTATAATAGCACGACTTCCTTCCATACTTACAGTTAAACTTGATCCACTTTGGGCTTTGCTTTTATCAAAAAACTTTGAAGCTATATCTTTTGCACTCACAAGTCCTTCTTGTGTCATCTCAAAAATTCCAATTTCACTTGTACTTCCAAAACGGTTTTTAAAACCTCTTAGCATTCTTAATTCACGACTTGCTTCACCTTCAAAGTACAAAACTGTATCAACCATATGCTCCAAAACTCTAGGTCCTGCAATACTTCCATCTTTTGTTATATGTCCAATAATAAACATAGCAATATTTGACTCTTTTGCTTTTCTCATTAGTTCAAAAGTAATCTCTCTAACTTGGGAAACACTTCCAGGGCTTGAGTTTAAGTGGCTTGAATAGATTGTTTGAATAGAGTCAATAATACAAACTTCATAATTCTCTCTTAGAAGTTCACTCATAATCTCTTCAAGTTTTATCTCACTTAATAAAAAAAGTTCATCATGATTTGCATCCAATCTATTTGCTCTTAGTTTTATCTGTCCAGCACTCTCTTCTCCTGATACATAAAGTACCTTTTTCCCACTTTTTGCAATACTTCCTGCAACTTTTAGAAGTAGTGTAGATTTTCCAACTCCTGGGCTTCCTCCAATTAAAGTTAAACTTCCTGGAACAACTCCACCACCTAGGACTAAATCAAATTCATAGTTAAAAGAGGAAAATCGTAAAACATCATCTTGCTCTATTTGGGTAATTGGTCTTGCTTTTGAGCTTGAACTACTAGCTGTAATAGTCTGCTTTAAAACCTCTTGTTGTATTTCATTTAACTCTATAAAACTATCCCAAGAGTCGCAACTAGGACATTTGCCAAGCCACTTACTAGATTGTTCACCACAGTGTTGGCACTCAAATAGAGTATTTTTTTTCTTTGCCATCTTTTGCCTTTTTGGAATAAAATTCTATTAATATTTTTAAATCTAAAATCTCATAATAAACCCACATTTAAAAGTTTTTATTATAATATAAAATCTATAAACTCACATTGAAAGAAGATTATGAAAAAAAGCATTACTATTATTGATACATTTGGATTTTTATTTAGAAGTTATTTTGCACTTCCACCTTTAAGATCAAACACAGGTTTTCCAACTGGACTTCTAACAGGATTTATGAACTTTGTTGCTGGAATTGGAAAAGATTTTAAGACTGATTATATAGTTTTTGCTCTTGATGCGAAAGGAAATACTTTTAGAAATGATTTATTTGAGAACTACAAAGCTCAAAGACCTGATGTTCCAGAAGATTTACTAGCACAACTTCCAGTTGCTATATCTTGGATTGAAAAAATGGGATTTAAAGTTGCTATAAGAACTGGATACGAAGCTGATGATATGGTTGCAAGTATTGCAAAAGATGCGAAAGAGAAAGGTTTTGAAGTACGAATAGTATCTCATGATAAAGATTTATATCAACTAATAGATGATTCAAATAGTGTATATTTATTTGACCCAACTAAAAAACAGATTATAAATGAAGCTAAATGTATAGAAAAATATGGAGTAACTCCAAAACAGTTTATAGATTATCAATCATTAGTTGGAGATACAGCTGATAATATTCCAGGAGTAAAAGGTGTTGGAGCAAAAACAGCAGAGTCTTTGATAAAAGAATTTGGAAGTTTAGAAAATATTTATGAGAATATTGAGAATATTGAGAAAAAGAGAACAAAAGAGCTTTTATATGAAGGTAAGGAGAACGCTTTTTTATCAAAAAAACTTGTAACTTTAAAGGATGATTGCCATTTTATATCAAATATTGATGAATTTTCCTTGCCAAGTGAAAATCCTATTTTAAAAATCGCTGAAGATTTAGAGTCATATGATATGAATAGAATATTAGATAGAGTAAATAAAAATGGCTTAAATTATAAAACACAAATTCCAAAAAAAGAGGAAGAGCAAAAATTAGAGTATATTTTATTAGATAATGAAAATGATTTAAGTTTAGCGATAAATAAAATTCCAAGAGATGCAATAATAGCTTTTGATACAGAGACAACTAATCTTGATACATCAAAAGCAAAGATTGTTGGATTTTCGTTTTGTTATGAAGAGAAGAAAGCATATTATGTACCGATTTCTCATAACTATTTAGGAGTCCAAAATCAAATTTCACTTGAAGCTGCTAAAAAATCTATAGAGATTTTAAGTAGATATAAACTTGTTTTCCAAAATTTTAAATATGATTGGCAAATTATAAAGAATAACTTCAATTTAGATTTAAAATTGTATGCAGATACCATGATTTTATCGTGGCTTTTAGACACATCTGAAAAAGTTGGAATAGATTATCAGATTAAAAAGTATTTTGATATACAAATGCTAAGTTTTAGTGAAATTGTGAAGAAAGGTGAAGACTTTTCAAGTGTAGAGCTAGAAAAAGCAACACAATATGCAGCTGAAGATGCTTTAATGACTTTGAAACTATTTAATAAACAGCTAGATATTTTTAAACAAAGAGGAGAAGAAGAGCTTTTAAATATAGCCTTTGAGTTGGAGTTTAATTTTATTTATGTTTTAGCTAGTATGGAGCAAAAAGGTATAAAAGTAGATATAAATCTTCTAAAAGAGTACAAAGATAGTAGTTTGATTTATCTAAATGAATTGACTCAAAGTATCTATGAAGCTTGTGGTGAGAGTTTTAATATTAATTCGCCAAAACAGTTGGGTGTTATTTTATTTGAAAAACTTGGACTTGCTTCTTCCAAAAAGACAAAAACAGGTTATAGCACAGATGAGTCTGTTTTGGAAAGCTTAAAAGATGAACATATAGTTGTGCCACTTTTATTAAAGTATAGAGAGGCTTTTAAGCTTCATTCAACATATATAGAACCACTTTTAGAACTTGGTTTAAAAGAGAAAGATAGTAGAATTTTTACATCCTTTTTACAAACAGGAACAACAACAGGAAGATTAAGTTCAAAAAATCCAAATTTACAAAATATTCCTGTTGGAGCAACTAGTAATATTCAAATAAGAAGAGCTTTTGTTGCAAAAGAGGGGTATAAGCTTGTAGGAGTCGATTATTCACAAATTGAACTTAGACTTCTTGCTCATTTTTCAAAAGATGAAGCATTAGTAAATGCTTTTAAAGAAGATTTAGATATTCACTTACAAACAGCTATTAAAATTTTTGGAGAGAATGAGGCAAAAAATAAAAGAGCAATAGCAAAAACTATAAATTTTGGACTTTTATATGGAATGGGAAGTAAAAAACTTTCAGATACTTTAGGAATTTCAACAAAAGAGGCAAAAGCATATATTGACTCATATTTTGAAGCATTTAAAAGCGTAAAAGATTATTTTAAATCTATAGAAGATAGTGCAATAAATAGTGGTTTTGTAAAAACATTATTAAATAGAAAAAGGCTTTTTGATTTTCAAGGAGCAAGTCCTATGTTAAAAGCTGCATATTTAAGAGAGGCGGTAAATACACTGTTTCAAGGTAGTGCAGCTGATTTGATAAAACTATCTATGATAAAAATTCATTTAAAATATAAAGAAAATCCAAATATAAAAATGCTTTTACAAATCCATGATGAGCTTATTTTTGAAGTAAAGGATGAGTATATCCAAGAGATAACAGAAGATATAAGAGATATTATGGAAAATATTTTTGTATTAAATGTCCCACTTAAAGTTTCAGTGGCAGTGGCAAATAGTTGGCAAGAGCTAAAGTAGTTTTATCAAAACATTATATACTTAAGTATATAATGTAATAAATAAAAAAATAGGAGATTTTATGACAAAAGAGATGATTATGACAACTCTTTTTGAGTTTTCAGCACCTACATACTATAAGTGGAAAAAACAAGATAAAAGAAAGATAATTTCACTTTTGGAGTATGCTTTTAGTGATGATGATTTAATAGAGTTTATAAATAGTGGTAAAATTTCAAAGATAGAGAATATGGGAAATGATGACTATTTATTAGATCTATCTATGAAGTTTTACAAACTTTTAAGACACATCACAAACTACAAAGTAGCAAAAAAAGTTTTAGAACTTTTAGAGTTTAGTTTTGAAAGAAATAGAGATAAAATAATAATAGAAGAGATAGCAGAGCTTATCTATAAAGAGAGTGATTTTTATACATCTATGAAACTTGCTATTTTAAATCTTCTACAAAAGCAAGAGCCACTTGTATTAGAATATTTATCAAAGAATAGAGCAAAAATAGAAAATGAGTTTACTAAAAAAGGCTCAAGAATGCTCAAAAAAATAGATTTTCTAAGCCCTAGTATTGCATAAATTATGATTAATTTTACAAATGAAGAGCTTTTAGAACTTTTAAGTGATGATTTGCCATATTTAGATTTGACTACATCTTTACAAGAGAAATCTTATCTTAAAGCTAAACTTGATATTTTTACTAGAGATGATATTGTAGTTTCTTGTAGCGAAGAGGCTTGTAAAATTGCAAAACTTTTAGATTGTGAAGTTTTACACTATTTACCATCTAAATCAAAAGCTTTAAAGAGCGATATTATTTTAAGTTTTACTGGAACATATGAAAATATTCATAAAATTTGGAGAACAACTCAATTGATTTTAGAATATAGCTCAAAAATTGCAACATATACAGCAAGAATGAGAGAAGAAATAGAGAAAGTAAATCCATATTGTCAACTTCTAACTACACGAAAAACATACCCATTCGCAAAGAAATTTTGTATTAAATCTATTTTAATTGGTGGTGCATTTGTACATAGATTAAATCTTAGTGAAACTATATTGTTTTTTCCAAATCATAGAGTTATATATAAAGATGATTTTGAGTTTTATGAACAAATAGGAAAATTTAAAATAAAAATGCCAGAAAAAAAGATAGTTGTAGAGAGTTCTAGTTTAGAAGATAGTAAAAAACTTTTAATGTTTGGAGTTGATGTTTTACAACTTGATAAAATGCTAAAAGATGATATAAAAATTATTGTAGATTTAAGAGATAATTTATATAAAGATGTAAAAATAATCTGTAGTGGTGGAATCGATATAAATAATGTGAAAGAGTATGCTATATTAGGTATAAATGGTATTGTATCAAGCTCTATGTACTCTTGTGGAATGTCTGACTTTGGAAGTAAAATAACTATATTATAAATAGAAAAGCACTATTTTGAAATAGTGCTTTTTTGTTATTTATTGTCAGCTATTTTAGCATATTTATAGCCTAAATCATAAGCTTTGTTGTTTAAATCATGAAGTTTTTCAGGAATTTTTGAAAGCATTGTAGCTCTTAAAACCTCTTTTGGAATAGTTTCTCCTGTAAAATAGTTTGCTATTGCTAAAGCTAGGATAGATTGTGTTATTACATTTCCTACTTCTTCTTTAGCAATAGTTATTATTTGAATCTCAATAATATTCCATCTTTTTCTATCTTCATCGCTTGGGCGAACTAAATTTGGTTCAATTACTATAGTTGCCCCATCTTTTACTCCATTTTTAAATAAATCAAAAGATATTTGAGCAACTGAAAGCATAAAATCTATCTCTCCATCATTTGCATAAGGGTAAATAATCTCTTCATCTTGAAGTGTAATATCAACAACAGTAGGACCGCCTCTTACTTGAGAAGTATAAGTTGCTGTTTTTAAACCAAAACCACCATTACTTATTTTTGCTGCTGCAAAGATTTCACCTGCAAGTAAAACACCTTGACCACCAACTCCTGTAAATCTCATTAAAGTTCTATTTGATGACATTTTTACTCCTTATAGTTCAACCATAGTTTTGTTTTTGTGGGCCTCTTTTACTTTTTCATAAGCTTCACAATATTCAATTGCATTTTCATCTTGTTTTAAAACACCAGTTGGATATTTTCCAACTTTTTGATTATCTTCAAGCATATCAAATTTAGTTTTTGCTAGAGAAATTGAGTCTATCCACTCTAAATTTGCTGTTGCACTTGCCATTTTATTTTTTCTTCCTAAATTTACATGACAGTTTGAAAAAACTTCTAAATATGAGAAGCCTTTGTGTTCAAGAGCTTTTACTAAAGCTCTTTCAAGTTTTTTTGGCTCTATCATAGTCTCTCGTGCTACAAAACTAGCACCTGCTGCTTCAACTAGTTTACAAGAGTCAAATGTTGGATCAATATTTCCTCTCTCCATTGTTGCAGTCCACATTCCTTTTGGAGTTGTTGGGCTTGTTTGAGAGTTTGTAAGACCGTATATGAAGTTGTTTATTAAAATATATGTTAAATCAATATTTCTTCTAGCTGCATGAATAGTATGATTTCCTCCAATTGCAAGACCATCACCATCTCCTCCTACAACTATCACTTTTTTATCTGGATTTGCCATCTTAATTCCAGTTGCATATGCTAAAGTTCTTCCATGTGTTGTATGAACTGTATTACAGTTTATGTAAGATGAAAATCTTCCAGAACAACCAATCCCAGAAACTACACAAACATCATCCATATTCCAACCCAACTTATCAATAGCACGAATAAGTGATTTTAAAATAACTCCATCTCCACATCCCCAACACCAAAGTGTTGGCATTTTATCTGTTCTTAAATATTCATCATAGTTAAAAGCCATATTACATTCCTTTTACTTTTTCTATTATTTCAAGTGGTGAGAGTGGTCTTCCGTTTGCTTTTAAGAGTCTATCAAAATCTCTTCTTCCACTTACTCTTTCAATCTCTTGAGAGTATTGTCCCATATTAAGTTCAGCAACTAGTACTTTTTTAAATTTATTTACTAGTTCATTCAATCTTTTTTCAGGGCTTGGCCAAATAGTTTTTGGTCTAAATAATCCAGCTTTTATTCCCTCTTTTCTAAGACGATTTACTGCCTCTTTTGCTCCTAAAGATACAGAACCATAAGCTATTATTAAAATTTCTGCATCATCTATCATATACTCTTCATTTAACTCTAACTCATCTGTATGGTTTTCAACTTTTTTAAATAATCTATCCATTAAAGCGCTACAAGTTGCAGCATCTTCTGTTGGATGACCAGTTGGTCCATGGTGAAGTCCAGTAAAGTGGTATCTATAACCTTCAAACATTGGGTTTAAAATAGCCGGCTCATCAGCTTTTGTACCATAAGGAAGATAATCTTTTTTATCTCCATCAAATCTTTTTCTAAAAACTAAACTTTTTTTAACATCTTCTAAAGATGGAATTACAACTTTTCCAGCCATATGACCAATAGTTTCATCTAAAAGTACAAATATTGGTTGCATAAATCTATCTGCTAGATTAAATGCACGAACTACTTCTGTGTAACATTCTGTTAAGTTTCCTGGCATTAGAGTGATTGATTTTACATCTCCATGAGTTGGATTTTTTGCTTGAAGAATATCACCTTGTGCAACTCTTGTAGGAAGTCCAGTTGAAGGACCACCTCTCATTACATTTACAACTACTAGAGGAACCTCTGCAATATAACCTAATCCTAAATTTTCTGATTTTAGTGAAATTCCAGGTCCAGATGATGCAGTCATTGCTCTTTTACCACTCATCGAAGCACCAAGACTGGCACAAATTCCAGAAATTTCATCTTCCATTTGCATACAAACTCCACCAATACTAGGTAGTTTTGATGATAATACATGCATAATTTCACTTGAAGGTGTTATTGGATAACCACCAAAAAACTCACACTTTGAATCAATTGCAGCTAATGCAGCTAACTCATTTCCTGTAGATATTAACTCTCTTGACATAATCAAACCTTTTTATCTTCATCTAATATTTTATAATTATTACTTATTATTCTTTCTTGTCTCTCTTTTGCTTCATCACTTAATTTTGCAAATTTATACTCTTTTTTATCAGCAACAAAAATAGCAAAATCGGGGCAAGATAATTCACAATCATTACATCCAATACAAGCAGTAGGATGAATAACAGTTGCCATAGAACCTAAAGTTGAGTGAATATCTTGTCTCATTGCAAGAACTCCAGCTGGACAAACAGATACACATCTATCACAAGCTTTACATCTACTCTCATCAACCCATACTGGTGTATTTAAAGGAGCTTCAACATTTGACATAATTTTCCTTTATTAAAATATAATAAAAATTTATAAAATTTATAATTTTGGTGACAATACTACAATAATTTAGCTTATTTTATTAAAAGAAAACTATAAATATTTTAGATATAATCCAAAGAATTTAAAAAAGGAAGCTTTTTGGTACTATATCAACCGCAAAATGGGTATTGTTATAATAGTGATACACATTTTTTATATAATTTTATTTGCAAATCATTAGAAAAATATAAAAATATTAGTGGAGAAGTTCTAGATATTGGAAGCGGAAGTGGTATTTTGGGTCTTTTATTTGCAAAAAGATATAGTAAAATAAACCTAAATCAAGTTGAAATTCAAGAGACCTTTCAGTTTTTTTCAACAAAAAATGCAATTACAAATAAAATCAATTCAAAAATGAATAAGGGTTCATTTTTAGAAATAGAATTTGATATGAAATTTGATATTTGCCTATCGAATCCACCTTTTTATCATAGTGATGTAATAAAAAGTGAAATAGAAAATCTTAAAATTGCAAGATATAATGATTATATGCCTTTAAGAGATTTTATAAAAAGGGCTTCAGAAGTTTTAAAAAATGGTGGAAAGTTTTTTTTCTGCTACGATTGTAAGCAGTTAGATGATATTATATTGTATTTAAAAGAGTTTAAATTTAATATTGAAACCCTTCAATTTGTCTATCCAAGCACTTCAAAAGATGCTACTTTAGTTATGATTTATGCAAAAAAAGACTCTAAATCTTTACTTAAAGTTTTAACTCCTTTGATTGTTTTTGATGAAAAGAATGAGTTTACAAAAACAGTAAAAAACATTTATAATGAAGCACAAACGCATAGTATAAAGGCTTTGATTGAGTAGATTAATAAAAAAAAGTGGATATAATTTTTCATTTGATCCAAAAGCATGTGAAAGTTGTTCTGGAAATTGTTGCATTGGTGAGAGTGGATACATATGGATAAATATTGTAGAAATAGAGGCTTTAGCAAAGTATTTGGGACTTACTTTAGATAGTTTTAGAGAGAAGTATCTTTTTAAAGTAGGGTATAAATATAGTATAAAAGAGATAGAATTAGAGGATAATAGTTTTGCTTGTTCTTTTTTTGATTTAGAGAAAAGAAGATGTTCTATTTATGAGTATAGACCAATGCAATGTAGAACTTTTCCTTTTTGGGAATATTTTAAAAATAATGAAAAAGAGGTATACAAAGAGTGCCCAGCTATAAAAAATATCTAATATTATTAGTGATTATAAGCTTTTTTGTTTCATGTAGCTTAAAAGAGTTTAGTTTAGAAAATAAAGAAACTAGAAATTATGTAAAGGTTGAAGAGAAAAGTTTTGAACTAGAAGATTACTATATAATTTATGCTTTGGAGTTGGAGAATGTAAGAGTATATGATAGTGCAAAAGATGTATATTTAAAACTATTTATAAATACAAATAAATATGAATATCTAGTTGCTTATGTAACTCTAGCTACTCAACTGCAAGATTTTGTATCTATAAAAGAGCAAGTTTCTAAATATTTTATACCAAATATAAAAGAGGAAGAGATTCTTTTAAGATTATATAGTTTTGCACTTTTAAAGCTTCAAGAGTTTGATTTATCTTTGGAAACTGCTATTAAACTCACAGATTTATATAAAAGTAGTATAAATTATGAACTTTTAGGAACAGTTTATATTTCAAAAAATGAGTTTTTAGAGGCTTATGATAGTTTTAAGAAAGCTTTAAAATATGGTGTTTCTAACTCTTTAGTACAAGCAAAAGCTAGTTTAGAGTTTTTTCAACTTAATAGACAAAAACAAGCAATAGCAGATTTAAAAGAGTACATTTTAAAAAGTGATTATGATTTTAATATTGCACTTCAACTTCTAACTTTTTATAATAGTTTAGAAGATAAAGAAAATATAAAAGAGCTACTAAAAGAGATGTTTTTATACTACAAAAATAGTGAAGATGCTTTACAAATAAATAAGACTATAAGCTTAATGTTTCAAAATTTTGAAGTAAATGAGATTATTCTTTTTTTGGAAAAGAATCATATTGAAGATGATTTTTTATTAGAACTTTATAAAAATACAAAACAAGCAGAAAAGGCTTATAATTTACTTAAAAAACTATATACAAATAGTTCAAACCCTGATTATTTAGCACAACAAGCTATTATTGAGTTTGAATTAGCGGATAATAAAAATAGTATTTTAGCAAGTGTAATTGAGAAATTTAATATCTCTTTAAAAACATCTACAAACCCAATTTATCAAAATTTCTTGGCTTATTTATTGATTGATTATGATATTGATATTTCAAAAGGTCTAATTTTGGTGAAAAAAGCATTAGAACAAGATCCTACAAATATTGCATTTATTGATACTTTAGCATGGGGTCAATATAAGATTAATAATTGTAAAGAAGCATACAAAAATATGAAACTAATTGTAGATGAGATAGGATTAAATGATGAAGAGATAAAGCTTCATTGGGAAAAAATAAAGGAGTGTAGAGATGCAAATACTAGAAAAAATAAATAATAAAACTCTTATAGATGTAAAAGAGAGAGAAAGAGAGTTATCTTTAGATGAACTTGAAAACTTAATAGCAGATGGAAATTTTTCTACAAAAGATGTAAAAAAATTTTTAAAATCTTCAGAAAATGAACCTATACGAATAATTGCAGAAGTTAAAAAAGCAAGTCCTAGTAAAGGGGTGATTAAAGAGATTTTTAATCATTTAGAAATTGCTAAAGAGTATAATACTTTTGGTGCAAATGCAATATCTATTTTAACAGAACCACACTTTTTTTTAGGAAATTTAGAGTATTTAAAAGAGATAAGAGATATTACAGATATTCCTCTTTTAAGAAAAGATTTTATTCTTACAAAGTATCAAATTGCTGAAGCTTTAGTTTATGGAGCTGATTTTATACTTTTAATAGCTGCTTCTTTGGAACAAGAGCTTTTAAATGAACTTTATACTTATGCAAGAGGCTTAGATTTAGAGGTTTTAGTTGAAGTTCATGATAAAGAAGATTTGGAAAAAGCATTAAAAAGTGGTGCAACTATAATTGGAATAAATCATAGAAATTTAAAAACTTTTGAAATGGACATGAAATTATGTGAAACACTAATTCCACTCATTCCAAAAGATAAAATAATTGTTGCAGAATCTGGAGTTAGTGATATCGAAGTTATAAAAAGACTTCATAGTGTTGGAGCAGATGCTTTTTTAATTGGAGAGCATTTTATGAGAGTTCCTAGTATAAAAGAGGAACTTAAAAAGTTTAAAAACTCTCTAAACTAAAAGAATCTTAGAATTTAAAGTTTTCTAAGTAATCTTTAATTCTAGGAGTATAATCTCTTCTACAAACTAAAAAAGTTGGTATATTTACTACACTTTTTGCTATTTTTGTAATCTTTAAATCTTTTTCATAATTTAATTTTTCTATTATGCTAAGTGGCAAAATACTCCTTCCCATACCAGCTTTTATACAACCTAAAATTGTCTCATAGTTTCCAAATTCAAGATGTTTGAAATCTTCATTTAATATATTTTTTAAATAGTTTTGTCCAAATTCATTGTATGAACAACCATTTTTAAAAGATAAAAAAGTATTTGAACAGATTTTATCTTTTGGTTCAACTAAAACTATATCTTCATCTATTTTATTTAAAATGAGTAACTCTTCATTTTTTGGCTTTCCACTAATAAAAGCAATATCAACTTTATAATCTAGCAAATTTTTAATAGTATCTTTTGTTGTATTTGTGACTAGTTCTAAACTCATATTTGGGAAATCTTTATTTAGTTGTAGTAAAAAAGGGATTAATCTCGTACTTGCATTTGACTCTGTTGAGCCAATTATTAAATGTGTTTGTTGATTTAGATTTTGCATTTCATAAAGTGCAAGTTCTAACTCTTTTACAATTCTTATGGCATAAGCGTATAGTTTTTCTCCCTCTTTACTCAAAATAACACCTTTGGGCACTCTATGAAATAGTTGTGTTCCAATAGAGTTCTCTAACTGTTTTACTCTTGAAGTTACATTTGATTGGGCAAAACCTAAATTTATAGCTGCTTTTGAGATACTTTTTTCGTTTGCAACTTCAACAAAAACTTTTAGTAAATCTGAATTCATATCACTTCTCCTTATATCACTAATCTTTATTTTATATTTGACTTAGTATCATTTTTAATGATAATATAATTAAAATTTAAAAGGAGTAAAAATGCCAGTAATAAATGTAAAAATGACAAAAGAGGACGGTGGAGCAACTCTAAAGCAAAAAGAGGAGTTAGCAAAAGGAATAACAGAACTTTTTAGTAAAATATTTAATCGTTCTTCTTCAAATGCAGTAGTTTTAATTGAAGAGATAAATACAGACAACTATTATATAGGAGGAGAATCTATTACAAAATTACGTAAAAAGAAGTAAAATACTTCTTTTTATTTTCTAAAGTTCCATTCCATTATCTAGTAAAATCTTATTTCTTCCACTCTCTTTTGCTTTATAAAGTAAGGTATCTGCCTTCTGAAGAGCTATATCATATGTTGGATATTTATCTCTTATTGTAACACCTGCACTAAAAGTGATTTTTAACTTTTTATCTTTATATATAAAGTTATTTTCAGTTACTATTGTTTTTACTCTTTTAAGAAATTGTAAAAGTTCTCTATCTAAATTAAAGTGTATAGCGGCGATAAACTCTTCTCCACCATATCTTGCAACTAAATCTACTTCTCTAATGCTTTTATCTAGAATTTTTCCAAAAGTAGATAATATGACATCTCCACACTCATGTCCATAAGTATCATTTACTTTTTTAAAGTGATCTATATCAAAAAATATTATTGCATATTGAGTTTTTAATCTACTATATGAGTTTTCAATTTTGATTAGCTCTTCATTGAAAGCTTTTCTTGTAAGAACTTGAGTTAAAAAATCTTTTTTATTCTCTTGTTTCTCTTTATTTAACTCATTTTCTAGGCTAGTTATCTTCTCTTCTAGCTCTTCAACCTTTGATTTTCCATTTTCAAGTTTATTTGTAACATTTTTTATCTCTTGTTCTATAGAAGCTGCTGCAACAACTAGCTCTTTTTGTAAATTAGTTAAACTCTCAACTCCACCATTTGCTACATCAATTTTTTCTATTTTTTCTTTTATATTTAGAACTTTTTTAGAACCATTTCCACTACTAAAAATAGCTTCATTGAAGTACTCTTCCATAAGTAAAACAAGTTTTGATATATCTTCAGTTTTTTGAATAACTATTTTTTTGTCTTTTTCAAATCTTTCAAAAATTAATTTCTCTATTTTTGTTTGTATAGATTTTTCAAAAATATCTTTTGGATTTTTCTTAAGTTGTTCAAATAAAACATCTGTAGCACTATTTAGTTCAGAACTAATAGATGGCATAATAGAGTGCTTTAATATATCAATAATAACTTCAACATTTTTTGGATGAACTCTTTTTAATAATAGTTGTATCAATTTTTCAGGAGTATCTAATTTA
Source organism: Aliarcobacter trophiarum LMG 25534 (assembly GCF_003355515.1). Taxonomy (NCBI): domain Bacteria; kingdom Pseudomonadati; phylum Campylobacterota; class Epsilonproteobacteria; order Campylobacterales; family Arcobacteraceae; genus Aliarcobacter; species Aliarcobacter trophiarum. The sequence goes on along the minus strand of NZ_CP031367.1, from coordinate 1,031,089 downwards.
TTTGAAATTGCTTCACTATACTCTGTATCGTTTAATTGGCTTAAAAAATTTTTCATAGTTCTCTTTTTTAAAAATATTTTGGTTCGGATTATATCCAAAAAAATAATATAATATTTTTTATATCTTCTCTTCTTCTACTTTATCTAAGTCAATTTTGATATCTTCACTCTTAAGTGTCTCTTCAGATAAGTTTGTTTTTACTAAACTATTTCCTTCAAAAATTCCTTTTGCCTCAATTACAAGTTCTTCAGATTCAATCAAACCTGTAATCTTCCCTTTCTCTTTTATATCAACTCTTGAAGCACAAATTGAACCCTCTATTAATCCTTGAACAATAACTCTTTGAGCTGTTATTTCACCTTTTACTTTTCCATTCTTTCCAATATTTACCTCTTTTTCAGAGTTAATATTTCCTACAAAACAACCATCTATATAGAGATTACAAGATAGATTTATATCTCCTATTATTTTTGTTCCTGAAGTGATAATTGTGGTTGAGGAGTCGGATCTTGAACTTTGATATGACTTATTGCTGTTATTAAAGAATCCCATGATATTTCTGTTTCCTTTTCAAATATTTCTGTATAATTTTTCATACCCCACATCACAAAAGTAAGAGGGTCAAGTGATTTTGATAAAAATCTAATCTCATAGTGCAAATGAGGTCCACTACTTATGCCAGTATTTCCACTATATGCTATTAAATCCCCTTTTTTAACAAAAGAGCCTGATTTTACCATAGTTTTATTTAAGTGGGCATAATAAGATTTAAAGCCATAAATGTGCTGAATGATTACTAGATTTCCATTAAATCTATCAAAACTAGCTGTTTCAATAATCCCATCAGCAGTAGCATAAACAGGAGTTCCAATAGTTGCTTTTAAATCAACACCCATATGTAGAGCTTTTCTTTTTAAAACAGGGTGATGTCTATATCCAAAATAGCTATTTATAATACTATCTTCAAGTGGGGAACCACTTGGAATTAGTTGTAAAAGAGTTGTTCTTTGTTCTGTATCTAGTCTTGCAATATCAACTCTTTGTTTTAGAGGAAGCTCATTTTCAGTTGGAATTCCTATTATATTTTCTACTTTGTTAAAATAATCAGTAGCTTCACTTATCTCTTCATTTTTTTCATGTAGTTCTAGCTGAGTTTGACTAAGTAGATTATTTAACTCTTCATTTATTCTTTTTGTTTCTACAAGCTCAAGTTCAATATCTAATCTATCTTTGTCCATTTGAATTAATGAGAGATTTATAAAAACAAATGCTATAGAAAAAGCAAAAAATAGACCTAAAAGAGTATATAAAATATAAAATAGAGGTTTTTTTGAAACTCTTAGTTGTTTTATACCATTATCGTTATTTATAGTAAAGGTTATATATCTATTTGTATATTTATCCACTATTTCTCTTTGAAACTTTAGAAAATAGCTTTTAAGCTAAAAGTTTTTTTACCATTTCATTTATTCTTTTTCCATCTGCAACACCTGCAAATTTTTTTGAAGCTGCTCCCATTACTTTCCCCATATCTTTTATGCTTGTTGCTCCTACTTCACTTATAATCTCTTGCATTCCTTTTTCAAGCTCATCATTGCTTAATTGTTTTGGCAAATATTGTACAAATATATCGATTTGGCTTTGCTCTTTTTCTACTAAATCAGTTCTTCCTGCTGCACTATATTGAGAAATTGCCTCTTCTCTTTGTTTTATACCTCTTTGAACTAGCTTTATAATTTCACTATCATCAAGCTCTCTTCTTTCATCTACTTCTATTTGTTTTATCATAGTATTTATTGCTCTAATAGAGTCTCTTTTTACTACTTCTTTATCTCTCATAGCTTGTTTTAAATCTTCGTTTAATTTATCTTTTAAGTTCATATAAACTCCTTTTATTATTTTTTTGAAATAGATTATACTTTTTTAAGAGTTAAAACTCTCCACTAGAAGTTCTAGTTCCAAAAATCTATCTACTTTTTCGTTATAAAATTTTTGTTTCTCTTCAAGTTCACTTGAAAGTGTAATAATTCCTATTTTCTCATAGCAACTAGGGTTTGCTAAACAATCATTTAGCTCTTCTATTTTCTTTTCTAAATCTTCTATCTCTTTTGGCAAAGTGTCATACTCTCTTTGCTCTTTATATGATAGTTTTGTCTGTTTTTTTGTCTCTTTTTGCTCTGTTTTGGAACTTATATTTTTCTCTTTTTCAATCTCAACTTCTAAAGAGTTAAGCTCTTTTAACTCTTTTTCAATCTCTAAATATTCGCTATATGGCTGGAAACTCTCCATAATTTCGCCATTTCCTTTAAAAACAAAGAGTTTTTTTGCAATTTTATCTACAAAATATCTATCATGAGATACAAAAATTAGGGCTCCTTGAAAATTTTGTAAATACTCTTCTAAAATATTTATTGTAGGAATATCTAAGTCGTTTGTAGGTTCATCTAATATCATACAATCAACTCTTTTAGTAAATAAAAGGGCTAGTGCAACTCTATTTTTCTCTCCACCACTTAAAACAGCAACTTTTTTATCTAGATACTCTTTTGGGAATAAAAAGTTTTTTAAATATCCATAAACATGCATATTCCTTCCATCATCAAGGACTACTCTATCTCCACCATTTGGGCAAAAAATCTCCATAATTGTTTTATCATCATCAAGCATCTCTCTTTGTTGGTCAAAATATCCTATTTGAAAGTCCCCTTTTTTGAAACTTCCACTATCTATTTTCATTTTTTCCATAAAGATTTTAAGAAGAGTTGATTTTCCACTACCATTTGGACCAACTATTGCAATAGTATCTTTTTGTAAAATTCTAGTTGTAAAATTACAAATAAGCTCTTTTTCTCCTAAAGATTTATAAATATTATCTAGTTCATAAAGCATTTTCTTTCTATTTTGTTGATTCTCTTCACTATTAAAACTTTTTTGCTCTCTTTGAAGCTCTAAGCTCATTTTTTTAATATATGCTGGATTTGTTTTTGCTCTGTTTTTTAAATCAAAATATTCAGCTTTTCTTCTTTCATTTCTTTTTCTTCTTGCAGTTACACCATGTTGCATCCAGTGAGCTTCTTGTTTTACAAGTCTTAGAAGATTTTCATGCTCTTTTTGAAGATTTGATAATATTTGTGCTTTTTGCTCCAAATACATAGAATAGCCACCATTAAACTTTCTAAGTTCTCCACCATCAACTTCTATAACATTTGTAGCAATATTATCAATAAAATATCTATCATGTGAGATAAAAAGTAGGGTAAAGTTGTTTTTTAGTAAAAGCTCTTCTAAAAACTCGACCATATATACATCTAAGTGATTTGTAGGTTCATCAAGAAGTAAAACATCTGGTTTTTTCAAAATTAATCCAGCTAAGCTAACTCGTCTTTGCTCTCCACCACTAAGCAAATTTACATCTTTAAACTCATACTGTTTTAAATCAAACTCTTTTAGAACTCTCTCTATCATATTGTCTAAATCCCAAGCATTATGAAAATCTATAAATGTAGCAAGTTCACTCTGTCTTCTTAAAAGTTCTTTGTTTTCATACTCTGTTGCTAGACGATTTGTAATGTTTTCATACTCAGTTTTTGCAGCTTTTATCTCTACTAGTTGATTCTCAATTGCATTTCGTACATTTAAATTATCTTCAAATTTTGGTTGTTGGTCTAGCATCTCTATTTTTATGGATTTATCTATAGCTAGTTCACCACTATCTGGTTCTGTTAAACCCATTATTATTTTAAAAAGTGTAGATTTTCCTTGCCCATTTTGCCCAATTACCGCAACTCTTTGCCCCTCTTGTAGGGTAAAATTTGCATCTTTTAAAATAACTTTTATATCATATTGTTTTGAAATATTCTGAAGGTCTATTAGTGCCAATTAAAAATCCTTTAAATTTAAAAGCATATAGTGTATCAAAAAACCTTTTAATTTATTTAATATAAAGATTTGAATATAATCCCAAAATGAATAGAGAGTTAGAAAAATTTTATGAATTAGTAGAGGCTTTCGAATCTTTACCAACTATTGGGAAAAAATCGGCTTTAAGACTTGCTTATCACATTGTAATGAATGACAACTATTGCGGAATAAAACTATCTCATAGTATAGAAAATGCTTTGAAAACTATTAAAAAATGCAAAAGATGTAGAAGTATGAGTGAAAATGAGATTTGTGAGTATTGCTTAGATGAGAGTCGTGATGGTAGCAAACTTTGTATTGTTCAAAGTGCCAAAGATATTTTTATAATAGAAGATTCAAAAGAGTTTGATGGAAGATATTTTGTAATAGATGAATTGGAGTTAGATTTAATAATAAAACTTCAAGAGTATATAAAAAATAGTGGGGTAAGAAATATATTGTTTGCAATTACCCCTTCTATTGCAAATGATGCTTTTATTTTATATATTGAAGATAAACTAAAAGAGTTTGATATAATTTTTACAAAAATAGCTCAAGGAGTACCAACTGGAGTTAGTTTGGAAAATGTAGATTTACTCTCTTTATCAAAAGCTATTCAGAGCCAAGTTGGAGTTTAGTGTGGAGAAAAAAGTAATTTGCCAGAAATGTGTAAACTATTTTGTTACTTGGGAGCCAAATAAACCACATGGTTGTAAAGCATATGGTTTTAAGTCAATGATGATACCTAGTATTGTTGTAAAAAATAGTAGCGGTGAAGATTGTAGGCTTTTTGTTGAGAAAAAATTTGAAAATAGGAGTTAGTTTTGTTATATAAAGATTTTAAAGAGGCTGTAAAAGTTGTAGGTTTTGCTTCAGTTGATGAGTTTGTGAAATATGCAAAAATAAACTCTAGTGATGTTTTAAAATGGGAAGAAAAAGAGGAAATTCCATATTTAGTATCTTTACTTTTACATATTTTAAAAGGAGACAAAGAGGTTTTACCATCTAGTTTAAGCTTACAAAATATTGTAGAGGAGTGTTTACCACTTGCTAGTTTACTTGAAGAGGCTTCATCTTTTCCAGCTAAATTAGAAGAGATGTTTTTGCTACAAAAGCAACTAAACGATAGCACAAATGGTAAAAATTGGGAGCTAGGATTAAATAAATTTAATAAAGAGATAAATTGGCTTAGATGTATTCATATGGAAGTAGCAGAGTTAATAGATTCAACTCCATGGAAACACTGGAAAGATATAAATTCAAACCCAGATATGAACAATATTCATGTTGAACTTGTAGATATTTGGCACTTTTTAATGAGTTATATTTTACAAGAGACAAATGTTCCAAAAGCTGTATCTTTAGTAAATACTCACTGTATTTATGAAGCAGCACAAAATGTAGATATAAAACTTGTGGTAAAAGAGGCTGAAAAATTATCATACATAGCCTTAGCTATTGAGACAAAAAATATGCCAACTTTTAGTGGAATAGAAAGATTCATTGAGCAATTCTTTAGAGCTTGTAAAAGTGCTGGTTTATCTTTTCCTTGGCTTCAAAAACTATATATTGGAAAAAACTGTTTAAATCAATTTAGACAAGACAATGGATATAAAGAGGGAACATATAAAAAGGTATGGAATGGTAATGAAGACAATGTTGTGATGGTCGAATTGTTAAGAGAGATTGAAGATGTAAGCTTTGAAGAGCTTTATGCTCAATTGAAATTAAAATATAACTAAAACTAATTAAATAGTATAAGCTCATCTTATTTAATAATAGAGATAGATTAAATCTTTTTTGGCTAAGATTTTGTTTTAGGATTTAGTTTTGCCTTTAAGCTTTTTGGAAGATGAGCAAAAACCATAGAGCTATTTTTTACAAATTCTTTATTTTTGAAAATAGCTATCTCTAAACTCATCTTCTCTTTATCAAAACTTAGTAGTTTAATTGTTTCATCTTTTTGTGAGAACTCAAAATTTTGCTCTTTTAAATCTACTATTTTTCTATTTTTCAAAATTAAATCCTAAATATTTTTTAAAATTTTACTAAAATAGGATTAAAAATATGAATGAAGAAGAGATAAAAGCAATTCCTTCAAATAGATTGCAGTTTTTCCCGATTATGATGTTTGCTACAGTTATGGGACTTGGTGGACTTACTTTGGTTTTTGAAAGATTAAGCCATATCTTCTCTTTCCCTAGCTTTTTTGCTACAACTTTAATAGCTATTTCAACATTTATGTTTTTTTTAATAACACTTACATATTTATTTAAAATAGTAAAATATAAAGATGAAGTAAAAAAAGAGCTAAATCACCCAATAAGAATAAACTTTTTTGCAGCTTGTTCTATATCTATGCTTATTTTATCGGCTGCATTTAAAGAGTATAGTTTAGAAGTTTCTAGCTATTTTTTCTATTTTGGAGCTGCTTTACATATTTTTCTTACCTTTTATACTATAAGATTTTGGATAAATAATAATTTAGAGATAGTTCACTCAAACCCTGCTTGGTTTATTCCAATAGTTGGAAATTTGATAGTTCCAATTGCTGGAGTTGGATTTTTTGATAACTCTATTTTGACTTTTTATTTTGCAGTTGGGCTATTTTTTTGGATAATTTTATTTTCTATTATTCTAAATAGAGTTATTTTTCACAATCCATTTGCTCCAAAATTTATGCCTACAATGTTTATTTTAATTGCTCCACCAGCAATTGGATTTATCTCATATATAAAATTGACTGAAAGCTTAGATTTTTTTGCTCAGATTTTGTTTAGTTTAGGGCTATTTTTTACAATATTAGTTGCATTTTTATATAAAAACTTTTTAAAGATTAAGTTTTTTATCTCTTGGTGGGCTTTTACCTTTCCTATGGCTTCTATTACTCTTAGTGCTATTTTGATGTTTGAACTTACAAAAAATAGTTTTTATATGTTTTTGAGCTATATTTTGGCAACAATTACAAGCTTAATAGTACTTTTGGTTGCAATACAAACTGTGAAGCATATGTTTAAGAAAGAGATTTGTATAATGGAATAAACTTTTTTTAAAGGCTAAAAATGGAATACAGATATATTGGAAAAACGGGACTTAGAGTTAGCTCAATTTGTATGGGAACTATGACTTTTGGAAGTAGTACAGATAAGGTTGAGGCTTTTAAAATTCTTGATATGGCTTATGATAGAGGAATAAACTTTTTTGATACAGCAGAGCTTTATCCTGTTAGCCCAAAAAAAGAGACTATAGGAAATACAGAGATAATTGTAGGGGAGTGGCTTAAGACAAAACCACGAGATAGTGTAATAATAGCTTCAAAAATAGCAGGAGCTGCTTCTGGATGGTTTGTGCCACCTGTACGTCATGGACTTACAGCCATTGATAGTTTTCATATAAAAAGAGCTATTGAAGATAGTTTAAGAAGACTTCAGACTGAATATATAGACCTTTATCAGATGCATTGGCCAGATACTATTGTACCAATAGAAGAGAGTTTAAAAGCTTTCGATGAGCTTGTAAAAGAGGGAAAAGTAAGATATATTGGAACTTCAAATGATAGTGCATATGGTCTTACAAAGGCAAATGAAACAAGTAAAAATAAGAATCTTGCAAGATTTGAGTCTATTCAAAATAACTTTTCACTTTTAAATCCTAGATTTTTTGATGAATTAGCAAATGTATGTAGAAGAGAAAATATCTCACTTTTACCTTATAGTCCAATGGCTGGTGGGGTTTTGAGTGGAAAATATAATAACGATTTTGTTAGTGATGATGTGAGATTTTCTATATATTTAAAAGAGAAAAGTAAAAGAGTCCAAGCTATGGCTCATAGGTTTGTAAATAGTAAAACTTTAGAAGCAACTTCAAAATATATAGAGCTTGCAAAGGAGTATGGAGTAAGCCCAGTTACTTTAGCTGTTTCATACTCAAAACATTTTGATTTTGTTGCTTCAACTATTATTGGAGCTAGAAAACATGAGCAACTAGAAGAGAGCTTTAAAGCTTTTGATTTCAAAATAGATGATGAGCTTCTAAAAAAAATTGAAGTTATTCAAAAAGAGATTTTATACCCTATGGGGTGATATGATAGAGTTTTTTAAATTATGTATAATGAAGTCAATCAAGAGATATAACAAATGCACTTATAAAAAATAGTGCATTTAAAGAAATATTTGAACAAGCTGAAAATTTTAAGAAATATAGAGATATTTAAAGCTTTATTAATAGTTACTATATTTTGATTAATTACAATTTTTGTTCTATTTTGATAAAATCTTCACCTTATAAAGAATTGGGAGCAAAAGATGTTTGGATTTGGAATTAGTGAAATTTTTTTGATTGCAATTGTAGCAGTTATTGCACTTGGACCTGAAAAGCTTCCAGATGCTATGGTAAAAATAGCAAAAATGTTTAGTAGTGTAAAAAAAGGCTTAAATGATGCAAAAACAACTCTTGATAATGAGCTAAATATTGCTGAATTAAAAGAGGAAGCAAATAAATTTAAGGCTCAAATTGAAGATACAAAAGCATCTTTATCTATTGAAAACAAATTTGATTTAGGGCTTGATGATATTTTAAAAGATGACTTAGAACCTTCAAAAAAAGATAATGAAGTTGAAAAAATCAAAGAAAAATTTGCAAAAGTAAATGAAGAAAAAGAGAAAAAAAAAGATGAAAAATTCTCTTTAAAAAATAGTGAGGATATATAGTAATGTTTGAAGATTTAAAACCGCATATTGCAGACCTTAGAAAAAGGTTAGTTATATCTGCTATTACAATTACTGCTATGTTTTTTGTATGTTTTGCTTTTTATGAACCAATTTTAGAGTGGATGATGGCTCCTGTAAAACATGCACTACCAGCTGGAACTTCAATGATTGCAGTTGAAATTCAAGAGACATTTTTTACAGCTATGAAAGTTGCATTTTTTGCAGGATTTATTCTATCTTTACCAGTTATCTTTTGGCAATTATGGTTGTTTTTAGCTCCTGGATTATATGACCATGAGAAAAAACTTGTTGTTCCTTTTGTATTTTTTGCAACTTTAATGTTTTTGATGGGTGCCTCATTTGCTTACTATATAGTTGTTCCTATTGGATTTGATTTTTTAATTGCTTTTGGTAATAGTGTTGTTAGTGTATTACCTAGTATTGGTAAATATGTTGGGTTTTTTACAAAACTTATGATTGGGTTTGGTATCGCTTTTGAGTTGCCTGTAATTACTTTTTTCTTAGCAAAAATTGGTCTTGTAACAGATGAAACTCTAAAAGGGTTTTTTAGATATGCAGTTGTTTTAATCTTTGTTGTTGCTGCTGTTTTAACTCCACCAGATGTAATAAGTCAAGTTTTAATGGCATTACCACTTCTATTTTTATATGGAGTATCTATTTATATAGCAAAGGTATTTAATCCAGCAAAAAAAGAGGAAGAGGAAGAAGAGTAGTTTGAGAGATGTTTTAAAGACTTCCAGTTATGATTTTGAACTTCCTTCTAGTCAAATTGCAACTTTTCCAATAACTCCAGCAGATAGTGCAAAAATGCTTGTTTTTTGTAGAGAAAAAAATGAGATTTTTCACTCTACTTTTAGAGATATTTTGGAATTTCTTCCAGAAGAGTTATCTATATTTTTAAATGATACAAAGGTTGTAAAAGCTAGGGTTTTTGGTAAAAAATCTACAGGTGCTAATATAGAACTTCTTTTAAATAAACCTCTTTTTATGGATAGATATTTGGTTTTAATAAAAGGAAAAGTGAAAGTTGGGACTAAAATATTTTTTGATGAAGGTTTAATAGCTGAAGTTTTAGAGTTAAATGAAGATGGTACAAGAGTTGTAGAGTTTTTCCAAGATGAAAATAGTAAAAAGAGACTAAATTTTCTATCTTTGGTTGATATTTTAAATAAAATAGGGCATATTCCTCTTCCTCCATATATGAATAGAGATGATGAAAAAGATGATGAGACAAATTATCAAACACTATTTGCAAAAAACTATGGAGCAGTAGCGGCTCCTACAGCATCTTTACACTTCACTCCTTTGTTATTAAAAAAGCTAGAAGAGAGATATGGTTTAAATTATCTTACTTTACATGTAGGAGCTGGAACATTTAAACCTGTTGATGTTGAAGATATTTTATCTCATCCTATGCATAGTGAATATTTTGAGATAGGAATAGAGGCAAAAAAAAATTTGGATAATGCAAAAAAAGTTCTAGCTGTTGGAACAACTGTTACACGAACTATTGAGTATTATGAAAGAACAAATAAAATTCAAGGAGAGTGTGATTTATTTTTAAATCCTATGAATAAACCTATAAAAGTTGATTATCTACTTACAAATTTTCATCTTCCAAAATCTACTTTAATTATGTTGGTTGCTTCATTTATTGGATTAGAAAAGACTTTAGAGCTTTATGACATTGCTATAAAAGAGAACTATAGATTTTACTCTTATGGCGATGGAATGCTTATTATTTAAGGAGAAAAGATGATACATTATATACTTTTTGATACAGAAACTACAGGTGCACAAGAGGAGGATAGAGTTATTCAATTTGGAAGTATGATTTTAAATCAAAAAGGAGATTTAGAAGTTTTTGATGAACTTTGTATTAATCCAATCCCAATAAAGCTTGAAGCTATGGAAGTTCACAATATCACACCAGATTTGCTAAAAAATAAGCCAAATGCAGTTGATACAAACTTCTATAAAAGATTACAAGAGTTAAATAGAAGTGAAAACTTTTTGATAGCTCATAATATAAATTTTGATTTAGAGATGATAAAAAAAGAGGGGTTTGTAAATAATTATCAATTAATAGATACTCTAAGATGTGCTAGACATATTTTTAGTGAACTCCCATATCATAGATTACAATATTTAAGATATGCTCTTGAGCTATACAAAGATGAAGTTGCAGAGGCAAAAAAACTAAATATAACAATAAAAGCTCATGATGCAATAGGAGATGTGCTGGTTATGAAACTATTTTTATCAAAACTTGTGGCACAAGTAAAGATGAGTTTTCCAGATATAAACCCTATGAAAAAGCTGGTTGAACTAACTTTAACTCCTGTTTTTGTTCAAACTTTTAAATTTGGAAAATATAAAGGTGAAAGTATAGAAGATGTAGCAAAAAAAGATGCAAACTATCTAAACTGGATGATGAAAAATATGGATCTAGATGAAGATATGCAATATACTTTAAATAGAGTTTTGGAAAGATAATTTTTTACAAAAGAGATTGAAATTTATACTCTCAGTCTAAATTTGATAAAATAAAAGCTCAAATATATAAATCAAAATAGGAAATCTATGGAGTTAGTAGTTTTAGCTATAGTAATAGCAATACTGTTTTTTATAGGGAAAAATTATAAAACAGAAGAGTTTAAAAATATAAATTTAAATAAAAAAGAGTTTTTTCGTGGAGATTTATTAGGGCATGAAGCTGGTCTTTTAGTGGCTTTAATGTCAAAAGTAGCAAAGGCAGATGGCAAAGTAGGAGAGCTTGAAGCAGAGCTTATAAAACATACTTTAAATGATATTTCAAGTCATTTTGAAAATAATGAAGAGTTAAGAGAAAAACTTAAAAACCTATATAATCAAGAAAAAGAGAATTTCTCAAATCTAATTACTATTTGTGATAGATTATATCTTTTAACAAAAAATAATTATGAAAAAAGATTAAAATATATGGAGTATTTGCTAAATCTTGCATTTATAGATGGTGATTTTTCAAAACAAGAGCAAGAGATTACTGAAGATATTGCACAAGCTTTGAAAGTAGATCAAAAGGATTATTTTAATCTTATATCAAATTTTGAAAACTTCTACAAAAATAGAGCAAATGAAAAAGCTTTATCTCTTGAAAAAGCTTATGAAGTATTAGAAACAAATCAAAATGATAGTGATGAAATTTTAAAGAAAAACTATAGAAATTTGGTAAAGAAATACCATCCTGATATTATTACAGGGCAGGGTGCTACTCAAAATATTATAGATGAAGCTACAAAAAAACTTCAAGAGTTAAATGAAGCTTATGAGATTATAAAGAAACAAAGAGGTTTATAGTGGCAAGAAGTTTTTCTCACTCATATATAGTTTGTGAGTGTAAGCAAGTAAGTCTTGGTGAAATAATTTTTGCGATTAAAGAAAAAGGTGCAAAAACACTAGAAGATATCGAAGATATGACGGATGCAGGTGGTTCTTGTGGATGTTGTAAAAGTGCAAAAAATGATATAGGTGAACAAAAAATGCAACTTTATATAGAAGATATATTAAAAAAATTTAATAAAGAGTAAAATTGGTAGATATAAAAAAAGAGCTAATAGAAGAGATTAAATCTCTTCTAAAAATTGATGAAAATGAGAAGATAGATATTAATCCAAATTATCTAAACTATTTTGATGAAGATGAGTTAAAAGATATTGTTTTTAGATTAATTGATAAAAAAGTTGAGCAAAAAGAAGGAAACTCTACTTATTTAGATGAGATTTATCAAAAAACAAAGAAAGATGATATATAATCTTAAATTAAGGTTTAGGTATGAATGACTATAAAAATATTAAGCAAGAATTAATAAAGTTTCTAAAAGATGAACTTTTAAAAACTGGATTAAAAAGAGCTACTTTGGGACTTTCTGGTGGGCTTGATTCAGCAGTTGTTGCAGTTTTATGTAAAGAGTCCTTTGGTGATAATTTAAATTGTGTTTTAATGCCATCACAATTTTCTTCAAAATCATCTATTGATGATGCAGTAGAGCTTTGTGAGAAATTTGATATAAAATATGAGATAGTTAGTATAGAACCTATGCTTAGTGCTTATTTGGGAAATATGCAAGGTAGTAATTTACGAATTGGGAATTTTAGTGCAAGGCTTAGAATGTCAGTTTTATATGACATTAGTGCAAGAGAAAGCTCTTTAGTAATTGGAACCTCAAACAAGAGTGAACTGCTTTTAGGATATGGGACTATTTTTGGAGATTTAGCTTGTGCTTTAAATCCAATTGGAGATATTTATAAGAGTGACTTATTTGATTTTGCTAAGTATTTAGAAGTTACAAAAAATATTATAGAAAAAAAACCTAGTGCAGATTTTTATGAAGGTCAAAGCGATGAGGATGATTTGGGATATAGTTATAGTCAAATTGATGCTTTATTAAAAGATATGATAGATGAAAATAAGAGCAAAGACGAGTTATTAAAACATGGTTTTGAAGCCTCTTTTATAGATAAAATTTCAAAAAGAGTAAAACTAAATGAGTTTAAAAGAAGATTACCAATAATTGCCAAAATATAGAAAATATGGAGTTTAAGATGAGTAAAAAGATAGCAATATATAAAGCAACTTTAGATAGCGAAGAGATAAATCAATTAAAATCTGTTTTAGAGTCAAAAGATGATTTATCAAAGGTATTAGAGTTTGAAGAGAGAATTTGCGACTACATTGGTGCAAAATATGCTATAGCCACTGCTACATCAACAGCAGCTATTCATTTGGCTCTTAGTTCTATGAAGTTAAAAAGAGGAGATAAGATTTTAATGTCTGTAAACTCTTTTGTAAATCTCCCTGAAACTGTAAGACACTTTGATGCAGAGCCTATTTTTGTTGATATAAATTTAGAAAATATGAATTTAGATATTGAAAAGTTTGAAGAGACAATAATTGCTAATAAATCAAAAAAATTAAGAGCTGCAATTATCACTTTTATTGGAGGCCTAGCTCCAAACTTAGATAAGATTTATGAAATAGCAAAAAAACATAATATCTTAATAATTGAAGATTGTAGAGCAGCTTTAGGAAGTAGATATAAAGGAGAGAAAGTTGGAAATTTGACTGCTGATATGACAATATTTTCAACAAATCCATCTCCATCTAGATATGCTATTAGTCGTTCAGGAGTTTTAGTTACAAATAATGAAGAGTTAGCTTCAAGAGCAAAGCTTTTAAGAAATCATGCAATTACAACTGCTTATGATAGTTATGGAAACTTAGATTATGTTTATGATGTTGATGATATAGGACATAAATTTGATATTTCTGAGCTAGATGCTGCTTATGCAATAGCCCAACTTAAAAAAACAGATAGTTTTATAAAAAGAAGACAAGAGATAGCAAAACTATATGAAGATAGATTAAAAAATATAAAACATATAACTATTTTACCATATAATAATGAGCATATTTATACACAATATATTATAAAAATTCAAAGAAATAGAGATGCTTTTGCTAGAGCTTTAAAAGAGAGAGGAGTTTCAACTGCTTTAAATTATATTCCACTTCATCTTTTAACATACTATAAGAATAAATACTCTATAAAAATAACAGCATTTCCAAATGCTCTAAATAACTATCAACAAATTTTATCACTTCCTATTTATGCTGGGCTTACAAATGAAGAGGTAAATTATGTTTGCGATCAAGTTGTTCAAATTGCAAGTGATTGGATTTAATATTGAAGCAAAGAGTTATTTTATGGATTGAAGATTATCTATTTTTTCCAAATCCTTTTCAAAGAATAGTCTCTTTTTTACTTTTACCCTTTAGTTTTATATATATACTTGTTGTTCTTATAAAAAGAGCTACTTCTTCAAAAATAGATTTTGGTATTCCTATAATATCTATTGGAAATCTAACAATTGGAGGAAGTGGAAAAACCCCAATTACTATTTTGTTAGCAAAAAACTATGATGATGTTTGCATAGTTTTAAGAGGATATGGAAGAGCTTCGAAGGGACTTTTTATAGTTAGCTTAAAAGGTGTTATAAAAGAAGATATAAATATAAGTGGTGATGAGGCTATGCTTTTAGCTAAATCTTTAAAAAATGCAACTGTAATAGTTAGTGAAGATAGAGTAAAAGCTATCTATAAAGCTAAAGATTTAGGCTGTAAAGTTGTTTTTTTGGATGATGGATTTTCAAAATACAATATAAAAAAATTTGATATTTTGCTAAAACCAAAGGATGAACCAACAAATAATTTTTGTATTCCAAGTGGAGCATATAGAGAGCCAAAAAGTTTTTATAATAAAGCAAATATAGTTTTAAAAGAGGGGCTTGATTTTAAAAGAGTTGTAGAGATAAAAAAAGATGAAAAGAAGGTAGAACTTCCACAAAATATACTTCTTTTAACTGCAATCTCAAAGCCAAAAAGGCTCTTAGAGTTTTTACCAAAAAATATAGAGACTATTTTTTTTGAAGACCACCATACTTTTACAAAGTTTGAAATAGATACTATTTTAGAAAAATATAGAGATTTTGCAATAGTTACTACACAAAAAGATTTTGTAAAGCTAGAGAAGTTTGATTTAAATAATATTTATATTATGGATTTAAGTATAAAATTAGATAAAAAACTAAACTTAGAAGAAATGTATCTTTATATAGCCACAAATAGCTAATATTTATTAATTTTAGATATAATCCCAAAAAATTTATAAATCAAGGGTTTGTATTGAAACAAAAACCTCTCATATCTTATTTTTACAGTTTTTTTGCTGTTTGGCTTATAGCTTCTGTGTTACTTTTTATTTATGGTGGCTTTTTTGCTCTTTATCAAGGAACTATTTTATCTGTTTTAGAGCTTAGTTTATCTTTTGATAATGCTGTTGTAAATGCAACTATTTTGGCAACAATGGCTCTTGTTTGGAGAAGAAGATTCCTTATTTGGGGAATGATTATTGCTGTTTTTGGAGTTAGATTTGTATTTCCTATTTTAATAGTATATTTTTCAACATCTATGGGTTTTATTGACTCTTTCAATTTAGCAGTAAGTGATCCAGATAAGTATGAAAAAATTATCCAAAGTTCTCATCATGTAATTATGTCATTTGGTGGAATGTTTCTTTTAATGCTATTTTTAAAATTTATTTTTGATGAAAATAAAGATACACACTGGGTAAAATATATAGAAAAATTTGCTACAAAACTATCAAAAATAGGTGATATTAAAGCACTATTTATTATGTTTTTAATTTTAGCTATCACATATATTGCACCAAATGAGGTTGTAATGGGTGATAATATGGTAAAAGTTGATAAGCTTGAAATTATAGTTCCTATGATTATTGGAGTTATTGCTTTTTATCTTTTAGAGCTTTTAAAAGGGGCAATTGAGCTTAAAACTGAAACAAATTCTGATTTAAAAGTTACAGAGCTAAGTGGTGGACTTATATCTTTTTTATATCTTGAAGTAATTGATATGAGTTTCTCTTTAGATGGAGTTTTAGGAGCATTTGCTATTACTCAAAATGTTGTAATAATTATGTTGGGACTTGGAATTGGTGCTATGGCAGTACGAAGTCTTACTATTTTTATGGTTGAAAGAGAAGTTGTTTCAAAATATATTTATTTAGAACATGGTGCAATGTGGTCAATTGGACTATTGTCTCTATCTATGTTGATACAGATTTTTTATCATTTACCACCCATGCTGATTACTACTTTTGCAATAGTTCCTATATGTTTGGCTTTTATTCACTCTATTTATAAAAATAGAGAGTTTATAACTGATCCAAAATAGTTAACTTTGGGGAGTTTATCTCCCCAAAGCTTAATCTTCCTCTTTTACTATAACTAACTCTAAAGAACTTTTTTGTATTACTAATGCCTTTTTATCTGGAACAACAGATAGATTATCTAAATGTTGATTTTTATTTTTGTAAGTAGCTATTATGTTTTCAAGCTCATTTATCTTCTCATTTAGCTGTAAAATAATATCAACACCAGCTAGATTTACACCTATCTCTTTTGTTAGTGTTAAAACATACTTTATATGATTTATATCCTTTTGAGAATAAAGTCTTATTTTTCCATTTGTTCTTGATGGTTTAATTAATCCTTCCCTCTCATATTGTCTCAATGTTTGTGGATGAACTCCCAAAATATCAGCAACTACAGATATTAAATAGACAGGCTCTATATAGCTATTTTTTTCCATAAAACCCCTTTAACTCTCTTTTAACTCTTCTTTTAGAAGTTTAATAAGCTCTGGACTTAACTCTTCTATTTTTGGTAAAACAATATTTGCTTTAAGATATAAATCACCTTTTGTCTTTGTTTTTCTATTTAAAACTCCTAGCTCTTTTACTCTAAATTTTTGATTTTGTTTTGTATCTTGTGGAACTTTTAAAGTTATATCTTTGTGTATAGTTTTAATTTCAACTTTACCACCAAATAAAGCTGTTTTTAGAGGTAAATCAAAATATTTAGTAAGATTATCAAACTCTCTTTCATATTCATTGCTAGGAGATATATTTATCTTTAAAATTAAATCTCCTCTTTGTCCTTGATATGATTTTCCTTTCCCTTTTGCTCTTATTCTTTGACCATCCTCAATACCTTCTGGAATTTTTACATCAAAAGAATCATTACTTAAAGATATAAACTGTTTTCCACCTAAAACAGCGACATCAAAAGGGATTGTAACTTGTGCATTTGTATCTAAATCAGGAGTGTCAAATCCAAATCCACCACCAAAATTATTTCTTCCAAACCCACCACTAAAACCAGCTGCTCCACCACCAAACATCTGTCTTAAAATCTCATCTAAATCAACTCCCCCTCCTTGATTTCTAGCAAAATCACTAAAATTTTGCCCACCAAACATAGAGTCACCATATTGGTCATATTGCTGTTTTTTTTGTGGATCGCTTAAAACCTCATAAGCTGCATTTATCTCTTTAAATTTATCTTCAGCTTTTGGATCTTTATTTACATCAGGATGATACTTTCTTGCTAATTTTCTATAAGCTTTTTTAATCTCATCAGCTGTTGCATTTTCATTTACTTCTAATGTTTCATATAAACTTTTTGCCATTTAATTAATCCTATATTATTAAAAATTTTAATTAGAATTATATCACAAACCTTGAGTCAAAGTCAATCAAGGTTTGTTGGAAGTGTGATAGTAAACTTTGCTCCAAAGTATTGTTGATTTTTATAGTTTAGATAAGAGTTTTCTACTTTAATATCACCTTTTAAGCTAGATGTTATAATTTGTCTAGTCATATAAAGTCCAAGCCCTGTTCCTTGATATTGATGTTTTGTAGTAAAGTATGGCTCGAATATTTTATTTATAATATCTTTATTTATTCCTAGTGCATTATCTTTTATCTGTATCTCTATATTATTGTGATTTATAGTTGAAGATATTTTAACAATTTTTAGTTCATCTTCATCTAGATTTTGAACTAAAGCATCTTTTGCATTGTTTAAAATATTAATAAAAGCTTGTGAGAACTCGTTTGCTATACCAAAAATATAGATATCATTTTCTAAATCAAGAGAAATCTCTATATTAAAATCTTTAAAACATGGGGTTACTATTAAAATATTATTTTCAATGTTTTCTTTTAAATTGAATAAAGATTGTTCTTTATCAGTTTTTAAGAAGTTATTGAATGTATCAATAGTTGAAGATAGATACTCTGTTGTTTTTGTAATTAGTTGAAGATTTTCATTCATCTCATTTGCATCTAGTTTTCCCATAGATTTTTTTAGTTTCATATTTGAAGAGAGCATAGAGATAACATTTAGAGGTTGTCTCCATTGATGAGCTATATTTCCAATCATCTCTCCCATAGCTGCTAATTTTGTCTGCTCAGCTAGAAGAGACTCTTTTCTTTTTATCTCTTCAATATTTATAATAGTTAATATTTTTACCATTTGATTATTGATAAGAGTATTTTTTATATTTAGAATTGCACTAAATATACTACCATCATCTCTTGTAATTGTTGTTTCAAAAGGTTCATTCTCATCTGAATTTTTATCAATAAATAAATCTTTATACTTTTTATTTATTAACTCATCTTTTGTTTGTTTATTAAATAGTTCAATAGCTATTTTATTGCAATCAAAAACCATATTATCTTTGAAAATAATTATAGCTTCCATTGTTGCATCTAAAATAAGCCTCAACTCCTCATTTTTTTCACTTAACTTCTTTTTCGCAACCTCAAGTTTATAGTTTGTTTCACTCAAAAAAGTTATATCATAAATATATAAAATAACTAAATCTTCTTCAAGATCTAAGGGAGTGATAGTGATACTTTGTTGCATTTGATTAAATACTCTATCTGAAATATTATTTATTTCAATATTTATCAGAAAATTATCTGTTTGTGGAGTGTAAAATGTTGGAGTTTTTAGTTTTAGAGCTGTTACTATTTTTCTTTGTAATCTTTTTTCATCTATAGTTGGATAAAAATCTAAAATATTTTTTCCAACTATCAAGTTTGATTCAATACCAGTTCTAGTCTCAAGCCATCTATTCCAAAAAAATACTTCTAAGTTTTTATTTAGAACAATAATCCCATTATCTACAGTATTGCAAATAATATCAAATTTATTTTTTGTTTTATTACTACTCATAGCTCATCCAGTATTTTGTTTAATTTCTCTTTTATAAACAAAATAGAGTTATCTGTTGTTAAAATAAATAGCTCAGCATGAATATTTAAGTCATCAAACTCTAGTTTTGTAGAGATTATAATGACTTTTTTGTAGTTGCTTATAAATAGATTATTTAATTGATTTATTGAGCTTATAGTTTTAATTGTAGGTGCAGAAAAAGATACATTTGTTTTTATATCTTCTGCTAATTTACTAATGGTTGAAGATGATAAGATATTTGTAATTTCTAAAGTAATATCACAAATATCCTCATTTGAAATCTCATCATCGCTAAATCCAAATTTAATAGACATATTAGCAGCAGATTTTTTGTTTATAATAAACATATTTTCACCATTTAAAGGTCCATTTATCTGTTGAGATGCTACAAAGTGTTCCTCTTTAAAATTTAACTCATGTGATAAATAATCTTTTAAATACAAAGCATCTATTATTTTAATAGTTGGAATACTAAGTTTTGCAAAAGCATCGAATATTTCAGTAATAGCAGCAGTAGCACTTCCATAAGCTACATTCATTAACTCTTGAAGGCAATCTTTTTCATCTTCTGTTAGTTCTATATTGCACATTTTGTATCCTTTAAGAGATTAAATTAACTAGAATTTGTTGCATTTTTTTTAAATCAATAGGTTTTTTTACAAAGTTTAAAGCTCCAAGCTCTCTTACTCTATCCATAGCCTGTTTTTGAATATCAGCAGAAATTACAATAACTTTGGCACTATTATCAAACTCTTTTATCCTTTTTAATGCTTCAAAACCATCCATTACAGGCATTGTTAGATCCATAAAAACAATATTTGGCTTATGCTCTTTATATAAATTTAAACTCTCTTCTCCATTTTGAGCTTCTAAAACTTCATAATTTATATTATTTATTGCATCTTGAAGCGTTTTTATCACCATTTTCCTAGCCATTTTAGAATCATCTGTTACTAAAATTTTCATAAACTACCTTTTATAAATAATCTTGTATTTTAGCTACTTAAATTTAAAATATACTTTGATTTTTTTTGATATACTCTTTCTTATGAAAAAATTTGATTATATAATTATTGGAAGTGGTATAGTTGGCTGTTCTTTGGCATATTTTTTAAAAAAACATTCAAATAGTGTTTTATTAATAGATAAAAATAGTGATGTTTGTTTGGGAGCTAGTGGTGCAGCTGGTGCTTTTTTATCTCCACTTTTGGGTATAGATAATAGTTTTAAAGATTTAGTAAATAAAGCTTTAAAATTTTCAACAAGTTTTTATAATAATAATTTTCCAAAATCCTTTGTACAAGCAGGAACAATACGAATTCCAAAGAATAAAATAGATAAAGAGAAATTTGAAAGTTACATACCTTATATGAGCTTCCCTTTTGAAGAGAAAGAGGGCGGATACTATTTTACTGTTGGAAGTACAATTAAGCCAGAAGATATCTGCAAAGAGCTTAGCTTTGATATTGAAAAGCTATTTAATTATGATGTTAAATCTATAAAAGAGAGTGAAAATAGTTGGATTTTAAATGATGAAATAAAAGCTAGAAAGCTTTTTTTGTGTACAGGTGCAAATCTCTCTTTAATAAATGAGGAATATTTCAAATTAAGAGCTGTTTGGGGACAAAAGATAGATATTTTAAGCTCTACAGAGATATTTAATAATTATCATAAAGAGTGTTCAATTTCAAAAAGTATAGAAGAAAATGGAAAATATAAAATCTCAATAGGAGCAACACATAATAGATTTGAAGATGATATGAGTGATAGTTCTTTTAATTTAGAGTTAAAAGATATAAATTATATAAAGCACAATGAAAAAACTTTAGAGATAATACAAAATGATACAAAAAAACTTTTAGAAAGAGCAAATGATATTTTAACACTTAAAGAGATAGAGCTAATTAATGTAAAAATAGGTGCTAGAGCTTCAAGTGTTGATTATTTTCCAATGGTTGGAGCATTAATAAATAGTAAAAAGAGTTTTGAAGTATATCCACATATTAAAAAAGGAGCTTTTATAAAAGATGAACAGTTAATTTTGTATAAAAATTTATATACATTAAATGGTGTTGGTGGAAGAGGTTTTGTTTTGGCTCCATATTTGGCTAAAGTTTTATCTGAATTTATAATAAATGGTTCTGAGATAGAAAAAGATGTTTTAAATTTTAGGTTATTTAAAAGATGGGCAAGAAAAGAGGGGAAAAGCTTATGAAAAAATTTTTTAAAATGGTTATATTCTTTGTTGTTTGTTTTGGCTTTTTAATATATTTTACTATACCAAGAAGTATAAAAGAGGATAAAGTTCAAAAGGAGCTGAATTTTACAAATCTTCCTAGTTTTTTTGATGTTGTTAATCAAAATAGCTATACAAAAAAAGATGAGTTTTTTAAGAAATTCCCACTATATTTGATAGTTTTAAATCATGATAGTTTAGCAGTTTTCAGTGAACTTTATAAAAAGAATATAGATAAAGATTTAGTTTTAATAGCAAATATATCAAATACTCCTTGGCTTATAAAACAAATAGCAGTAAATGGTGAGCTTGAAAAACTGTTTAAGGATTCAACAATCTCTTTAATAAACGATTCAAATGGTTTATTTACAAGTAGTTTAGATTTAAACAACAATTCACAAAATGAGTATTTTGTCTATGAGGTTTTTGAAAATGGAAAAATATCTAAACTTTTTCAAGGTAGTGTAAAAAAAGGTGCATTACAAAATGGAATAAGTAAAGATGAAATAAATAGTGAACTAGAAAATTTCTCAAATGAGTTTAAAAAATATATAAATTAGTAATAATCTAAAGTGGTAGCCCTGATCGGAATCGAACCGATACTCCAGTGGAATACGATTTTGAATCGCACGCGTCTACCAATTCCGCCACAGAGCCATATAGTTTATAAATATAGAGTATTAATCTAAAATTACCTTATATTAAAGACAAGTTAATGTTATTTAAATTGTGAAATATAGATAGAAATAAAAAAGAGTTTATCCAAATTAAGGATAAACTCTTTTAATAAGTTTTAAAACTTATTTAGCAACAGCCTCTTTTAAAGCTTTTCCAACTTTAAATTTAGCAACTGTTGTAGCAGGAACTTTTACAGTTTTGTCAGTTCCTGGAACTCTAGCCTCTCTAGCAGCTCTAGCAGCTGTTTGGAACGTACCAAACCCTATAAAACTAACAGAATCTTTTTTTACTAAAGCCTCTGTAATAGTTTCTAATACTGCATCAACTGCACCTTTTGCATCTTTTTTTGATAAACCTGCTTTTGCAGCAACTGCATCAATAAATTCAGCTTTGTTCATGGATAACTCCTCGTATAAAATAAATTGTGAAAACTTTATTATACTTAAACTTTAAGTTTCCTAAAATTTTTACTATTTTCTGGCAAATTTTGTAAAAAAGTCATCTAAAGGTACTTTTGATACTTAAAAGCCTACAAGAGTTTTCCAAAATTGCTATTTTTTTAACAAGTTCATGAATATCTCTATCATAAATATATGTACCAATCCCTTTAATTACAAGTAGATTATGTTCTGTATTTTTTATAGATTTTGTAATTTCCAAAGCACTTCTTGCTTTCCATGTTGATAAATCTCCAGGATTATATATTGGAACTTCTCCAAAAAACGTTTTCCCAAAATAATCTTCAAAAATTATATTATCATGACCTAGAGTATATGCTGTTGTATAAATTGGCATTCCAAATGCAATATATTTTGCTTCATGAATATTTGTATATATAGCTGAATGAGTATATGCATCTTTACTTGCTATATTCCATCTATAGTCTGGTTTGTTCATATTTAAAGTACAAAAAGACTTTTCATCTAAATTATCAAAAACTGCATCTTTTGCATTTATCATAAAGTGTTCATGATCTAGCTTAGCAGAAATAGCACCTTGAAAGATACCAAAGAAATTTTTTGTAAACATTGATAGTGATAGTTCTGATAGTAGTTTTACTGTATCTTGATTTAACATTTTAAGCCTTAAATAAAATTTTGATATTATATAGGAATTTTAATAAAAGGTTTAATTTGCAAGATATACCACATATTCCTGTTTTATATTATGAAGTTTTAAATAGTTTTAAAGATATAAAAGGTGGATACATTATAGATTGTACTACTGGATATGCAGGACATAGTAGTGGCTTATTGGAGCAAAATAGTGAAGTAAAGTTAATTTGCAACGATCAAGATGATGAGGCTTTAGAATTTAGTAAAAAAAGATTAAACGAGTTTGAAAGTAGAGTCAAGTTTAATAAAGGAAATTTTGATAGTGTTATAACTACATACAAAAGTTATGATATAAGGGGAATTTTAGCAGATATTGGAGTATCATCTTTACAACTTGATAAACTTGATAGAGGTTTTAGTTTTAATTCACAAAATCTAGATATGAGAATGGATCAAAATCAAAGTTTAGATGCTGCAACTGTTATAAATTCTTATTCTCAGCTGGAACTTGAACATATTTTTAAAGAGTATGGAGAGATAAGAGAGTATAAAAGAATTGCCTCTTTAATCGTTCAAAATAGACCATTTTATAGTGCAAAAGAGCTTGCAGAGTTTTTTTATAATAAACTTCCTAAAGGAAAAATTCACCCAGCTACTTTAATTTTTCAAGCAATTAGAATTGAAGTAAATGATGAATTAGGTGTTTTAGATAGATTATTCAAATCTATTGAAGAAATAAAACCAAAAGATTGTATTGTTGCAATAATATCTTTTCACTCTTTAGAAGATAGAGTTGTAAAAAATTATTTTAAAAAATGGAGTGAAAGTTGTATTTGTCCAAAAGAAGCTTTTAGATGTGAGTGTGGAAACAGTCACTCTTTAGGTAAAATTATTACAAAAAAGCCTATAATAGCAACTTCTTTTGAGATAAAACAAAATCCAAGAAGCAGAAGTGCAAAGTTAAGGGTATTTAGATTTGTTTAAATTAAACCAAAAAAATTCATTAAGATTTGTCATTATTATGCTATTTTTAGCACTTGTTATGTATATACCAAAAATATATGTGAGTAATAATATTTATTATACAAGTAAAGATGTAAATAGATTATACTCGCATTATATTTCACTAAATGAAGAGAACACTTTTTTAAGCAAACAATTAGAAGATATGAAGTTTAAAAATCAGGTCTTAGACTCTCTTTTATTTAATCCACTAATTAGACTTGAGAATAAATAAGCTATAAAATTGTTATTCCCAAAACTTTATTTAATATATTACTATCTTGTGTAAACCCCTCTTGCTCCTTTGCTGGTTCAAGTGTGGTAATAGCAGTTTTCCCTATTATATATCTAAACTCTTTATTGTCTTTATCTTTTAATTTTACACTCCAAACATTATGAACAACCAAAGGTTCATTATTTTCTATACCCATGTATAGCATTATATGCCCTTTTAAATATACTAAAGTTGAGAAAGGGACACCATTTTTTCTTATAAACTCTTTTTTCTCATCCAAATTTAGTTGAGAAATATCATAATACTTTCCATTCGTTGTTTGTGCTTTAGAGTTTCTATGAAGATATTTTCCAAAAACACTAAAATAATCTTGTGTAAAGCTAGAGCAATCTCTATTGTTTAAAAGCCCAGCCCAACCATATGGTTCATCTATAAACTCTTTTAAAATTTTAGTACGATTTTCGTAAGTATAAGCCAAAGGCATTTGCTCTACATACATATCTTCTATATTAATATATGCTATTTTTGCATTTAAACTATCATCTTTCTTTGCAACAATATAGCTTTCATCTTTTTTTGGAAAAATTGTACCAACTTTTATATACTCTCTAAAAATAGGGTCATAAATAGCAAATTTCTCTTTTGTAGCTATAAAATAATCATTTGATGTAAACTCTTTTATAAAATCATCATCTACAAAGGCTATACTATTTATCTCAACCCAACCACCTACAAAATGGGACTCAACAAATGCCCAAGCTCTATCTTTTGATAGATGAGAAACCAATAATGGAGTATTGATTTTAAGGAGTGAATTTTGATTATAATCAAAAGGAAAACCCTCTCCTGGCAAACTAGGATTATAAAACATTGGAGAATTTGTCGGTAATACTCTTACATTTGTATTTTTTAAAGTTATTGCTTTTTTAGGCTCTTTGTTATAGTTTTCAAAATTTGCATTATCAATCTTTTTATCAAACCACTCTGTTGTAGCCAATTGGTGATTTTCAAGATATACTTTTTTATATCTATATGAAAATCCCCATTTTGCTTCTAGTTCTTTGTAAGATAATCTTTCTTGTTTCCAAGGTTTAAAATAATTATTAAAATAGGCATCTTTCTCTATGTAAATAGAGGTATCATCTACTTTTTTTGATAGTTTTTCAATAATATCTTGTTTTTCTTCAAAAATTGTTGGTTTTTCTATTGGCTTTTTTTGACTACAAGCAGTAAATAAAAGAGATATTGCTAAAATAGTAGCAAAATATCTAAAAATATTTAACATAATTATCCTTTGGAATTTTTAAAGGATTGTACCATTTTATCATTGAAAGTAATTTCATTTAAACTTTAGGAAAAAATATATGTATAAATTATCAATAAGTAAAGAGTTGTTTGAAAATATATTGTTAAAAAATATAAAAGTTATAGAAAAAGAGGCTAGTAAATATTGGAAAAAAGAGTTTTTAGAACCAAAAATAATAGAAGATAACATATATTATGATATAAAAAGTATTGATAAAATAGTTTTTGTTAATACTTTTGGTGAAGATAAACCACAAATTATTGTAGAGTGCAGAAAAATAGAGTATTTAAAGGATAAAAATCTATTTAAAATATACCTTGGTAAAGTTTTGGAACAAAAAAATATAGATTTATTTAAAGATGAAAAAGATATTTTGATTAAAAAATTACTTGACGAAAAACAGGAACTTATAAAGATTTTAGAAGATATAAAAAGAAATAGCTTAAGATAGCTAGGAGTTCCTAACTATCTTAAAAGTGACTATTTATTTTACTATTTTATCTGCAAGTTCTTGCATTGTAGCTTCTGACATACCTTTTACTTGACCTGTCATCATACCTTTCATAGGACCACCATAAGTTCCATCTTGATAACCTTTTAAAGCAGCTACAAATTCAGCTTTTGTTAGATCTTTGATAATTTTAGATTTACCTAAAGCTACTTTTTCTCCATTTGCACCATGACATGCTACACATGCTGCGTAAGGATTTGCAAATGCAAAAGTTGCTGCTAAAAGTGTTGTTGCTAAAACTATTTTCTTCATATTATTTCCCTTTTTAATTAAGATGGAGAATTATAGGAAATGTAAGTTTAAAACAAATTGATTTTGGTCAAGTTTTAAAATTATTTTTTTTTATTTTGAAAATATTAATACTATTTTCAACAGTTTTAGCAGATATTTCTAGTTCTTCTTTCTCTTTGCTACTTAAATCTAGTTCTATAATCTTTTCAATACCATTTTTACCAATTATAGCAGGTACTCCTAGAGTTATATCTTCATAACCATAATCTTTTATAAGTAAAGTTGAAACTTGAAAAATATTTTTACTATCTTCTATAATAGCTTTACAAAGTAAAAAGCAAGAATAAGAAGGTGCAAAATAAGCTGAGCCTGTTTTTAATAACTCTACTACTTTAGCCCCACCATTTTTTGTACTATCTAAAATATAATCTAAATCATCTTTTTTTAAAATATCAACTATCTTCTTACCATCAATTTTTGCATGGTTTATCAAAGGAAGCATTGTATTTGAATGTGCACCTATTACCATAGCTTCTATCTTTTCATAAGGAAAATCTATTTTTTCATCGATATAGTATTTAAATCTTGCACTATCTAAAGTTCCAGCCATTCCAAAAACTCTATTTCTAGGAAGTTTTGTCTTTTTTAAAGCTACATAAACCATTGCATCTAGTGGATTTGAGACAATTAAAAATATAGCCTTTGGATTATTTTCTAAAATGTCATCAAATATTGAGTTTATGATTTTTTCATTTGTATAAAGCAACTCTTCTCTACTCATATTTGGTTTTCTTGCTACTCCTGCTGTTATTACAACAATATCACAATCTTTAAATTCACTATTTTCTATACAAGCTTTTATTTTTGTTTTATTATTTGTAGTTTTACAAGCTTGTGAAATATCAAGAGCCATAGCTTTTGTATAATCTTCTCTTATATCTTTTAATAAGATTTTATTACATAAACTACTCAAAGCTAAGCTAAAAGCCAAACTAGAGCCAACATTTCCAACTCCTACTATTCCAATAGTTTTATTATTCAAAATATTATACCTTTTAAAAATTTTATGGATTATAGCTGTTTATTGATTAGAGAATTTTTGAAGAGTGAAAAGTATGAGAAGATTTATCTTCTCATACTCTTAAAATTAACCAATTATTTTATTTAGTGTAGTAGATGGTCTCATAACTTTTGAAGTTAATTCATCATCAAATAAATAATATCCACCAGTATTTGCGCTCTTTCCTTGAACTTCTGTAAGTTCTTTTAAAATTTGTGCTTCATTTTCATTTAAAGCTTTTGCAATTGGTGCAAACTCAGCTTTAAGCTCAGCATCATCATTTTGAGATGCTAACTCATCTGCCCAGTACATTGCAAGATAGAAATGGCTTCCTCTATTATCTATACTTCCAATTTTTCTAGCTGGAGATTTATCATTTATTAAAAATGTTCCTGTTGCTTTATCTAAAGTTTTAGATAAAACAGCAGCTTTTTTATTATTTTGAGTATTTGATAAGTGGTCAAATGAAGCAGCAAGTGCCATAAATTCACCTAAACTATCCCATCTTAAGTAGTTCTCTTCTTGAAGTTGTTGAACATGTTTTGGTGCAGAACCACCAGCTCCTGTTTCAAATAACCCTCCACCTTGCATTAATGGAACAATAGAAAGCATTTTTGCAGATGTTCCTAGCTCTAAAATTGGGAATAGGTCAGTATTGTAATCTCTAAATACATTTCCAGTAACACTAATAGTATCAAGACCTTTTCTCATTCTATCAAGTGAATATTGCATTGCATCATCTGGAGATTTTATAGATATTTCAAGACCTGTTAAATCAAAATCTTTTAAATATTTCTCAACCTTAGCTATCATTTGTGCATCATGGCCTCTATTTTTATCTAACCAGAATACTGCAGGAGTATTTGATAATTTTGCTCTATTAACAGCTAGTTTTACCCAATCTTTAATTGGTTCATCTTTAGTTTGACACATTCTAAAGATATCATCTTTATCAACATCAAGACTAAATACAGACTCTCCTGCACTATTTGTAACAACAATTTTTCCATCACCTATAGCTTGGAAAGTTTTATCGTGGCTTCCATACTCTTCAGCTTTTTTTGCCATTAAACCAACATTTGGAACTGTTCCCATCGTTTTTGGATCCAAAGCTCCATGTTTTTTACAATCATCAATAATAATTTGATATGTTGTAGCATAACATCTATCTGGAATCATTGCTAAAGTATCTTCTTCTTTATCCTCTATATTCCACATTTTTCCACCACCTCTAATCATAGCAGGCATTGAAGCATCTATAATAACATCAGAAGGTACATGTAAATTTGTGATACCTTTTGCAGAGTTTACCATTGCAAGTCTTGGTTGTTTTGCATAAACAGCATCAATATCAGCTAAAATTTCAGCTCTTTTTGCATCATCAACTTGGTCTAGTTTAGAGTATAAATCTCCTAATCCATTGTTGAAATTTACTCCTAATTTATCAAAAGTTGTTCCATGTTTTGCTATTAAATCTTTAAAATATACTTTTACAGCAAATCCAAACATAATAGGATCTGATACTTTCATCATTGTTGCTTTTAGGTGTAAAGATAATAGAACATCAGCTTTCTTCGCTTCATCTATTCCTTTTTGATAGAACTCTTGAAGAGCTTTTGCACTCATTTTTGTAGCATCTACAACTTCACCATTTTCAAGTTTTAAGCTCTCTTTTAAAACAGCCTCTTTCCCATCTTTACCTATAAATGTAACTTTAAAGTTATCAGCATTATTCAAAGTAGTTGAAACTTCATTTCCAAAAAAGTCATTTGAATACATATGCGCTACATTTGTTTTTGAATCTTTTTTCCACTCTCCCATTTTATGAGGGTTATTTTTTGCATAGTTTTTAACAGCTCCAGGGGCTCTTCTATCACTATTTCCTTCTCTTAATACAGGGTTTACAGCTGAACCCAAGATTTTTGAATATTTTGCAGTAGTCTCTGGGCTCTCATCATAATTTGGAACATTATAACCTTTTGATTGAAGCTCAGCAATAGCAGCTTTTAATTGAGGAATTGAAGCAGATATATTTGGTAGCTTAATAATATTTGCTTTTGGGTCTTGTGTCATGTCTCCTAATTCACTTAAAGCATCACCAATTTTTTGTTCTGCTTTTAATTTTTCAGGAAAAGTCGAAATAATTCTTCCAGCTAGTGAAATATCTTTTTGAACCATTTCAATACCAGAACTTTTTGTAAAAGCTTGTACGATTGGTAAAAATGAGTATGTTGCAAGTGCAGGTGCCTCATCAACTTTTGTGTAAATAATTTGTGCCATTTTCTTATCCTAAATTTTAAATTTGATATGGCAAGATTGTAACTAGATTTATATTTAAAGATATTTAATTTAGTTATATTTTAGGATGTGAGTATTTGATTGTTTCAAATATTCACATCTTAATTTACACTATTAAATAAATCTTTTATTGAAGGTGCCTTTTGATTTGAAATATCATTTTTCATAATATCCATAGCTTCATTATCTATATCACTTGGTTTATCATTTACTTTTGTATAAGTTTTTGCCACTCCTACATTCGCATTTATATTATTTTGATGTGTTTCATAATCATTTGAAAATTTATGGAGCCCTGTTTTATTGTCTCTTACAAAATATAAATAGTTACTTTTTACAGGAAAAATTGCAGCTTTTATTGAATCTAAACTAACCGCACAAACAGGATCTTTTGGTAAACCTCTATTTTTGTAAGTATTGTAAGAACTCTCATCATTTCTTATTCTATCAGCAGTTACAACACTGTTTGAGTATTTTCCATAGTTTAGTGTTCCATCCATTTGAAGTGCCATATTTTTTTTAAGTCTATTGTGAATTACACTGGCAACTATTGGCATCTCATTTATTGTTGCTGCTTCTTTTTGTATAACTGAAGCTAAAGTTATATATCTATACCATTTCTCTTTGTCATATTGTCCAAATATTTTTTTAGAGAACTCTTCATATTTTTTGTTTGTTTGAGAAAATAGATAAAATAATATATACTCCTCGCTCATTCCAACTGGTAAAGAGTAGCTATCTGCTAAAATATTTCCATCTAGTTTATAAGAGTGTTCATTGTAAATTTTTTGAAGTCTATTCTCATCTAAAGCAAATTCTGTTGAAATTTTTTTTAAGAAAAAGTGTGAAGTTTCACCAGGAATTAAAGTAACTGTTTTTAAAGCAGCCTTTGATGTAAGAAGTTTTATTAAAAAATCCATTTTAGTTAATTTTGTTTGTTCAACATCAATCCAACCACTTTGAATAAAACCACCAGATTTTAAAATAACCTCATCAATTATATTCATTTCATAACCATTTTTGTTTAGGTGTGATACAATACTAGTTGTACTACCTTTGGGAATAAATAATATTTTATTTGTAACTACTGGTAAATTTAAATAATAAAGCACAACAATACAAAAGATAAGGGATAAATATAAAGTGTTAAAAAAAATTAGAATTTTTGTATTGTTACTCTTATCATCTA
Source organism: Aliarcobacter trophiarum LMG 25534 (assembly GCF_003355515.1). Classification (NCBI taxonomy): domain Bacteria; kingdom Pseudomonadati; phylum Campylobacterota; class Epsilonproteobacteria; order Campylobacterales; family Arcobacteraceae; genus Aliarcobacter; species Aliarcobacter trophiarum. The sequence continues at coordinate 999,994 of NZ_CP031367.1, read as the reverse complement.
TTTTATTGTTGATATTTTCTCTTCTATTTTCAGGTATCAAAATAAGCTCTTTTCAGTTATTAAATTTTAAAATTTCGCAATTCTATATCAAATTGGATAAAAAACTGATTTTGGATATTAAAAATATTGAATATAAATCAGAAAAAAAGTCGACAAATAGTTCAATAGAGGATATAAAAAATAATTTAGAGATTTTACCAAATGTATTAAAATGGTTCCAAAATATTAATATAGAAAAACTTTCAATCAATGATAATGTAGTTAAAGTAGTATTTAATGAAGATGTTTTAAGTGTCGAAAATAAGTTTTTTTTACTTGACTCAAAAATAGATGTTTTATCCAAAGAGGTTTCACTAGATATTATTAATTTATACCTAAAAGATTACAATATTTTATTTAAGGGAAAAGCTAGAATTGACTATTTTTATGAAGAGTTAAAATATTTTGGTGATATTTACTATGAAGATTTAATAATTAATGGAAATGTTGATATTTCAAAAGGAGTAGTTAAATTTTTTATAAAAAGTGACTACTTTAAAGATATACATTTCTTAAAAAAATATCTTGATTTACCAGATATTGCAAACTCTTGGATGTATGATAATGTAAGAGGAGATTTCAAATTAGATTGGTTTTATGGGGAATTTGATTTAAATAAAAATGAGATAATAGAGAAAACTCTTCAAGGTGAAGCTTTTATTCAAAATGCAAAAATAAGGTTTGAAAATAGTTTAGATGAGATAGAAACAAGTAGAGTTGATGTAAATTTCAAAAATAGCACTTTACATTTTAATTTAATCAATGCAATATATAAAGGGAAAAATCTTAAAAATAGTTTTGTGACAATAAAAGATATTGCAGATGAAAACAGTGGTTTGGTTTTGGTAAATATAGAGACTAAGAGCTCTTTAGATAGAGATATTTTAGATATTTTAAAGGCTTATAATGTAGTTGTTCCTGTTTTGCAAAAAAATGGAGAAACAGAGGCTAAACTTCTTCTATCTTTTCCTTATGCAGAAGATAAGCCTATAGGTTATAATGGAGTTTTTATAGCAGAAAAATCAAATATTTCAATTTCTGGTTTTGATTTTCAAACAGATGGTGCAAAAGTTATTTTAGATAATAATTTGTTGTATATCAAAGATGCTAGTTTTGTTTTTCAAGATATTGTAGATGCAAAAACAGATTTAAAATTGGACTTAAATAGTCTAAAAGCAGATGGAAATGCATATATAAATAGAGTTTTAATAAAAGATAATAATGGCTCAAAAGTTTTAGATATTAACAATAAAAATAGTTTTATTCTTATGGATTTTAGTAAAAATGTAGATATTTTATTAAAAGATTTAAGTACAACTATAAAATATGATAAGTTTTTAACTATAGATATAGGTGATATTTCAAAAATATATAACTACTCAGATATTTTAAAACAAAATAGTATAAAAAATGGAAATATATCTTTAAAAATTATAGATAAGGATAAAATTGATTTTAAAGGTTTTGTTGGTGGCTTTTCAAGCATTATAAAAAAAGAGAATAAAGATGTAAATAGTTTAGAATTTTATGGAAGCATTGATAAAGAAGGAACAGAAATCTCTTCTCAAGACAACTCTATAAAATTGAATTTAAGAGATAATATAGCGCTATTTTTAGATGGATATGAGATATATTTTGATAGTAATCTAACTAAAAATAGTAAGCTTGATTTTGATGCAAATATTGATTTGAAAAATTGTAAATTGTTTATCGATGAAGAAGAGTATAAAATAAAAGTTGCCGATTTATTTATAAAAAAAGATTTAATATCTTTTAATGCAACTTTATCTGATTTAAATATACCTATAAAAAAAGATAATCAAGAGCTAAAAGAGTTAAATATTGTAGGAAAATATAAAAACAATATTTTGGATATAAATACAAAAACGGATGATATTTTTTTAAGAGTTAAAGATGGACAAATAACTATAAAATTAGATGGTTATGATATATATTATGATACAAAATATATTAATATACATGAGAATACTGAAAATATAGGTATTATAGGAACAAAATCAAATATAGTTATAGATAATAGAAACAAAATTTTAGCAGATTTTTATGAGTTAAATATCAATAAAGATAGAAAATTCTTCTATTTAGAGTTTGAAGATAGTAAAGTAAGTTTTACAAATATAGGAGAAAATATAGATATTTATATAGCAAAACTAAATGAAAAATTTATAAACTCCTTTGCAAATAGTAATATTTTAGATGGAGGGAGTATAAATCTTTATGCAAATGGAACTACAAAAAGCATAAAAGGAAAATTACTAGTAGAAGATAGTAGTCTAAAAAATGTGAGTGTTTTAAATAATATTATGTTTTTTATTGAAAGTTCACCAGCTTTTATAAATCCTCTTTTAGCAATTCCTGCTGTTTTTGGTCTAAATAAGTTGGGAATTTATAAGATAAAAGAGGGTGTAGTTGAGTTTGATTATGATAGTGATAAAAATGTAATTAATATAAAAGATTTGCAAACAGTTGGAAATGGTATGGATTTTGAAGGAGAAGGAGTATTAGATTTAGGTAATAAAGAGTTAAATGTAAAATTAAATCTAATATTTCTAAAGACCTACTCATCTATATTTGAATATATTCCAATAGTAAATTATATTTTATTAGGAGATGAAAAAAGAGTTGAAACACAAATTCAATTAACTGGAGATTTAAATGATCCAGTAATTACTACAAATCTCTTTAAAGATGGTTTTAATGCACCTTTGAATATATTTAAAAGAGTATTCACTACTCCTTCAAATTTAATAGATAATTTTAATAAAGTAAATCAAACAGGTGATGAAAAGTAGAATTTTTCATAAAATCCTTATAGCTATTTTGATATAATTTTTGCTATGGAAAATTTAATAAAAAAACTAGACTTAAGCGATTATATAGCAAACTTTTCAAAACTTTTTGCAAGAGAAAAATCTATAATTTTAGAGGGTGATATAAATATTCACTATAAAATCATAAGTGAACTTTCAAACTACAATATAAATCAACCATTAAACATACAAAATCTTGATACACAACTTGTGCATATTCAAAAGCAGGGTGTTTTAAGAGTTTATGAAATTTATGAATTTATAAAGATAATAAACTATTTTTTATATTTAAAAAAGTTCAATTTTGAAGGAAAACTTTTTGAATGGATAGATAAAATTATAATTCCAGCTGATATTTTAAAGATTTGTGAATATTTTGATGATAAAGCAAATCTAAAAGAGGGCATAAATGAGGATTATGACAATATTAAACAAGCAATTTATAAAAATAAAGAAGAGATAAAACATAGTCTCTTTAAACTTATAAACTCTTCAAAAATAAAACCATATTTAGTTGATATGCAGGTTCATTTTATAAATCAAGAAGAGTGTTTACTTGTTCGTGGTGGATTTAATCATACTCTTAGTGGAAGTGTAATTGAAAGATCCAATTCAGGATTTTTTTATGTAGTTCCTCATAGTGTTAGTGATTTAAAAGAGAAACAGAGTGATTTAAAAAATAGACAAGAGGAGATTTTATTTAAACTTTGTAAAGAAATTTCTCATATTTTTGAGAAAAATCTTCTATTTCTGAAGTTTATAAATAAAGAGTTTGATAGATTTGATCACTATCAAGCTAGGGTATTCTTTGCAAAAATAGGGGACAAAAACTTTATTTTGCCATCAAAAAAAGATGAAAATAGACTTGTTGATTTTTGTCATCCAGCTTTAAGCAATCCAAAACCGATAACTATTGACTTTTCAAAAAGTGTTATTATGATAACAGGAGTTAATGCTGGTGGAAAAACAATGATGTTAAAATCAATTTTAAGTGCGATTTTTTTATCAAAATATCTTATTCCTTATAATACTCATAAAAGTACAGTTGTAAGTAACTTTAAATCTATAAATGCAGTTTTAGATGACCCACAAAGTGTAAAAAATGACATTTCAACTTTTGCTGGAAGAATGTTAGAATTTTCTAAACTTTTTGAGGTTAAAAATGCAATAGTTGGAGTTGATGAGATAGAGTTAGGAACTGATTCAGATGAAGCTTCTAGCTTATTTAAGGTAATTATTGAAGATTTAATTAAAAATGATATAAAAATTATAATCACAACACACCACAAAAGATTGGCAGCATTAATGGCTTCAAACCCAAATGTTGAGTTAATAGCAGCACTTTATGATGAAGAGAATCAAAGACCAACTTATGAATTTTTGCAAGGTACTATTGGAAGATCTTATGCTTTTGAAACAGCTTTGAGATATAAAATTCCAGCTGGTGTTGTAAAAAGAGCAAAAGAGGTTTATGGAGAAGATAAAGATAGATTAAATGAGTTAATAGAAAGAAGTAGTGAATTAGAAAGAGATTATAAACAGAAGATAGCAATTTTAGATAGCGAAATAGAGAACTATAAAAGATTAACAAACAATTTAAAAGAGCAAAAAGAGAGTTTAGATTTACATATTTATAGCGAAAAATCAAAGCTTCATAAAGAGTATAAAGATGCAAGAGATGAAGCAAAAAGAGCTATAAAAGCTAAGCTAGTTAGTCAATCTCATCAACACTTAAATATTTCACATAAAATGGCAAAAGAGATAGAAGTTGAAAAAGTTCAAGAAAAAGTGGAGTTAAAAGTTGGGGATAGGGTAAAATATAGAAATACCAAAGGAGCTATTGTTTCAATAAAAGGAGCTAAAGCTTTTATTGAAAATGATATGGGAATGAAAGTTCAAGTTATGCTTAGTGATTTAAGTAGAAGTGGAAATCCTCCACCAAAAATACCTACAAAAAAAGCAGTTGTAACTATACAAAAACCAGAAACTGGAAATATAAAGCTTGATTTACATGGTCAAAGAGCAGAAGAGGCTATTGAAAATCTTGATAAATTTTTAAGTGATGCACTACTTGCTGGATTTGAAGAGGTTTTGGTTTATCACGGAATTGGTACAGGAAAACTTGCGTTTGCAGTAAAAGAGTTCTTAAAAAAGCATCCTAGAGTAAAAAACTTTGAAGATGCACATCCAAGTAGTGGTGGATTTGGGGCTAAAGTTATAAAACTTTAGCTCTATTGATTTACTACTCTTGAATCTTTTTTTCGCATAATATTCTTTTTATACGATTACTTCCTACTTCTAGAATTTTGTAAGTACAATCTTTGTCTTCTATTAGTTCACCCTCAAATGGCAATCTTCCTATTAGATTAAAAACTCTTCCTCCAATTGTTACAGATGTTTCAGGTTCTTCAAAAGTTATATTTAAAATCTCTTCAACTTTTTCAATATTAACCATTCCATCTAGTTCATAACTATTTTCATCTATTTTTTTAATAGTTTCATTTTTTGGGTCATGTTCATCTCTTGTTTCACCAATAATCTCTTCAATAATATCATCTAAAGTAATAAGACCTGAAGTCCCTCCATACTCATCAACAACTAATGCTAAATGTATTCGACTTTTATTCATTCTTGTTAGAATTGCAGATATTGAAGTGTTTTCAGGCACCATAATAATTGGTCTTACAAGTTTTGAAATATCAATCTCTTTATTTTCAAGAGCATTATTTAATAAATCTCTAGTATGAACCATACCTACAATATTATCTTTTCCTCCATGGCAATATGGATATCTTGTATGCTTTGTTGATGTAACTCTTTGAATATTCTCTTCAAAACTTTTTTCAGAGTTTAAGCACATCATATCTTTACGTGGTGTCATAATCTCTTTTGCAACAGTTTCTGAAAAATCAACTGCATTTTTGATTATTTCACTTTCAACTGAATCAATATGCCCGCCTTTAAAGCTCTCATTTACAATAATTCTAAGCTCTTCTTCTGAATGAGCTAATTCGTGCTCTGTTGCAGCCTTAACTCCCAATCCTTTAAGAACAGAAGCAGCAACAATATCAAAAAACCTAATAAGTGGATAGAAAACTAACCAAAATAGATATAAAGGACGAGCTATATATAAAACCATAACTTCAGCTTTTGCAATAGCTATAGATTTTGGAACAATCTCACCAAAAACAACATGCAAAAATGTAACAATTGAAAAGGCAATAGTAAAGCTTATTGTATGAAGCAATACGGGATTATTCTCAAAAAAAGATACATTTGACTCAATTAATCTAGCAAGAGCGGGTTCTCCAATCCAACCTAAAGCTAAAGATGAAAAAGTAATTCCAAGTTGAGTTGCACTTAAATAAGTATCAAGAGAGTTTGACATCTTTAATGCCAAAGAGGCACTTTTTTTGCCTTGTTTTACAAATTCCTCAAGTTTTGTTCGCCTGACTTTTACAATAGCAAATTCTGACAGAACGAAAAATCCATTCATTAGCACTAAGATAAGTGCGGTAAAAAGCATAACATAGGACTGTATATCGGAATCCAAATTTTTCCTTTAATTTAAATTTATTTATGGCTAGAAATATAAACCATATTGACTTAATTTTAGCTTTTAAATCACTGTTTTATTGCTTTTAAATTTAGCTCAATAATTGGGGATGATTTTTTAATATCTTTTTCCAAAATAACCTGTTTTTTGTCTATTGATTTATCATTTAAAAGATATTGTTCAATATTTAAAGCTCTTTGTTTAGCAATTGCCTCTTTTTCATTTTTCTCATCAAATGATGGAGAAAAACTAATTGCAAACTCTTTTTTACTTTTTAAAATAATTGCTATTTTATCTAAAGTCTCTTTTTGAACAGGAGTTATCTCACTCTCTTTTAAATTAAAATCTACACTATTTATCTCATCTTCACTAAAATTAAATAAACTTCCAATAAGTGAGAATGGTGCTGTAATTGCTTTTGTAATAAGATTTATAAATGCTTTCCAAACTATTGCTGCAATAGAGAATTGTGGGTCATCAACATTCCCAGAAACAGGAAGATTAATATCAATTGTTTTTGAACTATCTTCAAGAAGAGTAATTGCTAAATCTAAAGGCAAAGAGATAGCTTCAGGGTCTTCCACCTTATCACCTAAAACTAGCTTTTTAATTACAATATTATTTTTTGCTTTTAAATTAGATTGGCTAATATTGTAGTTTAAATCAAGTTCCAATTTTCCATCTTTTATTGTTCTACCAACAAATTTTGCAGTATATGGTGTAAAATTCTTCATAGAGATATTATTAAACTTCATATTTATATCAGTTAGAATTTTTATATTATTTGGATTTACTATACCTGTTATTTTAGCAACTCCATATTCATCTACAATACCATTTATTTCAAGTTCTGAACTACTTTTATTTTTATTTTTTATTTCTGATATTTCACCTTTTAATTTTGAAATTGTTGTTTTAAAAGGAATTGCTAGATTTTTATCTTCAAAATCTAAAGTCATATTGTTTATATTAATAGGTCCTAGATTAAATCTCGTTTTTTTTCTATTATTAATCTCTTCTTGCTCTTCTTTCTCTTTTATCTCACCATTTTTTTGAGTAGTTTTTGCTAAAACTATAGAGATATGTGGATTATTTAAATTTGTTTTTTCAATTTTAAAAAAACTATTTTTGCTAATTAATTTTCTTAGGTCAAGATCTATATTTTTAGCTTCTATTTTGAGTTTACTAGCTACATTTAAAATATCTATTTTAGGCTCTTTTAATAAGATTTGACCAAAGATTATTGAATCTTTTTTTAGATTAAAGTTTGATATTTTTAAGTTTGTATTTTTTGTACTTATATCAAAAGAGCTATTTGTATCAAAAAAATTAACATTTGTATCATACAGTTCACTTTTATCTATAGAAATATTGTTTTGTTTATCCAATAAAAAGTTATTTACTTTTAGTTTACTACTTTTAGAACTAATTGAGAAGTTGTTATTTTTATCTTCTAGTAGGAGATCATTTAAAATTATATTTGATAAATCGAAAGATATTTCATCAAAAATCGATAGCTTTGATAATTTTAATTCTATATTATTTGTAGCAATTTTCATTTTTAATTTCTCATCTTCAAATATTATTTTATCTTTCTTTAAAGCTGAATTTACTACTTCAATTTTTGAACCATTTATAAAAATATCATCACTTTTTAAATCTGTTTTATTTGAGCTAATATTTAATTTATTCTTTTTATCAAGGTATTTTGTAATAGAAGTAACTAAATTAGCACCTTTAATATTTATCTTATTATTAATAATATTTATATTTGAAGTTTTTACTTTTATATCTTTAATATTTAACTTTGAATTATTTAAAATATCATCAAAATCATAGTTTGCATTTAGATTTATATTATCTAAATTTATTTTCCACGGTTTGCTATCATTATTACTATTTTCTTTACTATTTTTTATCTCTTCTTCATCTTTTTGGACTTTTAAAAGGTTTGCAAAATTAACTCCTGCTTTATCCAAAATCATATTTGCATACAAATCTTTTATATATAAATCTTTAAAATTTAACTCTTGATTGTTTAAATCAAATGAAAAATATTTTAAATCTAGCTTATTTAACCTAGCTATCTCTTTTTGATTTTGCTTCAACTGTAAATTATTTATCTCAAAAATATCACTATTTAAAAATAGTTTAAAATTATCTGTTGTATCAATATTATAGTTTAAATCAAGATTTATATTTGCCTCAGGATTTAATTCAAAATTAAAAAGAGATTTATCAAAATCTAAAAGCTCTTTTATCTTTAAATTTGAGATATTAATCTTTCCATAAGCTATAAATGGGTCAATTTTTAGACCACCAGATATTTTAATATCTGTATTCTCATTTAATTTAAACTCTAAATTATTTGAAGATAAAGAGTTCTTAAATGTTCCAAAATCATATATAGTATAGTTTATATCTTTTAGGTATAGATTGTATTTTTTACTATCTGTAAAACTTGTAAAATCAATATTTGCATCTTTTAAAACTATTTTAGAAACTAAAAAATCAATTAATTTTTCAGTTTCTGTAGTTTTTGTCTCTTCTTTTATTGTATCTGTTGGTTTAAGTAAATTTGCTAGATTAAAAAAACCTTTTTTCTCTTCAATAATATTTAGATAAATTCCTTCAAGTACAACATCTTTTATGTGAATATGTTTTTTTTCTATTGACTTTAAAGCTCTAAAATCTATAAATAAGCTTTTCAAACCTAGAACTTTTTGCTCTTTATCATCTAAAAGTGTAAAATCTTTTATCTCCAAATTTAGAGTTAGTGGATTAAAATAAATATCTTCTATTTTTGTTTTTGTAATTAAAATTTCATCTAAATTTTTAATAATCTCTTTTTTTGCAATATAAGGAAGTAGAAAAAAACCACTTAAAATATATAAAAATAGTAGTGTTATTATTATATAAGATGTGATTTTTAGAGCTTTCATTTTTCTTTTCCTTTAAGTGTGTTTATTTTTTGAGATTATAGCATAGTAATAAATCAATTTATTGTAAAGCAGTTTCAATATAGTATCTTTTATTTTTCTCTTTTACTTCAAGTTTTATATCAAAAATAGTGCTTAGGTTTTCACTATTTAAGATTTCCTCTTTTTTACCAATTTTAAATATAGTTTGATTATAAATCAAAGCTACATTCTTTATTTCAGAAAATATCTCTTCAAGATGGTGAGTTACTAAAATAATTGTTGCTTTTAGTGATAGCTTTTGTAGTAGTTTTATAAAATTTATTTGTGCTTTTATATCAAGCCCAACGGTTGGTTCGTCCAAAACAAAGGCTTTTGGCTCATGTATTAAAGCCCTTCCAACTATACATTTTCGTAGTTGTCCTGTACTCATAGAGGATACTTTTTTATCTTTTAAATCAAAAATCTCTAAAAATTTCATAACTTCAAGAGCTTTTTTTATCTGTTGTTTTGTAAAATCTTGATGTGTAAAAATCCCTATAGAACCATAAAAACCACTTAAAACTACTTCAAATCCACTCATATATGAAGCCTCTTTTTCGAAGTAATTATGTAAATCATTTGTTATAATTCCTAGCTCTTTCCTTAGTTCAAATATAGAGTAATTCTTTTTTCCAAAAATCTCTTTTTTAAAATTTTTAGTATGTCTTGGGTGAATTTGTGACTGGATTAGTTTCATTAAAGTTGATTTTCCACTCCCATTTGCTCCTAAAATTGCAAAATGCTCTCCACTTTTTATTTTTAAATTTATATCTTTTAAAATAATATTTTCATCATATCCAACATCGATATTTTCGAATTCTATTATATACATACTTGCTCCTAAGATTGGATAATAGCCATTTTACAATAAGAGTACTAACTATTTTATTAAGTTTTTTAATAGTACAATATTGCCGAAATTTTTTGATATATATAAAAATCAAAAAAACTTACAACTTCTAAAGGAGCGTTTAGCATGAATAATCAGATTAAAGTTGCAATTGTTGGATATGGAAATTTAGGAAGAGGTGTTGAACTTTCTATTTTAAAAAATCCTGATATAAGTTTGGTGGCGGTTTTTTCAAGAAGAGACCCAAAAAGTGTAACTACAATAAATACTCCAGTGTTTTCGTTAGATAATATATTAGATTATAAAGATAAAGTAGATGTTTTAATTTTATGTGGTGGCTCAAAAGATGATTTACCTATACAAGGACCTCTTTTTGCAGAACATTTTAATATAGTTGATAGCTACGATAATCATGCAAAAATTCCTGAATATTTTGAAAATGTTGATAAATCTTGCCAAAAAAATAAAAAAATAGGGATGATTTCTGTTGGCTGGGATCCTGGAATGTTCTCAATAAATAGATTATATGGAGAAGCTCTTTTACCAGATGGAGATACTTATACATTTTGGGGAAAAGGATTAAGCCAAGGACACTCAGATGCAATTAGAAGAGTAAATGGTGTTAAAGCAGGAGTTCAATATACTATTCCTTCAAATGATGCTATTACTAAAGTGAGAAGTGGAGTAAGACCTACTTTAAGTACAAAAGATAAACATACAAGAGAGTGTTTTGTAGTTTTAAATGATGATGCAGATGCAAAAAAAGTAGAAAATGAGATAAAAACTATGCCAAACTATTTTGAGCCATATGATACAACTGTAAATTTTATAAGCCAAGAAGAGTTTGATAAAAATCACAACACTATGCCTCATGGAGGATTTGTAATACGAAGTGGGAAATCAAGTGATAGTGTAAATCAAGTAATTGAATATGCTTTAAAACTAGATAGTAATCCTGAGTTTACAGCAAGTGTACTTGTAGCTTATGCTAGAGCTACACACAAAATGGCTTTAAAAGGTGAATTTGGAGCTAAAACAGTATTTGATGTAGCACCAATTTTACTATCATCTAAATCACCTATTCAATTAGTAAAAGAGCTTTTATAAGCTCTTTTACATTGCAATACTTTGAGTCTTTGTATATATTTGATTATCTATCTCATCTAATTTAAACTCTTTTTGTCTTATTATCAAAGATAGATTGTTAATTGTCTCATTTTTTATATAAATATCTTGGCTTAAACTATCTAAAGTATCGTTTTTTGTAAGAACTTGAACTATTAAATCATTTAGTTCACTCTCTTTTTTTGTAACTTTATCTATAATATCATTTAAAATATAGTATTGTTTCGCTAATTTTGAATTTAGCTCTTCAAGCTCTAGCTCTTTTTTGGCAACTTGATTATTTATATAAGATAAATTCTTATTTTGTAGATATATTTGATTATCAAAACCTTTTAAGTCCTCTTCATTCTCAAATGTATTATCACTGTTTATGGCTGAATATATTTTTTGAGGAGCATAATCCATTTTTAAATTAATAGCTACGAATTTCAATCTTTCCATCATATCTTTTTTTTGCATTCTTGCATTTCTTCCTAATGAGAAGTCAAACATAGAGAAAATTGCATGAGCATGAGGAGTTAAAATAGTTGAGAACTCAGAAATATCTACCTTTATAGAAAAATCCTCATCTTTTTTTCCATTTAATCCATCTTTAGTTATATACCAGTTATTATCATCTTTTTTTAATATATTTTTGTGAGGATAAAAATCTTTATTGTTTTTTGTAAAATATCCTTCATCTTTATGAATTGTCAGATTTATTAGTTCATGTCCACCAAACTCTTGTTTTAACTCAAAAAAGAGATCTAAAATATCATTTGAATTATGGTGCATATCTATTGAGATTATAGCCTCTTGGAAAATATTTTCCACCGCACTTTTTTGCATATTTTGTTTTACATGCTCTTTGTATCTAGTTTGTGCTTTTTGTAAGAACTCATCATATTCATAATATTTATTAAAACTATTAGTATTTGAATTATCTACTACTTTATAGTTTAAACCATTTTCTCTGTTTATGTGTGATTGTGAAATTTGTGTTAGTTTTTCTACACTAAATGAAGCTTTTCCCATATTTTCCCCTATATGATATGGTGCTACAGCACCAAAAAAATCGCATATAAGATTAAACTTGATTTTTCTTGAAAGTTTGCTTAAAAAAATAGGCAAAAAGCCCATTTTTCCAACAATTGCTGCTAAATAGTTTTAGAAAATCTTCTTTTATCTTCAGGTATTTTGTTTAAATAAGCATCAAAAGGCATGCAGATATTTCTAATAAGCATAGAGCCAGTTTGAGAAACTTCAATTTTATCATCTGAAATCTCTATTAAATTAGCATTTTCAAACTCTTTTAAAGCTAAAAGGGCATCTTTAAAATACTCTTTAAAAGATATTTTAAACTCATTCTCTACTTTTTTCATATTTAATGAGAAGTTACTCATAAGTTCCATAATTACAAACTGTCTAAGAATATCATCATCACTTAATTTATAACCTTTAAATATAGGCAAATCTCCATTATCAATAGCTTTTTCCCAATCTTCTAAATCTTTAAAATTTTGCGCATAATAATCAACACCATTTCCAATAGATGTAACACCAATACCTATTAAATCAGCTCCACCTTTTGTTGTATATCCTTGGAAATTTCTATGAAGTTCACCTTTTTCTATAGCTTTAAAAAGTTCATCTTCTGGTTTTGCGAAGTGGTCCATTCCTACCATTTTATAGCCATTTTGTGTAAAAAAATCTATTGTGTCTTTTAGCATTTCAAGTTTTTCATGCGGAGATGGAAAAGTTGTTTCATCAAACTTTCTCATAGTTTTCATAAGCCATGGAACATGGGCATAGTTAAATACTGCAAATCTATCAACATCTAAAGTTAACATTTTTTCTAAAGTTTTTTTGAAACTCTCTTTTGTTTGATGTGGTAAACCATATATTAAATCAGTATTTATTGATTTAATTCCAGCATCTCTGGCTATCTTTATAACATTCTGTGTTAACTCAAAAGGTTGAATTCTATGAATTGTTTTTTGAACAGTCTCATCTAAATCTTGTACTCCAAAACTAAGTCTATTTACTCCACCAGCTTTTAAAACATCCATATGCTCTTTTGTAAAGTATCTAGGATCTACTTCACAAGATAGCTCTGCATCGCTACTAAAATTTGGGAAAATACTTTTTATAGTTTTTATTACATCTTCAAGTTGAATAGGCGAAAAAAAAGTTGGAGTTCCACCACCAAAGTGCATCTGTGTTACAACTCTTTTTGTATCTAAATATTTTTTTAAAATATTTAACTCTTTTTTTAAATACTCAATATATCTTGTTTTTTTATCCTCTTTAGATGTAAAAATAGTGTTACATCCACAAAAATAACAAGCACTTCTACAAAATGGAAGATGAATATATAAAGATAGACTTCTATTTTTATCCTGATTTTTGAAGTAAGTTTTTAAATCTTCTTGTGTAAATTTTTCACTAAACTCAGGTGCCGTTGGATATGAAGTATATCTAGGTCCTGGTTTTGAATATTTTACAAATTTAGCAAAATCTATCATCTATTTTTTATCACTTTTTTTTGTTTTTTTACTACTTATTATCTTTTCATCTCTTTTCTTATCTAACCAAACCATAATTCCTTTTTGTGCATGAAGTCTATTTTCAGCCTCTTCAAATACTCTACTTTGTTTTCCTTCAAGAACTGCTTCACTTACTTCATAATCTCTATATGCTGGTAAACAGTGTAAAAATATAGCTTTTTTGTCTGCAAGATTCATTAAGTTTTCATCTACGATAAAACCACTAAAATCTTTTATTCTCATATTTTTTTCACTCTCTTGACCCATTGATATCCAAGTATCAGTTGTAACAACTGTTGCATTTTTTACAGCAACTTTTGGATCAAAACTAGTTGTAATTTTTGCACCAGATTTTTTTGCTTCTTTTAAAGCTTCTTCTAAAACATCTCTATCAACTTGATAGTTTTTTGGAGTTGCAACTCTTAGTTCAAATCCTAATTTTGCTGCCATATTTAGCCATGAATGGGCCATATTGTTTCCATCTCCAATATATGCAACAACTAAATTTTTATCAAGACCTTCTTCCATAATTGTTAGATAGTCTGCCATTAGTTGAATTGGATGAAGTTTATCTGTAAGACCATTTATTACAGGAACTTTTGAATATTTTGCAAACTCTTCTAACTTTTCTTGCTCAAAAGTTCTAATCATTACCATATCTACCATTCTTGAAATAACTCTTGAAGTGTCTTTCATAGGCTCACCTCGACCTAGTTGTATATCATTTGATGATAAAAATAGTCCAACACCACCAAGCTCATAAATACCAGCTTCAAATGAAACTCTAGTTCTTGTTGAGCTTTTTTCAAAAATCATTCCTAATATTTTTTTTGGCATATAATCTTTGTGAATTCCAGCCTTTGCTCTATCTTTTATCTTTTTTGCAAGATTTAAAATCTCTAAAATCTCCTCTTTTGAGAAGTCCATTAAACTTAAAAAGTGTCTCATAATATTTTCCTTATATGGATTAAAAGCCAATATTTTAGTTAATTTTTCTTTATAAAAACTTAATATTTAGTTTAAATAGAGATTTAAATTATCTATTCATCTTTGTTTTAGCTGAAATAGTACTTTTTATACTAGAAAATATAGATTGAAATATAGTATATTTTTATGAAATAATAACACTTTTGTGACTTTTTAGCTTACAAGCTATTAAGATAAACTTTTTTAAACTTCCACCTTGAATATAAAGGATAAATATATGCAAATAGAGATTTTAAAAAGAGATGGAAAAAAAGAGAAATTTGAAGCTTTTAAGATTGAAGATGCAATTAAAAAAGCTTTCAAGAGTGTAAATATCAATTATGATAAATCAATCTATTTTTCAGTTTTATTTGAGATAAAGAGTAAAAATATAAATGCTGTTGAGGATATTCAAGATTTAATAGAAAAAGAGCTATTTAAAAGTGAATATTTCACTGTAATGAAAAGTTTTATGCTTTATAGACACCTTCATAAAATCCAAAGAGAGCAAATTTTAGGATTAAATGAGGATACAACTTATGTAAACTCAACTCAAACAATACAAGAGTATATAGATGGCGAAGATTGGAGAATAAAAGCAAATTCAAACACAGGCTACTCACATGCTGGACTTATAAACAATAGTGCAGGAAAACTAATAGCAAACTACTGGCTAGATAAAATATATACAAAAGAGCAAGGATATGCTCATAGAAATGCAGATATTCATATTCACGATTTAGATTGTCTAAGTGCATATTGTGCAGGTTGGAGTTTGAGAGTTTTACTTGATGAAGGATTTAATGAAGTAAGAGGAAGGGTTGAAAGTAAAGCTCCAAATCACTTTAGAGAAGCTTTGGGTCAAATGGCAAATTTTTTAGGAATACTTCAAAGTGAGTGGGCTGGGGCTCAAGCTTTTAGCTCTTTTGATACATATTTGGCTCCTTATGTTTTTAAAGATAAACTAGAGTTTAATGAGATTAAAAAAGCCATTAGAAGCTTTATTTATAACTTAAATGTTCCAGCACGTTGGGGGCAAAGCCCATTTACAAATATTACAATAGATTGGACTGTTCCAGAGGATTTAAAAGAGCAAATTCCTACACGAAATCAAAAACATCTTTTAAGAGATTTAGAAGATAGTGAGCTTTTAACAGAGGCAAAAAATAGAGGTGCTGATAGTTTTGAGAAGCTTACATATAAACATTTTCAAAAAGAGATGAATGCTATAAATAGAGCTTATTATGAAATTATGACAGAGGGTGATAAAACAGGACAACCATTCACTTTTCCAATTCCAACAGTAAATATCACGGAAGATTTTGATTGGGATGGAGAGAATACAGATATTTTATTTGAAAATACTGCAAAAGTAGGGAGTAGTTACTTTCAAAATTTTGTAGGAAGTCAATATAAAAAAGATATAAATGGGAATTTAATAGCAAATGAAGAAGCCTATAAACCAGGACATGTAAGAAGTATGTGTTGTCGTCTTCAATTAGATTTAAGAGAGCTCTTAAAAAGAGGTGGTGGACTTTTCGGAAGTGCTGAGATGACTGGAAGTATTGGAGTTGTTACAATTAATATGGCAAGGCTTGGATATTTATATAAAAATAATACAAAAGGATTATATGCACGAATTGAAGAGCTAATGGATTTGGCAAAAGATAGTTTAGAAAAAAAGAGAGTTTTTGTACAAGAGATGTATGATAGAGGGCTTTATCCTTATACAAAAAGATATTTACCACACTTTAATAACCATTTTTCAACTATTGGAGTAAATGGAATAAATGAAATGCTTAAAAACCTTTTTGATGAAGATTTTGATTTATCAACACAAAAAGGTATAGAATTTACCACAGAGATTTTAGATTTTATGAGAGCAAAGATGGTTGAGTACCAAGAACGAACTGGAAACTTATACAATCTTGAAGCAACTCCAGCAGAGGGAACTACATATAGGTTTGCAAAAGAAGATATAAAAAGATACCCAGATATTATTCAAGCTGGAGAGCAAAAAAATATCTATTATACGAACTCTTCACAGTTACCAGTTGATTTTACAGATGATCCTTTTGAAGCTTTAGAACTACAAGATAACTTACAGTGTAAATATACAGGTGGAACAGTACTTCACTTATATATGAAAGAGAAAATCTCAAGCCCAAATGCTTGTAAAAAACTTGTAAAAAATGTGATAAGTAGCTTTAGATTGCCATATATTACGATTACGCCACTTTTTAGTGTATGCCCAATTCATGGCTATTTGGTGGGTGAACATGAGTATTGCCCAAAATGTGATGATGAAATTTTAAAAAAGGAGTTAAAAAATGGAAAAAATAAAATTGCTTGAAAAAAATATGGAAAAGAGAACAAAATGTATAGTATATACTAGGGTTATGGGTTACCATAGACCAGTTGAAAGTTTTAATATAGGGAAAAAAGGTGAACATAGACAAAGAGTTAAATTTATTGAACAAAAAGATTGTTTATAGTTTCACAAAATTCTCTACGAGTGACTATATAGGCGAAATTGCCTGTATAGTTTGGCATATTTCTTGTAATCTCAGATGCAGTTACTGTTATAATGATAATATTGTTTTTAGCAAACAAGGTAGTTTTTCTCATAATGATATTTTAGAATTTTTAAGAAAGAGAACTGGTTTATTAACAGCGGTTGTATTAAGTGGTGGAGAAGCTACTATGCATGATTTAAAACCATTTTGTGTAGAGCTTAAAAAACTGGGATTTAAAATAAAACTTGATACAAATGGAGTAAACTTTAAACATATAAAAGAGCTTTTAACTGAAGATTTAATAGATTTTATAGCTCTTGATTTTAAGGCTACAAAAGATAAATATGAAAATATTACTCAAAAAAACTCTTATCATAAGTTTTTTGAAACTTTAACTTATCTTATAAAAATATCTTTTCCTTTTGAGTTAAGAGCTACTATAAATGCAGATTTACTAGATTCTAAAGATATAAATATTATGATAGAAACGGCATATAATGTGGGATATAAAGGGATTTTTTATATTCAAAACTTTTTAATAACCCCTTCAAATATTGGGAATATTACTCAAAAAAAAGTACTAGAAAAAGAGAAAATAAGAGAAGATTTATTAAAAATCGAGTTTAGAAATTAGAATTTTAATTTATCTCATTTATAGCTTCAAAAACTCTTATTGCTTGAAAGTGCTCTTTTACATCATGACATCTTATTATACTAGCACCATTTTTTAAAGCTTCAAGATGAATAGCTAAAGTTCCACTAAGTCTATCTTCAATAGCTGATTTAGTAATCATATCTATCATAGACTTTCTACTAGCTCCAATTAAAAGAGGGTAGCCAAAATGATTAAAGTGTTCAAGATTTTTAAGAAGTTTTAAATTATGCTCTAAAGTTTTTCCAAATCCAATTCCTACGTCTAAAACAATATCTTCTATTCCAAAACTCTTTGCTTTTTCAACTCTTTGTTTAAAAAAATCATCAATATCAAGCATAATATCTTCATAATATGGCTTTTCTTGCATATTTGTTTGATTGTTTTGCATATGCATAATAACTGCTTGAGCTTTATATTTTGCTACTAAGCTACAAACTTCGTCATTTTGTAAACCTGTAATATCATTTACAATTTTAAAACCATTTTCTAAAACATACTCTATAACCTTTGGAGAAAAGGAATCAATAGAGAAATCAACCTTTTCAAAAAACCTATTCTTATAAATAGTTTGTACAATATCTTTTACTCTATTTAGCTCTTCATCACAGCTTATTGGCAAACTTCCAGGTCTGCTTGAAGCTGCACCAATATCTATGATATTTGCACCATCTTCAATCATTTTCTCTATTCTTTGAGAAGCATTTGAGTTATCAAATCTACTATTTTTAAAAAATGAGTCCTCATTTGCATTTAAAACACCCATTATTTTTGTAGAAAACTTTTGCTCTTTTACAAAATCTTTTAAATTCTTTGCTAACTCTTTAAGCCCAAATGGTTGTGCTAACTCTTTTCTACTCAAAATTTCAAAATGTTTTGTAGTACCTAGGAGTAGGGCATTTACATATCTCTCTTTTGCAACTATAACCCCCTCAGGAACTGCTAAATCAGCTCCAATACTAAGGGCATCTTGCTTAAGTATATTTGCAGCTCCAACATGTAAGTCTTTTATAAAAAGTGTATGAATTTTTGCTTTTTTTGACATAATAGCAATACCACTTTTATCACAATCTAAGCTGTATAAAAATTTTTTAATATCATTTAAAGCTAATTTATATATCTTCATTTTTTACTCTTTTTCCAAAATAGATAGAAGAAGATAGCTTAAAACTGTAGTTGGTTTTGAATTTAACTCCAAAAGTTTTATAGATTTAAAAAATACATCTAACTCTTTTTGGTTAAATTTGACTTTTTCTCTATTTGCTTTTATTAAAATAGTTTCAACAATATTTATGGCTTCATTTTTTGTAATTTTTTGACTATTTTTTATAAAACTATATATATCTTTTAAATCTAATTTCTTTATATTTAGTTCAATATCCTCTTTTTCTATGCTTTTTTTTAGATTTATATATGGCAATCTTGAATAGATAGTTGGAAGTAAAGAGTTTTTTGAAGAAATCAAAAGAATAAAAACTATATTCGCTGGGGGTTCTTCTAAAAGCTTCAAAAGAGCATTTTGAGCTTCAACTCTAAATGTAGCACCACATAAAAATATATATTTAGTCTCATTTGAAGCAATATATGCCTCTTTTAGAGCTTTATTAGCTTGTTCTATTTGAAACTCATCTTTCTCTTCATTTTTTATAACTCTTGTTTGATGAGTAGGATAGATAGCTAAAATTTTACTTAAGCTCTCTTCAACATTGTTTACAATTAAGATTGAAGATTTTGTAGCTATTTCCAAATTAATTCTCTACATTTATATTTGCAAAAAGTGCTGCACTTAAAGTTTTATTATATAATCTAAATAGTTCTAAAAGCTTCATATCAAGTGCTATATCATTTGATTTTAAGTTTAAAGAACCTTGTCTCTCTTCATCAAAAATCCATAAAAAAGAGCTTTTTGTAATTTTTGCAAGAGTAGATCTATTATCTTGGCTTTTACCGATATACCAAAAACAGTATCCGTTTGGAAAAGAGATTTGTAGCATATCTTTAATATTTGAAATATCATCTTCTGATTTTATATGATCAAGATTTTTAAAAAATGAACTAAAATCATAAAATGGTAAAAATGGCCTATTGAGCTTAGAAGAGTTTATATTTGACAAAATATAGTTTAAAAACCAATCTCTCTCTTTATCTGTGATAATTAAAACAGAGTAGCTTTTATCCAAAATATTTGTGATATTTTTTGATACTAATGGTGCCCATTCAAACTTTTTCTCTTCCAACCAAGGAGACAAAAGCTTATCTTCTCGGATTGTCTCAACTGTCCAATTTAAAAACTCTTGCAAATTATTTGTCCAGCTCGTATGCATCATGTAAAGCTCGAACTGCTAACTCTGCATATTTTTCTTCAATAATCATAGATATTTTTATCTCACTTGTAGAGATAATTCTTATATTAATATTTTCACTCGCCATAGCAGTAAATGCTTTTGAAGCAACCCCTGTGTTTGATTTCATACCAACACCAACTATTGAAACTTTACAAATTGCTTCATTGTAATCTATATTTTTTGCTTGTGCTCTAAATTGATCCATAACTTTTTTACAAATTTCTAAATCTGTTGTAGGAATTGTAAAGTCTAAATCTGTTGTTCCATCAAGCCCTCTTGTTTGAACAATCATATCAACATTGATGTTTGCATCTGCAAGAGCTGTAAAAATAGCACTAGCAACTCCTGGCTTATCAACAACACCATACATTCCAACTCTTACTTGATTTTTATCTAAAGCTATTCCACTTACTATAGGTTTTTCCATTATTTCCTCTTCATTTGTTATTAAAGTCCCTTCTATATCGGGTGTAAAACTACTTCTTGATACTAAATTTACATTTAGTTTTTTTGCCATTTCTACTGATCTGTTTTGTAAAACTTTTGCACCTAAACTTGCAAGTTCTAACATCTCATCATAAGATATTTTTTCTAACTTTTTAGCTTTTGGTTCAATTCTAGGATCAGTTGTATAAATTCCATCAACATCAGTATAAATCTCACAAACATCAGCTTTTATTGCTCCAGCAATTGCAACTGCACTTAAATCACTTCCACCTCGACCCAAAGTTGTTACTCTTGAGCCATCAATAGTAACTCCTTGAAATCCAGCAACAATTATTATATTTCCATCATTTAAAGCTTGTTTCATCTTTGTTGTATCTATTTTTTCAATCTTTGCTTTTGTATGACTGTCTGTTGTCATAATTCCAGCTTCACGTCCTGTCATAGAGATAGTTTTATATCCAATACTATTTAAAGCAATAGATAAAAGAGCTGAAGTCACTCTCTCTCCTGAACTTAAAAGCATATCCATCTCTTTTAATTCTGGTGTTTTTGTGTAGTATTCAGCATACTCTATTAACTTGTTTGTTTCACCACTCATAGCTGAAACAATAGCTATAACATCGTGACCTTCATCTCTTATTTTTTTAATAATTTGTGCAACATTCGCAATTCTATCAAGTGTTCCAACACTTGTTCCACCAAACTTCAAAACTTTTAACATCTATATTTTTATCCTTTTTTTAAATATAACCCTCATCTTTAAAATACTTCAAAACTCTTTTATAAACAGTTCTTTTGAAAAAAGTTATATGCTCATAAACCTCTTTTGTGCTTACAAATTTATATTCACTAAACTCTGGAACTTCAGTGTTTATATTTATTTTTGCATCTTTTTTTAGTTTTACTAAATAGTATTTTTGCTTTTGACCATCATAAGGATACATCTTTTGAGCAATTATAGGTGGAAAAAGATATGAGACCCAAGTTGGGTATTCTGCTATTATCTCTATATCTTTTGTACCAATTTCCTCTTCAAGCTCTCTTAAAAGTGCCTCTTTTGTATTCTCTCCCTCATCAATTCCACCTTGAGGAAACTGCCAAGCATTTGGAATATCAGTTCTTGAAGCAATAAAAATTTCACACTTTGCTGGATATTTAGATGATAATATAATAGCTGCAACATTTGGTCTTAATTTTTTTTTCTCTTTTTCAAACTCTTTTTTATCGTCCATAAATCTATTTTTCCTTATAATTAGCCGATATTTTATAAAATATAGGATTAAAAATTGCTTTTATATATACATATTCCTTTTTGTGATAG
This sequence comes from Aliarcobacter trophiarum LMG 25534, assembly GCF_003355515.1. NCBI lineage: Bacteria > Pseudomonadati > Campylobacterota > Epsilonproteobacteria > Campylobacterales > Arcobacteraceae > Aliarcobacter > Aliarcobacter trophiarum. Next base: position 977,861 of record NZ_CP031367.1, on the reverse strand, counting down.
TAAATGTTTTTACTGTGCATTTAACTCATATACAAACAAAAATAGTCAAAAAGAGGCATATATGAGAGCCTTGAAAATTGATTTAGAACACAATTTAGACTATTTTAATGATAAAGAACTAAAACTAAATACTGTTTTTATAGGAGGAGGAACTCCATCAACTGTTGATGCCTCTTTATATAATGATATTTTTGAATTGATTAATCCATATATTTTAGAAGATTGTGAAATTACAACAGAAGCAAATCCAAATAGTGCCACAAAAGATTGGTTAGAAAAAATGTATAGTTTAGGTGTAAACAGAGTTAGTTTTGGAGTACAAAGTTTTGATGATGAAAAACTTAAATTTCTAGGTAGAAACCATAATAGGCTTAATGCTATTAAAGCAATACAGAATGCAAAACGTATAGGCTTTAACAGTATTAATTGCGATATAATATATGGAGTTACAAATGATACTTTTGAGTTACTTAAAAAAGATTTTGACACTTTAAAAGAGCTAGAAGTTGAACATTTAAGTGCATATAGTTTAATAATTGAAGAGGATACAAAATTTTTTTTAAATGAAAAAGAGCTTCAAAAAAGTAAAAAAAGTTTAAAAATTGATGATGAAGAGTTGAGTTATGAGATTTTTAGATATTTAAAAAAACTGGGGTTTAATCAATATGAAATAGCAAATTTTAGTACAAATGAAAATTTTGAATCAAAACATAACTATGGATATTGGTGTAAGGATGATTATATAGGGGTTGGAGCTGGAGCTGTTGCTTGTATTGACAACAAGAGAATGTATAAACAAAAAAGTATAGAAAAATATATACAAAATCCAAGTTATGTAGATATTGAAGAGTTAAGTTGTGATGATATAAAGGCAGAAAAAGTACTTTTAGGTTTTAGATGCAAGTTTGGAGTTGATTTGAATATTCTATCTTCAAATGAGCTTAAAAGAATAGATGATTTAATAGTTGAAAATAGAGTTTATATAAAAAAAGGTAGAGTTTATAATGATAATTTTCTACTTGCAGATGAGATAGCTCTATATATCCTAGATTAAAAGAGGTAAAAATGACAATAAAAGAGTGTGTAAAGAAATATGCTATATATTTAAAAGATATTACACATATTCCAGCAAAAGAGGTTGAGATATTAATTATGTATTTAATTGAAAAAAACATAATTTGGTTACATCTTAACTATGATAAGCCATTTACAAAAGAGATTGAATTAGAAAAATTAGTAAAAAAAAGAGCAACAAATTTTCCCCTAGAGTATATTATTAAAAAAGCATCTTTTTATGGAGAGCAGTTTTTTGTAGAAGAAGAAGTTTTAATACCAAGACCAGAGACTGAGCTTTTAGTTGAAAATGCTTTTGAAATTTTAAAAAAAGAAGACAAAGCTATAAAAGTTTTAGAAATAGGTACAGGAAGTGGGATTATTTCTGTTATGTTAGCACTACTTTTAAAAGATAAGAAAATAGATTTTATAGCTGTTGATATAAATCCAAAAGCTATAGAACTAGCAAAAAAGAATGCAAAAAAGTTTGAAGTTTTAGAAAAAATAGATTTTAGACTTAGTAATTTATTTGAAAATGTAAAGGATGATGATATCTTTATGCTCATTTCAAACCCACCATATATTGCTAATGCCTATAAACTACCAAAGAATGTTAAATTTGAGCCTTCAAATGCACTTTTTGGAGGAGTTGTAGGAGATGAACTTTTAAAAGAAATTATAGATGGTGCAAATAGTAAAAAAATACCGTTTTTACTTTGTGAGATGGGATTTGATCAAAAAAATAGTTTAGAAGAGTATTTTAAAGAGTTTAATGTAGAATTCTACTCTTTTTATAAAGATTATGAAAATTTTGATAGAGGATTTACTCTAAAATTTAAAGAAAATAAAAAATAAAGGATTAAATAGATGTTTAAAGAGTTTAATATAGAGAATTTTGAGGATTCAAGCAAGATTTTAGAAGAGATTTTAAATAAAAGTAGAGTTGAAGTTCAAGAACTATTAAAAATAGAGAATAAAACATACAAAAACTTTGTATTACCATTTTCAGAAATAGGGGAGGCTATCAATGAATTTATTACTCCAGTATTTCATTTAGATTCAGTAAAGAACTCAAAAATAACTTCAAAAGTATATGAAGAGTGTCTTCCAATTATCTCGAAATATGAAAGTGAGATAAGTCGAAATGAAGATATTTATAGTGCTTTAAAAGATATACAATATAATGAAAATAGTACTTTAAATAATATACAAAAAAAGGTTCTTGAAAATGAAATAAGAGAGTTTGAATTATCAGGTTGTCAACTAGAAAATAATAAAAAACAAAGACTTGAGGAGATAGATTTAGCTTTAGGAGAACTATCTCATAAATTCTCTCAAAATATTTTAGAGGCAACAAACTCTTTTTCTCTTATAGTTGAGGATTTTGAAGATGTCAAAGAGATACCAAAATCCGATTTAGAATTAGCAAAATTTGAAGAAAATGGTAAAACTAAATATAAATTTACTCTTCAAATGCCATCTTATATAGCTTATATGACATATGGAACAAATAGAGAAAAAAGAGAAGAACTATATAAAGCATACACAACAAGAGCACCACAAAATGGAGAAATAATAGAGAAAATCTTAGCTTTAAAGAGTGAAAAAGTAGAAATTTTGGGATTTAAAAACTATGCTTCATACTCTTTAGCTACAAAAATGGCAAATAGCGAAGAAGATGTTATAAGTTTTTTAGAAGAGTTAGGAAACAAAGCAAAGAAAAAAGCAGAAAAAGAGCTAGAAGAAATTAAACAAATAGCAAAAGAAGATGGTATTAATAATTTTAGAGCAAGTGATATTAGTTTTTATAGTGAAAAACTAAAAAAGGCACAATATGAGATTGATGAGGAGTATTATAGACCATATTTTGAGCAAAACTCTGTTTTATATGGTTTTTTTGCTACTTTAAAAGAGCTATTTAATATTGAGTTTAAACTCTCAAATGCTAAAGCTTGGGATGATAAAGTAAAAGTGTATGATATCTTTGAAGATGGCAAAATAATAGCTAGAATTTATATAGATTTAGAAGCAAGAGATGATAAAAGAGGTGGTGCTTGGATGAATAACTGGCACTCATATTATAAAGATTCAAAAAGTAATATACAACTACCAACAGCTTTTATTGTAGGAAATTTTCCAAAATCAACAAAAGATATTCCTTCTTTATTAAGACATAGCGATGTTGTAACACTTTTTCATGAAATGGGTCATGCACTTCATCATCTTTTGAGTAAAGTTGAGGAAGCAAATGTAAGTGGAATCTCTGGAGTTGCGTGGGATGTTGTAGAGTTTCCATCACAATTTTTAGAGTATTTCTCATACGATAGAGATATTTTAAAACTATTTGCAAAACATTATAAAACAGGGCAAGTTCTTGATGACGAAGCAATAAATAAATTGATAAAAGCTAAGAATTTTCAATCATCAATGGCAACAGTTAGGCAAATAGAGTTTGCTTTGTTTGATTTTAAACTACATCAAAAGCTATACAAAACTGAAGTTGAAGTTCAAGAGTTACTAAATAGTATTAGAGATAGATTTTCTGTTGTACAAATACCTTCTTATAATAAGTTTCAAAATAGTTTTTCTCATATATTCTCTGGTGGATATAGTGCTGGATACTACTCTTATAAATGGGCAGAAGTCTTGAGTGCAGATGCTTTTTATATGTTTTTGGATTCAAAAAATGTATTAAATAAAGAGTTAGGTTTGAAATATAGAAATTGTGTATTAAGTAAAGGTGGAAGTGAAAATATGGATAAACTATTTTTTGATTTTGCACAAAGAGAACCAAAAATTGACTCTCTTTTAAAGCTAGATGGAATTATTTAGCTAAATTTTGTAATAATACTATTTAAATAAATTTTTATATAAGCGATAAAGGATTAAAAACTATGACAAATGCAGAAACAATTTTAAAACTAAATGAAGCCTTAACAAGCTTAATCAAGGCCTATGAAGAGCTTCAAGGAGAGAATGGAGATCTTAAGCAAAGAGTAAATGAGCTAGAGGACGAAGTTTTAAATTTAGAGTTAATAAAAGAGGATTTAGAGAAAAGTGTTAATGAGCTTAAGAGTAATACAGAAGATGATAAAAATACTATTTACAGTATGCTGGGGCAAATAGAAGTAATTTTAAATAAAAGTGCCCCTTCTATTACAACAGTAAAAGAAGAAGAGAAAGAGGATGATAATAGAACTTTTAATCCAGCACTTTCTCAAAATCTTTTAGATAACTCTTTTGAGAAAAACAGTAATCAAAGTGTTGAAGATGAGAAACAAGAGGAAGATAATATTTTTGCTTATGAGCAAGGAAATAATGATTTAGAAAATGAAGAAGAGGTTTTTGAAAAAACTGAAGATGACAACAAAATTGATTTAACAGATGGAAGACTAGACTCCATTCTTGGAATAAAACAGTAGCTTAAAATTTATGTTGGTTTTAGTAGATAAAAATAGTATTTTAAACCTTTTTGGAGTGGATACTTTTGGAGACTTAGAGAGTATTTTAGACACTATGTCTCCATCTTTGGTAGAGTACCATCTATCTAATTTTTTAAATAGTGAAGATTTGGGATATTTTAATAAAAAAGATATTGAAAATAGTTTTTATATTGGTGATTATAGCTTATATCTTGATTATAATAAAAATATATTTCTTGAGACAAATGAGCTAAAAGAAGATACTCAAACTCTATCTTTATGGTAGATTATCAAATTAAGTTAGAAAATTAATCAACGATAATTTAAGATTAATTTACTCTATTAAATCAATCTTAATAAAAAAATAGAATAATGCTCTAAATTTATCTACAAAGAATATAGAAAAAAAGAGTTAATTTCAAGGAGCTTTAAAGATGAAAATAAGAGTCTATTACGAAGATACAGATTGTGGAGATATGGTTTATCACTCAAACTATTTAAACTTTTGTGAAAGAGCGAGAAGTGAACTATTTTTTCAAAAAGGTATGCTTCCACACTCAAAAGATGAGTTTTTTGTAGTAAAAGAGTGCAAAGCAAACTGGATAAAATCTGCAAAATTTGCAGATATTTTAGAAGTTAAAACAAAACTTTTAGAGAAAAAACTGGCTTCAATTATTATGAAACAAGAGATATATAAAGAAGATGAGTTGATTTTTGAAGCAGAGTTTAAATTGGCATTTTTAAAATATAAAAAACCATCAAAAATACCAACTCATATATTTGAAATATTGGAGAATTAATATGAAAAAACTAATACTTTTACTAATTTTTATTATAAATTTGTATTCAAATCAAAACTTTACTCAAAGTCAAACTTTTATTTTGCCAGATGAATCTGGCTACTTAAAAGAAAAAATAAGATATGAGATTTTAAGTTCAAGGGATACAATATTTTTGGCAATGTATAACTTTTCATATAAAAGTATTGCAAAAGATTTGATAAAAGCCTCAAAAAATGGGGTTAAAATAACTGTTTTACTTGATAAAGAAAAAGTAGAAAGTCAAGATGAGATTTATAATATGCTAAAAGATGCAAAAATAAATGTAATTTTAGCAGATAAAAAGATGCACCTAAAAATGATGTTAATTGATAAAAAACAAGCAATGATAGGAAGCTTAAACTTCACAAAAAAATCTTTTGAAGATAATTATGAGATTGTATATTTTAGCAAAGATAGATCAATAATAAATAGATTAAATGAGTTTGTAGCAAAATTTGAATAAAATATATACTAATTTTTAAAAAGGATTTGAATTGTTACAATTTTTTATAGTTTTATACTGTTTTTATCTCTTCTTTTCACTATATACATCTTTTATGCAAATTGGATTTGTAAAAGAGAATATGAAAAAAAGAGCTATTATTTTAGACACAAAAAGATATTACGAAGCTGCAAATTATAGTATTGAAAAGGAAAAACTAGCAATTGTTAGCTCTTTTTTTGATTTTATAATTTTTGTTTTTTGGATTGGATTTGGACTTAAATTTTTAGATAGTTTTTTGAGTTTTGAGTCACAAATTTTAAAAGCTGTTGTTTTTATAAATATATTTTTAATTTTAAACTATATATTTACTCTTCCATTTTCTATTTATCAAACTTTTAAACTAGATAAGAAGTATGGGTTTTCAAATATTACTAGCTCTTTATATATAAAAGATTCAATAAAAACTGCACTCCTTACAATAGTTTTTGGCTCAATTGTAATTGCAATAGTCTCTTATATTATTTTATCATTTTCATATTGGTGGATTTGGGCATTTGCTTTTATTTTTGCTGTTATTATTTTAATAAATATGCTTTATCCAGTTATTAGAGATAAGATGTTTGATAAATTTGAAAAGTTAAAGGATAGTGAACTTGAAGAGAAAATAAACACTCTTTTAAAAGATGTTGGATTTAAAAGTAGTGGAGTTTTTAGTGTAGATGCAAGTAAGAGAGATAATAGATTAAATGCATATTTTGGAGGGCTTGGAAGAACAAAAAGAGTGGTGCTTTTTGATACTTTAGTTGAGAAATTAACTCATGGAGAATTGTTGGCTGTTTTAGGGCATGAGTTAGGGCATTTTAAAAATGGAGATATTCTAAAAAATATTGGTATTATGGGATTTATTATGTTTATTTTCTTCGCTATTTTTGGAAATCTAAATGAGGAACTATTTTTAAGACTTGGATTAAACAGTGAACCAGCTTCAATCATTGCACTGTTTTTAATCTTTTCACCAGCTTTGAGCTTTTTTTTAATGCCTTTAATCTCTCTTATTTCAAGACATAACGAATATGCTGCTGATAGTTTTGGATCAAAGCTTACAAGAAAGGTTGATTTAGTAAGTGCTTTATTAAAACTTGCAAATGAGAATAAATCATTTCCATATTCGCACAAAATTTATATCTTTTTCTACTTCTCTCATCCACCTTTAATTGAGCGATTTAAGGAGCTAGGATATGATGTTGAAAAAGAGAGCTTTGTATGATATATAGCTTTGAAGCTATAAACTTTTATTTAATAGTTGCAATAGTTTTTATACTATTTGTAACTATTTTGTTTTATATAGTAGAAAAATATAGATCAAAAATAAAAAGTTTAGAACTAGAAAAAGAGTTTTTAGAGGTTTCTATTGTACAAAATAGAGAAAATCAAACTTTATTAAAAGCTGAGATTGAAAATATCACTTCAAAAATCTTTGAAGATAACTCAAAAAAGTCAAACCAAAATATTAATCAGATTTTAGAACCTTTTAAAACTCAATTAAATCTATTTGGGAATAGGGTAAATGAAGTTTTTACAGAAGAGACAAAACAAAGAAGTTCTCTTTTAGGAGAGATAAAAAATTTAAAAGAGCTAAATAATCAAATCTCAAATGATGCTTTAAATCTTACAAAGGCTCTAAAAGGTCAAAGTAAAATACAAGGTGATTGGGGTGAGATGATTTTAGAATCAATTTTAAATCAATCAGGACTTAGAAAAGATATAGAGTATAAGGTTCAAAATTCATACAAAAATAGTTCTGGAAACATTTTAAGACCTGATGTAGTAGTTCATCTACCAAGCAATAAAGATATTATAATAGACTCAAAACTATCTTTAAACTCTTATGTTGATTATTTCAATAGTGAAAATGAAATAGAGAAAAATGAAGCAATTACAAAGCTTATAAACTCAATAAAAAACCATATAAAAGATTTAAGCTCAAAAGATTATGCAAAATTAGAAGAGCTTAGAACTTTAGATTTTGTTTTAATGTTTATTCCTATAGAAGGGGCTTTTACTATTGCACTATCACAGAATAAGACTCTTTTTGAAACTGCCTTAAAGTCAAATATAGTTTTGGTTTCACCAACAACACTATACTCAAGCCTAAAAGTTATTGAAAATCTTTGGCAAGATAGCAGACAAAATGAAAATGCAAAAGAGATTTCTAAACAAGCTGCCGATTTATATGATAAATTTGTTGGTTTTTTAACTGATTTTGAAGAGATTGGAAAAAGTATAGATAAAAGTAAAAACTCTTATGAAAATGCAATAAATAAACTAAGCTCAGGAAGAGGAAATCTTATTTCAAGAGCAGAAAAATTTTTAGACTTAGGAGTAAAACCAAATAAAACTATAAATAGTAAGTTTATAAAAGAGGATTAATAAGATGAAGTGGGAAGATAATAGAAGAAGCTCAAATATAGAAGATAGAAGAGGTGAGTCTCAAAGCTTTGGAACTAAAACAAGAAGTGGTTCTATAGTATCACTACTACCTATTATAAAAACTCTTTTTGGAACAACAATTGGAAGAATAATTTTGGTAGTTGGAGCTGTTTTATACTTTGGTTTTGGAATAAATCCTTTGGCACTTTTAGATAGTGAGGTAAGCTCTCAATCACAAACTAAACAAGTTTTAAACAAAGAGTATGATGATAGACAAGCTAGTTTTGTAAGTGCTGTTTTGGCTCAAACAGAGGATATTTGGAGAGATGTTTTAAGAGAGAATGGTTATTCATATAAAGATGCAAAACTTGTACTTTTTAGAGGAGGAATAAATAGTGGATGTGGTTTTGCATCTTCTCAAGTTGGACCTTTTTATTGTCCTGTTGATAAAAAGGTATATTTAGATTTATCCTTTTTTGATGAGTTAGCAAAAAAATACAAAGCTCCTGGAGATTTTGCACAAGCTTATGTAGTAGCCCATGAAATAGGGCATCATGTACAAAATCTTTTAGGAACTTTAAATAGTATTCAAAATCAAAAACAAAAGCTTTCAAAAACAGAACAAAATGCTCTACAAGTAAAAGTAGAACTTCAAGCTGATTGTTATGCTGGAATTTGGGCATATTACTCAAAATCTATATTTGGTTCAATACAAGAGGGTGATTTAGAAGCTGGGCTTAGAGCTGCTAGTGCTATTGGAGATGATACTTTGCAAAAACGATCTCTTGGTTATGTAGTTCCTGATTCATTTACTCATGGAAGCTCATTTCAAAGAATGGAGGCACTAAAAAAAGGTTTTTATAGTGGAGATTTAAAAACTTGTTCGTTAAATTAATAGTTTTAAGTTTTCTTAAATATTTTAGGAAATCTTAAATTATTTAAAATATATATAGCAATCATTGCAAACAAAACTCCAATTATTGTAGAAAACTCTATTTTTTCATCTAAAAATATATTTCCAATTAAAATAGCACTTGCTGGAACTAAAAATACAAAACTTGAAACCTCTTTTGCTCCATATTTAGCAGCTCCAAAAAAATATATAGAAGTTGCAAAAGTTGTGCTTAAAAGTGTTACTACAAATATATTAAACCAGAAAATAGAATCAAACTCCAAAGTTCTTTGGAATATTGAATTATCAATAAATAAAATATATAAAACAGAACTAGAGATTAAATATGTATATGTTGTAAATACAAAGGCGTTTATTTTTGTTGACTTTGATGTAATTATTGTAAGTATTGCCCAAAGGCTAGATGCTACTATAAAATAGATATTATATTTACTAAAAATTATAGAGCTATCAAATTGATAGATATTTATCATATTTAAAACACCAAAACCACCTAAAACCAAAGCAAAAGAGTGTTTTAAACTAATTGTTTTCTTATTTAAAATTGCTACAAATATATAGGTAATTATTGGGATCATAGAAGGAACCATAGCTCCACCTAAACTTCCTGTTCCATGTTCAACGCCTAAAAACATAAAAACAGAGTATAAAACCAAAAACAAAGAGGCAAAAAGAACTAAAATAAGAGTTTTAAAATTAAGTTTATAACTCATTTTAAAGATAAAAATAAATGGTAACATAGATAAAAAACATATTCCCATTCTTAAAAATACCATTTCATAGGCATTTATATAGTTTGTAAGTACTTTTGTACTAATCCAAGATGCTCCCCAAAAAATCATAGATACTACAATAAGGAGAAAAAAGATATTTTTATTTTCCACTTTTTTAGCTATTTCAAAATTATTTCAAATGGTTTAGTAAAAGAATATCTACTAACTCTCCACTCTTATAAGAACTATTTTCATCTTCTACAAGTAAAGCAGGATTTCCTAGCATATTTGTTAAAATTGCACTAGTTCCCTCTTTTTTCCCTATAAAATCTATCTCATATAATCCATCTTTATACTCTACATTACAGGCTTTAAATACTTTTTTATTTGTTGTATTTTTTATATCCTCTTTTATTCTTGCTTTTACAAATGGTAGTTTTTCATCACTATTTCTAAATTTAAATATTAGAGGTAACACATATAAAATAGCTGTAATAGTTGAAGAGTAGGCAAAGCCTGGAAGAGCAACTATTATTTTATCACTCTTTGTAGCTACTAAAATATGCATTCCTGGTTTTACTAAAACTCCATGGAATAGAACTTTTGCTTTTAGTTTATCTTTAATTACATCTTGAACCAAATCATAATCCCCAACACTAACACCACCCGTTGTTACAACAATATCAGCTTTTTTTAGGGCATTTACAAAGAAGTTTGTGATATTTTCAAAATCATCATCAACTGGACCCATTTGTAAAACTTCTGCACCATTTTTTCTAAAGAGTGCCTCAAGAGTTAAATGATTTGAGCTTCTTATTTGTGAAGCATTTGTTTTTTCAACTCCTAAATCTAAAATCTCACTACCTGTACTAGCAACTGCAATAGTTGGGTTTAAAAAAATATCAATTTGAGGAATATTCAATGATGCCATAACACCAATTTCACTAAATCCAATAACTGTACCTTTTTTTATAAGTACTTCATCTTTTTTGTAGTTTTCCCCCACATTTCTAACTGCAAAACCTTTTTGTACAGGTTTTAATATTTTAATTTTATCTTCAAAAACCTCTACATTTTCAATAGGAACTAAAGTATCACTTCCATTTGGCATTAATGCACCAGTAAATGTTTTTATACAAGTGCTATTTAGTACCTCTTTTTCTACAATAAAACCAGCTGGATTTTTATCTATAATTTTTAACTCATTTTCTATATCTTCAAACTTTATAGCATATCCATCCATACCAGATGTTGGAAACTCTGGACTATTTTCAAAAGCAACTATATCAGAAGCTAAAACTTGCCCCAAAGAGTTTGATATAAAAACTTTTTTCGTACCTAAACTATCAATTTTTAAATTATCTAAAATCTCTATAGATTTTTGAAAAGTTATAAAATCTCTCATCTATTTTCCTAATCTATTATATTTTAAAATTATAATCTCTTCAAAAAGCATATCACCAAAACCTTTTGGAAGGGTTTCATTTAGCTCTTCTACATTTTTAATTATCTTTTTTATAGACTCATCATCAAGATAGATAGCTATTGGTAAAATTGTCTCTTTTATTTTATCTATAAATATTTGCTCTTCTTCTAGTGTCATTTTAAATCTTTTTATTAAATTTTAAAGGCAAATATTATATAACAATTTAGTAAAATAGTTTATTAAAACTTTTTCGATATAATCGCAAAAAATATTTAGGATAAGATAAATTGATAGAAATAAGTAAAAAAATAACTTCTAATGTAGCAAAGGTAAATGCAACTTATGGATTAATAAAAGATGGCGACCGAATTATGGTTGGATTTAGTGGTGGTAAAGATTCACTTACACTACTGCACACTTTAAATAGAATGAAGAAAAAAGCACCTTTTAAATTTGATTTTAAAGCAGTAACAATAACTTATGGTATGGGTGAGCAAATAGAGTTTTTAAGTAATCACTGTAAAGAACATGGTATAGAGCATGAAATAATTGATACTCAAATTTTTGACCTAGCAGGTGAAAAGATAAGAAAGAACTCATCTTTTTGTTCATTTTTCTCAAGAATGAGAAGAGGTTATTTATATACAACAGCACTAGAGCAGGGATTTAATAAAGTAGCATTAGGACACCATTTAGATGATGCAATGGAGTCATATTTTATGAATCTTTTTTATAATGGAACTATGAGAACAATGCCTCCAAAATATAAAGCAAACAATGGTTTGGAGGTAATTCGTCCTTTAATTTTTTGTAGAGAGAGACAGTTACGTGCTTTTGCAAGTTCAAATGAAATTAGAGTTATTGGAGATGAAGCCTGTCCAGGACTTAGATTTGATGTAAAAATGCCTCATGCAAGAGCGACTACAAAAGAGCTTTTAGCAAAGCTAGAGGAACAAAATCCAAAAATTTTTGTATCTATGAAAGCAGCATTTTCAAATATTCAGTTTCCAACATTTTTTTATAAAGATTTAAATGATATTAAGTTAAATATTGAAGAAGATGAGAGTATATGAAAATCTTAGTTTCATCTTGCCTTTTAGGAGAAGATACTAGATATGATGGTGCAAACTCTAGTGTTGCACTAAATCCTAGGTTTAGATTTGCACAAAAAGAGCTTTTTATGGATATTATGTGCGAAAATGAGATATTCTCAATTTGTCCAGAAGTTGCTGGTGGATTAGGAGTTCCTAGAAATAAAGCAGAGATTCAAAGCCATAAAAAACCATTTTTAGTTTTAGATGAAAAACAAAATGATGTTACAATAAACTTTTTGTTGGGAGCTAAAAAAGCTTTGGATATTTGTCTTGGAAATGGTATAAAAGTTGCACTTTTAAAATCAAAATCTCCATCTTGTGGGAATAAACAAGTTTATGATGGAACATTTTTAGGAAACTTAATAGATGAAAAAGGCTTAACTGCAAGATTACTAGAGGAAAATAGTATAAAAGTCTTTAATGAATATGAAATAGAAGAGTTAAATAAATTTATAAAAGATAATAAATAAGTCGGAATGTATAGATTTAAAAGCTTAAGCTTTTAAATCTAAAAGTCTTTCCATAGCAATTGACTGGACTTCTATACTTTTTGCTTGTGCATTATAAGCAACTATCTCAGGAATTTGTGCTACTAACTCACTAGCTATATCCCCTGCATACTCTTGAAACTCTCCATCTCCTAATGTATTTGCAACTTTTGCAATATTAGAAGCACTCTCTTGAATTTGTAGTGCAGAACCAATCATTGCACCTAAATTATTATCAATTCTCATAATATAGCTCCCTCTTGAATAGATTGTAATAACATTTTATTAAGATTTGCAGAGTGTGCAATTCCTAAATCAGCTCTACTTAAACCATCTGGTGAAGAAGCTGCTTTTTGTAATTCATCTAGTTTTTGCATAGCTCCTGCTTCATCTTTTGGAATAGAAGTATCAAATCTTACACTTCCTCCAGTTGCATAGAGCTTTCCATCTGGTCCCATTTGATAATCATATCTAATCGGAGTTGTAGTTGTTCCCATACTAGCATGAAGTTGTTCATGGTTTTTTACTTCGCTATCACTAGATTTAAATCTATTTAAAACTCTTTCATAATCTTTTTCATCATATTTAGAGTACTCATTCACACTATCACTTTTCTCAAAATATGATTTTTCTAACTCTTTTTTATCAATATTTGCCAACTCGCTCTTTTTTAAAGCAAGTTCTGAATATATTGTGGAAGCACTCAAATAATTATTCTTCAATTCCATATATTTTGCCTCTTTATAATTTAATAAATATTATATCATATAATAGTAAACGAAATATTGAGCAAAGATATAGTAAAATTATCGTTATCTAATTTTAAAAGAGGAAAAATGAATTTTTTATTTAATAAGCATAGTCACTTTAACCTAGCAAATATTGTAACTTTTTTTAATATAACTTGCGGAATCTTTGCAATATATTTTTTAACTCATAATGAGTTTATGGGGGCTGCATTGTTTGCTTGGTTAGCTGGTGCCTTTGATATTTTTGATGGAAAAATAGCTAGAAAATACAATCTTTCTACAGAGTTTGGAATCCAACTTGACTCGTATGCAGATTTTTTATCTTTTGTTATTGTTCCTGCTATGTTTATCTATTTTGCTATTTTTGATGGAAAAGAGTGGTTTTATAGTATGGCATTAATAGCTTTTGTTTTTATATATTATGTTATTTCTGGACTTAGAAGACTTATTCAGTTTAATATAAATGCAAACGAAGGAGAAGTTGAGAAATATTTTACAGGAATTCCTACTCCTTTAGGAGCAATTCTTCTTTGGATTGTATATTTGATTTATCTAACTGGATATATAAATGAATATTTTGTATTGGGTTCTATGGTAATTATTGGATTTTTGCTAAACTCTAAAATAAAAATTAAACACTTATGAAAAATGAAGTTATAACTATTGATTTAGGCTCAAACTCTTTTAGAGTTTTAAAGTATGATTATTTAAATTTTAAAATTATTGATGAATATCATCAAGTAACTGGCTTGGCTGATGGTTTAATAGATAGTGGAATTATAAGCTTTGAAGCTCTAAATAGAGTTGTAGAAGCACTCTGTATTGCAAAGGATAAACTAAATTTTAATCCAAATAATGCAGTTTGTGTAACAACAGCAGCTATGAGAAAAGCAAAAAATTCTAATGAGGCATTAGAGTATATAGTAAAAAATAGTGGTGCAAAATTTAAAATAATAGATGCAGAAGAAGAGGCAAGACTTACTTTACTTGCAATCAAATATGCTTTAAAAAGAGAAAAAATAGATACTCAAAACTTTACACTACTTGATATTGGTGGTGGTTCAACAGAACTTACAATTAGTTTTGAAGATAAAATATATACAAAAAGTTTCGATTTTGGAATAGTTACAATGACACAAAAAGCTCTAAAAGATGGAAAACTATTTGAAGATTTAAGAAATCAAGAAATAGTAATAAAAGAGTTTTTAGCTACTCTTGATTTTTCAATCAAAGATTTCCCATTTATAGCAACAGCTGGAACTCCAACAACAATCGCTTCTATAAAACTAGGGTATAGCTATTTTAATTACGATAAAAATGTAGTAAATGGAACTATTTTAGATATTGAAGATTTAGAAAATAGCTTAAAACTTCTAAAAGAGAAATCACTTGAAGAGTTAGTTGCCTTAGTAGGAAAAGGAAGAGTTGAGTATTTAGAAATAGGTACTTATATATATAAACTATTTTTTAATGTTTTAGAAAAATCAAAATCTATTGTTTTAGATGATGGCTTAAGAGAAGGTGTTGCTATAGATTATGCTTTAAGTTTAAAGTAAGACTCTCTTAAGAAAGAAGTCTTACACTTTGTTCTTGAATTACATTTGCTTGAGAAGCTGCTAAATACCCAGCATTTATATTAATATTTGCTTTTGAAAAGTTACTTGACTCTCTTCCAAAATCTATAGTTTGATTATAGTTTTGCTCCATAATTTTATTTTTTGCATCAGCTTGTAACTGTTTTGAGAAATCTACAAATGAACTTGATAAATCTTGCAGTTGTTTTGATGTATTTGCAACTTTATTTAGGGCATTCTCTACATTCTTTGAATTATTTAGGTCGTTATTATTTACAACATCAAAAATCTCATTTGTAAAATTCGCAACATTTGGTTTCTCTATTGAAAATATGTTGTTACTAGAACTTATTTGAATACTCTCTTTTTGGTCATTGTATCTATTTGCAATAAGATTTTCTTCTTTATATTTTGTATCAAAAGCTTGTTGATTGAAATTTCTAAGCTCCTGATTTATCTCTTGTTTTAAGTCACTCTTATTTTCATAATTTTGACTATTTTCAAGTTTATTTTGAATATTTTTCATAAAATCTTGAAGCTTATCCATTGAAGCTTGTGAAATTTGAGATTTTGCAATTCCATCATTTATAGATTGAATATCTTGTGAAAACTCACTTTTTAAAATTGAACTTCTACTTACTGCTAGTGCATCAGAGGAGTTACTTTTAAAATCATCTATACTATATTTTAATTGTGCCTTATTTAAAGCAACATTTGAGTTATTGTTTAAATTATTTAAATTTTGAATACTATTTGTACTATTTATTGAACTTATATCCATAATAATCTCCTTGTAAAGATTTTATGGCTTATTATATCAGAAAAATAATAAAATATTTTAAATTCTAAAAAAATAGATATATTTTCTTTTAAAAACGATAATTTAATCAAAAATTGAGTAAAATCTAAACCTAATTTTTAAATATTGGAGTAAGACATGAGAATGAGTGGCGCAAAAATGGTTATTGAATCATTACACAAAGAGGGGGTAGAAGTTGTATTTGGATACCCAGGTGGTGCCATCATGAACGTCTATGATGAGATTTACAAGCAAAATTATTTTGAACATATTTTAAATAGACATGAACAAGCCTGTGTAATTGCAGCTGAAGGGTATGCAAGAAGCACAGGAAAAACTGGAGTTGCAATAGTTACTTCTGGACCTGGATTTACAAATGCTATTACAGGAATTGCAGATGCTTATATGGATTCAATTCCTATAGTAATAATTTCAGGGCAAGTTCCTACAACAATTATAGGGACAGATGGTTTTCAAGAAATAGATGCAGTTGGAATTTCAAGACCTTGCACAAAACATAACTATTTGGTAAATAAAATAGAAGATTTACCAAGAATAATTAAAGAGGCTTTTCATTTAGCAAGTACTGGAAGACCTGGTCCTGTGCATGTTGATATTCCAAAAGATATTACAGCACAAATAGGAGATTTTATTTATCCAAGTGAGGTGAATATGCCAACATATAAACCTACTATGAATTACAATAAAAAACAATTAAAAAGAGCTATGGAAGCTATTTCAAATGCTAAAAAACCTCTTTTATATGTTGGTGGTGGAGCAATATTATCAAATTGTGGATATGAAATAAGAGATTTGGCAAAAAAGCTAAATATTCCAGCTGTTGAAACATTAATGGCAAGAGGAGTTATGGGAGACGAAAATCCACTTTTCTTTGGAATGTTAGGAATGCATGGTGAATATTCTGCAAATATGGCAGCTCATGAGACTGATTTACTTATCTCTTTAGGTGCTAGATTTGATGATAGAGTTACTGGAAGGCTTGATGAATTTGCATCTAAAGCAAAAGTTATTCATATCGATATTGATCCAACAAGTATTGCTAAACTTGTAGTTGCTGATTATCCAATTGTTGGTGATTTAAGACTTACAGTTCAAGCTATGATTGAAGATATTGAAAATCATGAGATAAATGATTTTTCAAATTGGGTTGAATTACTCAAAGAGTACAGAGAAAAAGAACCTTTAAGATATATTGATACAGATGATTTAATAAAACCTCAATGGCCTATAGAAAGAGTTGGAAAAATATTAGGAGATAATGCAATTATTTCAACAGATGTTGGACAACACCAAATGTGGACGGCCCAATTTTTCCCATTTTCACACCCTAGACAATGGATAACTAGTGGTGGTTTAGGAACTATGGGATTTGGTCTTCCAGCAGCACTAGGAGCTGCTAGAGCATTTAAAGGTACAAATAAAGTAGTTGTAAACTTTACAGGAGATGGTTCTATTTTAATGAATATCCAAGAGCTTATGACTTGTAGTGAATATGAGTTACCTGTAATAAATATTGTTTTAAATAACAACTATTTAGGAATGGTTAGACAATGGCAAACTATGTTTTATGAAAATAGATTAGCAGAGACTGATCTAACTGCTCAACCAAAGTTTAAAATGTTAGCAGAAGCCTTTAACTGTTTAGGATATACAGTTTCAACTAAAAAAGAGTTTGACGAAGCATTTAAAGATGCGGTGGAAAAAAGAAAACCAGCGATGATTGAAGTAATTGTTGCAAGAAATGAAGAGGTATTACCGATGGTTCCAAATGGACACTCACTAAATGAGATGACTTTATTAAAAGGAGATAAATAATATGAGTAATTTCAATAGCTATTATAATAGTGAAACAATAAGACAAGTTATCTCTGTAGTTGTTTTAAATGAACATAATGTTTTATCAAGAATTGTTGGGCTTTTTTCAGCAAGAGGTTATAATATAGACTCTTTAACAGTCGCTCCAATGGAAGATAGCCCATACTCAAGAATGACAATAGTAACAACTGGTGACAAAAGAGTGATTGATCAAATTGTAAAGCAGTTAAACAAATTAATTCCTGTTTTAAAAGTAAATGAGCATAAAAATGTAATTGAAAAAGATACAGTTTTAATGAAGTTCTCAATAGATAATAATCTTGCAGATATTGATGTAATTGCAAGAGCATATCATGGAGCAATTCAAAATGTAACTCATGATTCAATCATAGTATCTGCAACAGATTCAAGTGATAGAATTATCAATTTTATAAAAGTTATGGAAAAATTCAATCCACTTGAAGTTGTAAGAAGTGGTATAGTTGCTATGGAGAGATAATTCATGAAATTAAAAGAGATATTGGATTATTTAAATATTTCTCAAGATAGTAATATTGAGATTAGTGGTTTAAATGGTCTAAAAGAGGCAACAAATAGTGAACTTAGCTTTTTAGAAAGTTCAAAATATATAAGTAGCTTAAAAGATACAAAAGCAGCAGCTGTTTTTGTAAACAAAGAGTTTAAAGAGGATGTTCCAGCTGGAACTCTTGCAATAGTATGTGATGAGCCATATATAAATTTAGCAAAAGCTAGTAAACTTTTTGCACCAAAACTTATTGAAAATAGTGGTAATGAAGCAATAATTGGAGAAAATACAACAATCATGCCAAATGTGCATTTAGGTAAAAATGTAGTTATTGGCAAAAATTGTACTATTATGCACGGAAGCTTTATTGGGGATTATGTAAAAATTGGAGATAACACAATAATTTATCCAAATATAACAATCTATAGAGATTGTAAAATTGGAGATAATTGTATTATTCACTCAGGAACTATTATTGGAAGTGATGGGTTTGGCTTTGCACATACAAAAGAGGGAAAATATATAAAAATCTATCAAAATGGAAATGTAATAATTGGCTCTGATGTAGAAATTGGGGCAAATTGTACAATAGATAGAGCTGTTTTCTCTTCTACAATTATTGAAGATGGGGTTAGAATTGATAATTTAGTTCACATAGCGCATAATTGTAAAATTGGTCGAGGTTCTATTTTAGTTACTCAAGTAGGGCTTTCAGGTTCTACAACTTTACAGCCTTATGTTATTATGGGTGGACAAAGTGCAACTTCTGGACATCTTGAAATAGCTGCATTTTCTACTATTGCTGCACGTGGTGGAGTTACAAAATCTATAAAAGAGCCTAAAAAGACTTGGGCTGGGTTTCCTTTGATTGAGCATAGAGAATGGCTCAAACTTCAAGGAAAAATATCAAAACTACTTAAATAAAAGGATTTATTATCGCTAAAAAGGTCGTTTCCTTAATTATTCTATTTATAATTTTATATTTTCAGTTTACAACTTTAATTAGTACAAAAGATGTTGTAGGAGATGTTGGAGCTAGTTTTGCTAGTTTCTCATTTAAATATTTTTCATATTTATCTTATATTTATTTACTTTTTCTAATTTATCCTTTATATCTTATAAATTTTAAAAAAGGGCTTGATTATAGAGATTTAATTTTAAATATATCTGTTGTATTTCTATTTTTATTTATCTCTTTAATTTTTCAAACTCTTTTAGTTGACAATCCTTATGAAAGAGGAGAGATAGGTAATATTTTAGTAGATGCATTTACACCTTTTATTGGACAGGCTGGATTATATATTTTTGTTTTAATAGGCTTTAGCATTTGTATTTTAATCCTTTTTGAAACTTTAAATATAACAATTGATGATTTAAAGAAATTTAAAAATAGAATAAAATTAAAACAAAATAAAATAAAAAATGTAAATGAACAAAAGATAAACAATCAAAGAGTTGAACAAAAAACATATCAAGAGAAACAAAAATCTCTTCCAAAACCAAAAGAAGAGAAAATAATTCTTGAAAATAAAGAAACATTACAAGATGATGAGATTTTTGAGGCTGATATTATTGAAATTTCGAAAAAAGAGGAAGATGGTTTCTATGAAATTCCAAATAATATTCAAAATAATAACTTAATTGTTGATGAGCTAGAAGAGAATGCAAAACTTTTAAGTGAGTTAGAGTTTGGAAAAACTGAAAAACCAAAAGATTTTATGCTCCCACCTACAAACTTCTTTCAAGATGCTCCAAAAGAGAATAAAACAAAGGTAAATGAAGCCTTTATTGATAAGAAAATTGCTGATTTACTTGATAAACTTGCTATGTTTAAAATTGATGGTGATGTAGTAAGAACTTATACAGGACCAGTTGTTACAACATTTGAGTTTAAACCAGCACCAAATGTAAAAGTTTCAAAGATTTTAAGCCTTCAAGATGATTTAGCAATGGCTTTAAAAGCACAAACAATAAGAATTCAAGCTCCAATTCCAGGAAAAGATGTAGTTGGAATTGAAGTTCCAAATGAAGATACACAAACAATATATCTAAAAGAGATGCTAGATAGTGATATTTTCCAAAATTCAAAATCTCCACTTACTATGATTTTAGGTAAAGATATTGTAGGAAAACCATTTGTAACAGACCTTAAAAAACTTCCTCATCTTTTAATAGCAGGAACAACAGGAAGTGGAAAATCTGTTGGAATAAACTCAATGATTTTATCTCTACTATATAAAAACTCTCCAGATAATTTAAGATTAGTAATGATTGATCCAAAAATGCTAGAGTTTTCTATGTACAACGATATTCCACATCTTTTAACACCTGTTATTACAAAAGCAGTTGATGCTATAAATGCTTTGTCAAATATGGTTGCTGAAATGGAAAGAAGATACTCTTTGATGGCAAAAACAAAGACAAAAAATATTGAGAATTTTAATGAGAAGGCAGTAAAAGAAGGACTTCCTACTATGCCTTACATTGTTGTAGTAATAGATGAGTTGGCTGATTTAATGATGACAAGTGGAAAGGATGTTGAATACTCTATTGCAAGACTTGCACAAATGGCAAGAGCTAGTGGAATTCACTTAATTGTGGCAACTCAAAGACCATCAGTTGATGTTGTAACAGGGCTTATAAAAGCAAATTTACCTAGTAGATTATCTTATAAAGTAGGGCAAAAAATAGACTCAAAAATAATTTTAGATTCTATGGGAGCTGAGTCACTTCTTGGAAAGGGAGATATGCTATTTACTCCTCCTGGAACTCCTGGAATTGTAAGAATTCATGCTCCTTGGAGTACAGAAACTGAGATAGAAAAAGTTGTAGATTTTTTAAAATCTCAAAGAGAAGTTGAGTATGATATGAACTTTATAAAAGACAAAAATATAAGCTCTAATTCAAACTCTTCTAAAGGTGCTACTAGTAACAATAATGGTGATATAGTTCTAGATGAACTTTATGAAGATGCAAAAGAGGTGATAATCACAGATAAAAAAACTTCAATATCTTATCTACAAAGAAGATTAAAAATTGGATATAACAGAGCTGCAAGTCTAATAGAACAACTAGAACAAACAGGAGTTTTAAGTGAAGTTGATGCTAGAGGGAATAGAGAGATTTTAATATAAACTTTAAATTTTTCTAAAATAATTATACTTAGATATAGAATTAATATTCAAAGATACTGCAATAAAAGAAAACTTATGCTAGAATTTAGAATTTATAAATAAGGAGTAATTATGAATACAAGTATAGTTGGAAGAGATATAAAACTAACAGATTCAATAAAAGAGTATGTAAATGGCTCAATCGAGACATTTAAAAAATATAATTTAGATATTATTTCGGTTACTTCTACGATTGTTGGGGATGATAAAGCTAAAAGTTTTACTTTTGAATTCTCTTTAAATATTGCAAATATAGATACTGTTGTTGTAAAACAAAAAGATAAAGATTTGTATGCAGCAATTGATATTGCAACTGATAGAGTATCAAAAGTTTTACGAAGACATAATGACAAAATAACTGCTCATAAAGCTACAAAATTTAGTGAAGCTATAGAGGTTGAGGACAAAATTGCAAAAGAGCTTGAAAAATTTGAGGAAGAGATTATTCCTCAAAGATTAGTTTCTTACAAACCAATAGATATTGAAGAAGCTTTGGAGGAGTTAAAAAAATCAACTGCTCAGTTTAAAGTTTTCTATGATAAAGATGACAATATGAGAGTTCTTTATAAGGCAAATGTTGCTGGAAAATTTGGACTTTATTAAGATAAAGAGATGTACGCAAAAAGGTATTAGCTTTTGCTAGTACCTTTTTTAATTTATACAAATAGGATTAGATAATATTTATGAAAAAAGATTTAAAAAAAATTGCACTAATAGGGCAACCAAATGTTGGAAAATCATCACTTTTTAACAGATTAGCAAATAAAAGAATAGCTATAGTATCAGATGTATCTGGAACAACAAGAGATGTAAGAAGACATGAAATAGAGATAGTTGATAGAAGTGCAATAATTCTTGATACAGGTGGTATCGATGATACAAATGATGAGATTTTTTCAAATGTGAAAAAGAAAGCTATTAAAACTGCAAAAGAGGCTGATATAATACTTTTTATTGTAGATGGAAAAAATATCCCAGATGATAAAGATAAAGAACTATTTTATGAGCTTCAAAGAGTTGGAAAAGAGTTAGCTTTAGTTGTAAATAAAATTGATAATGACAAAGAGTTAGAAAGACTTTGGGAATTTTTTGAGTTTGGAATAAGTGATGAAAATCTTTTTGGAATATCAGTTTCACATAATCGTGGTACAAAAACACTTTATGAGTGGATTTATAAACATCTTCCAGAGAACCCTGAAACAGTTGCAAGAATGGAAGAAGAGAGAAGAAAAAAAGAGCTAGAAGATGAGTTTTTTGACGATGAGTTTGATAATGATGAAGATTTTTCTGCTGAAGGATTGGAAAATATAGAAGAAGATATTATTATTGATGATACTTCAATAAATGTTGCTATTATTGGTAGAGTTAATGTTGGAAAATCATCTATTTTAAACTCTCTTGTGGGAATAGAAAGATCAGTTGTTTCAAGTATTGCAGGAACAACTATAGATCCTGTTGATGAGACTTTCTCTTATAAAGACAAAGAGATAACTTTTGTTGACACAGCAGGACTTAGAAGAAGAGGAAGTATTGAAGGAATAGAAAAATTCGCTTTAATGCGAACAAAAGAGATGTTAGAGAAAGCAAATGTTGCTTTAGTTATTCTTGATGCATCAAGAGAACTTACTGATTTAGATGAAAAAATTGCTGGTTTGGTTGATGAATATGGACTTGGAACAATTATAGTTTTAAATAAATGGGATGAGAATATGGATACATTTCAGAAAATGGAAGAAGAAGTAAGAAGAAGATTTAGATTTTTATCTTATGCCCCTATTATTGCTGTTTCTGCGAAAACTGGAAGAAGTATAGATAGATTAAAAGATAAAATAATAGAGATTTTTGAAAACTATATTCAAAGAATTCCAACATCTCAACTAAATAAAGTAATAGAAGAAGCTGTAATTAGACACTCTCTTCCTAGTCCAAATGGAGCATATTTAAGAATTTATTACTCTACACAATTTAGTTCAAGACCTCCTAGAATTGCTTTAGTTATGAATAAACCACAACTTCTACACTACTCTTATAAAAGATATTTAATTAACTTTTTAAGAGAAAAGTTTAATTTTGAAGGGACTCCAATTCATGTTATTGCTAGAGGGAAAAATGACAAAATGGGCGATGAAGAGTATTTAGAAAGATAACAAAATAAATAAAAAGAGTTAAAATGAGTAAGATTTATCTATTAAATGACCAAAAATTTGAAGGTATTGAAAATCTTGAAGTTTTTGAAATTGAGTATTTAAAATTTAATTTGGATTTAAACAAATATAATGCCTTAGTTTTTACATCTAAAAACGCCATCTTTTCTCTTGAAGAAAATAACATAAATTGGAAAAACATACCATCTTATTTAATAGCTCCAAAAACAGCAGATATAGCAAAAAAATTTAAAGCAAATATAGCTTTTATAGGTTCTAGTGGTCATGGAAATGATTTTGCAAATGAGTTAATTCCACACTTAAAGGATAAAAAAGTTTTATATATAAGAGCATTAAAGACTGTATCAAATCTTACAAACATTTTAATTGAAAATGGTGTAGATATAGATGAAATAGTTGCTTACAAAACATCTTGCAATAAAAAAAGTATAGAAATTTTAGAAAAAAACTCAACTATTATTTTTACTTCACCTTCAAGTGTTGAGTGCTTTTTTCAAAAATATAGTTGGGATGATAGCTTCAAAGCAATATCTATAGGAAGAACAACAGCTTTGTATCTTCCAGAAAATATTAAGTGTGAAATAAGTTCAATTACCAGTGTAGAAGAGTGCATTAAACTAGCCATAAAAAATTAAGTTTAATCACATTTTTAAAGTTTTTTAGATAAAATCATCAATTCTAAGTAGTACGGGATTTCCATTACTTGCGGGTCCGATAATATTTTATTTTATACAAATTTGTAGTTTATACTGTGTGCAGCATCTCCTTTGGTTTTTGCTCCTAAAGTATTTCTCTTGTATATAATCTTGGCTTTTAGGGCCACTTTATGGTTATCGGCTACTTGGATTTTATAATTTAAAGGGAAAATAATGAATATATTAATACTAGGAAGTGGTGGTAGAGAGTACTCTATAGCACTTGCACTACAAAATGAAAAAAATCATAACTTATACTTTATGCCTGGAAATGGTGCAACTTCTAATTTAGGAAAAAATATTAATATTACTGATTATAAAGAGTTGGCAATTTTTGCGAAAGAGAATAGTATAGATTTAACAATTGTTGGACCTGAAGCTCCACTTGTAGATGGTGTTGTTGATATATTTAAAGAAGAAGGCCTAACTATTTTTGGACCTTCAAAAGCTGCAGCTCAACTTGAAGGTTCAAAAGCTTATATGAAAAATATATTAAAAAAGTATAATATACCAACAGCAGCATTTATAGAGACTTCAAGCAAAGAAGAAGCCTATAAATTTATAGATAGTATGCAAAATCTTCCAATAGTTGTAAAAGCGGATGGACTTTGTGGAGGAAAAGGTGTAATTATTGCTCAAAGTAAAGATGAAGCAAAAAGTACAGTCAATGATATGTTAAATGGTGAATCATTTGGAGAAGCTGGAGAGGTAGTAATTGTAGAAGAGTTCTTAGATGGTTATGAATTATCTGTTTTTGCTATTTGTGATGGAACTAACTACAAAATTCTTCCAGCTGCACAAGACCATAAAAGAGTAGGAGATGGTGATACTGGACCAAACACTGGTGGAATGGGAGCTTATGCACCAACTCCTCTTATAAATGATGAATTATATAAAAAAATTGAAGAGAGAGTTATAAAACCAACGCTAAAAGGGATGCAAGAAGAAAATGCTCCTTTTGAAGGAGTTTTATTTATTGGAGTTATGGTTGTAAAAAATGAACCAATAGTTTTGGAGTATAATGTTAGATTTGGGGATCCAGAGTGTGAAATTCTAATGCCTCTAATTGAATCAAAAGTATCAGAACTTTTCTATTTTGGAGCTACAAAACAACTAGATAAACTTGATATTAAAATTAAAAATAAATTTGCTGTTGGTGTTGTAATGGCTAGTGAAAACTACCCATATAGCGCTTCAGCACACTCAATTATTGAACTATCAAATATTGTAGACAGTGAACTTTTGGAAAATAGCCATATCTCTTTTGCAGGAGTTGAAGAAAAAGATGGTGTTCTTTTAGCAACTGGAGGAAGAGTTGCTGTTTGCGTTGGTATTGGAGATACAGTAAAAGAGGCAAGAGATAGAGCATATTTATTAAGTTCAGAGATAACTTTTGATGGTAAAAAGTTTAGAAGCGATATTGCATACCAAGCTTTAAAGAACTAAAATGCAAGAGCAAAATAGTACCTCAGATTTACAGTTAGCATCTCTTAGAAATAGGGGGATTGCTTTTGTTATTGATGATTTGATTGTAACTTTACTAATTTGTCTTATTTATTGGGATAGTATATCTTTGGTAAGCGATAATCAAGAGGCTTTAATAAATCTAATGCAAACTACTTTTGTAGTACCCTTAATACTATTAAAGATTATATATCATACATTTTTTATTTGGTATTATGGACAAACTTTAGGTAAAAAAATATTGAAAATCAGAGTAATAGATGCTAATTCTTGGGAAAGAGTAAACTTTTTTTCATCTTTTTTAAGAAGTATAGGTAGAGTTGTATCTGAAATGTTTTTTTATATAGGATTTATAATAGGATTTTTTAATGAAGGTAGAAAAACTTTTCATGATTTTGCTGGTAAAACGTTGGTAGTAAATGCATAAGGTAATAATCTCTTTAACTTTAGCATCATGTTTATTTCAGATAAATGCTCAAGAATTAAGTATGGAAAAACTGCAATTAGTTGCAAAAAATGTTGATGCACAAGATAATATCATAACTGCAACAGGTGATGTTGTCGCATACTCTCCTACATACTATTTAAGCGCTAATAAATTAATTTATAACAAAGACAAAGAGATTTTAGAGCTTTTTGATAATGTATTAATAATAAAAGATAATAATATTCAAACACAAAGTAATTATGCCTATGTGGATATGAAAAATGATATTATAAATCAAGACCCAGCCTTTTTGATGGATAATAGCTCTAATATTTGGTCAAATTCAAAAGAGGCAAATAAAGATAAAGAGATAATAACTCTTGAAAACTCTATTTTATCATCTTGTGACTGTATTGACCCAATTTGGAGCATTAGGTCTTCAAGTAGTGATTATGATACAGAAGCCATGTGGATTAATACTTATAATCCTAGGCTTTATATAAAAGATGTTCCAGTTTTTTATCTTCCTTATTTTGGTTTTCCAACAGATACAACAAGAAGAACTGGACTTTTACTCCCAACTATTGGTTATGGGAAAAGTGAAGGTTTTTTATACTCTCAACCAATATTTATAGCCCCTGCAGATAATTATGATATTGAACTAATACCACAAATTAGAACAAATAGAGGGTATGGAAGTTATGTTAATTTTAGATATGCAGATAGTCCTGATAGTATTTTAAAGATAAAAACTGGGTATTTTAAAGAGTTTGATAGTTATATGAAAGATGAAAAACTTGAAAATAGTGAACATTATGGTTTCAATATTGACTATGAGAGAAAAAATATATTTGCAACACAAAAAGAGCATCAAGATGGAATTTTCTCTTCTATTAAATACCTAAATGATATTGAATATGTCACTTTAGAACAGGGAGAAGATGATTTTAGTACAGACAAAAAAGTAGAATCAAAACTTAACTATTTTTATAATACTCCAAACTATTATGGTGGTGCTTATGGTAAATACTATATAGACACATCAAAAAATACAAATAAAAATACTCTACAAGAGTTACCACAAATTCAGCTTCACTCTTATAATAAAGAGCTATTTTTAGAGAATCTTATCTACTCAATAGATGCAAAAGCTCAAAATTTCACTAGAAGAGAAGGCTTAAATGCAAAAATATATGATATTAATATTCCTATTAGTTATACAAAAAATATTTTAGATGACTATATGTATTTAGGAGTTGAAAATAGAACAGTTTTAACACAATACGACTATAGTAACTCAATATATAAAAATCTAAATTATGATGATGGAACTTTAATACAAAATAGAACCTCTTTTATAGTAGGAAGTGACCTATTAAGACCTTATGAGGACTATATACATACTATAAACTTAAATGCTAGTTATGAGATTCCTAAAAATCTAAAAGAGCATGGAGACCTATATAATATAACTGTAAAAAATGATAATCCAAGAAAATATAGTGAATTAAATGTTTTTCCAACTCTTCAAGATAATAAGGTAATAAATTTAAATTTAAATCAATCTTTATATGATAAGGAGAGTTTAAAACAATTTATAAACCATAAAATGTCGCAATCTATAATGTATGATACTTTAGATAATCCAAAACTACAAGATTTTAGTAACTATGTAAAACTTAATCATGAATATGGTTCTATATCTGGAAAAGTTGTTTACAATATGGATGATAATAAAATAGTTGAGGGAAGTTTTGATGGTTCACTTAGCTATGAAGATTTTACACTAAGTGCTGGTTATTACTACACTAAAAAAACAGACAATGAATTTAATACAAGAGATGATTTAGAATCATATAGAGTATCAACTTCTTATAGGTTAGCAAAAGATTACTCTATAAAATATTATGAAAACTATGATTTACAAGAGAAGATTAGAAATAGACAAGGAATTGGTTTAAATATTGATGATAGTTGTTGGAATTTAGACTTAAGAGTTGAGAGAGAGATTACTCCTAGAAGTAGATATATAGAGGGTACTAATAGATATGGTAGTGAAGATCAAACTATTCTTTATGCAGTTTTAATGCTAAAACCAATAGGTGGTTTAAGACAAAAATATAAAGTAAAAGAAAATGATTAAACAAGATAGTATATTTTTTAAAAATAGAGAGGAAGCGGCCTATAAACTTATAGAAGTATTACCTATAGATAGTATGAGGTTAGAAGAGTGGACTGTAATCGCTGCTTCATATGGTGGATATGAGATAGCAAAAATTGTAGCGAATGAACTAAATGCAAGCTTTGATATTTTATTTAATGAAAAAATATTTGCTCCACAAAATGATGATTGTGAAATAGCAGTTGTTACAGAACTTGAAGAGGTGTTAATACATGAAGAGTTGGTTAAATCATTTGATATAAATCTTGATTCAATTTATATAAAATCAAAAGATATTTATAAAGATAAAATAAAACCTATTGCTAATAGATTTAGAAATGGTGATAATTTTCAAAATTTAGCTGGTAAAAATGTATTAATAGTGGATGAAGATATAAATGTTGGCTTGGTTATGATGGCTTGTATAAAAACTATTATAAATCAAAAAGTAAAATCAATTAGTGTTGCAACTCCTATATTATCAACTGCAAGCATAAAGGCCATAGATAGTATTACAGATGATTTATATTATATAAAACACTTAGAACATTTTATTGAAGCTTATTACTACTATGATAGTTTAGAAGAGTTAACTTATGAAGATATAGAAAGAATTAAAAACGAAGGAAAAGAAAAAGAATGATAATAAAATGTGAATTAGAGCTAAATCAACAAAAAGAGATTTTTGAATTTAATAAAGTTGCTAAACAAGCAAATGGTTCTGTGTTAGCACAAATGGGAAATGCAGTTGTAATGGCAGCTGTAGCTTGTGAATTTGACAATCCAGTAAGTGAAGATTTTACTCCACTTACTGTTCAATATATTGAAAAAACTTATGCTAGTGCAAAGCTTCCTGGAGGATTTATAAAAAGAGAAGGAAAGCCTAGTGATTTTGAAACATTAACTTCAAGAGTAATAGACAGAAGTTTAAGACCACTTTTCCCAAAGGGCTTTGTTTATCCAACAACAATTACTGTAATGGTTTTAAGTGCTGATAAAAATATAGATTTACAAACATTAGCTTTAAATGCAGCAAATGCAGCTCTTTATACATCAAATTTACCTATTAAAAAATCTGTTTGTGGTGTAAGAGTTGGAAAAATTGCCAATAATCTTGTTATAAATCCAGCAAAGGATGATTTAGAAAATTCTACTTTGGATTTATATGTAGCTGGTTCAAAAGATGAACTACTTATGATTGAGATGAAAACAATTTCATCTTTAAATGATTCTCTTCACCATACAAATGAGATGGAAGAAGAAACTTTAATAGAAGCGATAGCTTTTGCACAAGAAGCTTTAAAAAAGGCAAATTTATCTTATGAAGAGAATTTTGAAAAAGCTTGTAAGATAGAAGCAAAAGTAGAATTAATTGAGTTTTCAATAGATAAGGAAGTTATTAATTATATAAGAGATAATTTTTCAAATGATATAAAAGATGCTATTAAAAAACTGGCAAAAAGTGAAAGAGCAGTTGAGTTAAAAGAATTAGCAAAAAGCATAACAAAAAATGAGTATTGCACAAAAAATAATATAGATTTTAATACAATTTTTGAAGCTGTTAATATAGTAAAAAAAGAACTTGTTCGTACAATGATTGTAGATGAAAAAGTAAGAGCAGATGGAAGAGGTCTTAAAGATGTAAGAGCAATATCTATAGAAACAAATATTTTACCATCGGCTCACTCATCTTGTCTATTTACAAGGGGTGAAACTCAAGCTTTAGTTGTTGGAACTCTAGCTGGTGCAAAAGATGGACAAATGTATGAAGTTTTAACAGATAAATCAACATCTATGGAAAACTTTATGGTTCACTACAATTTTCCAGGATTTAGTGTGGGAGAGGCAAAACCCATTTTTGGAGTAGGAAGAAGAGAGCTAGGGCATGGAAATTTAGCTAGAAAAGCACTTGAATCTACAATAGATAAAAAATTTAAAGATACTTTTAGAATAGTATCTGAAATTTTAGAATCAAATGGTTCTTCTTCTATGGCAACTGTTTGTGGTGGTTCATTAGCTCTTAAAGCTGCAAATATTCCAATATCAAACTTGGTAGCTGGTGTTGCTATGGGAATGGTTGTTGAAGGTAATAAATATTCAATCCTTACTGATATTATGGGGCTTGAAGATCATGATGGAGATATGGATTTTAAAGTTGCTGGAACAAAAGAGGGGATTACAGCTTTACAAATGGATATAAAACTTGGAGGGATTGAATTAGATGTCTTAAAAGAGGCTCTTTTACAAGCAAAAGAGGGGAGAGTTCATATTTTAAGTATTATGGAAGAAGCCAGTAAGAATATAGTTTCAAGTCCAGCCTTACCAAAAATTGAAGAGTTTTCTATAGATAGTTCAAAGATGATGGTTATTATTGGAAAAGGTGGAGCTACTATTAAAGAAATTATTGAAAAATATGGTGTAAATATAGATTTAGATAGAGACAATGGAGTTGTAAAAGTAAGTGGAGAAGATAGTTCTAAAATAATAGAAGCTAGTAATTTTATAAAAGATCTAGTAAATAACTCAAACTCATACAAATCACCGGCAAAAATTGATTTTGAAAAGCTATATAGTACAGATGAGATTGTTTCTGGGAAAGTTGAAAGAATAGTTGATTTTGGTGCATTTATACTTCTTTCAAAAGGAGGAGAAGGGCTTTTACATATATCTAAAATTTCAAAACAGAGAGTAGAAAAAGTAAGCGATATTTTGTCTATAGGACAAGAGATAGAGGTAAAAGTTCTGAAGATCCAAAGGGATAAAATAGAGCTAGGTTTAAATTAATATTAATTAATTCTGTGTTAGGATAGTAAAATTTTTAAAATGAATAAAATCAAGGGGCTTATATGGCTAAACTTTTAATAGTAGATGATTCTACAATGCTCAGAGATATGTTAAACTATGCTTTGAATGAAGGTGGGTACACAGATGTTACTGAAGCAGTTGATGGTGTAGATGGTCTAGCTAAGGCAAAAAATACAAGTTTTGATTTAATTATTACAGATGTTAATATGCCAAATATGGATGGCTTAACTCTAATTGGTGAGCTAAGAAAAGTTCCTCAATATTCTAAAACACCAATTTTAGTTTTAACAACTGAAAGAAGTGATGAAATGAAGGCTAAAGGTAAATTTGCAGGAGCCACTGGTTGGATAGTTAAGCCTTTTGTTCCTGACCAGCTTTTAAAAGCTGTTAATATTGTGCTAAGTAGATAAATCAAAATAGGGAGACTTAAAATTATGTCATTTGATATTTCAAAATATAGAGAGATGTTTCTAGAAGAAGCTATAGAGCTTTTTGAGTCTGCTGATAATGTTCTATTGGCAGCTGAGAACAATGGTAGTTTAACTGATGATGAAATGGGACAATTGTTTCGTGATGTTCATACATTAAAAGGTAGTGGAGCTTCTGTTGAGTTAGCTTTCTTTGCTGAATTTACACATGATGTTGAAAATCTAATGGATAAGCTAAGAAGTCACAAAATAGAGTATCAACCAGAGATGGCTGAAACTCTAATTGATGGACTTGATGTTATGAAAGAGATTTTGGAACTAGAGGTATCAAATCAGATAACTAGAGAAAAATTCACGGAGCTTACTTCCTCTTTGTTAGATGAAATTAGAGCATATTCAAATGGTGGAAGTACTACTAAGGTAGAGACAAAACCAAATCCAGTTGTTCAAGCTCCAAAAGCAGTATCTCAAACAACAGATGAAAAAGAACAATTTGGTTTTTTCAATGATGATTTAAATGAGCAAAGAGATAGAAAAGATATGCCTTTTGGTATTTTTGTAGATGACGATATAGACGATAAGAATATTGGATTTTATGATGATGAGCTTGAAAACAGATCAAATAATATGGATGACAATAAGTTTAAAATAGATGAAAATAAAGAGAATTTTGGTTTTTTTGATGGTATGGAAAAAATTTCACCAAATTCAGTTATGATGACAAACGATATTGAAAAAGAGGTATCTAATCAAGCTGATAATCCATCTCAACGAACTAATGAACAAACAACAACTCCTGTAGCTAGAAGAGCTAGAGAAAATAGTGAAGATGGTGAGAAAAAATCTATTTCAAATAATAATAATAGTATTAGAGTAAACCTAGATAAAATTGATTTACTTATGAATAATGTTGGAGATTTAGTTATTACAAATGCTATGCTTACTCAATTCTCATCAACAATTGAGGAGACAAAAATAAGAGGTTCTGTATTAGAAAGATTAGAACTTCTTGAAAGACATATAAGAGATATGCAAGATAGTATTATGAGTATTAGAATGGTTCCTATGGATTCAATTTACTCAAAATTTCCAAAAGTAGTACGTGATATTTCTAAAAAGCTTGGTAAAAAAGTTGAATTCAAGCACTATGGAGATAATGTTGAAATTGATAAAGCGATGATTGAAGGTTTAACAGATCCTTTAATGCATATTATTAGAAACTCTTTAGACCATGGAATTGAGATGCCAGAAGATAGAGTTAACTCTGGGAAAAGTGATACAGGAACTATTAGTATTTCAGCAGAACAAGCAAATGGTCAAATGATAATTACTATAGAGGATGATGGAAAAGGTGTTGATAGTGAAAGAGTCGCACAAAAAGCTTTAGAAAAAGGTCAAATTGATGAAAATCAATTTGCTAGTATGTCACACAACGATAAAGCTCTTCTAATTTTTGGGGCAGGACTTTCAACTGCTGATCAAATCACTGATATCTCTGGACGAGGTGTTGGAATGGATGTTGTTAAAACAAATATTCACAAACTAGGTGGAATAATTAAACTAGATACAGAACTAGGGAAAGGAACAGTTATTACAATTATGTTACCTTTAACTCTTGCAATTCTTGATGGTTTAGATATTAGAGTTGGAGACCAAAAATATATTTTACCACTTAGTTCTATAGTTGAATCACTACAACCAACTGCCGAGATGATTAAAAAAATTGGAGATGGAACTCAGGATCTATTAATGCTAAGAGAAGAGTTTATTCCTGTAGTTAAACTTCATCAATTATTTGGACTTAAAAAGAGTTTTGAGAATCTTGAAGATGGTATGTTAATAGTTGTAAAATCTGGAAATACTAAAGTTGCTCTATCTATTGATGAATTCCTAAACCAACATCAAGTAGTTGTTAAACCTCTTGATAAAAACTTTAGAAGTGTTCAAGGTATTGGAGCAGCAACAGTAAGAGGAGATGGAAGTATTGGACTAATTCTTGATGTTTTAGGAATAATTGATGCTCAAATCAAAATAGAAAAAGATATGAATGCAGTAAAAAGAGCCTCTTAAGAAATAGATATGGCATACACAACACAAGATGTTCATGATAAAATAAAAAAACTTCTTTATTCTCTTACAGGTATTACTCTTACAGAGAATAAAGATATTATGATTTCAAATCGTATAGATAAACTAAAAAGAAATTGTAATAATTATGGTGATATTATGGAACTTTTAGACTCTATTGAAAAAGGCTCTAATGTCACAGAATTTATAAATACATTCACTACAAATAAAACTCATTTTTTTAGAGAAGAGTTTCATTTTGAAGATTTAAGAGATAGAGTTCTTCCTTTTTTTGCTAAAAAACAAGAGAATATATCTATTTGGTGTTCTGCATCTTCAACAGGAGAAGAGCCTTATTCAATAGCCATGACTATATCTGAAGCAAATAAAATGCTTTCATCAAATATTAAAGCAAATATTATAGCTACAGATATTGATACTAATGTTTTACAGTATGGAGCTGACGGGATTTATCGATATTCTAAATCATCAAAAGAGTTTCCAGATTGGATTAGACCTCAAAACTACTTCAAAAGAAGAATACAAAAAAGCTTATCTGGAGAAGAGGTTTTAATAAAGGTAAATGATGATTTAAAAAGAATGATAACTTTTCATATAATGAACCTAAATAATGATAGTTATCCATTTTCAAACAATCAATTTGATGTAATTTTTTGTAGAAATGTTTTGATATATTTTTCAGTAGAAGATCAAAATGATATATTGAAAAAACTATTTAGATATTTAAAAATTGGAGGAACTCTATATTTAGGACACTCTGAAAATCCTCAAGATTTAATACATTATGTAAAAAGAGTAGGGCAAAATATTTTTGTAAAAGAGAACGAGTTATGTTAACTATTGGTAGAAAAGATGGTAAGATTGAGAAACTATCTTTAGCAAAAATAACTCAAAAAACAAAAGGTTTTCCAACACATACTGTTATTGGTGGTGAATTTGCTGTTGCACTAGATGGAGAGGATGTTGCTTTAAAAACACTACTTGGCTCTTGTGTAGCTTTGATGTTTTATGATAGAAAAAGAAAAATAAAAGCTATGAATCACTTTTTATTGCCTGAGACTAGTGATAATTCTAATGATATGAAATATGGGCTATATTCAGTTGAGGCTATGTTAAATGAGATGTATAAACAAGGTTGTTCAAAGTCTGATATAGTAGCAAAAATATCTGGTGGTGCTGATATTATGAATTTAAATTTAAAAAACTCTATTGGTGCTAGAAATGTTGAATTTGCCAAAGAATTTTGTCAAAAAGAGGGGTTTAGAATAATATCAGAGCATGTAAGGGGAGAGCATGGAAGATTAATTCTTCTTGCTGATAACTTTGAGACATTTATTAAAGTAACTCAAAAAAGTGAAACTGATAGTAAAATTCTATCAAATGAGAAATCATTACAAATTGAAATCTCTAAATCTCCAGTTATTAAAGAGTATGCAGGAGCAGTTGAACTATTTGGTACTAATAAGAAAATCGAAGAGACAATGGAAATAGAACTTTTTTAAAAATTATTTAGGATAAATTATGTATACGGTATTGGTTATTGATGATTCTGCTTCTATGAGAAGAATATTAAAAGATATGATAGGCTCTATAGATGAGTTTGAAGTTGTTGCAGTTGCAAATGATGCCTATGAAGCTAGAGAAAAAATCAAAGAGTATGAACCTGATCTTGTAACAATTGATATAAATATGCCAAAAATGGATGGAGTTACTTTTTTACGAAATTTAATGAGACTTCATCCTATGCCAGCTGTTGTAATATCTGGAGAGAGCGTAAGAGGAAGTGATATTTTTGATGATGGTGCTGTTGGATTTATTCCAAAGCCTGATAATGGTGAAACTATGCAATCTTTTGAAGCGAGGATAAAAGATACTCTTTTAAGTCTTACTTTTTTACTAAAAAGATATACACTAAAAAAGCCTGCTTCACAAAAAAAAGATTATAGACCTACAGTTTCTCCTGATTATAAAGTTCATCCAGATGAAGTAATTCCACTTAAACCAGCTAGTTTTGGAGGACAAAAACTAATAGCTATTGGCTCATCAACAGGTGGAGTTGAGAGTTTACTTAAAGTATTTAGCAAATTACCAAATAATTTACCACCAATTGTTATGACACAACATATTCCATATGGGTTTTCAAGCTCTTTTGCTCAAAGATTAAATGATTACTCAGAAGTAAATGTTTGTGAAGCAGTTGATGGTCAAATCTTAGAGTTTGGTCATGCCTATTTAGCACCTGGAAATATGCATTTAACTATAGAAAAAGTAGGAAATGTATTAAAAACAAAACTCCTAGATGCAAAAAAAGTAAGCCAACATAAACCAAGTGTTGATGTACTTTTTAGATCTGTAAATAATAGTGTAGGGGGTTCTGCTATGGCTGTTATGATGACAGGAATGGGAGATGATGGAACTATTGCTATGAAAGAACTATTTGATAATGGAGCATACACAATAGCTCAAAATGAAGCTAGTTGTGTAGTTTTTGGAATGCCTATGAAAGCGATACAAGCAGGTGCAGTAAAAGAGATAGTTCATCTAGATGAAATTTCTGATTATATAATAGCTTTTTCAAGAGGAAAAGTTAGATAGTTAAAAATAGCTATTTGATAAACAATTAGCTACATTTTTTTATAAATAGAAAAAATATATTAGTTTAGTATTGAAAACTATAATTTTCAAATTAAAATTAATATATCTTTTGATATACTCTTTTATAAATTAATAGCAATATTTAGAGGTTTTTATGAGATATGATTTAGACTTTAAAGATAGTTTTAAAGATAGTATGCTTTTTTGGATAGAGAGATTTATAAGGTATAAACTAACAAGTTTATCAAATAGACAAGTATCTAATAAAGATAAACTAGCCTTTATTATTCAAAGCCTAGTAAAAGGTACAAAAAATATAAAAGAGCTTGAAGTTTTAGTAAAGGATGCTAGGAATATAGGCTTAAGCGGAATAAATACATATTTTAATCCCCTTTTAAAGCTATACAACTATACAACCAACTTAGGGCTTGCTTCTTTAAAAGAGATTGATGAAGAGTTATTGAGTGATTTTTTAGCTAGCCAAACTAGTTCTCTATCAGATGCAACTAAAAAAAATCATCGTATAGCCCTACTATCCCTATTCTCATATATAGATAAACAAAATGAAAATATAGATGGAAGCTCATACTTATTTAAAATTGAATTAAAGAACTGGGGTGGATTAAGTGGAAAAAGTGGTACAAAACTACCCTCTTTTA
Organism: Aliarcobacter trophiarum LMG 25534; assembly: GCF_003355515.1. Taxonomy (NCBI): domain Bacteria; kingdom Pseudomonadati; phylum Campylobacterota; class Epsilonproteobacteria; order Campylobacterales; family Arcobacteraceae; genus Aliarcobacter; species Aliarcobacter trophiarum. The sequence continues at coordinate 940,912 of NZ_CP031367.1, read as the reverse complement.
TGAATAAAGATGAGATTAATAGATTTCTAAGTGCTATTGATAATTTTGAATTTTCTGAGAATACAGCTTATAGAAATAGACTTATAATAAAAATTATCATTTATACAGGAATAAGAGTTGGCGAAATGTTAAATCTAAAACTAAAAGATATTTTTCCTGAAAAAGATATATATATGCTTCAAATAAGGGGAAAAGGAAATAAACCAAGAGTTGTAATGATAAAAAAACATATTATTGATAATGAGCTACAAAATTGGCTAGATCAAAGGGTTTGTAACAGTGATATTTTAGTTTGTAATCAAAAGGGAGATAGATTAACACAAGCATATGTTAGCCGTATTGTTGAAAATATTTTAATGAGTGTTGGTATTAGAAAAGAAAAAAATGGAGCACATATGCTAAGACACTCATTTGCAACCCTACTTTACTCAAAGCATCATGATTTAATTTTAGTTCAAGAGGCTTTGGGACATGCAGATATAAATACAAGCAGAATTTATACTCACTTTGATAAAGAGAGATTGAGAAAAACTACAGATATTTTTTAACTCAATCTTTTTTTATCAATAATTAGATAAAATAATAACTTTATTATAAAATTAACATATTTTTGGAGATTAAATTTGATTGAAATTGATTATTATGAACTTTTAGAGGTTGAAAAAACATCAGATAAAGCAACTATAAAAAAAGCATATAGAAAATTAGCTATGAAGTATCATCCTGACAAAAATCCAAATGATAAAGAGGCTGAAGAGAAGTTTAAAACTATAAGTGAAGCTTATGAGGTTTTAAGTAATGATGAAAAAAGAGCTTTATATGATAGATATGGGAAAGCTGGTTTAGAAGGAAATGGTGGACGAAGCTCTGGTTTTGGTGGTTTTGATGATTTAGGTTCTATTTTTGAAGAGATGTTCGGTTTCTCAAGAAATCATAGCAAAAAAGAGAGAAAATCTTATAACTATAGTCTAGATACTGCTATTGAAGTAAAGTTAGAATTTAATGAAGCAGTATTTGGTTGTAAAAAAGAGATAAATTACAAATATAAAACAGCTTGTAAGCCTTGTAACGGAACTGGTGCAAAAGATAGTAAATTTGAAAATTGTAAAACTTGTGCAGGTGTTGGACAAGTTCACACAAGACAAGGTTTTATGACATATGCTCAAACTTGTCCAACTTGTAGTGGGAGTGGTCAATCAAAAGCAAATCCTTGTAAATCTTGCTCTGGAGAAGGTTATGAAGAGATAAAAGGAAACTTTACTGTTGATATTCCAGAAGGTGTAAATGATGGAATGAGAATAAGAGTTTCAAATAGAGGGAATATAGCACCAAATGGGCAAAGAGGAGATTTATATCTTCAAACGAAAGTAAAAGAGGATAGTCATTTTATAAGACATGATGATGATATATATTTTGAAGCCCCTATTTTCTTTACTCAAGTAGCATTGGGAGCAAAAATAAAAGTTCCTAGCCTAAAAGGTGAATTAGAACTAGAAATACCAAAAAATGCAAAAGATAAACAACAATTTACATTTAGAAATGAGGGTGTAAAAAGTGTTCAAGGATATGGTAAAGGGGACTTGATTGTTCAAATCAAGATAGAATATCCAAAAACTTTAACAGAAGAACAAAAAGAGCTTTTAGAAAAGCTTCAAGAGAGCTTTGGGGTAGAGAGCACTCCTTCTGAAGTAAAATTTGAAGGAATGTTTGATAAAGTTAAAAAATGGTTCTCTTAAAAATTTAAATATACTCAAGGAGTTAATATGAAGTTTGAATATATTGGGTTTAGACCTATAATAAGTCAACATGGAATTACTTTTAAGCAAGGGAAAGATGATAAATTTATCTATTTCCCTTATGCATATGGAATTTTAAATGCTTTAAATCATGACTACACAGCAAACAATAGTAGATTTTCAGATAATATAAAAATAGAAGATACAAATATTGATAAGCTATATAAAATTGTTGAAAAATATTTTCCAAACATTGATAAAGCTATAGAAGATAAATTAAAAATTTACAATAAACATTTAGAAGAAGAGAAAGAAAATATAAAATTAAGACCTCACTTAAATGATATAGAAAAAAATACATATCTTTCAAATCTTGATTTAATGAGAAATTATAGAGTAAATAGAGCAAAAAATAAGATTTTCTACTATTTTGTAATAGCAACTATTGCAGAAGTTATAAAAGAGAAAAGAATTAAAGAGATAGATATTCCGTATAATAATAAATTTTGGCATGTATTAAATACTCTTCAAGGAGTTTTAAGTTCTGAAAAAATATCTAGCAACATTAAAGTGACATATATAGATACACAATTAGAACTTAAATTCACTACATCTTTAGTTTAAAACAGCATTTATAGTATCAAGATTTTTCTTATCTAAATCTTGATACTTATCCATTATCTTGTTATATAAAAAATAGTTAGAACCAAATTTGTCTATCTTTGTTAAAATAAAAAAATAAAAAAGGTTGCCATACTTGAAAATAAAATTGCTAAAAGTATCGATATTTTCGTAGAATTAGCTTCTATAAAAGCAACTTTATTTGATAATTTATTTGTTAAATAAATAGCAGGAGATAGAGAAAATGCAATTAATGCTAAAATAAAAACAAGATATACAATAAAATCTATCATAAAAAATCCTTTAAAACCGTAGGTATTAAAAATATAACAAAATTAAAAATAAATTCAGTTAATTTATATCAAGTCAAACACAGTCATCTTTTTTTGATAAAATTTTCAACTCATCACAAGAGAACCCTGCTTCTTTTCTAGCTTCAAAGTTTAAATCCATTTTCCTTTTTGTACTACCTGGAAAAACTTTTTCTATAGCCTCAAAATAAGTAGTTTCAGGATCACACCCTACTCTTTCGCACTCATATTTAAACCAAGAATCTCCTTTTTTCACATGATCAACCTCTTCTTTTAGTATAATTTTTAAAGCTTCAATTAGTTTTACATTAAATGCATCTCTATTTGAGTTTAGTTTCTCCATAATCTTTGGATTTTGGTCTAATCCATTTGCCTCTAAATATCTAGGAACACATGCCATTCTACTTAATAAATCAGGAGTTTGTTGCATAGCTTCAAAAAGATTCTTATGTACTTCAAACTCCCCATAAAATCCACCTAACTCTTTTAATAACTCTTCTAGCATTAAAAAATGTCTAATCTCATCACTAGCAACCTCTAGCCAATCTTTATAAAATGAAAAAGGCATATTTTGGTATCTTAAAGCAGCATCTAAAGCTAAATCAACAGCGCTATATTCAATGTGTAGAATTGTATGTATTAAATATTTTTTTCCATCATCTGTTTTGAAGTTCTTTATTGGTGGAAGTTCTGTTGGCTTTATAATAGTTAAAAAATCGCAATAAGATGGATTTTTTAACTCCAAAGCTCTATAATCATGGTTAAATTCTAGCTTATCTTCCAAAAAAAGTTTATAAAAATTATTAAACTTAAGAAATTTCTCTTTTGGTAGTTTTGTAAGCAAAATATCTTCTAAAATTATGTAATAATCCATATAAATTAACCTTTTTTTAGATATAATCAAAGAATTTTAACAAATTAAGGTTTAAAATGGAGATTAAAGTTCACCCTATGGGTGATTATGCTACAAATTGTTATATTGTTACTATAGATAATAAAGATTTTATAATTGATCCAGGAGTAAATGCAACTCCTTGGATTAAGCAAAATGTTACAAATCCTGTTGCAATTTTAAACACTCATGGTCATTTTGACCATATCTGGTCAAATCAAGAGATTAAAGAGCTTTTTAATATTAAGCTTTATACACCAAAAGATGATGAGTTTATGCTAACTTTAAACCCATATAATCTAGGAATGCCTCATTCAAAAGCAGATATCTTAGTAAATCCTGATGAAGAGCTTGAAATTGAAGGGATAAAAATAAAATTTCATCATTTCCCTGGTCATACTCCAGGATGTAGTATGATTGAGATAGAGAAAACTCTTTTCAGTGGAGACTTTATTTTTAAAGGTACTATTGGTAGATTTGATTTCCCAAACTCAAGTTCTGTAGAGATGAAAAAGAGTTTAAATAAAATTTTAGAATGGAAAGACAATTACAATATCTATCCAGGACATGGTGATAAAACAACTCTTCTAAATGAAATTGATAATATTACTCTATGGGAAAAACATATTAGATGAGTAACTTTTATGAAACCATCACAGAGTTATCTCTCAAACTATCTACAAGTGAAAAAACAGAAATTTTTGATGATATTTTTGAATTTTTAGAACTAAATTTTAATGTAGCTTTTCTAAAAGTGTTTCTTAGGAAAAATGGAATTTCTAGTAGTGTTTTTGATAATTCTAATGAAGCGAATTCTCAGTTTTTTTATACATATAAAACAAAACTTACAAATAGCCTTGAGCTTACTTTTGGTCTTATTTTTGAAAATCAAAAAAAGCTTGATAGTTTTAAAAAAGATACTACAAATATAAATATCGCATTAGATATTTTATCTATGAATATCTATACAAAACACCTAGAAAATACTATATCAGATATTTTGATTATTGATTTATTAACAGGGTGCTACAATAGAACATATTTAAACCACTATATAAGGTCAATTTTTAGTCTAGCCTCAAGAGAGGGTAAAAAAATAGCATTTTTAAAAGTTGGAGTAGATCACTTTAAGGCAGTATTAGATGAGTTTAACTATGAAATTGGTGATAGAGTAATAAAAAGATTAGCAACTGTTTTACAAAATGGAGTTAGAGATTCTGATTTAGTAATAAGAGTTTCAAATGATGCTTTTTTGGTTTTACTTCAAAATATACAAGAAGAGGAGAATGCCATTCTTGTAGCAAACAAATTAATAGATAACTTTAAAAAAGAGAAAATAGTTGTAAATCATGATACAAACCAGATTTTAATGAAAACAATTTGTGTTGGAATAACATTTTATCCAAAAGATGGAACCAATTTAGATACTATTATCAAAAAATCTGATATTGCAATTAGAGAAGCTAAAAATAGAGGAAGAAGTATGGCATTTGTGTTTAGTGAAGATGAGACGTCTAAGATTGAGCTTTTTTAGGTAATTTATGAGAAATAGTATTATAGAATTAATAAAACAATCAGCATTTGATAGTGAAGCACTCAAAACACTAGAGAGTATATTTAAACTATATGAGCAACTTCAATACTCATCAAACTTAAACCAAATAGCAAATGATATTTTTTTATGGCTAGAAGAAGAGTTTCATATAAAAAATATGGTCTTTTCTCTATTTGATATAAATAAAAACAATAAAAGTAATATTTTATCAAAGGGAGATACATTTTATTTAGATGATGATTTATCTCAATTTTTTATTATAAATACACATACAAATCTAAATGCAACAATCTCTTTTTGTGCTTCATCGCAAGAACATTCTTTATTTTTGGAAGATAAATACAACTCTATAGAGGCTACATTTTTTATAATTTCAACAATTGTTCAAAATGCAATTTTAAAGAAAAACTTTATAGATTCAGCCTCTCTTGATTCAGTTACAAATGTATTTTCAAGCCACTATTTTATTGAAAACTTATCTTCATATCTTAAGCTATCAAATAACAAACAGAGTGAGATTTTCCTACTTATGATAGGAATAGATAGATTTAAAGCTGTTGTTGATGAGTTTAATTATGAGATTGCTGATAAAGTTTTAATTGAATTAGCAAGAGTTATTCACTCAAATATAAATGAGTTTGATATAGTAGGAAGACTTGAAACTGATACTTTTTTGGTATCTATTTTAAGTAATGATGATGAAAACCAAGCTTGTGAAGTTGCAAAAAGGATTATCAGTGATTTTGCTAAAACTAGAGTAATTGTAAATGAAGAGACTAGACAAACTCTACAAAAAACAGTTAGTATTGGCTTTGAAAAATTTATACCAAACTCAAATATCTCTCTTGATGATGCTATAAAAAACTCTGATATAGCACTTGTTGAAGCAAAAAACAAAGGTAGAGGAGAGTTTATGAAATTCTCAAATATAGATAAATCTGATAATTTCAAACTCTTTTAAATCTATTAGTTTATAAAACCTTTTTAGCTTTTATATAGACTCTTTTTGGAGCTGGGTAACCTTCAACTGTTTTGTTAATATCATTTGGATCTAAAAACTCTTCCAAACTCTCATCAAAACTCCATGAAGTAGCTCTTTGTTCCTCTTTTGTAGTTATAACAGTAGCAAGTACCTCTATATTCTCAAATCCAGCACGGATAAGCCAATTCTTAAGTGCAGGAATCGTAGGAATAAAGTATATATTTGGAATTTTTGAATATCTTTGGTTTGGAGTTAAGCAAATCTCATCTTCTCCATCTATCATAAAAGTATCAATTATAATCTCACCTTTACTATTTAATCCTCTATTTAATGCCTTTAAAGTCCCAACAGGGTCAGCTCTATGGTATAAAACTCCTAGCATAAAAATAAAATCAAATTTATGATTATAAAATTCAAGATGCTCAACTCCTAACATCTCATAAATAATCTCTGACTTTACAAAGTGATTTATAAACTCAAATTGATGAAGAGTTAGTGGAGAAGGGTCAAAACCAACTACTCTTTTTGGATTATCTTCTAACATTCTAAACATATAGTATCCATTATTACAACCAATATCTGCAACAATTTTATCTTTTAGATTGAAATGTGGTCTTAGAAGATTATATTTAAGATTACTTTGCCATTCACTATCTATTTCAAGGTCAAATATTTTAAATGGTCCTTTTCTCCATGGAATTAAAGACTTTGCAGTTTTTAAAATAGTCTCATACTCAGTATCATTTATATCAGCCCTATTTCCAATACCAAACCAGTCGCCATAATCAACTTTTAGATTAGTTTTTTCAATTTTTTGTGTATTTTGTAACTCCTTATACCAAGGCTCTACATTTTTCCAAGTTCTACACTCTTCTTTTTTCTTTTTTAATTTTTCAATATTCATGAGTGGAATTATAGATATTTAAACTTAAAATTTAAACAATAATCAAAAAACTTCAACTCTATCTCTTCCTTCCTTTTTAGCTCTATATAGTGCTGTATCTGCATTTGAGATTATATCATCATAGCTTGAATCCTTTAAACCACATGAAGCAACACCAACACTAATAGTTACATTATTTGTGTAAGTACTAAATTTATGAAATTTAATAACTCTATTTAGTTTTAATGCCAACTCTTTTGCACTCTCTTTTAAAGTTTCTGGGCAAACTACTAAAAACTCCTCACCACCCCATCTTCCTAATGTATCCACATCTCTTATATTTTTGTTTAAGATAGTTGCAACTTCTTTTAAAACATCATCTCCTACTTGATGACCAAAATTATCATTTATCTTTTTAAAAAAGTCTATATCTATAATAATTACAGAAAAAATATTCTCATATCTTAAAGATAGACTCATATTCTCTTGCAAAACCTTATCTAGTTTTACTCTATTATAAAGTCCTGTTAATTTATCTGTTATTGATATTTTAAAAAGTTCTTCATTTTTTAAATTTAACTCTTTTGTTCTTTGCTCAACCTTTTCTTCTAGAGATTGCTGATACTCATAAATAGATTTTGACATATCTAAAAACGAGTTTGATAAAATTGAGACTTCTAAAATAGAGCTATCAACTTTTAAAATATTTCCATATTTTCTATCTTTTATCTTTTTACTTTCTTGAACCAGTTTAAAAATAGGAGCTACAATAATTTTTGAAAAATATACTATTAAAAGTATCATAATAAGACAAATAATCACTAAACTCAATATTATCTGAAAAGTTTGAGAAAAATATGGGGCAATTATCTTCTTATAGTCTGCAAAAAATATAATATACTCATCTATATTTGGATTATGGAGTTTAGCAATTTGTACAATATATTTTTTGCCTTTTATATCTATAACATTTGCATTCTCAAACTCTTTTAACTCCTTATTTTCTTCAAAAAAATCCAAGAGCAAATTATTATCTTTTGTGATAGCAAATATTGTACTTCTATCTTCTTTAAATAAAAACATATCAATATTTTCTTGATTTAGATTATTCTTAAATATATTTTTAAAATCTTCAATCAAAAAATCCACAGACACAACATTTTTACTACCATTTAACTCTTTTGAAAATGTAAGTCCATATGAATTAATGTGTGAAAATTTATAAGGTGGTGTTTTTATAGATTTATTTTCACTAGATATTGCCATTTCATACCATGGTCTTTTTGTTGGATCATAACTATTCTCTTCGACTATTTTTGAAGTTTCATTTAAATTTTCATCATATAGTATTACCTCTTTTTTATCTATATTTTGTCCATCTATTTTTATCAAAAGCCATTTATCAAGCTCACTTGCATTATAGTCTTCTTTTAATTTTTCATCGATATCTAGATTAATAACTTCATAAAAACTCCCATCTTCATAGCCTGTATGTATAGCAGAAAAATTTTTTTGCCTACTTAATATTTGTGTATATATTTCAAAATTCTTATCTTGGTCTGCTTTATCTTTTTGGTTTATAATACTTAATATTTCAATAGTACTATAGTTTAAATTATCACTATTTCTAACTAACTCATCCATTCTGTTCGATAGATTTTTTAATTTTTCATTTATATCTTTTTTTGATTGATTATGATCAGTGTATAAAAGTTGGGCACAAAAAACAACCAAAAGTAGAAGCATAATAGATATAAAAAGAGATAATACAGTTGTTTTAAGTGATTTTTCTCTACTTAAAATTTTTAAAATAAAATTATTTTTTTTTCATAATTACCTCCACATTTTTAAATTTAGTCTATAATAATATCTTAGTGAAATAGACTTTATTACTTAGCTTTAATTTTACATATATTTTTTACTATATTTATTAAGATATCTTAGCTATTAGGTTATATCAATATTTTTATACCCATTTTCGAATAATTTACATTAGCAATTTTGCCAGAAGTAAGAGTTAAAAAATATTATCTTTTTTTTAGATTCTTCTATATTATTTGATAGATTAAGAAAAAACTTATTAGCTATTATTGTGCTAACAATAATAACTAAAGATAATAGTTTCAATAACTTAATTAAAAATACCTCTTTTATATAGGTATTTCGATATCCACTTATATTTTCACTTAACCATAATTTTGCCTTGTTTAAATTTTAATTCTCTTAAAGTTTTTCAAGAAAATCTTTTTATTAGCAATTTTTATAGAAATTAATAGTATCAAAATAGAACTTTTATAAAGGTAAAGTTATATTTACTTAACTCAACTTTCGCACATAAAAAATCATTAATTTCTTATATGTAAAAGCTTTTAAAAGCCCATAAATAGACACTTTTTGATATAATTTCATCACCACAAATCAATTATAAAAGGTATTTTTATGGGTATTGACAATTTTATCCAAACTGCTATGAACAATGTATTAAAAAATCCTATTCTTTCTATTTTAAGAGATATAAATTTTAGTTCTATTCTAAAACAAAGCAATTTCATAAAAAAAGATATTGGCAAATCTCCATATATGATAATTTTACATTTTTTATATATGTTTATTATCAATAAAAAAATATCTACATTTATGAAATATAGCAATGATAGTTATAAAAAAGATGTTTACTACAGATTACTAAAAAGTAGTAAGTACAATTGGAGAAAATTACTATTACTGACATCTATAAAACTTATTAGCAAATTGCATAAACTTCAAAAAACTACTGATACAAAAGTATTGATTATAGATGATACTGTTGAAATTAAAAGAGGTAAATTTATAGAAGGTAGTTGTAAAAATCTTTGGAGCAATAAAGAACATAGAACTGTAAAAGGTTTGAATATTGTATCACTTAATTATAGCGATTGTTATACGGATATGATGTTGGATTTTTCTATAAATTATAATAAAAATCAAATTGTAAATGTTGATGAAAATAGTTTTCATCATAAAAGCAATGCTTATAAAAGAAGAGTTGAAGGTAATGATGGTAAAAATATTTTAGCTCTTGATATGTTGAAACGTGTTTTAAAATCTGGAATATATTCAGATTATCTTCTTGTTGATAGCTGGTATGCTAAACCAAATTTTATAAATGAAGTAAAAGAAAATGGTCTTGATGTAATTACAAGAATTGCAAACAATCCTAAAATCTGGCAATTTACAGGTAAATTTAAAACACTTGAAACACTTTACAATTATGCAAAACAAAATAAAGCTTCAAGACTTGGAAACTATAACTCTATAAAATACAATTATGTTTCAACTACAACTACACATAAAACACTTGGTAGATTAAAAATTGTATTTATTAAAACCAAAGATAATCTAATTCCAATAATATCAACAAATACAAATTTATCTGATATTGAAATAATCAATACATATAAAAAACGATGGAATATTGAACAAGGATATAAAGATTTAAGAGAATACTTTCAATTTGGTAAAGAAGAAAATCGTATCTTTGAAGCTTTAATAGCTCGTATTACACTTTCATTTTTAGCTTATAATCTTACAAGCTATATTAATAGAGTTCAAAATGAACCACAAACCTTAGGTAATCTTTTTAGAGATTTAGAATGCCAGCTTGAAACTCTAGCAATATCTATGGAATTATTTGTAAAAATCCTAGAACAATTGATACAATCTGCACAAATAGTCAAGAGAAATAAAGATTTAGAGCAAATCATTCATGTACTCAGAGTTTACACTAAAAAACAGTTAGGTTTTATGTGCGAAAGTTGAGTTACTTAAAACTATATAAAAAAATTTATTTTACAATTATAAGCTCATAAGTACTTTCAAATATATAACCTTGACTATATTCATTAACTAAAGGTTAATTTCATAATAATAGAATTTTGCAAAAATGAATACAAAAAAGGATATTTTTGAAGCTTTTTAACTTTCTATTCTCTTTTAAAGCAACACTGCTGTTATTGGCAGTTTTAGCTATTGGTGCTGGAGTTGCTACTTTTATTGAAAATGATTTTGGAACTTCAAGTGCCAGAGTTTTAGTTTATAACAACATTTGGTATGAAGTAGCTTTAGTCTTAACTACAATAAATTTAATAGGTATAATCTATAAGTTTAAGATGTGGAAAAATCTTCCTAGGTTTTTATTTCACTTCTCTTTTGTTGTTATACTTTTAGGAGCTATAATTACTAGATATGTTGGCTATGAAGGTATTATGCAAATACCACAAGGAACAACAACAAATGAGATGATTTCATTAGAACCATACTTACAAGTTACAGTTAAAGATGGTGAAAATATAATTGTCCATAAAGAGTGGCAAAAAGAGTTCACCTCTTTACTTCCTGAGTTAAATAATTTTTCATATAAAGTTGATTTTGACAACAATAATTTAACTATAGATTATAAAAGATTTCAATTTGAAAAAAAAGAACAAGCAAAAATGGGACTCCTTACTATTGATGTAACTTTAAATGGTAAAAAAGAGACTCTAAGATTACCTGGTCTAAGCGGTCAAATAGGAGTTCCAAGAGAGATTCAATTTGATAAATATGTTGTTGTTTTAGAGTATGGGTCAAAATTTATAAATCTTCCTTTTGCAATTAGATTAAATGAGTTTCAACTAGAAAGATACCCTGGAAGCATGGCACCATCATCGTATGCTAGTGAAGTTACAGTTATAAAAGATAACAAAACTTATGACTATAGGATTTTTATGAACAGAACTTTAAATGAAGGTAACTTTCTATTCTTTCAAAGCTCATATTTCCCAGATGAGACAGGAACTGTATTATCTGTAAACAATGACCCTGGTAAATGGCCAACATATTTAGGATATTTTTTATTAACTCTTGGACTATTTTTAAACTTCTTTGATAAAAAATCAAGATTTAGAAAACTTACAAAATATGTTGCAAATAAAAATTTAGCTATGTTTATTCTAGCTTTAACTCTTATTTCTACATCAAATTTAAATGCAAATGAAAATAACAATACGGAAATACAAGTAGTTGATGATATTAATAGTAGAGTTGATTATTTAAACAAATTAAAAGATGAATCAAAATTAACTGCTGATAAATTTGGACATTTAAGTGTACAAGGAAATGGTGGAAGAATGAAACCACTTGCAACTTTAAATAGAGAAATAGTTCAAAAATTAAGCGGAAGAGCTACATTCTTAGGTATGGATGCAGACCAAATTGTTTTAGGGATGGTTACAAGACCTGATATTTGGAAAGATGTAAAAATAATCAAAATAAATACTCCAAAATTAAAGAAATTTTTAGGAGTACCTGAGAATGAAAAATATATATCTTTTTCAGAAGCATTTGGTGAAAAAAATGATTACTTACTCACAAAAGAGTCTGAAAAAGCTCTTCTTACAAAGCCTATTGAAAGAGGAACTTATGAAAAAGACATTATAAAAGTTGATGAAAAACTAAATATTATATATAGTGTATTTAATGGTGCTTTACTTAATATTTTTCCAAGAGTTTATGATGAAAATAGTATAAATGATAACCAAAAATGGTACTCTCCTCTTGAAGCTATGCAAGAGTTTACAGGACAAAATCAAGCTGCAATTAACTCTGTTGTAAGAGGATTTTTTAACTCAATTATAGAAAATGATTGGGATAGTGCAAACAACTATCTTGATATGATAGCTTTATATCAAGAAAAAGTAGGAAGCGATATAAAACCAACAAATTCAAAAATTAGTGCTGAAATTCTATTTAATAAACTGGATATTTTCTTTAATCTTACACTAGCTTATGTTCTTTTAGGTTTTGTTATGGTTGTTTTAGCCTTTATTATTATATTTAAACCCACTTTTAAACCTGAAAAAACTACAAAAATAATTTTTACTATTTTAGCTATTTTATTTGCTACACAAACTTTTGGTATGGGTTATAGATGGTATCTTTCAGGTCATGCCCCATGGAGTGATATTTATGAAACTTTGATTTATATCTCATGGTCAGCAGTTTTTGCAGGAGTTGTTTTCTTTAGAAACTCTCTTTTAGCTTTAGGAGCTGCTACTATTATTGCTGGAATTTTTATGTTTACAGCTCACTTAACAGATGTTGATCCACAAATTACAAATTTAGTTCCTGTTCTAAAATCGTACTGGCTAACTATCCATGTATCTATTCTTACAGCATCTTATGGATTCTTTGGGCTTAGTGCAATATTAGGATTTTTAACTCTTATTATGTTTATTTTTAGAAAAAATAGAGACCATTTAGATGATATTATTAAACAAATTAGTGCTATAAATGAAATATCTTTAATTATTGGTCTAGCATTCATTACAATTGGAAATTTTTTAGGTGGTGTTTGGGCAAATGAGTCTTGGGGAAGATATTGGGGATGGGATCCAAAAGAGACTTGGGCTTATGTTTCAATAGTTGTTTATGCAATTGTTGTACATTTAAGATTTGTAAAAGTTCTAAATACTCCTTATGTTTTAGCGACTGCTTCTCTTCTTGCCTTTAGTTCGATTATGATGACTTATTTAGGAGTAAACTTCTATCTGTCTGGAATGCACTCATACGCTACAGGTGATCCTGTACCTATTCCAACTTGGGCTTATTTGACAGTTGCAACTGCATTTATAGCTATTTTCTTAGCTTATAAAAATAGAGATTTAAAAAATATAGAGTAAAAAAGGGCGAAAGCCCTTTTTTTATAAAGAGTGGTAAAAGTTAATAAAAAATATCTCTAATAAAGTAAATTTTAAACAGTAAAACTAAAACCTCAAAAGGAAAAGAAATGTCAACAATTATAGATATCTTTAAAGAGATAACAAAACTTCAAAGATGCTCTGGAAATCATAATGAGTTTATAAAATATATGCAAGATTTATCAAAAAACCTAGGATATATCTGTTTAATTGATAGTGCAAATAATATTTTATGCAAAAAAGAAAATGGCAAAGCAAAAATAGTTTTCCAATCTCACTATGACATTGTTTGTTTAAATGAAAATTGTATTCCACAAATTATTGAGGATGATGAAACATTAAAAGCTTTAAACTCAACTTTGGGTGCTGATAATGGAATTGGTTGTTCATATATGATAGCTTTGATGTATCAAAATTTTGATGGAGAGTTTTTGTTTACAAGTGATGAAGAGATAGGACTTATTGGTGCAAATAGTTTAACTCTTTCTATAGAATCAAAATATATGCTAAATCTTGACAGTGAAGAAGAGGCAGAGATATGTATTGGTTGTGCTGGTGGAGTCGATATAAAAGCCTTATTTAATGATAAAAAAATAGTGGAAAATAGAGATAACTTAGATTTATATGAAATATCTATAGAAAATTTAGCTGGTGGTCACAGTGGAGTTGATATTGATAAAGATATTCCAAATGCTATTAAACTTTTAATAAAATCTATAAAAGAGTGTGATGGGAAAATTCTTGATATCAATGGTGGAGAGAGAATAAACTCAATTCCTGCAAATGCAAAGGCAATAATTGCTTCAAATAAAGAACCCAAAAAATCAAATGAAAATATGAAAATTGAGAAAATCAATACAAAAAGTGACCATTTTGTTGTTTACAACAATAAATTAAGAGACTTTTTATACTCTTTCGAGAATGGAGTAAGAGAGATAAATAAAGAGATAGAAGTAGTTCAAAGCTCTATAAATTTGGCTTTAATAAAAACAAGCATAGATGATATTTCTATTGAGTTTAGTGCAAGAGCAATGGATAATAAAGATTTAAAAGAGCTAAAAGAGAAGACAAAAAAAGAGCTAGAAAATATCTCTTGTAAAGTTGAAACTTATGGTAAATATCCTGCTTGGAGTGTAGATATAAATAGTTTTACAAATAAAGTTTTAGAGATTTATAAAAACTATAATAAAAATGCAAAACTAAAAGCTATCCATGCTGGTTTAGAGTGTGCAATTTTTAAAGATAAGTTTCCAGATTTAAAAATTGCTTCAATTGGACCAACAATCAAATATCCTCACTCTAAAAATGAGTTTGTATATAAGAAATCTATTGAAAATGTTTTTGAAGTAGTTAAAAATATTGCAAATAGTATATAATTTAAAAAAGGTAGATTATAAGCCGTGTTCTGTATTTGACAATAATTTATCTAGGCTTTAAATCACTTTAAAGCTCTTGCGAAGATGAGAAATGTGAAGCTAAATACCATATCTTCTTACTGCAAGTTGGGTTTACAAAGCTGTTAAGATTACTCAAAACACTGGTAGGCTCTTACTCTACCGTTTCACCATCACCAAAAAATTGGCTGTTTACTTTCTGTTGCACTATCCCTTAGATTACTCTAGCCATCCGTTAGATGGAACCTTGCTTCACTGCAGCACGGACTTTCCTCTTGAAAATCAAGCTATTATCTATCTACCTTTGGCGGGAATTGTATCTATTTTTTTATTAAATCGTAATTATTAGGAGCTACAAATAGAAAAATATTATCATCAATTGGCTCATCTTGAACAGAATTTGAGAAAATTATTTCAACACTATTATCAAGAGAGTCTTTATAAGATATTTTTTTGATTTTACTCTCTTTTGTAGATATCTGATATTTTATTCCATCAATTATTGAGAGATAGTTTTCACTATCAAGCTTTTTTGCCTCTTTTAAAAGTTTTAAAATATTTATCTCATTTTCAAGCTTTGTAAAAATTGCTTGTTCTAATTCTGGTTCATCTACTATCGCCACATTATTATCAATATATACATTTTTTACAACTGGAGTTTGGTATTTCCATAAGATTTTTCCACTATTTTTAATAAAAACCTCACCTATATAATTAATTTTATTGTTTGAGTCCGAAGTTATAGTTTGAGTAAATTTTGACTGAAAAGTTTTTAGATTTTTAATATCACTTGAAGCAAAACTAAAATTTAAAAAAAGAAGAGGAGTAAATATAAGCTTATAAAACATTTTTTAACCTTTTTTTGTATATAATCGTAGCTTCATTATAACGAAAAGGAACTAATTTTATGTTAAATGTTTTTTCAAAAGTTTTTGGTACAAAAAATGATAGAGTTGTAAAAAAATATAAAGCAGTAGCAAACGAAATAACAAATTTGGAAGAGATATATTCAAAATTAAGTGATGACGAACTTAAAGCCAAATTTGATGAGCTAAAAAAAGCAGTACAAAACAGTGAAAAATCATTAGATAGTGTTTTAAAAGATAGCTTTGCAATAACAAGAGAGGCTAGTATTAGAAGTTTGGGATTAAGACCTTATGATGTACAACTAGTTGGTGCTATGGTTTTACATAAAGGTGATATTGCAGAGATGAAAACAGGAGAAGGAAAAACTCTTGTTGGTGCAATTGCTGTTTGTCTAAATGCACTTAGTGGGAAAGGGGTTCATGTTGTAACTGTAAATGATTATCTAGCATCAAGAGATGCAAATGAACTAAAACCTCTATATGAATTTTTAGGATTTAGTGTTGGAGCTTTAAGCGATGCTATAAAAGAGGATGAATATAGAAGAATTCAATATAGTTGCGATATTACTTATGGAACAAATAGCTCTTATGGATTTGATTTTTTAAGAGATAATATGGTTTATGACTTAAAAGATAAAGTTCAAAGAGGTCATCACTTTGTAATTGTAGATGAAGTGGACTCAATTTTAATAGATGAAGCTAGAACTCCTCTAATTATTAGTGGTCCAACAAACCATAAAAACTCAAACTATGTAAAAGCAAATGAGATTGCTCTAAAGCTTGAAAGAGGAGAGCTAATTGAGCCAAAAAATCCAGCTGAAAAACCAACAACAACTGGAGATTTTATAGTTGATGAGAAAAATAGATCTGTAACTTTAACAGAGGATGGACATATAAAAGCTGAGAAACTTTTTGAAGTAGATAATCTTTATTCTATTGAAAATGCAATGCTTTCTCACTCTTTAGATCAGGCTTTAAAAGCAAACTATATTTTCCAAAAAGATGTTGATTATGTTGTAAAAGATGATCAGATTATAATTGTAGATGAGTTTACAGGAAGATTAAGTGAAGGAAGAAGGTTTAGTGAAGGACTTCACCAAGCTCTTGAAGCAAAAGAGAAAGTTGCAATTCAAGATGAGAGCCAGACTTTAGCAGATACAACTTATCAAAACTACTTTAGAATGTATGAAAAACTTTCTGGAATGACAGGAACAGCACAAACAGAAGCAACAGAGTTTGCACAAATTTATAATCTTGATGTTGTATCAATACCAACAAATATCCCTATAAAAAGAGTAGATAAAAGTGATTTAATCTACAAAAGTGAAAGAGAAAAATTTAATGCAGTTTGTGAAAAAATCAAATATTATCATGAAAAAGGACAACCTGTACTTGTAGGAACAGCAAGTATTGAAAAAAGTGAACTTTTACATAAAACATTAAGTGAAAAGAAAATTCCACACACAGTTTTGAATGCAAAACAACATGAGAAAGAGGGAAAAATTATTGCAGATGCTGGACAAAAAGGTGCTGTGACAATTGCTACAAATATGGCTGGACGGGGAGTTGATATTAAACTTACACCTGAAATATTATCTCTTGGAGGATTAGCAATAATTGGAACGGAGAGACACGAAAGTAGAAGAATAGATAACCAGCTTCGAGGAAGAAGTGGAAGACAAGGTGATGTTGGGGAGTCTCAATTTTACCTAAGTTTAGAAGATAATCTTTTAAGAATATTTGGAAGTGATAAAATAAAATCTATTATGGAGCGACTAGGTATTAAAGAAGGAGAGTATATTGAGTCAAAAATGGTAACAAGAGCCGTTGAAAACTCTCAAAAAAAAGTTGAAGCAATGCACTTTGAAAGCAGAAAACATCTTTTAGAGTATGATGATGTTGCAAATGAGCAAAGAAAGGTAATCTATGCTTTTAGAAATGATCTATTAAAAGAAGATTATGATATATCTTCTAAGATAGATGAGAATAGAATTGATTATGTACAAAACCTTTTAGCTGAAGTAAATATTTTCCAAACTATGAGTGAAGATGAGTTCGACTATGAATCACTAATTGCAAAATTAAAAGAGGATTTACATTTTATTGTAAAAGTTGAAGATATAAAAAGTGAAGATTATGAAGCTTTAGAAAATAGATTAACAACTATCTTAAAAGATGTTTATCTTCAAAAAATGAGTTCTGTAGATGAGAAACAAAAAAGCGAGATAGAGAGAGTTTTATATCTTCAAATCCTTGACAATGCCTATAGAGAACATCTATATTCTATGGATACTTTAAAAACTGGAATTGGGCTTAGAGGATATAACCAAAAAGATCCACTAGTTGAGTATAAAAAAGAGTCTTATAATATGTTTATTGAGTTAGTTTCTAATATAAAGCTAGAGATTATTAAAATTTTATTTACAATTCAACTACAAAGCAAAGAAGATAGACAAAAAGAGCAAGAGGCACTTGATAGAATGATAGCTTCTATGGAAAAAGCAAATGAGCATACAACTACAAATCTAGCTCAAGAAAGTGTAAGGAACAGTGATAAGAAGATAGCTAGAAATGAGACTTGTCCTTGTGGAAGTGGTCTAAAATATAAAAACTGTTGTGGGAAAAGTGGACCAAAAAGAGGCTTAGTAGCAGGAAATTAATTTGAATAAAAATTTAATAAACTTTATAGTAAAAAAATATCTAAAGTTTGACAAAAAGAACCCATTTATCTCAATTAGTGCTATTTTAGCATTTATTGGGGTTGCAATTGGCGTTATGGTTCTTATATTGTCAATGGCTATTATGAATGGAACTGCAAAAGAGTTTGAAAAAAAACTTTTTACAATGAACTATCCATTAACTATCTACTCAAAAAGTACAAATAGTGTAACTGAAGATTTACTTTTAGAGTTGGAATCAAATTTTAAAGATCTTAAATTTTCACCATTTATATCAACTCAAGCAATAGTTCAAAATGCAAACAACATGAGTGGTGGTATGATTTTTGGGGTAGTTCCTGAAAAAGAAGCTCAAATAAACCCTATTTTTAAAGAGGCTTATAGTGATTTTGAATTTAATAAATTTGATATTATTACAGGTATTGGAATAAGTGATAAATTACTTCTTACAAAAGATAGTAAACTAACTTTATACTTTACAGAGTTAAATCCAGCTGGATTTTCACTAATGCCTAAAATGAAAAGATTTGACTATCTATCTTCTTTTAGTTCAGGATTGAGTGCATATGATAAAGCCTATATGTATACAACAATAGAAGCGTTACAAACTCTACTTCAAAAAGATGTTGGTGTTTATGATGGAATTCATGTTCATTCTGATGATGCATTTGTTGATATTGAGAAATTAAGAACTTTTTTAGAAGATAAAAGAGTTGGAGTTGTTGGCTGGTGGCAACAAAATGGAAACTTTTTTGCTGCTATGAAGATGGAAAAAACAGCTCTTTTTATAGTTTTAATGCTTATAATTTTAGTAGCTTCATTAAATATAATCTCTTCACTTCTTATGACTGTTATGAGTAGAAGAAAGGAAATTGCCCTACTTTTATCAATGGGAGCTAGTAGTAAAGAGATAAAATCTATATTTTTAAGAGTTGGTATGGCTATTGGCTTTGGTGGAATTATTTTAGGAATAATGCTTGGATTTATTGGTTATTTTCTACTTGATACTTTTGATATTGTAACTCTTCCAGCAGATGTTTATGGAAGTGCAAAACTACCTTTAGATTTAGCGATTAGTGATTTCATATCTATTATTATTGGTTCTATTATTATAGTTCTATTTTCATCTTACTATCCAGCAAGTCGTGCTACAAAGATAGATGTAATAGATGTTTTAAGAAATGAGTAAAAAACTTTTACCACTTCTTAAAATTTACAAACTACTCCATAGTCATTCTTAAAAATCCTGTAAACTTTGCATTATCATCTGCTAGCTCTTTTTTTACAACTTTTTTCATCTTTTCAAGCATCTTTGTATACTCTTTATAAAATTTAATAGTAGGTTTAGAACTATACTTTAAGTTTTCTAATTCAAAGTATTTTATTATATTTTTTGTAGTTGTTGGTTTTAAAAAGTAGTTTTCATTTGGCAAAAAATAGTATGGAATAAGAGTAATTATATGCCATTTTGCTAAATTCTTTGTTGCCATTAGCTCTATAAAATCATCAAAACTATTTTTAAGATTTCCATATAAAATATCTTGTAAATAGATACTTAGCATCTCTTTTTCGAAATTTGTAAAAGATTTTAAAGCCTTTCTTAAAGTATCTCCTTCATAAAAAGAGACTAATGGAGATTTCAGCAAAATAGCAAAAAAACCTTCTGTGACTATTTCAATATTTGAAAAGTTTTCTATAGCAAAGCTTTTTTTTGCCATTTCATTAAACTTTATAGTATTAAAAAGTTTTACAGTTTTTACTAGTTTTTCATCATTAAAACCATCTTTATAGTAATCATAAAATCTATATTCACACTCTTTTAGCTTTTCTATATTCATAAATATTATCCTCCTTTTAACTATTTATAATTTTTTCTATCATTATTTGCTTTTTTAAACTCCAAAATAGCCCTATTTCTTGAGTATGAAATACCAACCATTTGTCTAGGATAATTTAAAAAAATATCTTCTTGTACACCATTTTCTGTATATATTACTTTTGGTGAAATATTTTCTAACTCTTTTAAAATGGATTTTATGAAAATTGCCTCTTTGTCAAATTTCTTTGATTGTAAATATGGATTAAAAACTCTAAAATATGGTACTGCATCAACTCCTGTACTAGCTGCCCATTGCCATGAACCAATATTTGAACTAGCCTCATAATCAAGAAGTTTCAAAGCAAAATATTTTTCTCCTTTTCTCCAATCAATAAGCAAATTTTTTGTAAGATATGAAGATACAACCATTCTTAATCGATTGTGCATAAGTCCTGTTTTATTTAAGTTTTTCATAGCTGCATCTACTATAGGAACTCCTGTGTTTCCGTTGCACCATTTTATAAAGTCATCTTCATTTTCATTCCAATTTACTTTTATTCCATTTAAATTTTCAAATTCAGAGTTTGGGAAATGATATAAAATATAGTTATAAAACTCCCTCCAAAATAGCTCTTTAATATAAAAGTCTATCTCTTTTTTTGAAGCATCTAGACTTTTTATTTTATTAAACAAACTCCTAGGAGAAATAAGCCCAAATCTTAAATGTACACTTAAATTTGAGCCCGCATCTAAATAAAAATAGTCCCTATTCTCTTGATAATTTTGAATCTTATTTGAAAACTTTTCTATTAATTCATCAGGGCTTTGATTTAAAAATTCTGGTAATTTTTGCTTGATAAATCCTAAATTCTCCAAAGTTGGTATAAAACTATAATCAAAATCTACTTTTTTTAATTTCAAATTGCTTTTAAACTCTTCAATCTTAGTAGAGTTATGTATATATTCTAAAGAGTTATAAAAAGCGGTAAAGACTTTATAAGGTGTTTTATCTACTTTTAAAATATCACTTGGAGTTAATATAAAAGAATCAATGTATCTTTTTAAAGGAATAATTTTTGATATTTCATCATCTCTTTTTTTTGAAAAACTATCAAAATCTATTGAAGTTAAAATCTCATCAAAACCATATTTTTTGAGTTTTATAAAAATCTCTTTTGGCTCTCCATAAAATACTAATAAATTAAGTCCAAGGTTTTGTAAATTTTCTTTTAGTTTCAAAACATTTTGATATATAAAAGTTACTCGTTTATCATCTTTTGGAAGTTTATCTAAAATATTTCTGTCAAAAATAAATATAGGAAGAACTTCATCTTTTGCATTTGATAAAATAGCACTATCTTCAACTCTTAAATCTCTTCTAAACCAAAGAATTTGTCTCATTTTACTAAACTTTTTAAACTATCTTCTATATTTTTATATTTAAACTCAAAGCCCAAATCAAGAAGTTTCTTGGGAACTGCACTTTGTCCATCACTTAATACTTTTGCACCTTCACTAAATATTAATTTTAAAATAAATTCAGGAATAGTAAAAATTGTAGCTCTATTTAAAACTTTTCCTAGAGTCTTTGTAAATTCATAGTTTGTTGTAGGAATTGGAGCTGTAAGATTAAAAATACCATCAAATTCATTTTTTATTATATATTTATAAGCTTCTAGCAAATCTTCTATATGAATATATGAGAAATGCTGTTTTCCATTTCCAATAATTCCACCAAGCCCTAGTTTAAAAGGAGTAATCATCTTTTTAAAAGCTCCTCCACTTTTTCCTAAAACTATTCCAAATCTAAAAACTGATACTTTTGTAGTAGTATTTTTTGCTTTTAATGCCTCTTTTTCCCAATCTTGACAAAGTTTTGATAAAAAATCATCTCCTAAAGAGCCATTTTCATCATATTTTGATTTATTATCATAAATTCCAACAGCCGAAGTTGATATAAACATTTTTGGCTTTTTTTCAACTCTTTTTATAGATTCTACTAAAGTCTTTGTTGTATCAATTCTACTTTTATAGAGTAATTTTTTATATTTTTCACTCCATCTATTTATAATATTTGCTCCACTTAAATTTATTAAAATATCACTATTTTGAATAAATTCATCCAGTTTTTTACTATCTTTTAAAATTTCTCTGCTTAAAATATTAACGTCGTAATTTTGATTTTTAAAAAAGTTAAATAAACTTTGTCCTACAAAACCACTTCCACCTGATATTAAAATTGTTTTCATATTTATTTCTTACTTTTTATAAATTAATACCATATATCATTTGGTATTTAAAGTACTTTTATAGATATTTATATATCTTTTATAAATATTCTTATCACTACTTTTTTGGTCTAAAAGCTTTTATAATCTCTTCATTTGTCTCTAAATATGGACCTTCCATAATATCTATACAGTATGGAATTGCTGGAAAAACTGCATCTAAACACTCTTTAATAGATTTTGGTTTTCCTGGAAGATTTACTATCAAAGAGCTTCCTCTAAGACCTGCTGTTTGTCTTGATAAAATAGCAGTTGGAACATATTGTAAACTTACACTTCTCATAAGTTCTCCAAAACCTGGCATCATTCTATCACAAACGGCTTCTGTGGCTTCTGGAGTTACATCTCTTTGTGCTGGTCCTGTTCCACCTGTTGTTACAACTAAACAACACTTTTCATTATCAATTAAATCTATTAGATTATCTTCTATTGTTTTTCTATCATCACTAATACATCTATAAACAGGTTCCCAATGAGATTTTAAATAAAGATTTAAAGTATCTATAATAGCTTTTCCTGATAAATCTTCATAAACTCCAGCACTTGCTCTATCACTTGTTGTAATTATTCCAATTTTTGCAATCATAATAAATGTCCTTTCTCTTTAAAATAGTAAACAGTAGCAAACTCTTTAAAAAACTCTTTTGCTTCTAAACTATCAATTATTTTATCTTTTCCCCCTAAAAAAACCTCTATTTTTATACCTTTTTTTACTAAAGACTTTAAATCTTCTTTATTCCAAACAAAATTTATAAGTTCATCTAACTCTTCTTGTGTTCCTTTTTTATAATATTTTGAAACATCTTTATCAAAAGATGAATTTATATTTCCCAAAAAAGTTTTAATATATGGCTCTTCATCTTTTTTGAAATACATAAGTTGCATTCTTTTAAATTTATCATCTTTATTTTGAAAAAATGCTGGAGAAAAGAGTTGAAGCTTATCAACTCTTTTCTCACTATTTTTTACATATAAAAAAGCTTTTATAGCTCCGTAAGAAAAACCACTTACTATAAAATCGCCTTTTTCTAAATAATCTTCAAAAAGTTCACTCTCATTTGAAAAACAAAAACCACTAAAAAAATTATTGTAAATCTTCAAGAGTAATTACCTCATTTTTTAGCATAAGCTCTTTTAATCTAGCTATATTGTCTATATTTCTCATTAACTCATCTTTTAAACTATCTTGTGCACTTTTTATTATCTCTTCAATATTTTGTGCCATTTTATAATCTTGTATCATAAGAGAAGCTATCTCATAAGCTCTTTTTATAGCATCTTCACCTATTGAATACTTCTCATTTTTTATTAGCTCCAAACCTACAGTTCCTGCCAACTCTCTTTTTATGTTTTCAAGCATTTCGCCATAAGATAAAAATACTTTATTTATTCTAGGAACCCCATCATCTAGCAATTTTACCTTTGATCTTGAGATATAAGCTTTGCAAGTTTGATATATTGCTAAAATCTCTTTTTGCTCTATATCTAAAATTTTCTGCTGTTTTTTTCCAAACTCTAGTTTATTTTTTGCAATTTCAATATCACTCTCTTCTAAAATAGATTTCTTATTTTTTATCATACTAAGTAGAGCTTCATTTACAAGTGTTGATAAAGCTGCTGAGTTAAATCCTGCACTACTTTGAGCTAATTTGTCAATATTTATACTGTATTTTACATCTTTTAAATATAGTTCTAAAATTTTTTTTCTATCTTCAATATTTGGTAATCCAACATATACTCTTCTATCAAATCTTCCTGCTCTTAAAAGTGCATCATCTAGTACTTCTATCTTATTTGTAGCAGCTATTACTATTACTCCACTATCTCCTAAAAAACCATCCATTTGAGTTAAAAGTTCATTTAAAGTAGATTCCCGTTCATCATTTGACTTTCCACCTCTTGCTTTTCCTACTGCATCAATTTCATCTATAAATATTATAGATGGAGCATTTAGTTTTGCACTATCAAATAACTCTCTAACCTTTTTTGCTCCCATTCCTACATAAATTTGAACAAAACTAGCTCCACTTTGATAAAAAAATGGAACTTGAGCTTCACCTGCAACTGCTCTTGCAATCAATGTTTTTCCAACTCCTGGAGGACCTACTAAAAGTACACCTTTTGGTAGTTTCACCTTATGTTTTTGATATTTTGAAGGGTTATTTAAGAAATCAACTATCTCTTCTAATTCCTCTTTAATCTCTTTTATTCCAGCAACATCTTTAAAAGTAATATTTGAAGCAACAGGTTTTATAAAAGATTGTTCACTTACAACTTCATCACCTTTACTACTTGATAACTCTTTTTCAAAACTAACTTCATTTAAACTCTTATTACCACGTTTTTTCAAAAAATAGTCTCTTATTTTATCCTGCTTTGCTCTTAAAATAAAAGATATTATAAGAAGAACAAAGAGGAATCCAATTCCAATATAATAACTAAGTCCTTGAATGTTTGTACTACTCTTATAAATTGTGTAGCTAAATAAGATTACCAAAACCAAAGCTGAAAGTAGCATTAGTTTAAAGTTTTTATCTATATTTTTATCATTCAAATCTTGCTTCATTTTTATTCTCCTTTACTAAATAATCATCCAATATTAGCCAATCACCTACTAAATCTTCTTTTGAAGATATAGAAACTTGATTAAAGAACTGATCAAAACCAGTAAAAATACCGTTTTTCTCCTGTTCTACTAAAACCTCAAGTTTTATAGAACTATTTTTAATTTTTTCTCTAAACTTATAATTTTTATCTTTTATAATCTCTACAAGTTCGATATATCTGTCTTTTGCAATATCACCTTTTATCATATCTTTCATAATTGCACTAGGAGTTCCATCTCTTTTTGAATATGTAAAAGCATGTATATGAGTAAGTGGGAAATTTTCCAGATTTTTCATAGCTTCTCTCCAAAGTTGTTCGGTTTCTCCTGGATGTCCTACAATAAAATCAGTTCCTAAAGCATAGCCATTTGAGCTTAAAAACTCAAAAAGTTCTAAATCACTTAAAACTTTGTTTCTTCTATTCATAATCTTTAACATCTCTTTTGAAGTATGTTGAAGTGCAATATGAAGGTGCTTTGCCATAAAAGGCTCGTTTATTAGTTCTTTAAATTCATCATCTATTTGAATTGGCTCTATACTTCCCATTCGTATTCGCTTAACACCCTTTATCAAAGACATTTTCTTAAGAAGTTTAGCCAAAGATGTATGCATTTTTTTACCATAACTTCCTACATTTGTCCCTGTTAGTATAAACTCACTAAAACCATTTTGTGCCAAAGTCTCTACTTGATTTAAAATTACACTCTCTTCATAACTTCTAGCATCACCTCTTACATAAGGAATAATGCAGTATGAGCATCTAAAATCACAACCCTCTTGTATTTTTATAAATGCCCTACTTTTACCTACAAACTCTTCAACAACAGTTTTATCTAAACTCTTTAAATCTCCTAGTTTAAAAAACTTCTCATCTAGTTTTAAAAACTCATTTATATTCTCTTTTTCACTCGCTCCAAAAAGACCATCTATCTTATTTTCTCCAAAAAGCTTTTCCCCTTTTGTTCTTGTTCCACACCCCGTAAAGATTACTTTTGGATTATTGCTTAATTTTTTTAAACCATTTATATAACTTCTAGCTGTTGTATCTGCACTATTTGTAACTGTACAAGAGTTAATTACTACTATAGAAGCATCACTTTCATCTTGTGTTACTTCAAAATCTTTTAAGTTACTCATCATAACTTGAGTATCAAAAATATTTGTTCTACAACCAAAAGTTTTAAAAAAAACTTTTGGTTTTGTTGTACTAAAATTCATTAAAAATTATCCTATTTTTATAATACTATTCAAATTCAGGCTCTTTATTTGAGTCATTTCTTGAAGGACCATAAGCTTTTGAGGTTCTATTAATATTTATTTGTTGAGTAGGATATGCTATATGGATATCATCCTCTTTCATTAAAGCTTCGATTATTTCAGCACTAATAGTACTTCTTAGAACCAATGCTGCAAATGAATTTGTAAGATACCAACCAGAAACTACAACTCCATAAGGTTCAATTAAAGTAAAAACTCTAGGCTCTACTCCTGTAGCTCTTAGTTGATATTTATTTCTCATCTTTGATAACTGTTTTCTTGTAATATCACTATATCCTTTTGAATAATGTTTTAAAATCTCTCTTACAATTTTCTGAGCTTTTTTAAAATTAGAGTCAAAAGTAAGGGTAATATCTATTCCATCCCAAACTGTTTTTAACTCACTATGGCTATAGTTTGCAATAAGTTCAGAAAAGATATAGTTATTTGGTACAAAGAAAATTCTTCCAGCTCTTCTATTCTTCATGTAAGATACCATTGTAACATCTTCTTTAATTGTTATTTTAAATAGTGAAATATCTAAAACATCACCAACTGTTTCAACATCACCCTTTGTAACTCTAATTCTATCTCCAACTTGAATAAATCCAGAAGTAACTATTACCATCCATCCAAAAAGTGACATAAACCAATCTTTTAAAGCAATTGCAATACCTGCGGATGCAAATCCTAAAATAGTTACAAGGTATGAAACATTGTCTATATATGAAAATAGAAGTAACATTAATACCAAAAATGCCAAGGTAAAATTGATTATTTTATTTACCATATAGTAATTCTCATTTTGTGAGAAATACTTTTTGAGCGTTAATTTTACTAAAAATGAGACTATAAGCATCACAATAATTATTCCAAAAATAAACATCATTTTTTGAATTTGTGAAGATATTTGATTTTTTAACTCTAATACAATTTGCTCTGTTTTTCTTCCATAAACCTCTTGAGTTGTACTTACAATATCTAATACTATCTCAAAATCTCTTTTTTGTTTATCCAAAAAAGAGATTTTGTCTTTATAATCACCTTTTGGTTCTAAAACAAAAAGTTCTCTATAGCTATTTAATTCAACTTCTAAGCTCTTTAATAAAACCTCTATTTGAAGCTCTAAAGAGCCAAATTGTTGCTTATTGCTCTCTATTTTTTTTATATTTGATAAAGCTGTAATTATTCCAAATGGATTTGTAATATTTTCAAATTTATCTATTTCTGGTGGATTAATTAAACTTCCTATTGGTGAACCTTTGTACTCACCAATTAGTTCTAACTCATTCTCTTTTACTCTAATTTTATTTAGAAGCTGATACTCTAACTCATCACTTAATTGATTTTTTCTTTTTAAACTCTCTTTTAAAGTCTCTAATTCATTTGAAATTTTACTATATGATAGATAGTTTGAATATCTTTTTAAAAGAATATTATCTTTAAAGCTAGCCTCTATTTTATTTATTTTATCAATTAAAATATTTGCCTCAACCATATTTTCAATCTCTAAAATATTTTCATCTTTTTTTTGGGTATTTTTTTGTTCTAAGCTCTTTTTCTTACTATCATCAACTTTTTGCTCATTTGCAATAAGATTAAAACTAGCCACCAAACATAGTATTAGAACAATTTTTTTAAACACTTAAAACCCCTTTAAAATCTCAATTACATCATCTCTTTTTATCTCATCTGTAATTTTACAATCACCAATTCCAACAGGTAAAATAAATTTAATTTTACTATTACTTGATTTTTTATCCAAAAAGAAATGCTCATAAAAATCTTCAACATCTTTTATTTTATAAGTTGTTGGAATCTCATACTTTTTAAGAAGCTTTTCTACTCTTTTCTCATCATCTTCACTCATAAAACCAAGTTTTACAGCTAAAGCATTTGCCATACACATTCCAATACCAACTGCTTCACCATGAAGATATGTTTTATAATTTGTAAGATTTTCTATTACATGTCCAAAAGTATGACCATAGTTCAAAGCTGCTCTTAATCCTTGCTCTTTTTCATCAACACTTACAACATAAGCTTTCGTTTGTACCGATTTTTGTATAGCAATATCTATATTTTTTTCATAATTTAAATCATTATTCTCAAGCCACATAAAAAAATCTTTATTAAAACATACTGCCATTTTTATAATCTCAGCAACACCTGCACCAAACTCTCTTTTTGGTAATGTTTTTAAAAAACTACTATCGATATAAACAGCTTTTGGTTGATGAAAAGAGCCAATTAGATTTTTTCCAAATCTATTATTTATTCCTGTTTTTCCACCAACACTTGCATCTACTTGTGATAAAAGTGTTGTAGGAATTTGTATAAAGTCTATTCCTCTTTGATATATTGAAGCAGCAAATCCTGTCATATCACCAATAACACCGCCACCAAAAGCAACCAAAAGAGATTTTCTATCTAGCTTTGCTAAAAAACAACTCTCTAAAATCTGCTCCAATGTTTGCATATTTTTGTACTCTTCTCCATCAGGAATTGTACAAAAGCTAAGCTCTTGTGCACTCAAATTATCTTTTAAATACTCTAAGTGAAAAGAAGCAATAGTTGGGTTCGTAACAACAACAACTTTTCTATCAAAGCTTATTTTTTTTAGCTTCTCTATATAAATTTCATATGAATTTTCATTGTTTAAATCGATTTTTACAGTCATATCTTATCTTTTTTGATTTTTTAAAATATAAGATAGTAGCCAAAAAAAGCTAAAAAAAGCCTTTCTGACCAAGGAGGAGTACTATAATTTTGCCATTACAGAACCAGAAATAGCATTTATTCCTATTTCCTCAAGAGTTTTTATCTCTTCGAGCTCATCTACAC
This sequence comes from Aliarcobacter trophiarum LMG 25534, assembly GCF_003355515.1. NCBI lineage: Bacteria > Pseudomonadati > Campylobacterota > Epsilonproteobacteria > Campylobacterales > Arcobacteraceae > Aliarcobacter > Aliarcobacter trophiarum. The sequence goes on along the minus strand of NZ_CP031367.1, from coordinate 911,464 downwards.
TTGTAGCAACAAGCTTTATATCCAAAGATTGTGTAAGAATTTTAAGCATATTTAAACTCTGTCTTGACTCAAGCAGGAAGAATTTTGATGCTTTAATATAAAGAGGTCTAAGCTCTTTTAAATAGTTGTAATCATCACTATTTGCAATAAAATTAAATATAGCAAAGTTAAAATTAAGCTCTTTAAATAGTGTTATATACATTAAAGTACTATTAAAGTTTTTATTAAATGCTTCCTCTTCTATCTCAAAAATAACATTTTTTGATAGATTTTTATATCTAATTAAAATCTCTTTTAGTTTTGCATAACTACTTAGTTTTTCTATAAATATAGTTGGAAGTTGAATAGAGACAAAATCTTGCTCTTTTGTCTCTTTGAAAACTTTTTCTATAATATGTAAATATACTTCATCTAATCTATTTTGCTCTAAAACAGATGCTATAAACTCGCCATATCTAATTGTCTCACCATCAAAATCGAGCTCAAAACTGATTGTTCTTAAATACTCTTGTTTTGAGTTAATATCAACAATATCTCTATGAATTAGTCTAAAGAATTCCTCTTTTAGAGAGATATTTAAAATATTTATCCACTCCTCTTTTGTTTTAATATTATTAATATTAGTTGCATAAAAATACTCTTTTTCTGTATTTATTTTTGATTGAGAGATTGTATAGTCTATTTTAGTAAATAGTGTTCTTAAACTCTCTTCATTTTCATATCTACAAAGCCCTATAAAGATATTTTCATTTAACTCTTCAATATTTTTTAAATCAACAATTAGTTTTTCTAAACTATTTTTTACATCTTCTTCTTTGGCATTTGGAATAAGTGCCAAAAACTCAGAACCATTCATTCTCACAACTACATCATTATCTAAATTAAAACTATCTTTTAAATTTGTAGCAAGTTTTTGTAAAATAGTATTTGTTTTTACAAATCCGTAAGTTTTATTTATAATATCAAGTTTTATTGCAATTGATACGATAAAACCTTTATTATTTGAGCTATCTTTATCTAAATACTCATTTGCTTTTAGTATAAAATATCTTCTATTATTTATCTTTGTTGTTTCATCAAAATATAGTAACTCTTTATTTGTTTTTAAAACCTCATTTGTATTTTGAAACATCTTCTCAAACTTTTCGATCATACTATTTATACCAGTAGTTAAAACTTTGAACTCCACAGTAAATGGTTTTTCATTTGAGATTATAAACTCATTGTTCATTACTGCTTTTGCTTGACTATTTATAACTCTAAGTGGTCTTAAAATAAAATTAAAAAAGATTGCCAAAATGAATATTAAAACTACAAAACTTATGGCTAAAGATTGTAAAAGTTTAATAAACATACTATAAGTTTGATTATAATAAATAGCTCTATCAGCATAAAACTCTAAAACTCCTAGCATATTCCAGCCTTGTGAAATACTTGCAAGTGCAGAAATTTCCCCTATATCAACAATATCTATAAACCAATTTGGTATCTCATTATTTATTTTCAGCTCTTTTTTTAGCTCATAAACTATCTCTTCATTAGTATTTTTAAATACAATCTTCTCATAATTTCCATTATCAAAAGCTGCATTTATAACTGTTTTAATAGTACTTTCATCAATTCCTGCATTTGTAATAGATAAACTAGTACTAGTAACACTATTTTGTACATTTTCATACAGAGATTTTGCAGAAGAGTCTTTTATAATACTAAATGATAAACCAATAATTGATACAAAAAGTACCAAAAAAATAAAACCAAGAACTATAGAAACTTGTTTTAATAAACTCATATTTTTTTTCCTTTATAATCTTTAATTAATGTATCCCATTTCCTGTGAGCAGCAGTTTTTTCACCTTTTAAGATATTTGGATTAAAGTTAAAAACTGGTATCAAATCATCCCTTTTTGAAGCTAGTTGAATAGTTTTTCTTAAATTATCTAAAATCAAAGGTTCAGAGCTTGGCGTCTCAAAATATGTCAAAACCATATGAGCTTCATTTGAAGATTTAACTCTAACATAAGATAAAAACATTTTTGAAGTTGGAACTCCTAAATACTCTAATGCAAAATATTTTGCAATTACATAATCTTCACAATCTGCTTTATCTCTAGCTAACATCTCATAAGGATTAGCCCAATAATCACTAGTACCATAAATACTCTTGTCGCTTGCATACTTTATACCATTGAAAAAATCATTTATATTTTCAAGCTTTGTTTTTATATCATAGCTTTTATTTTTTTCCAATAGAGCATTTAATGCAACAAACCTATTTTTTGCAAATTTTCCATATTTTTCTTCAACTTTTACAAGTAAAGAAGAATCAACAAAATCAGCATTTATAGTAAAAAACAGTAGAAAAAATATACTAACTAAAATTTTCATGCAAATATTATATCTAAAATAAATTATTTTTTCTTTTTTTATAAATCTTTGCTAAAATTAGAAAAACATAAGGAGTTTATATGAAAAAGTTAATTTTGATAAGACATGCAAAATCTAGCTGGTCAAACCCACTTTTAGATGATTTTGATAGACCCTTAAATAAAAGAGGAGAGAAGAATGCTCCTTTTATGGCAAAAGTTTTAAATCAAAAAGAGCTAAAACCAGACTTAATAATATCTTCACCTGCAAAAAGAACAAAAGATACTTTGAACTACTTTTTAGACGAGTTTAAAGATTATAAAAAAAAGGTGAGATTTGATCAAAGTATCTATGAAGCACCATATACTAATTTATTAAATGTTATAAAAAGTGTAGAAAAGGAATATGATACTTTATTTTTTATTGGACATAACCCAGGAATTAATGATTTAAGTGATTTTTTACTAAATGGATTCTATAAAAATATCCCTACAACTGGAATTTTAAAAATAGATCTAGATATAGACTCATGGGATGAAATTGAAAAGGGATATGGTAATTTAGACTTTTTTTTATATCCTAAAATGTTTATTTGTAATTTATGTTAAGAGATAAAAACTAAAAATCTATCTTCTAATTAATAAATAAACAAAGAATATAGCCCCAATAAAAGAGGTAATAACTCCAATAGGAAGAGTAGAGGCTGTTGGAATTAATCTTGCTACTAAATCACAAAAAACCAAAAAAACTCCACCAAAAAATAGAGTTGGAAAAAATAGTTGTGTGGCACTTTTTTTATAAATTAACTTCATAATATGTGGAATTACAAGTCCTACAAAACCAATTGGCCCTACAAAACCAATAGAAATTCCTACACATATTGTAATAAATATTAAAAGAATTAAAGTGCTTCTATTTATATTTAAACCCTTTAAAAATGCCAAATCATTTGAAATGAGAAGTAATTCAATATCTCTTTTTTGTTTATACAAAAAAATTATTAAAAATAGTGCTGTAAAAAAAAGTACAATTGTAGGAAAAAATCCTACAACATCAAGACTTCCTAAAGTAAATCGTACAATACTATAGCTCTCTTGTAAATTACTTGTAAAAAAAAGTAGCATTAAAGCTGAACTATAAAAATATGATAAGGCAATTCCTATTAAAAGCATTGAATTTGTGGAGTTTAAAAGCTTTTTTGAATTCAATTTTTTTGAAATTATAAAGAGTAAAAAAATAGTAATTAAAGAACCAAAAATACTTGAAATATAAAGAGGAATTAAAGGAATAAATACTATTGAAATAGCTGTAAAAAGTGTTGTTCCACTAGCAATTCCCAAAGTATATGGAGTAATTAACTCATTTTTAAAAATAACTTGAAAAACTAACCCACTAAGAGCCAAAATAGTTCCCACAAAAAAAGCCAAAAACACTCTAGGTACTCTTAGCTCCCAAAAGATTATATTGTTTGTGCTACTTAAATCAAAAATATCCTTAAAACTTATGATACTTTCTCCCAAAAAAGGAGAGAGTAAAAGTAAAGAAATAGCCAAAATATAGATAAGTTTTTTCATAAATCTAGTACCAAATGATTTTCTAAAAGCTTTAGGCTATTTTTATAAAATCTATCCAAACTATTTTGAGTAAAAAACTCATCAAAAGCTCCAAAAAACTTAATAGCTCCATTTTCTAAAAACAAAACCTTATATCCTTTTAACTGATATGCAAAGTCAAGATTATGTGTAATAATGATTTTTTGAGTAAAAAAATCTTGGTTTAGAATATTAAATACCTCTTTTACTCTATTTAAATCCAAATTTGCAGTCAGCTCATCAAAGATTGTAATTTTTGCACCATGGAGTATTGCACTTGCTAGTTGCACAAGCTGTTTTTCCCCAGAACTTAGGCTTTTACAGTAACTATTTTGAAGTCTTTCTAACTTTAAAAGTTTTATTATATTTAAAATCTCTAATTCACTTTTATCTTCTATTAAAGAGATTTTTAAAAACTCAAAAAGTGTAATATAATCATCAAAAACTTCAAAATAGCTAGGTATATAGTTTATTGTTTTTACTCTTTTTAAAGAGCTTAGCTTTTCTATATTCTCTCCATCTAAAAAAAGATTTTTATTTGGTAAAAGATTTGATAAAACCTTTGCCAAAGTAGATTTTCCTGCTCCATTTTCCCCTAAAATAAGCAAGTTTTCACCTCTATTTAACTTGAAACTAATATCTTTTAAAATAAAATTATTGTAATTTTTTATCTCTAACATCTTCTAAAATCTCTTTAAAATCATCTATAAAGTTTTTTACTCTATGGCTTGGAATTCCTGAATATAACTTATCTATTATATAGATATTTTGCTGTTTACTTGCATTTATAGGAAGTTTTTCCCACATTTTTTTCATTTTTTCTTGCTCTTTTATTTCATTCTCTAAAAAAGGAGCAAGAAGTATAATAATATCTGGATTTAATCCTATTAACTTTTCAATATTTATTACTGGTTGTGATTTCAAGTTACTAAAATAGGCATTTTTATTTTGGCTTTTTTTTATAATATCTTCAAAATATACAAAATTTCCTGCTACATATATTTGGCTTGAAAGTGTGTTTTGTGGACTAATTACTATTAATATTTTTTTATTCTTTATAATATTTTCTATACTTTTTAAACTATTATCTATATCTTCATTTAGCTTTTTGGCTTCAATTTTTTTGTCAAATTTATCTCCTAAATCTTCTATAGTAAACTTTATATCTTCTATATTATCACTATTATAAACCAAAGTTTTAAAGCCCAAAGCTTTTAAATCAAGGTTTAGTTTTGTATCATAACTTTGATTTATAACTACACTAGGATTTAATTTTAGAACCTTTTCTAAGCTTACACTACCATATCCCCCAACTTTTTCTATATTTTTTGACTCTTGCGGAAAATCACAAAATTCTGTATTTGCAATAACCTTATCACCCAATCCCAAAGCAAAAACCATCTCATTTATTGCTGGGCTTAGAGTAATAATTCTCTCAGTTGCATATAAAAAATTTAAAAGAAGTAGAAGATATAGTAGTTTTTTCATCTTAGAAACTAGCCTTTAATCCAACATATGCAGCTCTTTGGCTTGTTGCATAGCCATCAACTATTTGATAATCTTTGTTAAAAATATTATCAAGCTTCAAGTAAGTAGAGAAGTTTTTATTTATCTCATAATCAACTACTGCATTCCAGATTGTATAATTTCCAGTTTCAACATTTGGTTTGTTATAATCAAAATTAACACTTTGTCTAGTTCCAATATATTCACCATTTATATTAAAATGAAAATCTTTTAAACCATAATAATCAACTCCAAAATTAAACTTATTTGTAGGTCTATTTTGAAGTTTATCTCCATTAGCATTTTTTGCACTAAGATTTGTATAGCTTAAATTTAGAAAAACATCATCTATAATAGAGTTTTTATAAGAAATTTCAGTTCCCTTAAATCTACTATCTCCTTTAATATTTTCATTTTTACCAGCAGACCACTGAATTAAATTATTAACTTTTGTATTAAAGTAAGTTATAGAAAAACCTTTATACTCAACTCCTATGTCGTAAGATCTTGTTTTTTCTGGATTTAAATCTGGATTTCCACCCCAAGCTGTTTTATATAATTGTATAAAAGAAGGAGTATTATATCCTGTACCATAGTTTGAACTAAAATTTAGTTCATCTATAATATATTGTTTAATTCCTATTTTTCCTGTTGTTTTATTATCAAAATCACTATATCTATCATATCTTAAAGCTTGAGTGAATATAGTTTTATCATCAAAAAATTTGTTTGTATTTGTAATATAAATAGCTTTGCTATTATATTTTCTATTTATATCTTCTTTATCTTCAAAACCTTTATACTCTGCTCCAACTGTAACAGATGAAGTTTCATTTAGATACGGAATAGTTGATTTTATGCCATACTCTTTAATATCTGTTTTATTCTTTGAATCATTAAATCCAACTTCCGTTTTAGTTTCATTCTTAAATCTTGAATAATTCGTATAAATATTTGTAGTTGCAAAACTATTTTTATTTTCATAATTTAAACTAGCTATACTATTTCTAGTTTTAGTTTTTGCATACGAGTTTGCAGAAGCAGTTTGATCAATTCCCCAAGGAAAGTCTGAAGAATAAATCATATCATCAAAATTAGTTTTTGCATCTATAGTTTCATAAGCTAAAGATACTCTATTATTATCATCAAAGTTATATCCTAATTTTAAATCAACAGTTGTATTTTTATATCCATCATCTTCATAATCTTTTGCTTCATTGCTTTTAGGTGAAATAGCTGAAAATCCATCTGTATCAACTCTAGTTGCACTTAATTTAGCATCAAAATTTTTATTTTTATGAGATATTGTAGCCTTTGATATTTTTGAATCATATCTTCCATATTCAACACTTGCACTTCCATGAGTTCCATTTTTAGAACTTTTTGTAATAATATTTATAACTCCAGCACTAGCATCTGCCCCCCAAATACTACTTTGAGCGCCTTTTATAACTTCAATTCTTTCAATCTCATTTATAATTAAATGTGCAAAATCTACTGAACCATCATAAGGATTGTTATATCTTATTCCATCTATCAAAACCAATGTATTACCCGTATTCATACCTCTTAGATAAACTTGTGTTAAAGTTCCCATACCACCATTACTTGAAATATTAATTCCTGATAAAGAGTTTAAAGCTTCAACTACTGTTTTAAACTTTCTAGTTTCTATATCTTCAGCTGTGATTAAATCAACATTTGATGTAACATCTCTTAATTTTTGTTCTGATTTTGTAGCACTTGAAATTGTAATTTCATCTAAAGAAGTTTGTTGTGAATAAAGATTTGTTGCTAATAAAAAGCTTGCAACTAAGCTTATTTTTGTTTTATTTATCATTTCTTGACCTTTTTTAATTATTATTTATTAGATTTATTTTTATTGGTTTTAACTCTATATTTAAAAGCTTTCTAAATATATTTGGTAGATTTTTCAAATATTCAAATAGTTTTGAATAAAATATTTGTAGTTTTTCAAAACAAGTTGATATTAAAATACCAAAAAAACTAAAGTAGTTTTTTGCTCTTTTCATCTTTTTCCTCCTTTTTAAATTTTGTTCCCAAATTTAAAAAGGGAACCTCTCTTATTTATCTATTTTTAATAATAATTTTAAAAAACTTATTAAGGTAACAAATCTCTAAAGGGCTTCAGGAATGAAACCTAATAACCTTATATATGACAATTTAATATAGATTTTGTTGGGTCAATAATATATTCATAACCTTTATAAGCTATATATATTCCTAAAATAATTACTAAAATAGAGGCTATTTTTATAAAAATATCTCTTAAATTTGATTGTTTGAAAAGTCCCACAAAAAAGCCTAAGAAAAATAGTGCAGGAATTGTACTAAGCCCAAATATAAACATAACAACTGCACCCCAAAAAGCACTTCCTGTGCTAGCAGCTGTAATTGCAAAAGCATAAACAAATCCACAAGGCAAAAGCCCATTTAACATACCTAAAAGATAAAAACTAAACAAAGAATTTGATGTTAGAAGGTTTTTGAATGTTTTTTGATAAAGTGGTGATTTTGAACAGCTATGCTCTAAAATAGTTAAAAATTTTATTTTTCCTAAAAGTGAAAACCCTACCATTATCATTAAAAAACCAGTTATTAATAAAAAAACTCCACTCGTAGTATTTGAAAAGGTTACAACTCCACCAACAAAACCAAAAATAGCTCCTAAGATTGTATAAGTTGTAACTCTACCAAATGAGTATAAAAGATGTGCAACACTTTGGATAGTTTTTGAGTATTCACTCTTGATTTTTGTACTAGAGTATGCCACAACTATGCCACCACACATTCCAATACAGTGTCCAAAAGAGCCTAAAAGAGCTATAGAAATAATCGAAATAAGGCTAAAAGTCTCCATTTAATGATTATGCTCTTTATATTGTGGATTAGCTAAAGTCTCTTTTCTTAAAACTCTTAAATTCATCTCTTCAAAACTTATAAAACCATCTTGATTGTTCTCATAAGCCCCAAAACCATATCTCATAGGGGTTATCTCATTTGTGCTAAAAAAGGCAGTTTTTGCATCTATATATCTTTTTGTATCTTTACTCATTACAAAAACTTTAGCACTATTTTTAAAATCTTTACTATTTAACCAATTTGCCATTCCACCATGGTCATGAAAAAACCAAGTTTTTCCATCATTTGATATGACTTGTGAAGCAAAAGTTAAATCATTAATAATCATCCCACAATCACTATCTTGATACTTTCCTAAAACTATTTCAAGTGGAGTTAAAGAAGTATTACCCTCTTTTATTACAACCATCTTTTGCTCTTTTGCCATAGATATAAATATTATTAAAATTATTGTAATTATTAAAATAGCTGTTAATATTTGTAAAATTCTCTTCATATGTCTCCAAAATATTATAAATAAAGTTAAAGTATATCTTTTTTGGCATAAGAAAAGCTTTATGCTTATATTTCAATCATTTTATAAGGTTTAAAAAAAATATAGAATAAAAAAAGGTCTTACAGAGGGAAAAACTGTAAGACCTATATAAAAAATTCATTTCAAAAAAAGTATAGGATACTTAAGAAAATTGTATTTAATTGTAGGAGGATTCAATACAAATATCCTATGAAAGAATTATAATAGAACTAACATTAAAATAAGATAAAATTTGTCCTATTTATAAAAAATATTTTTAATTTACTCCTAATTTAAAAATAATATAATACTAAAGCGATTTTAAGGGGTTTTTATGAAGATGATTATTTTTGATATGGATGGAACACTTTTAGATAGTGGCCTAGCAATAGCAAATACTGTAAATTATGTAAGAGAAAATTTAGGTTTAGAGAGCTTGGAAAAAGCTTATATTTTGGAAAATATAAATGATATAAATATAAACAGTGCAGAGTTTTTCTATAACTCTTCAACATTTACTCCAAAAATCACTTCACTTTTTGAAGATTTTTATAGTAAAAACTGCTTAGTGGATCTATCTTTATATGATGGAGTAAAAGAACTTTTAGATGATTTAAAAGGTGATTTTAAATTTAGTATTGCAACTAATGCAAATTCAAACTATGCAAAAAAAATGCTAAACCACCTTGAGATAAGCAAATATTTCTCTTCTATTTTAGGATATAACGATGTAGAAAAACCAAAACCAAATCCTGATATGGTAAATAGGATTTTAGATATTCACAATATTAAAAAAGAGAATGCAAAAGTTGTAGGTGACTCTATAAAAGATACAAAAGCAGCTTTTAATGCTGGAGTTGATGGTGTTTTGGTAAATTGGGGGTTTTCAAACTACAAGAATAATGCACTAAACAGTTTTGATGAGCTAAGAGAATCTATTAATTTGAAATTTAATCTATAAAAAGATTAATATCTAGCTCTTTAAAACTACCCTCTTTTAAATCTTCCAAAAAAGTATCTGCAAAAGATACTCTGTGAAGCTTTATAACTTTATTTTTTGTATATGCAAACATTCTTTTTACTTGATGATATTTCCCCTCTACAATTTCCAAATGAACTAAAGTATCATTTATAATAGTTAGCTTTGCTGGTTTTAGTGGTTTATCTTCACCATTTAATAAAATAGTTCCACTTGAAAAAAGCTCTTTTTCATCACCGTTTAATGGGTTTAACAAAGTTACTTCGTATATCTTTTTAATATCTTTTTTTGGACTTGTAAGTCTATGATTTAGCTCTCCATCATCTGTAAGTAGTATAAGCCCTGTTGTATCAATATCAAGCCTTCCAATAGTTGAGATTTTTGGATTTCTATTCTGCCATCTTTTTGGAAGAAGTGAGTATATAAGCTTCCCAGCATCATTATGAGAACAGATATAATCTTTTGGTTTATTTAATAAAATTAAAAGTTTTTCACTATCAAGTGCTTCTTGATTTACTTTTATATCTTTATGACTTGCTTTTGTACTAGGATTAAAAACTCTTTTATCTAAAACTGTAATCTCATTTTGTTTCATAAATTTTCTAGCTTCACTTCTACTACAATATCCTAAACTCGATAAATAAGCATCTACTCTTTTCATATTAAACCTCTTAAAATTGGATATTAACATATTTTTAAATAAAATACCAAAATGGAACTACTTGATATTAAAGAAAAAATATGGTTGCTTGATGACAAAAATTTTGATTTTCCCAAATTAGAAGATATGGAAAATGATTTAGTTGCAATTGGTGGCAATTTTCATCCACAAAGATTAATAAATGCATATTCAAATGGGATTTTTCCATGGTTTATAGATGATTATAACTATATTAATTGGTATAGTCCAAAAAAAAGAATGATTTTATATCCAGATGACTTTAAAGTATCAAAAAGCCTTAAAAAGTCTATATTTAATAGGGGGTTTGAAGTAAAATCAAATACAAATTTTATTGAAGTTATAAAAAATTGTAAAAATATAAAAAGAAAACATGAAGATGATACTTGGATAGATGAAAACTTTATAAATGCTTATAGTTTAATGCACAATTTGGAGTTTGCAAATAGTATTGAAGTCTATCTAAATGATGAACTTGTTGGTGGACTTTATGGTTTGATTATAAACAATATATTTTGTGGAGAAAGTATGTTTTCTCTTGTAAACGATGCTTCAAAAGTAGCCTTTTATCACTTATGTAAATGGGCAAAGAATAGCGGAATAAAACTAATAGATTGTCAAGTTTACAATAAACATTTAGAAAGCCTTGGAGCTTATGAGATAAGCAGAGATGAATATTTTAGGATTTTACAATCCTAAAATATTGAAACTATCTCATATCAAGATAGTTTATAAAATTCTCAGTCATTCTATCAAATCTATAAATTTGTCTTCCATGTTTTTCTTTATAGAACTCTTTTGCATCACTTTCAAGAGCAAAAGGAATCACATCATCTCCTCCAACACTCATAATATTACTTCCAAAAACGTAGTAAGCAGTTTTTGCATCTATTATTTTTTTAGTTTTAAAATCTGTTACATAGATATTTAAAACACTTTTCTCATCTTTTTTTTGCTCTATTAACATATAAGCAAAAGTATATTTTGGTGAGCTAAGAGCTACAATTTTTCCATCTTTTAACTCAATATAACCTAACCAATCTTTATGTTTTTCAATAGCTACTGTTTTAATAGGGCAACTCTCTTGTTTTAAATCCAAATCTTTATACTCTTTTCCAATAAAATCAGCTCCAAATAGAGTTGCTGATATAAAAACTAGTAGAAAAAAAAGTTTTTTCATACTAAATCCTTTCTTTTAAAAATTAAATAACCAAAAATACTAAATAACATTCCAATAACTGCTGGATAAACTAAACAATAAATTGATATAAGCTCTTTTCCAAACTCATCCAAAATAAAGTAACTAGCTGGTCCTATTACAGATAGTTCTGGATCAAATAGTGCAATTGCTCCTATTCTAAAAACTTGTAAAGGATTTGCTAAAGCTATTGAATATACCAACTCTGGACTTGCTGTTGTTTTTATTAGAAAACCAATTAACAGTAAATCTATTAGAGCCAATAAAAATAACCAAACAAAAAAAGCAATCCCTAAAGCTACCTCTTGAGTCTTTACTATTGAAGAGATAAAAAAACTAAGCCCTAAAAAACAGATATTAATGCTTACAATTAAAGCCATATAATAAAAAAATATACCCCATGGTATTGTTGCACCTTTAAATAAACTCCAAAACAAAGCTAATATTAAAGCACCAATTATAGGTAGAGTAACACTAAAAAGTTTTCCTAAAAGTTTTCCAAAAAAGTACTCTTTTAAAGAAATTGGAAAAGAGAGCATATATTCTAAAATATTACTATCTCTCTCCCCTGCAATTGTTCTTACTGTATTTATAAGTATAAAAATAGGTACTATTACAATACAAATCTCTATAAAAATTAGTAATAATCGACTAAGTCCACTAAATCCTTGAATTCTAGACTCAGTTATTCCCGTAATAAAAAATAGTGCAATAATACCACCAAATACTAAACTATAAACCAAAAACCATTTTGACCTTAAAGCTTCACTCATATCGGTCTTAAAAACTAAAAAGAGATTTCTCATCATTTATGACCCATCATATGACCGTGATTATTTGAAGGTTTTCTCTCTTTAATTTTCTCTATAACATAAGAGAAAGAAAGATTTTCTACACCTTCTTGCTGTTGTTCATAAGCACTAAATCCAAAATCCATAGGTGTTGTTGCTCCATAAGTCCAAAAAGCATTTTTAGAATCTATCCATTTTCCTGTTTTTGCATCTGTAATATATATAACTGCTTCATCTTTCCAGCTAATATTACTCTCTTCAAACCATAAAATAGCACAACCAATATCATCGTGATAGTAACTTTTCCCATCTTTTGGATTTACCACTTGAGCAACATAGTTTCTATCGCTAATAATCATTTTACATCTTTCACAAATTTCTCTATCAAACTTCACCTCTTTTGGCTTAGTATCAATCTGCGAATTACAAGCTACAAAAAACAATCCTAAAACCATCACAAACAAAAAACTAAATTTTTTCATCTAAAACAACCTTTCCTAAATCAAGTTCAATCTTTCTATTTACCATATTTGAAACCTCCTCTATTCTATGACTTATAAAAATAGTAAGTCTATTTTTACTATACTCTTTTATAATTTCATAAAAACTCTCTCTGCCTTTTGGATCAAGATTTGCTGTTGGTTCATCAAATATAAATATTTCTGGTCTTTTTGCTATTGCAATAGCAATTAAAAGTTTCTGTTTCATTCCACCAGATAACTTAAAAAAGATTTTTCTAAAATGTGATTTTATATCTAAATCCATTTTAGAACAAAGCTCAACTATCTCATCTTTATCTATATTGCTAGATTTAACTGCAAAATTTATAAGCTCTTCAACTGTTAATTTAATCGGCGGTGGAAGTTGTGGGACAAATCCTATTTTTGAAATAGTATCAACTCTATTTTTAAATGGATTAAATCCAGAAACCTCAATATCTCCACTTGTTGGAATATATTGACCTAAGATACTTCTAATAAGAGTAGTTTTCCCAGCTCCATTTTGCCCCATAATTATTACTCTATCCTCTTTATTTAACTCTAATGAGATATTATCTAATGAGTTTTGAGTTCCAAAAGTTTTTGTAAGGTTTTTTATTTTTATCATATTATCTTCTTTAATTTTGTTTCAAATTTTAACGAATCATTGTGGCAAACTTCAACACATCTACCACAAAGTGTACAATCACCACTAATAACTGTTTGTTCTTTTTTATTCTCTTTATTTGCGTTTACTTTTGTAATATCTAATACATGAGGAACTAAACATACATTTGCACAAACTCTACAATGGTCACAACTATCATCCCAAACTATTTTAGTAGTACTTGCCCAGCCAATAAAACCATATGTTGTACCAACAGGGCAAACATATCTACACCAAAATCTTTGTGAAAAAAAAGTATCCACTAAAAATACAGCAATTACAAATACAAAAGCTATACTCCATCCATATATTAAAGCTCTTGAAAAAATACCAACAACATTTATAATCTCAAAAACTAAATAACCACTAAAAAAAGATAAAAAAAGAAAAATTCCCCAAAATATATATTTGATTTTTGGGTTAAATTTATAAGACTTTATAATCTTTTTTTTCTTTAAGTATCTATGGAGTTTTTCAGAAATTTCTCCTAAAATTGTATATGGACAAACCCAAGAGCAATAAGCTCTTCCCCCTATTAGCAGATAAACAATAACTATAGTTAAAGTACCTATTAGCAAATTTACTGGAATATGATATGTACTCACAAAGACTTGAAGTGCCATAAAAGGGTCAGTTAAATGAAATCCCAAAAATCTAGAACCACTTAAATCACCCTCTAGCATTTGCAAGTCAATAGAGTATGAAAGAATAAATAACAAATGTACAAAAATAACCACAAGCCATCTATAAAATCTAATACCTAACTTTTTTTTACCATCTTTTGTTGTTGTAATAAAGGTATCAAAAAAGCCTGTATCTTCTATTGTAGCCCTTGTATTATACTTATTCATAATATCCTCTATTTAAAGTTAGCAATCTCTTTTGCTAATTTTTTCAAATCCTCTTCATTTATATTAATAAATAATCCACTTTGCATTAAGCTGTTTTCAACTTTTCCATTTTTATAATCATCTAGTTTAGATAATAGATACTCATAAGATTGTCCTGCAATAGCTGGTGCTATTTTAGTACCATTTCCAGTTTTTCCATGGCATGATGAACATGCAACTTTATAGTAAGCACTAACTTCATACTCTACTTTTTGCCCAGCTTGTTTTTTTAAATCTTCAAGATATATCTCTTCATCACTTTTTTGTACTACACTTTCAACTTTTGTAACCTTTTCTTCAACTTTATCTTGCTCTACAACTTTTTTTGAGCTCTCTTGAGAAAGAGTAAAAGCAAAAAGTGCAAAAATCGCTATAAGTAAAAGCAAACCAATAATATTTTTTGTTTTCATTTTCTATTTTCCCTTACCTCTTTATTTAGTTGAGCAATCTCTTTAGCTAAACTTCTAATCTCTTCATCTGGCATTTTAGAGATTAAATCTTTCATAAGAACATTTTTTTTCTCTCCTGTTTGATAAACTTTAATGGCTTGAAAAATCTCATTATCATTTTTATCTAATAAAGAGGGTCCAATAACACCATTTGCATAATTATCGTGACAAGCAGAACACTTTTGCATATAGTTTTTACTAAGTCTTTGAGCTAAAATTTTTGCATTTAACTTTTCATAGTTGTTTTTTATTGAGATTAATGCTCCTAACTCCTTTGTAAGTGGTGTTTCACTACCATCAGGAGAGACTCTTACTACTCTATTTCCATCTAAATCATAAGAGATAAATGGATTATCTTTTTCTATATTTGTACTATTTTCTGTAACTGTAATTTTAGGAGTAGCAACATTTATCTCCTCTTTTTTCCCTTCACTCTTTAGCTCATTAACTACTTTTTTATCATCTTTGCTATCACCACAAGCAATAAATAAAAATGCAATAGCTAAACTTATAAATACTTTTTTCATGAATATATCTCCTCATATTTTACTCTAGGTATTATAACTATGGCTGCTTCATCTTTTACAGGACAAAGCTCTTCACAAACTCCACATCCAACACACTCACTTCTTACTTCTGGATAAAAATTTCCCTTATTATCACTAACCATTGCTATTGCTTTATCTTTTGCTGGATATGGACATAAATCTGCACAAATTGTACATGGCTTTCCTGCATACTCTTTTAAATCATCAAGAACTTTTTGCTCTCGTTCATTTTTATTTGAGTGAGTTAAGAGCTCACCTATATCTTCAAGGCTTACATTTTTTCCTAAAAGGGCTAAACATTTACTAGGATTTTTAAGCATTGCAACTCCCATTTGTACCTGCTCTGCCGTTGTAATATCATGATTTAAAGAACCACTAGGACATGCTAATACACAAGGAAGCAAATCACACAAATAACACCCTCTTGCTCTAGAATCTACATAGGGAGTTCCTATACTATTTCCACTTGTAATATCAAGTAAAGATAAAGTATGATACGGGCAAACTTGTACACACTGACCGCATTTTATACAAGTAGATAGAAACTCTTTCTCATCTAAAGCTCCAGGTGGTCGTAATAATGTCTGTTTTGCATTTAGTTTTGGAGTAAAATATACTCCTGCACCTATTAACGAACCAAAGAATAGAGTTCCAGCACCAATTTTTACAAAATCTCTTCTTTTATTATCGCTATTTTGCAATTTTTGCCTCCATTTTTGGATTATTATCTACTGCTAAAAGTTCAGGTTCTGAAAAAGGTATAAATTTCGCTAAAAAATTCAACAAATCCATAACAACTGAGCCATAAAAAAACTTTACATTTGGATTATAAAGCCACAGTTTATCAGCATATACATAGTGTTTATATGGAATATCTCCGTATCCATCTTTATTTCTATCAAAGCCTTCATACATATCCCAATAATTACCATTCCAATCATTAATAGATAGATTATTTCTAGGAGTATCACTAACAACTGGTTCAATATTTCCTTTAATAATATTATCTGTAAAGATACTTCTTTCTCTACTTACTTGAAACTGTATTCCACTAGAATTATATAAAATATTATTTCTTTCAAAGATATTTACCGTTCTTGGATGATATGGAGATTGGTCAAGGTATAAGCCTCTTGGATTATAAATTAAATTATTCTCCAATAGTGTAAAGTTTGATGAATCTTTCATGCCAATTCCTACTCCAAAAGCCCCCAAAGAGTTTTTTACAGTATTTCCAATGGCAATAGTTCCACTACTATACATAAAAAATATTCCTACAGAGTTATACTCAAAAAAATTATTTCTAACCATATTTCTTCCAGCATGCATAAAATGCAAAGAGTATCTATTGTAACTTCCATAATTATTCTCTATATTATTTCCACTAGAATACCAAAGTACAAAATCTCTTGATTTATATATTTTATTTGATAAAAGTTGGTTATCATGAGAACTCCAAAGTCTAATAGCATCCCCTCTTACTCCTAGTTCTAAATCTTTTGAAGTAATAAAATTATCAATAATTTTAGACCTATTTACTTGCTCTAAATTTATTCCAAAAAGAGTATCTTCTATATGGTTATTTTCTATAACTATACTATTTACCTCTTTAGCATGAATTGCACTATCTACTTTTTCAACACTAAATCCACTATTTTCTATAGTTAAATTTTTTATAACTACATTTGAGCTTTTAATCGTAATAACACTACTATCTCCATCTCCTACAATCTTTGCTTTTTTATTAACTCCATCGATAGTTAAAGGTTTATTTATAACTATATTACCTTTATAAATACCCTCAGCAAGAGTTATCTTAGAGCCACTAGGAGCATTATTTATAGCTTCTTGTAGCTCATTTGAATGTAAAAACATAGAAAAAAGAGTTAAAACTGATATTAGTTTCTTCATTTATTTTTTTTGCTCTTTTCTTTTTGAAAATATTGCTAATAAACTTAAAATACTAATAGCAATCAATATGTAAAATCCTGTATGCGGATATGAGTGTGTTGTAAATTGAGCAACTTTCCCATCTCCAAATACTGTTGGCATAAATGGTTTTATCTTGAAAGCACCCCACTCTTGCATATTATGACCATACCAATATAGCCAACCCGAGTAATCAACTAAAAATGCAATAGGTAAAACAACAGGAACAACCATAAGTAACCAAGAAGCTTTTCCATCATAATATAAAAATCCAATCATCATAAGAGTTAAAGCTAAAAAGAAGTATGGAACTACACTTCTTTCAAATTGCCCACCATGTTCCATTGGATACATTCCAATATAGTGGTTTATTGTATTCATCTCCTGTACATCTCCACTATATCCATCAAAATGAAAATATACAGGAATTCCATCTGGAAACGCCTCTTTCGGATAGTTTGGAGCTTCTAGAGAAACCCTCCAAACTGGCATACTAGCAACTCCAATTTCAGCTTTCAAATCTAACATCTTTTCAAATGAGCCAATAGCACTCTTTGGTGTATTTGGGCTTACATATTGAAAAGAGTGATAAAAATCCCAAATTTTTGCTACATAAGTTGGAATATCTTTTGTATCATGATTTTTTATTCTCTCCATTATTCCATTAAATCCAATAACTGGAAGTGTATAGCTAAAAGTCAATAGTAACAGTGCAACAATAGTAAAAATTTGATATTTTTTCATAAATAAATCCTAAATAATAATATATAGCAAGGAGATTTTTCTCCTTGCTAAACGGCTAATTATTGTAAATCAGCATTCTCATCAATCCATTTCATATATTCAATAATATTTTTAACCTCTTCTGGTTTCATATTTTGATTTGGCATTCTAAGATTAAATGTTTTAATCATAGCATCTATATATGGATCACTATAATATTTTGCAGGATCAAGGATAAAATTATAAAGAAATTTTTCTCCATTTTCATGTCTTAATAAAGCTCCTGTAATGTCTGGACCAGAGCTTACTTGTCCAACAACGTGACAACCATTACATCCACCTCTTAAGTATGCCTCTTCTCCTAGTCTTGCTTTTTCACTCATTTTTGTTGAAAGCTCTTTTGCTAAAAGATTTTTAGCTCTTAAACCAGCATCCGCTGTTTTAACCATATATTGCCAAACTTGGTTTTCCCAAAGAATTGCAGTATTCATATCACCAGCTTTAAATGCCTCATCTGCTTTTGCTTTTTCATGAGGAATTTTATTATATTGATCTAATGCATCTGTAACTAAAGATTTAACTTCTGGATATTTTTCAAAACCTTTCTCTTTTAAGAATTTAACAACACTTTGAATTACATCATCTGTTGCCTTATTTGTAGCAACAATTTTATTATACTCTTTTTGTAACTCTTCAGGAGTCATTTTAGAAACTTTTGCAGCTTTATAGTCTGGATACTGTTTTTTAGGATCTTTAACTTTTAAATATCCCATCATTTCCAAGTGTAAAGCAGAACAAAACTCTGTACAATAGTAAGGGAAAACACCCTCTAAATCAGCTGTAAATGTAACAGAAGAAGTTTTTCCAGGCTCTACAGAAGCATGTACATTAAGTCCTGATAAACCAAATGCATGTGTCTCATCTTGAGCTCTTTCAAGATTAGTTATATAAATAGTAACTTCATCACCTTTATTCACCTCAATATGTTCAGGATTCAAGTGACTTCTTACAGCAGTCATATAAACTTTAACTTTATTTCCATCTCTTTCAACTCTCTCTTGTCCAGCTAAAGTTGCACCTTCGTGAGCTTCACCAGTTCTTGAGTTAGTTCCCATTTTGTCATAAGTTTTTTTAGGTTTGATTTTACTTGCATGAATAGATACAACATCATGAGGTTCACCTAAACCAATTGGCATATCATATAAAAGTTCCATTTTATCCCCAGCTAAATCAATCAGCTGATGATTTTGTGGATGAAGTGGACCTACTGGTAAAAATCTATCTATTGATAGTTTATTTAAAGCAATTCCATACTTACCTTTTGGTTTAGTAGATTTTCCTTCCATTGAGTCAAGATGTCCAATATTATAGTGAACATTTACCCTATCAAGAAGTTTTAAATCTCTAAAATTCCATTTTACAACTTGTGAATCAACATATAGTGAAGTATAAACTATCCCATCTTTTTCATCAAAAGTATTATGTAGAGGCCCTAGTCCCAACTCTAGTTGTCCATGTAAAGATTTTTTAAAATCTAAGATAGGAATACCATAAGAATCTTTTCCAGCAAACTCTTTTTTATCAATTTGCTCTTTAATTTTTGCAAAATCAAAAATAGTTACGTGAGTATCAAGTTTTCCACCAATAATGATATATTTCCCATCAGGAGTAACATCAACACCGTGTGGAGATTTTGCTTCAGGAAGTAAGAATAAAGCTCCACCTTTTACAGCAGCTTCAATTGTTACAACTCTATGTCCATTTATAACTTTTGTATTTTTTGGGTCTTTTGCAAGTTTTTCCAAAATTTGCCAGTTGTATAGATGTAAAAAATCTGTATCATTTCTACTCATACCAGCTTCAAAGGGAGGAAGACCTTTTTCAATTCCTCCTGTATACATCTCAGAGTTAAAGCTATTTGTAAATGCCCATCCCATAGAAGGACCTTTTCCAGCATCACTTAAATCTTGCATATATGGTGGTAATTCTAGAGTAAATGACTCTTTCTCATCAATTTGACCTTTTGTATAGTCAAATTTCCAAAGAGTTACACCACCTCTATATTTCTCTTCATAAGCTTCAATAGGAACCCAATCATTCTCAAGTGGTGCAGCATATTGACAAGCATCTATAACATACTCTGTATTTGGAGTAATAAAGCTTCCTCCATGAGTACTTTTTAAAACAGGATTTACAACAATTTGTGTAGTCTCAAAGTCGTGAAGATTGATAACAGCAATTCTAGGATTTGCTTTATCATTTATAAATAGATAATCTCCTACAAATTCACCATTTTTTTCACTAAAGTTTGGATGGTGAGTATCTCCCCATTTAATCTCTTGTCCTCTTATTTTTCCACTATCAAGAATTTTTTTAGATTCATTATCAAATCCATATCCTTGCCAAGGTTCTGGAGTAAATACACCTATGTATTTTAATATTCTCATAGATGGAACACCATAAACAATCACTTGTCCTGATTGCCCACCCGAGCTAAATACATAGTATTCATCTTTCATTCCTGTTGGAACATATGTTTTAGCAGCTGCTAAAACATCTCTTTCCGTAAGA
Source organism: Aliarcobacter trophiarum LMG 25534 (assembly GCF_003355515.1). NCBI lineage: Bacteria > Pseudomonadati > Campylobacterota > Epsilonproteobacteria > Campylobacterales > Arcobacteraceae > Aliarcobacter > Aliarcobacter trophiarum. Next base: position 890,699 of record NZ_CP031367.1, on the reverse strand, counting down.
CCTCTGTCTTTCATTACTTTTTGCAAATCAGTACTACTTAATGCTGATGTTGCAGAAAATAAAAGCATCGAAGTTAGAATTGATACTTTTTTTAACATATTAACCTCCTACAAAATTAAATACATTGGAGTTTAACAGATAATTAACACTATTTTATTGACTAATATCAATATTCTTTAGAAATTTATAAATTTATTATAATAATAACTTATAAATATTATTTGTTTTTCTAATCTTCTATGGCTATTTTAAGATATTTTTCCAACTCATCTTTTGGAACATTTCCTACAAACCTATGAACAAATTTTCCATTTTTATCAAATAAGAACATCTCAGGAACTTTTGTAACATTTAGTTCATCTGCTAGTTTTTGGTTCTCTTCTCCCATAGTAATTGGATAGTTGATTTGATACTCTTTTATAAATTCTTTCATCTCTTCAACTGTTTTATCATCTTGGAAAAGAACTGAAACAATCTCTAAGCTATCTTTATATCTATCTTTTAGCTCTCTTAATTTTGGGATTGTCTCTATACAAGGTGGGCACCAAGTTGCAAAGATATCAACTATAACCGCTTTTTTCCCTTTAAACTCATCAAAATCTAATCCATTTTCTGCTGTTTTAAATCCTATAAACTTTTCATCTGTTGTTAATAAGACAAAAGAAGTTGATACAAAACCTCTCTTTTCTGCCTCTATTTTTGTTTTTGATAATGATTTTGCATCAATTGTTGAACCACTATCACAAGCTGTAAATAAAACTGCCAAACCAGCTAAAACTATTTTTAATAATATTCTCATTCAGTCTCCATTTTCGATAACTCTTCTATAATAACTCTTATTTCATGCTTTTCAAAAAATATATTTCTTGATAATTCGCTATTTATCTCTTTTAAAAACTCTATTTTACTACTCTTTTGTAACTCTTTATCCTCTTTTGTCTCTTCCAAAACCTTAAGAAGAGCCACTTTATAACGATTTACAATATCCAACTTTGTTTGTGTTTTTTTTAAAATATTTTTATTTGTAAAATATATAAATAAAACAATCAATATAATAGTTAGAGTTATTGTTCCTAAATACTCCATTATTTATAAATCTCTTTTTCTACCAAATCAAAAAGAGCTTGTTTTGATAGCTCATTTAACATCACTCCATTTACAAAAAGTGTTGGTGTTCCTGTCACTCCCAAAGCTGTAGCATCAGCTCTATCTTGAGCTATTATCTCATCTATTTTTGGATTATTCATATCTATTTTTAATTTTTCAATATCTAATCCTGAAATATCTTCTAAAAATCCCCATAAAAGCTCTGGTTTATCAATAGAAGAGTAGTGAGAGGCCCATAAAGAGTGTTTTGTAAACATCATATTTAAAACCTCTTCATATTTTCCTTGAACTCTTGCAGCTTCTAACATTTGAATTGTTAGTTTTGAATTTTTATGATTATCTAAATATCTTACAACTATTTGAATATCTTTGTAATACTCTTTATATAATTTTTTTACAACTTCAGAATATATAGCACATGATTCACACTCTGGGTCTAAAAATTCCACTACAGTAATATTTTTTTGATTGTCGCCCATCTTATAAGAGTAATCTCTTACAAACAACTCACTTTTATTTAAACTTATAACAGCTTGTTCACTTTTTTGCTCACTTTTATAAAAAAATGTAGCTACTATATAAAGTATAAATATTAAACCTAAAGAGCCTAAAACCAACAACTTATTTTGCATCCAATTTTCCTTCTAATTTTTTTACAAAACTCTAACTTAGAAAAGATAACAAAAGATTAAGAAACTCTTCTTTTATAAGATATTAGTAGTATAAGAATAGTCAAAAAAGAGATAAAAGAGAGTAAAGGAATTGTTATAAATCCAAAATAGTTTAAATAATCTACACTACAAGGCACTCCACTAACACAAGGAGATAAAGTTTCAGGTATTATTTTTAAAATTAATAAATTATGATAAATCGATATAAATAGACCTATAACAACTAAAGGAAAACTATATTTAAAAACTTTCTCATCTGGAAATAATAAATTAAATAAAAAAATAAGAACCAATGGATACATAAAAATTCTTTGATACCAACACAAACTACAAGGAACAAATTGCATAACCTCAGAAAAAAACAAGCTACCTAATGTAGCCAACAAAGAGACAATAAATGCAGAAAATATATAAATCAAGTTGAAAGTCCTTTTAAAATTCAAATAAGTTTTATTGTAACAAAATAATGTTAACATTCCCATATTTTTTGTAGAAGGATTTTTTTTGAGATATATTATCTTAGGGCTTATTATGGCTGGACTTTTTCAAGTCTTTTTTTGGATTTCAAGAGACAATTTAGTAACACTAAATGAAAACTCTTTTGAAAAAATTGAATCTTTATCTTATTCCCCTTTTGAAGGATATGATAAAAACTTACTTTCAAGTGAACAAATTGCTTATGATGTAAATTTATTAGAAAATTTTACAAATAAACTAAGGACTTATGGGACTTTAGAAGCTTATAAAATATTAAATTCAAGCAAAGAGTCTACACTTCCTATTGATTTAGGACTTTGGATTGGTGGAGATTTAGAAGCAAACAATCTTGAAATACAAAGAGCTTTAGAAATTTTAAAAGAGTATCCAAATAGAATTCAATCTGTAATAGTAGGAAATGAGGTTCTTTTAAGAAAAGAGCTAGAACCTATTGAATTATATGCTTATATTGATTTTATGAAAAGTAATACAAAAAAACCAGTTACAACAGCTGAGACTTGGGATATATGGGAAAAAAATCCTGCTTTAGCTAGCCATGTTGATTTTTTAACTATTCACATTTTACCGTATTGGGAAAAAGTTCCAATAGATAGATATAATGAGTTTATTATTGAAAAATATAGTGTAGTTGAAAATCTTTTTCCAAATAGAAAAATAGTAATAGGTGAAACTGGATGGCCTAGCCACGGATACAATAATAATAGTGCCGTTCCTAGTATAAAAAATCAAGCACAAGCTATAAGAGGTTTTGTAAATCTAGCTCATGAAAAAGGGTGGCACTACAATATAATTGAAGCATTAGACCAACCATGGAAAGGTTATGATGAGGGAAATGTTGGGCAATACTGGGGAGTTTTTGATACAAATAGAGCTTTAAAATTTCAATTAGCTGGTGAAGTTGAACTAAATCAATATTGGCTTTATCAGATGATTGCTGCAATTATTATTGGAGCAATTCTTACACTTTTTGGATTAAAAAATCAAAGAGTAAATATAAGCCACGCCTTTGCTTATGCAATAGCTGCTCAAGGTATGGCATTTGGTATAGTTATGGCTGCAATATATCCATTTGTAAACTATATGAACTTTGGAATGTGGATTATGTGGGGAATGGGAAGTTTTCTTATGATACCTCTTGTAATTATAACTTTAGCAAAGGCAAATGAACTATTTAGAAGCTCTATTGGAGTACAACCTTCAAGATTAGTACCTCTTGATTTAAAATCACAAAATGCACCACTTGTATCTATTCATGTTCCTGCATACAAAGAGCAACCTCATGTTTTAGCTGAAACTTTGGAAAGTTTATCAAAACTAACATATCCAAATTATGAAGTTTTAGTAATCATAAACAATACACCTGAAGATTTTTACAAAACACCTATAAAAGAGCTTTGTGAAAAACTAGGAGATAAGTTTAAATATCTTGATATTACATGTACAGGATTTAAAGCAGGAGCTTTAAATACGGCACTTGAATATACTTCAAAAGATGCACAAATTGTTGCAGTTATTGATGCTGATTATAAAGTTGAATCTCCTTGGCTTGTAGATTTAGTTCCACTATTTGATGACCCAAAAGTTGCAATTGTTCAAGCTCCACAAGATCATAGAGATGGAGATGAAAGCATAATAAAAAAAGCTATGAATGCAGAATATGCTGGCTTCTTTGATATTGGAATGGTTGATAGAAATGAAGAGAATGCTATTGTTGTTCACGGAACAATGGTAATGGTAAGACTTAGTGCTATGATGGAAGTTGGTGGTTGGGGAACTGATACCATTGTGGAGGATAGTGAGTTAGGACTTAGACTATTTGAAGCTGGATATATTGCACACTATACAAATAGAAGATATGGTTTTGGACTACTTCCAGATACTGTTGAAGCCTTTAAAACTCAAAGACATAGATGGGCTTATGGTGCAATTCAGATTCTTAAAAAGCACTGGAGAGAGTTTAAGCCTAGTTCAAAAAGATTAAGTCCTTCACAAAAAAACAAATTTGTTACAGGTTGGTTTTTCTGGTTAAGTGATGCTATGGGTCCAATTATGGCTGTTATGAATATTATTTGGGTTCCTGTAATAATCTTTGTTGGAGTTACAATTCCTACAATTCCACTTACAATTCCAATTATTACGGCATTTATAGTAAATATTTTACATACATTTATACTTTATAGAACAAAAGTAAAAGCTAGTTTCAAAGAGATATTATTAAGCTCAATTGCATCTATGAGTTTACAATTAATCATCTTCAAAGCAGTATTTGATGGATTTATTAAAGATGGATTACCATTTAAAAGAACAGAAAAAGGTGGAAAAGTTAAAAAAAGTGCAAACCCAATAAAATATGAGACTATTTTGGGAGTTTTACTTTTAACTGCATTTGTATCTTTAATCTACACAAATAAATCTGGAATAACTGAGATTTATGTATTTGCTGCAACAATTTTTATCCAAACAATTCCATATTTAAGTGCAATTATTATGAGAATACTGGAACTTTACTCTTTAAAAAATCAAAAAGCTTAAAGCTTTTTGGTTTATATATATACTTTTCATACTCTCTTTATTCTAATTAAAAAATATTTTAATCATATCTATAATAATTTAAATCACAACTATGTGTTGCCTCTTCTACTAAAAGTCTTCCAACTTCAGCATGAGCATGGATAAATTTTTTGATATTTAAATCTATAAAATGGTGTTTCTCTTCTAGTGACTCATATTTCAAAATAATATTAGCTTCTGGATGATATTTTAAAATAGCATCACAAATAAGTAGTTTATCATATGTTTCTGTGATTGTTATAAGAATACTTGAACTCTTTTCAACTTTTAAAGCCTCCAAAACAGATCTCTTTTCCAAATGCCCAAAATATGCCTTATATCCAAACTTTGTAGCTATTTGAACTTGTCTTAAATCGTTTGAAACAATAACAAATGGCATTTTTCTGTCTGCCAAATCTTTTGCTACAACTCTTCCTAAAATTGAAAAACCACAAACTATTATATGGTTTTGTTCATCTAGTGGCTCTATCTTATCTGATTCATAAAGGTCAGTTGATAGTAAACTTGATATTTTATAGATATTATTTAGTAAAAATGGTGTTAGAATCATAGATATAACTGAGATTAATACCAAAAAATTTGCAGTTTCAACTTGGATTAAACCTTGATTTGATGAGAGAGTAAATATAGCAAAAGAGAACTCTCCAACTTGACAAAGAGCTATTGCACTTTTTATAGATGTATTTTTATCTGATTTTCTTTTAATTATTACAAAAATAACTATAGCTTTTATAATCATTATTAGTAAAAATAGACCAATAATTATATGAATATTTTTTAAAAAATATAGAATATCTATCTTTGTTCCAACTGTAAAAAAGAATGTTCCTAAAAGTAAATCTTTGAAGTTTGAAATATCTGATTCTACTTTTATTCTAAACTTTGTATCTGCAATAATCATTCCAGCTAAAAAAGCTCCCAAAGAGTAAGTAAAACCTAAATATTCTGCCATCAAAGATGCACCAATAACTATTGAAAAAACTGCACCAATAAATAGCTCTTCTAGCCTTGTTTTAGAAGAGAATTGTAAAAGCCAATCAATAATCTTTTTACCAAAAATAAACATAAATAGTGTAATTATCACAGCAGATACAATAGTATTTAAGATAACTTGACTAATACTAAGCTCTTCATTTGTCAAAAAAGAGACTAAAAGTAGTATTGGAATAACTGCTAAATCTTGATAGATTAATATGGCAGTTGTTTTTTCTCCATAAGGTGTATAAATATCTTTTGAAGATTTTAAATATGGCAAAACAATTGCAGTTGAAGATAGAGAAAAAGCAAAAGCAACTATCAAAGCAATTTCAATATTTAAATGAAATACGAAATATGAAACTACAAAAATTAAAGCAGCACTTATATGAACTTGTAAAAATCCATTTAAAAGCAGTATCTCTTTCATCTTTTTTATCTTGTCAAAACTTATTTCAAGACCTATAGTAAACATTAAAAAAACAATTCCAAACTCTGCAATGGCATCTAAGGAGCTATTGTTAGCACCTTTAAAATGAAAGCCGTAAGAGATTATAATACCAGTTAAAATATAGCCTATAATTTGTGAAATACCCAGCTTTTTTAAAAAAATATTTAAAACAGTAGCTAGAAAAATTGCCATAAATAGAGTAAATAAAAAGTGTTCCATTCTTTATCTTTTTTTTAAAATGTCGGATTATATCAATATTTTTTCAAAAATAGTAGGTTTTTAAGAGATTTTTCTTCATCATTAGTTACAAACTCTTCTATGTTTTCCAACTTTCTTAAAAACTCAAAGTTTTGAGCCTCTTTTTTAAATATCTCAATTAAAAAATTGCTACTTAAAAATGGATCATTTAAACAAGCTAAAACTAAACCACCAACTGGCAATATAAAATCTAGCTTTTTTATAATTTTAATATAATCATCAGTTGCAACAAAAGAGCCTTTTTGAAAAGATGGTGGATCGATTATTACAATATCATAAGGTGACATTTTTTTAATTTTTCCAAATGATTTTAAAATATTATATGGTAAAAACTTTACACTCTTTGTATCAAGATTATTTAGATGATGATTTATCCTTCCTAATGATAAACTAGCTTTTGACATATCAATATTTACTACACTTAAAGCACCACCACTAATACAAACAACACTAAAAGCACAACTGTATGAAAAAAGATTCAATACCTTTTTATCTTTGCAAATAGATTTTATGTACTCTCTTCCTCTTTTCATATCAAAAAATAGACCAATATTCCGATTTTTAAAATCTATTTTATATTTCAACCCATTTTCAACTACAAAGAAATCTTCAGTACTCTCTCCATAAATAACTTCATAAAAATCTCTCTCTTTATATTTTCTTTGAATTATAAAAGTCTCAAAACAAAACTTCTTTGCAATACTCTTTAAAGATTCTAAAATCTCATCTTCTTCTAAACTTTTTTCAAAAAATGTTGCAAATAGTATATTATTTAAACTATCAACTGTTAAATAAGAAAAATTAGAATAATAGTTCCCTCTACCATGAAAAACTCTTTTTATTTCATTACTTTTATTCTTTAAGTTCTCTACTACGATTTTTTTTAAATCTTCTATAATCATTTTACCTCTAATATTAAAATTATATTTTATTTTGGATTATACTTTATATTTCAATAACTTTCCCTATATATCAAGCCTTTTTAATCAATAATGTGCAATCATTCCAAAATTTTTTAGTAAATTCTAATAATTTTCTTAATTTAAAAAAAGGTTTATATTGCTTTTTAATTCTTATGAGTTTTTATTACTATTTTTACCAATTACTTTAATAATATATTTCTATTTAAATTCACTAAAACTTATATATCTTAGTAAAATATTTTTAGTAGTTGCTAGTCTATTTTTCTACTCTTGGTGGAATCCCATCTATCTGCCTTTAATTTTAGGAAGTATGATTTTTAACTTTTATGTGGGGAAACTTTTGGGTAAAAAATCATCTAAAAATATGCTCATATTTGGGATTGTAGGAAATATTGCACTTTTAGGATATTTTAAATATGCTGATTTTTTTATAGAAAATTTCAACTGGGTTTTAAACACTCAAACTCCCCTACTTCACTTAGCTCTACCTTTAGCAATCAGTTATTTTACCTTTCAACAAATTGCATTTTTAGTAGATAATTATAGAGGTGAAGTAAAAGAGTTTAATTTTTTAAACTACTCACTTTTTATCACTTTTTTTCCACAACTTTTAATGGGTCCAATTGTTCATCACAAAGAGATGATGCCACAGTTTGCTCTAAAATGGAGAAGTTATATAAAATGGGAAAATATCTCTTTGGGACTATTTATTTTTGCAATTGGCTTAGCAAAAAAGAGTTTAATAGGGGACCCACTTACAAATTATGCACAATATGCCTTTGATAATGCACAAAACCTAACAACAATTGAAGCTTGGTATGCTTCAACCTCTTATGTACTATCATACTATTTTGATTTATCAGGTTATGCAGATATGGCAATAGGTATTGCAAAAATGTTTAATATAGATATTCCAAGAAACTTCAATAGTCCATATAAAGCTAGAAACTTTGCTGATTATTGGAGAAGATGGCATATAACTTTAAGTCGCTTCTTGAGTGACTATATATATAAAAGTTTAGGTGGGAATAAAAATATAGTTTGGATAGTTTACTTAAATATTATGATTACATTTTTTGTTTCTGGATTTTGGCATGGAGCTGGTTGGACTTTTATTGTCTGGGGGCTTTTAAATGGACTTTTTGTTATTTTTGCACACATTATGAAAAAAGCAAATCTTGAAATGAATCTCTATCTAGCTTGGTTTTTAATGTTTATTGGACTTATAATTACAAGGACACTATTTGTAGCAAAAGATTTTAGTGATGCTTGGTATGTAATAAAAACTATGTTTAATCCGTATAATCTAAAATTTGAACAACTTTATTATATAGACCCAATTTTTCAAAGCTTTTATATTGTATTTGGATTAGCTTTAGCTTTAGGATTTAAAAATAGTGGCGAAATTGCCAAAAATTTCAAACCAAATATTAAATATACTCTCTATACTGCTATTTTAATATCTGCATCACTATTTACTTTTTCAAGTGCGAAAGAGTTTTTATATTTTCAATTTTAGGAAAAATAGATGAATAAACATAAAAGATTTATAATTTTAACTATACTATTTACTTTTTTTATTTTTAGTATTGGGGTTTTTATAAGATATATTATTGACCCCGTTGGATTAAATAATATGTTTGATATAGGGTTAAGAAAAGATGAGGCTTTGGCATATAGAACTAAAAAATATGTAGAGTTAAATAAAATTCAACCAAATACAATAATTTTAGGAGGAAGTAGAGTTCACTACTTAAACCCAAAGGATTTAGAGAAATATACTCAAGATAAAGTTTATAATTTAGGTCTTCAATTTGGGACATTAGAAGAACAATACTATTTTTTAAAACACTCTTTAGAAAATTTTCCTATAAATAATGTTTTAATAGGGTTAAATTTTTATACTTTTGATGAGAATTTTAAAGATAATAGTAGCGATTTCAACAGAGCTATTTTTGAAAAAGGCTTCAACTCCTTTTATAAGTTAAAACACTATCTAGAAATACCTCTGTTTAAATATCTAAACTATGTAATACCAAATAATGATAAAAATCCATATTATGAAAATGGAGCAATAAGCTTTTATCATCAAGAAAAAGTTATAAACAATAACAATAAAGAAGAGATGTGGGAAGGAACCCTAAATTATTATAAAAAAACTTATGAAAACTATAATATTTTAGGAAATTCAAATCTTGATTACTACAAAAAAATGGTTGAATTATGTAAAAAGTACAATATAAAGCTAAATGTATTTACAACTGCTGTTCACAAATCTCAGCTACAACTTATTGAAGAGACAAATACTCTTGAGCTATTTGATAGCTGGAAAAATGAGTTAGCATCTATATTTCCTTTTTGGGATTTTATGACAGAAAACAGTGTAACTTCAAATGAAGAGCTTTATATTGACTCTTCTCATATCAAACAAGAGTTTGGTTATCTATATTTTGCAAAAATTTTTGAAGATTTTGATATTGAAATTCCAGAAGATTTTGGAATTTTCATAGAGTAAAAAGTAAGCTATTAACTTACTTTTTACATATTTATTTTGCTATTTTATCTACAAAATTACTAACAGGAGTTACTAATCTTTGAAGTAGCATACTTACAAGTATAAACACAACCAACCAAACAATAACCGCTAGCCATGCTGGAAGATATACAAAGAAGATATCATATTTTGCCATAAGTGGCCAATGAATTAAGTAAACTTCATAAGAGTAAACTCCATACATAGCTAAAAATTTACTATCTACTTTTTTTAGTACAAAAATAACAATTAAAGCCAACATAATAACTATAGACATAATTTGCTCTACAAAGAAACCTTGAGTAAAAAATGAAGTAAGTTTTGGCCATGAACCAGCACCAGTATTTAAAGATACATAAGCAAAAATTGCAAACATAATAGCCATCACGATATATTTCATATCTTTTGAGTTATCTCTAAAGTTTTTTACATAGCTCACAAATTTATTATCAGTTCCCTCTTTTACTTGTAAAAGCCAAGCTGCAATAATTCCTAAAGAGAATGCTGTAGTATGAAGTCTATGTAACCAGTTACTTCCTAAATCAAAAAGATTAAATGTTCCTATAACTGTAGCAATAACTGCTAAAATAAGTGCAGTTAGCCAAGGTCTATCTTTAAAAAATACTAAAGGAAATAGAATATAAAACATAATCATCCATGTAATATACCAAAATGGAGAGTTTACATCACCAAATCCATCCGCTGTTGGGAAAAACCCTAACATAGATTTTATAATATATCCTATAGAGTAAGTTTTGTCCATAAATAGAGCATCTGCAATAAACATAATAATCAAAGCGATCCAAAATGGAATAAAAATTTTTATAACTCTTTTTTTATAAAAATCAACTACTTTCATAGGTTTTTTAAGCATACCAACTGTAAGCCCAAAACCTGACATAAATAAAAATAGATCAACTCCAACTCCTGCAATTATTGAAAGTGGAAATAAGAATTCACTATTTGTAACTTTCATATATGCAAAGTGTGCAAAAACAACTGTTAAAATTCCTAAGCCTTTTAGCTCATTTGTAACAGAAATTGGAAAAACATCACTATGAGTTGATTGTTTAAGAGATGTAAATAAAACCAAAATTGCAAAAGCAATAACAAGAAATGTAGATATTTGAATACTAGAAAAAGTCAAAATATCATTTGGTAATGTAATTGGTCCTAACATTTATAGCCCCTGTAATAAATTTTGAACTCGATAAAAAGGAGAATACCTTTTGAAAAGTTTGCGGATTTTATCCAATATTAAATTAATAAAAAGTTAATAAAATCTTGTTTTTTTATAATTTTTCTGTTATTATTTCGTCCTAAAAAATATTTTGTTACTTACAAACTATGAAAAATATTGATTTCATTAATTAGGAGAGAGATTATGAAAAAAATTATTTTTCTATTTTTGCTATTTGTTTCAACACTTTTTGCAAATATAGGGACAATAACACTTCTTGAGGGTGAAGCTTTTACTAAAAGAGGAGAAGAGAGTATTAGATTAAAACTAACTGATACTATTTTTGAGAAGGACTTTATTGAGACAAAATCAAACTCAAAAGTAAAGATAACTTTTAAAGATAATACTATTATAACTATTGGGGAAGACTCGACACTTGATATAGAAGAGTACTTATATTCAAATAGTTCAAATGATAAATCAAACTTTAATGTTACAAAAGGTGCTTTTCATGTAATAACAGGACAAATTGGTAAAACAAATCCTGATAAGTTTAAGCTAAAAACAAAGAATGCTTCAATTGGAATAAGAGGAACTGAAATTTATGGTGATGAAAATGTAGTATTTTGTACTCAAGGTGCAATTTTTGTAAATTCATTTGGAGTTATAAGAGAAGTTCCTCAAGGATTTTTTTTAAATACTTTCAATAATCAAATTCCAAGCCTAGTAATACCTATTAATCAAGAACAGTTTAGAGATTTAATTTCAAGATTAAATACTAACTCTATAAGCAATAACCAAAATCCAAATAACTTTGATAATTCTAGTACTCCATTAGCTTTTCAAAACAATCAAGGCTCTGAAATGATGCAAAATCAAGACAATCAAAACTCTTGGGGATATTGGGCAAGTAGTATTCAAGATGAAAACAATAATACAAGAATAGATAAATCTATAAATGATTATATGCAAAACTCAAATAATATGGATTCAAATAATATGGATTCAAGTAATGTGGAATATGTTCAAAATTTGATGAATAATACAACAATAACTGAATTAAATTTTAGTGGAGATATAAATGTACCAAATATACCTTCTATAGGAACTAATTATATAGATTTTAATTTTTATTTTGGTGGTTCTGATAATACTTTTAATGCTAGTTATGGCTTTGAAGGAGAAAGAGGCAATAACTATGGTGGTGATTTAAATGGAAATATAACTTCAACTGGTTTTAGTGGAACTAATATTTCAGGTATATTTAATGGTGCTAATATAGATAGTATTTCAGGAAATATTACAATGGATAATGGTCTAGATACTTTAGATGGCACATTTAGTGCAAATAAGCAGTAAAAATATGAAAATTAAATCAAATAAAAAAATAGTTTTTAAAGCACTATTTTTACCTGCTCTAATTTTTGCAAATCAAAACTACTCAAATGAGCATTTTTCCAAAGCTATTGATAGTTACAATAATAGAGCCTTTCAAGATAGTTATTTGGCATTCAAAGAGTATTTAAAAAATAATAAATTAGATTCTAATTTTACATTTATTCTAGCAAGAAGTGCTTATGAAATAGGTAAATTTGAAGAAGCAGAAACTCTTTATAAAGAGCTTTTAAAACAAACACCAGATAATAGTAGAGTAAAACTAGAGTTAGCACAGACATATTTCCAACAAAAAAGATATAAAGAAGCTGAAGCTTTATATCAAGATGTATTAAAAGATAGTACTCTACCTTTAAATGTAAGAAAAAATATAGAATTAACTCTAGACTCTTTAGATAAAAAATCTCAAAGAAATCTTTTAAAAACAACTTTAAGTATTGGCTATGGATATGATTCAAATACAGATAATAATTCAAATGATGATGTTGTAAATTGGGGAAATATTCCTCTATCTATTCCAGATAAAAAAAGCGATCATGTTGCAGAATATATTCTAGCTTTAAACCATACATTTAAGATTAAAGAGAATTTAACTATGGATAATAAATTTGTAGGATATATGCAAAAGTTTAATAATGACCATAATAATGATTTAAGCCTTGCAGTTTTTGGAACTGGACTCTCTTACTATACTACAAAATCAAAATCATCTCTAGCTTTTGATTATAACTATGTTTGGCTAGATAATAGTACATATCTATTTAACTATATTTTAACTCCATCTTTTGATTATCAAATAGATAAAAATTTAATCTATAAAACAAAAATAAAACTGATTAAAAAAGATTTTAAACAAACTGATTATGAATTTAGAGATTCAATGTATTATGAACTTTCAAATAGTTTTGTTTTATTAACTGAAAAATTTGGTATGAATAGTTTATCTTTCGTTTTTGGAACAGATAATAAAGATAAAGGTAAAGCTTGGAATGTGGACTACAACTTTGCTAGTTTAAGATATGAAAACATGTATCCTATTACACAATCAACTATTCTTACAAGCGGAATTGAGCTATATAAAGATAGATACAAAGTAAATGAAGAGGTTTTATACAACAATAAAAAAAGAGATGATAAACTTATTTTTGATTTAGGTGTTTTACAATCTCTAAACAAAAATCTATCTTTAGGTGCAACTATTAGATATATAAATAATGACTCAAATCAAAATATTTATGAATATGATAAATATGTTGTAAGAACAAATCTTTACTACTCTTTTTAAGCTTTATCTTTATGTTCGTAAACACCATCAAAATCTTTTGGTGGTGTTTGTATAAACTCTTCACATCTTTTTATATAAATTTTATAAATATTTTCATTTGTTTTATTTTCTAAATTATCTAGTTTTATAAAGATATTTAATGCATCTATAAAATCTGTTTGTTTATAAAACTCTATTGCCTTGTGATAATTATCTAGCTCCTCTTTTAATTTATCTTGAGCCACGCCTCTTCCTATTACTTGCCAAATTTCAACTGGTTTAGTTTTACCTTTTACTCTTACAAAATCTAGAAATCTAAATATATATTTCTCTTTTAATTTATCTTTTGTAAAGTTGGTTATATTTAGCTTTGAACCATAATATTTACATAAAGATTCAACTCTAGAACCTAAATTTATAGCATCACCAATAACCGTATAATCACTTCTTAAACTACTTCCCATCTCACCAACTATAACTTCACCTGTGTTTAGCCCTATTCCAATATCAATATTTGGTAGCTTATCTTGTGTAAATTTTATATTTAGCTCATCTAAAGCCATTAATTGTTCTAATGATGCTTTAACTGCCATATCTGCATGATTTTCAACATCAATTGGTGCATTCCAATACGCCATAATAGCATCACCAATAAACTTATCAATAGTCCCTTGGTTTTTTATAATAATACTACTCATAGGCTCCATATAAGTATTTAAATACTCTATTAATTCTTTCGCTTTTAGTTGTTCTGAAATTTTAGTAAAACCTCTAATATCACTAAAAAATATTGTTATCTCTTTATTTTTTGCACTAAATTCATTATTATCCATATTCTTTAAAATATCATCCATAACACTTTTTGAAACTTTTGAAGCAAATTTTGCTTTTATTACCTTTTGATGTTTTATATTATAAAAATAATCAAAAATCAATGAAAGGATAGAACCTAAAGCTATTGCTAAAATTGGAAAAACAATATTTAAAGCAATTCCCTTACTAAATAATAACCAGTAATTAAATATTATATAAGAAAACATAAAAGTTGTAAAAACAATAATTTTCAAATAAAAAGATACAAAAGTTATAAACATTACAACAAAAAAAGAGAGTAGTACAATTATAACTATATTTACACCATCTAAATATGAAGCTTTATGTATAAAATCTCCTTGCAAAATATTATCTATAATATTTGCATGAACCTCAACTCCTGGGAAAACTGACTCAAAAGGTGTTGCTCTTAAATCAAAAAGTCCTGTTGCACTTGTACCAAATAGAACTATTTTACCCTCTATATCTTTACTAGAGAAGCTATTTTCATATATATCTTTTGCACTTATATATTTAAAACTCTTTTCATAACCTCTATAATTTATTAGCATTCTTCCATATCTATCTGTTGGAATAGTAATATCATCAAGTACAATATTTGATACTCCGCTATTATCATAATTTACAAAAACTCTTTTTGTATCATTTAAAACTCTTATAATCTCTAAAGATAAAGATGGATATAAAATATCATCAAATTTTATCAAAAGTGGTACACTTCGTATAACTCCACTTTCATCTGGAAGAATATTAAAAAACCCACTTGAATATGCACTATCTTGTAAAATTGGAATATTTAAAGTAGTTCCTAAAGCCTCTATTATAAAATTTGACTCTTTGGGTATATCCTTCTCAATAAAAATAGCAGGAATTCTTGGTGCGACCTTACTACTATCTTGATTTACTAAATCAAAACCATAGCCCAAAATAACAGGTGAGTTTGCAATAGTTTGTGCAAACTCTAAATCATAATTTCTTAATTCTTCTTTGACCTTTAATTTTTTTGCTATTAAACTAGGAGAGGTTCTATCCTCTTCTGCAAAAACCATATCCATTCCAATTACTGCAACATTTGCCAAAGTTAAATTTTCTAATATTTTTGATACTTTATCTCTACTCCAAGGCCACTGTCCAAACTCTTTTATAGAACTCTCATCTATATCAATTATTATTATATTATCACTTGTAGGAATTTCTCCTCTATAAATAAAAAAAGAGTCTCTAATTCTATTATCAAAAGAGTCTATTAAACTAGAAAAGAATATATAAAATATTATTAAAGAACTAGATATTAAAAATGATAAAAAAGAGTAAATTAAAAACTTTTTAATATCTATTTTAAACATCTAACTGCTCTTGTAAAAGTTCAGTTTTACAATACTCTTTAAAAGCATCACTTTTTTTAAAAAATTCTAGTAAATCTCTATCTATTTCACCATCATTTACCATAAAATCAAGAATTTTAAATATCTCGCTTAGTTTTTTTACACCTTTATATGGTCTGTCATTAGAACTAAGTGCCTCAAAAATATCTGCTAAAATTAAAATCCTATCTTCTAATACTAAATCTTTTCCACTTAAACCTCTTGGATAACCTTTTCCATTTAACTTTTCATGGTGATTTACAGATATATGCATAATATTTGAGTATTTTTTAGGGAAAGGTAAGGCACTTAACATATCAAAAGATAATTTTGCATGAGAGTTCATAATATCTCTCTCTTCATTTGTCAAAGTCCCTTTTCTAATTGATAAATTATATATCTCATCTTCATTTAAAAGTTTTTCTTCTTTATTACTTAAAATATAGCTATATGAAGATAAGTTTTTAATTCTTTTTAAGCACTCATCACTCATAAACTCTCCACCCTTATTTGATTTATCTATAAATTCCAAATCCTCTTCAATAATCTTAAGAGTAGTTTCATACTCTTCTTTACTTATTTTATTTTCTAAAAAATCTATTTTTAAATCTCTTTTTATTACTTCAAATCTTAATTTTATCAGTTCAAAACCATCTAAGAGTTTTTGAAGCTTTGTTGATTTATCAATTACCCACTCTGGAATGGATATTTTCCCAATATCATGAAGCTTTGCAGCTAATTCTATCTCCTTTAAATCATTCTTTGAATACTCTATATCTTTATATATTGTATCATCATCACTTATTGATTTTGCAATTAATGGAGCTAATTTTGACATCTTTGTAATATGAGTAGAAGTGTGTCTTGATTTTGCATCTATTGCATTTGCTATTGAGTTTACAAAGCTATCTAAGAAATTTTCTAAACTATCTATTAAAATAGTATTTGTCAAAGCCATAGCAGCTTGAAGAGATAAAGCTTTTATAACTTTTTCATCATAAGAGTTATAAAAACTATTTTTATTTGTAATATCTTTATTGATTAATTGAATTACTCCTATAATATCATCTTCATGGTTTACAAGAGGAACTACTAACATAGATTTTGATTTATAGTTTTTTGATATATCAAAAAATTTTGTACCTTCAAAGTTGTATAAATCACAATTATATAAATCTTTTATATTTATTATTTTCTTATCTAAAGCACAAACAACAGCTATCATTGCTCTGTTTTCTTCTTTGTTGGGAAGATATAAAGGTAAGGCATCCCATGAAATTTTCTCCTCTTTTGTTCCTAAAAAGATATTTAAACTATCATTTTGAATAACCTTAAACTCTAAATATTTTTTATCTTCACTAAGTAGATATAAAGTTCCCGCATCACTTAAAGTAAGTTCCCTTAAAAGAGTTAAAATCATCTCATATAAATGTTCTTTATCTTGTTCACTTGAGAGTCTTAAGTTTATATCCATAACTCTATCAAAGATATCAATATCTTGCATAGCAGAGCTTACTTGGAAATCTTTTAAATATATAGTATCTCCATCATTTAAAATTCTTCCACCATTTTTTAAGATATTTAACTTCTTTATCTCATCTTTTATCTTATCTTGATATGGAGTTTTTAAATGATATAAAAATATAGTTAAATCATTTTTTGTAAGATTATTCAGAAACTCTTTTAAGCTATTTGCAGTTAAGTGTTTACTGCTTTTTGCTACTTCTTCTAAAACATTTGGGAAAGAGCACTCAATAAACAGAGCACTCAAATCATCTATACTATTTATGCAAGATATAAAATCTTGATCAAAATCAGTATCTCCACTAATTAAATATTTAATTTCATTTTTAGATATTAAATATGCAAAAGAGCCATCAGTATGCTTTGTATTTATTGCTTTTATAGATAAATTTCCAAAAACTGTCTCTACTTTATCATCAATTTCAATAAATACTAAACTATATATATCCTTATTTGGAAGTTTTATTTTTGTAAAATCTGGCCAAATAATATTGTTGAAAACATGCTCTTTTAAAAAAGATATAGTCTGTATAGAGCCATATACTTTTAAAGAGTCCTCTCTTGTTGAAAAACAGTTATCAATTATAAAAGGTATATCTATTATATGGTCTAAGTGAGTATGAGTTAAAAATATATGATTTATTTTATTCGATTCTTCTTCAAGTGTGTTTAAGATATTTCCAGCATCTATTACGATATCATTGGATATTAAAAAAGAGCTAGTCCCCAAATTTTTTGATTTACTACCACTACTTCCTAATACTTTAATGTAGTCCATATATTTTCCTTATTTTGTTATAAATGATTATAACAAAATAAGTGTGTGTTTTTATAAAATTATTTTTCAATAAACTCTTTTATTCTATTTATTCCATCTTCTATTGCCTTCATACTTGTAGCAAACGAAAGTCTTACATATCCTTCCATTCCAAAAGCAAGTCCAGGAACTAATGCAACTCCCTTACTTTCAAGTAAATCAGCACAAAATTTCATAGAATCATTTGTAACTTTTTTAATATTTATAAATAGATAAAAAGCTCCATCAGGATCATAACAAGATAATTTATCTATATTATTTATAGCTTTAACTGCATAATCTTTTCTTTTCTCAAATTCAACTCTCATCATCTCAATATCTCTATCTGCTTCACCTTCAAGTGCTACAATTGCTGCATATTGTGTCATAGTATTTACATTTGAAGTCACTTGACCTTGAAGTTTTGACATAGCACTAGCTAACTCTTTATTTGGACAAGCTACATATCCAAATCTCCATCCTGTCATAGCTACAGATTTACTCAAACCATTTATAGTAACTGTTCTATTATACATATCAGAGCTAACTTCTGCACTTGCAGTAAATTTTTTGCCTTTATAACTTAGTTTTTCATACATCTCATCTGATAAAACTATAATATCTGTACCTTTTAAAACTTCACCAATAGCTATTAACTCATCTTTTGTATATATTGCACCTGTTGGGTTTGAAGGTGAGTTTAACATCAAAATCTTTGTCTTTGGTGTAATTGCAGCTTTTAACTGAGATGCTGTTATTTTAAATTCTGTTGTCTCATCTGCTTCAATAAATACAGGTTTCCCACCTGCAAAAACTACAAGTTCTGGATATGTAACCCAATATGGGCTTGGAATTATAACTTCATCACCCTCATTTATTAAAGCTTGAGTTAGATTAAATAGTGAGTGTTTTGCACCATTGCTTATTACAATTTTATCAAGTGTATAATCTAAATTGTGATCTTTCTTTAACTTATTAATAATTGCTTGTTTAGTCTCTTTAATACCCTCAACCGCTGTATATTTTGTCTTTCCACCATTTATCGCTTTTATTGCTGCATCTTTTACAACTTGTGGTGTATCAAAATCAGGTTCTCCTGCACTAAAACTTAATATATCTTTACCTTGTGCTTTTAGCTCATTTGCCAAAGCTGTTATAGATAAAGTAAGTGATGGAGCTAATTTCTCCATTCTATTTGCAATTTTCATAATAGTTTTCCTAAAATTTTATTGTCATTACACTTGTGGTATAATCCGCGGATTTTATCCAAAAATTACTTAAAGGTTTTTCTTTGAAATTTGAGATTAATATAAATAATAGTTTAGTAGAAGTTGAACTACAAAATAAGAAACATATCAAACATTGCTATTTACGAGTTCTAAAAAAAGATTTAATTCAAATAAAAGCAAACCGATATTTCACTTTAAATGATGCAAAAATTTTAATAGAAAGAAAAAAGGAGTGGATTTTAGAAAATATAAAAAGAGTTGAAGAAAAAACACTAGAAGATGGATATTTTTTATATTTAGGAGAACAAAAATCTATTTTGGAGTTTAATATAAAAAATCTTGATACTTTTTATAAAAAAGAGATAGAAAACTATATTCCTTTTTTAGTTGAAAAATATTCAAATCTAATGCAACTCTTTCCAACAAAAATTTCATATAGAAAAAATAGGCGTACTTGGGGCTCTTGTAACTACAAAAATGAACTGAATTTCAATATATTACTTATGAAATATCCACTTTTTATTATGGAATATATAGTTATTCATGAACTAGCACATATTAAACACAAAAATCATTCAAAAGATTTTTACTCTTTAGTTGAAAAATATAGCCCAAAATATAAAGAGATAGAAAAAGTTTTTAAAACTCTTTTGTAGATTTTATTATCTCTCTAATATCTTCAAATTTTTTAAATATTTTTTCATCCTTTGCCCTATTCTCAAAAATTCCAACACTCTTTTCTATATATTTTTCACTAGCATCTCTATTTTTTTTTATTGGTTTATCTATACTATTTGATACAAAAAATACAAAGTTTGAAACATTTTTTATTTCTGCCATTTTTAAAAGGGCTTTTAATGTATCTTTATTGTGTTCAAATTCTACTTTAAATAGTTGATGTGTTAGCACAAAATGCATAGTTTGATTTTTTATATATACAAACTTTATTCCACTTTTTAATTTTAAAGGTAGTATATTTACAAATCTTTTTATCTCTAAAAAGATATTTAATTTATCAAAAGAGGGGTTACTTGTAATATGGTTAAGAATTTCATTAATATTTTTCATGTTTTAATTATAGCAGGAGTTTTATTTAGTTTTAGTGGCTGTGGATATAAAGCTGATCCAGTTTATGCACCAAGCGATAATCAACAAAAAACACAACAACAATGATTTATGATTATATAATTATTGGAGCTGGAATAGCAGGACTTAATGCTGCTAGGCTTATTCCCAAAAGTAAAAGAGTTTTAATTTTATGTAAAATGTCAACTTGGAACTCAAACACATTTTGGGCCCAAGGTGGAATTGCAAGTGCAGTTGATAAAAGTGATATTCCAACTCATATAAAAGATACTTTAGAAGCTGGTGCTAATTACAATGACCTTGATGCAGTTAAGCTTTTAAGTAATGAATCCATTTCTGCAATAAAAGAGATTATTGAAGCTGGTATGATTTTTGACAAAAATATTGATGGAGATTTAGCTTATACAAAAGAAGCTGCACATAGTAGAAACAGAATATTACATGCTCAAGGTGATGCAACAGGAAGAGAAATTCATATATTTTTACTTGAACACTGTCCTCATGAAGTAGTAACACAAGCTGTTGTTTGTGATTTATTGATACAAGATAATATTTGTTATGGAGTTCAATACTTTACCAATGAATTTGAACAAAAAGTAGCCTTTGCTCACAATACAATAATAGCAAGTGGTGGTGTTGGTTCTTTATACAAATATCACACAAATTCGACTGCAAATGCTGGTGAAATTCATGGAATTATTGCTCAAAAAGGTATAGCTTTAAAAGATATGGAGATGACACAGTTCCATCCAACAGTTTTAAAGGGAACAACATTTGCAAGAAAGCCTCTTTTAAGCGAAGCTTTAAGAGGAGAAGGAGCTTTTGTTGTAGATGAAAATGGAAATAGATTTTTATTTGATTATCATCCTAGTGGTGAGTTAGCTCCTAGAGATATTGTAAGTCGTGCAATTTTTGACTACAACAAAAAAACAGGTTTGGGTATATTTTTATCTTTTAAAAATTTTGAGAAAAAAGCATTTAAAAAAAGATTTCCGAATATTTATGAAAATATCAAAGACTTAGGCTATGAACTTCCTTTTGAAAATGTTCCAATAAGCCCTGCTTTTCACTACTGTATGGGAGGAATAGATGTTTCTTTAGATGGATTAGTAAAAGGTTTTAAAAATCTTTATGCTATAGGAGAAGTAGCTTGTAATGGAGTTCATGGAGCAAATAGACTTGCTTCAAATTCACTTTTAGAAGGTCTTGTTTTTTCAAAAATTGCAGTTAATAAATCTTTAGAAAAGAATTTTAAAATAGATAATAAGAGCTATAAACAAGAGATAAAAGAGTATATAAGAAATAAAGATATAGATAAAGATATAAAAGATGATTTAAGAAAAACTATGTGGGAATGTGCTGGAATTGTAAGAACAAAAGAGGATTTACAAAATGCTTTATTAAAAATAGAACATTATTTATCACTCGATATTGGAAGATTATTAAACTTACGACTTTTAACAGCAAAAACTATATTAAAAGCTAGTATTAAAAGAGAGAAATCTTTGGGAGCACATTTTATAAAAGAAGAATAAAAGAGTTTTTAGATAAAATGTTAGATTAATTTACTATAAAAAGTGTAGAAGAAAGGTTAAATATTATGAAGCATGTACCAATAGTTGTATTAGATTTTGGAAGTCAATATACACAAATAATTGCAAGAAAACTAAGAGAAAGTGGAGTTTATTCTGAAATTGTTCCATACAGTGAGTCAATTGAAGATATTATGGCAAGAACTCCAAAAGGACTAATTTTATCTGGAGGTCCAGCTTCTGTTTATGCTACTGATTCTTATCATCCAGATAGTACAATTTTTGATTTAGGACTTCCAATTTTAGGAATTTGTTATGGAATGCAACTAATTGCTCAACACTTTGGAGGAAGTGTAGTTCCAGCTTCAAGCCATGAATATGGAAAAGCAAAACTAGAATTCATAGATGAAAATGAGATTTTTAAAGATACTCCTAATGGACAAACTGTTTGGATGAGTCATGGAGATAGAGTTGAATCAATTCCCTCTGGATTTGAAAAAATTGCAATAAGTGAAAACTCTCCATTTGCAGCAATTGCTGACACTTCAAAAAATATATATGCTTTTCAATTTCATCCTGAGGTTTATCATAGTGAATATGGAACAAAACTTCTTAAAAATTTTGCAAAGTATATTTGTGGTTGCGAAAGTACTTGGAATATGGGAAGTTTTGCAAAAGAGCAAATAGATAGAGTAAAAAAACAAGTTGGAAATAAAAAAGTTTTATGTGCAGTTAGTGGTGGGGTTGATAGCTCTGTTGTGGCAACTCTTCTTTTTGAAGCAATAGGAAATCAAGTAATTCCTGTATTTGTTGATAATGGACTTTTAAGAGCAAATGAGAGAGATCAAGTTGAGACTATTTTTAGAAGTAGAGGTATTGATTTAATAACTGTTGATGCAAGTGAAAAATTTTTAAGTAAACTTGCTGGTATTACTGATCCTGAAACGAAAAGAAAAATTATTGGTGAAACATTTATTGAAGTATTTGATACAGAGGCAAAAAAACATAGTGGAGTTGAATTTTTAGCACAAGGAACTCTATATACAGATGTTATTGAATCAGTTTCTGTAAAAGGTCCTTCAAAAACTATAAAATCTCATCACAATGTAGGTGGACTTCCAGATTGGATGAAATTTGAACTTGTTGAGCCTTTAAGAGAGATTTTTAAAGATGAAGTAAGAGAGCTTGGACTTGAACTTGGACTTCCAAGAAATATGATAAATAGACATCCATTCCCTGGTCCAGGTCTTGCAATAAGAGTTATGGGAGATGTTAATAAACCTGATTTAGATTTATTAAGAAAAGCTGACATTATCTTACTAGATGTTCTACACTCAACTGGATACTATGAGAAAACATGGCAAGCATTTACAGTATTATTAAATGTAAAATCTGTTGGAGTTATGGGTGATAATAGAACTTATGACAACACTGTTTGTGTAAGAATAGTTGATGCGACAGATGGTATGACAGCAACTTTTGCACACATTCCTCATGAAATTCTTGAAACAATCTCAAGAAGAATTATAAATGAAGTTGATGGAATCAATAGAGTAGTTTATGATATTTCTTCAAAACCACCAGCAACTATTGAGTGGGAATAATTTAATCTAATTTAATTAGTTTACTTAGTCTTTAAATGACTAAGTAAACTTCTTTTTAAATACTAAAGCTTATAAAACTATATATCTACGACGAACAGCTAACATGAGATATACCAGCTATTCCAAATAAATCTTTTGGTTTTTTAATATAATATTTCTCTTCTATCTCTTTTGTTTGTTCATCATACGGTTTAGTCATTATTTCTTGTAATTCATTTACTAAAGTATAGTTCCCATTTTGTGCTTCTTGATATGCTTTTACTAGATGCCACTCTCTTAATATATATTTAGGATTTATAAGTTTCATTTGAATTGAAAGTTTTTGCTTAGATTCTTCATCCTTTATATTTATTAATGATCTCCAAATTTTTAGCCAACTATTCCATCTTAACTTTATATTTTCATCTTTCAAATTTTCATAAAAACTTTTTTCAAGACTACTCATATCATTAGGAATATTTGATAACTCTCTAAAGAATATTGTGTAATCAACTTTTGTATCTATCATAAGGTTTATTAAATCTTCAAACAACTCAACATTAAAATTATCAAGTCCAAGTTTTTTAGCCCACATATTTTGCATCTTTTCTTGCATAACTTTACTAAAGTTATTTTCGATTTTTTCAAATTCCTCTAAAGCATTTTTATTTGAACTAAGCAATGGTTTTAAAGAATTACAAAATGATTTGAAGTTTTTTAAAGCAGCAATTGGTTGATTAAAAAATGAAAAATGCACTCCTCCACCAGTCCAAGATTGATATTTTGGATCAAACATCTCTATAAACCCAAATGGTCCGTAATCAAGAGTAAATCCTCCAGCTGCACAGTTATCACTATTGAAATTACCTTGACAATAACCAACTCTTATCCAGTTTGCCACTAAAGAAGTAAGACGGCTTTGAAACTCATTTGCTAAAGATATTATCTTTTCCTCTAATCTCAAATCTTGACTAATATCTTCACTATACTCCCTATCAATCAAATGTAAAACTATCATCTCTAGCTCTTTTAAAGCATTTTTATATTCATTTTTTCTAGCACGTCTTCCAAAAAGTTCAAGTTGTCCAACTCTTATAAATGAAGATGCAACTCTTGTAGTAATTGCAACATCTTCTTCTATCATAACTTCAGGATCCATTGAATAAGAGTTATCTCTAAACCAAGGTCTTGTTACTTGCTCTTTTTTAGAAGTAAACAGAGTTAAAGACCTTGAAGTTGGAATATTAAGTGAATTCATATGTTCTTGTGCTAAAAACTCTCTAATACTTGATCTTAAAACAGCTCTTCCATCCGCACCTCTACAATATGGAGTTTTCCCTGCACCTTTTAGTTGAAATTCCCATCTTTTATCATTTATTACTGCTTCTAAAACAGAGATTGCTCTACCATCACCATATCCATTCCCTGTTTGAAAAGGACATTGAGCATAATACTCACGACCATATATAGAAAGTGCATATCCAGTTGCCCAAGCTATTTTTTGTATTGGTTTAGAAATATTTGACATATCACCTGAAAATAGTTTTATAAAATCATCTGATTTTAATAACTGTTCACTAAAGCCTAGTTCTTTAAAAAAGTTTTCACTATGAGAAATATATATAGGCTCTTTAATAGCAGTTGGTTCAACTTCTACATAATGCCCACTAAAAACCTCTCTGGCAGATTTGTTATCACCATTTTGTTTTGCATCTGGATCTCCATTTAATTTATTTACAAAAGAGTAGTCACTTAAACTAATAAGCTCATCAAATATTTCTATCATTTTTTTATTATTTTTATTCATTATTATATCTATCCATTATCTATTAATTTATCAAGATTCTAACATAAAATAAAGAATAATTGTTTTAATAATATTTAAAATAAGAAAACTAATTTTAATCCTCCTCTAAATAAGCTTTAGATAACATACTAGCCATTTTTAATAATTTTATAAGCTTGGAGACATATGAGATTTCTTTTTTTTATTATATTTTTACTCACAAACATTTATGCAAATACAAATATAGATTTCACTCTTTATAAAAAAGAGGGTAAAGAACTAGGACATACTTTACTTATTATAGGCGGAATACATGGTGATGAACCAGGAGGATATTTTGCACCAGCATTTTTTGAAAAACATTACACTATAAAAAAAGGAAGTGTTTGGATAGCTCCTTCTGTAAATATTGATAGTATGATAGCAAATCAAAGAGGTATCTATGGAGATATGAATAGAAAATTCAGCACAATTTCTAAAGATGACAAAGATATAAGAAATATAGAAAAAATAAAATCTCTTATTTTGGATAAAGAAGTAGAATTAGTTTTAAATCTACATGATGGACATGGTTTTTATAGACAAAACTATGAAAATGCAATTTTTAATCCAAGAGCTTGGGGTCAAGCTACAATTATTGATCAAGAAAAAATTCACTCTTTAGAGAAATTTGGAAATTTAGATGAGATTGCAACAACTGTAAGAGATAGTCTAAACAGAGATAAACTTTTCCAAGATCATCACTATTTTGGAGTAAAAAATACAGAAACAAAAGCAAAAGATGAGCAACAACAACTATCTTTAACTTTTTTTGCTGTTACAAATAATAAACCGGCATTTGCAATAGAAACAAGCAAAAATATTACAGATTTGACAGAAAAAGTGATTTATCAACTAAAATCTATCGAAGAGTTTATGAGAGTTATGGATATTGAATTTAGTAGAAATTTTGATTTAAATAGCTATAAAGAGGTACAAAATTTACTTTTTGATTTTGGAAAGATTCAAATAAACAACAATATATCTTTTGATTTAAATGATATTAGAAAAAATTTAAGATTTATTCCGCTTAAAAAAAGTGATAATAACTTTGTTTTTGAACACTCTTTAGGAAATAGTAAATTTATAAATGGTAATTATGAAATATATATAGGTAATAACTTAGTTACAACACTATCTCCTCAAATATTTGATAAAAATGGCTCTTTTCTTGATGTAGATTTGGAAATAGATGGAAATATAATTAAAAGTAAATTTGGTCAAATTTTAGAAGTTAAAAAAAGCTTCAAAGTTTTAAAATCACCTCTTAGAGTAAATGTTATTGGTTTTAGCAAAGCTGGAGTTGATAGTGAAGATAGTTTAGTTCTTACAAAAAGTGATATGGTTAGCAACTTTTCAATAGATAACTCTACAAAAGATTATAGAGTTGAATTTTACCAAGATAGTAAATTTTATGGAATGATTACAATTAGATTTATAGATTAATCCTAAGTAGAGCTAAAACTCTACTTAAGATTTTTTGGCGTACATTTCCCACTAAACTTACAAAGTGGGCAAAAATTAAATATTCCAGCTAATAAAGGAATAACTCCTAAATAAAACCAAGCAATCCCACTAAAAAACCCAATAGCTATTAAAACTACACCTAAAACAATCCTAAATGGTTTACAAAATGTTCTTATCTTATCAAATATATTCATATTCTTCTCCAAGTTTTTCTATATTATTATATAAGATTACTTAATCTAATATAAATAAGAAAAACTTATTAATATAATTGTAATTTTCATAATTTAAGCCAATGTTATATAAAATCCTCCAAAATAGATAAAAGAGAGTTTATTTTATGCAAAAAGAGAAAATATACTTTATTCCAGGACTTATGACTGATAATAGACTTTGGAGTAGAGCTTTACAATATTTACAAAATGAGTTTGAAATAGTTCACCTTCCTATTCCTTTGTTTACAGATTTTGATAAAATTGTTGAAGTTTTATATAATAGCATTCAAGAGGAAAAAATAAATATTTTAGGCTTCTCCTTAGGAGGTTATATAGCTTCATACTATACTTGTAAATATCCCCAAAGAGTAAAAAGACTATTTACAGTTGCAGCAACTCCAGGGACTACTTCAAGTATTGAAAAAGCAAGAAGAGAGAAAAAACTTGAAGAGTTTATAAACTCAAATGAGTTTGGCTTGGAGTTTGAAAAAGCCATTATGCTTTTAGAAGAAAAAAACCAAAATGATTTTGAGCTTGTAAATATTATGGTTGATATGTTTAATGATTTAGGAAAAGAGGTATTTATTACTCAACTAAAAAGTACTTTTAATAGAATAGATTTATTTGATTGTTTAAAAAATCAAGATATTCCAATACATATGCTATATAGCACAAATGATAGACTTTTGGACTTAGAAGCTTTAGAAAAACTTCATACAAAAGAGCATAATTTCAAACTAATAAAAAGAGAAGGAACTAGCCACAACATACCTTTAGAATTTCCAGAACTTTTTAGTAATAGTATAAAAGAGTGGATAAAAGAGTAACTTTATAACTATTTTGTTAAAATCCAAAAAAGTTTAAAGGAATAATATTATGAAATATGATGTAGTAATTATTGGAGCTGGAGCTGCTGGTTTTGGCTGTGCTTTACATTTAGGAAGTGCAAATGCTAAGTTTGACTTTGCAAAAGATAAAAAATATCTTATGCTAGATGATAATAAAAGCGATTTAAATGTAGGTAGATATTTTAATGTTGCTGGAATTGAGAGTGGAATAAATGGAGTTGATTTACTTGTAAAACTAAAAAATCAACTAAAAAATTTCCCTAGTGTTGAGCTAAAAGTTGAAAAAGCTATAAAAATTGAAAAAGTTGGTGATGAATTTATTATAAATAGTGAAAATGGCTCTTACAGTGCAAATATAGTTGTTTTAGCTACTGGACTTCATAAATTTGATATAGAGTGTAATGGTGTAAAAGTTCTTGATAATAGTTTTGTTCCAAAACCAAATTTAATATATCTAGAAAATAAAAACAACTTAATCCTTCCAAATCTATATGTAGCAGGACTTGCAAGTGGAGTTCCTACAATGTTTGCATGTGCTAGTGGAGATGGTACAAAAGTTGCTTGTGATATTCTTTCAAATTGGGCTGGAAAAATTGTTGTAGTTCATGATGTAAAAGCTTAAATCAAAGAGTAGAACTCTACTCTTTGATAATTAACTTAAGACTCGTTACTATCTTTTGATTGTGAATTTTTAATAGCTTCTATTTTTGCATCTATTAAGGCTAAAGTTCTCTCTTGAGTTTTATATGAAATCTCTGGTAAATTTCCACCAAACATTTTATTTGCCTCTTCAAACCCTTGAACTATACCATCTCTTCCTTTTTGAAGCTTTTCTAAATCATCTCCAGCAAAACTAAATACAAAGTTAGAAACTCTATCTGAAGTCTGATTTATTCCAAAAAAACCTTTTTCTCCAACAAGTTCAGTTGCTTCATCTTGTGTTAACTCTAAAATTGGTTTTCCAACATAACCTGTATCATACAAGTTCATATCATCAATTTTTCCTTTTCCGCTTAGAAAATCTAAAACTGATTGTTGGTCTTTTGAAATATTAAATCCAGATTGTCCTAAAACATTCCCTTTTGCCATAGATTTTGCATTCATCTCAAATAAGATATATTGAGCATTCATAGATATTGCAACTTTTGATGCTGAATTATTTATTATCTCATCAACCGATTTCTCTGTTTTTGGCGCAACTTCTTCTTGCAACCCCTTCTCTACTTTTGAAGCAGCATTTTGTTTAAAGGCATTTAAGGCGTGATTTGTACTATTTTGTATCTGCATATAAAACTCCTTTTATTTTCTGGTATTGTACATTTCTTAAAATTAAATTAACATTAAAGAGCAATTTTTATCTTATTTTTATTTACTAAACTATACAATAATCTTTTAAATAGGATATTTTATGGATAAAAAATATAATTATAATTTTTTACTTGAGTATAAAAAAGCTATAGATAAAAGCTCAATTGTATCAATAGCAGATATAAAAGGTACTATCACCTATGTAAATGATAAGTTTTGTGAAATTTCAGGATATACACAAGAGGAGTTATTAGGAAAAAATCACAATATTGTAAGACACCCTAGTATGCAAAAAGAGTTTTTCAAAGATCTTTGGAAAACTCTTTTAAATAAAGAAATTTTTCAAGGTATTATTAGAAACAAGAAAAAAAATGGTGAGGCTTATTATGTAGATACAACTATCGTACCTATTTTAGATGAAAATGAAAATATAGTTGAATTTATAGCTTTAAGACACGATATCACAAAATTATATGAGCAAGAAAAGATAATTGAAGAACAATTTTTAGATGAGCTTACAAAACTCTCAAATAGACAAAGATTAATTCAGGATCTAAAAAATGGTAAAATCTTAAAAATAGCTCTAATAAATATTGATAGATTTAGAGATATAAACAACTTTTATGGATTTGAAGTTGGTGATTTAGTCTTAAAGAAATTTTCAGAGATTTTAGTAAATAAATCTTCAAAATATGGTATGTCATTATATAGAATATCTAGTGATATTTTTGCTATTACTTCAAGCGACAAAAATAACCTAAATAATATAAAAGAGATTTGTAAAAATATAATAGATAACATAATGTTTGTACCTATTTTAGTAAACAATAATAGCTTTTATCTAAGTCTTACAATAGGAGTTGCTAGAGTTTGTGAAGATAGTATAAAAAACAATCTTCTTTCAAAAGCAGAATATGCTCTTAGAATGGCTAGAAAACAAAATATTTCTATACTATTTTTAGATGAAAATATAGAACTATACAATAAATTAAAAGAGAATAAACAATTAACAGAGAATTTAAAAGATGCTTTAATAA
Source organism: Aliarcobacter trophiarum LMG 25534 (assembly GCF_003355515.1). Classification (NCBI taxonomy): domain Bacteria; kingdom Pseudomonadati; phylum Campylobacterota; class Epsilonproteobacteria; order Campylobacterales; family Arcobacteraceae; genus Aliarcobacter; species Aliarcobacter trophiarum. Next base: position 860,225 of record NZ_CP031367.1, on the reverse strand, counting down.
ACAATAATCTTTTAGTATTTGGGCAAAAAATTGTAGATAACAAAACAAATCAGATTAAATATGAAACTCTAATGAGGATAAAACTATCAGATGGTACTATTTTATCTCCATTTAAATTTTTAAAAGAGGCAAAAAAAGCAAAACTATATCTAGGAATGACTAGAATGCTTATAAAAAAATCTTGTGAGTTTTTTAAAGATAAAGATATAGAGTTTAGTATAAATCTTACTTTAGAAGACTTAAAAGATTACTATACTATGGAGTTTATATTAAATATAATAAGAAAAACAAATACAGCAAAACAGATAACTTTTGAGATAGTTGAAAGTGAAGGTATTGAAGATTTTGAAGAGATGATAAACTTTATAGAGAAGGTGAAAAATTTAGGTTGTAAAATAGCAATAGATGATTTTGGAACAGGTTATTCAAATTTTGATTATATTATTAAATTAAATGTCGATTTCATAAAGATAGATGGCTCTTTAATAAAAAATATGCACTTAGATAATAATATATATCTTACTGTAAAAACCATAGTTGGTTTTGCAAAAGCTCTTAATATAAAAACCGTAGCTGAATTTGTACATAATGAAGATGTATTAAAATGTGTAAAAGAGCTAGAAATAGACTATTCTCAAGGATTTTTCATAGATGAACCAAAGGAGTTGGTTTAATTATATAGATAATACAAACTATTAACAAATTTTATATATAATATATGCTTTAAATTTTTAAAGGCAAATTATGAATGATACAATTAAAATATATAATGCAAAAGAGAATAATCTAAAAAATATAAACTTAGAAATCCCAAAAAATAAGCTAATAGTTTTTACAGGTCTTAGTGGAAGTGGTAAATCTACACTAGCTTTTGATACACTTTATGCAGAAGGGCAAAGAAGATATATTGAATCTTTATCTTCTTATGCTAGACAATTTTTAGACAAAGTTGGAAAGCCTGATGTTGAAAGAATTGAAGGATTAACCCCAGCAATTGCAATAGATCAAAAAACAACTTCAAAAAACCCACGATCAACTGTAGGAACTATCACTGAAGTATATGACTACTTTAGGCTTTTATATGCAAGAGTTGGTGAGCAACATTGTCATCAATGTAATAAACCAATTTCACAAATGAGTGCTAGTGATATTATAGAGCAAGTTTTATCTCTACCAGATGATGCAAAGTTAATAATTTTAGCACCTTTAATAAATAGAAAAAAAGGTAGCTTTGCCGATTTACTTGAAGCACTAAGAGGTAAAGGTTATGTAAGAGCTATGATAGATGGTGTTATGGTAAGGCTTGATGAAGATATAGAACTTGAAAAGACAAAGATGCATACAATTAAAGTTGTAATAGATAGAGTTACAGCGAATGAAACAAACAAAGAGAGAATTGCACAAGATGTAGAAAAAGGTCTTAAAGAGAGTTTTGGAGAGCTTGAAATTGAAATAATAAACTATGAAGAGCTAGGAGTTGAAAAAAATATTCATTACTCAGAGCATATGGCTTGTTTTGATTGTAAAATCTCATTTGAACCACTTGAACCAATATCTTTCTCTTTTAATTCACCAAAAGGTGCTTGTAGCTCTTGTGATGGACTAGGAATTAGATATGCTCTTGATATGAAAAAAGTTATTGATGAAGATTTAGCCATTGAAGATGGAGCAATAAAGATAATATATGGTTTTAATAAAGGCTTCTATTTTAAAATGTTAATTGCTTTTTGCGAACAAAGTGGAATAAATATAAAAACTCCTTTTAGAGAGTTAGAAGAGCACCAACAAAAGGCTATCTTACATGGAACTGTTGATGAGGTAAAATTCTTTTGGAAAAAACATAAATTAACAAGAAAATGGGATGGTATAGTAAAATTAGCCTATGATATGATAAAAGATGAAAAAGAGATGGCTGAATTTATGACAGAAAAGAAGTGTGATGCCTGTGCTGGAAATAGACTAAAACCATCTAGCCAAACTGTATATGTAGCTAAAAAGACTATTCCTGAAATTTTAAATATTCCAATAGAAGAAGCTCATAGTTTTTTCCAAAATGAAGATAATTTCTCATATTTAAGTGAGCAAAATAAGATGATTGCAGCTCCTATTCTAAAGGAGATAAAAGAGAGAATTTTCTTTTTATATGATGTTGGTTTAGGATATATTACCTTAGGAAGAGATGCACGAACAATAAGTGGTGGAGAAGCTCAAAGAATAAGAGTTGCTTCACAAATTGGAAGTGGTTTAACTGGGGTTATGTATGTACTAGATGAACCATCTATTGGACTTCATGAAAGAGACACTAGTAAACTAATAAAGACATTAAGAGCTTTACAAGAAAAAGGAAACACTGTTATAGTTGTTGAGCATGATAAAGAGACTATACAAGCTGCTGATTTTATTGTTGATATTGGACCAAATGCTGGAAAATTTGGAGGAGAAGTAGTATTTGCTGGAACTTTAGAAAAAATGAAAAAAGCAAAAACTCTAACTGCTTTATATGTAACTGAAGCAAAAAAGGTTGAATATCCTCACAATAGAGAACAAGAAGATTATATTGAAATAAAAAATGTAAATATAAACAATATTAAAAACCTAGATGTAAAACTTCCTCTTAGAAATCTAGTAAGCATTACAGGAGTAAGCGGTAGTGGTAAATCTTCTCTTATTCTTCAAACACTACTTCCTGTTGCTCAAGAGCTTTTAAATCGTGCTAGAAAGGTAAAAAAAGTTGATGGAGTAGAAATAGATGGATTAGAAAAACTAGATAAAGTTATCTATCTTGACCAAAGCCCAATAGGTCGGACTCCTAGAAGTAATCCAGCAACTTATACAGGACTTATGGACGAAATAAGGGACCTTTTTAGTAAAACAAAAGAAGCTACTCTTAGGGGGTATAAGATTGGACGGTTTTCATTTAATGTAAAAGGTGGAAGATGTGAAAAATGTCAAGGAGAAGGTGAAATAAAAATAGAGATGCACTTCTTACCAGATATTATGGTTAAGTGTGATAGCTGTAATGGAGATAGATACAATACTCAAACTTTGGAAATCTTGTATAGAGGGAAAAATATCTCTGATGTTTTAAATATGAGTGTAGATGAAGCTTTAGAGTTTTTTATAAAAGTACCAAAACTTAAAGCAAAGCTACAAACTCTAAGTGATGTTGGTTTAGGTTATATCACTTTAGGACAAAATGCCGTAACTTTAAGTGGTGGAGAGGCTCAAAGAATAAAGCTAAGTAAAGAGCTAAGTAAAAAGGATACAGGAAACACTTTATATATCTTAGATGAACCAACAACAGGACTTCACTTTGCAGATGTTGATAGGCTTACAAAAGTTCTTCACCATTTAGTTGAACTTGGAAACTCAGTTCTTGTGATAGAACATAATCTTGATGTTATAAAAAACTCTGATTTTGTAATAGATATAGGTCCTGAAGGTGGAGATAAAGGTGGAAAAGTTGTTGATATGGGAACACCTGAATTTTTGGCACAAAACCATAAAAATAGTGGCTCATATACAGGTTACTATTTGGATAAAGAGATAAATAAATAATCTTTTTTTTAATACTAAAAGCACATAAAAAGAGATATTTTGATAGGATAATAAAATATAAATTTTTTAAGGAATATAATGAAATTTAAAGTATTTGTAGATGGACAACACGGAACAACTGGATTAAAGATTCACGAATTATTAGAAAAAAGAGATGAGATAGAACTTCTAGAAATAGATGAAAAAGATAAAAAAAACATAGAAAAAAGAAAAGAGCTTTTAAATAGTGCTGATTTAGTATTTTTATGCCTTCCTGATGATGCTTCTATTGAGTCTGTAAGTTTAATAAAAAATGAAAATGTAAAAGTAATAGATGCAAGTACAGCTCATAGAACAAATCCTTCTTGGGTTTATGGAGTGCCAGAACTTACAAGTAAACAAAGAGATAAGATTAAAAACTCAAAAAGAGTTTGTGTTCCTGGATGCCATGCTAGTGGACTAATTATATCTATGAAACCTCTTTTTAGAAATAAAATTTTAGGAAAAAATCATAAACTTATTTGCCATTCAATAACTGGATATAGTGGTGGTGGAAGCTCAATGATAAATGATTATGAAAATGGAGATTTTGAAATTTTTGGTGGTCAACGACCTTATGCATTAAGCTTAAATCACAAACATTTGCCAGAGATGAAATATATCCTAAGATTGAACAAAGCCCCTATTTTCACACCAAGTGTTGGAAATTTCAAACAAGGGATGCTAGTAATCTCATATATTGAAAAACAAAAAATGAAAAAACGACTAAATCGTGAAGAACTTATAAAAGTTTATAAAGATTATTATCATGATGAACTTTTCATTAAAATAGTAGAAAAGAATGACAACTATTTAGAAAATGGATTTTTAAACCCAATGAGATGTAACAACACAAATAGTATTGAAGTGTCAATTTATGAAAATAAAACAGATTTAGTAATCATATCTAGACTTGATAATCTAGGAAAAGGTGCAAGTGGAGCAGCTATTCAATGTATGAATATAATGTTAGGGCTCGAAGAGAGAAAAGGTTTAGAGATAAAACTCTAAACCAAAATCCTATTTTATTTTTCAAATGATATTTTTTGTAAAGCTCAAGGTTTTAAAATATTATTTGATTTACTAAAAGCTATTAGGTCTTCAGTCGATTTTACCTTATTAAAATCTATATTTTCTAAGCATCTTTCAAAAATAATCTCTGTAGTTAGAGCATCAAAATATGCTCTATGGTGATTTTGCACATCTATATTTAAAAGCTCTTTTAATCTACTAAGTCCATATTTATCAGATTTTATACACCTTTTTGATAAATCTATTGTACATATTTTTCTATTTAAAAGCTTTCCTAAATTATATTTCTCAAAACTATCAGAGATAAAGTTATAATCAAATTTTATATCATGAGCCACAAAAACATCATCACCCAAAAACTCTTTAAACTCTTTTAAAACCTTCTCTAATCTAGGTGCATTTTCCAACATATTTGGAGTAATATTTGTAACCTCTTGTACAAATATTGGTATCTCTTTTGCAAAAACTAAAGATGAAAATTCATCTACTATTTCTCCATTTTTATACTTTACTGCTCCTAATTCAATAATTTGATGACCATTTTTTGGACTTCCACCATTTGTCTCTATATCAACAAAACAAAAACTTTGCTCACAAATAGGAGTTTTGGTTGTTTTTAAGAATACAAAATTATCTTTTATATCAAGTGGAAACCCATTTATTAAAAGAAGTTCAAACTCTAACTCACTACTTTCATAAAACTTATCACTATAGTTTTCAAGTAAGGATAAAAACTCACCAAACTCTATTGGCTCTTTTTTCAATCTTCTAATAATCTCTACAAAACTAGGTTTTGATGGCTTTAAAATATATTTTTGCTTAATAGATTTCATTTGCTCTTTTTATAAACTCTACCATTTTATCTCTATCTTTCTTACCTTTTTCTACCTCAACTGCACTACTAACATCAACAGCATAAAAACCATAACCATTTAGCTCTTTTAAGTTTTCACAGTTCAAACCACCGGCAAGAATAAGTTTTGAGCAATTAATATCTTTAAACCACTCCAAAACAACTCTTTTTCCAGCACCACCAAACTCTTCTACAAAAGCATCAACTAAATAGTACTCATCTTTTAAATCTTTTAAACTCTCTTTATTTTTTACTCTTAAAACCCTCATATATTTTGGTTCCAAAGCAGCATAATCCACAATATTTTCATCATCAATTATTTGGGCTAATTGCATTTTTGAAGCTTTACAAGTTTGATTTATATACTCTGTTGTCTCATTTACAAAAAGTGCTACACTTTGCACAAAAGGTGGAAGTTTTTCAACTATTTTTAAAGCCTTGCTTGGTTCTATATATCGCAAAGATTTTTTATAAAATACAAAACCCAAAGCTGAAGAACCTGCATTTACAGCATTTAAAGCATCATTTAGATTTGTAATTCCACAAATTTTTACTCTCAAAGCTTTTCCTAAACTCTTAAACTATCTATTGCTTTTTTATAATCTTCATTACCAAAAACATAACTTCCAGCAACAACGATATCAACACCAGCATCTTTTAAATACTTTATATTTTTATCACTAACTCCACCATCTACCTCTATTAAACAGCTTGGATTTCTCTCACTTATTAACTCTTTTAATTTTTTTGCTTTTTCTAAAATTGTTGGAATAAATCTTTGGCCACCAAACCCTGGATTTACAGACATAAGTAAAACCATATCTAAATCTTGTAGTAAATACTCAATATCTTCAACTTTTGTATGTGGATTTAATGTAATAGCTGGGCTAATACCTAAGCTTCTTATCTTTTGAATAAGCCTATGTGGATGTTTCTCACTTTCCAAATGAAAAGAGAGATATTTTGGTTTTAGGGGAGCAAATAAATCTACAAAAAAGTTATTATTCTCAACCATAAGATGAATATCAAGTGGTTTAGAGCTAACCCTTGATACAGATTCAACAACTACTGGTCCAATAGTAAGATTTGGTACAAAATGTCCATCCATAACATCTATATGAACTAAATCACAACCTGCTTCACAAATACTCTCTATCTCTTTTTGTAAATTCCCAAAATCAGCCGATAATATCGAAGGAGCTATAAGCATTTTTAACCCTTTTTATAAAAATTAGGCAAAATTATACTCTAAAGTGACTTTTATAAACTATAAACCAAAATTTAAGTAAAATTAATGCAAATTATAAAGGAGAGTTGTGAAAAAAAGCTTAATTCTATTCTCAATATTATGTTTATCTCTATACTCAAATGATGACTTAAACTATCTTTACAAAGAGGCAAAAGTACTCGAAGAGAGTGGTGATTATAAAGCTGCTATGCTTTTATATAAGAAGATAGCAAGTAATACCCTAAATAACCAAAGCATAAAAAAAGATGATTTAATACTTGAAAATATTGTTACTAATCCAAAACAAGAGTTTTTTGATAAAAATATTAAGAAAAATGATATTGAAGAGACAAATAATAATTTAGAACAGCTTGTTACTAAAAATTTTGGAATATATCCATATAAAAAGAACTATATTTTACCAGCAACTTATAGCTTAAATAGTGTAAAAGATAGAGATAATTTTGAAACTTCTTTTCAATTAAGCCTAGAAAAACCCATATCGCACAATTTTTTTGGACTAAATGAGACAATAAGCTTTGCATATACTCAAAAATCTTTTTGGCAAACAGCATCTAGTTCAGCTCCCTTTCGTGAAACAAACTATGAACCAGAAGTTTTTGTACAAATTCCATATGATTCAGAGTATTTAAAACTTTATAAAGCATCATTTTTACACTCTTCAAATGGGAAAGCAGGAGAGAACTCAAGATCTGTAAATAGACTCTATCTACAAAGCTATTTTCAGTTTGATAATTTTTTTATATCTCCAAAAGTTTGGTATAAAATTCCAGAAAATAAAAATGATGATATGAAAGATTTTTATAAATATTATGGTTATGGAGATATTAGCCTTTTATATGCTTATAAACAGCAAACCTTTGAATTAATTTTAAGAGATAATTTACGATTAAATAGCTCAAATAAAGGAGCAGTTGAGTTTAACTACACTTTTCCTCTGCCTGAGTTTATATCTTCAAAAAATAGTTATGGGATATTTCAAGTTTTCCATGGATATGGTCAAAGTATGATTGATTATGATAGAGAGATTACAAATTTTGGAATTGGTATAGCATTTTCTAGATAAATTATATCTATATCTTAATAAAATTTATGGCGAGAGAGTAGAGGAATCGAACCTCTCACGGCGTTTACACAAAAACCGTCAATCAGGGTTGAAGCCTGTGGTGCTCACCAGATACACAAACTCTCCATAAGCTTGAAATAGTATAATACTTATCTTTAAAAATCTATAAAGGTAAAAAGAATGTTACTAAAATCTATTCCAAAGGTTGATAAGTTTATCACAAACAAAGCTTTTGAAGGATTATCAAAAACTTTAATTACAAAAATAACAAAAGAAGTTTTAGAAAATCTAAGAGTTAATATATTAAAAAAAGATGTAAAAAATTTTGATGAAGAGGGTTTAATCTCTGCAGTTTTAGATGAATATCAAAATATTACAAGCTCATCTTTAAAACCACTAATAAATGCAACTGGTATCATAGTTCATACAAATTTAGGAAGAAGTTTACTAAATGAAGATATATTTAAAAATGCTATAAAAATAGCAACTTCATACAACAATTTAGAGTATGATTTAGAAAAAGGAAAAAGGGGAGAGAGATATGAACATATTACAAAATCCCTCAAAAAACTACTAGATTGTGAAGATGTTTTAGTTGTAAATAACAATGCAAGTGCTGTTTTTTTAATCCTAAATACTTTTTGTAAAAATAAAGAGGTAGTTGTTAGCCGTGGTGAATTAGTAGAAATTGGAGGAAGCTTTAGAATTCCTGAAGTTATGAGTCAAAGTGGAGCTATTTTAAAAGAGATAGGAACTACAAATAAAACTCATCTAAGAGATTATAAAAATGCTATAAGCGAAAATACATCTATGCTTATGAAAGTTCATAAATCAAACTATAGTATTGAAGGGTTTTCAAGTGAAGTAAGCTTTGAAGAGATTTCAAAATTATCTAAATATGAAAATCTAATAGATTACTATGATATGGGGAGTGGACATATTTTTGATTTACCTTACAACTTAAGTAAAAATGAGCCTAGTATTATTGAACTTATGAAATCTAATCCTAGTCTGCTTAGCTTTTCAGGAGATAAACTTTTAGGAAGTGTACAAGCTGGAATTATTATAGGAAAAAAAGAGTTAATAGAAAAGCTCAAAAAAAATCAACTCTTAAGAATGTTAAGGGTTGATAAAATCACTTTTGCACTACTTGAAGAGAGTATTAATTTATATTTAAAAAATGAACTTGACTCTATCCCCACTCTGCAAATGTTAAATACTAAAATAGAAGTTTTAGAAACTAGAGCAAAAGATTTAAAAAAGAGAATAGAGAGTTTTCTAAAGTGTGAAGTTATAAAAACTTCGACAATGGTAGGTGGTGGTACAACTCCAAATAAAAAAATTCCTAGCTTTGCTTTAACTTTAGAGTTTAAAAATTTTAAAGCAAATAAAATTGAAGAAATTCTAAGAAAAAATCTAATAATTGCAAGAATAGAAAATGACAAAGTACTTTTAGATTTTAGAACTATAAAAGAGGAAGATATAGAGAAAATAGCAAATATTTTAGAAAAAGAGTTTAAGAATGTCTAATATTATAATAGGAACAGCAGGTCATATAGACCATGGGAAAACTGCACTTGTAAGAGCTTTAAATGGTTTTGAAGGAGATAGCACAAATGAAGAGAAACAAAGAGGAATAACTATTGACTTAAGTTTCTCAAATCTATCTTTTGGACAAAGAAATATAGCTTTTATTGATGTTCCAGGTCATGAGAGACTTATTAAAAATATGATTGCAGGGGCTTTTGGTTTTGATTATGTTATGCTTATTGTTAGTGCAAAAGAGGGAATTATGCCACAAACTCTTGAGCATATTGAGATTTTAGAACTTTTAGGAATAAAAAATCTAATTTTAGTAATTACAAAAAAAGATTTAGTAAGTCTAGAGGAATTAAAATTACAAACAGATAAAATATTAGAGTTTTTAAATAACTACTCATTTTCTATAAAATTTATAAAAACTGTATCAATTTTTGATAACTCATCAATAGAAGATTTAAAAACCACACTATTTTCAATAAATAGCAGTGCAAAAGAAGAAGAGAATTTCTTTAGGTTTTATGTAGATAGAGTTTTTACTCTAAAAGGAATTGGAACTGTAGCTACAGGAACAGTTTTAGGTAAAAAAATTGAGCTTGAAGAAAAGGTATTTATTCCACACTTACAAAAAGAGACAAAAATAAAAAATATTCAAGTACATAATCAAAACTCACTTTTTGCAAATATCTCAAATAGAGCAGCTCTAAATCTTTCAAATATTGAGATAAACTCTATAAAAAGAGGCGATATTATTACTAAAAAAGGGTTTTTAAGAGGTTTTGATTCTGTTGATATTAGTTTTAAATGTTTAAAAGATAAAAAATTAAACCACAATCAAAATTATACTTTATATATTGGTTCAAAAAAGCTTGAAGTCAAAATTTTATTATTTAACTCAATTTCAAGCCTAGAGCAAGGTTTTGCAACAGTAAAAGCAGATGAAAAAATCTACTCTATATTTGGAGAAAAGTTAATTTTAAGAAGTTCAAATGATACTATTGCTGGAGGAGTTGTTTTAAATCCAATAATAGACCCTATGAATAAAAATCAAAAAATAAAACTACTATCATATCTTTTACAAAAAGATTTTAAGAACTCTTTTAAAACCCTACTTGAAGCCCATAAAAAAGGTTTAGGAATTATATCTTCAACACAAAGATTTGCACTTTCACATGAAAATTCTCTAGAACTTTCAAAAAATTTAAGTGATGTTTTTATAGATGAAAAAGAGTTAGTTATCTATCCAATTTCTACAAAATATGAAATTAAAAAGTTTATAGAAAACATCTATAATAAAAATCAATATGCCCTACTTTCAAGCTCTTCAATTAATTTGCGACTTCCATGGGCTAGTTCTGAATTTATTTCAAATGTTTTAGACAATTTAGTAGAACAAAATTTTTTAATAAAAGAGGCACAATTATATAAAAGTGCAAATATAAAAGAAGATATTACAAAGGAGCTTGAAAATATCTTTTTACAAAGGCTAGAGAAGGAGGATTTAACTCCAACTGCTCCATATAATATCTATGATGATTTGGATATTGATAGAAAGCTAGGAGATAATATTCTAAAATCACTTACAGCAAAAAAAGATGTAATAAGACTTCAACACAACATTTTTATTCATAATAAAAGCTTAAATAAAGCAGTGAAAGCTATGAGAGAGATCATAAAAGAGGATGGATTTATAGAGATTTTCAATTTCAAACAAAGATTTGATTTAAGTAGAAAATATCTAGTTTGTTATTTGGACTATTTAGACAACTTTAGCGATATTAAAAAGATTGAGAATAAAAGAGTGTTTTCTTAAACTTATATCAACCACTCTTTAGCTCTTTTTCCATAAGATTTGTTTTCCCACATCGTGGGCAAGGGTTTCCAGGATTTGAGTAACAAGCATAACAAAACATTGTAGTACAAGTTTCACATGTGAGTTTACAATGTTTGCAAACATAAGTTTTTTCTCTTTTTCTTCTCTCTTTTTTTTTAAATAACCAAGCAAACATACTAATCCTTTTTTTAATAAAAGCTAGTATATTTAATCTTTCTAGCTCTTTTGATGATTTATATCAAAGCTTATAAAATTTCATGTAAACTATTTGCTCTTTTCATCCAATCTTCAAGCTCTTCATATCTCTCATCTTCAATCATTTTTTTAGCTTCATTCATTTGGTCTTCAAAATATTTAATACTAAGAAGCATATTTTCTCTATTTTGCTTAAAAATATCTCCCCACATTCTAGGGCTTGACTTTGCAATCCTACTCATGTCTTTAAATCCACCAGCAGCAAGTGCAATTATCTCTTTTGGATTTTGATGACTCATAACAGTATTTGCTAATGAAAAAGAGATTAAATGGGGTAAGTGTGATATATAACAAGCATTTACATCGTGCTCGTGGCTATTCATAACAACAATTCTCATACCCATTTCTTGAAAAATTTTAAATGCTTTATTTACATGAAAATTTGCATTATCTTCCAAATCACACAAAACTACAGTTTTACCCTCATAAAGATTGTCCATAGCTGCTTTTGGTCCATTTCGCTCTGTTCCTGTCATTGGATGAGCTGCTACAAAGTTTTTTCTAATCTTTGTTGGTATATTTTTTACTATATACTCTTTTGTTGAACCCATATCTATAATAGTTGTTTTCTCATCTATATCTAAAAAATTTGGAAACATAGAGATAATTGCATCAACAGGAATAGATAAAATAATTACATCTGAAACTTTTTTTAAAGTCTCTAAATCAACAAGCTCATCTACAAGACCTAACTCTTCTATCTCTTTTTTATTTTTCTCACTATTTGTAAATCCATAAACCTTTTTTGAAATACCATATCTTTTAACAGCCTTTGCCAAAGAACCACCCATAAGTCCTAAACCAATAATCCCAATATTCAAAGTTAACCTTTTTGTAAAAATTTTGCGAAATTATAACTTACTTTAGATTTATATAAACAATTTTTGGATATATTATTGCTTTATTTTGAAAACAAGGACATTTGTGAAAAATCGAATAACTCTTTTATCTTTAGCTTGTGCTACTGTTTTAAGTGCAAATAGCATTAAGTCTATTGAATATGTAAATGTTAGTAAAGTATCACCACAAGTTTTAGAAGAAACTCTAGGAATGAGAGCTGGCGAGACTTTGGATGAGAATAAATTAAATGAAGCATTAATAAAATTTTATAGTTATGGTTACTTTGATGATATTGTTGTAGATAATGATAATGGAAATTTAAAAATTCTTTTTAAAGAGAAACCATCTATTGCAAATGTTGATATAAAAGGTTATAAAACTAGAAGTGAAGATAATGATGCTATTAAAAAAGTTTTAAAACTAAACAAAGGTTCTATGTATAGTGAGAAAAGAGTAAAAGAGGCAAAAGAGCAACTCTTGGGAATGTTATCTAGTGATGGATTTATAAACTCAGTTGTTGAAGTTGAAACAGAAAAATTAAGTGATTCCTCTGTAAAACTTACATTTAATGTAAATAAAGGTGATGAGATAATAATAAGAGAGGCAAGATATCACGGTGCCAATGAATTAGATGGAAGTGATTTTAAAAAAGTAACTGCAAATAAAGAGAAAGAGTTTGCTTCTTGGTGGTTTGGTCAAAGTGATGGTGAAATGAAAATTGACCAATTAAAATATGATGCAAGAAGAATAAATGACCTATATTTTGAAAAAGGTTATTTAGATGCAGATATAAAAGAACCTTTTTTAGATATAGATTTCGCTTCAAATCAAGCAAAAATAGACTTTTTTGTTAAAGAGGGAGAAAAATATACTACAAATGATATAAAAATATATTTAGACTCTTCTATTGTAGATCCTGAAGAGATTTATTCAGAATTAAAACTAAAAGTTGATAGAACTTTTAATATCAAAAAATTAAGAGATGATCAAGAGTATATTAGAACATTAGTTGCAGATAAGGGTTATGCTTATGCAGAGGTTAAATTTGATTTAAAGAAAAATGAAGCTGAACATAGGGTTGATGTTGTATTTAGTGTAGTTCCAGGTGAACAAGTGTATATAAATGATGTAAAAATATCTGGAAATGCAAGAACTCTTGATAGAGTTGTGAGAAGAGATGTATATTTAGCTCCTGGAGACATGTATAATCTTACAGATATAAAAGATGCAAAAAATAAACTAAAAAGATCTAGTTTCTTTGAAGATGTTCAAATAGAAGAGAAAAGAATTAGTGAAGATAAAATGGATATTTCTGTAAAAGTAACAGAAGCACCAACTGGAAGTATTATGCTAGGTGGGGGATATGGTTCTTATGATAAACTAATGATAAATGGTTCAGTTAGTGATACAAATATATTTGGAAGTGGTCTTACTCTTTCACTAAGTGGAGATTTATCAAAAAGATCAAACAGATATGAAGTTGCACTTAAAAACCCTTCTATAAATGATAGTGATTATAATGGAGATATTGAAGCTCACTCAACAAAAATTGAATATAGAAGATCACAATATGATTCAGATGTAAAGACAAAAGGTTTCTCTATTGGAGCTGGAAAAGAGATAATAAGAAATACTTATGTTGGAGCTAGATATGGGCTTGATTTTGTAAAAGAGACATACGAATATGACTCTGATTTTTTAAGAAAACCTATTCCAGCTGGTAAAAAACTATTTGAAGATACAGACTATACAAATAGTTCTATTACACCATATATAAACTATGATAGTACAAATGATTTCTATTTCCCAACAGATGGAATTAAAGCTGGAGCTTCTGTTGAATATGCTGGAGTTGGTGGAGATTCAAAATATATTAAACCTGGTGTAAATTTTAGATACTTCTACTCTTTAGAAGATTTAACAGAACTTGATTGGGTTTTAAGATTTAAAACTCAAGCAAAGATGTTAATAGATAATGGTCAAATAAATCAAGGTGACTCTTTATATTTAGGAGGACCAAAAACTCTAAGAGGATATAAATCGTATGCTTTTCCAAACAACGATAGTGGATATTATCAAGATCCATATGAAAAAATGTGGTCAAATCAATTTGAAGTTAGCTTCCCATTAGTTCCATCAGCAAAAATGAGATGGGGACTATTTTATGACTATGGTATGATTGGTAAAAGTAGCTTCAGTGAGGTAAAAAGATCAGGAACTGGAGCTTTATTAGAGTGGATTTCTCCAATGGGTCCACTACAACTAATCTTTGCTAAGCCAATTGGCGATAAACCTGGAGATGATACATCAAGCTTTGAGTTCTCATTTGGAACAAGCTTCTAATGACAAAAAGAGTTGAGATTGATTTGAAAAAGAGATTAAGCAATGAAGAAGCACTTTTTTTAATAAAAAATGCCTCTTTATTAGATTTAGCAAAACTAGCAAGCGCAAAAAAACTAGAACTTCATCCTGAAAAACTAACAACTTTTATTGTTGATAGAAATATTAACTATACAAACGTTTGTTGGGTTGATTGTAAGTTTTGTGCTTTTTATAGGCATAAAAAAGATGATGATTCTTATGTTTTAAAATTTGATGAAATAGATAAAAAAATTGATGAACTTCTTGCAATTGGTGGAACACAAATACTTTTTCAAGGAGGAGTTCATCCTAATCTAAAAATAGATTATTATGAAGATTTAGTTGAGCATATAAATACAAAATATCCACAAATAACAATTCATGGGTTTTCATCTATTGAGATAGCATTTATAGCAAAAGTATCAAAAATCACTAAAGAAGAAGTTTTAAAAAGACTACAAAAAAAAGGTTTAAGTTCAATTCCAGGAGCTGGTGCTGAGATTTTAAGTGATAGAGTAAGAGATATTATTGCTCCAAAAAAAATGGATACAAAAGAGTGGTTGGAAGTTCACAAAGTTGCACACTCTATTGGAATGAAAACAACTGCTACAATGATGTTTGGAACTGTTGAAACAGATGAAGAAATTATTGAACATTTTGAACATATTAGAAAACTTCAAGATGAAACAGGTGGTTTTAGAGCTTTTATTATGTGGAGTTTCCAAGGAGAAAATACAAAACTTCTTGAAGAACATCCAGAGATTAAACCACAATCTTCAAATAGATATTTAAGACTTTTAGCAGTTGCAAGATTATACTTAGACAATTTTATAAATCTACAAAGCTCTTGGGTTACGCAAGGCTCATATATTGGTCAAATGGCTTTAAAATTTGGAGCAAATGATTTAGGAAGTACAATGATGGAAGAGAATGTTGTAAAAGCAGCAGGTGCAGTTAATAGAATGAATCAAGAAGAGATGATAAGATTAATCAAAGATATAGGCGAAATTCCTGCAAAAAGAGATACTGCTTATAATATTTTAGAAAGATTTGAATAAAAAATGAAAAATATTTTATATATTTTTTTAATACTACAAGGAAGTTTAATGAGTGCAAACATAAAGCATATAAATATAAACAATATTAATATTCCAGTGATTTTTGAAGAGCAAAAATCTTTACCAATTTTAAATTTACAACTAATTTTTAAAAATTCTGGATATATAAAAGATAAAAACTCTTTAGGATTAGCTAGTTTATCAAGCAGAGTTCTAAATGAAGGAACGAAAGAGCTAGGGAGTGTAAAATTTTCAGAAATTTTAGATAACAATGCTATTACAATCCACAGTTCTATTGGATTTGAAACTCTAACGATAGAACTTTCAAGCTTAAAAGAGAAGTCAACTCTTGCTATTAGCTCTTTAAATCAACTTTTAAAATCTCCAAACTTATCAAAAGATACACTAGAAAAAGTAAAAACTTTAGCTATTGGAAATTTAAAAAGAAAAGAGAATGATTTTGATGATGTAGCAAGTAAGGGTTTAAATACTCTTCTTTATAGTGGAACTGCTTTAGCAAATCCTTCTAGTGGAACAATAGAGAGTATTAAGAAAATAGAGTTAAAAAATATAGATGATTTTTTAAAAAGCTCTTTAGTTTTAAACAATTTGACTATTGTTGCAGGTGGAGACATTAGCTTTAATGAGTTAGAAAATGCATTAAAACCCATTTTAAAAGAGTTAAAAAATGGAGTAATAGAGGAGAGTAAAAGAATAGAGTTTGTGTCTAAAAAAGAAGAAAAAGAACTTTTAAAAGAGACAGAGCAAGCATATATCTATTTTGGTTCAAATTTTAATGTAAAAATAGATGATGAAAATAACTATAAAGCAAAAGTTGCTTCATTTATCTTAGGTGGAAGTGGTTTTGGAAGCCGTTTAATGGAAGAGATAAGAGTAAAAAGAGGTTTAGCATATAGTGCTTATGCCTCTATTGGAATAAATAGACTATACTCAAACTTTAGTGGATATTTACAAACAAAAAATGAGAGTGCTTCACAAGCTAAAGAGCTTGTTAGTTCTATTGTAGAAGAGTTTGTAAAAAATGGAGCTACTCAAGATGAACTAAATGCTGCTAAAAGCTTCTTAGTAGGAAGTGAACCACTTAGAACAGAAACTTTAGCTCAAAGATTAAATAGAGCATTTATGCTCTATTTTAAGGGTTTAAGTCAAGACTTTCCACAAAAAGAGCTAGAATTAATCCAAAGTTTAAGTTTAGAAGATTTAAACAACTATATAAAAACTCATACTGAGTTAAATAATTTAACATTTTTTATTGTAAGGAAATAGTTTATGCTAAGATTTGCACCAAGCCCAACAGGAGATATGCATATAGGAAATTTGCGAGTTGCAATTTTCAACTATATTGTATCAAAACAGTTAAATGAAGGGCTTATTATTAGAATTGAAGATACAGATAAAGAGAGAAATATTGAAGGAAAAGATAAAGAGATTTTAGAGATTTTAAATCTTTTCTCTATAGAGTATGAAACTGTTTTTTATCAAAGTGAAAATCTAAAATATCACCAAAAAATGGCACTTCAACTAATGAGTTCAAAAAAAGCCTTTGCTTGTTTTTGTAGTGATGACAAACTTCTTGAGTTAAAAGAGGAGAGTATTAAAAAAGGTATTGCATTTAGATATGATGGATTTTGCGAAACTCTAAGTGATGATACTGTTTTAAATACAAATGCCCCTTTTACGGTAAGACTTAAAAAACCTGATCACAACATAAAATTTACAGATTTACTAAAAGGCGATTTTGATTATGCACCTTTTGATATTGATAGTTTTATTATTTTAAGACAAGATAAAACACCTACATATAACTATGC
The DNA here is from genome assembly GCF_003355515.1 of Aliarcobacter trophiarum LMG 25534. Taxonomy (NCBI): domain Bacteria; kingdom Pseudomonadati; phylum Campylobacterota; class Epsilonproteobacteria; order Campylobacterales; family Arcobacteraceae; genus Aliarcobacter; species Aliarcobacter trophiarum. The sequence continues at coordinate 842,730 of NZ_CP031367.1, read as the reverse complement.
TTGTAGTGTTGATGATATGCTAATGGATATATCTATTGTTATTCGTGGAGAAGATCATGTTTCAAACACTCCAAAACAGATTCATATAAGAGAGAGTTTAGGTTATACAAAAGAGATAAAATATGTTCATTTACCAATAATTTTAAATGCTCAAACTGGTAAAAAAATGAGTAAAAGAGATGATGCAAGTAGTGTGAAATGGTTGATTGATGAAGGTTTTTTACCTAGTTCTATTGCAAACTATCTTGTACTTATGGGTAACAAAACTCCAACAGAGATTTTTACTCTTGAAGAGGCAATTTCTTGGTTTAAAATTGAAAATGTATCAAAAAGTGGAGCTAAATTTGATATTGATAAATTAAGATTTATCAATAGAAAACATATTGAGTTACTAGATGAAATGAGACTATCAAAAATTTTAGGATTTGCTGATAGTGATATTGGTAAATTAGCAAAACTATATTTAGAAGAAGCTAGTACAATAAAAGAGATAAAAGCCAAACTAAATAATATTTTTAGTTCAAAATCTACACTTGAAGGTTTTGAAGAAGAGAGTAAAAGTATCAAAGAGGTTCTAAAAACTGCACCATATTTTGAAAACTATGATGATTTAAAAGATTATGTTGTAGAAAAAACATCACTAAAGGGCAAAAATCTATTTAAACCATTAAGATATATCTTAACAGGTGTTGAAAATGGACCAAATCTAACAGATATTTATCCATTTATTAAAAACTATATTGGGGAGATTATAAAATGATAGATGCACTAATTAGCTCATTTTTAACTATTTTTTTTAGCATTATTTTTCTTTACAAGTGGATTGTAATTATTTCAGCACTTTTAACTTGGGTTAGACCTGACCCATATAATCCTATAGTTCAAATGCTTTATAGATTAACAGAGCCTGTTTATGCAAAAATAAGACAATATATTCCAACAACTTTTGGTGGAATGGATTTAGCTCCACTTATTTTAATTTTTGCTCTTATCTTCATAGAGACATTTTTACAAAAAGTCCTTTTATAGAAGCATGTTAAAAATATTTAGATTTTCTCTTTTATTTTCTCTTAGTTTAAACCTTTTTGCAGATAGTATAAATACAGATTTTATGCAAAAAGATTTCAAAATAACTTTTGAATGGCTAGAAGAAAAACCAAAATCAAGTGCAAAAGATTTTTTTATACTACAATATCTTCAAGATGAAGAGCTAAGCTATGAAAATGCAAAAAAAGCTTACGATATGAGAAATGGAAGAAATGCTTTACTTGATAAAAGTTTCAAGCAAAAATTTAATGAAAAAATATCTCCAGAAGATAGATTTTGTTACAATGCTTCTATCTTAGAACTTAAAAATAGTGATTCTAGATGTATAGCTTTAGGACTTGCTTCTCTTAAAAAAGCTTCTAATTTATCAAAAAGTGACCTTGCCTTTTTTATATCAAAATTGGACACCTACCCTACTTTAAAAAATAATCTTATTCTTATATCTTCAAATGATGTTTTTAAAAAGCTTATAAATAGCTCTAGTGATAAGTTTTTGGAGATTTTTTTTGAAGTTAGTGATGAATATAGATATAAATACTTAAATCAAAATATAAACTCTAATTTCTTGCATAAAATTGCTATTAATAAGGATTTTGAGAAATTTTTAAGAACAGTTATTTATGATAAAAAGTTAAATAATATACAAAAATCTCTTGACAATCTAAAAACAGATAAAACATTAACAGCAAATCTGCAATTTTTACTAGGTATAAATGCAGTAAATAATCGTAAACTAGAAAGTGCAAAAGAGTTTTTTCAAAACTCTTTTGATATAGCATATTTAAGAGGAGAGAAAGATAAAGCACTTTTTTGGCTATATTTACTATCAAAAAACACTCTATATCTTGAAGAATTGACAAAAAGTTTTGAAGCAAACATCTACTCTTTATATGCTAAAGAGATTTTAAATATAGTTCCAGACAATCTTGTTTTTAAAATAGATATGCAGATTAAACCTAGCTCTTATGATATTTATGATGTGTTTAGTTGGTTAGAGGTAACAGAAGATAGTAAAAAAAGTTTAGATGATGAAAAGATGCAAAAATATCTAAATCTTTTTACTCAAAAAAATATGGAGCCTCATTTAGCTTTTCTACTTGAAAGATATAATAGATTTAAAAACCAATATTTTATAACACCTTATGAAGATTTATTAAGTGATTATGGAATATATAAAAAGATTTTAATCTACTCTATTGCAAAACAGGAGAGCAGATTTATTCCATCCTCAATCTCGTTTTCAAGTGCTATGGGAATAATGCAAATAATGCCATTTTTATCAAAAGATATAGCAAATAAATTAGGTGATAACTACAACATATATGAACAGTTTATCCCTGAAAAAAATATACAATATGCAAGTTTTCATCTTGACTCATTAATGAAGCAATTTGATAGTAATCCTCTTTTTATAGCCTATGCATATAATGGTGGAGCTGGATATACTAGAAGTCAATTGAAAAAAGGATTATTTAAAGAGAAATCAGAGTTTGAACCTTTTTTAAGTATGGAGATGATTTCATATAATGAAACAAGAGAGTATGGAAAAAAAGTTTTAGCCAACTTTTATATCTATAATAACTATTTAAATAGTGAGAACAAAATCTCACTATCATCTATTTTTCAAAATTTAGTGTGGCATCACTAGATTTTGGTCTTAGAGTAATTTGTAATTTATCTACAAGTTCCTTATTTGTAAACTTAACCAAATAGTAAGTTCCCCAAAAATTTCTAAGCATCATATCTTGAAATTTTTTATTATCTTTCTCTATTTTTTCCATAGAAAATGGTATCTTTCCATTTAAGCTAAGCTCGTATCCACTTGTTTTAAACTCTTGTTCCTCTTTATTTGGGAAAAATATATATACTAAAAAGTTCTCCTCTTTATCGCTTATTTTTGGGTCAAACTTATTTAAATATGTTGCCATAAATATCGCATCTATCTCATTGTCTTTTACTATATCAGCTTTTTTTGTATTTCTTATAGCAGTTGTCTCAATATCACCTTTATCAAAATATCTAAATGCACTATTTTTTGGTGTACAAGATACAAACATAAGTGAAATAGCAACTAAAAATAAACTTTTTTTCATAAGTTCTCCTAATATTTAAGGTAAAGATTATACAAAAACTACACTTTGAAATATATTTTTGTATAAATAGAGTTTAACAATTCTTTGGATAAAATCCAGCTTATGAATAAAAAAAGATTAGTAGTGGCCTTTTCAGGTCCATCAAATAGTGGAAAAACAACTGCTATTGTTAAAGTTGCAAGTATTTTGCAAGATAGTGGTTTTATGGTGTGTATAATAAAACACGACCCAAAAGATAAAGCGATGTTTGATAGAGAGGGTAAAGACTCTTTTAAATTCTCTCAAACAGGGGCAAATGTTGCTGTTGTAAGCCCAAATAAAACAACAATTTTTAAAAAAGATAGTTCAACAATAGATGAGCTAATAGAGATTTTCAAAGATTTTGATTACCTTTTAGTTGAGGGTTTAAAAACTTTAGAACTTCCTAGAATTTCTATTTTTAGAAATAAGCTTGATGAGAGCTACTTTGATGTTTCAAATGCTTTAGCAATTGATGATAGTATAGATAAAAAGCTTATCCCAAAGAGTTTAGATATTTTGGATTTAAATAATCCTGAAATGATTATACATTGGATTGATAAAAATGCAAAAAGGGTATAAATGCAAGAGATAATAAAAGCTATAGAAGAAGCGAGTATAAAGATAAAACACCTAATAGAAACAGGTGATACTGGAAAATCTCAGAGTGAAAATAGTACAGGAGATACTCAGTTAAAGCTAGATATAGAGAGTGATGAAATAATTGAAAATATTTTTTCAAAAATTCCTAGCATAAAAGCAATTGTAAGTGAAGAGCAAGATAGTATAAAAAACATAAATGAAAATGGTGAATATTTAATAGCTTATGACCCGCTAGATGGTTCATCTTTGGTTGATGTAAACTTAAGTGTTGGTTCAATTTATGGAATCTATAAAAATGATTTCAACGCAAAAAATATTGTAGCCTCAATTTATGTAGTTTTTGGTCCTAGAGTTGAAATGGTTGTAACTATAGATGATGTAAAAATGTATAGACTTTTAGGTGGAGAATTTAAATTTATTCAAAATATTAAACTTAATGAAAAAGGGAAGCTAAATGCTCCAGGTTCTACTCAAAACTGTTGGACACCTTTTCATAAACAGCTAATTGATGATATTTTTAATGATGGTTATAGGCTAAGATATAGTGGTGGAATGGTTCCTGACCTTCACCAAATACTTCTAAAAGGTGGTGGACTTTTTTCATATCCAAGCACAAGTGATAGACCAAAAGGAAAATTACGACAACTATTTGAAGTTTTCCCATTTGCTTTAACTTTTGAAAAAGCTGGTGGAATGGCTGTTGATGGAGAAAAAAGGGTTCTAGAAGTTCCTACAACTCATATTCACGATACAACAGCTTGTTTCTTTGGCTCACAAGTAGAGATTAATAGAGTTTTGGAAGTTTACAGAAAAAATGTCTGAAGAAAAAAAATTGGATATTTGGGAAGAGAAACTAGAGGTTATTTTAAAAGAGTTAAACTCTTGTCAAAATTCAAAAAATTTAAACTCATGTAAACCTTGTAATGAGTTTTTTGAGTGTAATTTGCGAAAAAAATATGTCTTAGCTGTCTATGAGTCTATGAACAAAGGCTCTGGCGGTGGATTTGAATTTTAAGAAAAAAGGGAAAAAATGCAAGAAAATTGTAAAAATGTATATATCACAACTCCAATTTACTATGTAAATGATGTAGCTCATATTGGTCATGCTTATACAACAATTATAGCTGATATGTTAGCTAGATACTCAAGATTAGTTGGTCACAACACTTTTCTTCTAACAGGTACAGATGAACATGGGCAAAAAATTGCTCAAAGTGCAGAAGCTAGGGGAAAAACTCCAAAAGAGTATGCAGATGAAATAAGTGGGAAATTTAAAGCTCTTTGGGATGATTTTGATATAACTTACAATAAATTTATAAGAACAACTGATGAAGATCATAAAATAGGAGTTCAAAAAGCATTTTTACAAATGCATAAAAATAGTGATATCTATAAAGGGGAATATGAAGGATTTTATTGTGTTCCTTGTGAGACATTTTTTCCTGAAACTCAACTAGTAGATGAACAGTTTTGTCCAGAGTGTGGAAGAGCTACAATAGTTGTAAAAGAAGAGAGCTATTTTTTTAAATTATCAAAATATGAAGATAGACTATTAAAATGGTATGAAGAGAACCCTGATTGTATTCTACCAAGAGCCAAAAAAAATGAAATTGTAAATTTTGTAAAAAATGGTTTAAAAGATTTATCAATTTCGAGAACTTCTTTTGATTGGGGTGTAAAACTTCCACTTGAGTTAAATGAACCAAAGCATGTTATGTATGTTTGGCTTGATGCACTTTTAAACTATACAACAGCTTTAGGATATGGTACAGATGATAAAAATATGAACTTTTGGCCAGCGAATATTCACTTAGTTGGAAAAGATATTTTAAGATTTCATGCAATTTATTGGCCAGCATTTCTAATGAGTTTAAATCTACCTCTACCAAAACATATAGCAGCTCATGGTTGGTGGACAAGAGATGGTGAAAAAATGAGTAAATCAAAAGGAAATGTAGTAAATCCAAAAGAGGTTGCAGATGCTTATGGTCTTGATGCTTTTAGATATTTCCTTTTAAGAGAGGTTCCTTTTGGACAAGATGGAGATTTTTCACAAAAAGCACTTTTAGATAGAATAAATTCTGATTTAGGAAATGATTTAGGAAATCTACTAAATAGAATTATGGGAATGAGTGGAAAATATTTTGATTTCAATGTATCTAGTAAAGATGTAGAAAAATTTCACAAAAAAGAGCTAGAAGAAGTAAATAGTATTGTTGATACTCTTGAAAATTACATTTATAATATGCAAATAAACAAATACCTTGAAGAGATTTGGAAGATATTAACAATCGGAAATAAAGCTATAAACGACTATGAACCTTGGAATTTAATAAAAGATGGAAAGAGTGAAGAAGCTATGGCATTAGTAGCTCTAATTACAAATATTATGGCTAAAGTTGCATTGCTTCTAGATAGTGTAATGCCACACAAAATAAAAGATATTTCAAACTGCTTATCTCTTGAAATATCAACAGAAAATTATAACAAATTAATAGTAAATAAAAAACTTTTAGATGATGTAAAAATAACTAAAATAGATGCATTATTTCCAAGAGTTGAGGATATTTTATTAGCTCAACCTGAAGTTTCAGATATTACAATTTTACAAAAAGATGATAGTAAATATGAAGGAAAAGAAGAGTTAGAACCTCTAGATCTTGATGGAATTAATCTTATTACAATTGATAATTTCTTTGGAACAACTATAAAGGTTGGAACTATTATAGACGCTGTTGAAGTACCAAAATCAAGCAAACTCTTAAAGCTTCAAGTTGATTTAGGAGAAAATCGTCCAAGACAAATTGTTGCTGGAATAAAAGAGTTTTATAGTCCAAATGATTTAGTTGGAACTCAAGCTTGTGTAGTTGCAAACTTAAAACCAGCAAAACTAATGGGACTTTTAAGTGAAGGAATGATTCTTGCAGCAAAAGATGAGAGTGGTTTAAGCCTAATAAGACCAGAAAAGCCTAAAAAAATTGGAACAAAAATAAGCTAGTGAAAATCTCATCTTTGATAGATATTGTAGATGGAGAACTTCTTAATTCTCCATCTATCTCTTTTATAAATAGTATAAAAACTGATGCAAAAAAAGTAAAAACCTCTGATTTATTTATAGCAAAAAAGATTGAAGATTTAGAAATAGCTATAGAAAATGGAGCTTATGCAGTTATTTATGAAGACAATTTCCCTATTATTGACAAAGAAGTAGCTTTTATAAAGGTAAAAAATCTAGAGTTAGCCTTAATAAAAATAGCTAGATTTAAATTATCTATTTTAAAAATAGATTCATATTATTGTGAAGATCAAACCTTTGATATGATAAAGCTATATCAAAATAGCTATAAAAAACCTATTTTTTTAATCTCAAAAAATATAGAAAAAGTTTTTAAGTTTATTGATGATATTAAAAATGGTGATATTTTAATCTCAAAAAATCAAAAGCTTTTAGATACCATATACCCAAATAGCAAAAAGTTTGAGAAAAATATAGATAAAAATGATATAAAAAATCTAATAAAACACTCTTTATTTGAACTAAGTTTTTCATATAAAGATATATTCTTTTCAAAATTAAGATTATCTAAACTTTATATAAATAGTTTTATAAATATCTACAATTTTTTTGAAAAAGATTTAGATGTTTCAAAACTAAAGCTATACCAAAATTTTAAAGCAATATTTATTGATAAAAATTTTGAGCCAATAGAGAGTGGGAAGAGTAATAGTTTTATAATTTGTCAAGTAAACGAAAATTTAATTCAAAATGAAATTCATTACCTAAAAGATGAGTTTAAATATGCAAAAACTATATTTATTTCAAAATCTAAAATCTCTTATTTAAAAGAGAGTGAGCAAAAAATTATAAAAAATATTAAAGAGCTAAAACCTATTCTAAAAAACTACAATTTTAACTGTATCTATTTGGTAGGTTTTACATATAAAGAGAGCTTTGAAGCCCTTCAAAACTCCCAAAATTTCAAAACTCTATTTTAATATATTTTTCCAAAAGAACTAACAACTTTTCCTAAAATATTTAGTTCATTTTTATTTAAAACTTGTACTGGATAGTCTTTATTATCTGAAATAATATCCAAAAGCCCATCAACTCTTTTTTGAACTCGCTTTACAAAAAGTCCATAATTCGTTGTAAAAGCATATATTCCATCTCTATTTATATCATTTTTGGTTTTATCGATAAAAATTATATTATTTGAGTTTAATGTTGGTTCCATAGAGTCTCCAATAACATTGATAGCATCTATATTTTTAAGATTCTCTTTTCCTCCTAACATTGATAAAAAACAATCAGGAAGTTCTAAACTTTCACTATTTTCATCACCATCATAAGCTCCTCCTCCAGCACTTACATTCACAGTTGGATAATATTTAACCCAATACCTATCTGTACTATCTATTAATGAATTTGGATTTTGATTATATAAAAGCCAATTTATAGAGATTTTCTTTTTTGCACAAAAATTCAAGATATTCGTATATGGAATTTTTCCTCTATTTTTCATAGTTGCAAAATTTGCTTGAGTTAAATCCAAAGCCTCTGCAACCTCCTTATCAAATACTTTTTTTGTTTTACCATCTGTTTTTAAGATATCTTTTAATTTTATTAAGATTTCATCAACTGCAAACATTTTAATACCTTTTCTGAATTGTTTTTGTAATTATATTACATTATGAAATATTTTTCAACTATTTTTTTATATTTATGATATTTTTTTTCATAAAAAAAAGAAATATATATTTTGTTGTGGAAATCACTCATCTTTCAGAAAGTTTTATATTTTTTTGGATAAAATTTCGCAATTAAAAATTAGAATAGGAATTTGAATTATGTCTAATATTAAAGATACATTAGGTTTAGAAAACGTTGGTACTATATTTAGAAATTCGGATATTGATTTTTTAATCGATTTCGCAGTAAAGAATGAGAAAGCAAAAATCTCTTCAACTGGTGCTTTAATGATTGATACTGGTATATTTACTGGAAGAAGTCCAAAAGATAAATTCTTTGTAAATCAAGACCCATCAAACAAATATATCGCTTGGGGAGAAATCAATAAAAAAGTTTCAAAAGATGTTTATGTCGATTTACTAGCTAACTCAAAAAAACAACTAAGTAACAAAGATATATTTATTACAGATGTATATTGTGGTTCTTCTCTTGATTCAAGACGTGCAGTAAGATTTATTACAGAGGTTGCTTGGCAGGCTCATTTTATACAAAATATGTTTATTCTTCCAACTAAAGAAGAGTTAGAGAACTTCAAACCAGAGTTTACTATATATAATGCCTGTAAAACTGTGGATATGGCATATGCAAGCCATGGCTTACACTCTGAAGTTTATGTTATATTTAATGTTGAAGAAAATGAGGCAATCATTGGTGGAACTTGGTATGCTGGTGAGATGAAAAAAGGTGTTTTCTCTATGATGAACTACTGGCTTCCTCTTGAAGGAAAACTTCCTATGCACTGTTCGGCAAATATTGGAAAAGATGGTGATACTGCACTATTCTTTGGTTTAAGTGGAACAGGAAAAACAACTCTTTCAACAGACCCAAATAGACAACTTATTGGTGATGATGAGCATGGATGGGATGATGAAGGAGTATTTAATTTTGAGGGTGGTTGCTATGCAAAAGTAATTAACCTTGATAAAGATAGTGAACCTGAAATTTATAATGCTATTAAAAAAGGTGCTATTTTAGAAAATGTTGTAGCAGATGAAAATGGTGTTGTTGATTTTGCAAATAAATCAAAAACAGAAAATACTAGAGTATCTTATCCTATAGACCACATAGAAAACCATGCTCCAACTATGAGAGGTGGTCATCCAAAAAATATTATATTCCTTTGTGCTGATGCTTTTGGTGTACTTCCTCCTGTTGCAAAACTTGATAAACAACAAGCCATGTACTACTTTTTAAGTGGATACACTGCAAAAGTGGCTGGAACTGAAAGAGGAATAAATGAGCCAATGGCAACTTTCTCTTCATGTTTTGGAGAAGCATTCTTACCACTAAATCCTACAGTTTATGCAGAACTTTTAGGTAAAAAAATAGACAAACATAATGTAAATGTATTTTTGGTAAATACAGGATGGACAGGTGGTCCTTATGATGTAGGAAAAAGAATGAGTATTAAAAATACAAGAGCTTGTATAAATGCTATTTTAGATGGTTCTATAAATGACTCTGAATTCCAAAATATGACTATTTTTAATCTTCAAATTCCAAAAACTTTAAAAGGTGTAGATACTCATGTATTAACTCCTAGATATACATGGAGTGACCCTTTAGAGTATGATAAAGCTAAAAGAAAACTAGCAGAGATGTATATTGAAAACTTTAAAAAATACTTAACTTTAGAGAGTGAGTATGATTTTACAGCAGCTGGTCCTCAACTATAATCTTCTATAATTTAAGGTAAAAAGGCTAAGGATATTTATCCTTAGCCTTTTTTATTATAAATCTATTTAACTCTTATTTAAAAGATTAATGAAAGAGAATCTATCTTGTACATCTAGTTTTAAATAGATATTTTTAATATGTGTTTTAACTGTATTTATAGATAGCTTTAACTCTTCACTAATTTTTGTATTTGAGTATCCATCTTTTAATAATAATGCAACTTGTTGCTCAGCTTTTGATAGATGATTTAAAATATCTTTTTGTTTTAAACTAGCACTATTTAATTTATTTAGAATCTCCATAGTTATATCTGGTATCAACCAAATTAAGCCATTATTTATTGTCTCAATAGCAGATTTCAGATAAATATCATTCATCATACTATTTCCATAACCATGAACACCTAGTAACAACCAATTTTGTGCATTAATAAGTTTTGGACTACTCTCTAATACTAAAATTTTATTTCTATTTTTCAGTAATGTTTCAATAGTCTCTTCTTCTTTATCAAGATTTACAGATGTATTTATAATCACAAGATGCTCTTGTAATTTAAGTAATTCTTCACTATTTTTTATAAACGTCAAATTATAATCAATAAGACTATTTTTTATCCTATCACAATCTATATTTAGATTTGTATATAAAGCAACTTTTTTCATAATGTTTCCCCCTTTTTTTATACTATCTCTCTGTGAATGTATATGTCTTTGTTTTTAATATAGGTTTTAAAATATAATCAAGAACACTCTTTTTACCAGTTAAAATATCAACATCTGCTATCATCCCTGGGATTATATGTTTTTGATTTTTCTCTTCACCAATATAGTTTTTCTCTGTTTCAATTCTTACAATATAAAATGTTTTTTCATCTTTTTCAACTATTGTATCAGGACTTATATTTATTACTTTTCCATCAAGCCCACCAAAAATAGAGAAATCAAATGCAGAAAACTTCACAATCGCTTTTTGTCCTTGGTATATAAAGGCTATATCTTTTGGTAGTATTTTTACTTCAACAATTAATTTATGATCAGTTGGAACTATTTCCAACAAATCTTGAGCAGGCTTAATACTTCCTCCAAGAGTATTTATGTGAAGTTTTTGAACAATTCCATTCGATGGTGATTTTACAATAGTTCTAGCAACTTGATCTGTAGAAGCAAGCTTATTTGCTTCTACCTCTTTTAGTTGATTAAATACTTCATTTAGTTTTTCCCTAATTTGAGTATCATTTATCTCATTTGTCTCATCAATCTTTTTGTTTAACTCTTTTATCTCTGAGTTTATTTTATCCACTGAAAACATAGCACTTGAGAGCTTATTTTTAGCATCACTCTCTTCTCTTTGAAGTTTAAGGAAATCTACTTGTGATCTAATACCTCTTTCAACCATAGGCTTAGTCATAGTTACCTCTTTTGAAATAGCACCAACACTAAACTTTAAATGTTCAATAGTTTGCTTTGTATCTTTTAAATCATTCTCTTTTTGTTTTATCTGCTCTTTTAATATAGATATTTTAGACTCTAGCTGTTTTTGGTTTGTGATAAAAAGCTCATTTTCATTATCTAAAAACTCATTTAACGCTTCATTTTCACCTTTTATATACTCAAAAGGAATATCTTTTAAGTCAGCTTCCAATCTTCTTATTTGTGCTTCAAGATAGTATGATTTTAGCTCATTTGACATAGCTGTACTTGTACCTTTTTCATTTGAAATACGAACTAAAATTTGGTCCTTTTCTACTATATCACCCTCTCTTACCAAAATCTCTTGTACAATTCCACCTTCAAGATTTTGTACAATCTGATTTTGTCCACTAGGAACTACTTTTCCATTTCCTCTTGCAATCTCATCAATCTCAGCAAAAGCAGCCCAAACTATAAAAATAAAAATAGTTATACAAAAAGAGATTAAAACCCAATGAAGCTTTTTAGATGAACTAAAAACAACTGCTGCACTCAAACTTTTCATATATTCATAATCATTCTTATTTAGTGGTGTCTTTGGAAGTTTCAAATTATCTTTATCATTAAATAACCTAAAAATCTCTTTCAATCTAATTATTTCAGGGCTATTAAAAAAATCTTTTATTTTATTCATTATTTTCACCACCATTTGAGAGTATCTTAATAATTTCATCTTTTGGACCATCTAAAACTTTTTGCCCAAAATTCATAACAATAATTCTATCAGTTAAATCAACCATACTCATTTTTTGTGTAACTAGCAACAAAGTTTTCCCATCTATTTTTGACATTAAATTACGTAAAACTATACTTTCTGTTGTTTGATCCATAGCATTTGTAGGTTCATCAAACATCCAAATATCAGAGTTATTTATCAAAGCTCTTCCTATTCCTACACTTTGTCTTTGACCTCCACTAAGCCCAGCACCTCTTTCACCTAAAGGCATATCATAACCAGCAGGATGCATTCTTACAAACTCATCTGTTCCACTTATTCTTGAGCATTCAAGCATCCATTCATCATCTATGAATTTGTGAATTCCTAAAATGTTTTGCTTTATTGTTCCTCCAAAAAGGTGTATATCTTGTGGTACATAGCTAATACCTTTTCTCAAATCAGCTGGATCGATTTGAGATATATCTATTCCATCAATTAAAATGTGCCCCTCTTCTGGTTCATATAGTTTTAAAATTAGTTTTGCAATAGTTGATTTTCCACTTCCAATTCTTCCTATAAATGCAACTTTTTCGCCCTCTTTTATGGTAAAACTTACATTTCTTAGAGCATAAGCTTCACTGTTTGGATACTTAAAACTCACATTTCTAAACTCAATATTTCCATTTAAGCTTGTTTTTTTAACAAACTCTTTTGATAGTGGTCTATCTTGTGGTTTATTTACAATATCATCCAACATTTTAAAAGATTGTTTAGTATCTTCATAGTTTGTAATTAAAGAAACTATTTGCCCCATTGGTGCAATTGCCCTACCTGATAAAATCATAGTTGCAATTAAACCTCCCATTGTAAGTTGAAAATCTTGAATTAAATAAACTCCAAAAACAACAATTAAAACCGTGTTTAATCCAGTTAAAAGCCCTGTTACTGTTGGAATAGAAGCTGATATTAATTTTGATTTCAGACCTTTATTTGCTATCTCTCCTGTGCTCTCTTCCCAAGAGAATTGAATATTTCCAGCCATTCCTTGTGCTTTTATTGTCTCTATATTATTTAAACTTTCTATCAAAATACCATTTTTCTTTGCACTTGCTTCATAAGTTGCTTCAATACTTTTTTTAAGTGGGTCTTTTATTATTTTTGCATAAATTACTATTAGTATAATAATAAAAATTGGAACAATCACCAACCAACCACCTAAATATGCAATAACACATAAAAATAGTATTGCAAAAGGAAAATCAATTAATACATTTAAAGTTGAACTAGTTAAAAATCCTCTTACGCTATCAAAACTTTTAAGATTATTTGCAAAACTTCCAACAGATTTTGGATGCTCACTTAATTTCATATCTAAAACTTTTTCAAAAATAATTGAAGACATTATAATATCACTTTTTTTCCCAGCCATTTCTAAGAAATAAGTTCTAGTAAACTTTAATACTGCATCAAGAATAAATACAACAACAATACCAATAGTAAAAACAAGAAGTGTCTCTTGTGCATTATTTGGAATAACCCTATCATAAACATTCATAGTAAAAAGTGGAGTTGCTAATACAAAAAGGTTTATTAAAATTGAAGCTATTATACAATCAATATAGATCTTCCTTGAAAAGCCCAAAGTACTCCAAAACCAGTGTTTTTGATTATCAATTGCTAGGGTTTTTTTACCATTATAATTATTATTGTTATCATATTCATACACTTTTTTAAGCATAAAAGCATAGCCTAAATACTCATCTTCAAGTTTTTCTACATCTACCCACTCTTCAAGAGGGTCATCAAGTCCAGCAAAAATTATCTTTGCTTTTGTTCTATCTTCATTAAAAGAGTCTAAAATACAGCTATTCTCATTTGATAAAAGTAGTATTACTGGAAGTTGTATATTTAAAATATCTTTGATAGGTTTTTCAACAATAGTTGTTTTAAGACCAGCTCTAGCAGCTGCTCTACTAAACATAGATTTAGAACTATTTTTTGAAAATAGGAGCTGATCTGCTTCATTATTACCAAGAGGTAATCCCTGAAGCAAAGATTCGGCTGAAAATGGCTTGTGAAAAAGCCTAGTATAAAGGACTAAACTGTCCAGTAAAGTATCGTTTTTTCTTAAGCTTTTATTTACCATTATCTATCAATTCTCCCTTATTTTACATTTTATTTATTCTATCTATTTTTTATTAAAATTGCTTCTATTCTTCTATTTGTAGCTCTTCCATCTTCTGTATCATTGCTTACAATTGGTTCTTCAAAACCTTTTCCAATAGCTATAATTCTAGTAGATGCAACTCCATTTTCAACCAAAATATCTTTTACGGCATTTGCTCTTTTTGTAGATAAATCAAGATTGTACTCTGCACTATTTTTTTGTCCACTATTTATACCTTTACTTGCATGTCCACTGATTTGAGTATTAAACTCTTCATTATCTACTAAATATTTAGCAAAGGCTTTAACTTTATCTATGCTATCTCCTATAACCTTATCACTATCATTTTCAAATAGTACTTCAAGATTTATAGTATTTTGGCAACCTTTCTCATTTACCATTTGACCTTTTGGAGTATTTAAACACTCATCAAACTCATTTATAACTCCATCAGCATCGTTGTCATTTCCAAATGAATTACTTTTTGGAACATATAAAGCAATAGCAACAATGTCATTTAGTTTTTTATCACCTCTTACAGTCTGCAAATAAACTCTATCAAAATCTGCTCTTGATTGAGTAACTAAAATCTTCTCATCTACACCTTTTCCTATAAGCTCAGTTTTAAGACTATTTGCATACTCTAAACCTTTATCAAAACTCTCATTTTTATCTTTTGTTGCTCTTGTATTTCCTATTAGAGTTACAACTGCATTTGTACCGTTGTACTCTTTGAGTTTTTTTGATATTTCATCTATTTTTGCTTCATCTTTACTATTCATATTTATAAAGTCAAATCTTTTTATCATATCAAAATCACCATACATCAAATGTTTATCTAAAGAAGTTGATTCAATATTTTTATTTGCTACAACATTAAACTCATAATCATAAAGCCCTTTTTTGTTCTCTTTTTTTGGACTATTTTCACTATAAGCTAATACACTATTTATATATTCTCCACTTGTCATATTAAATTTTTTTTCATTTTCAATAGGACATCCATCTATTCCAACAACTGCACCAAATGGAGTATCAGGACACTTATCTTTATCATCACTTATTCCATCAAAATCACTATCTTTTTTCTCTTTATTACAACCATCTGGCATAATATTGTTGTTTCCTCTAACTGAGTTATCACAAATATCAAGATGATCTACAACTCCATCTTTATCAACATCTAAAAGTACAGGAATTTCATCTTTTGCTAAATCAAGTGGATTTGTAGTTGTTTTTATAATTTTTGCATAATCCTTCTCATCTAAAACTGAACCAACAAGCATTCCCATTGCATCCAAAATTCTATATTGTGCAAAAAGCCTATCCATTTGTGCATTTATTATTTGTGCTTTAGAGCTTATTAAATCATTTTGAGCCGATAAAAGGTCAAGTAAAGTTCTTCTACCCATCTCATACTCACTTTGATAACTAGTAAGTGTCTCTTCTGAATACTCATAATACTTATATAGCTCAGTTAGTTGTTTTCCTAACATTTCATAAGCACTCCATGATAACTCTAAACCTTCAATAGTCTGTCTTTTCAAATCTCTTTGAAGCTCTATCTCTTTATTTATTGTACTTCTGCTCTTTTGTAAATCAGCACTATGAGCTCCACCTTTAAATAAATTCCAATTTAAAACAGCATAAATTCTTTGTCTATCATCAGCACTATCATATCCATTTTCTTTAGTGTAGTCATTAAAAACCTGTTCAGCTTCTATATCAACTGTTGGCATAAATTTACTTTTTTTCTCTCTATAAAGTGCTTGAGCTCCTTTTATATTATAACTACTCACTATCATAGAAGGGTTATTTTGTATTGCTACCATAGTAGCTCTCTCTTTACTCTCAGGCATTGCTAAATCTAACTTTGGAACTTCAAGAGTTCCTACATTTACACCTCTTCCAAAAAGCCTCTTAAATTTAAACTCTTTATCCATAGTATTATTTTGTTGAACAACCATATTTGAGTTTGCTAAAGATAAAGAGGCATATATTTTTGTCATCTCAGATTTTGTTGTAAGTCCTTGGTCATACAAAGATTGTACATCTTCATAAATTTTTTTATTTATAGCAACATTATCCTTTGCATTTTGCAATAATTGATAACTTCTTAGTAAATCAATATATGCTCCTGTCATCTGAAAGGAGATATCATTTGCATTTTCTAAATAGTGATAAGCTGCACCAAAAACTCTTGTTTCTTGATAATTGATTTTTTCAGTAGTACTAAATCCATTAAAAATATTTTGTGTAAGTTTTAATGAGTTTGTATAATGACTATATGAAACATCTCTAGCTGTATGATTAAAACTAGAGTTTCCACTATCTTTTAGATCTCCACCATTGTTTCTTCCTATAGTTCCTCTATAGTCTAAAGAAGGCATCCATTCAGATTTTGCAATATTTAAATCTTCTCTTGTTTCATTTAAATTTTTGAGTCTTTCTTGAACCACTGGATTTGTATCTAACACTTCATTTAATGTCTCTTTTAAAGTTAATGCATTTGCATTAATACCTAGTAAGCAAATAGCACTTGCAGCTATACTTTTGATATTTTTTTCATAAAACAATTTTTATCCCCTTTCTAATATACTAAGAATTTAAGCGAAATTGTATCAAATTTAATTTAAGATATTATTTTTATATTATATAATTTTATAAATATCTGATTTATAAACATCTATTAATATTAATAACTTTTATTAACCCATATATATTTTTAAATCTTCAAAAAAAACCAATAATAAATTTAAATCTAATTTCAACTTTGATACAATGTAAGACATTTTTACCAAAGGATTTTTTATAAAAACTTTTCAAAATTTACAATTAAATGAGAATATTTTAAAAGCAATTGATGATTTAGGGTATATTCATCCAACTGCTATTCAAGAAAAAGCTATACCTATTGCTCTATTAAAAAGGGATATTATTGGTATTGCAAAGAGTGGAACTGGTAAAAGTTGTGCATTTTTACTTCCTATTTTAGAAGATTTATTAAAGAGAGAAAATAAAAATAATAGTATTCTAAGAGCATTAATTTTAGTTCCAACAAGAGAGTTAGCAAAGCAAATAACACAAGCAATAGATGATTATTCAAAATATTTAGATATTAAAAGAGTTGCCGTATTTGGTGGAATTTCAAACAAAGAACAAGTAAGAAAATTATCAAATGGTGTTGATATTGTAGTTGCAACAACTGGAAGATTACTTGAACATATAAAAAATAATACTATAAATCTCTCAAGTGTAGAAAAAGTTGTAATAGATGAGCTTGATACAATGCTTGATATGGGATTTTTAGAAGAGATTGAGCAGATTTTACCATATATTGGGAAAAATCGACAAATCTCAATGTTTAGTGCAACAATAAACTCAAATATAAAAAAACTTGCAAAAGAGTTTCTAAAAGATCCAGTTGTAATTGAAGTTACAAACCAAAGAGATCATGTTGAAAAAATTGAACATCAAATAGTCCTTGTAGATGAAGATAACAAAAGCGAACTTCTATCATATTTAATAGGTTCAAAAAATATATCTCAAGTATTAGTTTTTGTAAATAGAAAACTAGAAGCTGATGATTTAGTAAAAAACCTAAATCTTGATGGATTAAAATCATCTTGTATTCATGGGGATATAAGACAAAGTTCAAGAGCCTTAGCTCTTAGAAAGTTTAAAGAAAAAGAGCTTAGAGTTTTAGTTTGTACTGATATTGCAGCAAGAGGAATTGATATAGAAAACCTTCCTTGTGTAGTAAATTTTTCTCTACCTGAGACTATAAATGACTTCACTCATAGAGTTGGAAGAACAGCACGTGCTGGAAATGATGGAGTTGCTATAACACTTTTAAGTGTAAAAGATTATAAACTTATGAATGAGATTGAAAAAGAGTTAATGCTTCAAATTCCAAGAGTTGAACTAGTTGATTTTCCTACTAAAGAGAAAAAACCAAGAACAAAAACAAGAGAAAAGAAATCTATAAAAGATAAAAAAATTGAAGCAAAGCAAAGAGATAGTAAAGATAAAACAAAAACTAAAAAACCAAATAAAACTAAATTTAGAAAAACTACAAAAAGAGGTTAAAACTATGAAAAACAAAAATTTTAAAACTTTTAAAGAGTTAGCAAAAACTGGAGGTTTAGCTACCTTCCTAATTTTAGGCTTAAATGCTTGTAATGACAACTCAAACCAAAATCAAGCAAATAACAATACAATCTCAGAGGCTTCAAAACAAGAAGGTGCTTTTGTAATAATTGAGCAAAGTAGCGATGGAAAATATAAAATTGCTGAAGAGTTTCCAGCAGCAAAAACTACAATAGTTCTTAGAAATCCAGATGGAACAGAGAGAATTTTATCTCAAGATGAGATTAATAAACTAGTAAAAGAAGAAGAGGCAAAAATAGATGCAGGAACATCACCTCTTACAAATCCTGAAATGAGTAGTGGAGGAATGGGATTAGGTGGAGTTTTATTATCTTCAATAGCAGGGGCAATGATTGGTTCATGGCTTGGAAATAAACTATTTAATAATCAAAATTTCCAAAACCAAAAAGCAGCTCAATACAAATCTCCACAAACTTATAGCAAATCTCAAAGTTCATTTAATAAACCAGCTAGTAGCTCAACAGGGGCAGGAAAACAAAGTGGTTTCTTTGGAAATAATAATAAATCTACTCAAAACAATAGTAGTAGAACTACAAGTCAAAGTACAGGAGGTTAATTATGAAATTAGAAAAGATTAAACCTCTAGATAAAGAGTACTTAGAGAGTATTGGTTTTACATGGCATACAGATAGTGATGATAGCTCTTATATTGCAAATGAGTTGGTAGAAATTAGTGAAAAAGAAGCAAATTCTTACTACGAAGCAACAAATGAGCTTTATGAGATGTTTATAGAAGCAGGTCAATTTGTGATAGATAATGAGCTTTTTCATGAATTAAATATTCCGTTTAACTTAGTTGAGATTATAAAAGAGTCATGGGAAAATGATGTTCATTGGCATTTGTACTCAAGATTTGATTTAGCTGGTGGTATAGATAATAAACCTATAAAACTAATCGAATTTAATGCAGATACTCCTACTTCAGTTTTTGAAACAGCTATAGTACAATGGGCAATGTTAAAACAAAATAACTTAAAAGAAGAGGCTCAATTCAATAATCTATATGATGCTTTAAAAGATAATTTTAAACGAATTATAACTTTAAATAGTGATATTGATAAATTTGAAGAGTATTACTCAAATTTAGGTTGGAAAATCCTGTTTTCTAGTATTTCAAGTTCTAGTGAAGATATAAATACTACAAAACTTCTACAACATATTGCAAATGAAGCTGGGTTTAATACTGATTTTGAATTTATTGAAAATGTACAATTTAGTGATGATGGAATATTTAAAGATGATGAGCTTTTTGAGTTTTGGTTCAAACTTATTCCTTGGGAAGATATAGCTATACAAGAGAGCTCTTTAGCACTTTTATTAACAGAAATTGTAAAAGAGAAAAAAGCAATTATATTTAATCCCGCATATACTTTAATATTCCAATCAAAGGCATTTATGAAAATTTTATGGGACTTATTCCCAAATCACCCTCTTTTACTTGAAACATCATTTGAACCTCTAAAAGGTAAAAAATATGTAGAGAAAAAGGCGTTTGGTAGAGAAGGTTCAAATGTCAAAATTGTAAATAGTGATGGCTCTATTGATCTTGAAACTTTTGGTGATTATGAGGGTCATAAATCTATTTATCAAGAGTATATAGAGTTTCCACAAGATGAAAATGGTGAATTTTATCAAGCTGGAGTTTTCTACTCTTATGAAGCTTGTGCTCTAGGTTTTAGAAGAGGTGGTAAGATTTTAAATAATATGTCAAAATTTGTAGGACATATTATAAAATAGATAAGTAAAAACTTATCTATTTCTAAACCTCTACTTTTAATAATTTATTTTTCCAAAAATTTTCATAATTCTCACTTTTATTTCACTTCATCTTATTTTAACTATAATATTTCTTTATAAATAAGATTATTCTATATTTAATTGACAATAAAGAAAAAGTGTTCTAAAATTTTCAGAACAAAGGAGTTCTAATGAATAAGTATTGCAAATGGATGAAGGTAAAACTAATAGCCTTAGGAATGATTTCTATATTTTCTATAGGAGCTAGTGCAGATGGTACATATGAGACAGTTGTTTTTATAGATGGTAATTTGGAGAATGCTTCACTGTATCAAAATGTGAATTATAAAAGAACTAGTCAAAAGAGTATAGTTTTAGGTAAAGATTATAGTAAAGAGAATATAAACTATATAAGACCAGATAGCTATAAATGGGAGAAGGAGGAGTATAACTCTGAAGTACAAGATAAACTAATATTGCCAAAGACAAATAGATACTCATATCTTACAAATGTAAAAGTAAAAGATAAGTTTAAACTAGAAAGAGATGAGAAAAGTAAAAGTTGGTTGGAATGACCCCAAAAAAGTAGACAGAAATTTATTCAGTTAATTAAAATAACAATTTAGAGAAAATTGTAAACAATTGAAGGAATTAAAAATGGCAAGAAGAGAATATAGTGAAGAGTTTAGAAGAGATGCTGTAAAACAAGTTATAGAAAATGGATATGGGGTTGTTGAAACAGCTGAGAGGTTAGGTGTCCATTATGATTCTTTGAGAAACTGGATAAAAAAATACAAATCACCAGAAGCTGAAGTAGAAATAAAAAAAACTCAAGATACAACAGCTGAAATAAAAAGATTGCAAAAAGAATTAAAGAGAGTTACAGAAGAGAGGGATATTTTAAAAAAGGCCGCAGCGTACTTTGCAAACAACCCAAATTAAAGTACGCATTTATAAAGGAGTATCAAATACAGTACACAATCAGAAGAATGTGTACTGTATTGAAAGTTCATCCTAGTGGGTATTATAAATGGTTAAAACAACCTATTTCAAATTTAGAGATTGAAAATCAACAAATTTTACAAGAGATAAAAAAAGCATATAGAGAGTCAAATGGGATATATGGATATAGAAATATTCATAAAGATTTAAAGGCTTCAAATATACATGTAAATAAGAAAAGAGTTGCAAGATTAATGAAAGAAGCAAAACTTTGTGGAATAGGAAATTATAAAAGAAAACCAAAGCATAAGGCTGGTTCAATTCATAAAGCACATCCAAATCATTTAAAACAATGTTTTTTAACATATAAACCAAATGAATCTTGGGTTAGTGATATCACATATATCAGAACTTATGAAGGATGGTTATATTTAGCTACAGTTATAGATCTTTATTCAAGAAAAATAATTGGTTGGGCAACAGGACATAGACAATCAACATCTTTAATTATTAAAGCTTTGAAAAAAACAACTCACAGAATTAAAAATCATAAAGTAATTCTTCATTCAGATCAAGGTAGCCAATATAGTTCTTATGAATACCAAACATTTTTAAAGCATCATAATATTATCCCAAGTATGAGCCGTAGAGGTAATTGTTATGATAATGCAGTAGCAGAGAGTTTTTTTAAGACATTAAAAAAAGAATTAGTTAGAAAAACTATATTTCATACAAGAGCAGAAGCTAGAGATAAAATATTTGAATATATAGAAATGTTTTATAACTCAAAAAGACGACATAGTTTTTTAGATTTTATAAGTCCAAATGAATTTGAGAAAAGATACAATGATAGTGTTACTCAACCCAAGGTGTTAACTGATTAAAAAAGTGTCTACTAACTTGGGGTCATTCCAATTGCTTAGTAAAAGATGATACAATATTGCTCAAAATTTATGAAGAAGATAACAAATGAATCAATTAGAGTATGAAAAAAATATAGAAAAATTAATTTTATGGGCAAAAGCATATTATGTTTTTGATGAGCCACTTGCAAGTGATGAAGAGTATGACAAACTAGCTAGGCTCTGTTTGGAATTTGAAGAAAACAATCCAAATTTAGGAAATCCAAACTCTCCAAATAAAAGAGTTGGCGGGTATGTACTAGATAGTTTTAAAAAAGCAAATCACTTAAGTCGTATGTGGTCGCAAGAGGATATTTTTAACAAAAAAGAGTTAGAAGATTGGATAAAAAGAGCAAATAAAAATGGAGAAGTTTTTGAGTTTTTTATACAACCAAAATTTGATGGAGCTAGTTTAAATCTTATTTATGAAAATGGAAAACTAAAACAAGCAATAACAAGAGGCGATGGAACAACAGGGGAAGATGTAACACATAATGCTTTAACAATTTACTCAATTCCATTAGAAATTAGTGAAAAATCTCTTTTAGAAATAAGAGGAGAGGTAGTTATAAAAAAAGATGATTTTGAAGCTATAAATATTGATAGATTAAAAAATGGTGAAACTCCTTTTGCAAATCCAAGAAATGCAAGTGCTGGAAGTTTAAGACAACTTGACTCAAAAATTACAGCAAAAAGAAAGTTACAATTTATAGTTTGGGGAATAGGTGAAAACTCTTTAAACTTTTCAAAAACAAGTGAACTTATGGATTATATTTTTTCTCTAGGCTTTTACAAAGCTCCAATGCAAGAGCTTTGTAATACTATAGAAGATATTGAAAAAATATATACCAAAATGGTAGAAAAAAGAGATGAATTTACTATGCTTTTAGATGGAATGGTGATAAAAGTAAACAATATAGTAACTCAAAATCTTCTGGGTTTTACACAAAAATTTCCTAGATGGTCTTGTGCGTATAAGTTTCCAGCTATTGAAAAAACTACAAAACTAAAAGATATTATTTTACAAGTAGGACGTACAGGAGTTGTAACTCCTGTTGCTATTGTAGAAGCAGTTGAAATAGATGGAGCAGTTGTAGAAAGAGCAACCTTACATAATTTCGATGAAATAGCAAGGTTAGATTTAAAAATAGATGATGAGATAATAATAATAAGAAGTGGCGATGTAATTCCAAAAATAACAAAGGTTTTAAAAGATAGAAGAGTTGGAAATGAAAAAAATATAGAGAAACCAACACTTTGCCCTGATTGTAAAAGTGAGCTTTTAATCGAAGAGATTATGATTAAATGTCAAAACCTTGATTGCCCTTCAAGAGTTGTAAACTCCATAATATACTTTGCAAGTAAATCTTGCTTAAATATAGATGGTTTGGGTGAAAAAATAGTTGAACTCTTGGTAAATGAAAAGAAGATTTATGATATTTTAGATTTATACTCTTTAAAATACGAAGATTTAGAAACTCTTGAAGGATTTAAAGAGAAAAAAATAAACAACCTTTTAAATGCAATAGAAAACTCTAAACAAAGTGAACTTTATAGAGTGCTTACAGCTTTGGGAATTGAACATATTGGAGAAGTTGCATCAAAGATGATTTGTGAGAAATTTGGATTAGAATTAGTAAATATTTACTATGAAGATTTAATAAGTATAGATGGGATTGGCGAACAAATGGCAAACTCTTTTTTAGAATTTATGAGAGTAAATAAAGAGTTTGTTCTAAAACTATTTTCTATTTTAAATCCATTAGTAAAAATAAAAGAAGAGGCAAAAGATAACCCATTTAAAAATAAAACAGTAGTTATAACTGGAACTATGAGCCAAAGTAGAGATAAAATAAAAGAGTATTTAGAAAACTTAGGTGCAAAAGTTAGCTCTAGTGTATCAAAAAAAACTGATTTTTTAATCTATGGAGAAGATGCAGGAAGCAAATATGATAAGGCTTTGGAGTTAAAAGTAGAAGTTTTAAGTGAAAAAGAGATGTTAGAAAAAGTTATATAATCAATCTAATATCAATAAATAATAGTTTTGTATAATTTTAAACTATACCCTTAAAATATAGGGTTATTGAATAAGTTTAATTAGATACAATATCCAAAATATTTTGAGGTAGAAAAGATGAATGATGAGATAAAAAGAGAAAAAACTGTAACAATGACTATGTTAATGACTCCAGAAAAAGCAAATTTCTCTGGAAAAAATGTACATGGAGGAGAAATTTTAAAAATACTAGACCAAGTGGCATATGCTTGTGCCGCAAGATATAGTGGTCACTATGCTGTTACACTATCAGTAGATATGGTACTATTTAAAAATCCTGTAAAAATTGGTTCATTAGTAACATTTCATGCTTCTGTAAACTATACAGGAAGAACATCTATGGAAATAGGCATAAAAGTCATTTCAGAAGATATAAAAGACCATACTATGAAAAATACAAATGTTTGCTATTTTACTATGATTGCAGTTGATGAAGATGGAAGACCAGTACCTGTACCAAAATTAGAACTTGTAACTGAAGATGATAAAAGAAGATATAACGATGCTTTAAAAAGAAGAGAAATTAGAATGTCATCAAGACATGCTAAGGTTTAAATAAAATCATAAGAGGAAGAATCCTCTTATGATACTCAAACTGCTTTAGACTCCATAAACTCTTCATAAGTTCCTTTAAAATCTATAATAGTACCATCATCTTGAATTTCAATAATTCTATTTGCATAAGCATCTAACAACTCTCTATCATGAGATACACAAATAACAGAACCTGCATATTGGTGAAGTCCCTCTCCTAAAGCAATAATAGCTTCAAGGTCGAGATGATTTGTAGGCTCATCTAAAATCAAGAAATTTCCCTGCTCTAGCATAATTTTTGATAACATCATTCTATGTTTTTCTCCACCTGAACATGAATCAACTTTTTTCTCTTGCTCTTGACCATTAAAAAGCATTCTTCCTAAACAGTTTCTAATCTCACCAATATCAGCCTCTCTATCAAAACCTCTTAGCCAATCATATAGAGTCATATCACCATTTATAAAATCTGTTGTATTTTGTGGAAAATATGAATTTTGAATAGTTGCACCCCACAAAACTTCTCCACTATCTGCTTGTAAATTACCCATTAAAATCT
The DNA here is from genome assembly GCF_003355515.1 of Aliarcobacter trophiarum LMG 25534. Classification (NCBI taxonomy): domain Bacteria; kingdom Pseudomonadati; phylum Campylobacterota; class Epsilonproteobacteria; order Campylobacterales; family Arcobacteraceae; genus Aliarcobacter; species Aliarcobacter trophiarum. Next base: position 817,348 of record NZ_CP031367.1, on the reverse strand, counting down.
CACAAAGTGTAGTCTTTCCAACTCCATTTGGTCCAATAAGTGCTATTTTATCACCTTTTTCAAGAGTAAAAGAGATATCATTTAAAATCACATTCTCAGAGTATGATTTTGAGATATTTTTTACACTTAATAGCTCTTTTCCTACCTCTCTTTTTTGTCTAAAGATAATAGATGGATCTCTTCTACTTGATACTTCAATTGCTTGAATATCTAGTTTATCAAGCTGTTTTTGTCTTGAAGTTGCTTGTTTTGCTTTTGATGCATTTGCACTAAATCTTGCAATAAACTTCTCAAGCTCCTCTTTCTCTTTTTGTTTTTTACTTACATCAGCTTGTTGTTGTTTTGCTATAAGTGTTGATGCTATATACCAATCATCATAAGTACCACTAAACTCTCTAATCTTTTTAAAATCAACATCTAAAATATTTGTACAAACTGCATTTAAAAAGTGTCTATCGTGAGAAATTACAACCATTGTTCCATCATGATGTTGTAATTGATTTTCAAGCCATCCAATAGTATCAATATCAAGGTTATTTGTAGGCTCATCTAAAAATAAAATATCTGGTTTTGGATATAAAACTTGTGCCAAAAGTATTTTAACCTTATCTCCTCCAGTTAATGTACTCATTAAATCTTGGTGAGTTGAAGCAGGAAAACCTAAATCTTCAAGAATTTTTGTAACTTTAATATCATACTCATAAGTTGGGTCTTCTTCACAACAAATAATTTCCAACTCAGCTAAACGGTTATTAACTTCATCAGTAAATTCAGGACTTAAATAAAGCTCTTCTTTCTCTTTAATTGCATCAAAAAGCTTTTTATTTCCCATTAAAACTGTATCAAAAAGTGTAAAATTCTCAAATGCGAATTGATTTTGAGATAAAACCCCAACTTTTTTCCCATTTTGTATCTGTACTTCACCTTCAGTTGCCTCTTCTTGTCCTGATAAAATCTTTAAAAATGTTGTTTTTCCAGCACCATTTGCACCTATTAATCCATATCTTTTACCACTATCAAGCTTTAAATTTATTTCAGAAAAAAGAACTCTTGCACCAAAAGCTTTTTTTAAATTAACTGTTTGAACCATATTCTAAATCTCCATTTTTATCTAATTATTTTTATTTTTTATGATTTTTTTATTTTAATTTGGCGATTATATCCAAAAAATAAGTTTTGTGGCTTAAAAGAGTTTTTATAACTCTTTTTCAAAAGCCAGTTTCATAATATCATCTTCACTTATAATATCACTATTATCTTCATTTGGTGGATTTTTTATCCATAAAACTTTTGTTTTTAATTGGTCAAGCTGATATTTTGTAAGGTTTTTAATCAGATTATCTGTTATCATCTCTTTTGTTAATGTATTTGCATTTAACATTTTTTTAATAACTTTTTCTAAATTCTTCTTTGTACTTTCAAATGCTTTCTCTTCATCTGTTAATGATATATACTCCTCATCAAGATATTTCATAACAGCATCACCTGGATATTTATATGTTGTAATCCCTTTATAATTATATTTCTGACATTTAAGCCTTGGAATATACACTCCTGTAAAAACATAACCTTGTACAGAATTTATACCTTCAAGAGTTCGTAAAGGGTTATGAGAACAGATATAGTCATCTTTTACTATTGTTGGAGAGTTTTGAAGAGATGTTATATTATTGTGAAGGATTACAAAGCTTCCTTTAACCTCTTTTGGTCCACCTCTAAGTGAAATTAGCTCATTTTTATGTGCAAAAAAGCTTCCTCCAACTCTAGTTGGGCTACCTTCTAGAGAAGTTAACTCATTTTCACTTATATCAAAATCTCCATCAACATTATTGAAATTTATTGGCAACTTTGATAAGTTTGGAAGTCTATTAGATAGTTTCACATCACCATGAACATCTACAGAGTTATCAGGTAAAATAGTTGCACCTTTAATATCAAACTTTTCAAGCCAAGATTGTATATCTTCAATATTTGTAAGAGCAACTAAAGGTCTATAAATATGAGAAATAGCCTCACTTCCTTTATATCTATAATATTGTCCCTCTTCATCAAATTTAGAAGTAATATTTAGTTTAATATCTGTTACTAAATCTCCACCTATCTCATCAGCAACTCCATCTAAATCACTTAATCTATTTGTATAGCAAAGATAATCCTCTTTTACAGATATTGGTCCACCTATTAATCTTTCAATAATATTTCCTGAACAATCAAAATATGTATCAATACTTTTTGGTCCTCCCTCTAGTGTTGAGAGACGATTATTATTACATCTAAAATGACCTTTTACTGTTCTTGGACTTGCTTTTATAGAAGTTAGCTCATTATATGAACAATCATAAAAACCCTTTACCTCTTTTGGTCCATAAGATAGATTTTTTAAATTATTATGAGAACAATCAAAATCTCCTACTTCAACTGGGCAATCAAATAGTGAAGTTAGTTTATTGTATGAACAATTAAAATCTTTCATAACAATCTTTGGACAGCCTTCAAGACTAGGTAATTCATTATTACTTATATCAAAATAACCATCTATCCTATCAAACTTTATAGGAAGTTTTTGTCCTTTTAATTTCTCGCTTAAGTTTACATTTCCTTGAACTGAAATATAAAAATCCTCTGATATGTGGTAATTACTTATACCATAATCTCTAAGCCAGTTTTCAATATCACTAACACTCAGCATCTTTTTAAGCCCTTAAATAATTTTTTTAATTTTGAAATATATTAACATTTTGTTGCTTAGTTTATAAATTCTATAATATCTTCTAGCTTCTCTCTTTGTTTAATACTTTGCTCTTTTACTCTATATCCCAAAGGTAATATTACACTAACTTGATACTTTTTCGTATCAAGATTTAAAACTTTTTCAACATCTTCTTTATCAAATCCCTCTATTGGACAACTATCAACTCCTTTAACTGCAGCTGCTGTCATCATATTTCCTAAGGCTATATAAGTTTGTCTAGAAGTCCAACTAAAAGTATTAAAATCATTTGAGAAATACTCTTTTTGATGATTCGCATATTTTATTATATAAGCATCTACCATATCTTTTGGTAAATCTCTTCTATTAAACTTTCTTCTAACTTCCCCTTCATAATCTCTAACTTCTTCTATTTTTGCTAAAACAACTACTAAATGTGAACAAGAAGTAATCTGTACTTGATCCCAACAATGAACTCTTAATTTTGCTTTTAATTCATCATTTGTAATAACCAAAAACTTCCACGGCTCTTGTCCAAAAGAAGATGGAGATTTTCGCCCTGCTTCTAAAATATAATTTAAATCTTCATTGCTTATTTTTTTTGTTTCATCAAAAATTTTACAAGCATGTCTAAAATTCATTGCTTCTTCAAATGTTTTTTCCATAATATTCTCCTTTTTTTTACTAGCTATATTTTTCAACTTATAAAAAGTTTTCTCTTAAAGTATCTTCAAATTTCACTAACTCTTTATTTAAGTCTAAATCACCTTTAAAAATATCGTGTACAGAGTAAGTTTTAAGTGGTTCAAGCCCAACAAATTGGAAAGTTTTATGAGTAGCAATATTTGCCTCATCTAAAGATAAACCATCAAAAAAGCCATCTTTATTATTAAACTCAGATTTTGGGCAGTTATATGTAATACTTAACATATATTTTTTACCTTTAAGTAATCCTCCACTTCCATATCTTTTACTTTTATCATCTCTACTTCTTCCATCATTTAAATAGTGTCTTCCTTGTGTAAAGGTCTCATCAAAATATTTCTTAACTATCCACGGAACTCCCATCCAATAAACAGGATACTGAAACAAAATAACATCTGCCCACTCGAATTTATCACACTCATCTTCTACTTCATATCCATTTTCAATATCTGTATGTTTTATTTCAAAGCCATTTTCTAAAAAAAACTTTGTTGCTCTATTTATATAACTTTGTGTCAATTCACCCTTTGCTACAGCATCGTAATATTGGTGAGCATTTACTATTAAAATTTTTTTCATTTTGTACTCCCTTTAAAATTATCTCTTTATACTAATGTATCAAAAAAAAACTTAATCTCTCTTTTTAATAATTAAAATAGATTATGATAAAGTTGCACTTTACTTATATATAATGAGGATTTTATGGAAAATATTTTATTGGTTTTGGTAGCTTTGGCTATTGGTTATATGCTAAGAGTTAGTAATATTTTAACAAAAGAGGCAAGTATTCCTTTAAACAAATTTGTTCTTTATGTATCATATCCAGCAATTGTGCTACTTCAAACTCCAAAGATACATTTTAGTTTAGATATAATAATCCCAGCTATCGTTGCATGGATTGTTATGAGTTTAAGTGCAGTTGCTATATTAATCTTATCAAAAATTTTCAACTTCTCAAGAGAGGTAACTGGAAGTTTATTGCTTGTTGCTATTTTAACAAATAGTTCATTTTTGGGAATTCCTTTACTTCAAACATATTTACCTAATAATGATTTTATGCCATATTTATTAATATATGACCAACTAGGAACCTTTTTAGCATTTGCAATATATGGAACTTTTATAGTATCTCTATATACAAGTAAAACAAAGGTTACTTTTAAGCTAATTACTTTTAAAGTTATAACTTTCCCACCATTTTTATGTTTAATTATATCACTCTTTTTTGTTGGAGTTGAGTTTCATCCAACAGTTACAAAGATTCTTGAAGCCTTTGCCCAAACAACTGTTCCTATTGCTTTAGTTGCTGCTGGATTAGGACTACAGCTAAAACTTCCAAAAGAGGAGTTAAAACCTTTTAGTGTTGCACTTTTTGTAAAACTAATTTTTGCTCCAATTATTGCAATTATTGTATGTAAAATATTTGCATTTGAGGGCTTAGCAGCAACTGTTTCAATACTTGAGGCTTCTATGGCACCTATGATAACAGCTGGTGCAATAGCTTCTATGGCTGGACTTGCTCCACGGCTTAGCTCTGCAATTGTTGGATATGGAATTTTATTCTCCTTTGTAACAAGTTATATTTTTCAAATGTTTATTTTGTAATTCATCTTAAATTAACCAAATTTTAGTAAGAATTGCAAAAAAATTTAAGGAAAAATATGTCTAGAATATTAAAAAATATAATATTTGTAACTTTATTTTTAGCTATAACTTTAAATGCTAAAGATAAAGAGGTATCAGCTAAGCAAATAGCAGAGTTTGAAAATTTAGCTCTATTTAAAAATGCTGAAATCAAAGTTGAAAAAGCTTATGATGTTGGAAGTTTATATCTTCTTTCAATAATAGTTAAAGGAAATAAAGATGAGATTTTTCTAACAAAAGACAAGAACTATCTTATCTCTGGTGCTGTTATAAATACATCAAATGGTATGCAAGTTAAAGCTCCTGTAGATTTAACTATCTTAAAAGATAAAGAAGCATTTACTTATGGAGAAGGAAAAGAAGAATTAGTTTTTTTTACAGATCCAGAATGTACATACTGTAAAAAATTCGAATCATATTTACCTCAAATAAAAGATAAAGTAAAAATTAAAGTATTTTTCTTTCCTCTAGATTTTCACCAAAATGCAAGAGATTTAAGTATTTATATAATGAGTAAGAAGACAAAAGATGAAAAAATAAATGCGATGTTTGAGTTTAATATTGGAGATGATTTAAGCAAAGTTAAAAATGCAAAATACTCAAAAAATGAGTTAGAAAGACTTGAAAAGAAATTAAATGAGCATATAGAGCTAGGTCTTAACTTAGGAGTTCAAGGAACACCAGCCCTTTTTGATAAAGATGGACACTCAGTAATTTGGGTTCAACTTTTAGAGAAATATAAAATATCTGTTAAATAGTAAAAATATATCTATTTGTATGAATGAAGTTAGCTTTAAAAATCTATCTTCATTCTATAATATCTAGGAAAATGACCTTTTAAATTCTCTTCGATATTTAAGGGAAACATCTGTTCAATTTGTGGTTTTATCTTATTGAAATATTCACTATTCCCATTTAAAAAAGTTAATTGTTCATAACTTCCATCTTTTAAAATAGTTACTCTAATATTTACAAACTCCCCTCTTTTAAAACTTGTTTTATCAAAACTTCTATCTATATTACTATAAACTTTTTTATCAAACCTATAAAAAAACTCATCAATATTCCCTATATCATTATGTGCTTCATCACTATTTTCATCTGTTTTGATCTCTTCATATACTTTTGTTTCTAAAGGTGCTTGTTCAGTCTGCTCCTCTTTTTTTTCTTCAATAGTTGTTTTTTCTTCAATAGTTGCCTTCTCTTCTAACTTCTCTTCTACTTTTTCAGAACTACTATCTTTTATCTCTTCTTGCTTTACAACTTCAATATTTGGTTCATCACTTATTTGCTCTTTAACACTTAATTCTCTTACTCTTTCATCTTGTTTTGACAATATTTCAGCCCTTTGAGAAAGATGAATATTTTTTATACTCTCCTCTTTCTTCTCCACTTGTTTTATACTACTTGTCTCATCTTCATTTGTATCTTGAAAAATTTTCTCTTTTATCTCTTCATATACTTTTTTTAAAAAACTACTTTCTGAAACAATCTCTTTTTCTTGCGTTACTATCTCAACTTTTGTCTCATTTTTTATACTTTCAAGTGATAACTCATCATCTTGTTTAAAAGCAAAAAAATAGATTAAATATAAAATAAAAAATATACTAAGTATAATCAATATATCTTCAACAAAATTTTTAGTTCTTCTTTTCATATTTCCCTCTTCAATTAATCTTTAACATAAATCTCATCAAGCAGACTATCTACGAAATAATCAGGACTAAACTCTATTAAATCATCTTGTTTTTCTCCAACACCTATATAAAAAATAGGAAGTTCTAGCTGATTTGATATAGAAAACAGTGCTCCACCTTTTGCAGTTCCATCTAGTTTTGTTACAATAATACCATCTATTCCAACGATTTCATTAAAAGCTTTTGCCTGAGCAATTGCACTATTTCCCTGTGTTCCATCCAAAATCATTAGTTTTTGATATGGTTTGTTTTCTAAAGCTTTTTCACAAACTTTTACTATTTTTTTTAACTCATTATTTAAATTTGCTTGAGTTTGAAGTCTTCCTGCTGTATCAATAATAACATTATCTATATTTCTAGCAATTGCAGAACTAATTGTATCAAAAGCTACTGCACTTGAATCATGTCCATGTTTTGTTTTTATTATTGGAACATCAAGCTTTGTTGCCCAAGAACTAAGCTGTTCTATTGCCGCAGCTCTAAAAGTATCTCCTGCTCCTAAAATTACACTTTGTCCCTCTTTTTTTAGCTTAGCAGCCAATTTAGCTATAGTTGTAGTTTTTCCAGCACCATTTACACCAATTATCAATCTTACATAAGGTTTTGGAAGGTTTGATAAATCAACCTCTGGAGCATGTTCAAAAAGCATCACTAGTCTATGTCTTAACTCTTTTCTTGAAATCATAGAAGGCAAACCATTCATAGCCTTTTCTATAATCTCATACTCAACATCAGCCTCAATTAAAATCTCTTCAATCTCATCAAAAGATATTTTCTCTTTTTTTTGAGGAACTATATTTTTTATTGAAGAGAATGTTTTGTTAAAAGCCTTTGAAAAAAAGCTCTCACTCTCTTCTATATTATCAACAACTTGTTTCTCTTTATCTTTTTTAAGAAAACTAAACATTTTTTATCCTATTTTTCTAAAAGCTTTTTAATATCTGTCTCTAACATCTCATTTGGTACTAAACCAGTATATTTTTGAATAAATGTCCCATTTTTATCAATCAAAAATATTGTGGGAATTGCTTTTATCCCACCTAATGATTTTGCAAAATCAAAAGCTTCGCTAGAGTTTGTTATATTATAGTTTACATTATATGATTTGAAGAACTCATTTAACTCTTCATTTGTTTTAAACTCTTCAAGTAAAATTCCAACTACAACAACATCATTTTTGTAGTTTTCTTGAATTTGAACTAAATTTGGAATTTCAACCTTACAAGCAGGACACCAAGTTGTAAAGAAGTTTAATAATACTATCTTATCATCTGTATCTTTCAAATTTATCTTATCTTCACTTAAAGATATATTTATTTGTGAATTATTAATTGTATTTAGAATAAATTGGTTTTCAGTACTATTTATTGTAGCTTTTTGATTTTTATCACTTTTTGAATCACAAGCAGAAAAAAATAAAATTGGTAAAATAGTTAAAATCGCTAAAGTTTTAAACTTCATTTTAATTCCTTTAGATAAAATTGTTTATTAGGTAGAGATTTTACCTAAGTGAGGCTTAAATGAATGCAAATCATAAAAGTGATTTTAGAAAAATATCTATTAAAAGATTAAATTTTGTTGCACTTTTCTCAAAATACTCAAAAAATAAAAGAGTTATTCAAAAATTAAAGAGTATTATACATACTAATGATGCAAAAAATATTTTGTTGTATATCCCTCTTGATATAGAAGTAGATATAAAACCTTTAATTAATGAGTTAAGAAGAGAAAAAAAGATAGTTTATGTACCATTTATGGAAGATGATAGTTTTAAAATAGTAAAGTACAGACTACCTCTTCATAAAAAAAAGTTTAATATAAAAGAGCCAACAAACTCTTTTTTAAAACCAAAAAAGATTGACTTAGCAGTAGTTCCTATTGTTGGAATTGATGTTTTAAACAAAAGAATCGGGTTTGGTAAAGGGATGTATGATAGATTCTTTCATAGATTGAAATACAGACCAAAAATAGTTTTTATACAACTTGAACTTTGTAAAAGTAAAGAAATTTTAAGTGATAATTACGATATTGAAGCAGATTATATAATTACGGGATAGGTTAAAATGGAGATTTTATTAATATCTGTTGCATTTGGAGCTTTTAGTTCCCTTGTTACAGTTTTTATTTCAAAGAAGATAAATAAAGCTAAGTTTGAAGTTTTCATAGAACAAGCAAAAGCAAAAGCAAGAGTTATAGAACACGAAGCAGAAGTTGCACTAAAAGATGCTCAACTAAAAGCAAAATTTGAGTGTGACAGAGAGTTCAAAAGTGCTAGAAAAGAGTATGAAAATATGCTTTTTAAGATTGAAAAGAAAGAAAAAGAGCTAAATGAGCATCTTGAAAGTGAATTAAAACTTATAAAAACTCAAAAAGAGGAGATTAGTGAAAACAATAGAAAAATTGCAATCTTAAAAGATGGTATTGAAGAGCAAAAAAGAACTTATGAACAAAAAACTCTTGAAGCAATCAAAATATTGGAAAATGCTAGTGGACTTACGAAAAGTGAAGCAAAAGAGCTTATGCTTGAAAAGGTAAAAGAGGATTCAAGAGCAGAAATTGCTTCAATCTTTAGAAAAAAATATAAATTAGCAGAGCAAAACTCAAAACAAGAGGTAAATAATATCTTATCTCAAGCAGTTACAAGGTATGCAGGAGAGTTTGCAGCAGAAAGACTTATAAATAATATTCCTTTAAATGATGAAGAGACTAAAGGGAAAATTATTGGAAAAGAGGGAAGAAATATAAAGGCTCTTGAGATGCTTCTAGGAGTTGATATAATAATAGATGACACTCCAAATACTATAACTGTTTCATCTTTTAATCTATATAGAAGAGCAGTTGCTACAAGAACTATCCAAGAACTACTAGAAGATGGCAGAATTCAACCAGCTAGAATTGAAGAGATTTACAACAAAGTAAAAGCTGAATTTGATAAAAATATACAAAAAGAAGGTGAAGATGTTATTATGGAGCTTGGAATCAAGTCAATGCATATTGAACTTATCAAGCTAGTTGGAAGATTAAGATATAGAGCCTCTTATGGTCAAAATGCATTAGCCCACACTTTAGAAGTTTCTCATTTATCTGGACTTATTGCTGCTCAAATGGGGGGAGATGCTATATTAGCTAGAAGAGCTGGTTTACTACATGATATTGGAAAAGCTTTAACACATGAAGCTCCTGGAAGCCATGTTGATTTAGGAGCAGAAATTTGTCAAAGATTTGGAGAGTGTGAAACTGTAATAAATGCAATTTATGCTCATCATGGACATGAAGAGCCAATAAATGTTGAAAGTGCTGCTGTTTGTGCTGCAGATGCATTAAGTGCTGCAAGACCAGGAGCAAGAAGGGAAGTTCTTGAAAGTTTTCTTAAAAGAGTTGAAGAGATTGAAAATATAACTACAAGTAAAATTGGAGTAACTAATGCTTATGCTATAAATGCTGGAAGAGAAGTACGAGTAATTGTAAATGCAAAACTTGTAAATGATGATGAAGCAGTGCTTTTAGCTACTCAAATAGCAAAAGAGATAGAAGAGAAAGTTCAATATCCTGGTGAGATAAAAATAAACGTGATAAGAGAGATACGTGCTGAAAGCTATGCTAGATAATCTATAAAAAAGGTAAAAAATGAACGGAGTAAAACCAACAACAAAAATAATAGCAGGTTTATATAAGGGTAAAGTTTTAAACTTACCATCTTTAGATGTTACAAGAAGTTCAAAGGCTGTTTTAAAAGAGTCTGTTTTTAATGTTTTGCAGTTTGATATTATTGATAAAATATTTATTGAAGCTTTTGCAGGAAGTGGTTCTATTGGTCTTGAAGCTATTAGTAGAGGTGCAAAAAGAGCATATTTTATAGAACTTGATAAAAACTCTTATTCAATTTTACTAAAAAACTGTAAAAATATAAATATTGAGAAATGTCAAACTATTCAAGGAAATGCCTTTGTTCAAACACCTGTAATTTTAGAATTCCTAAAAAATTCTAAAGAGGAGATTATTTTATATGTAGATCCTCCTTTTGATTTTAGAGATGGTATGGAAGATATTTATCTAAAGTCATTTAGAATGATTGAAAATATTGAAGTTGACAATATTTTTAAAATAATAGTAGAACATGAGTCAAAATTAGAAGTTCCAAAAGTTTTAGGAAAATTCTCTTTAGAAAAAACTAGAAAGTTTGGTAAAAGTTCACTATCTTACTTTAGTTATACAATTTGATGTTTAGATTTTCTTTATTTTTGCTTTTATTTGTAGCTTTATCAATGTTTATAGCTCCAATTTTTTATACAGTATCTCCATATGAATTAAATCCACAAAAAATCCTTTTGTCTCCATCTTTTGAGCATATTATGGGAACAGATAGATTAGGTCGTGATATTTTTGCTAGAGTTTTACAAGGTGGGCAAACTTCTCTTATTATAGGTTTTCTAGCATCCTCTTTTTCATCTTTTTTAGGTTTAATTATTGGAATAACTGCTGGTTATTTCAAAGGAAATATTGATAAAACTATCACTATTTTAATTGATTTATTTTTGACTTTTCCAACTTTTTTCTTACTTTTAGCTTTGGTTTCGTATATTGAAGCAAACTCTTTTGTTTTGATAATTGTAATATCAATTACTTCTTGGATGGGAATGTCAAGGATGATAAGAAGTGAAAGTTTTGCTCTTGCAAATAGACCATTTATAAAAATATTAAAACTAAGTAATGTTAGCAAAACAAAAATTATTTTAAAATATTTTGCTCCACTTTTAGCCCCTATTTTCTTAATCTCTTTCTCTTTTGGTGTTGCTGGTGCAATTTTAGCAGAATCTGGGTTATCTTTTTTAGGTCTTGGAGTAAATCCACCACAAATGAGCTGGGGAAGTCTGTTAAGTGATGGAAAAGCTGTAATAGATATTGCTTGGCATTTAAGTTTTTTTCCAGGTCTTATGATATTTATAATAACTTTTTGTTTGATACAAATAAGTGATTATCTACAAAATATAGCAAATAAAAAAGAGTTGATTAAAAATTAATAAATAGCAAAATATTGTTTAAATGGATTTATAACAAAATTTTGGTATTATCCACACCATAAATTACTAAAAATAGGAAAAAGTTATGAGTAAAAAAGATATAAAAAAAGTAGTATTAGCATATAGTGGTGGGCTTGATACATCTATTATTTTAAAATGGCTTCAAGATGAATATAATGCTGAAGTTATCACTTTTACAGCTGATTTAGGACAAGGAGAAGAGGTAGAACCTGCTAGAAAAAAAGCAATAGCATGTGGGATTAAACCTGAGAATGTTTATATTTTAGATGTTAAAGAAGAGTTTGTAAAAGATTATGTTTTCCCAATGTTTAGAGCAAATGCTATTTATGAAGGAGAGTATCTTTTAGGAACATCAATTGCTAGACCATTAATTGCAAAAAAACTAGTTGAAATTGCAAATGAAAAAGGTGCACAAGCTGTATCTCATGGAGCAACTGGAAAAGGAAATGACCAAGTTAGATTTGAGCTAGGAGCATTGGCACTTAATCCAGATTTAAAAGTAATTGCACCTTGGAGAGAGTGGGAACTTAACTCAAGAGAGAGCTTACTAGAATATGCAAGAAAACATAATATTGAAATATCTCAAAAACACCTAGACGAAAATGGAAATCCAAAAATAAGCCCATACTCTATGGATGCAAACTTACTTCATATCTCTTATGAAGGACTTCACTTAGAAAATCCAGCAAATGAGCCTGAAGAGTCAATGTGGCTTTGGACATCAAGTCCAGAAAATGCACCTGATAAACCTGAATATATTGAAATAGAGTATAAAAATGGTGACCCTATTGAATTAAATGGAGAGAAACTAACTCCTGCGAATTTACTTTTAGCTTTAAATAAACTTGGGAATAAACACGGTATTGGTAGAGTAGATATTGTTGAGAATAGATATGTTGGTATGAAAGCTCGTGGTTGTTATGAAACTCCAGGTGGAACAATTATGTTAAAAGCCCATAGAGCTATTGAGTCATTAACTCTTGATAGAGAAGCTGCTCACCTAAAAGATGAGTTAATGCCAAAATATGCAAAACTAATCTATCAAGGATATTGGTTCAGTCCAGAAAGAGAGATGCTTCAAGCAGCAATTGATGCAACTCAAAAAAATGTAGAAGGTAAAGTAAAATTAAAACTTTATAAAGGAAATGTAATGGTTGTAGGAAGAGAGTCAATTAAATCTTTATATGATGATGCATACTCTACATTTGAAAAAGATGAAGTTTATAATCAAAAAGATGCAGAAGGGTTTATTAGATTAAATGCTTTAAGACTTGTAATTGCAGGAAAAAAACAAAGATAATCGTAAGATTATAAATAATAGCTCATAAATTATTTTATGAGCTATTATACTTTAAAACTTATTGGCAACTTTCACAAAGACCGTATAATTGCATTGAATGGTCTGTAATTTTAAACTTATTAGCTTTTCCTATTTTCTCTTGTCTTTTTTCTATCTCTTCGTCAACAAATTCAACTATTTTTGCACATGAGGTACAGATTAAGTGATCATGATGTGATTTTATATTGCTCTCATACTTTTTCCCATCTACACCAAAATTAAGTGATGCTATAAGTTCAACCTCTTCTAAAAAGCTCAAAGCTCTATATACTGTTGCAATTCCAACGTTTGAGCTAGGGTAATCTTTTTTTATTTGATTATAAACCTCTTCTGCTGTTAAGTGACCATTTGCATGAAGTAATATACTTAAAACAATCTCTCTTTGCTCTGTATATTTAAGACCTTTTTGCTTAACAATTTTCTTTAACTCTTCTATAATCTCTTCATAACTACTATTTATCATAAAACACCTCTAAAAAATAAAATTCTAGTATATCTAAAGTTTTAAAAAATTTCAAACTTTTTCTATTCTTGTTGATATAAATCAACTAGTTTTAATAACCGTTATATTACAATAATCATTATCAGTATATTAAGGACTTATAGATGTCAGTAAATGATTTAGATTTAGAAAGAGTAGTTACAATAAAAGCTATAAATTGTGATGATATTTTAAGAAATAGATTATACTCTTTTGGAATAATTGCAGGAAGTCAAATTTGTGTAACAGCAAAGTCTTTAGCTAAAAAGACTATTGAAATAAAAATAAATCAATCAAAAGTTGCCCTAAGATATAGTGAAGCAATTAATATCAAAGTTGGATAAAAATGACTAATACTATAAGGGTTGCTCTTGTAGGACAACCAAATGTTGGTAAGTCTATGCTTATTAACTCTATTTCTAACTCAAGACTAAAAGTTGGTAATTTTTCAGGAGTTACTGTTGAAAAAAAAGAGGTAAATTTTAAATATAATGATTACAATATTAAAATAACTGATTTACCTGGTTCTTACTCTCTTACAAACTACTCTATAGAAGAAAAAGTTGTAAAAAACTTCTTAAACCAAGATAATTACGATATTATCATAAATATTTTAGACTCAACAAATCTTCAAAGAAACCTTCTCCTTACAAGTGAATTGCTCTCTCTTAACAAAAAAATGATTATTGTTTTAAATATGAGTGATGAAGCAAGAAAAGAGGGAATAAATATAGATAGCCAAAAACTATCATCTTTGTTAAATCAACCTTGTATAAAAACAAGTGCTAGAACAAAAGAGGGAGTTGATGAGCTATTAAAACAGATAGTAAAAACCTATAAAGAGGAAAAAACTTACTCTAATCAGTTTTTTACATCAAAAGAGCCATCTAATGATGAGATTTTAACTCAAAGATTTAATTTTGTAAAAGATTTAGTTTCTAACTGTGTAGAGATTAAAATCACCAAAGAGAAAACAGTTACAGAAAAAATAGATACCATTTTGATGAATAAATTTATTGGTCTTCCTATATTTTTATTTTTAATGTGGGGATTATTTCAACTAACATTTACATTAGGTGAAATTCCTATGGATTATATAGATAGCACTTTTTCTATGTTTGCTGATATTATTAAAGAGATAATTGGAGAAAATCAATTCTCTTCCTTAATTGCAGATGGAGTAATAGCTGGAGTTAGTGCAGTTGTTATGTTTTTACCAAATATTTTAATTTTATTTTTGGGTATCTCTTTACTTGAAGGAACTGGATATATGAGTAGAGTAGCATTTCTGCTAGATGGGATTTTCCATAAATTTGGACTTCATGGAAAATCATTTATTCCACTAGTAACTGGTTTTGGTTGCTCTGTTCCTGCTTATATGGCAGCTAGAACTTTAAAAAATGAAAGAGATAGATTATTAACTCTATTTATTATTGGTTTTATGTCTTGTGGAGCTAGACTTCCTATTTATGTACTTTTTGTGGGAGCATTTTTTGGTGTTGAGAATGCTGGAAATACTCTATTTTTAATCTATATTTGCGGTGCAATTTTAGGTTTACTTGCAGCTAAAATTCTAAGAGTTGTAATTTTTAAAGGGCAAGATGAACCATTTGTTATGGAGATGCCAAAATATAGGTTTCCTTCTTTTAAACTAATTTATAAAGAGGTTACAAATAAGGCCTTAATGTATCTTAAAAAAGCTGGGACTTTTATTTTAGCAGCTTCTATTTTAATATGGTTTATGAGTAACTACCCAAAATATCCAGATTTTGAAGATTTGATAAATCAAAAAATAGAGTTAGCAAATAGTGATGAGGCAAAGCAAGAACTACAAAATGAACTAGCTTTATACAATCTTGAAAACTCATATTTAGGAATTGTTGGAAAATTTAGTGAACCACTTTTTGCACCTTTAGGATTTGACTGGAAAATGACTGTTGCACTTGAAGCTGGATTAGCAGCTAAAGAGATTGTTGTTTCAACTCTATCTATTTTATATGGATTAGGTGAGAGCCAAAATCCAGATGAGCCAACTATAACTTTAATTGAAAAAATAAAAACAAATATACCTTTTGAAGCTGCAATCTCGTTTATAGTCTTTGTAATGATTTATCTTCCTTGCTTAGCTGCTTCTATGGTATTTGTAAAAGAGGCTGGAGGATGGAAATATCTTGGATATTTATTTGTATTTACTACATCAACGGCTTGGATAATGTCATTTATAGCATATAATATTACAAAAATAGTTGTAGCAATTTAAGCTACTTCTATTTTAATTCAAACTTTGTTGTATACTCTTTGTTGTTGTAAATAATTTTAAAATCCCATTTACCTTTTTCTCTCCCATCAAGATACCTAAAATCATAAGCAGAACTATCACCTGCTGGTATTATCATCTCTCTTGTTCTTGAAATAGTCCCATTTGGGTCAATCCAGTTTATAATCAATGTTTGATTACTTTCACTATTTAGCTCAACATCAAACTTACAAATTATAGAGTTCTCATCCTCTAAAATTAGACAATCTACATTTGGGTTATATGGTTTTTGTTCATCTGTACCTTGCGAAAAAAGCAAAGTAGAAAAAAATATAAAAATAACTAAATTTTTCATACAAATCCTTCATTTTAAATTGAGATTATAATTAAATTTTATTTTAACTATAATAATTTTTTCTATATTTACAAAAAAATTAGTTCTCTTGTTTAAATTCTTCCCATATAGGCTCTTCATTTAAATTTGCTCTATTTGTTAAAATTTCAAAAGGCATATACTCTTTTTTATACCCCATTGAGTAATGTTTATCAATCCAGTATCCCAAATAAATATATGGAATATTTAGCTCTTTTGCTATATTTATTTGTGTTAAAATAGAGAATTTACCTATAGAGAACTCCTCAAAATCGTGATCATAAAAACAGTAGATAGAGGATATTGATTTTGGTAAAATATCAACTAAGGCAACTCCTATTAATTTATCATCTCTAAGATACAAAAACTCTGTTGCAAATTCTACGTTTCCATCTACATAAGATTTTATATAATCATCATAATCTATTTGAACATAGTTCCAATCTTTTTTATCCTTCATATAACTATGATATTTATGATATAAAGATAAATGCTCTTTTGTAACAGAGGGTGGTCTTATTAAAATTTTTGTATCTCTATTTTTATTTAAAACTCTTTTTTGTGACTTTGAAAACTCAAAGTTTTTTACATCAATCCTCATAGATACACATTTTGTACAACTTTTACACTCTGGCACAAAATGTATTTTCCCAAACCTTCTCCAACCTCTTTCCAGCTTTTTCTGGTACTCTTCAATACTACAAAAATTTAAAAATCTATATCTAATATCTGACTTTTTATCTTTAAAATATGAACAATCTCTATTTTCTTCAAAAAACTCTAAATCTTGACTAAAAAACTTCATTTTACTCGTTTATCTTCTCTTTTATCTCTTTTGCCATTTTAGATATTTTCTTAATTTTTTCACTACTACTTAAATTATCATCTAAGATATGTTTTACAAAAGCACTTCCTACAATAACTCCATCTACACCTTTACTTTTCTCTTTGCAAGTTTTTTCATCTACTCCAAAACCAATATATAGTGGTGTTTGTGTAAATTCTCTTACATTATTTATAATTTCTGATAAGTCTTCACTTTTACCACTTCCAGTAATTCCAGTATATGCTACCATATAAATAAATTTCTGAGAATTTTCTACCAACATTTTTATTCTATCTTTTGGTGTTGTAGGTGCTACAAATGTAATATTTGAAATACCATTTTTTATAAAATCATCTTCATATCTTTTTACCATTTCAAAAGGTAAATCAGGAATAATTGTTCCTGTAGCACCAGAACTACTTGCTTTTTTTAGAAAATCACTAAAACCATAGTGATAAAAGGGATTCATATATCCCATATACAAAGTATCAATTTTATCTGCTATTTTACTTGTAACATAAAAAAGGTCTTCAATTTTAAATCCATTTTTAAGTGATAAAAAATTTGCTTTTTCAATTGTTGGTCCATCTGCAACAGGATCACTAAAAGGAACACCTAATTCTAAACTATCTACTCCACTCTCTTTTAATGAAAGAGCTAAATCAACTGTAAATTCTCTATCTGGATAAGATGTAGTAATATATGCAACTAATTTCTTCAAAATTCTTCCTAAAAATAAATTACTTGATTTTATCAAAAACCTAATTAAAATCTATTTTTGGCTATAATTTAAACCATTTTAATTTAGGATTTTTAATATGAGTATAATTAAACACAATTTTGAAAAATTAAATATTACAAAGATAAAAGAGGCAAAAAATAAATATAAACTAACAGTAATAACTGCCTACGATGCACTTTTTGCAAATTTATTTAAAGATAGTGCTGATATGATCCTAGTAGGAGATAGCTTAAATATGAGCTTTGCAGGGAAAAGCGATACTTTAAGTGCAACTTTAGAACAGATGATTTACCATACAAATGCCGTTTGTAATGGGGCAAAAGATGCATTTATAATAACTGATATGCCTTTTTCTACTTATATTAATAAAGACGAAGCTTTAAAAAACTGTTCAGAAGTTTATAGAAGAACACTTGCTAGTGCTGTAAAAATAGAAGGTGGAGAAGATAGAGCAGAAATAATAAATCATTTAACAAAAAACTCTATTGCAGTTATGGCTCATATTGGACTAATGCCTCAATATGTGCGAAGTGAGGGTGGATATAAGGTTCGAGGAAAAACAAAAGATGATGAAGAACAACTAATCCGTGATGCAATAGCTGTTGAGAAGGCTGGAGCTTTTTCAATAGTAATAGAGGGTGTAAAAGGTGATGTAGCAAAGAAAATCTCACAAAGTGTTAAAATACCAACTATTGGAATAGGAGCTGGGAAAGATTGTGATGGGCAGGTTTTAGTTTGGTCTGATATGTTAGGCTTTTTTGAAGAGTTTAAACCAAAATTTGTAAGAAGATATTTAGATGGTGCAAAATTGGTAAAAGAAGCTGTTGAACAATATAGAGATGATGTACAAAAACAAAGTTTTCCATCTCAAAATGAAGAGTACTAATATGAAAATTTTTAAAGCGGAGCTTTAGTGTGCAAAGATTAGTAGAAGTAGAAAAAGTCTCTTTTGAAGAAGAGAGCAATGAGCAGAGTTTAAGACCTTCAAATTGGGATGATTATATAGGACAGGAAAAGATTAAAAAAAACCTTAGAGTTTTTATAGATGCCTCAAAAAAAAGAGCTGAAGCACTTGACCATATTCTATTTTATGGACCACCAGGGCTTGGAAAAACAACTCTTTCATATTTAATCTCAAATGAGATGAACTCAAATATAAAAGTAACTGCTGGACCTATGATTGAAAAAAGTGGTGATTTAGCAGCAATTTTAACTAATCTTGAAGAGGGTGATATTTTATTTATAGATGAAATTCACCGTTTAAGTCCTACAGTAGAAGAGATTTTATACCCTGCTATGGAAGATTATAGACTTGATATTATTATTGGTAGTGGACCAGCAGCTCAAACCGTTAAGATAGATCTACCAAGATTTACACTAATAGGTGCAACAACACGTGCTGGAATGCTATCAAATCCTTTAAGAGAGAGATTTGGAATGCATTTTAGAATGCAGTTTTACACAGAAGAAGAACTAGCAAAAATAATTCAAA
The DNA here is from genome assembly GCF_003355515.1 of Aliarcobacter trophiarum LMG 25534. Classification (NCBI taxonomy): domain Bacteria; kingdom Pseudomonadati; phylum Campylobacterota; class Epsilonproteobacteria; order Campylobacterales; family Arcobacteraceae; genus Aliarcobacter; species Aliarcobacter trophiarum. The sequence continues at coordinate 798,040 of NZ_CP031367.1, read as the reverse complement.
AAGCTTCATTAAAACTAGGAATGAACTCAAAAAATGATGCAAGTATGGAAATATCAAAAAGAAGCCGTGGAACTCCTAGAGTTGCTTTAAGACTTCTTAGACGAGTAAGAGACTTCTCACAAGTTGCAAATGAAAAAGAGATAGTTTTAAATACTTGTAAATATGCCCTTGATGAGTTAGGAGTAAACGAACACGGTTTTGATGAGATGGATATAAATCTTCTTGAACTTCTTATTTCAAATCGTGGAAAACCTATGGGGCTATCTACAATGGCTGCTGCTTTAAGTGAAGATGAAGGAACTATTGAAGATGCCATTGAACCATATCTACTAGCAAATGGTTATATTGAAAGAACAGCTCGTGGAAGAGTTGCTAGTATAAAAGCATATGATATGTTTAGACTCACTCCACCAAAATTTGAGAATAGTTCCAAAAACCAACAACAAGGAAACCTTTTTTGAAACCAATATATTTCTTAATACTTTTAGCACTTTTGCTATTTTACTTTATAATTGAACTATTTAATCCCTTTCTTAAATCAATTTTTGTAGCAACTTTGCTTACAATTGCTACAAATTCACTATATTTAAGACTAAATCAAAAAATAAAGAATAGAGTTATTAGCTCATCTATTTTTACAATATCTATGACTGCTCTATTCTTTTTACCTATTTTATACTGTATATTATCTTTTGCCACTTTTTTCAATCAAGTAGATCAAGCTCTTTTAATTCAAAATCTAAATGAGATAAAGAACTCAAGTCTTAGTTTTTTGGCTGAAATTAGCTTTATGCAAGATTTTCTTCAAAATATAACAAAACAGATTGATATTGGAAAAATTGTTCAAGAATTAGTAAGTTTTAGTGCTTATTTAGGAAAAAATAGTGCTAAATTTATGCTAGATATGATTCTAATTTTAATATTTTTCTTCTTTTTTACCCTATTTTCAAATCAAATTGCACAATATCTAAAGGATTTAACTCCTATAAATAGTGATGATGCAAATATACTATTTAATGAATCTTCAAGTGTAATGAGTGTTGTGTTTTACTCTATTCTTACAACTGCAATTTTCCAAGGTTTTTTATTTGGAGCATTTTTGTCCGCCTTTGGTTACAATGGTCTTCTTTTTGGAGTTTTATATGGATTTGCCTCTTTAGTTCCTGTTATTGGTGGAGTTATTATGTGGCTACCTGTAGCTATATATGAAGCTGCAACAGGTACTTTTTTTAATGCAATTTTTATTGCTATATACTCTATAGTGGTTATCTCAATCATTGCTGATACTTTTATAAAACCTTTAATAATAAGCTATATAAATAAAAGAATCGTCAAAACTCCTACAAAAATCAACTCTCTTTTAATATTTTTTGCAATAGTTGCAGGGCTTGGAACTTTTGGTTTTTGGGGAATGATAATTGGTCCTGCTATGGTTAGCTTATTTGTCTCTATTATGCATCTCATAAAAAAATATAGCAATTTCTAAAAAATAAAAAAGCCTAGATAAAATATCTAGGCTTTTTAAAATTAAAAGATTAATCTATTTCTTATACATGATAATTTGGAGCTTCATTTGTAATAGTTACATCATGAACATGTGACTCTCTAAGCCCTGCACTTGTAATTTCTACAAACTCTGCTGTATCTTGAAAAGTTGCAATATCTTTAGAACCTAAATATCCCATAGAACTTCTTAAACCACCAACCATTTGATGAATAATATCAGCAATAGTTCCTCTATAAGCAACTCTTCCTTCTATTCCTTCTGGTACTAGTTTATCAGCAGCTGTTCCTTCTTGAAAATATCTATCAGTGCTTCCTTTTGTCATAGCACCAATACTTCCCATTCCTCTATAAGATTTGAACTTTCTTCCTTGATAAAGAATTACTTCACCTGGGCACTCATCTGTACCAGCTAATGCACTTCCCATCATAACACAACTAGCACCAACAGCTAGAGCTTTTGCTACATCACCAGAATATTTAATTCCACCATCAGCAATTATTGGTGTTTCAGTCTTTTTAGCCTCAATTGAACACTCATCAATAGCACTCATTTGAGGAACTCCAACACCTGCAACTATTCTAGTTGTACAGATACTTCCAGGTCCAATTCCAACTTTAACTCCATCAGCACCAGCTGCAATTAAATCTCTTGTTGCTTCAGCAGTTGCTACATTTCCAGCAATAAGCTCAACTTTTAGCTCTTTTTTTATTGCTTTTACAGTATCTATTATCCCTTTACTATGTCCATGAGCTGAGTCTAAAACTAAAACATCAACTCCAATAGCAACTAAAGCTCTAGCTCGGTCAAGTTGATTAACTCCAATTGCAGCTCCAACTCTTAATCTTCCAAACTCATCTTTACAAGCACTTGGATACTCTATTTTTTTATTAATATCTTTAATTGTAATAAGACCGATTAATTTATTATTATCATCAACTATTGGAAGTTTTTCTATCTTATTTTGATGCATAATTTCAGCTGCTTGTTCTAAAGTTGTACCTTCTTTAGCAGTTACTAGTGGCATTTTTGTCATTTTTTCATATGCTTTAAATCTAAAATCTTTTGTAAATCTCATATCTCTATTTGTTAAAATACCAACCAAAATACCATTATCATCAACAACAGGAACACCTGAAATTTTATATGTAGCCATAATATCTTCAGCATCTTGAAGTGTTTGATTTGGTTTTATTGTAATTGGGTCTATTATCATACCTGATTCAGATTTTTTTACTTTTTGACACTGTAAAACTTGAGCTTCAATATCCATATTTTTATGAATTATTCCTATTCCACCAAGTCTTGCCATTGCAATTGCTGCTTGATATTCAGTAACTGTATCCATAGCAGCACTTACAAAAGGAACATTTAGTTCAATATTTTTAGTAAGTTTTGTTTTAGTACAAACCTCTTTTGGAAGTACTTGCGATTTAGCAGGTACCAACAATACATCTTCAAAAGTTAAAGCTCTTTTTCTTATTTTCATTGTAAATCCTATTCAATTATTTTATATACTTAACAGCTTTTTCCATAGATAAAGCACCATCAAACAGAGTTTGTTCCTCATAACTATTTGCGATTAATTGAAGTCCTATTGGAAGTCCTTCTTTGTCTTTTGCAACGGGTAAACTAATAGCTGGAAGACCTGATAAATTTACTCCAATTGTGTATATATCAGCTAAATACATCTCTAAAGCATTTGAATATGAGCCAAATTTTGGTGCAGTTGTTGGAGCAACTGGTGATAAAATCAAATCAGAATTCTCAAAAATTTTATCAAATTCAGCTTTAATAAGGCTTCTTACTTTTTGTGCTTTTATATAATAAGCATCATAATATCCAGAGCTTAATACAAATGAGCCTACCATAACTCTTTTTTTGACTTCATATCCAAAACCTTCTGTTTTTGTATCTACATACATATCTTTTAAATTTCCGTCACCTTTTCTAGCCCCATATCTAACACCATCAAATCTAGCTAAATTTGCACTTGCTTCTGCACTTGATATTATATAGTATGTAGAGATTATCTTATTTGTGTCTATCATATTTGTATGAACAATTTTATGACCTTGCTCTTTTAAAAGTTCAACTGCTTTATTAAAGGCAGTTTGTATTTCATTAGAAGCTTGAGCTACAAAATTATCAATTACAGCAATAGTAAATTTTTTATTGCTATTTAAATTTGGAGTAATTTTTGTATAAGGAATATTTGCACTAGTTGAATCTTTTTCATCATAACCAGCTATTATATCGTATAAAATAGCTGCATCTTCAACATTTTGAGTTATTGGTCCACATTGATCTAAAGATGATGAGTAAGCAGCAATACCATATCTAGAAACTCTTCCATAAGTTGGTTTCATTCCAACAACACCACAATAAGCTGCAGGTTGCCTAATACTTCCCCCTGTATCTGTTCCAAGTGCAGCAATAGCTATTCCAGCAGCAACAGCAGCAGCACTTCCTCCACTACTTCCACCAGGAATTCTTGTATTGTCAATAGGATTTAATGTTTTACCATAAGATGAACTTTCTGTTGAACTTCCCATGGCAAACTCATCCATATTTGTAAGTCCAAAAGGGCTTAAACCAGCACTTTGTAATTTTTCAACAACTGTTGCATTAAAAGGAGAGATATACCCTTTTAAAATATTACTAGAGCAATCAAGCTCCCAATTTTTAACATTTATATTATTTTTAATAGCTATGGGAACCCCATTTCCAGAACTACTTATCTCTTTATTTTCTATCTGCTCAATATAAGCACCAACACCACTATTTTTAATCTTTATTTTTAAATCTTCTTTTAATTTTTCTATATCTTCACTATTTAATTTTAATGCTTCTTTTAAAGTCATAAACTGGTTCTCCTAAGATTTCTAGGTATAATAAACGCCTGATTTTACCAAAATTTAGTTTAAAAAAGGTGTAAGTGGATTTTATATAGTTATTTTTTTAAAAATATGTTAGTTTTGTAGAGTAAAAAAAAGGGATAGTTTCCTATCCCTTGAAAGATTAGATGAAAGATATAAATGCCATTGGAGTAGCATCACCTTTTCTAATTCTAGTTTTAATAATAGATGTATAACCACCATTTCTACCTTCGTATTTTGGTGCTATTTCATTTATTAATTTTTTAGTAGCTTCTTTGCTTTGTAATGCTGCAAATACATATCTATGTGTATTTAAATCAGCATTTCTTGCAGATGTTACTAATTTTTCTATATATCTTTTTAACTCTTTTGCTTTTGGAACAGTTGTTTCAATTTTTTCTCTCTCAATAATTGCAATAGCTAAATTTTTTAACAATGCTTTTCTATGAGCAGAAGTTCTATTTAACTTTCTATAACCGTGCTTATGTCTCATCTTAAACCCTTAATTTATGCTTTTAATTGCTCTAATTTTCTTCTTAAAGAAGAAGCAATATTTTCTGGAAGTGTATTTTCAACTGGATAACCTAATGATTCTAACTTTTCAGCTATTTCATTATAAGATTTTGTTCCAAGATTTTTTATATTTTTAACTTCAACTTCACTCATAAGTACTAACTCACCTAAATATTTAATTCCGTTTCTATCCAAAGCATTATAACTTCTAGCAGTTAAGTTTAAATCTTCAATTTTTACAATTAAATCTTTTAATTCAACACTATCATCACTCGAATCATTAATTGATACCTCTGATAAATCAAAAACTTTATTAAATACTGACATTTGCGAATACATAACACTAACTGCTTCTTTAAATGCAGTGATTGGACTAATTTGTCCATTTGTAACTACATTAAATACAGCTTTTTCATAGTTTGGATTGTCTTCAACTAACATCTTTTCAATATTATAAACCACTTTTTTAACTGGTGTAAAAAAAGCATCTATTGGTATAAAATCAGGTCCTACAATATCTCTAATGTCTTCAGAAGGCATATATCCAATACCTTTTTGAATAATAACTGTAAAGTTCAAGTTACAGTCACTATTGATAGTTGCTAAGTGTTCATCAGTTGATACTACATCAACTTCAGAATTTATTAAATCACTACCTTTAATATCTCTTGGTCCACTAAAAGAGTACTCAACAGAAACTTGATTTTTATCACCATTTATTTTAAATCTCATATTTTTAAGATTAATAACAAACATAGCAACATCTTCAAGCATTCCTCTTAATGAATCAAATTCATGAGTAACACTTTCAATTTTAACAGCGATTGGTGCATAGCCAACAGATGAACTTAAAAGTAATCTTCTTAACGGATGAGCCAAAGTTATAGCAAATCCATCTTCAAATGGATAAGCTGTAATTTTTGCTTCATTAGCACTAATAGCTTCAATTTCAACTTCAGTTGGTAAAAACGGAGTTTCTGCAAACTTTTTCATTGGCTACCTTTTATTTTTATTTAGAGTATAACTCAACAATTAATCTCTCTTCTACAGGAATAACAACTTCTTCTCTAGCTGGTACTCTTGTGAAAATTCCAAATACTTTATCTTTATCCACATTTACCCAATCAACCATTCCAGTTTGATTTGTAAGCTCAATAGCTCTTTTAATTTGTGGATTATTTTTAGATTTTTCTCTAATTTCGATTTTTTGTCCAGCTTTTACTAAATAAGAAGGAATATCAACTTTTTTACCATCTACTAAGATGTGTCCATGAGTTGTTATTTGTCTAGCAAATGCTCTAGTTGTTGCAAATCCCATTCTGTAAACAACATTATCTAATCTTTGTTCAATTAAAGTAATAAGAATAGATCCTGTATTTCCTTCTCTTCTTACTGCTTCTTTAAAGTAGTTAGAGAATTGTCTCTCAGAAATACCATACATAAATTTAACTTTTTGTTTCTCTCTTAACTGTAATCCATACTCAGAAATCTTAGTTCTTCTTTGTCCATGTTGTCCTGGAGCAAATGGTCTTTTTTCTAAAGCACTTTTACCTGAAAGTCTTCTCTCACCTTTTAAACCAAGGTCTGCTTCAAGTCTTCTTTCGATTTTTTCTACTGGTCCTCTATATCTTGCCATATTTTACTCCTTACACTCTTCTTCTTTTAGGAGGTCTACAACCATTGTGTGCTAATGGTGTAACATCTTTTAACCAAGTAACTCTAATCCCGTTAATAGCACCAACTGATTTAACAGCAGTATCTCTTCCAGAACCAGGACCTTGAATTTTAATTCCTACATTTTTAATACCATGTTCCATTGCTTTTGCCATAGCATCTTCAACCGCAGCTTGAGCCGCAAATGGAGTTGATTTTTTAGAACCTTTAAACCCTAAGTTTCCAGCACTTGACCATGCTATTGCATTTCCCATGTTATCTGTAACTGTAACCATTGTATTGTTAAAACTTGCAGCTATATGAACGATACCGTCAGCAATATTTTTTCTTACAATTTTTTTTCTAGTAACTTTTCTTTTTGCCATTATCTATCCTTATTTACTCGCTGCACCAATAGTTTTCTTTTTACCTTTTCTTGTTCGTGCATTAGTTTTAGTCTTTTGCCCTCTACAAGGTAAACCTTTTCTGTGTCTTAATCCTCTATATGAACCTAAATCCATTAAAGATTTAATATCCATAGCAACTTTTTTTCTAAGATCCCCTTCAACAAGATAGTTTTCTTGAATCTCTTTTCTAATTAGAGCTGCTTCGTCTTCTGTTAATTCAAATGCTCTTTTATTTAAATCAATTCCAGTTGCATTTAAAATTAATCTTGAATTATGTAATCCAATTCCAAAGATGTATGTTAAAGCATACTCCATTCTCTTTTTATTTGGTAAATCAACACCCGCGATTCTTGCCATGTGTCTTATCCTTGTCTTTGTTTATGTTTTTTGTTTTCGCAGATTACTCTTACGATACCTCTTCGTTTGATAACTTTACACTTATCACACATTTTTTTAACTGAAGCTCTTACTTTCATAAGTCTCGTCCTTCTTTGTTTGTGTTTTTTTCCAATTTTCAACAGGAAAAATCTAAAATAAAACTCTTCCAACTCTCTGTAAAATACAAACTAAATTATTTAATTTTACAAAAACTTCTTTCATGGTTGAAAAAATGGAACTGCATTGTATTTAAATATTACTTAAGGCTTGTTTAATATGGTATAATTTCACAAAATATACTTAATAGGATTAATTTATGCAAATATACAAAAATAGTTTAATAAATATAGAGATAGAAAATAGTGAAATTCCATGGTTAAAAATTTTTACTAATAAAAATATAAAAGAGTTTTCACATTGTGATAATGAAACAAAGCAAGAGATTTGGAAATATCTTGATATTGTAGAAAAAAAGATGATTGAATACTATAATCCAGACAAAATAAATATTGCATCTTTTGGAAACTATGTTCCACATGTACATTTTCATATAATGGCAAGATTTAAAAATGATAGCTTTTTCCCAGAGTCTATGTGGGGAAAGAGACAAAGAGAGTCAACTTTACATTTACCCTCTTTTGATAGATTTATAGATGAGCTAAAAAAAAGTTTTTAGCCATCTTGATTTATCTTTTCTACCAATTTTCCTAAAACTTCATCTGCTTCACTTTTATTAATTTGACAAGCACCAGCTTTTTCATGACCACCACCATCATATTTAAGCATTAATTCACCAATATTTGTTTTTGAAGTTTTATTAATAATAGATTTTCCAGTGCTATAAACTACCTTTTCTTTATCTTTTGCATAAAAAACATGGATAGAGATATTTTGTTCTGGGAAAAGTGTATATACCATAAATCTATTTCCAGGGTATATAATCTCTTCTTCTCTATAATCAATAATTAAAAGATTTCCAATAACCTTTGTACATTTTTTAAGTTGCTCTTTAAACTGCTCTTCATATTGAAAATATAAGTCAACTCTCTCTTTTACATCTGGAAGTTCCAATATTTGGTCAATATTATGTCTTGCACAGTAATGAATTAAATCCATCATTAACTGATAGTTTGAAATCCTAAAATCTCTAAATCTTCCCAATCCAGTTCTACTATCCATTAAAAAACTAAGCAATGCCCAAGCTCTTGGATTTACGATATCCTCATATGTAAAATCTGCACTATCAGCCTTATTTGCTCCTATCATCATAGAGGTAAAATATCCTGGGAAAACTTCATCTCCATTGTAATAGTCATAAACAACTTGAGCAGCACTAGGTGCTTTTGGATCTATTATATGATTATCTCTTTTTTCATTTCTCAAAGTTTCACTATAGTGATGGTCAAATGCCATAAAAACACCTTCAACATAAGGTAAGTTTGTTGTTATATCATTATTTGTAATCTCTATTAAACCATCTTGCATATCCTTTGGATGAACAAAAGTAATCTCATCTATAATATCAAGATATTTTAGTAAAGTTCCACAAACTAATCCATCCATATCACTTCGTGTAACTAATCTATACTTTTTTTCACCCATTTTAGATCCTTATTTGTTGATATACTCAACTATTTTATCTCCCATAGCAGTACAATTTAAAACCTCTTTTGCATCAAAAGATGCTAAATCTTTTGTTCTATATCCATCTTTTAGTGCATCTTTAATAGCTTTTTCAATAATATCTGAAGCTTTTTCCTCATTCAATGTATATTTTAACATCATAGCTGCACTCAAAATTGTTGCTATTGGATTTGCAATCCCTAATCCTGCAATATCAGGTGCTGAACCATGAATTGGCTCATAAATTGCTGTTTTCTCACCTGTTGAAGCTGATGGTAACAATCCAATAGAACCAACTACCATTGAAGCTGTATCAGATAAAATATCTCCAAATATATTTCCAGTTACAATAACATCAAACTGTTTTGGATTTCGCACAAGTTGCATAGCTGCATTATCTACATACATATGGCTAACTTCAACACTAGGATATGATTTTGCAACTTCGTTTACAGTATCTCTCCAAAGTTGTGAAACCTCAAGAACATTTGCTTTATCTACACTACAAACTCTTTTATCCCTTTTTAAAGCCAATTCAAATGCTGTTTTTGCAATTCTTTCAATTTCAGGTTTTGTATAAACCATAGTATTATATGCTTTAAACCCATCATTTTCTCTAGGTTTTCCAAAGTAAATACCACCAATAAGTTCACGAACAACCATAATATCGCAACCTTTTATAACTTCAGGTTTTAAACTAGACGCATTTACAAGCTCATCATAAACAATAGCTGGTCTTAAATTTGCAAAAACACCCATTTTCTCTCTAAAGCTCAAAAGCCCTGTTTCAGGTCTTAAATCTCTAGGAAGTGTATCCCATTTTTCTCCACCAATAGCACCAAATAGACAAGCATCACTTTCTAAAACACCTTTTACTGTCTCGTCTGGAAGAGGAACTCCTACTGTATCAATAGCAATTCCACCCATTAAATACTCTTTATAACTTAAAGTAAAATCACATTTTTTAGCAACTGCATTTAATACTTTAATAGCTTCAGTTACAATCTCTGGTCCTATCCCATCACCTTTTATTATTGAAATATTATAATTTTTCATTTATCTACCTTTTCATCTCTTCTTTTGCATAATTAATAAGCCCACCACTTGCAATTAACTCTTGCATAAATGGAGGAATTGCTATAAATTTATAAGTTTTATTTGTACTATTATTTGTAATTTCTCCATTATCTAAATCAATACTAATCTCTTGACCCTCTTTTATCTCAAGACTTTCAGGTAGTTCAAAAATAGGAAGTCCCATATTAAAAGCATTTCTATAAAAAATTCTAGCAAAAGAAGGAGCTACAACAGCTGCAACTCCCGCTGCTTTTAGAGCTATTAGAGCATGTTCTCTACTTGAACCACATCCAAAATTTTCTCCAGCAACTATAATATCGCCTTTTTTTAATTTTTTTGGAAATTCTGGGTCTGCATCTTCCATAACATATTTTGCCAAGTGCTCTGGGTCTGAACTATTTAAATATCTTGCAGCTATAATAACATCTGTATCAATATTTGCACCAAAGTTCCAAACTTTACCTGTAATTTTACTCATATCTCATTCCTTATTTTTATTAAACAGTAAATATCAAGCAAAAATTTTATCCTAACTTTTAGTAAACTTTGTTTAAACAATACTCTATGTGGTTAATTATAATCATATCTTTAGATAATTTGGATATAATGTCCGATTATTTAAAAAGGAGGATTTCCTAAATCAATGAGTACAAAAGACATAAATAAAACTATTGAGCAGTTAATAAAAGAGTACAAGGACTCTATCTTAACTTATGAAAAAATTATAAAAATTTTTCCAAAAGCTCCAACAGGTGCAACTATTAAAAAAATCCTTGCCCTTGTTCAACTTTATAATGTAAAAGTTATAAGCTCTCAAGAACAAGCAAAACTTCTAAATGACGAAGAAGCAAAAAAAAGAAAAGAACAAAGAGAAAAACTAATTGAAGCAGAAGATGATGAGTTTGATTTATTAAAAAATAAAGAGCTACTTGAATGGTCAAGATCAGATTCACCTGTAAGAATGTATCTTAGAGAAATGGGACAAATTCCACTTTTAACAAAAGATGAAGAGATTGAAATTTCTAAAAGAATTGAAATGGGTGAAGATATTATTCTTGATGCCATTTGTTATGTTCCTTATCTTATAGACTTTATTTTAGAGTATAAAGAACCACTTGTAAATAGAGAGAGAAAAGTAAAAGAGCTATTCAAAAACTTCGATGATGACAATGAAGAAGAAGAGGAAGAAGAAGAGATTGAAGAGTATGAAGATGAAGAACCTTTTGATGCTGAAGATGATGAAAAGAAGCTTTCAGGTGCAAAACAAAAAAAACTAGACAAAAGAGCTCAAGTTATAATTGAAGCTTTCAAAAACCTAGAAAAAACAAAAAAAGAGTGGTTAAAATTTCAAACAAAAGAGGTAGCTAAATCTGATGATGAAGTTGATATTATGACTTTTGACTTAGCTACTGCATTTAAAAAGAGATTACTAAAAGATGCACTACTTGATTTAGGACCTACTTCAAAACTTATAACTGAAATAGTAAAAGCTATGGAAACATCTTTAAAATCTGATGTTGGTTTTGATAGTGAACTAAAAAGATTAGAGTATAAACTTCCACTTTTTAATGAAACTTTACAAAAAAATCACCAAAAAATTTTGGAAAATATCATAAATCTATCAAAAGCTCAAATAACTTCAATGGTTCCAGAAGCGACAATGGTAGGAACTTATATGGAGATAAAAAAACTTTTCCAAACAGCAGAAGCTTCTAAAGATGGTTTTGACTTAACTCCTGAAGAGTTAAAAGCAGTTTTGGAACAGATAAAAAGAGGAAAAAGAATAACTGATACTTCAAAAGATAGAATGGCAAAATCAAATCTTAGACTTGTTGTATCTATTGCAAAAAGATACACAAATAGAGGTTTAGCATTTCTTGATTTAATTCAAGAGGGAAATATCGGACTTATGAAAGCTGTTGATAAGTTTGAGTATAAAAAAGGTTATAAATTCTCTACATATGCAACTTGGTGGATCAGACAAGCTATTTCTAGAGCAATTGCTGATCAAGCAAGAACTATACGAATTCCTATTCATATGATTGAAACTATTAATAGAATAAATAAAATCATTAGAAAAGGTATTCAAGAAAATGGTAAAGAGCCAGATGTTGAAGAGATTGCAAAAGAGGTTGGATTACCTGTTGATAAAGTAAAACAAGTAATTAAAATCACAAAAGAGCCAGTTTCACTTGAAGCTCCAATAGGAAGCGATGATGATGGTAAATTTGGAGATTTTGTACCAGATGAGAAAGCTCCAACTCCAATTGACAACATTATGAAAGAGGATTTACAAGGGCAAATTGACCAAATTTTAGGGCAATTAAATGAGAGAGAACAAGCAGTAATCAGAATGAGATTTGGACTTATGGAAGATGCTAGTGATAGAACTCTAGAAGAGATTGGAAAAGAGCTTTCTGTTACAAGAGAGAGAGTAAGACAGATTGAATCAAGTGCTATTAAAAAACTAAAACACCCAAAAGTTGGAAAAAATCTTAAAAATTATGTAGAGAGTTAATCTCTACATATACTATTTATCTTCTCTTACTCTTAAAAAAGAGGCAAATTTTGGTTTCCCATTTTTTGTAAAACCGTAATATTTAAAAGTGATAGTTTCGCCAATCTTTGGTGGATTCTCTCTATATTTTTTTGAAAAACCATTTCCTAAATTAAAAACTTCTCCACTTTTAAGCTTTATTACTAGACTTTTTAAACTACCATTACTATTTAAATTATAAGCTTGAATAATTCCCTCATCATCCAAAAATCTTTTAACTTTTAAACTATTTTTACTTCGCCCTACTTCATACTCTAAGTTTGGATTTTTTACTATAACACCTTCTGCTTTTTTCTCTAATAGCTCTTTTAAAAATGATTGTAGATGATTCTCATCTTTACAAACTATTTGAGGAATGATTTTTATATAGTTGTTTGGATTCTTATCTAACCAATTTTTCAAAAAATCTAATCTGGCTTTAAAATTTCCAGTTGCATTTGGAACTTCAAAGATATTATAAGTTATATTTTCCCAAGCTAGGTTTGAGTTGTTATTTAAAACTATACTTTGGATATTTTCAAAATCAGCCCTTTTTGTCCAAAGTTCACCATCTAGCTCAAAAGGTGGAAAATCTTTTGTAAAAAAACTAGGGGCAAAAATCTCATTTTTATTTTTTGTATATAGCTTTTTACCATCCCAATAAGCTCTTATGCCATCTAGCTTTTCGCTCATAAACCAACCATCTATTTTATCTCTTTTTTCATCATAAACCATAGGTTTTTGAAGTTCAAAAGAGAAAGTGTGTAAACTACAAAGAAAAAGTAAGATAATAAGTCGCATATTAACTCCTTAATATTTTGATTATATCAAAATAAAAGAAAGCTTCATAAAAAAGTTTAATATTGAACTACGACAAATTAGGTCATAAAATTTTATTTTTTGGATTTTATTTATTTTAAGCTATAAAGTGTATTTGTTTAAAACTCTTCTTTTATCAAATACACTTTTATTATATTTATATAGTTATCTCTTTAATATCTGCTATATTTTTAAATGCTAGATAGATATTTGCTATTAGGTTTTTTCTATTTTGTTTTATCTTCTCATTTTCGTGATTTACAAAAACTTTATCAAAAAAATTATCAAGTTCTGGTTTTAAAGAGAAAAGTCTATCTAACTCCTCTTCAAAACTTGTAAAATTTATAGCTTTTATCTCTTTGAATTTAGCAAAAAGTTCTCTCTCTTCATCCATCTCAAATAGATTTTCAAAAATATCTAAAGAGCTAGAAAAATCAACATCTTTTACGATATTTGCAACTCTATTAAAAGTTGTACTATACTCTTTGTAGTTATCACTTATTACTATTGGGTTTAAAGCTTCAACTTTTTTGTATATATTATAGATATTTGTCTCTCCACTACTTATTACTGCTTTTAAAACAGTAGGATTTACTCTATCAAAGATTTTGTAAAGTCTATCTATAAAAAACTCATTTAATAGTTTTGTATCTAGGTTTTTATACTCTAGCTTTAAATCTTCAAAAATTGCTTTAAAATCAATAGGAAGTTTATGCTCTATTGCAATTTTTACAACTCCTAATGCTGCTCGTCTTAGAGCAAATGGGTCTTTTGAACCTGTTGGGATTTTTCCAATACTAAATAAAGCCATAAGATTATCAATCTTATTTGACATAGCAACAATACTTGAAAAAATAGTAGTTGGAAGTTCTGAATTTTCACCAACAGGAAGATATTGCTCTTTTAGAGCTAAACTTATCTTCTCATCATATTTTTCAATTTTTGAGTAGTAGTATCCCATAAGACCTTGTAGCTCTGTAAACTCATAAACCATCTCACTCATCAAATCTGCTTTGCTTAGCATCACAGCTTTTTCTAATAATGCACTCTCTTTCTCTTCTACACTTAATTTGTTTGCCAAATATGAAGCTATTTTTGCCTCTCTTTCGCACTTCTCATAAACAGTTCCTAAACCCTCAACAAATACTAATTTCTTTAATCCATCATTTTTTAAACCATTTTTTATATCATTTCTATAAAAAAACATAGCATCTGCTAATCGTGGTCTTAAAACCTTTTCATTTCCAGCAATTATATATCCAAAATCATTTGTAAGAGCATTTGAAACTACTACAAAGTTATTAATTAGTTTTTCATTTTTATATACTGCAAAATATCTTTGATTCTCTTTCATAGAAGTAACAATTACTTCACTAGGAAGCTCCAAGAACTCTTCATCAAACTTTCCTAAAAGTGCAGTTGGATACTCTGTAATAGCCACAACTTCAGCTAATAACTCCTCATCTATTTCTACTTTTATATTATGCTTTGTCTCAATATCTCTTAGTTGTTTTAAGATTTTTTCTCTTCTTTCATCTTGATATAAAATCACTCCATATTTATCAAGTTTACAAAAATAGTCTCCTACATTTGAGAAAGAGAAAGGTTCATAACTATCCATTCTATGTCCAAAAGAGATATTAGAAGATTTAATCCCAAAAAGTTCTCCATCAATTATTTCACTATCTAGCATCATTGAGAAAAATCTAATAGGTCTTATAAAACTATCATTTCTACTTCCCCATCTCATACTTTTTCCAAAGTTTAAAGATGACACAAACTCATTTATCATACCATTTAAAATATCTTTTATAAAAACTCCACTAACTTCGCTTTTATGATATAAAACTTCACCTTTCCCAAAATCTTTAAACTCTAACTCTTCAACTTCAACACCACATTTTTTCGCAAAACTAAAAGCCGCTGGAGTAAAAGTTCCATCTTTAAAAGCGATACTTTTTGGAGCACCTATATTTTCAACTTCACTATCATCTTGTTTGATTTTAAACTCTCTATGCCATAAAACCAATCTTCTTGGAGTATAAAAAATATCAAAATTACAAAGTAGCTGATTTTTTTCTAATATATCACTCCATTTTTTCTCTACATTTGGTAGCTCTTTTAAAAATGGAATTGCTGGTAACTCCTCTGTACCTATCTCTATTAAAAGTGGTTTAAGCATCTTCTTTTTCCTTTTTTTGGTTTTTAATTTTCTCTATCTCTTCTAACTTATCTGTATGTTTCTTAATCTGTTGGCGGTTGAAGTTTATAATAAACATAGCTACCATAAAAACAAATAGAGCTAAAACTATAAAATCTAAAATCTCTTTCAATTTTTCCCCTTTAAAGCTTCACTATATATTGCTCCATCTATCTCTTCAAGAGCTACTTCTTCTAGATCATCACTTTTATATATCACTTTTAAAACTTTCGTATCAAACATATAATTATCTGCTATTTTTTGCATCTGTTTAGCCAAAGAGTTAGAACAAACTATATACTTTGAGTTTAAACTACTAGCATATAATCCCTCTTTTATAGAGCTTATATATACAAAAAAATTTAATTTTTCTTTATAGCAATACTTTAAAAGTTCCTCATTGTAAGCAAAAAAAAGTAGTGAATTTGGTTTTGTATCTTTTATCTCATTTATATTTGAAACTTTATAAAACTCTTCAAAAGGAACTAAACTATCTCCAATTATTATCACTATTTAGCCTTTTTGTTATTCAAACACTCTTTTGAGCAATAAAATCTTCCACTACTTAAAATAGCTTCACTTTGTGCTACATAAGTACTACAAGTAGGACACTCTACCATCTCATCACTAATTAGTTTATCATTCTTTTTAACACCATCAACTCTTTTATTTTTAAAAAATAGTATATATACAATAAATCCTATAAATACTACAGCTATCACTTTTAACAACATTTATCTATCCTTTTATATATAAATAGTTTCTATCTTTTTTTGAAACTACCTTATAGTTATTTATTTTTGCATCTTCTAGTTCATTTTCTAACATACTTCCCTTATAAAAAAGGTATGAAGTAGTAGAAGTTTGCATACTTTTTGTAAGCTCTAAAAGTAATTTTGTATTTGTCACTGCTCTACTTGTTATTAAATCTACTTTTAACTCTTCAATATCCTCTGCTCTTTTTTGTAAAATTGTAAGGTTTTGTAAATTTAAACTTGCTTTTACAAAATTTAAAAATGCAACTCTTTTTGCTCTAGGTTCTACTAAATATGCTTTTACATCTCTCCTTGCAATAGCCAAAATAAGCCCTGGATATCCAGCCCCTGTTCCAATATCTGTAAAACTTTTAAAATCTTCTATAAAGCTAAGAGGAAAAATAGAGTCTAAAATATTTTCATATATAGAAATATCATCCAATCTTCCACTAAGATTGTGAACTTTTCCCCATTTTTTAAGTAACTCTATAAAAATAGTAATATCTTGATAAAAACTATCACTATAGTATATATTCTCTTTTTCAAGCATATTTTTTAGACTCAAAGCATATGCCCCATTTGCTCTTTTTTTGTTCTTAGGTAATCTTTATTGTAACAGTTTGGCTCTACAATTGTAGGAATTCTTCCAACTATCTCCAATTTTTCTATTTTTTCTAAAAACTCTATTTTTGAAGGGTTATTTGTAAGTATATTTATCTTTTTTACTCCTAAATCTTTCAAAATATACTCAACAATACTATATTCTCTCTCATCTTCTTTAAAACCTAAAGCTAAATTTGCTTCAATAGTATCTTTTCCACTATCTTGTAAACTATAGGCATTTACTTTGTTTAAAAGTCCAATATTTCGCCCCTCTTGTCTATGATAAATTATCATTCCACCATTTTTTGAAATATATGAAATAGCAAGTTCTAGCTGTTTTTGGCAGTCACATTTTATACTTCCAAAAACATCACCTGTTAGACACTCTGAGTGAATTCTTAAATTTATAGTCTCATTTGGATTAAAATTCTCGCTCATAAGAGCCAAATGCTCTTGACTATTTTGTTTATATGCTTTTATTTTAAAATTTCCATATTTTGTGGGAAGGTTTGCTATATTTGATTGTATTATTTGCATTTGTTTTTTAAACCTTAAACTGTTAAAATCGTAAGATTATATCCAAAAAAGGTAGTTATTATGTTTAAACGATTTAGAAGATTAAGATTAAATGAGACTTTAAGAAACTTAGTAGAAGAGACAACAATTAGTAAAAATGATTTTATATATCCACTTTTTGTAAAAGAGGGAAAAGGTATAAAAATAGAAATTTCATCTATGCCAGGTGTATTCCAAATGAGTATTGATGAGATTTTAAAAGAGTGTGAATATTTGCAAGAAATAGGACTAAATTCTATTATACTTTTTGCAATTCCAGATTTAAAAGATAGTGTTGGAAGTGAATGTTTATGTGATGAAAGTATTATTTCAAGAACAATAAAAGCTATAAAAGAGAAATTTCCTAATATCTTTATAGTTACTGATTTATGTTTTTGTGAATATACAGATCATGGACATTGTGGAATTCTTGATCCTAAAACAAAAAGTGTTCACAATGATAAAACTCTTGAGATATCTGCACAACAAGCATTAGTTCATGCAAAAGCAGGAGCAGATATGATAGCACCTTCAGGAATGATGGATGGAATTATTACAGTTTTAAGAGATACTTTAGATGAAAATGGATTTAAAGATTTACCAATTATGGCATATTCAACAAAATTTGCTAGTGGATATTATGGACCTTTTAGAGATGTAGCTGAATCAACTCCTAGCTTTGGAGATAGAAGAACTTATCAGATGAATGTAGCAAATAGACTTGAAGCAATAAGTGAATCTTTAGAAGATGAAAAAGAAGGTGCAGATATTCTAATGGTAAAACCAGCTTTAGCCTTTTTAGATGTTGTAAGAGATATAAGAAATGAGACGAAACTTCCACTTTGTGTTTATAATGTAAGTGGAGAATATGCTATGTTAAAACATGCTGGACTTGCTGGACTTATTGATTATGAAAGAGTTATGATGGAGACTATGATAGCTTTTAAAAGAGCAGGAGCAAATATAATCATATCATATCATGCAAAAGAGGTTTGTGAAATTTTAAATAGAAAATAAGAGTTTTGAAATGGCGACCCCAGCATGATTCGAACATGCGTCACTAGGAGGAAATCCTAGGGTCCTTGGCCGCTAGACGACAGGGTCATAAAAAAAGAAAATATTTTACTTAAAATTTAGTTTTACTTTGCTTAAGAATATAGGATTACTTTTATCTTATTTTTTTTATAGATTTCTTTCCTATTTTATATATTTTTGAAGCTATCTTTTCAGAAAAACCAATATTATTTACTACTTCAACATCACATTTTTCAAAAGCAAAATCATAATCAAAACTCTTTTTTGTATAATTTGCAGAAGTAGAAGATAATACTTTGAACTTTTTTATGAAATCATGAAAAAGTTCATCTTTGCTTATAACTCTAAAAGAGTTTAAGTTTGGATATATAAAAGTTGTTTTTTTACTATTTCGTACAATTCTTCTAAACTTTTTTGGAACTCTTACAAAACTATTTAAAGTTGTAAAACTATCGATTGTTTTTAATATCTTTTGTTTATTATCTCTTTGTTTTATATTTGATAGTTTCTCATCATCAAAAGATGAGAAACCAACAGTTGTATCTGTCTGTACCAAATATATTGAGTTTGGATTCATTTTTAGTAGTTTAAAAACTCTTGTATTGATTTTGGAGTTGAAACATCTCTTGTTTTTAACTCTTTTATTCCATCTGCTGCAGCAATTGCAGCTGCCACTGTTGTAAAGTATGGAACATTCATTCTTAAAACAGCTCTTCTAATCTCTTTACCATCATCTTTTGAACTCTCTTGCTCACCACTTGTATTTATTGCCATTGATATATCACCATTTGTTAATAGGTCTGTAATATTTGGTCTTCCTTCACTTACTTTTAAAACCTTTTCACAAACTACTCCAGCATTTGTTATAGCTTTTTCTGTTCCACCTGTTGCACAAATAGTAAATCCACTATCTACTAAACTTTTTGCAATTTGTGGAGCAAACTCTTTGTCTAAATCACAAAGAGATATAAATACTTTTCCACTTTTTGGAAGAGAGTTTTTAGCTGCATTTTGGCTCTTTGCAAATGCCATAGCAAAATTATCAGCGATTCCCATAACTTCACCAGTACTTTTCATCTCTGGGCTTAAAAGTAGATCAGCTCCTGTTAATTTATTAAAAGGGAAAACCGACTCTTTTACAGCTACATGATTTTTTAATTTTGGCTTTAATACACCATTATCTTCATATACAATATCTCTATCATAAACTTTTAGTGCATCTTTTAAACTTTCACCCCACATAACTCTAGTTGCTACTTTTGCTAATGGAATTCCTGTTGCTTTACTTACAAATGGTACAGTTCTACTAGCTCTTGGATTTACCTCTATTAAATAGATTTCACCTTTGTAAATAGCATATTGTGTATTCATAAGCCCTACAACTCCAAGTCCTAAAGCCATCTCTTTTGTTTTTGTCTCTAATTGTTTGATTAAATCTTCACTTATTGATATTGGAGGTAATGAACAAGCACTATCACCTGAGTGAATACCTGCTTCTTCAATATGTTGCATGATTCCACCAATATAAGCCTCTTTCCCATCACAAATACAATCAACATCAAGTTCTATTGCTCTATCTAAGAATTTATCTATTAAAACAGGTGCATCATTTGAAACACTAACTGCCTCATCCATATATTTTTTTAACTCCAAAGTCGAGTAAACGATTCTCATACCTCTTCCACCTAAAACAAATGATGGACGAACTAATACAGGATAACCTATTTTTTCAGCTATTTTTATAGCTTCATCAAGTTTTACAGCTGTTCCATTTTCTGGTTGAAGTAGCCCTATTTTCTCAACAAATGCAGAGAATTTTTTTCTATCTTCAGCTAAATCAATTACATCTGCCGTTGTACCAATTATTTTTGCTCCAGCTTTTGTAAGTGCTTGTGCAAGTTTTAAAGGAGTTTGTCCACCAAAATGTACTATTACTCCATCAGGTTGCTCTTTTTCAACTACACTTCTTACATGCTCAAAATCAATTGGTTCAAAATATAAAACATCTGAAGTATCATAATCTGTACTTACAGTTTCAGGATTACAGTTATACATAATTGTTTTAACACCCATCTCATTTAAAGCAAAACTTGCATGTACACAACAGTAATCAAACTCAATTCCTTGACCAATTCTATTTGGTCCCCCTCCAATAATCATAACTTTTTTATCAGTTGATTTAGGAGTTTCTACTTTTGGAAGTTTTGAAATATTTGTAGTTGAATATAAGTATTGATTTAGAGCTTTAAACTCTCCTGCACAAGTATCAACTTCATTGTATTCAAAATCTATATCTAAATCTTTTCTTGCAAGATATACATCTTCTTCACTTTTTCCAATAATGTTTGCAATAAATTTATCACTAAAACCATTTGATTTAAGTTTTCTTAAAAGTTTTTCATCTTTTAAAATTGCTGGTGTTATAGAGAGTTCCATATCATACAACTCTCTAAACTTAGCTAAAAACCATGGATCAATTTTTGATAAATCAAAAATATCTTCATTTGTTAAGCCTAGTCTCATACCATCCATTAGGTATTGAAGTCTTTTATCATTTGGTCTTCTAATCTCTTTTTTAATAAGTTCTAAATCTGTTGATATAGCATCAAATCCACAAAGACCAGTCTCTAATGAACACATAGCTTTTTGAATAGCTTCATTGAAATTTCTTCCAATAGACATAACCTCACCAACACTCTTCATAGAAGTTGTCAAAGTTGAGTTTGCTTTTGGGAATTTTTCAAATGTAAATCTAGGAACTTTTGCAACAATATAATCAACTGCTGGTTCAAAACTTGCTAATGTACCTGTCATATCATTTTGTATCTCATCTAGTGTAAATCCAACTGCAAGTAGAGTTGAAACTTTTGCTATAGGGTAACCTGTTGCTTTTGAAGCAAGTGCTGAACTTCTTGAAACTCTAGGGTTCATCTCAATAACTAGCATTCTTCCTGTATTTGGACACATAGAGAACTGTACATTTGAACCACCACTATTTACTCCAACTTCTCTTAAAATAGCAAATGATGCTTCTCTCATTTTTGCATACTCTTTATCTGTAAGAGTAAGTGCAGGAGCAATTGTAATACTATCTCCTGTATGAACTCCCATTGGGTCAAGATTTTCAATAGAACATACTACAATACAATTATCATTTGTATCTCGTATAATCTCCATTTCATACTCTTTCCAACCTAAAACTGACTCTAAAATCTCAATTTCATTAATTGGTGAAGCATCAAGACCAGCTTGTGCTAGTGCTTTAAACTCTTCCATATTGTATGCAACTCCACTTCCCGCACCTGCAAGAGTAAATGAAGCTCTTGAAATAACAGGGAAACCGATATCTTTTGCTAATTTCATTGCCTCTTCAAGAGTATATGCATTTTCACTTCTTGGTAAGTCAAGTCCTATTTTTTTCATACTTTCAGTAAAAAGATGTCTATCTTCACCTTTTTTTATAGCTTCAGGATGAACACCTAAAAAAGTAATTCCTTCTAAAAGTCCTTTTGAATATAGCGAAGTTGCAATATTTAAAGCAGTTTGCCCTCCCATCGTTGGAAGTATTGCATCTATATTCTCTTTTTTAATTATATTTAAAACAACCTCTTCTGTGATTGGTTCTATATAAGTTTTATCAGCAAACTCTGGATCTGTCATAATTGTTGCTGGATTTGAATTTACCAGAACAACTCTATACCCTAGCTCTTTTAAAGTTTTCGTTGCTTGAGTACCAGAATAATCAAACTCACACGCCTGTCCTATTACAATTGGTCCTGAACCAATTAACAAAATGTTTTTTATATCTTCTCTTTTTGGCATAACTTTCCTTTCGCTGATTTAAAATTTGGCAAGTTTATCTAAAAAATACTTAAATTCCATTGGATAAAGCTATAGTTAGAATAGTTTTATTAAAAGTTATTATTTTTTGTAACAAAAACTAGCTTTGCTTCTTCTAACAATTTTTGAGCTGATTCAAGCTCTTTTAAACCATCTTGATACAAGTTCATCGACTCATTTAGTGTAATTTGGGGATTAGAAAGTTTTTCTAAAAGCTCTTTTGCTTTTACTATTTTCTCTTCAAACCCTGTATTATCACTATTTTTTATATTATCTTCCATATATATACCTCTTTAATTTTTTAACCTAACTCAATAAAATATTTTTTATATGCCCTTCAAACTTCTCAACTTCAACCAAAAATGAGTCGTGCCCACTTGAGCTATCAACCTCTAAATATGTTGTTTGCTCTTTTTTACCAATTTTTTCCATAATATCTCTTATCTCTTCCATCTCTTCTTTAAAAAAAAGCATATCATCCTTAAAAGATATTAAGTGAAGTTTTCCCTCAATTTTTAAAAAACTATCTTCTAGTTTATCTTTATTTCTTCCTGCATCGAAAATATTTATGGTTTTACAAATATATAAATACGATAGTGGGTCAAAAAATTTTGGAAAACTATATGAGTTATACTCAAGATACTTTTCTATCTCAAATCTTCCAAAAAGTTCATAAAGACCATCTGTACTTACATAATCTCTTCCAAATTTTTTATTAAACAAATTTGGGCTTAAATAGGCAATCAAACCAGCCATTCTACCAACAGCAAGTCCAACTAAACCACTAGCTTTTAAATCATCTTTTAAATATTCACCGTTTTTAAAAGCTTTATCATGTCTAATAGCCTCAATTGCAATTTTATTTAAAGCAATTACCCAAGGTCTTGTATATGCAGTACAAGCTAGTGCAATATAGTGTTTTGCAAATGTTGGATGCTCTATTGCATAGCTTAAAGTTTGCATTCCACCCATACTTCCACCAATAACTGCGATAGCATTTTTTATACCTAGTTTTTCATAAAGCTTCATCTGAGCATTTACAATATCTGAAATTGTTAAAACAGGGAATTTTAATCTATACTCTTTTTTTGTACTTGGATTTATACTAAGAGGACTTGTAGAACCATAAGAGCTTCCAATATTATTTGAACAAATTACAAAATATTTTTTGGTATCAATAGTTTTTCCATCTCCAATGAACTTATCCCACCAACCAGCTTTTGCCTCATTTTCATAACGACCAGCTGCATGATGACTTCCTGATAAAGCATGGCAAATAATAATTACATTTGATTTATCTTCATTTAATGTTCCATAAGTTTCATAAATAATCTCAAACTCTTCAAGTAGCCTTCCACTTTCAAGATATAAAGGTTCATTAAACTTTGCAATTTTTGTCTCTATTTTCAAAATATTTTCCAAATTTTTCAATTTTTTAAGATTAAAGTCTATCTAAACTAAAATAAAAAAGCCTTTTAGTGGCAAAAATTTATAAATTTAAAAACAAAAATCAGTAATATAAGTAAATTTTTATATAATTATACTTTTAAATTATAAAAAGGATTTTTGTGAATAAAATTGAAGAGCTAAAAAAACTTTTAGAAAAAGAGGTTTTACCAGAGTTAAAAGCTGAAATAGAAGCTTTAGAAAAATTAGTTTCAAAAAAAAACGATAAAGAGATAAAAGATGAGCTAAACTACTTTTTAGAGGTAAAAAAGTTTTATGATGAAGCTTTAAGACTCATAAAAGAAGATAAACTAAGCGAAAAAGAGGCAGAAAATATTTTGCTTGATTTAGAAGATATGGAAGATGATGAGGGAGATATTTAGTGTTTGACTTAGAAGTTTATGAAATTGTTTTTATAGCATTTTTTGCTATTGCTTTTATATTTGGTTTTTTTGCCCAACAAAAGCAGTTTTGTTTTAGTGGGAGTATAAAAGATTATATACAAATCAAATCTACAAGAAGAGCTGCTAGTGTTATTATGGCAATGATTGTAGCAATTATTTCTACTCAACTTTTTGCATATATTTATGATATAAATTTGAGTTCAAGTAGCTATTTTAAGAGTAATATAAACTATTTTGCAATAGTTTTTGGTGGAGCTTTATTTGGTGCTGGAATGATGATAGCAGATGGTTGTAGCAGTAGAAGTATAGTAAAGTTTGCACAAGGAGATGCAAATGCACTTGTAACTCTTATTTTTATCGCAATTTTTGCATTCGCTAGTACAAAAGGTATTTTATTTAGCTTAGTAAATGGATTTATAAACAACCAATTTATGATAGATATTTCTAACTATTTATCAAATTTTACTCTAAATATCTACTTTGTTTTAGCTATTTTAATCTTGATTTTAGGATATTTCACAAAAAAAGTTAAAAGAGTTTTCACTCTATATGATGGTTTTATTATTGGACTTTTAATTGGTTTTGCTTGGTTTATATCAGGGTATATTGGGGCAGAAAGTTTTGAAAAAAGTGTACAAGTTCAAGCTTTAAGCTTTGTATTTCCTAGTGCAAAAACTTTAGAGTTTTTTACATTTTTTGAAATAACAGAATTATCTATTGGAGTTTGCATTGTTTTAGGAGCAGTTTTAGGGGCATATTTATCAACACTTTTTAATAAAAAATATAGCTTTGGATGTACTTCAAAAATCAACTTCAACAAATTAAAATATAATATGATAGGTGGTTCTATGATGGGAATTGGTGGAATTATGGCTATTGGATGTACAGTTGGACAAGGATTAAGTGGTATTTCTACACTTTTATTCAGCTCATTTTTAGCAATAATATCTATTGGAATTTCTGGATTTATAACAGGAAAGATACTTCATAAAAGAGATAAACTTCCTATGTGCTTCTTATTTGAGTGGGAAGACAATACAAAACAAAAACCTTTGGATTATGAGATATAGATAAAAAAAGCATACAAGCTCAAATATTGAAGCTTGTATGCTTGTATATTTTATTAAATACTTTTAGTGAAGCGGATACTCTACAGTATAACCTCTCATAAGAGGTGGAGTATCAAGAGTACTTTCAACTGCTTCTACTTTTATAGCCTCAATCTCATCTTCATCACTATCTTTTTGCTCCTCTTTTATCTCATTTTTAGATTCAAATCCAGTTGCAATAATAGTAATTTTTACTTCATCTCTTTCAAAATCAGTATCAGTTGTAGTTCCAAAAATAATCTGAGCATTTATATCAACTCTATTATTTATATTATTCATTACATCTTCAATAGCAAAAAGTGAAATCTCTGGGCTTATTGTAAAGTGTATTAAAATACCTTTTGCTCCATCTAAAGGTACTTTTTCAAGTAATGGAGAGTTAATAGCATTATCCAAAGCTCTACTTGTTGCTTCATCTCCTTTTGCTTTTCCAATTCCCATAAGAGCGATACCTTTATGTTTCATAATAGTTTTAACATCAGCAAAATCGGCATTTATATCATTTCCACTTCCAGCATTTAAAATAACCTGACTCATACCATTTACTGCTTGATACAAAATATTATCTGTAACTTTAAAAGCATTCTTTATACCAATTGTCTCATCAACAGCTTCTCTTAATTTATCATTTGCAATAACAATCAAAGAATCGCTAACTTTTTTAAGCTCTTCAAGACCTAAATTAGCTAAAGCTGCTCTCATTCGACCTTCAAAACCAAAAGGTTTAGTAACAACAGAAACAGTCAAAGCTCCAACTTCTCTAGCTGCTTTTGCGATTATCGGAGCAGCACCTGTTCCTGTACCACCACCTAATCCAGCTGCTACAAAAACAATATCAGCACCTTTTAAAGTCTCTTTTATCTCTTCATAACTCTCTAAAGCTGCATTTCTTCCAACTTCAGGATCCATTCCAGCACCAAAGCCATTTGTAAGCATAGGTCCTAGTTCAATCTTTTTTGGAGCTTTTGATATATGAAGCACTTTTAAATCTGTATTTGCAACTATTAAATCAATCCTATGACTTCCCTCTTCTATCATATGATTAATCATATTACAACCACCTCCACCAACACCGATTACTGCAATTTTTGGAAGGTTATTTGATAGTGCTTTTGTAGGCATATCCTCTTTTATTGTTATATCATCTACTCTAAATAGATTATTGCTATTACTATTTTCCATTAAAACCACTCCTGTAATCTTTTCAAAATACCAAACCCTTTTTTCTTTTTATCTTTTGGTAAAGGCTCTAAGATTGTATCATTTGTTCTTATTCTCATATCAACTCCAACTTGAGAAGAGTGTGAAGATGTAGGAATCGTAAATTTCTCAGGGCTTTGACCTTTTCTTATTGGTCTTATTAATTTTTTACTTGAATCTAATTGATAACCTCTATTCATTCCCAAAGCAAACATAATTAATCCAACAGTTGTTGCCATATTTGGTTCATCAAAACTAACTCTAAAAGAGTTTTGGAGATTTTTTGGAGAAGAAACAGTTACTGGAATTTTCTCAAAAATATTTTTTGTAAGCTCTTTTATTCCACCAAGTTCACTCATTCCACCTGTTAAAACTATTCCAGAACCAATATTATCAAGCAGAGCATTCTTTTTTAACTCATTTTTTACTAAAACTAAAAGTTCTTCTACTCTTGCATGAATAATTGTTTGAATATGCCCTAAAGGAAACTCTTTAAAATACTCTTCATCATTGATTTGAGAAACTCCAACATTAGATGGTCCAACTTCTCCATTTCCAAAATAATCTTTTATTAAAGACCCATACTCGATTTTTATCTTTTCAGCCGTTCTTAAAGGTGTATTTAACATCAAAGATAGATCATTTGTAATATTTTTTGAACCAACTGGAATAAATCCATTATAAATTATAGAGTTCCCTTTATGATATACAAACTCAGTTGTTGTAGCACCTAAATTAATAACAACTGCACCTATTCTTTTTTGTTGATCATCTAAAACTGCTAAAGAAGCAGCATATGAATCAAGCACAAATCTTACATCATCTATTCCAAATATTTTAAGGGCTGATTTTATATTTATTAGTGCATTTCTTTTTGCAGTTACAATATATACAGATGCTTCAAGTTTTGAACCATTCATATTAAAAGGATTTTCGACCTCTTGATCATCTACTTTAAAAAATAAAGGTATTACATGCACTACATCATAATCTGGTAAAATTGTTGAGTTTGATAGTGCCATTTGCATTGCTTGATTAATATCTGTTTCAGAAACCAAACCATTTGGAATTGTTACATAACCAGTTGATCTTGTACCTCTTGTATAATTTCCAGAAATTGATACAACAGTTGTTCCAATACTCTCTGTTACACTCTCTTTTGCTTGAAGTATTGCATCTTTTATTGTTCTTGAAACATCTTCTATATTTGTTATAAGACCTTTATTTACTCCAACACTCTCTTGTGAACCAAAACCCAAAATATCAATACTATTATCTAAATCATATTTTGGTTTAGAAATTACAGCACTTGTAATGCTAGAACCAATATTTATTGTAAGAAAAATATCATTTGTATTATTCAAAACTACTCCTTTGTCTGCATTAATGTTTTTATTGCAATACTATTTTCAAGTTTTTTAAGTAAATTTGACAATAAATCAGAATTTTGAACTTGCTTTATTTCATCTAGTACAAAACTATCTTTTGCTTTATCATAAGATGCCATTTTTGAACTATTTACTCTATATAAAACAACTTTTGAACCAACTTTTGCAATACCATCCTTTGTAGAACTAGCAAAAAGTTGCCCTAAAAACTCTATCGCTTCTTGCTCATTTAATCCTTTTATTTTAGCAGCACTTGCTCTATTTACACCAACTGCATCATTTCCTTTAAAATCTTTTAAACTGTTTTGAGCTAATTCATCTAACTTTTTAGCTTTTAAACTAAGCTTGAAATCTTCAATAACTTTTGTTTTTGCCTCATCAAATGTTAAATTCACAGATGGATTTGTTTTTACTAGCTTTACTATATAAAATCTATTATTTTCAAAAAATGGTTTTAAAATTTCATCTTTTTTTAGCTCTTTTATTTTTTCAACATTTTCAGCTAAAAATGGTATTTTATTTTGTGAGTAAGTTACCTTTTTATCAAAATTATCTTCAGATTTTTTAAGTTTTAAATATAAAGAAAGAGCCTCTTTTTTTGTAAAATTCTCATCTAAATCTTTTATAATCTCCTCTTTTGCCTCTTCAAAAGATTTTATTTTTCCATCATCAAATTTATAATCACTTTTAAATTTATCAAAGTGATTTTGTATATCTTCTTGTGTAGCATTAGCAGATAAAAGAGCAAACTCTTTTATCTCTAAATCATACGATACTTCACTTTTATATGAGTTTTGATTTTCATCAAAATATTTTTTTAACTCATTTTCATCAATAGTTACATCAACATCATCTAAAGTTAATATTTTATAAGTAATATCATCTTCTAAAAAAAGTAATTTACTAATATTCTCTATCTCATTAGCTGTTGGTTCTATAGTAAAAAGAGCTTGTACTTTTTGAAACATTATTGAATTTCTTAGGCTATTTTCAAAATCTTGAGGAGACATTCTATTTTGTTGCAAAATAGCAACATACTTATTTTTATTAAATTTACCATCTACTTTAAACTCTTCATAATTAATCAACTCTTTTGCTATCTCTTCATCAGTTACAATTAATCCTAAAGAGCTACCATAAGACATAAGAAGATTTTTCTGCATAAGTTGAGCAAATGCAATATCTTTTAATCTTAATTGTTCTGCTAACTCTTTATTAAAAGATGCTCCAAAAATTTGTGAATATTGACTATAAAGGTTTGAATACTCACGGCTGTACTCTTCAACACTAATCTCTTTATCTCCAACAGTCGCTACTACTCCACCTTTAGTTCCGTAATTATACGAGCCCCAACCTACAAATCCAGCACCTACAAAGGCAATAGTACTAATCCAAATCGTAATAACCAACCACTTTTTATGTCTTTGCATCCAAGTTATCATAAAATAAACCCTTAAAAAAAATTTAGAGATTATGATACAAAAATATTGCTTTTATGTTATTTAAACACTTATAGATAAACTATTTGTTTCAGTTTTTTTATCTTTATTGCTCAAAAGATCATTAATAACACTCTCTCTTATTGTTACCTCTATTTTTTTACAAGCACTTTTAAAAGCCTCTTCTTCTCCAACAATAAAACACATATTTTTTGCTCTTGTTATTGCTGTGTAGAGTAGTTTTGTGTTGTGCATTATATAGTGTGAGAAACTCATAGGAATTAGGGCATTCTCATACTCCATTCCTTGTGTTTTATGAATTGTTAGACAGTATGCTAAATTTAAAAGATGATGAATATTATCAAAGTCATAAAATACTACCATATCATCATTTGGATATAAAACGACACATTTTTTATCATCAAAATCCAATTTTATTATCAAGCCTAACTGCCCATTATAAACTCTTCTTTCCATAAATTCACTAGAGTTTGATTTATACATACTCATAGTTTGTGCTTTCATATTCTCATTTTTTATATGAATTACTTTATCTGTAAGTTTATACTCAATATCTTTTATCTTTAGACTTCTATTTTTTGTATGATTAAACAATCTTTGAAGTTCTATATTTAAATTCTCAACTCCTAAAACTCCACCTTTCATTGGAGTAATAACTTGAAAAAGAGTAAGAGCTTTTCCTATATTTTTATCTTTTATAAAATCATAGTAATTTTGTATATAATTACTTGCAATATTTAAAATATTATTTAAAATATAGTCACTATTTTCACCTCTCATATCTGAAAACTCATTTTGACTTAATGAATTTTTCATAGAGTAGTAGTTTCCTATTGAGACATCTACAAACTTGAAATCATCATACTCTTCTTTGTAATTTGGTAATTCACCTTTTCTTATATCGTTTGCAATTACTGCTATTGCTTGATTCTCATTTTGTCTATAGATTTTTGTTAGTTTACAAATAGGAGCTAGGTCAAATTTTATACTATCTGCTAATATATTTCCAGCTCCAATAGCTGGAAGTTGTCCATCATCTCCAACAATTATAAAAATTGTATCATCACTTATTTTACTTATTATTTGGAAAAAAGTAATAGAGTTTACCATTGAAGCTTCATCTAATAAAATAACTTTATATGGGAAAAAATCTTTATCTTTATGTTTTACCAATAAACTTTGAATTGTACTTGAGTTATAACCAGTTGTATCACTTATTCTTTGACTAGCAATTCCACTTAAAGCAATAGTTATAATATCATCATAACTAACAATCTCTTCTAAAAGCTCTAAAATAGCCCTACTTGAAGTTGATTTTCCTGTTCCTGCATATCCTATTAAAAATAGGGTTTTTTCTCCAAAATTTATTAACTCAACCGCTTTTTGTTGCTCACTACTTAAAGTAAAGCCTAAAGTTTTCTGTTTTTTTTCTAAATATTCATCAAAATTTTCTATGATTTTTTTATTTTTAATATCTTTTCTTATATTAAAAAAATCTAATATCTTTTTTTCACAATGGTATAACATTGAAAGAGCAATACGATTTTTGCTTGTAGAATATATCTCCTCTTTTGCCAACATTTCAACTAAAATATTTTCATAAAGTAACTCTTCTTTTGAAAACCTCAAACTATCATCTAATAGTTTAAAAAGATGAAATTTATCTATTGAAGAGTTACCGTTGTTGTCGCAATACTCTCTTAAAGTATAATTTAAACAAGCTTTTATCCTAAAAGGTGATTTAGGTTCTATCCCCAAAGCTTTTGCTATCTCATCTGCTCTTTTAAATCCTATTCCTTTTATATTTATCAAAATATAGGGGTTTTGTTTTATCTTTTCAATTAAATTTTCAACTTCACTAAAAGTTGAATATATTTTTGTAATTAGATTTGAAGTAACTCCAAATTTCCCCAAAAAAGCACCTAACTCTCTAAGATGCTTGAAAGAGTGCCAAGAGTTTAAAATAGATTTTAATTTCTTCTCCTTTATACCTTTTACACTTAAAAGCTCATTTGGGTTTTCATCTAAAATCTTTATTAAACCCTCTTCCCCATATTTTTCCAAAATCTCTGTTGCTGATTTTTTTGTAAAGCCTTTAATTATTTTTGTAAGAAAAAAGAATAGTTCATGCTCTTTTACTTGTAAAGTATTAAACTCAAATTGAACACCATATTTACTATGAGTTATCCAGTTTCCAGTTAATATTATCTCTTCACCAAGAAGTTTTTCAATATCTGCATCAAAATATACTCCACAAATTTTTTGGTTATTTTCTAAAACAGCAATAGTATATTTTGTTTCATCATTTTTATATAAAACCTTCTTTAAAACTCCACTGAGATTAAAGTTTTTTTCGCTAATTTCCATCGTTATACTTATCTTTTTTATGTTTATCTTTTTTGTATGAGTTTTTATTTTTCTCTTTTTGAAGTAGGTTTGCCTCTTTTAAAAGCATCCCTCTTTCATCTTCAAAAGTTTCACTAGGGTTTTTTATAGAAATAAGAGTTTTTTCAATAAAGTTATTTAACAAGGAGTAGTAATCTGAATATAGTTCAACTTTTGGAGTTTTGCACATATCTTCATAGTTTTTAAGTGTTCTTTTTAGAAACAGTTCTTTATCAAAATTTTCTAATTTCAATAAAGATATTGTTCTTGTCAGAAACTTCTCTACAACTCGTATATAACGAATTCTTAACTGTTTTTCATTTATTTCAAAACCCATTTTATGATACCCATTTTTTTAAATTCTCGAATTATAACTAAATCTATTTAAGAAATGTTAAAATATTACAAATTGTGATATTTTAACTTAGTTCAGAAGCATTTTTTAATATATCAACACCAAATTTTTCTCTTAAAATTTGTATATTTTCTCCTAGTTTATCTTTTTTTAAATCATCTTCATATTCAAAGAGATTAAAGGTATGTTCACCTTTCTTTGCAAAGTTAAAAACTGTTATATATAACTGTACAACTCCATAATTTCTATGTTTATCAGCACTTAAAAATAGTTTTATCATGGAGTTTTTGAAATCAAATTCATTAAAAATTTTATTGCTATTTTCTTGAGCTTTTGATTTTATATTGTACTCATATCTAATTTGAATTTGAAAAGATAGAGGATTATATTCCTCTTTTTTTACAATAAAACTTAAATATCTACTTAAAATCATAACTCTTCTTTTAATCTCTTCTCTACTAAAAACCACATCAAAACTTCTACCAATTCCTAGACTTTTTCTCTCTTTATTTATTGTTAATTTATTATCTTTTATTCCACAAACTCTATTATAAGTATCAACTCCAATTTTTCCAAAAGAGTAGAATAAATCTTTATTTTTTCTAATATCACCCAAAGTTTTTATGTTGTAGCCAGATAACTTTTCACAAAAAGCTTTTCCAATACCTGTAAAGTTTTCAATCAAAATATCTTTTGTAAACTCTTCTATATCCTCTTTTTTTAATAGTTTAACTCCATTTGGTTTTGCTTCATTTGTCATAAGTTTTGATAGATATTTTGTATTTGCTAAACCAATAGAGCAAGGAAGTTGTAACTCATTAAATATCTTATTTTTTAGCTTAATAGCAAACTCTTTAGCCTCATTTTCAGAGATATAACCACTTAAATCACCAAAAAATTCATCAATAGAAAATTGTTCAACAAGAGGAATTTCAACTTCCAATAGCTTTTTTAGTTTAGAAGATAACTCATCATACAGACTATATTTTGGTGCTATCATCTTTAAATTTGGACAAAGTTGTAAAGCTTCATTTACACTCATAGCTGTTTTTATTCCAAAGGCTCTTGCTTCATAAGATGCTGTTGTTATAATTCCTCTTACTCTACTATTTTCATCAATAAAATAATCTATTCCATTTTTTTCATCTTCATTATCTAGGATTTTACTTGAAAAACTAGCACGATTTGTTGCCATTTTTCTTTTTACTCTTGTATTTGAAAAAATATCTACATTACTTTTTCCTCCAACTGCAACTGGAATACCTATTAAGCTCTTATCCAGAGTTCTATGTGCTGATACAAAATAGCAATCTAAATCAATATGAATAAACATAAGGTTAATTTTACCCTCTTTTTTTTAAAGCCACACAAAATATTACAATTTGTAATTTTTTATATTTTATTTCTTCTATAAAAATGTGCATAATCTACACATAATTTTTTTTTATGTTACAAGAGTTATTAAATTTAATATTTTAAATTTTTATTAAGTTTATTAAATTATCATTCATTTGTATTTGTTATAAAAAAGGAGAAGATTAAATGAAAAAACTAGCATTTTTACTTGCTTTAGCAAGTTTGTCATTTGCTGTAGACTATGACCCTATAAGAGGAGAGATGTTATCACTTTCTTGTGCAAACTGTCATGGAACAGATGGAAAATCAACTACTTCAATTCCAAAAATAGCGGGACTTGATAAAAACTATATGTATCAAACCTTACTTGAGTATAAAACAGGAAAAAGAGTTGATACTCATATGATGCAAAAGCACACAAAAGGTTTTACTGATGAAGAGCTTGAGCAACTATCTTACTACTTTTCAAAAGTTAAATAAGAAGAAAGGATAAACGATGATAAATAGAAGAGATTTTGGAAAATTAGTTTTAGGAGCTACAGCTTTATCTTTTACTGCTTGTAATAGTTTAGCTAGTGGTTTATCAACAATTCCTGCAAACAAAAAAAGAGTTGTAATTGTTGGTGGTGGTTTTGGTGGAGCTGCAACTGCTAGATATTTAAGAAAATTTGATTCAGATGTTGAAATTGTTTTGGTTGAGCAAAACAAAGAGTATTACACTTGTCCATTTTCAAATGCTGTAATAGCTGGTATGGAGAAAATAGATTTTATAAAACATGATTTAAATACTTTAGCAAAAAAATACAATATCAAAGTAGTTTATGCAAAAGTTACAAAAGTTGATGGAGCTAATTCTAATGTAATTTTAGAAAATGGAGAAAAAATCTCTTATACAAGAGCTGTTGTAAGCCCTGGAATTGATTTTAAATATGAAAAAGGTTACACAAAAGAGAATGAAAAATATGCACCACATGCTGTAAAAGCTGGAGAGCAAACTACAATTCTTCAAAAACAACTAGAAAATATGAAAGATGGTGGAACTTTTGTAATGGTTGCACCTGCTGATCCATTTAGATGCCCTCCTGGACCTTATGAGAGAATTTCTCTTGTGGCTCACTATATAAAAAATAACAAACCAAATTCAAAAATAATAGTTCTTGACCAAAAAGACAAGTTCTCAAAACAAGCGCTATTTTCAAATGGTTGGAAAGAGCTTTATGGTGATTTAATCGACTGGAGAGCAGCACAATTTGGTGGAAAAGTTATAAGTGTTGATCCAGTTAAAAAAGTAATTGTAACTGAAGATGAGGAGATAGAAGCAGATGTTTTAAACTATATTCCAAATCAAAAAGC
Organism: Aliarcobacter trophiarum LMG 25534; assembly: GCF_003355515.1. Classification (NCBI taxonomy): domain Bacteria; kingdom Pseudomonadati; phylum Campylobacterota; class Epsilonproteobacteria; order Campylobacterales; family Arcobacteraceae; genus Aliarcobacter; species Aliarcobacter trophiarum. The sequence continues at coordinate 763,207 of NZ_CP031367.1, read as the reverse complement.
TTCTCAATTAGCATTTGATTCAGGATTAGTTGCTAATGGAAAAGATTGGTGTGATATTCATCCAAAAACTTTTGAGTCTAAACTAGTTAAAAATGTTCATGTTATTGGAGATGCTTCAAATGCGGCGCCAATGCCAAAATCTGCATTTAGCGCAAGTACTCAAGGAAAAGTTGTAGCACTTCAAATAGCAAGAATATTAAAACAACAAGAACCTTTAAATCCTCCAAAACTAGCAAATACTTGCTATAGTTTATTAAATCCAAACTACGGTATATCAATTGCTGCTGTTTATAATGCACTTGATGACAAAATACAAAATGTTGATGGAGCTGGTGGAGTTAGTCCTGAGCAAGACCCAGATGGTCATATTAGAATACTTGAAGCAAAATATGCTTATGCTTGGTATGAAAGCCAAACTTCTGATATTTTCAAATAATTTTTAACTAGAGTTTAAAACTCTAGTTAAAATTAATTATTATAAATTCTCATCTCTTTTATAGTTTTTATATCAACTCTTGAAGCCCTATTTCCTAGCTTTTCAAAAAGTTTATCTCTTTTTTCATCATTCAAATTTTGTCCTACTTTAATTTTACAAGATATATTTTCTGGTTTTAACTCAATTACTGTCACTTTATCAATCATTTTTGTGTACATAGGCTTATTATAAGAGATCTCTTCATATCCACCATCTTTTTGCAATTTCTCCATTAAAGCACTTAAAACTTTTGCTTTTTCATCACTATTTTCTATAAAATTCAAAGTTCCTTCAATAAGAACAGAAGCAAAAAATTGTGTTGCAGGACAAGCTGCAACTGTATCAAAGAAATGTGACGGAATAATCGAATATGGATTTACAACTAAAAAAGCACCATTTGAGTTTGCTTTTATTGTATCTATTTTTTTACCCTCACTACTTCCATGAAAATAGATAGAGCCTTTAAAATATACAAAATTTAGAGCTACACAATATGGCTTTTCACCATTTATTAAACTCAATGTTCCATATTCACAACTTTCTAATACTTCTTTTATACTATTTTCATCTTTTATATCAAACTCTGCTCTTCTCATATTCAATCCTTTTTATGTATGATAAAAGGTAAATTGATCATCTTTATCCCCTAATTCATATCTTTTTTGTAAAGAATTTTTAAAAGCTAAACCTAAATCTTCACAATTTAAAGCATTTATAGTTAATTCTTCATCAATCAGTGGATTAACTATTAGTTGATTTAATTTTTCAATAGTTAATTTTGGATTTCTCCTATTTTCCAAAATAACCTCATCATTTTGTAAAATTTGCCCCTCTTTCAAAACTTTTGCATAAAATCCTGTATAACCACTTTCAAATATAAATTTCGTCATATTTTTTTTATCTGTATTTGCACTCAATTTCCAACAAGGTTGTCTAGGTTGTGTAATTTCTATTTTTGCTTCACCAATTTTTAATATATCGCCAATACATATATCTTTTTCACAAATTTCATCAAGTATTATGTTTTCACCAAAATATGCCATATTTGTCATATCAAAACTATTTTCAAAATAAGAACTTATTTTTTTGTAAGTTAAACAAGAAAATAAAAATAGAGCTTTATTTTCTCCTCCATGATGAAGTAAATCTGCTTGAAAATCATCACTAAATCCATTTTTTGTTAAATATGCTTTTCCTACTGGATATTTTTTAATGCCAGAAACAAGCTCTTCTCTCTTTTGATCTGTAAGTTTTGTAACAGTTACATTTCCAACTTTTATATATAAAACTTTTGATATTTTTGTAGCCATCTTCTATACTTTCTATTTTAATTATTGAAAGTATAGAAAAATAAAAAAATTTTTACAATCTGTTTATTGCTAGTTTTTAAATTAAAATTCACTCATTTTTTGTTCAAATTCAATATTTATACTCTCAATTTTTTGCATAATTTCCAAAATCTCATTTTCTACTTTTGTTTTATCAAGTCCCATTAGAGTTTTTGCTTTTTCTTCTAAAATTTCAAGTTCAGCTTTTAAAGGTTTTAAATCTTGACTCTTCTTAGCAACTAACTCTGCTCTTAATTTTTTGCTCTCTTTTTTATTTATCTTTGGTTTATCTTTTTTTTCATCTTTATTTGAAGTTTTAGAAGGTTTTGTTTCATCTATATCATCACCCCAACCTATTTTTTCTAAAAACTCATCATAAGTTCCATTAAAATAATCAGCTCCATCATTTGTAAAAACTATCAATCTATCACAAACAGCTCGAAGCAACTCTTCACTATGAGTTACAATAATACTTGAACCTTCAAACTCTTTTATAGCATTTGTAAGAGCTTCTATAGACTCAATGTCAAGGTGGTTTGTAGGCTCATCAAGGAAAAGAAGATTTACATCTTGTGCAATAATTTTTCCTAGCATTACTCTACTTTTTTCTCCTCCACTTAAAAGCGAGATTTTTTTCTTTGCATTATCTCCGCTAAACATCATAATTCCACATATATTTCTTATAACTGATTCAGGTAGTTTTACATTTACAGAGTGAATTTCATCCATAATTGTATTATTCATATTTAAATGATTTATATTTGTTTGCCCAAAATGTCCAAAAACAGTGCTTGGATGAAAATCAACACTTCCACTAAGAGCTTTTAACTCACCTGCTAGGACATTTAAAAGTGTAGATTTACCTTTTCCATTTTTTCCAATAATTCCCAAAGTTTCACCACGACTAAGTGCAAAAGTTATATCTTTAAAAAGTATACTGTTTTTATCATATCCAAAACTCACATCTTTAACTTCTAGCAAAAATTTTGCACTTGTATCTTTATAGTTAAAATCAAATTTCAGATCTCTTTCATACTCAATATCTTCTAGAATATCCATTTTTTCAAGTATTTTCACCTTTGATTGAGCCAAAGTTGCAGTGGCTGCTCTAGCCTTATTTTTTGCAATAAACTCTTCAAGGTCTTTTATCTTCTTCTCTTGAGCAATTTTTTGCTTTTCATAATGCTCTTCATTTGCACTTAGTTGTTCAAAGAATTTTTGAGTTCCACCAGCAATTATAAAGGCATCTTTTCTTATAATTCCCATAGTATGTGTACAAACACTATTCATAAAATCTCTATCATGAGTTATTAAAATAACCTCACCATCAAAACTTTTTAGAAACTCTCTTAACCATCTAATAGATAAAATATCCAGATAGTTTGTAGGCTCATCGAGTAAAAGCATATTTGGTTCTGTTAAAAGTAGTTTTGCCAAATTTATTCGTATTTGATAACCACCTGAAAAACTTTTTGGCTCTTTTTGAAAATCTTCTTCACTAAATCCAAGTCCAAAAAGAATCTTTTCTGCTTTATAAATATTATACTTATCATCTTCACTTAGAGCTGTTGCTGTCTCTTCTAAAAGAGTTTTCTCTTTGAAATCAAAGTACTGTTTCAAAGCTCCTATTTTATAATTTTTTGGCTTTGCTATCTCTCCACTATCTGGTTGTTCTTCTTCTAAGATTAACTTAAAAAGTGTTGATTTTCCTGTTCCATTTCTTCCAACTAATCCTACTTTGTCACCTTTATTTAACCTTAGATTTAAATCTTGATATAAAGTTTGTGTTGGATATGATTTTTGTATATTTATTAGCTCTATCATCTTTATTTCTCTTTTTGGGTATTTTAAATTTTTTAAGGCGAGATTGTATTATATTTTGTGTTAGATATTGGTTATTTAAAGTTTTAGTAATTTATACTATCTTTTTTAAATCCTTTATCTTAGAAAAATAGACTTTTATAATATTTGCTCTACTCTATTTTTACCTTTTGATTTAGCTAGATACAAAGCTCTATCTGCTCTTTTAATCAACTCATCTATATTATCTGTATCTTTATAACTTGCTATTCCAAAACTAGCTGTCACTTGTCTTAATATCTCAAAATCTTGTTTTAATAATATTTTTCTCAAATTTTCTGCTAGTTTTTTAACCCCTTCTTGCTTTGTATTACTACAAATTATTATAAACTCTTCACCACCAAATCTACCTACAATATCTGTATCTCTTACATATTTTTTTAAAACTTCTGCAATTTTTATAAGAACCTTATCTCCAATTAGATGACCGTAAGTATCGTTTATCTCTTTAAAATTATCTATATCTATTAAAATTATTGAAAATTCATTACTACATTGCTTAAATATTTTCTCATTCTCTTGTAAAAAATAATCTATTGATTTTCTATTATTTACCTGTGTCAAATAATCTATTGAACTCATTATTTCAAGTTTGATATTTGTTGTTTTTATCTCTTTCATATAGTTTAATTTATTTACTAAATAGTAAGACAAAATATATACATATATTAAAAATATTATTTCGATTTGATATTTTATATAGTATGTTACAAAAATAAAATATAGTATAAATATCATAAGATAAACTATCTTATTTGATTTAATATCTTTATTACGTTCAAACAATATATAAATAATTAACATTAAAACAGAAAAAGATATAAATTCACTTAGAATATCTGAGTTAGAATTTATTTCAACTAATAATATTGTTACAAAAGTATTTATTGCCTGTATAAAAAATAGAACTGTTAGTAAAAATAACTTTTTATTCACAAATTTTGATAATAATATTAATAAAAATAAATATGTTATAAATATGTAAATAGATCCAATAATTATTTTATAAATATTATCCTTATGGCTATTTATTGATAAAAAATCAATCTGGTTTATTTCAAATAAAAGAAAGATGCCAAAGAGGCTTATAAAAATAATAAATAAAAATGTTTTCATTATGTTCCTTGTAAATAAAGATAATATTTTTCTCTTTTTATTAGTTTAAGAAAAAATATTTTATCTTATTTTTTTAAAGATAGTTAAACATTAACTAATTTTACTACTCTTATGGTTAATATTTAATCTGTTGAGTAATAAAGCTGTATAAGTTAAATTTTATTTAAAAAGGCTAAAAAATGACTCAAAGAGATATGGCTGGATATATAGGTGTAACTCCTGTAACTTTAAGAAATTGGAGAAAAGATAAACCAAGACTTTATGAAATAGTAATGAAAGGTTTTGCTTTTGAAGAAGCAGTAAAAAAGGCTCAACAAAATGCAGATGAACTAAAAACTCTTGAAGAGAGTTTTAAGATAAAAAAATAACAATTTCTATAGAATATATAACTTTAACATAATAAAATCAATACAATATTATATTTTAAACTAATATGTCAAATATATAAATAAAGATTTTAATAAATCTCTATTTTATAAAGCACTTGCCATATTTAAGTAGTGATGAGCCATATAAGAACTTCTTGCATATGGACTTGCTTTTACAAATTCAAATCCCATAGAATAAGCTATTTTTTCATATTTCTCAAATTGCTCTGGTTTTACAAACTCTACAACTTTTTCAAAATCTCCACTAGGAGCTAAATATTGTCCAATGCTTAAAAACTTACAACCAACAGTTAATAGATCTTGAAAAACAGCTATCATTTCATCTTCTGTTTCTCCCAAACCTACCATCAAAGCACTTTTTGTTTTTACTTTTTCTCCACCTAGCTCTTTTAACTTTCTTAAAACTTCTAAACTTCTTCCATAAGTTCCATTTCTTCTAATACGATATAAACTAGGAACTGTTTCTATATTATGTCCTATTATTGTTGCACCTGACTCTATAACTCTTTTTAAACTATCTTCACTACCTTTAAAATCAGGGATTAATATCTCAACTTTTGTCTCTGGAGATTTTTCTATAATATCTCTTGTCACTTTATAAAACTGCTCTGCTCCTCCATCTTTTAAATCATCTCTTGCTGGGCTTGTAATTACCACAAATTTTAGACCCAAAGATAAAACAGAAGTTGTAACCTTTTTTATCTCGCTTTCATCAACCATATTTGGCATACCTGTTGTTACATTACAATATGTACATCTTCTTGTACATATATTTCCTAATATTAAAAAAGTAGCATTTTTATTTGAAAAACACTCACTAATATTTGGACATTTAGCCTCTTGGCAAATTGTATGTAGCCCACCAACTCCTTTTAAAAGATTCTCCATCTCAATTTGAGCAGATGGATTTAGTTTCTTTCTTAACCACTCTGGTTTTTTATATGCTACTTCACTTTTTATATTTACATTAATATTTTGTGTCATTATCTAATCCTTACATAATTCATTATATATTTTTATCTCTTCATTATTTAATTTATCTTCAAAAAACTCTACATTAAAAACCTCTTCAAAAGCTTTTATCAAAATATTTTTTGCCTCTTCAAAACTTAGTTTTTTGGAAAAATCTTCCAAACTGCTTCCAAAAAATTCACTACTATTTTTACTAAAAAGAGGAATTGAACCGTGCTGCAAAATACAACTCTTTGCTCTTTTTTGTGCATTTCCTCCAATTTTTTTTCCATCTATTATAATATCATAAGCTTCAAAGCCAACTTGACAAAAAGGGCTTTTACTTAAAGTTATCTCTTTTATATCCTTTGCAAATTTTGGATTTAAGTCTAAAGTTTCATAAAACCTTATCAAAAATTGACAAAGTAAAAAATATGTCTCTTTTACATCACGATTTTCTATCTCATTTGGGTTTATTAAAATTGTATAAGAGATATCATGCCCATGAAATAATATTCCACCACCTGTTAGCCTTTTTGATACATTACTTTTGTAATCTCTTTGTAGCTTTTTGTAATCATCAATATTTTGCCCAGCACCTAAAGTTACACTATCTTGCCAAGAATAAAGCCTTAATATTGGTGTAGAATTTTTTGAAAAACTTTTGAATAGTGCTTTATCTATATTTGAATTCTCAATTGAACTTAAATTTTGTGATATAATCAGTCTAAACTTATTGTTAAACTTCATCTGTGTTTATCCTAAATATTTTAATATAAGTGGATTATAATTTATTTTATATTAAAATTGCAAATTAATTTTAAAAATTAAGAAAACTTTTATAAAGGAGATTTATGCCTAAACTTAATTTAGAAGATATTAACCCACTAGAGACAAAAGAGTGGATGGAAGCGTTAGAAGCTGTTATAGAAGAAGAAGGAGTTGAGAGAGCTCACTTTTTACTAGAAAAACTAATAGATAAATCAAGAAGAAGTGGTGCACATTTACCTTATAGTGCTACAACTGCTTATATAAATACTATTCCTACAAATGAAGAACCAAAAATACCAGCAAATATGGACCTAGAGAGAAAAATTAGATCAATTATTAGATGGAATGCTCAAATAATGGTTCAAAGAGCTTCAAATAAAAAGTTAGAGCTTGGTGGTCATATTGCATCGTTTCAATCATCTGCAACACTTTATGATGTTGGTTTCAATCACTTTTTTAGAGCACCAAACGAAAAAGATGGTGGAGATTTAATATTTTTTCAAGGGCATATAAGTCCAGGTATTTACTCTAGAAGTTTTCTTGAGGGAAGATTTACTGAAGAACAGATGGATAATTTTCGTCAAGAAGCATTTACAAAAGGTTTATCATCATATCCACACCCAAAACTAATGCCTAGTTATTGGCAGTTTCCAACTGTTTCAATGGGACTTGGACCTTTACAAGCAATATATCAAGCTAGATTTCTAAAATACCTTACAAATAGAGGAATAAAAGATTGTAGTGAACAAAAAGTTTATTGCTTTATGGGAGATGGAGAAACAGATGAGCCAGAATCTTTAGGAGCCATTGGAATGGCTGCAAGAGAAGGCTTAGATAATCTTATCTTTGTAATAAATTGTAACCTACAAAGATTAGATGGTCCAGTAAGAGGAAATGGAAAAATTATTCAAGAGCTTGAAGGTGGATTTAGAGGAGCTGGTTGGGAAGTTATAAAAGTAATTTGGGGAGGACTATGGGACTCTTTACTTGAAAAAGATAGTTCTGGAAAACTACTTGAATTAATGGAACAAACAGTTGATGGTGAGTATCAAAACTTTAAACAAAAAGGTGGAGCATATACAAGAGAGAATTTCTTTAATAAATTCCCTGAAACTGCAAAACTTGTTGAAAACTTAAGCGACAACGATATTTGGAAGCTTAATCGTGGTGGACATGACCCTGTTAAAGTTTATGCAGCATTTAAAAGAGCTGTTGAAACAAAAGGAAGACCAACAGTTATTTTAGCAAAAACTGTAAAGGGTTATGGAATGGGAAGTGCTGCTGAGGGTATGAATATAGCTCACCAAGTAAAAAAAGTGGATGTTAATCACTTAAAAGCTTTTAGAGATAGATTTGATTTACCAATAAGTGATGAAGAGGTAGAAAGCTACTCATATTATAGACCAGATGAAAATTCGCCAGAGATTAAATATTTAAAAGAGAGAAGAGAAGCCTTAGGTGGATTTGTTCCTCAAAGACTAGAAAAATTTACAAGTAAATTAAAAATCCCAACTTTAAGTGATTTTGAAAGTATCACTGCTGGAAGTGGTGATAGAGAAATATCTACAACTATGGCATTTGTAAGAGTTTTAAATGTACTTTTAAAAGATAAAGAATTAGGAAAAAATATTGTTCCAATAGTTCCAGATGAAGCTAGAACTTTTGGAATGGAGGGAATGTTTAGACAATATGGAATTTACTCAAGTGTTGGACAAAAATATATACCACAAGATAAAGACCAAGTAGCCTTTTATAAAGAGGATATAAAAGGTCAAGTTTTACAAGAGGGGATTAATGAACTAGGAGCTATGAGTTCATGGATAGCAGCTGCTACATCGTACTCTGTAAATGATTATCCAATGATTCCATTTTATATATTCTACTCTATGTTTGGATTTCAAAGAACGGGAGATCTATGTTATGCAGCAGGAGATCAAAAAGCAAGAGGTTTTCTTGTAGGTGGAACATCTGGAAGAACTACTTTAAATGGAGAAGGTTTACAACACGAAGATGGTCACTCTCATATTTTAGCAAACACTATTCCAAATTGTGTAACATATGACCCAACTTATGGATATGAAGTTGCAGTTATAGTGCAAAATGGTATGGAAAGAATGTATGGAGAGAAACAAGAAGATATTTTCTACTATATTACAACTCTAAATGAAAACTATGCTCAACCAACAATGCCAAATGGTGCTGAAGAGGGTATTATAAAAGGGATTTACAAAGTAAAAACTTTTGAAGCAAAAAATGATTTCAAAGTTAAAATTTTGGGTTCAGGTTCTATTTTTCAAGAGGCTATAAGAGCTGCAGAAATTTTATCTAGCGAATATAATATAAAAGTTGATATTTACTCAGTTACTTCTTACAATGAACTTACACGTGAAGCTCAAGAAATAGAAAGAGCAAATCTTTTAAATCTAGAGAAAGAACCTCAAACTCCTTATATAGAAAAAGTTTTAGGTAGCAATAGTGATAATATAGTAATTAGTGCAACTGATTATATAAAAGCTTATTCAGAGCAATTAAGACCTTATGTAAAAGGAAGCTTTAAAGCTTTAGGTACAGATGGGTTTGGAAGAAGTGATAGTAGAGAGAATTTAAGAAAATTCTTTGAAGTTGATACAAACTTTATAATTTATACAACTTTAGCTGAACTTGCAAGAAATGGTAAAATAGATAAAAAAGTGGCTATTGAAGCTATGAAAAAATATGAGATTGATGCAAATAGAATCAATCCTTTACATGCTTAAGGAGTAAAAAATGGCAAATATAAAAGATATTTTTATTCCTGATTTAGGTGCTGATAAAGATGTTGATTTAATAGACATCATGGTTAAAGTTGGAGATATAGTTGAAGTTGAAGATGGATTAATAACTCTTGAGACTGAAAAAGCTTCTATGGATGTTCCAACTCCCTATAAAGGAAAAGTTGTTGAGATTTTAGTAAAAGTTGGAGATAAGGTAAATAGTGGAGATTTAATTGTAAAGGTTGAATCTACAGAAGAATCTATAAATGAAGTTCCAAGTTCATCAAATGAAAACGAAAAAGAGCCTATAGCTTCTCCAAAAGATGATGAGTCTAAAATCACATCACCAACACAATTTGTAAAAGAACAAACTATAAAATCTGTACTAGAAGAGGTAAGAGTTCCAGATTTAGGGGCGGATAAAGACGTTGATTTAATAGATGTTATGATTCATGTGGGAGATATTATTGTAAAAGATTATAGTATTATTACTCTTGAAACAGAAAAAGCATCTATGGATGTACCAGCTCCATTTGGTGGTGAAGTTATAGAGATTTTTGTAGAAAAAGGTCAAAAAATAAATGGTGGCGATTTAATAGCAAAAGTTATAAAAACGGTTGTTATTGAAGATAAAGTTCCAACTCCTTTAGCAAAAATAGTAGAAGATGAAAAAATAGTAGAAAAAGCATCTTGTCCAATACCAACTATTCAAGAAGTTGCAGCTAGAAGTATAGAGCAAGAAGAGAGCAATGTTTTATCTAAAAAGGCTACAAAAGTATATGCAAGTCCTAGTGTAAGAAGAGTTTCAAGAGAGTTTGGAGTTGACTTAGGCTTTGTAAAAGGTAGTGCAAAAAAAGGACGAATTACAGTTGAAGATATAAAAGCCTATGTAAAAGAGCAACTAAATAAACCAGCAAGTGCAACAGGAGTTGGTTTTGGATTTAATCTTCCTGAAATAAAAGAGATAGATTTCTCACAATTTGGAAAAGTAAAAAGAGTAGAACTGAGTCGTGTACAAAAAGTATCTGGTCCATTTTTACACAAAAACTATCTCGCTTCTCCACATGTTACACAGTTTGATGAGTGTGATATTACAGAGCTTGAGAAGTTTAGAAAAGAGCAAAATGAGATTGCAAAGGATTTCAAACTTTCACCTCTTGTATTTATAATAAAAGCTGTTGAAAAAGCTCTAAAAATTCATCCAAAATTTAACTCAAGTTTAAGTGCTGATGGACAAGAGTTGATTATGAAAGAGTACTTCAATATTGGAGTTGCCGTTGATACTCCAAATGGTTTACTTGTTCCAGTTATTAAAGATGTTGATAAAAAAGGTTTCAAAGATATAGCTATTGAGTTATCAGAACTATCTAAAAAAGCTAGAGATGGAAAATTAACAAATGCAGATATGAGTGGTGGATGCTTTACAATTTCAAGTCTAGGTGGAATTGGTGGAACATACTTTACGCCAATAATAAACTCTCCAGAAGTTGCAATTTTAGGAGTTTCAAAATCATCTATAAAACCTATTTATGATGGTTCTGATTTTAAACCAAGATTGATTTTACCTTTAAGTCTCTCATATGACCATAAAGTAATAGATGGTGCAGATGGAGCTAGATTTACAACAACTCTAAGTCAAATCCTAAGTGATTTACGACTTTTAAGCATGTAAGGAGTTTTAGAAATGAATGAAGTAAAAACTCAAGTTTTAGTTATTGGTGCAGGTCCTGGTGGATATTCAGCTGCTTTTAGATGTGCTGATTTAGGGCTTGAAACTATAATTGTAGAGAGATATTCAACTTTAGGTGGAGTTTGCTTAAATGTTGGATGTATTCCTTCAAAAGCCCTTTTACATGTTGCAAAAGTTGTAGAAGAAGCAAAGCATATAGAAAAAGCTGGTATATTTTATGAAAACCCAAAAATAGATATAAAAAAAATAGCTGAGTATAAAAGTGGCGTTGTAAAAAAACTAACTGGTGGTTTAGACGCAATGGCTAAAATGAGAAAAGTAAAACATATTCAAGGGGTTGCAAAATTTTTAGATGAAAATAGTGTTGAAGTAGAGCTTATAAATGGCGAAAAAACAAAAGTTATTTTTGAAAATTGTATTATTGCAGCTGGAAGCCAAAGTACAAAAATGCCATTTATTCCTCATGAAGATCCAAGAATTTGGGATTCAACAGATGCTCTTGAAGTAAAGGAAGTTCCTAAAAAACTTTTAATTCTTGGTGGAGGAATTATTGGTCTTGAGATGGGAACTGTTTATTCAACTCTTGGAAGCCAAGTTGATGTTGCTATAAGAGGTGAACAACTTATGACCGGAACAGATAAAGATATTATAAATATCTATACAAAAGCAAATAAAGATAGATTTAATATCATGAGTAAAACTCAAACTCAAAGCATAATTCCAAAACAAGATGGAATTTATGTAGAGTTCAAAGGGGAAAATGCTCCAAAAGATGGTGTTTTATATGATGCTGTTTTAGTTGCTCTTGGAAGAAGTGCAAATGGAAATAAACTTGGACTTGAAAATACAAATGTTGAAGTTGATGAGAGTGGTTTAATCAAAGTTGATAATCAACTACGAACAAAGGTGCCTAATATTTTTGCTATTGGAGATATAATTGGTCAACCTATGCTTGCACACAAAGCAGTACATGAAGGACATGTTGCGGCTGAAGTTATTGCTGGTCATAAAGTATATTTTGAACCAAAACAGATACCATCTATTGCATATACTTTCCCAGAAATTGCGAGTGCAGGAATGAGTGAAATAGATGCAAAAAAAGCTGGAATAGATTATGAAGTAAGCTCATTTTCTTGGAATGCCAGTGGTAGAGCCTTGGCTAGTGATGTTGCATCTACAGGTATGACAAAACTAATCTTTGATAAAAATACAAAGCAGCTAATAGGGGGAGCGATTGTTGGAGAAAATGCTGGAGAACTTCTAGGAGAGATCTCACTTGCTCTTGAGATGGATTGTGATGCCGAAGATATTGCTCTTACAATTCATGCTCATCCAACACTTCACGAATCAATTGGTATGGCAGCAGAGATTTTTGAAGGAACTATTACAGATTTACCAAATGCAAAAGCTGTAAAAAAATAAAATTTGAGCCAAAAACTACTTTGGCTCACCTCTTAAAGTCTCTCCTCCAAAACTAATAATCCCATAATCAAAATTTATAACTTTTGAGAATCCCATATTTAGCATTATTTTTTGGCAATAAGCACTTCTACTTCCACTATGACAATATAAAATTATTGGAATATCTTTTTTATCATTTATCTGCTCTAAAGAGTTATAAAAGCTAGTTGTAGGAACTAAAAAATCAACACCTTTTATTCGTACATTTACCCACTCCATCCACTCTCTTGTATCAACTAAACAGAAATTTACAGCACCTATATCTCTTGCTTCTAAAAGTGCCTCAAGTTCAATCGAACTTACCTCCTCTTGATTTAGTAGCTCTTCACACTCTTGTTTTGTCAAACCTCTAAAATGTGTAGATATAGCCTCATTTGTATCAATACTTGAAAGTAACTCTTTAGATTTCTCTTTTGTACAATAAATTCCACAGTGACAATTTCCATTTTCTGGTATTTCTTTACTCAAAGCTGGTACACAAGGACACAATCTATTTTCTTCATCATTTTCTACTACCATAAAACAAGGACAATATCTTTTTCCATAAATAAGCATATTTCTAGCTAGTCCCATTTGCACAGATAAATTCACTTCATCATCAGGATTGAAAACTAAATCATATTTTTTTAATACATCTTTTGTAAACTCTTTTGTATTTTCAAGTTCATTTTGGAAAACTAAAGAGTTTATATCAATTTTTTTAATCATTTATAAGCCTTTTAAAATAAGGGGAAATTATAATAAGTTTTGAAGTAGATTTGGCTTAAAAAATATTTTTTAAGCCAAAATTTTAAGATTCTGTATCTGCTTTTTGTAGAGTCATCATTTGAGCTTTTACCCTCATCATATCCTCTGTTGGGTATTGATTCTCAGAATTTCCTCTTTCAACTCTAACAAAGAAATCTTGAGAGCTATTGTTAAATCCAAAATTTGTATTTGAAAGCATAACTTCATATTTACTACTTGAAGTTACATCATTTTGTGCTTTTTGCACATTTTGATTCTCTTTTGCCTTATCAATGCCTTGTTTTTGGATCTCTTTTAACTCTTTTTGCTCACTTGTTTTTGTTGAATCAGAAGTAGATTTTACCTGTTGCATCTCTACTGCTTTGTTATCTCTAAACTGATCAATTTTTGGGATATTGCCAAGTTCCATAAATACTCCTTTTCTTAAATTTAGCTAATTATACTATAATTTTTTAAAAAATCATTTTATTTTGTTATAATATTTGAAATTTATTTGGGGACATTTATGAATAGTACTTTTGATTACGAAAAATTAAAACTTTTTTATATTGGAAAAGAGAAAATTGATGGCCAAATAACACCATTAGTTTATCAGAATAAAGACTTATTAACTCATGCTGCAATTATTGGAATGACAGGAAGTGGTAAAACAGGACTTGGAATTACACTTTTAGAAGAAGCTGCTATTGATGAAATACCTTCAATTATCATTGATCCCAAAGGTGATATGACAAACCTCCTTTTAAACTTTCCAGATTTAAACCCCACTGATTTTGAACCCTGGCTTGATGACAGCGAAGTTTCAAATAGTGGGTTAACTAAAGAAGAGTTAGCAATCAAAGTTGCAAAAAATTATAAAGAGGGAATACAAAGAGATTTTCAAGATTTAAGTAGAATAAAAAAGTTAAAAGATAGTGCTGATTTTACAATATACACACCAGGAAGCAGTGCAGGAATTCAAGTATCAATCCTATCCTCTTTTAAAGCTCCTACCATAGAAATTTTGGAAGATATGGAGCTATTTTCTAATATTATAAACTCTACTGTTCACTCAATTTTATCTTTAATAGATGATAAAAGTGATGAAACATCAAAAGAGTCAATTCTTTTGGCATCAATTTTTACAAATTATTTCAAAGAACAAAAAGATTTAAGCTTAGAAGAGCTAATAACTCTTATAGTAACTCCACCTTTTTCAAAAATTGGAGTTTTTGATTTGGAGACTTTTTTTGCACAAAGTGATAGATTAAAATTTGCATTAAAAATAAATACAATTATTGCAAGCCCATCTTTTAGTACATGGTTGGAAGGTGAAAGTTTAGATATTTCAAAAATGTTATATAGTCAAAGTGGAAAAGCAAAAGTTAATATCTTCTCAATTGCTCATTTAAATGATTCTCAAAGAATGTTTTTTGTAACAATCTTACTAAATCAAATATTAGCTTGGATGAGAAGACAAGAGGGAACAACATCTTTAAAAGCTCTACTTTATATGGATGAGATTTTTGGATATTTTCCACCTCAAGCAAATCCACCTTCAAAACAACCAATGCTAACTCTCTTAAAACAAGCAAGAAGTTTTGGAATAGGAATTATACTTTCAACTCAAAATCCTGTGGATATTGATTACAAAGGTTTATCAAATATTGGAACTTGGTTTATTGGTCGTCTTCAAACAAAACAAGATATTGAAAAGGTAATAGATGGACTTAGTAGTGCTAGTGAAGATGGATTAAATAAACAAGATTTATCTTTAGCTTTAGGGTCTCTTCCTAAAAGAAATTTTATTATGAAAAATATAAATGAAGAGAGTATCAAAACTTTTGAAACAAGATGGGCATTATCGTATCTAAAAGGACCTTTAAGTAAAGATGCTATAAAAAAACTTATGGAAAATAAGAAAAATAAAAATTATGTAAAAATAGAAGAAGATAAAACATCTATAAATGAACCATTTATTGATGTTTCAAAAGGTAAATCAAAACCAATTCTTGTAAGTAATATAAAAGAAAAATATAGTTATAGCTCTCAAAACAATGCTTACTATATGCAAGGTTATCTACTTTTTTCTTGTAGTATTCACTATTTATATACCTTAAAAAATGTAGATTTAAAAGAAAATATAAATTTTAAAATATATTTAGATGAAAAAGCTACAGATATAAATTTTGATGAAAGAGAAGATGTTTTAATTGATAGCTTTGAGGATAAAGAGAAAACAAACTCTTTTTATTATGAACTACCTAGTTTTATTCAAAATGAAAAAGAGCTAAAACTTTTAGAAAGAAATTTTGCCGATTATGTATATAGAAATTTTAAATTAACTCTATTTAAAAATGATATTTTAAAACTCTCATCAAAACAACATGAAAGTTTAAATGATTTTAAAATAAGAATTCAAGATAGATTAAACGAAAAAATAGATTTAGAAATAGAAAAGCTAAAACAAAAATTTGAGAAAGAGAACAATATCTTGGAGCAAAAAATATCAAAACTTTTTGATAGATTAGAAAAAGAGCAACAAGATGCTACAAGTGCAACAACAAATAGTATCATCTCTATTGGAACATCAATTTTAGGAGCTTTTTTTGGGAAATCTAGTAAAACAGCAATTATTTCAAAGGTTGCAACAAGCTCAAAAGGTGTAAGTAGAGCTTTAAAAGAGAGAAGTGATATAAAAAGTGTTGAAAGTGAAATAGATACTCTTAAATCTTTACAAGATAGCTTAGAAGATAAATTAAAAATAGAGATAGAAAAGATAAATGATGAGTTTGATATTTCAAAATATACAATAGATGAATTTTTTATAAAACCTAAAAGAACAGATATTTACGATATAAAAATAGATCTTCTTTGGCAAGAGCAATAAAGTATTAAAAAATCTAAAACTTAAAATCTATTTCAAATTTTTTTTCTAGTTTTGGATTTTTTATAATACTATTTATAGAAATTTCATCTTTTTCATAAAAGTTTGATAAATATGTATATAAATTCTCATCAAAAAGTTTAAAATATATAAAGTTTATAAGCTCAGTAGAGTAGAGTTTCTCGTTGCTTAAATAGAAATCGTAATCAAATTTAGTACTTAATTTTTGTAAATCATTTATAATATCTGATAACTTTTTAATATCTATTTTATCTTTATGTCTATAAACTGCTATTTTAGTTGAGAAATTTACAAAATCATTGAAATCTGATATTTGTAAATCATCACTATTTTCATCAAGCTCTATATGTACTACTTTAAAACCATATTTTGTATCAATAATTAAACCGATATTTGAATAATCAGAAGAGTCAAAAGTTGCTACAAAATCGCTTATTTCATTGCTTTCTCTTTTTACAATAATATCTCCACTTTTAAGCTCTATCTCTTTTTTTATATTTTCAATAGATAAATCTTCTTTACTTTTACTAATAAACTTTTTTGCTTCAAATGAGGCAAAAACAAGTAAAAAAAGTATTGCTACAACTCTAAATATCATAATTTAAAATTCTTATATACTATATAATAAAGATTTACTAAATCTTTTTTTACTTTCATCTTTTGCAAACTCTTGCATATCTGTAACTTCATCCATTTCATCTACTATTTCAACTCCTAGAAGTGTCTCTAAAGCATCTTCAAGAGTTACAACTCCACTTGTTTGTCCATAACTATCTTGTACAATAAAAAGATGCGATTTCCTTCTTAAAAAGGAGTCAATCAAAACTGAAACAGATAGAGTTTCTGAAACTTTATGTACTGGAATTATAATATCTTCAAGTTTTTTATTTTTATTTTTCTTTATTCTCTCTGCTAAAATAGTTTGATTAAATACAATTCCAACTATATTATCAATAGTTGTATCGTAAACTGGAATTCTTGAATGAATATAGGTTTTATCATTTGCAACTGCCTCTTTTATGCTAGTCTTTTTTTCAAGTGCAAAAACTACACTTCTAGGTGTCATAATATCCTCTGTTTTTATACTTTTTAGCTTAAACAAATTTTCAATCAAATCGCTCTCTTTTGCTTGAATAGTTCCCTCTTTTTCACTTAAGTTCACTAGAGCAATAATCTCATCTTTTGAAAAACTTGTTTCAATTAAAGCTCCTTTTTTGATATAGTTTGTAATTTTTGAGCCAAGCCAAATAAATGGATATGTTATTTTTTTCAGAAAAGATATTATATATGCTGTTGGGATTAAAAATCTCTTCCAATAGAGTGCTGCATAAGTTTTTGGATATATCTCTGTTATATATAAAACTAATAGAGTAAGAATAAATGCTACTAAACTTTGCCACTGTTCACCAAATACAATAGCAGCTTGTGCACCAACTCCTGCTGCTCCCATTGTATGAGCAAAAGTATTTAGTGTTAAAATTGCAGATATTGATTCATCAATATCATCTTTCATCTCTTTTACTAAATCTATACTTTTTTGCTCATATATGTTTTTATCCATACTCTCTATATATGTATGAGTTGAAGATAATACAGTAGCTTCTAAAATAGAGCAAAGTGTTGAAAAAAATAGTGCCAAAAATAGATATATAAAAAGAAGTGTCATTTTTTAAACTCAATTATTGAGATATTTTTTAAAATATGGTTTATATCTTTTGCATTTAAAATATGTCTCTCCTCTAAAATTTTTGAAAAGAATCTTACTTCTGCATTTGTAAAACCATCTGGTTCTTTCTCTTTTATAGAAGGGGTTAATCCCTCTTCAATTCTTATTCTATATAGCTTTTTATTTTTTAATTTTGCATAATATACTATATCAATCTGAGTTTGTGTAACCTTTTCTAATGTTACAAAAACCCTATTATTTTCAAGTTCCATATCAAAGTCTTTATAGAATACTTTGAAACACTCTAGGTTCAAGTAACCAATATATAGTTTTGTATAAATATCAAAATATAAATTCATCTTAGAGTTTGAAAAAAAACTTAAATCTACTTTGAATTTTGGGTTCTTTCTAGAACCATTTAAAATCCACTCCAAAGTTGGAAAATATGCAAATTTTTTATATTTTAGACTAAAGGCTTCTAAATATTTCTTATCTTCTGGAGCTTTTAAAGTTTGTAAATCATTTTTAACTTTTTTAGCAAAAATGATTTTTTCTATTAGCTCATCATCATCTAAATCCTTTGTTACCCAAATCGTAGCATAAGATGGAAAGTTATTTAAACCAATAGAACCAGTTGTTACAACAATTAAAGCATTTATCTCTAAATATGGAAATATCATCTTTAAAAGTGCATATTTCTTTGCTAATCTTTTATTTAGACTTGCAGTTTTTTTTGAAGTACTCATCTCAACAAAATAGAGCTTATCCTCTGTAAAAAACATAGCATCAAATTCACTTATATCTTTATATGCTGATTTAAAAACTATTTGTGAAGTTCTATCTATTAAAAGCCCACTTTTAATAAACTTATTCTCCATATCTTGGTATGGACCTTTTAGTACAAAGCCTTTTATTTTCTCATTATTTAAAGCATAATCCATCAAAAGTTCATATATGATATTTTCATAAATCTCCCCTTTAAAACTACTATGAGCCGTAATATAAGAGATGTCATCTTTTGAAATATTATTTTTAAATAAAGATTTCAGAGTCTTACTGTCGTAAGAGTAGTGAAAAAGGTTATCTTTTAACTCACCTATTTCTAAATTTTTTATCTTATTTGTAATTTTAAACTGCAAATCTTCTCTTTTTATCATAATATCAATGATTATATCAAATATTTCTTGATATAATCCAATTTTATAAATGAAGGATTTTAAGATGAAAAAAGTATTTAATATAGATATACAAAATAAAACAAGAGAGAGGCAAATTGATAGTATAAAAAATGATATACGAAAATATATCAAACGAGAGAAAGGTAAAAAGTTACCAGATGGTTTTAACTCTTGGTTTTTTAATTGCAAATTTGGTAAAACTCAAGAAGATGCAAAAGAGATATTTTTTGCTGATATTATAAAAAGTGTTGATTTGGCTCAAAGTGAAAATTATGCTAGTTTTTATTTAGAAATTGTTGCAACTGCCATACTTAAAGAGAAGAAATCTCTAAATGATGATGAAAGTTTAGATAAGTCGGAAAATTAAGAAATAGCAATTTTTGGATTGTTTTATACTCTTAAATTAGGTTAGTATTTTAAAAAATTAAAACTGGAGCAAAAAATGAGTTATATAGAGAATGATAGATTAGAGATAGCGGATAAAGAGGTATTTGAAATAGTTGAAGCAGAATTAGCTAGACAGACAAACCATTTAGAGATGATTGCAAGTGAGAATTTCACATCTCCAGCAGTAATGGAAGCTATGGGTTCAGTATTTACAAATAAGTATGCAGAAGGTTATCCATATAAAAGATATTATGGTGGTTGTGAACAAGCTGATAAAGTAGAACAACTAGCAATTGATAGAGTTTGTAAAATCTTTGATTGTAAATTTGCAAATGTACAACCACATAGTGGAAGCCAAGCAAATGGTGCAGTATATGCAGCACTACTAAAAGCAGGAGATAAAATTTTAGGTATGGATTTATCTCATGGAGGACATTTAACTCATGGTTCAAAACCTAGTTTTTCAGGTCAAAACTACTCAGCATTTTACTATGGTGTTGAACTTGATGGAAGAATAAATTATGATAAAGTAGAAGAGATAGCAAAAACTGTTATGCCAAAAATCATTGTTTGTGGAGCTAGTGCTTATGCAAGAGAGATTGATTTTAAAAGATTTAAAGATATAGCAAACAAAGTTGGTGCTATTCTATTTGCTGATATTGCACATATTGCTGGTTTAGTTGCTGCTGGTGAACATATGAGCCCTTTCCCTTATGCAGATGTTGTTACAACAACTACTCATAAAACTCTAAGAGGTCCTAGAGGTGGAGTTATTATGACAAATGATGAAGATATTGCTAAAAAAATAAATAGTGCAATATTCCCAGGACTTCAAGGTGGTCCTCTTATGCATGTAATTGCTGCAAAAGCTGTTGCCTTTAAAGAGATACTAGATCCAAAATGGAAAGATTATGCTGTTCAAGTTAAAGCAAATGCAAAAGTATTAGGTGAAGTTCTTGTAAGTAGAGGTTATGAACTTGTAAGTGGTGGAACTGATAATCATCTTGTTTTAGTATCATTCTTAAATAAACCTTTCTCAGGTAAAGATGCAGATGCTGCATTAGGTAATGCTGGAATTACTGTAAATAAAAATACTGTTCCTGGAGAAACTAGAAGCCCTTTTGTAACAAGTGGTATTAGAATTGGAAGCCCTGCATTAACAGCACGTGGAATGAAAGAAGAGGAGTTTAAATATATCGCAAATAAAATTTGTGATGTTTTAGATAACATAGAAGATACAAATTTACATGCTAAAATTAACAAAGATCTTGAAAAATTAGCTAATAACTTTGTTATCTATTCTAAATCAACTTATTAAATAGTAAAAGGAAGTAGGATTGAGCTTAGTTGATACTACTTATAAACAGATAGAAAAAGCTATAAAATATATAGATGAGAACTTTAAATCTCATCCTAGTATTGATGAAATAGCAAAATATAGTGGTATGAGTAAATACCACTTTATAAGAGTATTCAAAGAGTATGTAGGTCTTACTCCAAAACAGTTTTTACATAGTATTACTCTAAATTATGCCAAAGAACATATAAAAGAGTCTAAATCTATTCTTGATAGTAGTTTGGATATTGGATTATCTAGTACAAGTAGGCTTCATGAACTTTTTGTAAATTTAATAGGAGTTACTCCTAAAGAGTGGAAAGAGAAAGGAAGAGATGTAAAGATAACCTATGGCTTTGGGAAAACTCCTTTTGGTAATGCTCTTATTGGATTTACTTCAAAAGGAGTTTGCTATTTAGGTTTTTACGACAATAATAAAGAAGATGTTTTTCAAAGATTTAATGAGCTATGGGAAAATGCAAATTTAGTTTTTAATCAAAAACTTGCATATGAATATTTGGAAAATATCTTTATAAAAAACAGAAAATACCCACTTTTTGTAAAAGGCACTAATCTTCAAATAAATGTTTGGAAAGCACTTATAAATATCCCAAATGGAGAGATTACAACATATAGTGATATTGCAAATATTCTAGATAAACCAAAATCAGTAAGAGCTATTGCAAATGCAATAGGTAAAAATCATATAGGCTACTTAATTCCTTGTCATAGAGTAATCTCAAAAAGTGGAGCCATAAGTGGTTATAGATGGGGAATTGAAAGAAAAGAGAGCTTACTTGCATTTGAAGCTTTAAAAAAGGATAAAGAGGATGAATAATTTATTTAAGATTTACAATAAGCTTTATGATGTTTATGGTCCACAAGGTTGGTGGCCATTTATGGAAGTTCCTAACTACTATCACAAACTTGACTACTCATATCCAAAAAATGAAAATCAAATTTTTGAAGTATGTTTAGCTTCAATTTTAACTCAAAACAGAAGCTTCAAACAAGTTGTTCAAAGCTTAACAAATTTAAAAGAATCCAATTTTTTGGATTATAAAAAGATAAAAAAAATGCCTTTGGATAAGTTAAAAGAGCTTATAAAACCATCAGGTTATAGCAACCAAAAATCACAATATGTGCTTAATTTTATAGATTTTTTTGAAAAATTAAATGGAAGAGTTCCAAGTCGTGAAGAGCTTTTAAATATAAAAGGAGTTGGTGAGGAGACAGCAGATAGTATGCTTTTATATGGTTTTAAACAACCACATTTTAAAGTAGATGCTTACACAAAAAGACTATTAGTAAACTATAAAATAGTAGATGAAAAAGCAAAATATATAGATATCAAAAAACTTTTTGAAAAAGAGATAAAAAAAAAGATAAAAGAAGAAGATGAGCTAATATTAGTTTATCAAGAGTTTCATGCTTTGATTGTTTGTCACTCAAAACTCTACTACTCAAAACAGCCTTATGGGAATGGGTGCTTTTTGGATGAAATTCTAAATAACTAAAAAAGTAAATTCTAATCTCTCAAAGATCTTCTAGTATATACTCTTTTTTAAACTCTATACAATAATCAATAAATAGTTCAAAATATTTACTTACTGCTTCTTTATCGTATCCAGCTAGACTTATGACTACTCTTCTTTCTTCTCCTATAATTTTTGGCAAAGATGAAAAATCTATCTCTTTTGGAATTTTCTGCATAATTGGTATTAAGTTATTTTCGCTAGTTTTTATAGTTACTGTTTTTCTATATTTTTGATTACTATTTTTAGGATATAATTTATCCAAAGCTTCAAGTACCATGCTTTGACTCATAGAAGGAAATCCTGGAGTAAAAAAGAATCTATCTTCTAGATAAAAACCAGCTACATTATTTACAACATTTTTAAGAAGCTTTGCATCTTTTGGTAGATTTGCCATATTTACCCTAAAAGGATAAGCATCCTCTTTAAACTCTTCTATTATTCTTTTTTTCGCTTCTTTATGCTCTTCTAAAATAGTGTTTGTAAAAACTTTTGCAGCTATCTCTCTAGTAAAATCATCTGGTGTTGCTCCAATTCCACCAAAACAAAACATTACAGAGTTTTTATCAGCTTTTATAATATTAAAAATATTTTCTATAAGATTTACATCATCAGCTATAATAAAAGAGCCTTTATGTTCCCACCCTCTTTTTATTAGCTCACTATTTAAAAAAGCAAAATGCTTATCAACTCTTCTTCCATTTAAAAGCTCTGTTCCAATAATAACACTATAAAAGTTTATTTCATTCATCTTAAATTTTTGACTTAATAAAACTATCTATATCTTCTACAATTTTTTCAATAGTTCTCTCACCATCTATTTTTTTCAAAAGCTTTTTCTCTTCATAAAAATCTTGAATAGCTTTTAAAGGTTCTAAATATACGTTCATTCGATTATTAAAAACCTCTATTTTATCATCATCTCCCCTATTTCTTCCAAGCACCCTATCTTTCGCAGTATTTTGGCTTACTACAACTTCTATACAAGCTTTAAGTTCTAGTTCATCTTCTATTTTTAAATACTCATCCAAAGCATTTAGTTGCTCTAAGCTTCGTGGATAACCATCTATTATAATATTGTTTGTTGGAGCATTTTTTATAGCATTTATTATTGTTTTGATAGCTATGTTTATAGGTACTATTAAACCATTATTTATATAATTTTCTATCTCTTTTCCAGTTTCACTTTTAGTAGCAACTTCTGCTCTTAACATATCTCCTGTACTATAGTGAGTTATGTTTTCATATTTTTTTGCTATTAATTCAGCATTTGTAGTTTTGCCACTTCCAGGAGCACCAATTATTAAAAATAGTTTTTTCAATTCATTTTCCTCTTAAGATTTAATCTTTTATTGTATCAAAAACAATTTAAAAGCATAATGTAAGTTAAAAAACTTATCAACTATTAAAAGCTTTTTTACTACAATATAGCCAAAATTTTTAAGGATAAAATATGAACTTAATGCTATTTGGAGCACCTGGTGCTGGAAAAGGAACTCAAGCAAAGTTTCTAATTGAAAAATATAATATTCCACAAATCTCAAC
Organism: Aliarcobacter trophiarum LMG 25534; assembly: GCF_003355515.1. Lineage (NCBI taxonomy): Bacteria > Pseudomonadati > Campylobacterota > Epsilonproteobacteria > Campylobacterales > Arcobacteraceae > Aliarcobacter > Aliarcobacter trophiarum. The sequence goes on along the minus strand of NZ_CP031367.1, from coordinate 739,132 downwards.
TGGAGATATGTTTAGAGCTGCAATTGCTGACAAAACAGATATGGGTATGGAAGCAAAAAAATTTATGGATGAAGGAAAATTAGTTCCAGATGAGATAACTATTGGTATTATCAAAGATAGATTAGCAGAAGCTGACTGTAAAAATGGATTTATTCTTGATGGTTTTCCAAGAACATTGGCTCAAGCTGAAGCTTTAAATGGTCTATTAAAAGATTTAAATATCTCTTTAGATAAAGTTATCTCTTTAAATGTTCCTGATGAATTGATAGTTGGAAGAATTACAGGAAGAAGAGTTTGTTCAAAATGTGGAGCATCTTTCCATGTAGAGTTTAATCCATCTAAAAAAGAGGATATTTGTGATTACTGTGAGAGTGATTTAATGATTAGAAAAGATGATAATGCTCAAACTGTAAAAAGCAGACTTGAAGCTTACCATACACAAACAACACCTTTAATAAATTATTACAAAGAAAAAGGCATTTTTATTGAACTTGATGGTACAAAAGATGTATCACTTGTAACACAAGATATGTTTAAAGCTCTATCTTAAATAGTTAAAAGAAGATATAAAATCTTCTTTTAACCCTGCATCCCAAAACTAGTTTTTGATTTACAAAAACTCTTTTTTGCTACAACAATCTCTTTTTGTCTCTCTTTTTTTAAAGTATCTTTTTCAACAAAAATTTTCTTTTTTGTAAATGGGTCTAGCTCTGTATAGTACATAACAGCAGAATAAGTTCCTGGTGTTGGAGTAAAAACTTGAGCTTGTTCTGGATTAATTTTAAGCTCATGAGTTGTAAACTGTTTAAGTTCGTGCATATGACTCTCTTTGCAACCTGGATGTGCAGCAATTAGATAATATGTTAAAAACTGTTTTTTCCCTGTCTCTTTATTTAACTCATCAAACATTCGTTTAAAATCAATCAAAGTTTGTTTTCCAGGTTTTCCCATATGATGTAGTACTTCATCGCTTGTGTGTTCAGGAGCTATTTTCATTTGACCAGAAATATGATGGTCAATTATCTCTTTTAAATACTCTTTACCATGTTTTTTATCAGCAGCTATAAAGTCATATCTAATTCCTGAAGCTATAAAAGCTTTTTTGATTTTTGGAATAGCTCTAATATCTCTTAAAAGCTCTATATTTCTACTATGATTTACCTTCATAGTTCTACAAAGTCTATGTGCATCTACACATCTTTTATTATCTATACAAGTTCCTAAATTCTCCTTTTTGACACACTCATAGCCATACATATTTGCAGTTGGTCCTCCTACATCAGATATTATCCCTTTAAAATCTTTTATAGTTGTAAAATGCTTTGCTTCATCTAAAATATTTTTCTCACTTCTTGTTCTTATGGTTCTGCCTTGATGAGCAGCAATTGCACAAAAATTGCACTCTCCCCAACATCCATGATGTGTCATAATAGAGAATTTTATTGTTTCAAGGCACTTTACTTTTCCATCTTTTGCATTATAGGGATGAACATCTCTTTGATATGGGAAAGATGCAATTTTATCCATTTCATCCTCTTTTAAATACCTACTTGGTGGATTTTGGATTAAATATCTTCCATCAACTTCTTGACAAAGTCCTTTAGAATAAACTGGGTCATTATTATCATAAAAAGTTCTAAATAAATCTATATATTTCTCTTTATTATCTAAACACTCTTTATGTGATGGAATTTGCAAATAGTCTTTTACTGGCTCTTTGGAAATATAACAAAGCCCTGCAATTGTTCTTACATCTTTTCCCTCTTTTAAATAATTTCCTAAATCTATTATTGCTTGTTCACCCATTCCATAAATCATATAATCAGCTTTTGAATCAAATAAGATTGGTTTTCTTAAAGAGTTTGACCAATAATCATAATGACTTAATCGTCTTAAACTAGCTTCAATTCCACCTAAAACTATTGGTACTGTGTTTTTAAAATATCTTCTAATGAGATTTGTATAAACCAAAGTTGCTCTATCTGGTCTTTTATTATTTTTTCCACCAGGAGTATAATCATCATCATTTCTAAACTTTTTTGTAGCAGTATAGTTTGAAACCATAGAGTCAATACTTCCACCACTAACTCCCCAAAATAGTTTTGGCTCACCTAATCTTTTTATATCTACATCACTTGTAATATCTGGTTGCCCAATAATTCCAACACGAAATCCAATATCTTCTAAAATTCTTCCAACAACAGCAATTCCCATAAAAGGAGAATCAATATAAGCATCACCTGTTATTAAAACAACATCAAGTTCATCCCAAGCTCTTTGTTTCATCTCTTCTTTTGTTGTAGGTAAAAATTTGTTTTGTTTATTCATATATATTCTTTTTTATATTATTAATTTAGTTGTTGGCTTAAGTTTTAGTATTTTTGAGGGTATTTTTAAAAATTAGTTATGAGCAAGTAGCTAAAAAGCTACCTTTTTATTGCTCAATTTTTCTTACTCTTATATGTAACTCTTTTAACTGTGCTTCATCAACCTCAGAAGGAGCTTGAGTTAATAAACATTGAGCTTTTTGAGTTTTAGGGAATGCTATTACATCTCTTATAGAATCAGTTCCAGCAAGTAGCATAATCATTCTATCAAGTCCTAAAGCAAACCCACCATGAGATGGTGCTCCATATTGTAAAGCATCAAGCAAGAATCCAAACTTCTCTTTTGCCTCTTCTTGAGAGATTCCCATAAGTTCAAATACTTTACTTTGAATCTCTTCTTTGTGAATTCTTATACTTCCACCACCAAGTTCTGTTCCATTTAAAACAATATCATAAGCTATTGATTCAATCTCTTCTAAGTCCTCTTTATTTAAATCTTTTGGCATTGTAAATGGATGATGAAGAGCTTTTGTTTTTCCATCTTCAACTTCAAACATAGGGAAATCTACAACCCATAAGAACTCATATTTATCAGCTGGAACTATATTCATCTCATTTGCCAAAAATAATCTAAATCTTCCCATATAATCCCATACAGTTTTTTTATCCCCTGCTCCAAAGAATACAACATCTCCAACTTCAAGATTTGTAACTTTTACAATCTCTTCTAAATCAGCTTCAGTAAAGAATTTTGTAAGTGGTCCTTTAAGCCCATCTTCTTTCATTTGGAAGTATCCAAGACCTTTTGCTCCAAATTTTCTTACATAATCTTCAAAACCTTTCATCTGTCTTTTTGAGAAGATATTATCTCCATTTGGACATCTTAAAGCTTTTATTCTATTGTTTTTCTTATCTTTTGCAATATCAGTAAAAATTTCATTTGAAGATTTCTCAAATATATCAATAACATCAATTAAAGGCATATGAAATCTTAAATCAGGTTTATCTGAACCATAGCTTTCCATAGCTTCACTATATTTCATTCTTTTAAAAGTTTTTGGAATATCTTTTCCACATTTTGTAAATACATCATAGATTAATTTTTCAGCAACAGCAATTACATCTTCTTGAGTACAAAAACTCATCTCAACATCTATTTGAGTAAATTCTGGTTGTCTATCTGCTCTTAAATCTTCATCTCTAAAACATTTTGCAATTTGGAAATATCTATCAAATCCAGCTACCATTAAAAGTTGTTTAAATAGTTGAGGAGATTGAGGTAGTGCATAGAACTCTCCTGCATGAACTCTTGAAGGAACTAAATAATCTCTTGCACCTTCTGGAGTTGATTTTGTTAAAATTGGAGTTTCAACATCTAAAAATCCCAACTCATCAAGACTGTTTCTAGCTTGAATAGTTGCTTTACTTCTTAGTTGGAAAATGTCAAATGATTTTTTACTTCTTAGCTCTAAAAATCTATTTCTTAATTTTATCTCATCATTTACTTTCTCATCATTTATATCAAAAGGCATAGCTTTTGATCTATTTTCAATAACAAGATTTTCTAAAATAATCTCTATTTTCCCAGTTTCTAAGTTTGGATTTTCTAAACCTTCCCCTCTAGCTCTTACAGTTCCTGTTGCTATTAAAACAAACTCATCTCTTACAGTCTCAGCAACCCCTAAAGCCTCTTTACAATCTTGTGGATCTGCAACAAGCTGAACTAAACCACTTTTATCTCTTAAATCAATAAAAATAATCCCACCGTGATCTCTTCTACTATTTACCCATCCAGCAACTGTAACTTTTTGCCCTATTAAATTTTCTCTTACACTTGTATTATAATGTGTTCTCAAAATTAAACTCCATTTTCTAAATAAACCGCGATTTTATCCAAATCTTACTTAATCTCTACAAAGCCATAATCTGTGCTTTTAAAAAGTCTAGGATTATAAACAACTTGATTTTCTACAATTTTTGTTGGCATAAAGCTATTATTTCCATTTATTAAGTAACTAATTCCAACTAAAGTTGAGTAATCTACCCACTCAAAATTTATATTTCCACCAAAATTTATAATCTCATCTCTTAACTTTGGATTTAGCTTATCTATTGAATTAGCCAAAACCAACCTCTCTCTATCTTTATCTTGAGTTAAAGTCATTAAAATAGGGTCAAAATTTATTTGAGTTGAAAATATAAATTTTGGATAAATATCATTAGCTCTTAATTGAGACATAATAAGTGAGCTTTTTACAATATCTACGTTAAGAAATAGTGAACTATTTCTTAATCTTGAATCAGATACCAAAGATTTGAAATTTGTCTCATTTTTTCTTACCTCTTTTCTTGCAGTTGTATAGCTGATTGTATTTTCATAGCTATTTCTTAACTTATTTCCCAAATATGTATCTTGATAAAATAGTACATTTGGACCATCTGAGTAATAACTTAATTTTTTAAGTTGATCTTCATAAGAGATAGAACCAAAAATTAAACTATTATTTGTAGCTAAACTATCTTTTTTTTCAATCAAAGGAAGATATACCATAATATCATCTAGTGCCAAACTATTTATATTATTTATTGCATTTGGTGTAAATAGTGCAATAACTTTTGTAATACCTGCTTCTTTAACCTTTTCAAAAGCCTTATTTATGCTATCCATACTCTCATTTTGACTATCAATTACAACTAAATTATAGTTTGCCTCTATAAAAGACAAATACCCAGCAGTTGTGTTTATTGAGTTTCTAGCATACTTTGAAACTAAAGATGATGGATATACAAAGGCAACTTTTAAATTTGCCTTTGTACTATCAAACTTTATCTCCATTTCATTAGATAGTAAAGCTTCACTATCTTCATCGGAAGTAATTTCATTTTTAGAACCACTATTGTTTATAATCTCTTCTTGAATTACACTATCATTTGAGATAAACTCTTCTACCACTGTTTTTTTATCTTCATCAACTTTTTTAGCTGGTACATTTTGGGGCATCTTTAGTTTTACAACTTTTTGTGTACATCCAGCAAGTAAAAATGCCATAAAAATCAAAGCAACTAACTTTTTCAACTTAAACTCTCCTCATATAAATTTTTTATTTTTAACATATCAAGATAAGTATCTTTTTTTAAAGAAGGATTTTTTAATAGATGAAGTGGAGTATATATTGATACCAAATTCGTAGAGTTAAAATTTAAAACTTTTCCTCTATCTTTTGAAAAACTACCACTATTTTTTAGTAAATAGTCATAAACTCTCTCTCCTACAGCGACAATAATTTTTGGCTTTACAATCTCTATTTGTTTTAATAAATAACAGTTGCAACTATCAAAATTTTGAATCTTTGCCTCTTGCTTTCCTCTACACTTCACTAAATTTGTAGTATAAACTTCCTCTTTCTTTATCTTTAAACTACCCTCAATCATTTTTGCCAACATTTCACCAGCATTTCCAACAAAGAAAGCACCCAATTCATCTTCACTTTTTGATGGCTCATCACAAATAAACATAAGTTTTGAATTGATATCTCCATATCCAAAAAGTGTATGTTTTCTTGTTTTTGATAAATCACACAAATAGCAGTTTTCAACAGATTTTTTAAGCTCTTCTAAACTATTTGGTAATGAGAAATCACAACTACTATAAAAATTTATATTTAATTCACTATGATATTTAATTCCAAAAAGTTTTTGATTGTATAGGTATTTTAAAACTTGATTCTTAACTTTATTTGTCATACTAGATTTTACAAAAAATATGCTTTAGTATCAATTTTAAAGAAGGTTTATTAAATAGAGAAAGTTCTCTATTTAATAACTATTTTTTTCTATGAACAATTCTTCCCTTATCAAGTGAATAAGGTGTTATCTCAACTGTTACAGTATCATTTGGTAATATTCTAATATAATGCATCCTCATCTTACCTGAGATATGACATAAAACTATATGTCCATTATCCAACTGTACTCTAAACATTGCATTTGGTAAAGCTTCAACAACTTTTCCATCTACAATAATCACATCATCTTTTGCCACATTCGTTCCTTTTAATCTTCTTGTCTACTTAAAATAACTGCTCGTCCATTAACAACAGCAACTGTATGCTCATAGTGACTACCTCTTAACCCATCAGCTGAGACAACATCCCAACCATTTTTAAGAATAATAGGCTCCCTATCTTTTTGACAAATCATGGGTTCAATACAAAACACCATTCCATTTTTAATTTTTGGTCCAGATTTTGTACTTCCATACTCTAAGTAGTTTGGAATTTCAGGCTCTTCATGTGGTTTTCTTCCAATTCCATGTCCACAAAATCTAACTAATGGTTGATAACCTCTTTTAGTAATAAAATCTTCAATAGCCTTTGACAACTCTTTAAATCTCATACCATCTTTAATTATATCAATAGCATAGTACAAAGCATCTTTTGAACAAGCTATAAGCTCTTCATCTTTTTTAGAAATCTTTCCAATTGGCATAGTAATAGCACTATCACCATACCAACCATCAACTTCAGTTCCAATATCAATTCCTAAAATATCACCCTCTTTTAAAACTACATCACTAGGAATTCCATGTATTATAACCTCATTTAATGAAGTACAAATAGCATTTGGAAATCCATATAATCCTTTAAAAGATGGTCTAGCTCCTAGGTTATTTATAAATTTTTCACCCATGGCATCAACTTCTTTCAAAGTCATTCCAGCTTTTACGTTTTCACTTAGATATTTTAGTGTTTTTGCAACTACTTGATTTGCAACATAAAGTTTCTCAATCTCTTCGGGTTTTCTAAGTGCAATAGACATTTTTATAGTCCAACCGCACTTAGGGTTTGATATTTATTAGAGTATTGTTGAGCCTCTATTTTTCTCATAGTATCAATTGCAACTTGAACAACAATTAAAACTGAAACCCCTCCAAAATAAAAAGGAACCCCCATAGCTTTTACAATTAGCCAAGGAATAGTTGAGATAAGTCCCATATAAATAGCACCCCAGAAAGTCAATCTTCCTGCAACTGTATTTAAAAATTCAGCCGTACTAGCCCCTGGTCTAACTCCTGGAATAAATCCACCTTGTCTCTTTAAATTCTCACTAATATCTTTTGCATTAAATGTAATAGATGCATAAAAGAATGCAAAGAAAACTACAAATAAAAACATAAATAGATTAAATGTATATGAACTAGGATTTAAATAATCTGCTATCATTACTAGATATTTATTTTGACTTCCTTGTAAAATCGTACTAGGAAACATCAAAATAGCACTTGCAAAAATAGCTGGAATTACTCCACTTAAATTCACTTTTATAGGAATATAGTTCATAACTCTTTTGCTTTGGTTTTGCATAATTACTTTTCTTGAGTATGAAACAGGAACTCTTCTTTCACCTAACTCAACATAAATAATAGCTCCAACTGTTGCAAAAATTACAAGTAAAATACCAATAACTGTTAAAAAATGCATCTGTCCATTATTTACTAAATCAATAGTTCCACCAATAGCACTAGGAATTGCTGAAACAATACCTGCAAAGATAATTAAAGAGATACCATTTCCAATTCCTCTTTGAGTAATTTGCTCTCCAATCCACATTAAAAGCATTGTTCCAGTAAGCATTGAAATTGCCGAAACTGCAATAAATGTATTCATATCAATTGAAATTGCTCCTTGACCACTTTGTCCAGTAAGTGAATTTAAACCAATAGAAACCCCAATAGATTGAATAAGAGTAATAACAATAGTTGTGTATCTGATGATTTGCATATATTTTTGCATCCCATCTCTCTCTTTTTTCATTTTACCTAAAGTTGGGAAAGTTGCAGCAAGAAGCTCCATAATAATAGAAGCTGTAATGTAAGGCATAATTCCTAGTGAGATAATACTTAGTCTTTCAACCGCATTTCCACTAAACATATTAACAAGACCTAATGCATTATTTGCATTTGAGTCAAAAAACTCTTTAACTACATCAATATTAACTCCAGGTACTGGCACATATGCCAGTAGCCTGTATAGAAAAATAAAGCCTAATGTAATAAGAATCTTATTTATTAGATCTTTACTCATAATTATTTTCCAGTAGTTGTAACGTTTTCGTCTTTAATCTTAGCACTTAAATTTTTAGCTGTTGCACCAATAAGTTTTACTTTTACAACAGTTTTTGATAATTTATATACAGATCTAATTGTTTCAACTGTGATTTCTGGTAATTCAGCAATAGCAGTTACTTTTTCAACATTAATTGTATATGGTTTAACTACTCTTGATACAAATCCAACTTTTGGAAGTCTTCTTATAAGTGGCTGTTGTCCACCTTCGAAACCTCTTTTTGCATTGTATCCAGATCTAGCTTTTTGACCTTTATTACCTTTTCCAGCAGTTTTACCGTTACCGCTACCTTGACCTCTACCTTTTCTTTTAGCATCTTTTGTGCTTCCACAAGCTGGTTTTAAATTTTCTAATATCATCTTCTTATCCTTTTATTCTTGCAAGAGCTTCAACTGTAGCTTGTACAAGGTTATTTGGATTGTTTGAACCTAAAGATTTTGCAATAATATCTTTTAAACCAGCAAGCTCAAGAACAGGTCTTGCAGCTCCTCCAGCTATTAATCCAGTTCCTTCTGAAGCTGGTCTTAATAAAATTTTACTTGCATTATATTTATGTTCAATATCATGTGCAATTGTAGTTCCTTTAATAGAAACTGTAACTAAGCTTTTAAATGCATCATCTAAAGCTTTTTTAATAGCATCTGGAACCTCTTTTGCTTTTCCTGTTCCAAAACCTACTGTACCGTTTTTATCTCCAACAACAACTAAAGCTGTAAATCTGAATCTTCTTCCACCTTTTACAACTTTTGTTACTCTTCCGATTTTAACGATCGCTTCTTGAAAATCTTCTCTATTTACTGCCATCATTAATCCTTATAATTTAATACCATTTTCTCTTAATGCGTCAGCAAATGCTGCAACAACACCATGATAAAGATACCCGTTTCTATCATAAACAACTGTTTCAATTCCAGCTGCTTTTAACTTAGAAGCAAACTCAGCTGCAACTTTAACAGCACTCTCTTTATTTCCACTTAAACCCATAGTTTGTGAGCTAATTGCTGCTAAAGTTCTACCTTCAACATCGTTGATAGCTTGTGCACTAATGTATTTGTTTGATTTAAAAATAGATACTCTTGGTTTTTCAGCTGTACCAAAAATATTAGCTCTAACTCTTTTTTTTCTTTTAATTCTTAAAGCAACTTTTTTTGCTAAATCTTTTATTCTACTCATAGTTACACCTTACTTCTTAGCAGTTTTTCCGGCTTTTCTAATGATTTTCTCATCAGTATATTTAACACCTTTACCTTTATATGGTTCTGGTTTTCTATAGCCTCTAATAATTGCAGCAGCTTGTCCAACTTGTTGTTTATCTGCACCTTTAACTGTAATAATGTTTTTCTCAACAGAAATATCTAAACCTTTTTGGATTTCAAAATTAATTGGATGAGAATAACCTAAAATTAACTCTAAAACATTACCTTTTACAGCTGCTTTATATCCAACTCCATTGATCTCTAAAGTTTTTGTGAAACCTTCATGTAGTCCATTTACTGCATTTGCAGTTAATGCTCTATAAGTTCCCCAGAAAGCTGCAGATTCTTTTGTATCTCCATTTTTTGTTAATACAACTTGACCATCTGCCACTTCTATTCCAACTCTTCCATGAGTCTCTACTGTAGAAACATTGTTTCCTTTTTTAACATTAATTACTGTTCCATTTACTGTTACTTCAATTCCAGCAGGAATTGTGATAGGTTTTTTTCCAATTCTAGACATTACTCACTCCTACCATACAGTACAAAGTACTTCACCACCAACTTTTGAAGCATATGCTTCATCATTAGCAATGATACCCTTATTTGTTGAAAGGATAATAGTACCGTAACCGTTTTTAAAGTTTTTAATTTCAGAAGCTGGTTTATAAACTCTTCTTCCTGGTTTTGAAACTCTTACAATCTCATTAATTGCTGATTTCTCTTTATCATCATATTTCAATTCAACTTGAATTGTCTTTTTATTATTTTGTCCATCAATAACTTTGAATCCAGCAATATACTCTTTTTGTAAAAGTACATTCATTACTCCAACAACTGTGTTTGAGTGCAATAATGTTGCAACTTCTAATCTTCTCATTGCAGCATTTCTAATTCTAGTTAAAGCATCTGCGATTAAATCATTCATCATAGCTTTTTTCTCCTACCAACTAGCTTTTCTAACACCAGGTAATAAACCTTCGTTAGCCATTTTTCTTAAACAAACTCTACATAGACCAAAATCTTTATATACTGAGTGAGGTCTTCCACAAACAGAACATCTAGTGTATGCACGTACTGCAAACTTAGGTGTTCTTTGTTGTTTAGCGATCATAGATTTCTTTGCCATTACGCTCTTCCTTTTGTAAATGGAATTCCAATTAACTCTAATAATCTAAATGCTTCTGCATCATTTGATGCAGTTGTAGCTATAGAGATATTCATTCCATGTGTTTTAATGATGTTATCATAAACTACTTCTGGGAACATCAATTGTTCATCAAGTCCAAAGTTAAAGTTTCCTCTTCCATCAAATCCATTTTTATTTACACCTCTGAAGTCTTTTACTCTTGGTAGTGCAATAGTGCAAAGTTTATCTAAGAAGTTATACATTTGCTCACCTCTTAAAGTTACTTTAATACCAACAGGCATTCCTTCTCTTACTTTAAATCCAGCAACAGATTTTTTCGCAATAACTTTAACTGCTCTTTGACCAGCGATTAAAGAGATTGTATCTTGCATATTTTGGATTAGCTTAGTATCTTTCATAGCTTCACCAGCACCAACAGAGATAACAACTTTCTCTACTTTTGCTGTTAAAGTTTTGTTTTTTGAGAACTCTGCTTCAAGAACTGGTTTAATCTCAGCTTTATATTTTTCTAATAATCTTGATGCCATCTTTTACCCTTCCACTTTTGCCACATTTGATATATCAATTGGCATCTCTTTGTTTATAAATCCACCATCTGGATTTTTTTCTTGGTCTGGTTTTACTGTTTTTTTAGCAACTTTGCAATCTTTTACGATTACTTGATTTTTCTTTGGTAATACTTGTAAAACTTCACCAGTTTTACCTTTATCATCACCAGCAATGATTTTAACTGTATCACCTTTTTTAATTTTTAATTTAATAGCCATATTATAATACCTCCGGTGCAAGTGAAACGATTTTCATAAATCCTGAATATCTAACCTCTCTTGCTACTGGTCCAAAAATTCTTGTTCCAACAGGCTCTCTTTTAGCATCTAAAATAACAGCTGCATTGTCATCAAATCTAATTAATGAACCATTCTCTCTTTGAACCTCTTTATGAGTTCTTACAATTACTGCTTTAACAACTTGACCTTTTTTAATTTTTCCAGTTGGAAGAGCTTTTTTAACGCTAGCAACAATAACATCACCAACAGTTGCATATCTTCTTTTAGAACCACCTAAAACTTTGATACACATAATCTCTTTAGCACCTGTGTTATCTGCTACATTTAATCTTGTAAAACTTTGAATCATTATTTAACTCCTGTAGCAAGGATAGTTTTTAATCTAAAAGATTTAGTTTTAGATAGTGGTCTACACTCAATAGCGATAACACTATCACCAACATTTAACTCATTTTTTTCATCATGAATTAAATATTTTTTAAATCTTTTTACAGTTTTATGATACTTTGGGTGTAAAACTGATCTTGTAACTAAAACAGAAGCTGTTTTGTCACCTGATCTTTTTACTACTACACCTTGAATCTCTCTTTTATGTGTCATACTTAGATCCTTAGTTAGCATTTAGAGCTGTAATAGCAGTCTGAATTCTAGCAATATCTTTTTTTGCTGTTCTTAATTCAGATGTATTTGTTAGCTGCATAGTTTTTAGCTTAGCTTTTAATTCAAAAAGAAGCACCTTTTTCTCTTTTAATAATGCTTGAAGTTCGCTCAAGCTTTTATCTTTAATATCAGTATAGTTCATTTTCGCTATCTCTTGTTACAAATTTAGTTTTAAATGGTAGTTTGTGCATTGCTAAAGCCAAAGCTTCTCTTGCTAAACTTTCATCTACTCCAGCCATTTCAAAACAAACTCTTCCTGGCTTAATGTTCATTACCCATTTATCAACACTTCCTTTACCTTTACCCATTCTTGTTTCAAGTGGTTTAGCAGTTAGTGGTTTATCAGGGAATACCATAATCCAAACTTTCGCTTGTCTTTTTACTTTTCTTGTCATGGCTACCCTAGATGCTTCAATTTGTCTTGAATCTACTCTTCCATGCTCAACAGCTTTAATTCCAAAATCTCCGTATGCTAAAGAGTTACCTCTATGAGCTTCACCTCGATTTCTTCCTTTCATCATTTTTCTAAATTTTGTTCTTTTAGGCATTAACATAATTATTTACCTCTTTTCTTTGCTGGTCTTCTTTTTGGTTTTGACTCAGAAGTTTCAGATTTCTCAGTTGGAATTCCTTTTGCAAGAACTTCACCTTTGAATATCCAAACTTTAATACCAATACAACCATAAGCTGTATGAGCTTCAGCAAAACCATAATCAATTCTAGCTCTTAAAGTATGTAAAGGAACTCTTCCTTCTAAATACCACTCAGTTCTAGCCATTTCAGCTCCACCAAGTCTTCCAGAAACAGATACTTTAATACCTTTTGCTCCACCTTTTAGTGCATTTTGCATAACTCTTTTCATAGCTCTTCGAAATGCAACTCTTCTTTCTAGTTGTTGTGCAACATTTTCAGCTGAAAGTAGTGCAGAAGTTTGAGGTTTTCTCTCTTCTTTAATATTTACAGCTATCTCTTTCCCTACAAGTTTAGATAAAGAGTCTTTTAGTTTTTCAACATCTGCACCTTTTTTACCAATGATAATTCCAGGTCTTGCAGCTACTACTGTAACTCTTACTTTTTTTGCAGTTCTTTCTATAACAGTTTGAGCAATTCCAGCATAATATAACTCTTTTTTAACAAATTTTCTTATTTTGTCATCTTCAGCTACATTTGAAGGCATTGTTTCAAATTTTGGAAACCATCTAGACTCCCAGTTTCTATTGATACCTAATCTTAAACCTATTGGATTAACTTTTTGACCCATTACTTGTCTCCTTTTGTTGCAGCAGCTACTTCAATCATAATATGTGCAGTTGGTTTATGCTTTGGTGAAGCTGAACCTCTTGCTCTTGGAGTAAATCTTTTAAGAACTGGTCCTTTATCTACTCTTGCACTTGTAATAACTGCATTTGCTGAGTCCAATCCTGAGTTTGCAACAGCAGAAGCTATTACTTTAGAGATAATTCCAGCAGCTTTGTTTGGAGTAAATTGTAAAGATGCAATTGCATACTCTGCATTCATCCCTTGAACTTCTCTAGCAATTAATCTTGCTTTAATAGGAGAAACTCTAATAAATTTTAATATCGCTCTTGCCATTATTATGCCTTTCTTTGAACAGAACCTTTATGGCCCTTGAATGTTCTAGTTGGTGCAAACTCACCTAATTTATATCCAACATGGTTCTCTGTAACATTTACAGGAACAAAGTTTCTACCATTATGTACATTAAATGTTATTCCAATCATATCTGGAAGAATTGTAGATCTTCTTGACCATGTTTTAATTGGTTTTCTATCTTTTGAACTATTAGCAGCTACAACTTTTTTCATTAAGTGTGCATCTACAAAAGGTCCTTTTTTTATTGATCTTGCCATCTTAAACCCTTACTTCTTTTTTCTTGAAATGATTAGCTTATCACTAGCTTTTTTCTTTCTAGTTTTATAACCTTTAGTTGGCATACCCCATGGAGTAACAGGATGTCTTCCAGAATTTGTTTTACCTTCCCCTCCACCGTGTGGGTGATCTATAGGGTTCATAGCAGATCCTCTTGTTTGAGGTCTAATTCCTAAGTGTCTTGTTCTACCAGCTTTACCAATTACCATATTTATATAATCCCCGTTTCCAACTACACCTATAGTAGCCATACAAACTCCAAGGATTTTTCTCATCTCACCAGATGGTAATCTTAAGATAACATATTTATCTTCTCTTCCCATAATTTGTGCATAACCACCAGCACTTCTAGCAATTTGAGCACCTTTACCTGGTTTTAATTCAATATTGTGAACCATTGTTCCAACAGGAATACTTACAAGTTGCATAGCATTTCCTGGTAAAATATCAAGTCCAGATATAGCAGATTCAACTTTATCTCCAACTTTTAAACCAGATGGTTGAATAATATATCTTTTATCTCCATCAGCATATGAAACTAAACTAATTCTACAGTTTCTATATGGGTCATACTCAACAGTTGCAATAGTACCAACAACATTAAATTTATCTCTTTTAAAATCGATAATTCTATATAGTTTTTTTGCACCTGCTTCTTTGTGTCTTGAAGTAATTCTTCCATTATTATTTCTACCAGCATTTGCTTTTACTCTTACAAGTAAAGATCTAACTGTTGGTTTTGAAGTAATATCAGAGCTATCAATAACTGACATAAATCTTCTAGCAGGAGTTATAGGTCTAAATTTTTTAATTGACATTTCTTACTCCTTATGCTGAAAGGTTCGCAATTGCTGCGCCTTCTGGTAGTGTTACATAGAATTTTTTGAAATCAACTCTTTTTCCAAGTTTACCTCTAAATCTTTTAACTTTTCCATCTTGTCTTAAAGAGTTAATTTTTGTAGGAACTACTCCAAAATACTCTTTGAAAACCTCTTTTAAACCTGTTTTAGTCATTCTAGGACTAGTTTGAACAACGATTACACCATTTTCTTGAAGCTCAATTGTTTTTTCTGTATATAAAATTGATTTAATATCTGTAATATCTGCCATCTTAAGCCTCTTTTGTTAATGCTTCTAGTACTGATTTTTCAATTAGTACAGAGTGATATACAGCAATTAAGTATGCATTTACTTCTTGCTTTTCAATCATATAACAGTTTTTAATATTTCTAAACGCTAAATAAGTTTTTTCATCAATTGTATCAACAACAATTAATGTATCTCTTTTGTTTAGTTTACTTAAAACTGCAACCGCATCTTTAGTTTTACCTGATTCTAATTTAATTGAATCAACTGCAAAAAGTGAACCATTTTGAGCTTGTGCATTTAAAGCATATTTAAGTGCAAGAGCTTTTTGTTTTTTATTTACTTTTTGCTCGTAGTTTCTTTTAGTAGGACCAAAAGTAACTCCACCGCCAACAAATAAAGGTGATCTTTTAGATCCCCATCTTGCAGCTCCACTACCTTTTTGTGCTTTTGGTTTTTTACCACCACCACTTACTTGTGCTCTAGTTTTTGCACTAGCAGTATTTGCTCTTAAAGATGATAAATACGATTTTACATATAAGTATAAATTGTGTTTATTTATCTCTTCATAATTTGCAGGTAAAACTAATTCACCACTATTTTCAAATTTTGTATTTAATACTATTGCTTTACTCATTTAGCAACCTTTACTTTTCCTAATGAACCATTTGGACCAGATACTGAACCTTTAAGAACTAAAACTCCAGCTTCCGCATCAAATGATAAAACTTCATTTTTTACAGATACATTTGTATTTCCGTATTGTCCTGGCATTTTTTTACCTGGTTGAACTCTTCCTGGGAACTCACAGTTACCAATTGAACCTGTTCTCTTACCCATTCTATGTCCGTGAGAACTTCTTCCACCAGCAAAATTCCATCTTTTTACAACTCCAGAGAAACCTCTACCTTTTGTTTTAAAAGTTGTTTTAACGATTTTTGCTTCACCTAAACCAGCAACATCTAAATCTCCAGCTTCACTATTTGCTACAGTAATTGTTGCAAATCTGTTAAACTCTTTAGATAGGTTATATTTTTTTTGTTGTCCCTCAATAGCTTTGTTGAATTTTTTACCGCTACTATAAGAAACTAGTGCTACACCATCAGTTACTTGACATACTTTTGTATCAATAACTTTTAAAAGTGTAACCGCTGTACTAGGAACAGATACTGTTCTACTCATACCGATTTTTTGAACTATAAATTCCATCTTGTATTACCCTTTCTACTTATTCTTGACCCATTGATCTTACTTCAACATCAACCTCAGGAGCTAAGTCTAGTTTCATTAAAGAATCAACAGTATCAGCTGTTGCTGAAATAATGTCTATAATTCTTGAATGAACTCTAATCTCAAATTGCTCTCTTGAATCTTTGTTTACGTGAGGACCTTTGATAACTGTATATCTTCTGATTTTTGTAGGAAGAGGAATAGGACCTCTCAAATCAGCACCAGTTCTTTTAACAGCTTCAACTATTGAAGCAACACTTCTGTCTAAAACTCTATGATCATAAGCTTTAAGCTTTAATCTGATTTTTTCCATATATTTTTCCTTTAAAGAACTCGTTAGACACCAAAAAATGGCTCTAACCACATCAAGTGGACGCGGATTATAACTTAAGTTTGGTTAAATGTCAATAACTATGGGGCTTCTGAAAATAAATTCATTAATTTATTTCCTTTTAAAAAGGAACAAAAGAGTATTATTTGATACTTAGTAAGCTTGTATTAAGCTACACTTCTAATAGCTCTCCACAATTTTTGCAATAATCAAGCCCATAGATTGTGTAATTATTACAATTTTTACACTCAATATTTAGCCTATTTCTACACATTGGACAAAAGTTCATATTTAAATAAGAGACTTTACTTCCACACTCAATACAAGAGCTTATATTGTAAAATTTAATTCTAGTAATCTTATTTTTTTTATTACTCTCTAATTTTGATTTAAAATATTTTTGTAGTTTTATTATAGTAACTGTAAATATCAATATAAAAAGAATTATTAAAATATAATAAACTACAAAAGGTATCTCCAATCTATAAAAAAACTCTATTAACTCTTCAATAAATATTTTTGGTAAAAATTTATATATTATTGAGAATATTTGATAAATTGTTGGTATTAAAGATACTATTAAGAGATTTTTAAAAATAACATATAGTATATATTTTTCATTTTTTATATATCTTTTCATTAGATAAAAGAATCCAATTAAAAGAGGAAGTAAAAAAGCCAATTGAATAAAATCTACTTTATAGTAATAACTACTAAATGCTTCATTCTTATCATTAATGTACCCATCTTTTATTGAGTTTACATAAGAGACTAAGTCTTTTACACTATTTGATTCTGAAAAACTTAAATTTAATTTATTAATTTCATCTTTTATATCTGCATATTGAGCATTTAAAGTATCATATTTCTCTTTTATATTTATACTTGAAATATCATTTTCAAGTATAGAGTTATCACTATTTTGACTTGCAATTTTTTCAAATAAAACTGTATTATAGTTATCTCTTATATAATTCAAATCATCTTCAATCTTATTAATCTTTACATTTAACTCTTTTTTAGTTTGATTTAAAGCTTTAATATTATGATTTGTTTTTACACTATCAATTTTTTCTAAAAGAGTTTTACATCTATTATCTAACTCATCATTTTTTGAACTAATTGTTTTATAATATCCATCGTGCATATCAAAGTTATAGACATATTTTTGTGCTGAGAAATCATTGTAGTTTGAATTCATAGCACTACTACAAGATTGTGTATATTTCTGATATGGGCTATCTATAAAATTTGTTTGAAAGCTTAATCCTTCTTGGATTATCATATAAACAATAATATCTAAAACTATAATCAGGAATATTGTAGTTTTAGCCAATTTCTCTTTTGTAGAGTAGATAAAATTATTTTTATAAAACTCTTTTAGTATATTTTTCATTCTGTTCCTTATTGTTTATATTAAATTGCTATTAAAAAAAGTATTTATTAGAACTCTTTTTTAATCTTTTATATATCTCTTGAAAATCAGCTGAATATACTCTTGTTTGAGCAATTGTTGTAATAAAATTTGTATCTCCAATCCATCTTGGAACTAAGTGGTAGTGAACATGTTGCTCAATTCCAGCACCAGCTGCTTTTCCCAAGTTCATACCAATATTTACACCTTCACAAGGCATAATATCTTTTAGAAGTTTAACAGCCTCTCTTACTCTTTTTGAAACTCTTTGCCATATTATTTCATCTAAATCTTCAATATTTGAAGTGTGAAAATTAGGAACAACCATAATATGACCTGGGCTATATGGAAATTTATTCATTACAACATAGCAAAATTGATCGCTAAAGAGTACTTGATACTTCTCTTCATCCATATTTTTTAAAATATGGCAAAAAACACACTCTTTTATCTTCTCATCACTTACATATGAGTATCGCCACGGTGCATATAAGTGTTCCATTTTTTGTCCTATATAAAGTTTGGTGCATCATTTGCAAACAGTATTAAATCTCCACTCTTTGTAGTTCTTGCTAAAGTTGTTTCAAGCATTGTCTTATCTTTCAATACAAAAACTTTTTCTTCATTTATATTTGCTTTTAAAATATTTGCGTTTAAAGTTCCAGTTATTATTACAAAATCAAAAACCTTGTTTATCTGTTTTGCTAAAATAATATTTGCACTATCAGTAGATTCTACAAGACCTGGAGTTATTATTACTTTTCTTCCAATATATGTTGAAGAGATATTTATAGCTTCCAGCATACCTTCAAGATTTCCATTAAAGGAGTCGTCTATTATAATTTTTCCATTTGCCTCTATTTTTTGAAGCCTATGCTCTACTTGTGGCAAAGTTGCCATTGCTTCATTTATCTCCAAAACACTCATTCCTAAATGAGTAGCAACCAACACAACTGATGCTAAATTTATAGCATTAAAACTTCCTAAAATTGGAGCATAAAAATGCTCTACTTTTCCATTTAATTCCATATCAAACCAAAGCCCAGCAAGATTACTCTTTACTATATGAAGATTATTTGGGAACTCCTCTATTTTTTCACTTAAAACTGTATTTGCACTGCTATGAACAAATGCTTTTTGTAATCGTGGAGATAATAAAAGCTCCTTTTTTGTATTTTTGATATTTTCTAAAGTTTTAAAATATTCAATATGTTGTTCCCCAACACTTCCAATAACAGCAATCTGTGGTTCCAAAAAGTTTGCTATTGTTTTAATATCACCTTTTACTCTTGCTCCAGCTTCTGCTATATATATTTGTGTATCTTTTGGTAAATCTCTATTTACATCAAGAACAAGCCCAACTATTGTATTTACACTTCGTGGAGTTTTATATGTTTTAAAATTATTCTTTAATACATGATATAAAAAGTTTTTTATAGATGTTTTTCCATAAGATGCTGTAATCGCGACAATCTTTAAATCTTTGTTTTCTAATAATTTTCTTTTTGCTCTACTTTTTAAGATTAAGAAAAATATTTTCTCTATAATGTTTGAAATAATTAATGCAATAAAAATAGTCAAAAATAGAGTTACTCTTGCACAAAAATCATCATTTAAACATAGAGAAATTTGAACAAAAAGAGTTATTAATAAAATAGTCAAAAACCTTTTTACTCTACTTGTAAGTACCAAACTTCTATCAAGTCTTCTATTCCATAAAATAAAACTTACAAAATATAAAACAAAAAAGTATATATCAAAATATGGGCTAGGAATTAGAAAAAATAGAACTATAGGAGAGATAAAAAATGTTAAATGCCATTGCCATTTATGATGCTTAAATATTACTCTAGCTAATTTATAATTGTACCACTGTAAGTTAGTAATTAAATACCAACCCAAACTTATTACTAAAACAATTTTAGTAACTATACTAAGATATTCCATTTTCTACTCTTTCACAGATATTTTTTGAGTGCTTTAAGAAAAAATAGTGGTCACCATTATATGAGGTAAAAGTTGATTTTTTTATCAAATTTGCTATCTTTTCTCCAGATTTCAAAGATGTTGCACTATCCTCTTTTCCCCAAAAAACAAAAGCACTATTTTGAAAATTTGAAAAGTAAGAAGAGAAATCTTCATCTACAACATTTTTAAAAGTAGCATACATATTTTCACTCATCTTATCAACATCTTTGCTTCTAAAAATTTTTGTAAAGTTTTTTAAGCCTAATTTATTTAAAAGTTTTGCAAAAAATATTTTGAATTTTACATTTGTCGATTTTTCTTCTAAAATTCCAGCACTACTTAATAAAACTAAGTTTTTCGGATTTAATAATGTAGCTACTTTTCCACCAAAAGAGTGACCAAAAACTATCTCACAATTTGAGTTTATAGAGTTTAAAAACTCTTTTATGATTTTTGAATATTCTTTTGTAGTTAGTA
Organism: Aliarcobacter trophiarum LMG 25534; assembly: GCF_003355515.1. Taxonomy (NCBI): domain Bacteria; kingdom Pseudomonadati; phylum Campylobacterota; class Epsilonproteobacteria; order Campylobacterales; family Arcobacteraceae; genus Aliarcobacter; species Aliarcobacter trophiarum. The sequence continues at coordinate 718,490 of NZ_CP031367.1, read as the reverse complement.
TATAATTATTTGAGCTTTTCCCAAATCCTGGCATATCAAGATAAATATGTCTATACTCTTTTAAATGGGAAGAAAATGCACTTTTCATAATATCTTTATTTGAACCCCAACCGTGTAGAAATAAAATATCTTCTGTTTTTGTAGGATTTATCAATTCATAAGATAAATCAAATTTTTTACCATCAAATGCAAGATTTTTAATAGCCAAATTTATTTTCCTTTTGCAACTTGGATTTTATTTACATACTCATAATTTATAGCTATCTCTTTTCTTTTTGGAAGAGTTAAAGCAACTTTTTTAAATAGTTCTTCAAAATCTGTAAACAAATAGTTTGCCATAGAGCCTGGAATTGAGTTTATTTCATTTAAGTAAACCTTCTCATCTACTACAAAAAAATCACATCTTATTATTGAACCTTCAAATAAAGTATTATAAAGTCTTTTAAAACTCTCTTTTATCTCTTGGTTTAATTTATCTCCTAAATCAACCTCTTTTGCTTTTGAAGTTCTTGAAAAATCTAAATATTTTTTGTCAAAATCTAAGAATTCAGCCTTTTGTGGCTCTTCAATAATTGAAAAAATAAACTCACCATTTACTTTTGTTCCAGCTAAATTGTACTCTTTAACTCCACTAATAAATGGCTCAATTATAATTGCATCATCAAATTCAAATGCAACATCTAAAGAGTAATCAAGCTCCTCTTTACTTTTCACAATAGCAACTCCTATAGAGCTTCCCAATTTTACAGGTTTTACAATAACTGGAAACATATCAACTTTTATATCATCATTTTTTGTATAATATTTGTAATCTAATACATTTACATCTACACTTTTTGCGTAACCTTTTGTAATAAACTTATTTGAACTAACTACACAAGCCTCAGTCCTTGGAGCTATAAAAGGGATATTATAAAAATCCAAAATAGATGATAATATACCATCTTCTCCATCTCCACCATGAGAGAGATTTAAAACTACATCAAAATCTATACTTTGTTCTTTTTTAAATAAGCCACTTATCTTATAAAAGCCACCCTTTTTAAAATAAGCTCTATCAAATTTTCTATACTCACCACTACTAAAAAGTTTTGAATTTATCTTCTGTGTAGGTATCTCATAAATATCTCTTTTTCCATCAATATAAAGATATATCAACTCATCTTTTAAAATATCTTTCATAGCAATTGAACTTACAATTGAAATCTCATGTTCAAAACTCAAACCACCAAAAAGTATCGCTATTTTCATACTATTTCCTTTTATCTATTTTTGTAATTTTCTAAGTGCTTCACGAACTAATTCAGAAGTAGTTGAACTCGTACAAGATTTTAAAGTTGTTGTTACAATATCTTTTTTAAATCCTAAACTCTCTAAAGCCAAAGCAGCTTCAATATTTATATTTGTAGCCTCATCACTACTTGCTCCATCTACAATAAATCCACTAAGTTCAACTAAAATTCTGCTTGCACCTTTAGGTCCAATTCCTGGAACTCTTTTTAACATATTTACATCATTTGAACTAACAATTTGTGCAAATGAACTAGGTGTAAAAGTTGAACAAATAGCAAGTGCAACTTTTGGTCCAACTCCATTTATTTTTATAACTGTATCAAATAGCTTTTTCTCATTATTGTCTAAAAAACCATAAAGGTTGTGTGCATCTTCTCTTATTATTTCCGTTATAAGAAGAGTTGTTTCATCAGAAATAATTTTTGAACTACAATTTAAAGATATGAAAACTTCATATACCACACCATTTACATTCAACCAAAGTACAGTTGGTTCCTTTTTTATAACTTTTCCAATTAATCCTACTATCAATCTATCTCTCTTTATATTTTATTATATTCATAATAATCATTGCTTAATTTAAGAAACTACTCTCTTATTTAATATTTTTTAAATGTTTTAAAGTATATAATAAATTCACTTAAAAATGAGGGATGCAATATGTTTGATTTTATTACAAAAAAGATTAGCAACAAGATTATCTTTGCACTGTTTTTACTAATGCTTATTAGTAGTTCAATTATAGTCTACTCAACAACAACAAAAGTAACAAAAGACTCTATAGCAAATGCAAAAGATAGTTTAGAGATGTTAAATGCTTCTATCTTTCAGACACTAAGAAATACTATGAATACAGGGGATCCCTCTCTAATTCAAAAAGCAGAAGATGAAGCAAGAGAAATTAGAGGTGTAAAAAACCTAACAGTTGCAAAAAGTAAAGCTCTAATGGAGCTATATGGGGTTACAACTCCATATACTACAAATCCTGAGATTTTAGAAAGTTTTAAGACAAAAGAAAACCAAATAATTCAGACAAATGATAAAAACGGTCACAATATTAGAATGATAAAACCTATGATTGCTACATCTGAATGTATGGCCTGTCATGCAAATCAAGAGATTGGAGATGTAATTGGAGTTATGGATCTTACTTTTTCTCTTTCAGAAACTGATGCAAAAATAAACTCTTTATTAAAAGAGATCTCTTTAACATCTACTATTTTAGGTTTGATTACTATTATTTTAATTTTCTTTATTGTAAGAAAAGCTACAAACCCAATAGAGAGTTTAAAAGAAGGATTTTCAAATCTACTTCACTCAAAAGATACAAATATAACTTTAAATGTAAAATCAGATGATGAGATAGGTGAAGTGGCTACCTTATTTAACTCATATATGCATAAAGTAAGAGATGGTTTAAAACAAGATGAAATTGTTATAGATGAAGCAAATGATGTAATAGAAAAAACAGCAAATGGTTTCTTTGTATATAGAGTACATAATACTGCATCAAACCATCATGTAGAAGATTTAAAAAATAAACTAAATTTAATGATAGAAAAGACAAAAGAGACTTTAGATAAGATAAATGAAGCTTTAAGAAATTATGCTGAATCGAAATATGATTATGTTTTAGAAGATGAAAATATTTTTGGTGATATGGGTTCTCTTGCAAGTGGTATAAAGTTAGTTGGAAATAATACTTCTGAACTTTTAGCAATTGTTATGAATACTGGTAACTCACTAAAAGATAGTACACAAGAACTATCTTTATCTTCAAATAGGTTATCAATCTCATCAAATGAACAAGCAACAAGTTTGGAAGAGACAGCTGCTGCGCTTGAAGAGATTACAGCTACTATAAAGGCAAATACTCAAGCAACTAATTCTATGTCAAACTTAGCTCAAGAGTTAAATAATTCTGCAAAAAAAGGGCAAGAACTAGCTAATCTTACAGCGAAATCTATGGATGAGATTAATAAAGAGGTAAGCTCTATAAATGAAGCTATTGAAGTAATCGACCAAATTGCTTTCCAAACAAATATTCTTTCACTAAATGCAGCAGTAGAAGCAGCAACAGCAGGAGAAGCTGGAAAAGGTTTTGCAGTTGTTGCACAGGAAGTAAGAAATCTTGCAAGTAGAAGTGCAGAGGCTGCAAGGGAGATAAAAGATATAGTAGAAAAAGCAACTTCAAAAGCAAATCATGGAAAAAATATAGCAAATAATATGATAGATGGTTATAATGAGTTAAGTAGTAATATTTCAAATACTATTACAACAATAAAAACAGTAACAACAGCTTCAAAAGAACAAGAAATGGGAATAGTTCAAATAAATGATGCAGTTAATCAATTAGATGACTCTACACAAAAGAATGCAAAAGTATCTGAAGAAATTCTAGATATGGCAAATAAAATTGCTTCTATGTCTAGCTCTTTAGTAACTGCTGCCTCAAGAGCTTCTTTTATAAAAGAGAGTTTAGATAAAGTTTGTGACGTTGATCTTGTTTTTGATACAGCACTTTTAAAAGTAAACCTTCTAAAAAACAAAGATAGTGTTTACTCAAGACTAGGAGATAATGAAGACTTCAAATTAGAAAATCTTGATTTAGTTCAAAAGTGGTTAGAAAATATTAATACAAAAAATAGTGAAGATAAAATTGAAACTATTAAAACTTTAGATGTAGAGTTTAAAAACTCACTTGAGAACCTAATCTCTTCAAATCATCAAAGAAATGGAAATGATAGCTTAAAATCAGCTGCCAATAAAGTAGAAAATAGTACAAATAGTATTTTTAAAGCTCTTGATAGTGTAAAATGTAAAAAGGCTTAAAACCCTTTTTACAACTTTTATTGCATACTTTTTATTAAAGCTTCTAACTCTTCTTCATTTAAACTATCCTCTGTAGGATTTATTGTTTTTGCACTTGGAGCTAAATTATATTGTGATTTATCAATATCATTCTTATCACAAACAAAATTCACAACTCTCTCTATTTTTTGTCTATGTAAATCTTGCCTTTGTAAGAAACCATAGATATTTGAAAGAGTATCTTCTAGCCTCTGCTTTTTATGTCTTGGCATATCAATATCACTTATTAAATCTTCTATATCCTGACTACTATCAAAAATTCCCTGAGCATCATTTTCAGTCTCTTTTATAACCTCACAAAGTTCCGTTATCAGCTCTTCGTATCTCATTTTAATTCCTTGTGTTTATATTAAACTTGATACTAACCAAAAATTGCTTAATTTTTTAGTGCAATATTTCAGCTATAAGCTCTGTTGCGTATGAACCTTTTGGAAGATAAAAATTTAACTCCATATGGTTTTTATCCTCTTTATAGTTACTCTCTAAATTTTCAGGAAAAATAAAAGCAAATCTTCTAGCACCATCTTCAGCCATTTCTACATCAAACTCTTTTTCAATACTTTGTGCAAAACCTTCAGATTTTTTTACTCTTTTTCCGCATAAAAGCCCTGTTGGAACTCTATCTTTTTCAAAGAATTTTTGACTTTCAACTTCTAAATCATCTATTATGAAAATTTTTCCAAAGGGATAATGGCTTAATAAATCTCCAGTTATTATTTTAAAAGGATGAGGCTCTTTTTTTGCTCTTTTTACTTCTTCAAGAGAAAGATTTAGTTTTTCAAAAATCTCTTTTGGTTCAAAAGCTTCTATTAGTTTTGATATTTCAATTCTTTTCGATAACCACAAATTAAATAGATAACTTTGGTAAGCATTTATAAACATCTGTTTTAAATTTCTATTTCTCTCTTTTAATTCACCTTTTACAATTTTTTCGCCTTTTTTATAATTTTCACCATCTATACCAAATCTTTGAAACCCAAAATAATTTGGCATTCCAAAAGTAGCAATTTTTCCTAATGCCTCTTCTATTTTTTGTTTTTCAACAAGCCCAACTCTTTTTAATCTAATAAAAAAATTATTTCCTTTTAAATGCCCTATTTTTATCTTATTATTGTGATATGTTGTTTCAAGAATTTTTATATTTTCATGTGCAAAGTTTTTCAAAGCATCTTCATATTTTCTATGTATTGAAAGATGTTGAACAGTCATTGCATTTTTATCTTTTAATCCTGCATATCCAAACTCTCTTGAGCTACATTTTAAGTAGTTTGCCAAAATCTCTATTGCATCCCAAGTTGCTAAGTCTTTTTTTCTAAGCTTTAAAACTAAATGCTCTCCCTCGCCACTAAACTCATAAAGTGGCACTTCATTTACCACAAAATCATCTTTGCTTTGTTTAAATACCACATCAATTTTTGAGTGGTTTAGAAATCTTTGTAGTTGCACGATTATCCTTAATTTTTAAAATGGTGGTTTGGAAAACTACTTTTGTAGCTTCCTTTTACTGCTTTTGCAATAATATTTAATTTTACTCCATACTTTTTTGCAATATTATCAACTTTTTTTAGATTTTTAGAGTTTACAGAGAATAAAATCTCATACTCTTCTCCTGAAGTTCCAACTTCCTCTTTTATCTCTTTAAAAAAAATAAACCCTTTATTTGAAGCCTTTGAAAGTTTCTCCAAATCCAAAAAAAGTCCATCACTTATATCCATACTAGCATTTATATATTTTGCCGCTTCATAGAAAAAATCTGCTCTTAAAGTTGGCTTTATAAATTTAGATGTTTTCTTAATCTTTTTTCCATTTAAAAGTGCTTTTAAATCTTTTTTACTCTCTCCCAATTTTCCAGTATAACAAATATAATCATCTATTTGTACACTATTTCTATATTTTGGCTCTTTTGTTTTTGAGATAATTGTTATACTAATATCGAGTTTAGAGTTTTCAATAGTATCTCCACCAATAATCTCAAAATCAAAATCATCTGCTGCTTTTTTAAATCCACATGCAAGAGCTTTTAAATCTTCATTTGTATATGTATTTGGAATTGCTATTGAAATTAATGCATATTTTGGTTTTGCATTCATAGCTATTGCATCTGAAATATTTACAAGCATTGATTTATAAGCAATTTGTTTTAAAGATATAATACCTTTATCTATCCACTCTTTTTTAAAGTGTACATTTTCAAAAAAAGCATCCATAGAGTAAACATAACCATCGATAAAAGCTCCATCGTCACCATTATATTTACTATTTGATATTTGGTTTATAAAAAAATCTTCTTTATTCATAAAGCGAAGTGTAGCAAAGTTTTGCAAAATATATTTAGATTTTAAAATTTAACTAGGTTTAAAACTGCTTTTAGTTTTACAAACTTGTGGGAAATAGCACTTATCACACTCTGGTTTTACAGCTTTACAAATATATCTTCCAAATAAAACCATAGCTTGATGAAAAATATGCAAATCATCGCCTTTTAGCTTTTTCACAAGTTCAGCTTCTGTTTTTTCCACATTTTTCTCATAACTAAGTCCTAGTCTATGAGATACTCTAAAGACATGAGTATCAACAGCCATAAGATTCTCTTGTTTGTACTCAATCATAAAAACATTTGCCGTTTTATTTCCAACACCCGCTAGTTTTATTAACTCTTTTTGGTCATGTGGAATATCTCCACCATAATTTTCAACAACGCTTTTTGCCATTTTTATAATATTTTGTGCTTTGTTGTTAAAAAAAGAGCAAGAGTTTATAAGTTTTTTTACATCATCAAGATTTGCAAGGCTTAGCTCAAAAACATTTGGATATTTTGCAAAAAGTGCTGGAGTTATTATATTTACTCTTTTATCTGTACATTGAGCTGATAAAATAATGGCTATTAGTAATTCATAGTCATTTTTATAGTCAAGCTCTGTAACAGCATCGCTATAATGCTCTAAAAATGCCTCTTTTATAACTTTTATATCATCTTTTGTTGCTTTTTTCACTTTTTAAAGCACTCCTCTTTTAAGCTATCAAAGTTTACAAAAATATATTCATCTCTTATTTTATGAATTTCAACATCTTTTATACTACATAAAAATTCACTATCTTCTTTTAAAACTGTATATATAAATTTATATACAAACTTATCTTTACTACTCACAACTTTATTGTTTAAAAGCTCATAATCTAAGCTTTTTATTTTAGTTTTATGTTCTTGTTCATATTTTTCTATAAACATATTTGGAAGATAGTTATCTTTTTTATTTTCATAATATAAAAAACCAATTGTTGCCATAAAAATAGTTAAAAGAAGTATATAAAACTCTCTTTTTTCAAATCTCTCATTTATTTTATAAATAACAACAGTTGCAATAACAAGCAAGATAGAAACTATTATAATAATTTGCATTTTAAACCTTTTTGATAATTAAATTCGATTATATCAAAGCTTTGCAAAATTTATAAATAATTAATAAAAAATTAATTGTAGATAAAAAAATATCTATATTAAATAAAATAGATACTACTCAAAATAGCACCCTTACAAGCTTTTAGAGATTTATTTAATATATAAAAACTCAAATTTAATATATCAATTATGCACAAAATAAACACACTAAGTTTAATTTGATTTAGTTCTATATTCTCTATGTTTAGTGATTTAGAATTAAACAAAGTTAAATAGAACTTGAAAATATAATCCATCTTTAGTGGATCAATTTTTTCAAGTTCTAAAATCACAAAAAAGGAAAATAAGATGTTAGGAAAGAAAAAAATCAATTTAGTGTTGATGTTAATGTTGTTGGTGTTACCAAACTTAGTTTTTGCAAGTGCAATTAATACAGATGGTGCATTTAATGTTATGGAAGCTATAAAATTAGCTTTGTTCGCTGTTGCTGGTATTACTATAACAATTTTAATTGCTTATGTAGCTTTTAAAGTTATGCACCAAGGGCGACCAATTGATGAAATGACAAAAATTATTGTTGGAGCTGGTTTATTAGCTTCTGCTTCTGCAATTGGTGGAGCTTTTGCTTCTTTTGTAAGCTAAAAAAGGTTTGAACTATGGCAAAACAAGTTGAAATCCTTTTTAAAGGTATGACTAGACCAGCAATGCTTTTTGGTGTTCCGATTTTGCCTTTAATTTCAGTTTTAGCTCTTATATCTTTTGTTTCAGTTTGGACAAATATTATGTATATATTGGTAGCTATACCAATAGTTTTAATAATGCGATTTATAGTTACCTTTGATGATTTTATGTATAGCATATTATTTCAAAGTTTTAAACTAAAAACACCATCTTTAAATAAAAAATATTACGGAGTTAAAACATTTTCAAGTATGGAGTATAGAAAAATGAGCAACAAAGTTGATTATCCTATACTTTCAATTTTGGGATTAAATTCTAATCCCTCTTTTGAAAAGTATATACCATATTCATCATTATTAGATGATTCTCTTGTATTAACAAAAGAATATCAATTAATTAGCAGTTGGGAAATAAAAGGAATTGCTTTCGAAGTAGAGAGTGAAGAGAATCAAGATTCTATAAACAAGATGTTAGCAAATATTTTTTCTGCTTTTTCGAGTGAGCCTGTATCTTTTTATTTTCATAGTGCTAGGCACGATGTAGATACACATTTAAAAGCTAACTATGAGAATAAATATTTACAAGAAATCAATGATTTATATTTTAAATCTTTTACAGCTGGAAGTAGTAAGGCTACAAATTTGTATCTTACAATGATTTATAATCCTTTTTTGAATAGTACAGATAAAAGCAAATTTTTAAGTTTGAGCTCAAATAAATTTCAAAATGAACTTTTAAATTTTATGACTAAGTTTAAAGATTATTCAAATAGGCTTGAAGCTAATTTATCAAGATTCAATGCAAGAAAATTAGGTGTGTATCAAGAATATGGGAAAAAGTATTCTACACAATTAGAATTTTATAACTATCTAATAGGTGGAAAATTCTTAAAAACAAGGGCTTTAAATGCTCCTTTAAATGAGTATTTAATTGGTGGATTGAAAAATATACAATTTGCTGGTGATTTAGTGCAACTAAACTATACAACAAGTGATAAAAAATTTGCACAAATAATTGAAATAAAAGATTATTGTTCAACAACATTTTCAGGTATCTTAGATACTTTAATGTATTTAGATGTGAACTATACAATTACTCAATCATTTACACCGTTACAAAGAAGCAAAGCAAAAGAGAAGTTAAAAAAACAAAAGAAACATTTTCAAGCTAGTGAAGATGATTCAATTACACAAGCTGAACAGTTTGATATTGCTTTAGATAGATTAACAAATGGTGATTTAGCTTTTGGTGATTATCATTTTTCAATTACAGTATTTGGAAATGATTTAACAGAGGTTAAAAGCAATACAAATAAAGTGATAACAAATTTACAAGATGTTGGTTTACAGGTTAGTTTAGCTGATTTGGCTCTACCATCTACATATTTTGCACAATTTCCAACAAATTATGCTTTAAGACCTAGAGTGAGCTTAATAAATAATGAAAATTTTGCTAGTTTAATAGCTCTTCATAATTTCCCAAAAGGAAGAGAGAATAATAATTGCTGGGGTGAAGCTGTAACGGTACTAAAAACACCATCTAAACAGCCTTATTACTTCAACATTCACGCTGAAAAAAGTAAAAATGATTTTGGTGATTTTACTCTTGGAAACTTTTTGGTAATTGGTCAATCAGGTGGTGGAAAAACAGCCTTTTTGCAATTTTTAAATAATCAACTTTTAAAATTTGCTGATAAAAGTACATTTCCAACAAATATCCCTGAAAATCTTAAAAAAATGACTTTAGTTTATCTTGATAAAGATTATGGAGCAATGGCAAACATTTTAAGTGCTGGTGGAAGATATATCACTCTTCAAAATGGAGTTCCAACAGGATTTAATCCTTTTGCAATTGAAAGCAATGATAATAATAAAAGAAGTTTACAAATATTAATGAAAATACTTGTAACAGCAAATGGTGAAACTTTAAAAACAAGTGAAGAAAAAGAGCTAACAAATGCTATTAATTTTATTATGGATTATATTCCCAAAGAGGATAGAAAGTATGGGATTTCATTACTTTTGGAAAATCTAACAGATGATAATAGCGATGATAACTCTTTAAAACAAAGATTTTCATTATGGAAAAAAGGTGCAAAATACGGGTGGGTTTTTGACAATGAAAATGATTTGCTTGATTTTCCTGATGATATTAATTTCTATGGAATAGATGGAACAGAGTTTTTAAATGACCCTGATATATCAGCTCCTTTAAGTTTCTATATTTTAATGAGAGTTACTTCATTAATTGATGGTAGAAGATTTGGACTTGGAATTGATGAGTTTTGGCAATGGCTTGATAATCAGCTTATTCAAGATGAAGTTTTTAATAAATTAAAAACGATTAGAAAAGAGAACGGATTTATTGGTATGGCTTCACAAAGTGTTGAAGATGTACTTAAATTAAAAATTGCTAGAGCAATTGTTGAACAAACATCAACACATATATTTTTCCCAAATGAAAAAGCAAATGAAGATGATTATGTAAAAGGTTTAAGTTGTACTTTTGAAGAGTATCAAATAATAAAAGGATTTAATCCAGCAAGATACCCTTTTTTAGTTAAAAGAAGCAAGGAAGTTGCGATTGTTAATTTAGATTTATCAACTCTTGGCAAAGAGAATATCTCAATAATATCAACAGGAGCAGTACATACTGACAAGGTAAGCGAAATATTTTCAAAAGAGATTCCTCTTGAAAAGAAAGTAAATGAGCTTAGAAATTATTATAAAAACATATAAGGATAGAAAATGACAAAAAATACAGCAATTAGAATGTTATCAGCTTTAGCTTTTAATTTAGGAGTTTTAACAACTATTGGTTTTATGATGTCGGGTTGTTCTGATAAGATACCTGATGCCGAGCCTGTAAAGTGGCATAAAGATAGTGCATTAACTATAAATCAAGAGTTTTTGCTTACAAAAGAGTTTAAAGTACCAAAAGACCCTCATTTAAAAAATCAAAATTGGACTTTTCAAGCAACAGCTGAAAAAGTTGGAAAATATTTATTTAAAAATGAAGATTTAGTAAAAATCTTTTTAGTTGCTCACAATTCAAATGAGATAATAATTATTGGAAGAGGTGATTTAATTAAAGAGTATCAAAAATACTTTTTAGATAATCAAGTAACAGCAAACATAACTTTACAAGAAGTAAATCCTGTTCAAAAAGATTTTTCAAAAGTAAACATTATGTTTTTTAACAACTTAAATAAATAAAATTTTACCAATGTAAAAAAATGGAAATGAAAAAAGATACAACTAAAGAGGAATTAAAACCATATAGAGTTGTTTTTAATGGCGATTGGAATAATTATGAAGAGTTTGATAATTTAGAAAAAGCAGAGAATTTTGCAAGTAGATATACTGGTGCAAAAATAAAACCTAATTTCAAACCAAAAGAAAAAAAACATTCAAAAAATCAAGATATGGAGAAATAAATATGAAAAAATATCTACTTAGTGCCGTTTTAAGCACTCAATTATTATTCAGTTCAGGAATACCAACAGTTGATGTTCTTGCTATTGCTCAAACTTTAGCTCAAAACATCAAAGAGATAGCAGAGTGGAAAGAAACAGCCGAAAGATGGAGTGATACAGCTTCGCACTACTCTAGCCAATTAACAGCTTATGAAAATGAGCTTATGAGTAAAACGGGGATTCGTGATAGTGTTGGATTTGTAAAAGATTTAAACAGATTACAACAATATGCGAAAGTATATGGTGATGATTATTTGGATTTAGCTAAAGCTATGGCAAACCCTAGTTCAAATATTGGGAATTTATCAAGAAGTTTATTTCAAAAATATAATATTTTTGATAGATGTGAAAATCAAATTTACAAAGATTGGCAAAAAGAAAACTGTAAATTGAATCTTCAAAGAGAAGTTACACAAATTGCAACAGTTCAAGAAACTAAAAAGATGGTGGATACATCAGCAGAAAATTTAGAAAAGTTATCTAAAAGAGTATCAAGCTCACAAGATATAAAAGATAGTCAAGACATAGCAAATGCAATTAATATGGAAATGGCTCAAATGCAAATTATCCAAATGAAAATTGATATGATGGAAAAAAACAATCAAGCTATGGCAAGAGCAGAACAGGAGCAACAAAAAAGAGAAATTTACTCTACTTTAGGAAAAGTTCCAAAATATTAATTAATATTAACTAATATTTATTAATATTTATTAATACACAATTAATACATAATTTTATGATATTATTCTTGTATATTAATTAACATAAGGAAAAACAAAATGAAAAAAATAGTTATTGGAACAGCTTTAGCACTAGCACTTTTATTAAGTGGTTGTAGTGAAAATGTAAATGATAAAGCAAAAGTTGAATTTAAAGAAACGATGTTATCAATAAAGCCTGAAAATTATTTCAAAGAATGGACTGAAACTAAAGCTATGTTTGAAAAAAAATATGGTCAAGATGTAAATGTATGGTTTGAAGAACTAAAAGAAACAAATGAATGGAAAGCTTTAGCAAATAAAGCTAAACAAAAAACAGTTGGGAAAATCCCAACTTATTAAAAACTATATTAGGAGTTTAAAATGAGAAAAAACAAATTTAAAAATAAGTTGAAAGTATGGGATTCTTTGAATCCATAGGAAATTGGATAGATTCTTTTTTTGATTTTTTAGTTGCTTCTTCAAATACAGAGGTGGTCGAAATATTGACCTCTCTTATAGGTATTACAATCACTTTACAAATTATGTTTAAAGCTTATCAATCTTTCGCTGGTAAATCAAATGAGCCTTTAAGGGAACTTATTTGGGATATTACTATAAAAATGTTGGTTGTTGGTGTTGCTTTAAACCTAAATGGCTATTTAGATACCATCAAAATTGGTATGGAAAATCTACACAATATAATGTCGGGAAATACAAATTTATATTCAGCCCTAGATGAAAAATTCAATGAAACTGTAAAGTTAATTACTGTTATTTCTGAAAAATATTCTTTTTGGGATAGTGGCTCATCTGTCGCGGGAACAGTCTTAGCAATAATTTTGGTTTTCTTAGGCTTCTTATTGGGGATTATTCCATCATTTTTAATCGTTGTAATTACAGGAACAACATTAAAAATATTAATGCTATTAGCTCCTTTAGTTATATATAGTTGGGTATATCCTTGGTTTAGAAATGTATTCACTCAATGGCTACAAATATTTATAACTAATCTTTTAACGGTTTTTGTTGTTGGGCTTATGTTAAGTCAATTTTCACAAAAATATGGCGACCATATAGCAAAAGCTCAATCTAGTGTTACAGATGGGTACGATATTCTTGCTATTGGATTTCAAAGTTTGGTGATGGGATTATTATTATTTGGTTTAATAAAAATCGCTGTTGAAATTGCCGATAAGATTGGAACTGTTAGTATAGAAAGATTGGTACAAAGTGGTGTGACTGGAAGTCAATCAGCACCATCACAATATAAACAAAGTGCTGGAAACATTAAACAAGCTGTTGAACAATTTAAAGATTATAGACAATCTAAAGTTGCAAAACCTACTTAAACGGATTTAGAAAAGATATATAAAGGTAGAGCTTTTAAGTTCTGCCTTTTTTTATGTCTGATTTTTTGTAAAAAACAATAATTAATATTTATTAATGTTAATAGATATTAATAAATATTTAAAAAAAGGGAAAACAAAATGAAATATATAGTTTTAGGATTTTTACTGCCTTTATTTTTTATTGGTTGCACAAACAATAAAAATGTTTCAGCTGCATCAAATGTAACAAATGAAGTGAGTAGTAAAAAAATATTTAGTGAAAATGATAATTGGTTACCAATTAACAAAAATACAGATTTTCAAAATGTAAAAAATGACAAGGTGGTAAAATGAAAACTAAGTATGTAACAGATGATAACTTTGATAAAAGCAATGCTTTAGATTTTGAAACATCAAGAAGTTATCTAATTAATAAAAGTAATAAAAGAGCTTGGCTCGTTGCTATTATATCATTATTCGTAACTGTTCTTTTGGTTATTGCGATTGTTGTAATGTTGCCTTTAAAAAGGGTTGATGTTGTTGCTGTTAAAGTGGATAAAAATGGATTTGTTGAAGTAGTTACAAATTTACAAGAACAAGTGATGAAAACAGATGAAGCAATAGATAAACACTTTATAGCTAGATATGTAAAAACTAGAGAACAATATTATTATAATACTCTAAACCAAGATTATGAAAGAACTCAAATGCTTTCAAGCAAATTAGTTTCAGATAGTTATATTAAATTTATGACTGCCGATAAAACAGGAAGATATGAAACTTTGAAAAATAAGTTTGAAATTGAAGCCGAAATTTTATCTATTGTGTTAAACGATAGTAATGGAACTAAGACAAGCACAATCAGAGTTCAAACTAAAGAAAAAGATTTAACTACTAGCAATACAAAAGAAAACATAAAAGTAATTACTTTAACTTATGATTACTTGCCTATGAAGCAAAATTCAAAGTCAAGACTTGAAAATCCTTTAGGATTTGTTATTAATTCATATAGAATAGATGAGGAAATAAAAGAATGAAAAAATTAATTTTAGCTACTTTGATTGGAGCTTCTTCTCTTTTGGGGATAGAAATTCCAAAACCTACAATTTTTGATAAAAGAGTTGTATATACTGATTTTAATAAAGATGATGTATTTCAAATATATGGTAAAAATGGATATACAACAGTTGTTCAATTTGCACCTGATGAAGTTATACTTGATATGGCAAGTGGATTTTCACAAGGTTGGGATTTTCAAGATAGAAGAAATTATATTTTTATTAAACCAAAATCTTATGAATCAACTTTTGCCGTTGATGAATTTGGTGAAACTGTTAATAAAAAATCTATAATTGAGCCAACTCCTGATGAGTGGAAAACAAATTTAATAGTTTTAACAAACAAGAGAGAATATATATTCAATCTTGATTTGAATGTTGAACAAAATAGTTTTTTCAAATTTACATTTAGTTATCCAGCAGATGAAAAAGCAAAAGAAGATATGCAACTAGCTTTAATGAAAAAAGAAGTTGAAAAGCAAGAGGTACAAACTGAATTAAACCGAACAGCTATTCCTAGAAATTGGGATTATTATATGAATATTAATCCTGAAAGTGAAAATATTTCGCCCTCGTTCGCATACGATGATGGACAATTTACATATTTAGGATTTGATAGTACAAAAGATATTCCATCTGTATTTTTATATGAAAATGAAAAAGAGAGTATTTTAAATAATCATATTAAAAAAGAGGGAAATTATGATGTTTTAGTTATTCAAAAAACAGCTAAACAGATTGTTTTAAGAAGTGGAAAAAGAATTGTTGGAATTTTAAATAAGAGCTTTGGAGTTAATACTCTTGAAGAGCCAAAAACAACAAATTCACCATTAATCAAAAGAGAGGTGATAAATGCAAAATAATCAGGAAAATAATCACAATGAAGAAAATCAATACCAACAGGAAAATCAAGTAAATCATAATTTTCAAAATCCAAATTTTGGCAATAACTCTTCAAATACTGATTTAGTTGGAAATAAAAATTCAACTGTTAAAAAAATCCAATTTTATGTTGGTATGATAATTGGAGCAATAATTATTCTTTTAATTATTGTTACTTTACTTAAAAATGTTTTAGGTGGAAAAGAGGAAAAAGATGTTAAAGAGGTTGAAGCAACAAATGTTAAAAGCTTTAAAAAAGTTGATTTACCTAAAGAAGAGCCACAACAAAACCCTTTTGCAACAAATCAAGAACAGCAAAATCCTTTTCAGGCAGAAGAAGAGGATATTTTTTCAGCAGTTTCAAAAGTTACTCCTCCAAAACCACAAATTATTAAGGGTACATCAGGAACGATGGTTAATAATCAAAATGGTGGTGGGAAAACAGGTACAAATAGTAAGAGTACAGTTTATGATTCACAAATTGATGATTTAGAAAAACAAAAAGCACATTTTTTACAAATGGAGCAAAATTTCAATAAACAACAAGGAAGTGGTGGAGCAGATTTTAGTGGTGATACTTATAGCCCAATGGTTGCTAAATTAAATGAATTTAATCCTGATTTACTTTTACCAAAAGGTAGTTATATTGGTTGTTCTCTTGATACAAGATTTGTTTCTGCAATTGCTGGAAGTACATCTTGTACAATTAGCCAAAATGTTTATTCTTCAAATGGAAATGTTTTATTGATTGAAAAAGGCTCTAAGCTTTTTGGAACTTATAAAGGCGACCAAGCAAACGATGGAACATCAAGATATTTTGTAGTATGGCAAGAGGTAAGAACTCCACAACATTTAAGAATTCCTCTTAATAGTGGTGCTAGTGATGAACTGGGTGGTGCTGGTTTAGAGGGTGAAATCGACCATAAATGGTTAATGAGATTTGGAAGTTCAATAATGCTATCAGCAGTTGATGATTTATTCAATGTTTTAGCTTCTGAACTTACTAGCAATAAATCAAATAATAATTCAGGTACTCAAATTGATTATACTGAAAATTCAAGGGATAATGCTTCAAACATCGCTTCAATTGCTCTTGAAAAATTCATAAATATCAAACCAACTGTTTATAAACAACACGGTGATTTAGTTGGTGTTTATGTAAATCGTGATGTTGATTTTTCACAAGTATATAAATTAACAAAGAAGTAAAAAATGAATAAAGATACAGAAAATAAATCAAGGTCTTTAGAAATAAAAACTAAACAATTATTTAGTAAATATTTAGAAGATGATAGTATAAATGAAATTTGTTTTAATGGTGATGGAAGTATTTGGACACAAAACAGTCAAGGAATATGGAGTGAAGATAAAAGAGAGATAAGCAATTCTGAAATGATGTCTTTTGGAACTCCACTTGCAAGTTTTAAAGAAGATGTTTTAAAAGCAAATAAACCGATATTAAGTGCTAGTTTAAATGATGGTGAGAGAGTTCAGGTTATTATCTCACCAGCAACAAAAAAAGGTAAAGTATCAGTAACTATAAGAAAACCATCAAAAGTAAGATATACCTTTGAAGATTTTAAAAAGCAAGGTTTAATTAAAGATTATAACTATGTTTATGACCCTAATTTTAGTGATGAACAATTGCTTGAAGCTTCTTTTAAAAAAGAGGATTGGGCTATTTTCTTACCACTAGCAGTTAAATATGGTTTAAATTTGGTAATTGCTGGAGCTACGGGAAGTGGAAAAACTACATTTATGAAATCTTTAATTGATTTTATACCACTAGAAGAGAGATTAATCACTATTGAAGATACAGAAGAGATAACTTTTCATAATCATAAGAACTTTGTTCAGCTCTTTTATCCAAGTGAAGCTAAAGAGGGCGACCCTGTTACAAGTGCGACTTTATTAAAAAGTTGTCTTAGAATGAAGCCTGATAGAATACTTCTAGCAGAGTTAAGAGGTGGCGAAACATACGATTATTTGAATGTTTTAAATAGTGGTCACGGTGGAAGTATTACATCAATTCACGCAAATAGTTCAAAAGGAGCTTTTACACGACTTGCTTTGATGATTTTACAAAATCCACAAGGACAAAAGTTACCTTATGAAATTATTGAGAAAAATCTAAAAGATGTTATTGATGTTGTAATTCATATCAAATGTAAAAATGGTGTAAGATATTTTAGCAAAGGTTATTATAGAGGTATTGAAAATGAAAAATCTGAATAAAAAAAGTATTTTGTTTTTTTTGTTTTCTGTTTTATTTTTCACTTACCTTTCAAGTGGTCTTTTAATCTTTTTTTTAAACGGTTATTTTAGTTTTAATCTTTTTAGCCAGATAGCCAATAATTATGATTTAACATTTACTTACAAGTCTATAACAAGAAATTATCCTAGAGTTTGGGAGTCAATTTTTTATTGTTTCTCTTTTTGGAGTATAGCAATTGGTCTTTTAATGTATTTTGGTAAAAATAAAAAAAGTCTACACGGTGAAGCTAGATTCTCAAATAAACAAGAAATTGAAAAGATGGGATTATTGCAAGATAAAGGTTTAGTTGTTGGCAAATTAGACAATGGAAAACTATTAAAATGGAAAAGTAGTGAGTTCTTAGCTTTAGGAGCTCCTACAAGAAGTGGTAAAGGGGTTGGTATTGTTATTCCAAATTTAATGGAATGGGAAGAAAGTTGTGTTGTTCTTGACATTAAACAAGAATGTTTCGATTTTTCAAGCAAATATCGTAGGGATATTTTAGGTCAAGAAGTTTATTTGTTTAATCCTTTTGACTTTAGAACTCATAGATATAATCCTTTGACATATATTGATTTAATGAATGAAACAACAAGGGATAATGATTTACTAGATTTTGTAAATTTGCTTTATCCAGCAGATGGTGATAGTACAACAGTATTTTTTAATCAATTGGCACAAAATCTTTTTATTGGACTTGCTTATCTTTATAGGGATTTAGCTTTAACCGAAAAAGGTCAAGAATTTTTGAAAGAAAATGAGCTTTCCCTTGAATGGTCAATGTGTGGTTTATTGAATTTAAGTGCTGGATTTAATCTAACAATTCAAAATGAAGAGGAAGAAGAAGAGGACACAAAAATTTCAGGTCTTGATGAAACTTTTGAATACTTAGAGCATTTAGAATTGGTTTCTAAAGGAACTAAAGAAAAATTAGAGAGTTATTTCTCAATAGATAGTCAAAATACAAAATCAGGGGTAATGAGTAGTTTCAATGCTCCTTTAATGATTTATAGAAATCAGCCAATTACAACAGCAACAGCAAAAAGTGATTTTGATTTAAGAGATTTAAGAAAAAAGAAAATGACTATTTTTATAGGTATTACTCCTGATAAATTAGCAATCGCAAGACCAATTTTAAATATCTTTTTTTCGCAGTTACTTAGTGTAAATACTAAAGAGTTACCCCAAAAGAATCCTGAATTAAAATATACTTGCCTTTTACTCTTAGATGAGTTTACAAGTATTGGAAATATGCCGATACTTAAAAAAGGTGTTTCATATATTGCTGGTTTCCATTTAAGAATTTTAATGATATTTCAAGCTTTATCACAACTTGAAGCACAAAAACCTGATGGTTATGGGAAAGATGGTGCAAATACATTACTTCAAAATATGGGTGTTAAGATTTATTATACACCTAATGAATTTGAAGAAGCCGAAAAAATATCTAAAAGATTGGGTGATACAACTTATAAAGCAGTTTCAAAATCATATAATCACGGAAAAATGCTTGAAGCTGGTAGCTCTTCGCATTCTGTTAGTGAACAAAGAAGAGCCTTAATGCTACCACAAGAATTGATGGAGTTACCACAAAGTAAAGCTCTATTAATGATGAATTATCAAAAGCCAATTTTATGTAATAAAGCCTTTTATTATAACGATGAATATTTTATTAGTAAATTTAGACAAGTTTCACCATATATGAGAAATATAAAAAATCCAACTCATAAAGATTGGGAAAAAATTCTCCAATTAAATGAAACTAATATTGATATTCCAGTTCAAACAATGAATGTAGCTTAAAAATACATAGACCAATTTTAATTGGTCCAGGTATTAAATCAAAAGAACTTGAAAAATATAATCCATCTTTAGTGGATCAATTTTTTCAAGTTCAAAATCACAATCTAAAATCACAAAAAGGAAAATTAAAATGTTTAAGAAAATTGCATTAACTCTTTTATTGAGTAGCTTTGTTTTTAGTTCAGAAAATTCAGATAATTCGAGTAGTCCATCTGATATGCTAACAGGTGATACAAAATTAGCCTGTGAAGCAATTTTGTGTTTAAGTTCAGGACAAAGACCTGATGAATGTAATGAGAGTATTCAAAAGTATTTTAGTATCAAAGCTAAAAAACCACAAGATACAATCAAAGCAAGACAAAATTTTTTAAATCTTTGTCCTGTTGATGGTGCTGATAAAAAAGATGAGAAATTCGCAGATTTAAGAGATAATGTTTTACCTATGACTGATGGTAGAGAATGTACAGCAGAAGCATTAAATCAAAGAATAGAAGTTGATAGTTATGAAAGTTTAGGTAAATATTATACAGCTTACAGAGTAAACCCAACTGTACCAAGTCAATGTAACTCTTTATATAATCACTCTTATACAGATATAAAAAGACCTATTTATAAATGTACAGGTGAATTTTACACTCAATTAGAATGGGATTTAAGTTCTAAATTACAGCAAATTTCATATTCAGAATATAGAAATTTACCATCAAATTTACAACATACTATTTATTATAGTGATAGTGATTCAGGTGGTTATACAGTATATTACAAAAAAGTTCCATTTTCAAAAACTTGTTGGTTTAAAAACTAATACCCAATAAGCCCTTTTGGGCTTATTAATAACTAAAGGTAAGGCTTTTATAAAGCTTTACCTTTTTTTATACCTAAAAATTGGTGCAATAAAACAATAGCCAAAATTTATAAAAATACATTAATAATAAAGTACTCGGTAAATATTGCTTAAATATCGTTGTTTACCAACAAACTCAAATTAAAAAAATTAAATAAATCTTTATTCAAATGGAGGTGTGATATGTGAAAATAATTTATTAAATAAATATAAAAAAGTGATTGGTGAAGCTTAAAAAGTTTTAGATTATAGAGTAACTCGATGATTAGTCGATGATAAACAAAAAAGGAAAATTATGGCATTTGTAGAATTAACAAAAGAGGAAAACCCAAAATTAGCAGTTCAAGTGAACAACAGCTTAAAATATCAAGATAAAGATGGAAATTTAAAAGATAGACAAAAACCAACAGCTTTACTTGATATAGTAAGAGAAGCTTCAAGTGTTGCTGGAATGGATAAAGGTGCAGTTATGTTATCTTTAAATACTGAAAATGGTTTTAAAAACTATTTTGTAAATAAAAACAAAAATGAAGATATTGTTTTAGCCCCTATGGATAAAGCTTTACAAAGTAACAAAGATGAGTATATTTACTTCAACAAAAAAGTAAATACAAATGAACCTGATAAATACTTTTATAGTATGAGTAAATCAGGAAATGCTGAAAAAATTGTTGATAGCATAAAAGTAAATACAACTGATAAATCTGCTTATTTAGGTGCAAGAGTTACATTATCAAACAAAGACTTACTGCAAGATATGATTAAATTTGAAAATGATTCAGGTGAAAAATCTGTTGCAACAATTGGTAAAGATACTCTAAAAATTGAAACAATGGCTGAACTTCAAGCTAGAAGAGAAACTTTAAAAAATCAAGAACAAAATAAATCAAAAGATATTCCTGTTGAAGTTCAAGATAAAAATGGAAATGTAGTTGAAAAAACTACAACTCCAAATGCTAAAGCTAAAAGTAGTGAAGATAAAAAAAAAGCCTTTAAACCACAAAGTAAATCAAAATCAAAAGAGCAAGATATAGAGAGATAATCTCTATATCATATAAAGGGCTTTAGAATGAAAAAATATAAAGAAAAAACAAATATACCCCCTAATCCCCAAAAACAAAGAACTTTTAAACCTAAGCAAAAAGCTAAAAGTTTAAATGGTTTTGGTAGATAATGGCTTTAGATGCAGATAAAGAACAAGTGATGAATGCAATTTCATCACTTGGTTTTGAAGTCTTTAGAAATGGAAGTTTTCATTGGAAGAGTTCAAATACTCCTGATATGAGAATATATAAAGATGGAAAAATTCGTTGTTGGACTTCATCACCATTTAAAGATAATAAAAGCAATCATGGGGATTTGATTGATTTTATAAAACTTGAATATCCTCGTATGAATTTTATTGAAGCAAGAGAAAAAGCTCACAAGCTGTTAAACTTAGAATTGCCCTCTATTAATTCATATAAAGGATATTGTTCAGAAACAATAAGAAAAGATGGTTTTATAAATAAAGAATACATAAAAGAATTTGAAAAGCAAAGGATAGAGAACTTTGATAGATATAAAGAGCTCTTAAATGAAACTCTACCTTCTTTAAAATTTAATAAACAGAAAGAAATTGCACAAAAATATCAAATTGGTTATGTAAAACAATCTGATAGATTAATTATGCCGATATTAGATGATTATGGAAATATCTTAACACTTTGGAAATATAATAAAAATCCAAAGCCCTTTATTGGTAATGATGGAAAAGAGATAAAACTATCAAAAGTTTTATTTTCTAAGGGTAGAAGTAGAACAACTTTTAATCTTGCAAATTTAAGAGAGTATGGAAAAGATAAATCTATTGAAGTGTATTTATGTGGTGGTGAAAAAGATGTTTTAAATATGGTTGGTAATGGTTACAGAGCTGTAACACTTGGAGCTGAAAATAATGATATTCCAAAAGAGCATTTAGAGCTATTTTCAGGCCTGAAAATCATAGTCGCTTATGACTATGACAAGGCTGGAAAAGAGGGAACTCTTAAAATGTTAGACCAATTAAAAGATGTTGCTCAAAGTGTGAAAACTTGGGATTGGGAAAATGAAGCTAAAAAATATAAATTAAAATTGTTTAATGGTTTTGATATGACTGATTTTTTAACACAAACTGTTAGTAAAAAAAAAGCCTTTAAGTTAAAAGATAAATCTATTAATAATCTTAAAGAGATGGAGAGATTATGAAATTTGAATATTTTGAGAAAAAGCTAAATGATACAAAAGAGATTTTAAAACATATTGGCAAAAGTCTAATTTTCCTATCTCCTATTACCTCCTTACAAATAATATATACAATTTAATTATGCTTAATTTTAGTCGAAATATAGCCCCTTAATTGGGGCTTTTTTAATTTATACACAAAGGTAAAAAATGAGTGATTTAGAAATATTCCAAATAGCTGGAGCAATAGCACTAGCATTAAAAGGAGAAAAAGAAGCTATCGCAGATGTTGAGCTTCTTTTAAAAAGACACCCTGAAATGTTTGAAAATGCTAAAGATGTTGTAAATACTATCAATAAAGTAGTAAGTGAGCCTGAAATTATTATGGATAATCCTAGTGTTTCAAAATATAAATCAAAAAATGAAATTTTATCAGCTAAAAAAATTGATGATAAAAAAATGGGTGATGTTGCAATTAGAAATGATAATGGAACAAATGTAATTTTTCATGCAAATAAGAAAAAAATATCAGAATTTAAAAGATTAGAAGCCAAACAACAGACGGTAGGTTCGCCCAATTCCTACACTCAAGCCCAAAGTCTTGACGGGCTGGTTCAAAAGAACAGTTCATCTGTTGTAAGTGAACCTATTATACCACAAAATAGTGAAAAAAAGACATTTAAACCAACTGGAAAATATAAAAGTTTTCAAGGTAAGGATATAGAAAAATGATAGATACTTTATTTATAGAGCAATGTAAAAATCATATCGTTCCAACAAAAATAGTAAAAATGATTGTACAAGAAGAGAGTTCAAAAAATCCGTATGCAGTAAATGTAAATAAAGACGGAAAAAGCTTTATATCTTTTATTCCAAAAACAAAAGATGAAGCTATAACAATAGCACAAAGCTATATAAATGCTGGATTTAGTGTTGATGTTGGGTATATGCAGCTTAATAGTGATAACTTTAAGCAGCTTAACACAACTTTAGAAAATGCTTTAGAGCCTTGCAAAAACATCTATCTTTCAAGCACTATTTTTTATAACTTTTATAAAGATACTAGTAAAAAGGATAGTTCAATAACTAGAGTTCAAAAAAGTCTTAGTGCATACAATACAGGCTCTTATGAATTAGGCTTTAAAAATGGCTATGTAGCTAAATATGATAAGTATTTTGAAGAAAAATATTACAAGCCTGTACTAATCAAAAACTTATAAGGTTATAGATGAGAGCAGAAAATAGAGATAAAGCTATAAAAAAACAGAAACAAGATTTTTTAGAGAGTTATTTTTCACTTAAAAATCAGTTTTTAGGAATAGAAAAATTAATTATTGATGATTTTCAAAGATATTCATTAAATGAGATTTTAGAGTTTAAAGCAACTTTGCAAGAGTTGTATTTCAAGATGAGATATTTTGTTAAACAATTAAGAAAATATCACAAGGTCTATATAGATATAGAAAAAAGAAACGGGTTTATATAAAAATAAAAAAGGAATAAGCAGATGGTAGATTTTGATTTAATAATTTATTTTAGTGAAAAGCACATAAATATAACAGTTGTAAAAGCTAAAGATTTTGAAGAAGCAAAGCTTATAGCATATAAAAAATTTAGTCATAGAACAATACAAAAAATAGAGCCTTACTTTAGAGGTCAATTTAGTTTAAACAAATAGGAGAATTTACAAATGAGTGAAAACCAATTAAATCTTCTTTGTACCATCATAGAAGAATACAAAATTTTGTACGAAAGAGTAAATAGTATTAAAGCAGATTTACCAAAAATGAAACTAAGTAATAATGCTTTAAGTTTACTTTTTAAAAATAGAGCTCTTAAAGAATTTATGCAAAGTATGAATATCAAAAAATATTATGATGTAGATTCTGAATTATTCAAATTATATTATAAAAATAAAGGTTTATTACAACAACAATTATATTAGGAGAAAAAAATGAGAACAGATTTAATAAGCCAAACAGAAGCTCTTGTATTATCAAGTATCTTATTTAATCCATCTTTGATAGAAGATATATCTATAAAGCTAAAACCTAATGATTTTTATTCTTTGCCCCATAAAGATATTTATGAAGCAATGTTAAATTTACATAGTGAAGATATGCCCATAGATGAAGATTATATTATCAAAAAGTTAAAAAAACCAATCAATGAATCTATACTTATAAAAATATTATCAGCAACACCTGTAACTGATATTTATAAATATGTAAAATGTATAAAAGATGATAGTTTAAAACGACAATTTCAAAATTTATCTTTAGAACTTAAAAAAAATAGTGAAAATGAAAACTTATCAAATGATGAGATATTTCAATTTTTAAAAGATAAACAAGATGAAATAAGAACTAATAATATTTTTACAATTAACAAGAATTGTATTCTTGATGTAGTTGAAAAAGAGCCTGAATTTTACCTAAAAAATTGGCTTCCTATTCCACTTGGAACTATAACTATTATATCAGCACAAGGTGGAACGGGAAAAACTTGGATTGTAGTACAAGTAGCTCTAAAATTTATTTTAGAAAATCCAAATAAAAAAGTATTTTTATGGCTTAGTGAAGATTTAGAAAGTATAGTAAAACATAGAATGAACTCTGTTTGTAGTGATATTCTTGATACAAAACTAGATGATAGATTTAAAAATATAACTACAACTGATACAGCTCCTCAACCTCTTTTAGAAAGAGATAAAGGTGTTTATAAAATGAGTTATAGGTTTGAGCAATTAAAAGCAGAATTAAAAGATTATGACTTAATTGTACTTGACCCACTTTTAGCTTTTTATGGAGCTGATGAAAATGACAACTCTCAAGCTAGATTATTTATGCAACCATTTATGAACTGGTGCAAAGAAACAAATAAATCTGTTGTATTTCTACATCATTCAAATAAACCAGCTGGAGATAATATATTAAGTAAAACTAGAGGTGCTGGAGCATTTGTTGATGCTTCAAGAGTTTGTTATGAAGTAAACAAAGTATATCAAAAAGATAAAAAATCTCTTGATTTAGATTTAAACTCTTTACATTTAAGAGATATAAAACTATCTAAAGATAACTATGGAGCTATAAAACATCTAAAACAGTTTAATGTAAAAAGACATATTACTCCTCAAGAGAGTTCTAAAAAATTTGTAGAGATTGTTTTTGATAACTCTGCTCTTGAAATATTATAAAAGGATATAAAAATGCAAAAAGTTGAATTAGAAAATAAAATATATTTTATAGGTAAAGACGGTTCAGTTTATTCAGAAATGCAAAATGTTATAGAATTTATTGATGAAGATAATATTAAGAGATACCTTTATCAATTAAAAGATGTTCGTATAGGGGGTCAAAAAAATAAAAAAGAAGCTCAAACAAGTGGAGATTTATTTTTTGAATGGCTAGAAGCTAAATTAACATTGGCAAGTAAAAAATGAAACTTAGAACACATACAGTACCACTTCCAACAGATTATGTTAGTCAATTAAGAAATCAAGGTAAAAGAAAAAAATCTAGGTGCTTTATAGAATATTTCTATGATATTGAAGTTGGAGAGCATAACAGTTATAGCTTTTATTCAAAATCTTGGGAAGTTGGAAAAGGTACAGCTTATCGCTGGGTAGAAGAGTTTAATGAAGCTTTAGAAATATTTGATGCAGCTAGAGAATTAAAAAGGAAAGTTCACTATCAAAAAGCAATAAAAAAAGATGGTGGAGAGTTATGTCCCAAATCTGATGGAACAAATGGAACGAATGCAATGGAACGATTGGAACACCATCAAGAGCCTATAGTATCGACTATACAGAAAAGTAGTGGAACGATTGGAACGAATGCAATGGAACGAAGCTTTAATATTATTAATAATAATAAAGAAGATAGCTTTTTAGATAAGGAGTTCTATCAATTTATATCTGAAATAAAAATGTCAATTAAAAATGTAGGAAATATTGATGACATTTATAAATCATATTTAAAAGTAAAAGATTTACTAGATTTAGGAACTCTTAGCAAAATTTATAGAGAGTACTCAAATGAAACTAGAAGTGAAAGAAAAGTTGGATTAGCAAAATTCTTAGATGATTTGATTTATTTGTCATATTGTAATCCATATATAGAACTTGATAATGATGGCTCTATTTTAACTGGTGTTTGGAATAAGGAAAAAGAGATATTTATCACAAAAGATAAAAATTATGGTTTATCTAGTAGTAGATATAGTGAATTTAACAATGAAAACAAAATTAAAGTAATTAATTATGTTTCACAAGAAAAGTAAAAAGGAATTAAAAAAATGAGATTATTTATAGCAGAAAAGCCTGAACTTGCAAAAGCAATAACAACAGGTTTGAGTGGAACAGTACAAAGAGAAGATGGATATTTTAAAGTTGGTGATAATCTAGTAACTTGGGCTTATGGTCATATATTAGGTCTTGCAGAGCCTGAAGATTATGATGATAAATATAAAAGCTGGAAAGTAGAAGATTTACCTTTTAATATTGATATAAACAGCTTTAAATATATACCAAAAGATAGCAGTAAAAAGCAACTTAATTTAATAATTGATTTAATAAGTAGTAAAGATATAAAAACTATTGTAAATGCTGGTGATAATGATGAAGAGGGTCAAGTACTTATAGATGAGATATTAATTTATGCAAATAATAATAAACCTGTACAAAGAGTTTTAATCTCTGATTTAACAGAAAAAGGTGTTAAAAAAGCTTTACAAGAGATAAAATCAAATGATGATTTTAAAGGTTTAAGTGATAGTGGATTTGCAAGAAGTCAAGCTGATTGGCTTGTTGGCTTAAATCTAACTCGTGCATATACTACATTAGCACAAGCACAAGGTTATCAAGGTGTTTTAAGTGTTGGAAGAGTCCAAACTCCGATTTTAGGTTTAGTTGTTGCAAGAGATAAAGAAAATGAATCACACCAAAGCAGTTTTTACTATACAGTTAAAGGAAATTTTAACTCAAACAATATAAATTTTATTGCAAATTTAAAAGTTGATGAAAGAATTACAAATGAAGATGAAGCAAATAATATATTAAATATCTGCAAAGGCAAAGATGGAGTTATTTTAAAGGCTATTAATGAGCCGAAGAGAACAAATCCACCATTACCATACAATTTACTTGATTTACAAGCTGAATGCTCTAAAAAGTACTCTTATAAGCCTGATAAAACTTTAGAGATAACTCAAAGTTTAAGAGAGAAGCATAAACTAATAACTTATAACCGTTCAGATTGTAGCTATTTACCTGAAAATCTATTTAGTGAAGCTCCAGCAACTTTGGAAAGTATAAAAGCTAATTTATTAGATTTTGAAGATTTTATAGATCAAGCTAATAGCTCTATAAAATCTCTTGCTTGGAATGATGAAAATGTAACAGCTCATCACGGTATTATCCCAACAGCTCAAAAAGTAAATATTAAAGATTTATCAAAAGATGAATTAAATGTTTATACTTTAATTGCTAGAAAATTTGTAGCACAATTTTATGAACCAAAAGAGTATATTCACACTCAAATTGAAGTAGATATAAACAATAATATTTTTACAACTAGCTCAAAGAGAACAACAAAACAAGGGTTTGAAGTATTATTTAAAGGTGAAATTGAAGATGATGAAAGTGAAGAGTTAGGAAATAATTCTAATTTATTAGAAAATATTACTACAAATGCTAAAGCAAATTGTAATAATATAAATATCTCAAAAGAAAAAACTAAACCAAAACCATATTACACTATGGCAACACTTTTAAAAGATTTAACAAGTGTTGCAAAGTATATAAAAGACCCTGAAATCAAAAAACTTTTAGTTGAAAAAGATAAAGATAAAAAAGGTGAAAATGGTGGAATTGGTACACCAGCTACAAGGTCAAATCATTTAAAAACTCTATTTGATAGAGGTTATATTATTGAAGATGGAAAAAGTATTAAATCAACAGAAACAGGAAAAAAAATAATAGAACTCTCGCCTGATAGTTTACAAAGTCCTGATATGACTGCTCTATGGTTTGAACAGCAAAAAGATATTCAAAGTGGAACATTATCAAGAGAAGAGTTTTTAGCTAATGTTGAAAATTATATAAAAGAAGAGATTGAAAGAATAAAAGCAAATAATAAATTTGAAACTCTTGCTGGTGGTATAAAATGTCCTAATTGTGATATTGGAAATTTAAGAAAAATCAAAAATAAAGATGGTAAATTTTTTTGGGGTTGCAGCAACTATCAAGGTGGTTGTAAAACATCTTTTCCTGATGATAAAGGTAAACCATTAATATTAAAACCAAGTGGTCACAAATGCCCTGATTGTAAAGATGGAGATTTAATAAAAAGAAAAACTGTAAAAGATAAAAAAACATCTTATTGGTGGGGTTGCTCAAACTATTCAAAAGGTTGTAAATATACAACTTTTGATGATAAGGGTAAACCTAAGAAGAAATGATTAGAAGCTCAAAGATAGTACCAAGATTTTATCCTGGTACTGTCTTTTTTTTGGCTCAAAATTTAATTACAAATATTAATTAATATTTATTAATACTTATAAGCATTTATTAATATTATAAATTATATTATTCGCAATTAACATTAATTAATACTAAAATAAAAAGGAAAAATTATGATACTTATTACAACTGCAAATTTTAGAAGTGGTGGCAAAAGTTCAATTGCTAGATTATTAGCTGAAAAGCTAAATACAACTATTTTAAACTTTGATAAAAAAAGAGATAGTGAAGCTTATAATGTAGTTTCAACAATAAATATCCCTGAAAATAAATCTATCGAAAGAAAAGAGGATTGTTTAATTTTAAGAGATAAAACAACAGAGCAAACAATAAAAACAAAATCAAATTATTTGATTTGTGATTTAGGTGGATATTTTGATGAAAGATTAGTTGATTTAAAAAGTGATTTTTATATTATCCCCTCTTTTGATGATTATGAAAGTATAAGTGAAAGTATGAGAACAGCTCACTATATATTAAAAAACAATATAAAAGCTAAGATTATATTTGTTCTAAATGGTGCTTTTATTGTAGATAAAACAACAAAAGATGAAAAAATAAAAGAGTTTCAGGAGCATATAGAAGTAAATGGATTTAATAGATTCCCTACCCTATTTCTACCAAAAACAGCTTTAATGAGAAAACTGGTAGATGAAAATACTAAAAAAGATGATTTAAAGGGTAAGTTTGAACAAAATATTAAATATAAAAATGTTGATAAATTTGTTGATGAGTTAATTGAGCTCATAATATGATACTATATAGTATTTATTAATGCTAATAAATACTAACTAACATTATGGTACAATTTACTTAAATTATAATGGGAATAATATATGAGAGATATAGACAAAAAAAGTTTAGAAAAAGCATACAAATTATTTGAAAGTTCTGATATAGATAATATTGAAGTTGGAACTTTCAAAGGATTACAACAAATACATAAATATCTTTTTGATGGACTATATGATTTTGCTGGAGAAATAAGAGAACTAAATATATCAAAAGGTGGATTTAGATTTGCAAATAGTTTATATCTAAAAGAGATATTACCAAAGATAGAACAAATGCCACAAACTAATTTTAAAGAGATTATTGAAAAATATGTTGAAATGAATATTGCTCACCCATTTTTAGAAGGAAATGGTAGAACTATGAGAATATGGCTAGATATGATACTCAAAAAAGAACTTCAAAAAGTTGTTAATTGGCAAAATGTTCCTAAAGAACTATATCTTCAAGCAATGGAAAGAAGCCCTATAAATGATTTAGAAATAAGAACATTATTAGGTGAAAATTTAACTCCTAAAATTGATGATAGAGAAGTTATTTTTAAAGGAATTGAACAATCTTACTACTATGAGGGATATGAAATATTGAGAGATAATTAATATTTTAAAGTATTAATTAATATTTAATAACACTATAAAGGATTATAAAATGGCAAAAAGAAAAATTGAACCAGTAAAAATAGATGACTTAAATGTTACTATTGAAACAAGAGAACTAACAGAAAATAAATCATCTGGAGAAAAAGGAAGACCTACAAAGTTCACAAAAAAGCTAAATACACCTGTAAATGTTTATCTATCAGAGGGGCAATTAAAAGCTATTGATGATAAGTTAAAAGAGATTGGTTTTAGTGTAAGGCAAGATTATTTTAGAAAGCTCCTAAGAGCTGATATACCAAATTTTGATGAGTTGTGATATGAATATCACGGAAGATAGTTATTTAAAATCTTATAATCAATTATGTGATTTTTTTAATGATGGCAATATACATAATTTAACAAATATGAATTTTAAAGAAGTTTTAAATTATACTCAATTTAAAGAGTTTATCAATGAATATTATAATAGTGAGAAATCAATTGATAATGTACTAATCAAATATAATATTGATGAAAGATTTAAAAGATGGGCTAATAAAATGTTACCAAATTTTGAAAGTAATTTAATTTGTGAACATTGTAATTCAAAGATGGTTTACTCGGAAAAAAGCAAAACAGCATATAAACAAAATTTTAGCAGAAGCTATAGTATTTGTCCTAATTGTAACCACAAAATTATAGTAGGTAGGTCAAATTTATGTGATTGTAATATTTGTAAAGAAGTTAGAGAAAAAGAATTTGAGAGTACAAATAATTTAAAATTAAATAAATTAAAGCATATAATTGAGGAATCTGAAGAATACCAATTTACTCTTCAAGATTTTAAGTTTATGTCATTAGAAAATAAAACTTATTTACTAACTTTTCTAATGTATTTATATAATGAAACAGATTATGTTTTAGGTCATTCATTTACACAAATAAATTTACTAAAAGGAATTAAGTTTGCTCCAACAATGAATTTTGGTTTTGCTATAATCAGTGAATTATTAGATTCAAATTTGATTAAGTTTGAAATAAATCAAAATAATCTTGATTGTATAGAATTTAAAGATGAGAATTCTAATAATTTTACTTTTACTCCGTATAAAAATGATTATTTGTTAAATATAAAATCGCATGAATTATTTAGCTTCACAAATATTGTTAAAGAATGTGAAACAATAGCTATAATATCCATGGAAGAAAAACAAGAAATATTAGAAAATGCACTAACTTTATGGAAAAAAATAGGATTAGAAGAACTTAAAGAATATACTTATCATTTATTTGAAAAATATAATTTTAATAAAGATTATATTGGTGATGCAATTATAGAAAAATTGGAATTAATACTTGAAGATTTTTCAGTATCCCAAGGTTATGCAATTTTATATTCTTCAATTAGTGGTGCAGCTTCATATAAACAAACTGGAATTAGTAGCAAACATGCAGTAAATTCTATCAATACTTATATATCTAATCATATTGCAAAAAGAAAGTCTGGAGAATGGGAATCAAAAGGTTATAAAAGAAATTTTGATTTACCTCAAACAGCAATAAGTTTAGTATTTTTTAACTATATACTTAAAATAGGGAATAAAGGTTTTGAAGAAGTTCCAAAAATAGAAAATATACCAAATAATTTTATTGATTTTATTGATGATGAAAAATATAACAATATTTCTAAATTTAAAAATGAAAAGATAAGCTTGAATGAAGATATACTTACTGATTTAAGAATATTATTAAATCAATTTTCATTTATGGATATAATAAAATCTCTCAATAAAGATTTCAATATTAGCGATAGTACAATAGATTTTTATGGAGATGATGATATTCTTAATAAACTAAAAAAATATATTATAAATGGAAAATTATCTTCATGATGAAACTTATCTATCTCTATCATCTTTTTTAATAGGTTTCCCAAACCTATTAGGTTTTTTACCAGTTGAAACATTTAAGCCCTGTTTTGCTTCCCTTTCTTTTTTCATTCTAATAAATTCAGCATTTTTCTTATCCAAATCACTAACAAATGTTTCAGATGTATATTTAACTTTTCTATCACTTGTTTTAGAAGCCATTTTTAAATCTTTTTCAGCTCTTCCTAAAATAGAACAATCCCAAACATTTTTTAAAGCTGTTTTTGTATGAACACTATATTTTTTAGTTTTTTTATCAAACCTTTTTACTTTTACTTCAACTGGAGATTTATCTGTAATTTTAAATCTTGCATATTCCCCTACTTTTATATCACTCTCTTTTATAACTCTTTCTAAATCTTCACCCCATATATCAATAATTT
Organism: Aliarcobacter trophiarum LMG 25534; assembly: GCF_003355515.1. Lineage (NCBI taxonomy): Bacteria > Pseudomonadati > Campylobacterota > Epsilonproteobacteria > Campylobacterales > Arcobacteraceae > Aliarcobacter > Aliarcobacter trophiarum. Next base: position 685,494 of record NZ_CP031367.1, on the reverse strand, counting down.
CACCTTTAGTAGATTTATATTTTACATAAAAACTATCTTTTGCAGTTTCATCAAATTTATATTTAGCTTTTCCAAATTCTACAACTTCGTAGTGATGATTTTTAATCTTATCTTCACCAGCTCCAGTTAAATTTTTATCCTGTACTGTATTAATATTTTTATCTTTATCATATTTTTCATATCTTCTAGTTGCATAAGCTTCTATTCCTAAATCTCTTAAATTTTTTGCATAGTCTTGTCTTAGTTTATGTAAATCTGCTATCTTTACATCAATTCTTTTACCGTTTATATCTTGTATTTTTAAATCACAATGTATGTGTGGATTATCTGTGTCGCCATGAAAAGAAAAACAAGCTGGATTATCAGGATATTTTTCTTTTACACTTTTTATAACTGCTTCCATTAGTTTATCTTTTGGAGTTGTATGATGTTCTTTCATAGAAAAAATAAAATTTAAAACTTCTCTTCGTTCTCTTTTGTTTGTATTTTCATATTCAGGAATTGCACCATCAATATTATATAATTCTATATACTCTTTTATCTCATCTTTGCCTTCATAAATGTTCCCTTCATCATCATATAAAGGTAGTTCATAATCTCTTGTAATATACTCGATGTGTCTTTTAAAACTATCAAGATTTTTAGAGTTACCTGAGATTTTTATAACTGCTTCTTTACCTCTTGGATTATTTTCATTTTTATTTGTACTATAGTTTTTTTTCTTATAATTATAAGAACTTTTTGAAGCATTTTCTATTTTTGTATATACTCTTTTTGCTATAAGCTCATCATCAAAAAGTTTTAATCTTCTAGCCAAAACCTAATCTCTTTTACTAGCAAGTTTTAAAGTATTTTTTATTTCATTTGTTATTTCATGAATCTTTATATTTACTTCATTTATATTATTTATAAAATTATCATAATCAATATTTTCTAAATCTTTTTTTAAATTTATTTTCTTTAAAATCTGATTTATATTAACTCCAATTTTCTTAATTTGAGTATTCAAATTATTTAATTTTTCTAATTCAATAGGTAAGAAATATTTATTTTTATATATAGTATTTATTAATCTATATTTTATTTCACTTGTTAAACTTTTATTACCAGTTTTTTCCATTTGTTTTTCTAAAAATATTTTTTCATTTTCATTTATTCTAAATCTAATTTGTGTTTCTAAATTATTATCTATATTTTTATAATCTTCAATAAATTCTTTATTATAATTTAGTTCTTTGATGTCTTGTAATTTTTCATTTAAAATAGAAATTACAATTTTTGTTAATGGTATTTTAGTTCTTAAATTTATTTCTTTTAATACTGAAAATAGCTCATCACCTATTTTTAATTCAATCAAATTTAATTTATCTTTACTCATATTTATCCTAATTTTTTATATTTAAAAAATATTTTTCGTTAGAAAAATCTAAAATCGAAGATTTTAACCAAGAACTTCGTAGAACAGGTCGGAAATATATAATATAAAAAGCCCTGCTTTTTGTGTTATAGTTTCCTTTCCTGTAATTCATATAATTAAGTAATAATACAATTTACAAACTTTAGAATAATTAAAAAGATAAATTTGCTTTAAGATAATATATTTTATAATTCATTTATATATTTTTTAACAATAAAAAAAGGAAACTTATGAAACTTAAAAAAAGTGATGAAATAATCAAAATAGAGGAAGCTTTAAAGAAAGCAAAACTAAAACAAAAAGAGAATATAAAAAAAATAAATTTGGAATTTACAGAAACAATTTTAAATAAATTAAAAGAAGATGACAATTTCAAAAATGATTTAAAAAATTTATTAAGTAAATATAGTTTAAATAATTCTATTGATTTATTAAATAAAAACTATGGAGCTTTTGAGATTAAACAAAAAGAAGAAGAGCCAAAAAAAGAAGAGAATTAATAATTTAATTTTCTTCTAACTATACTTATATATTTTAATTTTTAGACCGTCTTTTATAAAATCTAATTTTATATCAATAATATTTATTTCTATTCCAAAAATTCTTTTATACTCTTCATCTAAAAAATTATAAAATTCATCTTTAGATAATTTCAATAAAAAGAACGGACAAATATTTTTAACTTGAAAAACTTTTTGCATTTTTACCTCTACATATTATTATTTTTAAGAGTAGATAAAATCTTACCTACTCTTTTTATAATTAGTTTTTAATCAATTTATGACTATAATTTGACCCTAAGAAATTAAAAAATTGTTCAGCTGTTATTGCCCCTACTTTAATTGCTTCGTTTTTAATTTCTTGAAACTCTTTAAAGCTTTCAAATAAATATTTTCCAAACTTCATTTTATATCCTTTACATAAAATAAAAAAGTTAATGCCAAAAAGGCAAAACAAAAACCTAAATAACTATTTTTTTAAATTTATTTTTACACTTCATCACCTCCTAAATAGTTTGTAGTTAGTATTAGTAATACCAACTACAATAAGCTTTTTCAGTTTCAATATTTTCAACTTTATAAGCCCAAGAAAAAGAAGATGTTTTTATTGATTTTCCATTTAATTTATATTTTGTTTCTTTATCATTTATAAATTCATTTGGTAAAGGTTTTATATAAGCTGACATATTGCAACCAGTACTTTCATTAATTATTTTAGAAGATATTTTTTTAACAACAATAAAACAATTTGATGGCTTTGCTACAACTTGATAATAATCTACATTTGTTTGTTCATATCCCCAAGAGTCTTTAAAAATATCTCCAACTTTTACTTCTAAAGCTTCTTTTTCATTTTTTGCTTTTTTATCTTTTTTATAATTCTCATCAGCTTGTTTATTTGCAAATCTTTTTCCATAATCATCACTTAAAAATTCAACTCTTCTATCTTCACTCTGAAAGTAAAATCCAAATATTTGTTTCTCTTGTGAATATTTAGCTTTAGGAGTAGCTTTATATAGTCTTGCAACAGGTTTATTATCAATATTAGTAGTTAATTCTAGTCTTAGATTAAAATTGCTTTTATATAGCTCTACTAATTGATTAAGATTAAACTCTATTGTCATTTTTTCCATTTGTGCATTCATTTGTAAATCCTTTGGTTTTAATTTTAAAAAGCCTTTCATTTTTGAAGATTTTGAGGGATTTTCTTTCTTCTTTTTTTTGATTTTTAAGAAGATTAAAAAACTCAAGCTCTTTTTCTTTAAAAATGTTTTTTCACTTTCGTTAGTTCATCGGGCTTTTTCTTAAGTGTGAAAAATTTATTTTTTCTTGGTTGAAACTTAAAAAATTAAAAAAAGGGAGGGATAACGGAATAAGTGCAGCGAATGAGTATATGCTCACTTTGATTTTTTCAGTGTAAAGTAAGAAAATAATAAATCACACTTAAACTTAGAAAAAGCTAGAGAACTAATAAAGTAGTAGTTTGAAAAAATTTAAAGAAAAGAGAATAATTAAGTTTTTCTTCTGTTGCGAAGCAAAAAATCAAAAATACTAAGTTTTAATATTTAAATATTTTTATGACATATAAAAACTATTGATAAATAAATACATTTTTAATCTTATTATGCAAGTATAGAAAGATTATTTAATAAAAACCATTTTTCATTACATTTTGTTATATTTTTTAACTAATTTAATTCTTTATGATAGACTTATAATTAAATTTAACAAAAAGAGAAAAAATGAATACAGATACAATATATAATTATGATAAATTAAAGTTTAAATTATTAAAGTATTCAAAATACAAAATTATTTATGAAGAAGCTAATAATATTAAATTTCTAAATATTAAGAAAAAAATTGAAAATTACAAAAAAGAGCCCAATCAAGATAAAAAATTCATAACAGCATTTATAATATCTGATAACAAGGTTATAATGCAATGCGATGAAAGAATAGATAGATTCAATTTAAAAAATTTTGACCAATACATAAATAAAAAAGACAATATAAAAATAATTATTTATTTATTTGATACAACAATTGAAAATAATGAATATACAAGTTTTTTAAATATATGTGAAAATATTAAACTAAAAATAAGTTTAAAACAATATATTTCTATTTTCTCAAAAACAAACTTACCTTTAAGTGGATTTCTTAGTATTTGTTTTACTTTTTTCACTATATTTGCCCTATCAGAATACGGAATACCTATTAATAAAGTAACAGATTTTCATATACTAGTAATATTACAAATATTCTCAATTTTATTCTTATCTATGATTTTTTCATTCTTTAGTATATTAATGTTTTTTTTATTAGTTCCTCTTTTACTATATTTTGGTGTAGGAATTAATAATTTATTTATTTTAGCAGCACTTCAACTAATAACATTTTATATAATTAATTGGTATTTGAAAAAGAAACATCCTAATTTATTAAGTAAAATACCTACATTTATAATTAAACCTACTCTATTAATAACAGCTTTTATTAGTTTATTTCTTTCTACAATATTTTTAATAATTATGGCACAAAGTATTCTTTCTAGTTTTTTCCCATATGCTATATTTTATAATAAATCTGGATATGAACTAGTAATAAGTGAGTATATAACTAGATTTTCAGGTTACCCTAAAATACTTATTAAAAATCAGAAAGAATACTACGTACCAGTAGTAGATTCAAGTTATTATTACTTATATGATATAGAAGAATCAAAAAATAAATATCTATCTGATTTAAAAAAGCAAGAAATGAAATCTAAATTAGATTCAATTTGTAAAAATGATTCTACAAAAAAAGATTTTCAAAAAAATTACATACTTAACAATCACTACATTAAACCTCAATTTCTTACTGAAAAAATGAGTATAAATGATAATGATGTTATACTTAAGCCTTTACAAAAAAATTTGCTAATTAAACTAGATGATATAAACGCATTATGTAAAGAATAATAAAAATTTATTTAATGAATTAATATCTTTAGAAAAAGTAACTAAAGATGACTTAAAAATATTAAAGGAAGCTTTATTAGACTTAAACAAAGAACGATATATCTCTCAACTAAAAATAGTAAAACCTTTTGAAAAATATATTGATATTTCTAATAAAGCACCTGAATATATTATCTCAAAAATAAATGTTTATTAAAAATAAGGTTATTCTAATCAAATAGAAACTTATTTTATCATTATGTATTTATATCACCAATAGAATTTGATGATAAAATACTACGGCTAAAATGTACTTTAAATATTTTCTTTACCTTCAAACTCTTTTTGATTTGCTGTATTTACTATTGTATTTGCAATATTCGAAGTTTTTATTGCTATATTATTTGCTTGAGATGAAACTTCAGCGTTTAATCTTACTTGTTGTTCTAAAATATTTATTGCACTATTTATTTGAACAATTCCAACTTGTTGCTCTTTTGAGATATTTGCTACACTACTTATTAATTTAATTGTTTTATCAATATTTGTATTTAAAACTGTATAACCTTCTATCATTTCATTTGCAATAGTTTTTCCATCATTTGCTTTTATATTTGCTGATTCAACAAGTTTTTTTATCTCATAAGCAGCTTGAGTACTTCTATTTGCAAGATTTCGCACTTCTTGTGCAACAACAGCAAAACCACGCCCAGCTTCTCCAGCTGTTGCAGCTTCAACTGCTGCATTTAAACTCAAAATATTTGTTTGAAAAGCTATTTGATCAATAAGAGTTATTGATTCATTAATTGCACTTACTTTCTCATTTATTTCATCCATTGCAGTTGTTGTTTTCTCTGCAAGATTTAATCCATCTTTTGAATATCCAATAATTACATTTGATAAGTTAGACATTTGAATAGTTTGAGTTGAAGTTTTATCAACATTTTGAGTTATATCACTTAATACTATTGATGTATTTTTCAAACTATTTGCTGCTTCATTTGATGATAAATTTAATTTATCAACATTTATTAATAAATTTTGAGATGAATTTTGAAGAGCAATACCATTTATTTTATTTTCAACTAACATTTGAGTAATAGCATCTTTTAATTTATTAATAGCTTCAACTAAATGTTGAAATTCTCCACTATTTGAAATTCTTTTTAATTCTAATTTTTCTCTATAATCATAATTTGTATATTGTTCTAAAATAAAATTGATATTTAAAAAATGTTCTCTTGTTTCAACTATCATTTCATTCACACTTTTTTTAAACTCTTCTAGAGAATTATTTGAGCTAATAGAAGTGATTGTTTGAGAATAAATTCCATTTTTTAGCTGATTCATCACTATTTTAGCTTCTTCAATTAAAATTGATTCTTCTTTCTCTTTTTGTAAAAGCTCTTTTTCTCTTTTATCAATAACATCTTTTATTTCAGAATATTCACTTGCCATTGAAGTATTTATATTAAAACTAACATTTTTATTATCCATATTTTTTAAAAAATTAACTAACTCTTTTGATAATAGTTTTCCATTTTTTCTCTCATCTAATTCATGCACAATTAAAGCTAAAGTAATTGTAATTTGAACTATTTGTGAAATAGTTGAAGTTGTAAATAAAATAGCATTTAATGGAAGTAATATTATTCCCAAATAATGTACTATGGTCATCCTAAAATATAATGATTTTAAATTAAACATTGTTTTCCTTAATAATTTTAAACTTGGAGTATACTAAAATAGGACAATTTTTATCTTGATTGCAATCAAAATATTTTAATAATTAAATATCTATTTGATCTGTCAACTCCTATAAATAAAAACATATAAACTATTTTAATTCAGCAAAATCGCAGCTTGGGAATAGTAAAATTCACAAAAAATATAAAAAGGTATCATAATTGGATTTTAAAATATTTTCTACATTTACAGGTGCTGGTGGTTTAGACATAGGATTTCACGGAGATTTTGATTTTCTAGGAAAATATTTTACTAAATTACCATTTACTACAGAATATGCTTTAGAATACAATAAAGATGCAATTAATTCATTAGATAAAAATAAAAAATATTTTAAAAATACAAAATTACTGCATAAAGATATTACTGAAAATATAGAAAAAGAAGTTTTAAAATATAAACCTAAAATATATGATGTTTTTTTAGGTGGTTTTCCTTGTGTTACATTCTCTGTTGTGGGAAAGCAAGAAGGATTAAAAAATGATAAAGATGGACAACTTTATGAAAGTTTTGCAAAGTATGTAGAACGACTTCAACCAAAAGTTTTTATTGCTGAAAATGTAAAAGGAATATTATCAGCAAATAAAGGTGAAGCAGTAAAAATAATTAAAAAAAGATTTGAATTAGATGGTTATAAGTTAAAAATTTTCTTAGTAAACTTTGCAGATTTTGGTGTTCCACAATTAAGAGAAAGAGTACTTTTTATTGGTATTAGAAATGATATAAAAACAGAATTTATTCCTCCAGAATTTACACATAAAAATAATCATATTACTTCAAAAGAAGCTTTTAAAAATTTACCTAAAAATTGTATTCATACTCAACACTTAAAAGTAAGTGATAAAGTAGTAGAAAGATTAAAACATATTCCTCAAGGAAAAAACTTTAAAGCTGTAGAAAATACTCCTTATGCAATAAAAGGTCTAATGTCAAATATTTATAGAAGATTACATGAAGATGAACCTGCATATACTGTTATTGCATCAGGTGGTGGTGGAACTTGGGGATATCACTTCAAAGAACATAGACCATTAACAAATAGAGAAAGAGCTAGATTACAAAGTTTTCCAGATGATTATAATTTTCAAGGAAGTACAACGGAAGTAAGAAGACAAATAGGAAATGCAGTTCCTCCTGTTGGAATTTATCATTTTGCAGAGAGAATTGCATTTTTATTAAAAGGCGAAACTCCTCAATACAATCCAAATAATTGCATTAAAGAGTATGATGTAGAGTTAAGAAAGTTTATTTAACTCTTCTATAATTTAGTAAGTTTTATTTTTGTAGAACTTATCCATTCAATTTTAATTTTATCACCAACTTTAGCCTCTATATGATTCATCCAAGGAGCTAAAAGTCTTAAATTTCCTGAACCAGACAAATTTTTTGCATATTCAGATCCTGCTGTAGAAGAACCTTGAGCTTTTAATTTTCCATTAATTAAAAAATTATCAGAAGTAATAACATCATATTCTGTATTAGCTCCTGTTCTATTGCTATTATAAATATTAAATTCTCTGGCTTTATCAGCAGGAATAGGTAAATACACTTCATTTATAATTCTTTCTCTAGAATCGGTATGTCTATATTCACCCCACATAATATAAGTTTCTTTTAATGTAACTATGTAACTATTACCTATTTCAGGCATATTTTATCCTTTATATAAATTGTTCTTTAAATTCTTCAAATTTTCCACTAGATGCAAAATCAATTTTATATTTTGTATCATTCAATTTGAACACAATGGCGGAATCAATACCTATCATATCAAGGTATTTTCTATCAACTAAAGTTCCAACTGGTACTTTTAATACATCTCTTAAAACCCATTTACCTAAAGCTTTATTAGGATTTGACATAAGTCCTTTTTGTCCAGCTTGACACATTTTTGCATTTAATACATTACCATTTGGTAATTCTAATTCAAATTTATCATCATTGTTATTAGGAAAAAATCCTTCAAACTTTTTATGTATCCAAGCAGGAACAGGAATATATAGTTCATCTTGATTTCTATCTCGTCCACCTGCATTCCATTGATTTATACCACTTGCAATTGCTGGTTCTAAATCTTGTGAACTTGGAGCATATAAAGGCAAATATATAAAAGGATACGTACTAACTTCTTTTAATATAGATGTTTCAGATTTATTTAAATTTGCTAATAATTCAAATGGATTTTCTAAAATATCTACTTTTATATCTTCTAAGCTATCTTTACAAATAAATCTTTTATATAAAGTACTTTTTGATAGATTAAAAGAATACTCATTCATCCCATCTTCAAATTGAATAGTATTTTTACTTCTAACAATCTTTTTAATACTATCAATTTGAACTTTATCCATAGGAAATTCATATATAGATATTAGATTATCACTTCTAGTTAGACAATGGTATATTAAACTATCAACTCCATATCCTTCTAAACAGATATCTAATCTTTTATTTCTAGCTTGAGAAATAAAATCTATAATTTCCTTATCTGATTTACTTGTATATTCATCTCTAATTGCATTAAACTCAGCAACTTTTTGAAATGTTTTTCCATTGCCATGAAGAAAAGTTTTTAATCCAAAGCCAATATTTTCTTTTTTTGCATCAATAGAAATATCAGATCTAGATAAATTTTCTGCTTCAAATCCTAAGCAAAATATATTTTCAGCAGCACGATAGTATAAATAAGGTGCTAAACTATCTGAAAATAGTCTTGATAAAGAGCCTGTTAGTTTTAAATATTCTATATATTTAGTTTGTAATTTATTATTTTCAATATTATAAAACAAAATTATCCTTTTAAAATGGAGATACCATTTCTGCATAATTTATTAATTTTTTTAAATCATCTTTTTCTATCTCTTGTTCATTATCTTCTAAATCTTTTATAATGATTTTTTCTTTATCTACAGAACAAAGTTGTATTAAATGATTCAATACTTCTTCTTTTCTTATATATATAACTAATTCAATTAATATTTTATAATTATAGTTTTTTAATTTAGTATGACTAAAAATGAATGACTTAAACAATAAATATCTATGTATCATCATATTTATCTTTCTAGGAGTGTCTATATTCTCTTTTATTAATAATTTATTTATATATACTATTTCATCTTTACTAAGGATTTCAATATTTCCATTGTCTGTATTTCCATTGTCTGTATTTCCATTGTCTGTATTTCCATTGTCTGTATTTCCATTGTCTGTATTTCCATTGTCTGTATTTCCATTGTCTGTATTTCCATTGTCTGCATTTCCATTGTCTGCATTTCCATTGTCTGTATTTCCATTCTCTGTATTTCCATTCTCTGTATTTCCATTGTCTGTATTTTCTTCTTCTGTATTTAAATTACTTATAATATTAAGACTTTCTGAATATGATTTAACTAACTCTTCAATATCATCATCTAATAATTGATTTAATTTAACACCTACTAAGAAAAATTTTTCTATATATTCTTTTGAACATATTTCATTATTTTCTTTGAAATATTTATATTTGATAGATTTTAATAAGATTCTTTCATCTATTGCAACAATAATTGTTATCTTTGAATTTATTTCATAATCTTCTAAAACTAATCTTAAACTATCCATAATATCAATTATCATCTCTTCATTACATCTATCTAAATCATCTATAAATAGTATTAATTTTTCATCTTTTTCAATATATGTATTAATAAGAAATTTTAATTCTCTTTCTATTTCATTTTGAAAGCCTAAATAATCTGAATAATCTTTTGTTTTAAAATAATTATTTATTAATATCCTTACAGTATTTTTACTTTTCATAAAAAAAGTATATGATTTAAGCAAGAATATTAACCCCGGAACACTCAATATTCCAAATACCCAAACTAAAAAATCAATTTTAAAAACTAAACTTGAATATACAGCTAATCCAATAAAAACTATACTAATTAAACCAAAATATAAGTTATTAACACCTATTCTTTTACTATTTAATAAAAATATTTTCCATAGTTTAGATAAACTTATAGAATTAATTATTGAATGTATAAATTTATCTATCCAACATTTTCTATTAAATATTTTTTTTAATTTTAATTCCCATGCTAATATTTTTTTCGAAGTTTCTGTTTTTTTATGCTTAAGAAAATTATCTAATATATTTTTATATAAAAAAGCCCATGCACTATTCTGTTCCTGATATTTCCATGGTTGAAATTTACAGAAATAGATTTGTTTATTATCTTCTTTTTGTTGTCTAATATTGTATTTTAAATAATTGTAAAAAAAAGTTTTACCTCTACCCCATTTACCAAATATTCCAATTATTGTACTAGTATGGCTTGCTTTATAATTTAAAACATAATTTGCAAATATTCTTGTAATACTTTCAATATTTAATTTAGGTTTATGATTATCAAATATATTATTATAGTTATTTATACCAATGTTATTATAATTTATTGTGTGTTTAGAGCTTACCCCAAAAAGATTTTCCATTTTATGAATATTAGATTCTTCAAGAAAAGCAACATTATCTATATTAGTATTTTTTAATATTTCAATATCTTTTCTTTCAATTGCTTTACTAATAAATTCTGCCATAATCTTTAATTTATCAATATTTCCAAAAAACTCATTCCAAACTTTTTTATCAAGATTTGAAATATTTCTTAAACCTTCCCCTTCTTCTCTAGAATCTAAAGCTCTAAAATTTTCTAATTTCATAATTACACTATTTTCATTACGAAGAGAGGTAGTTATTTTTATTCCAATTAACTCATTATACTTTCTCAATTTAGAACTAAGTTCTTTTATTTCATAACTATTTTTAGATGGAATATTTGGATAATTATTATGATAAAAATCTAATACTAAAATAAGTTCAAATATATTCCAATTTGGATTTCTTTTATTATTTAAATATTCTTCACCATCATTAAATTTAACAATTATACTATCAATAAATTCTTCTGCTTTTAATTCATCCTTTGAATGAATTAATTCAATTGTATAATCTATACCATACATACTAGAATATACATAAACTGAATATTCATTTCCATATTTATCACTGAAACCATCATCATTTTCAACTACACTATCTCTATTTTTTTCAGCTTGATAATTTGGAACAGGAACTTTTACCTTTTTTATTATTTTTTTATTATATAAAATTTCTAAATATCCACCATCAATAGCAACTGTTCCAAAGTTTCCTTCTTTCATCATAGTTCTCACGATTTTATCTCCAAACATTTACAGTTGTAAAATCGTAAAAAAATAAATTTTTATCAGTATCTTTTAACTTTGAAATAATATGATTACAACTATATATTTTATTCTTATTACGTATTCCAATATAAATATTTTTATATCTACCTTTGACAATAGCATCTACTATATGTTCATCTTTATCAAGAATTGTTCCAAATATAACTAAACTTCTGTTTTTAAAATATTCTTGATTCAGTATATATCTCAAATTTCTACCATCTGAAAAATTAGGACATTTAAACTTTTGTAATCCTAAATTTAAATATAAATTATTTTTAATTTTCATTAACTTTTTTTTAGCATCTCCTTCAGATACAAAAATTGGATAATTATCTATCTGTATATTAAATTTAGTTTGTTCAAGTAATGTAGCTTTTTGGTTTTCATCGTAATAATTTTTAATAACATCTATTCCATCAAAAAACAAATGTAATGCTCCATGTAAATAAAAAATAGTTTGTCTAAAATAAATAAATCTATTAATATGGTTATAAATCAATTTATTTCTTCCTCTAAAACCATCATCTACAATTAATCTATTATTTTGTAATTTATTATTATCCAAATATTCTAAAATAACCCAATTCAACAATAAATCATAATTCAATGTAAATATTCCATTAAATTCTTTTATAAAATCTATACATTTTATATATTCAGCTTTTTTTATATCATAAAAAAATTCTGGGTGTAATTTAGTTATAGCCATTACTAAATATTCTTTTAAAGAATTAATATCTTGTTTTATATTATTTAAAATTTCATTACTTTGATTTTCTTTTGGATAATTTTTTAAAACTAATAATGCATTTTCTAAATATTTAATTATGATTTCAAAATCATAACTTTGTAATTCTTCAAAGTGTTTCATTATAGGAGAATTATGACTTATTACATTTTTCTTAGCATAATCGAATAAATTTTTAAATGAAAATTTATTTTTATCGTATGCTACACTAAATCCATTTCCTAATAGTAAATATCTTAAACTATTTTCAGTTCTTTTAAGAACTTCATCATAAGTACCAATAAATTCATAATTTTTATTCGATTCCATTCTTAATGAACTCAATTCTTCCTCTATCAAATCTGCTTTTATCCTATGATAATAATATTCTTACATAATTATCATTCTAAAATATTTATAAACTTACATTTATTTACATTTTACAATATAAATTACTAGAATATAATTTTTAGATTATTTTTTATTCTTAAATTTTTAATTTGTAACAAAATAGAACTTATTATCAATTTTGATATATAATAAATCTATATAGGCTCACATTGAAAATTATGTTTAATAGTTAAATTTTCTTGAATTACTCTTTGTAAATTCTTTACAATTTCATTTTTTATAAAATCATTTATATTTTTTAATTCTCTTTTATGACAAACTTGACTAAATCTTTTTATTGGGTCATTATAAAAAATATTTTTATTTAGATCATTAAGACTAATCTTATCAAATGTATATATTGTTTGAGGTGGTAAAATATAATATCCTTTATAATTTTTATGTGAATTAATAAGTATTGTATTATCCAATTTAGCACAAGCAATAATATAATTATCATACTGAAATAAGATATAAGTTTCTTGATCATCTATTTTAATTTTATTTGATTTAAAGCAATAAATTCCTTGAAAACCATCTACAACTCGTGAAGGAACTTCATTTAAAAAGAAATCTGATTGTACTAACTCTGATTTTTTTCCTTTAAATTCATTTATTTTATCCATAGGAAGTATTCTAATTATTATTGGCATATCTCTACCTTCTTATTTTATATATTAAATTTCAATTAATTTTAAACCAATTTTATAGCCATACCTTGCATATATACATTAGTTGTTATTTTTGTATCAGTATTAATATTTCCAGTAACTCTTGATGATGAGTTAGTACTAATACTTCCAGTAACAGTTGAAGTTGCATAGGCTGTTGAACTATGAGTTATATTTATTACTCCATCAGCTCCCAAATAAAAAGCAGATTTGATTAAATTATATTTTGCAATATCATAATTCTCTCCAGATACTTCAATCATTTTAATAGTTTGATAATCTATATTTTCAGGTACAAAATTTAATACAGCCAAATCTTTAGTATATATTCCTATCATTTGGTTTTCTAAATAATTATCATAAGCTGCTCTACTATTCTTATTTCTTAGAAAAATTACACCATATACAAATAATACTATAAATATTATGATTGAGATAATGCTTGGTAGAACAATAGAAAAAATTGCTCCTACAATTATACTTCCAATAAAAATAGCTCCAAACTCTGGTAACGATAAACAAATTCTACAATTCCCAGCTTTTTTAAAAGCATAAAATGTATTATTCATTAAAACATTATTTTTAATAGATTCAGTGTCTATCTTTTTTAAGTTATATTTATTTGCCACATTTGTTGTTGCAACAGTTTCATTTAAATTCGTATTTTCAAGATTATTCATTTTTTTCCTTTGTGTTTTTTAATAAACTTTATTTATTTTTTACTTCATTTAATGCTTTTAATTCATCTTTATATGGAAATAATGGTTCATATAATTTTTGATAAGCAAGTCCAATAGCTCCTCTAAAATGTATAATTTCAATTTCATGTGTACCAATATCAAATACTTGTTCATTTGATATATCTGGATATGCTTCGATGTATACTATTCTTTTTATACCTAGCTGATATGCTTTTTTTGCACAAAGAAAACAAGGTGAAGCAGTGGTAAAAAGTTGTCCTCCTAAGATTTCAGAATTTCCAAACTTAGAAGCTTGTAAAAAGGCATTTTCTTCAGCATGTAATGACCTTGTGTAAACTTGATTTTTATCACCATCAATTTTATTTTGAATTGTTTTAAAACAAAAAGAATCATTTAATCCTTTCTCATTTGATGATTTATATTGATTATATTTTTGTTCTTTTGGTTTCTCTATAGAAAATATATATTTAAATTTATTATGTTCTCTAAATTTTGTTTTTTCATATTTACTATAAATATTTGAAATAGAATTATCTAATAGTTCACTATGGCTTCTTAATAAGCAAGGTGTTTGTCCTTCAGGTACATCATTCCAACCTATTGATTTAACTGAACCATGTTTATTTAAAATTACCGCCCCAACTTGCCTTGAAATACATCCTGAGTTTAATTTTGCGGTTAATGCCAATTGCATTATAATTTCATCATTACTTGGAGTTACTAATCCAGGATGTACTATTAAACTCAAATATTTAAATATCTGTCTATATAGAGTGTCTTTTTTATCATTGTTATTATCTATATAAATATCACTTCTTTGTACACATTCCGTAACATTAAGTGATTTAAAATCTTTAACTGAATCTAAAGAACCTTTTTGTTTGTCATTTTCATCTTTATTCTCTTCTCTATTATGAATATTTTCTATTTCTTTATCGTTATATCCTAAATCTTTTAACCTTTGTTTCATAATTTCATCTTTTGAGTGTATAGAAAAAGTATAATAAGCCGAATATCTTTCCTTAAAAAACACTATTTCAAATGGATTCTTTAAAGAATCTATCACAATATAACAACTTGATTTATTTTTTTTTGTTTCTTGCCGATAAGCTTTTATCAAATAATTACAATAAGTTGGTAATTGGTATATATCAATATGTTCTCTAACTAAATCCCCAATTAACTGTAAATTTTTTATAGTAAGTTCTTTTGAACCTCTCTTTTCCTTTATCAATTTATCATATTTTTCATATAATTCAATAAACTTTCCACTATGTTTTTTAGAGTATTTATCTAAAAAATCATGAAAAATTTCTCTTTTTAAATTAATTTTAAATTCTATATTTTCTTGTGTTAAACTTTCTTTTTTTAATTCTTTAAACTTAGAAAACTCTAATTTATAATTAATAAATTTTATTTCTTTTTTAATTCCTAATATAGAGATAATTTCATTTTTTAACTCTTCTTCTGTCTCATTTGCTAATTTCTCTTTATATTTTTTTTTAATATTTTTTATATTCTTTTTAATTTCATCTTTATTTTCTAGTTTTACATTCTTTATGAAATTAAAAAAATCTTTAAATATTTCATTTTTTTTATTTAATAAATCCAAAATCTTAATAATTTCTTTTAATTCAATGAATTCTTTTTCTAACTCTTTTTTATATTCTTGTTCCTTTTTGTAAATATCTATTTCATCATCTTTTATATCTAGAAGTTTATAAAAAGCTCTAATTTTTTCAATAATAATTTTATTATCAAATAAAAATAGCATCATTAATATCGTAGATGGCTTTATAATTTTAAATTTTTTATGATTCTCTTTAAAATTTATACTTGCAAATTTTTTTATTATACTTGCTTTTCTATTTTGAATATTAGTAAGTTTGCAATCTGGACTATCATAATCGGTATAACCTTGTTTTAATATTTGTGCAACTGTTGAACAACCACTACCTGTTTTACCAGTTAAACCTATTACTACAAAATTTTGCCTATTTTCATAAATTTTTTCTATCTTATTTTTCATATTCTCCCCTCTATGTATTTTATTTAACATTCATATAATTTATATCTACAATTATTGTAGTTAATTTTAAAAAGTTCATAAGCTTGAAAAGATATTGCTTCTTGTTTTGCAACTGCATATATACAAGTTACATTATTTCTATCTAACTTATTATTATCTATATAAAAATTACAATTACCATAAAACTCTTTTACCATATTATGAGTGATAGAATCTTTCTTTTTCCAATATTTACATTGGATAAGAAAAACCTTATCATTCTTTTTAGCAATTAAATCTATCCCTCCATCAAGAAATCCTAGATTTAAACCCCTATATTCAACTTCATATCCATTATCTTCGTATTTTTTACCAACATATTTTTCAAAATCATCACCAAACTTTTTAATATTTGATTTTTGTTCAGCTGTAAACTCTTGAGGTAGCTTCTTTTTTAATCCATTTATTTCATTTTCATATTTTGTAAATTTATTTTTAACAAATATAAAAATCAAACAACCTATTCCACCTAAAATTAAAATTTCATACATTTTTTAAATACACCTAATTAAATAATTTAAATTTTTTCTTCTTATATATAAATTTATTAATATTACAATTCATACTTTTTTATTATTTCTGTATAATCAAATTTTTCAGGCAAAGGATAGTCATCTTCATTATATTGAATTCTTATATTTTTTTCTAAACAATTAAATCTATGAAATAAATATCTATAATAGTGATTAAAAGATAATTCTTGACCTTTTTTTAACCATATTTCAAAGTCATCATCTTTTATATTTTTTAAATACTCACTATATAAAAGTATAGCTTCTACATAATAATACTTTATATGATAAAGCTTTTCTATAGCTTTTTCATACATTTCTTTTGAAGTTTCTTTCTCGTCTTTTATAGCTAACATTAAAGTTTTCAAGCCATCTGTAAAAGGATTTGTAATAATTAATTTCTTTATATCTTTTAATGTAACTTCTGTTTTTTGAGCTTTCAATAAAGTATAGGTCATTTGTATTTTATCAATAAATTGTGTCGTGTAAAGAGATTGTATGTATTTTTTTAATACTTCAGTATCCAAATTATTAGTATTTAACATCAATTCGTACTTTGTAAAAGTTGAATTTTTAGCATTCAAATAATTATCAAAGTATTTTTTAGTTATTTCATATTCTCCTATTTCAAATGTTGAAGGAGACAAAATATTATTATTCAATGCAAATTTAACTTCATAGTACTGATGTCCTTCCATTCCATATATTGATAATAAATTAAAAATACCCCATTTCTCAATATTATTCATTATTTTTTTATTAATAATTTGTTCCAAAGGATATTGTTTTTGCATTTTAATATAGACTGTAGAAAAATTACCATAAAAATAATCTATAGAAAGCATTACACAATTTAAAAAATCTTTTTTTACTTTATCATCAATAGAATTTCTTAAAGTTTTTAATTTTTGAAATATCTTTTCATTAGGGGAACTTGACATACCAAAATATGCAGATAAATCATCTATAAAAGATATTGTATTTTCATTTATTTCTAAATATCTAATATAATCTAAACATTTTAAAAAATTATTTTTATTTTCATCAAAAATATATGATGAAATTGAATGTTTTATTTTTGGATTTTCTATTATACTTAATAAAAAAGCATTATATCCATAAGCTTTTTTATAATATTCAAGTTTTTCTTCATTATCTTTATTTTGAAATTTATAATCTGCAAATCTTCCAATTATTGATTGTAAATTTATTCTTTCATTTGCATTTATTATAAGTGATTTATCCTCCAAAGATTTTAAATCTCTATCACTAAAGTTTTCTATCTTTTTCTTTATACTGTTTTTATTTTTATTTTCTTTTTTATTATAAAATGCTTTAAAATGTTCTATATATATACCATCAGGAAATAAAGATAGTAATTCTAATGCCAATTTTTCTTTTTCACTCAATCTTAAATATGAGTAGTTTATTGAGTTGAAAAGTGATTTTGTTCTTTGTATATTTAAATCAGATTCTTTGTCAAAAATATTTTCTAAATCTTTTGAAGTTAAATCAAAAAAATTTTTCTCAAGTTCATTTTTTAAAGTTTGAAGATTTTTATTTTTAGGTAGATTTGAAGTAACTAGTTTTATAGCCAAAGGATTATTATTTAAAATATTTTCTAGAATTTCCGTTCTTAAAAATTTATTATCACAATTTTTTATTTCATAGCACTTTAAAAACAATTCCTCTGCTTCATCCGTTGTCAACTCTCTTAATTCATAAACAAATTCAAAATCTTCATTTAATTTTTCTCTTGAAGTAATCACAATAGTTGAAAAATTACTTATGTATTTTATAAATTCTTTTATTTTATCTGTATTTTCTAAATGTAAGATAGTTTCTACATTATCAAGAATAATTAATCTATCTGAATCTATTTGATTAATCTGTTCTTTTAATTGAGTTCCAAAATTAAGAGCATTTGTCATATCAAATGACATAGATATCTTATATTCAAAATCTTCATAATCTTTTATAAATTCACATTGAACAAACTTTATTCCATCTTTAAATTTACCTCTATCAGAAAATTCAGTTACTACTTTTGAAATTAATGTTGTTTTCCCTATACCACCTGAACCTTTTATAGTTAATATCTTATTTTCATTTTTTAAATTTGATATTTTTTTTACTAAATTTTCTATATCAGTAGTTCTACCTATAAATTGATTAAAATTTTTTGTATCAATCAAATCTGGTAATTCTGTAGATAACTTATAAAATTTATAATTACCTTTTACTAGTTTTAACTCTTTATAAATTTTACTTGATATAATTTTTTTTATTTGTGAATCGTTGTCGGCAATTTGTATTTCAAATGAGCTATCTTCTATATTTTTATCTAAAACTAAAATTACTTTATCACTTTCAATAAATCCAGATAACTCAGACAATGTAATAGATTTTTGTATAAAATATTCATCTTCTATAATTATCTTATCACTATTTGTTTTTGTAAAAATAAAACATAAATCAAACTCATAATGCTCTAATAAGAAATCTTCATTTAAAATCTTGTGATGTAATTCAATATCAAACTTATTAAATTGATTTTTTATAATTCCTAAATTAAATTTTATTGAAGTATTTAATGGTTTTACAGTATAAATACAGATTTTTTTAATTTGATTAATTGGTGTTTGTTGTTCTAATACTTCTGTTTCTAAAGTTTTTGTTAATTCATTTTTTGTAGATGGGTTTAAATGATTAATCATTTGTTCTAAAAAATGGTTTTCTAAATCTCTAAAATCTTTTACCTTCTGTGGATATTTACCTTCTTTTTTTAAAAAATTCTCTAAGCTAAGTATTTTAAATAAGTCATCAACGTGTACATTATTTCTATCAAATTCAAAAAAGTAAATAAGCATTCCTCCTATTCTTGAACCTAAACTTTTATATGCCTCTTCAAATTCTTCTAATGTAAATTGTCCTAATTTTGATTTAATCATAAATATTACAAAATCACTTGTTAAAAGATGTTCTTCATTTATTCTAGTTTGAAATCTATCTATTCCTATTGAGTGGTCAATATCCTCCCATACAACAGGTTTAATGTTGTTTTTATAAAGTAATAATTGTAAATCTTTTCTCTCTTGATTTAATTCACTACTTGATGCTATAAATATTCTCATTCTTTAATTTTCCCCTATTAAATTAATTTTTATTTATCTAATTCTTCCTCTATCAAATCAGCTTTGATTCTATGATAATAATATTCTTGTTTTTTAGGAGATAGCTTTTTAAAATTTTCAATTAATTGAATATCATCTTCATTTAAAGTAGATAATTTTTCATTAATTATAAAATTTTTAACTCCAACATAATTACCATTTCCTATAACCTTATGCCCTGTTTTTTGAATGTTTATATCATGAAGATATTTCTCATATTTTGCTGGTAAATTTCCCCTATTTTTCCAAGCATCTATTGCAGATTGCGTAACACCCAAAGCATCTGCTAATTCTTTATGTGTTTTTACATTAAAAAAATTCTTTAATTCTTCTATTGCATTTTTTATGTCCAACCTTAATCCTTACATATATTTTGATAAATTTATAAAATTGCATACTTTTATATTGACTTACTTACATTTAGTATGTATAATGTCACTACAAAATGTATGTAAAATATATAAACTTACATTTATTTACATTTTAAATTAAAGAATACCAAAATAAGGATTAATAATCATATTTTTAGTTTCTTAAATAATTTGTAAGTTTATTCAAAAAATGTGAATTAAAAAGGAAAAAAACTTATGTATGAAGACCTATTAACAAAAGAAGAATTAGCTGTAAGACTTAATATCTCAGCTTATGATGTCGATAAATTAAGAAAAACTAAAAATATGCCTTTTATAAAAATTGGGCGAACATATAGATATGAATTAGAAAAAGTAAAAACTTTTCTAAAAACACTATCTTCTACATCTTCAAAGAGTGAGTAAAAATGAAACTTTTAGAGAAAATGCTTCAAGATTTGAATATTGAACAAAGTCTTATAAATCAAATAATTATCAGATATTCAACAAGCAATCTTATTAAAGCATTTATTGAAGAGCTAAAAAGACTAAAAGAAAATGATAATCCAATGAATCTAACACTACACTTTTTCATTTTAGCTGACAAAATGAAACCAATATCTTGCGATAAAAAAACATTATCAAAACTTACAGGTCTTAGTGAAAGAATGATTGATGAAAAAAGAAGAGCTGGAAATATTCCATATATACAATTAAGTGGAACTAATGATGAAAAAGGTGGAAGAAAATCTATAGTTTTTGACCCTTTTGAAGTTATGCAATATTTGAATAGAAATAAAAAAAACATAGAAATACCCTCCTCCAATTAGGAGTTAATTCTAATTTTAAAACTCCGACTATGTGGAAGTGATAGGAGTATAAAACAAGATTCACCATTTAAGCATAAACAGTAACTTGAAAGAACTAAAATTAAGGCAAAAATCTTAGATTTGGTGTAGGAGTTGCACTTAAACCAAAATAAATACAGTTTATATTGTATTTATTTCTATAAAGCTCATATATTGTGGGTTTTTAGAGATAAAGGAATTAATAAAAGAATTTGAAGAGGAGATAAAAATGAATAATACAGTTGATTTTAGTGTTTTATCACTACTACCACAAATAGCAGAAAGTTTAGAACAATTAAAAAAAGAGAATGAAGAGTTAAAAAAGCATTTTAATCCAAAATATGATTTGACTACAAGAGCTGGAATAAGAAATTACCTTGAGATAACAGATAGCACAATTTCTTTATATCTTAAAAATGGAACATTTAGAGAGGGTTATCATTTTTTCAAGGAACTAAAGGGAAGTCAAAGTAAAATCACATTTGTAAGTGGTGCTATTGAAGAGTTCAAAAAATCAAAAGAGAGGTGATTTATGAGACTTTACAATAGAAATGGTATTTTATATATTGATATAAATGGAAAGAGAACATCTAGTAAATTACAAGATACTCCAACTAATAGGAAACTACTAGAAAATCAATATAAAAATACAGAGTTCTATAAAAAATTTAATGTTAAAACAAAAGGAAAAACAGTTTTAGAATTTTGTAGGGAAGTTTTAGAAGAGAAAGAGAAAAAACTTCAACCTACAACTATAAGAAGTTATTACAGCTTATTTCAAAGTAGAATTGTACCTTTTTTTGATAAAAAATATCCACATGAAATTACTCCAGCAAAAATAAAAGATTGGTACTCTACTTTTAAAGATAGAACAACTTTAAACACTTGTGTAACTGGGATATTAATACCAGCTTTTGAAAATGCAATTATAGATGGATATATACAAGCAACTCCTTTTATAGTTAAATTTCCAACTTTAAAAAGTGATTATGAAATGAAACCCTTTACTTTGCAAGAGATAGATTTAATCTTAACTTATAAAGAAAATCCTTATAAACACTTCTTAGGAGTTGCATTTTTTACAGGTGCAAGAACTGGTGAAATATTAGCTTTAGAATGGAAAGATATAGACTTTGAAAATAAAACTATAACTATAAATAAAACTAGAACTTTAGGTATCACAAAAAACCCAAAAACGAAGAGTTCTTTCCGTGTAATAGATATGCTTCCACAATGTGAATTTTTTTTAAGAGAACAAAGAAAAATTACTGGTCTTAGCCAAAATGTTTTTTTAAGAGCTAGTGGAAAAATCTTTTCTCATTCAGGAGATTTGGCAAAAGGGTGGCATAAACTTTTAAAAAGTCTAAACTTAGAAAAAAGAAGCATATATCAAACTAGACATACTTTTGCTAGTAATATGCTAAGCAATAAAGAAGATCCTCTTTGGGTTTCTCAAATGTTAGGACATAAAAATCTAAATATTACACTAGAAAAATATACAAAATATTTAAAAGTAGAAAAAAAAGGAAGAAAAACTACTTTTTTAGATGATGAATATTTTAGCTTCGCACAAAATTAGCACATTTTTTACAAGAGTAATTGATATATAGAGAACTAAAATTAATAAAAAATTAACACATCCTTGTAATACTTTTGAAATTCAAAAAAAGGGAAAGTAAATTATGAAAGTAAAAAATATTACAATATTATCTTTTGTTGTTTCTACACTTTTAAGTGCAAATGAATCAACAACTTTACAAGAGATAAGTATTGTTGAAAGAGCAAATTCAACATTAGTAAAGGATATTTCAAAAGATGAACTAAAAAGTGCAGATTTAGCAGAAGCTTTAATGAAAAACTCTCCTAGTATCTCTATTGTAAGACGAAATGGAATTGCAAATGATATTATTTTAAGAGGGCAAAAAAAAGACAATATCAATATCTTAATTGATAACTCAAAAATTTATGGAGCTTGTCCAAATAGAATGGACCCACCTACTTCACATATTCTTACTAACAATATTAAAAGTGTAAAAATAATTGAAGGTCCATATGATGTAGAGAACTTTGGAACTCTAAGTGGACTTGTAAAAGTTGAAACAAAAGAGCCTCAAGATGGTTTTCATGGAGAATTAAATCTAAATGCAGGTAGTTTTGATTATAAAAAAGGTAGTGCCACAATAGAGGGTGGAAACAAGTTTGTAAAAGCTCTAATCTCCGCTTCAGTTGAAAAAGGAGACCAATATAAAGATGGAAATGGTAATAACTTCTTAGAACAACAGAAAAAAAGAGGAGTTCCACATGCCCAACAACTTAAAAGTGGAAGTGGCGATGCTTTTGAGAAAAAGAGTGTTATGTCAAAACTTCAATTTAATATTACAGATAATCAAGATTTAAAACTTTCTTATACTGCAAATAGAAGTGATAGCATTTTATATCCAGCTGGTCCTATGGATGCTGATTATGATGATAGTGATATTTATACAATTGGATATACAATTAGAGAGTTAGGGAGTTTTTCAAAAGAGTTAAACCTTGATTACTACTACTCAAAAGTAGATCATCCTATGAGTGGAAAACTAAGAAATGGTAATGGAACATCATATATGACAAATCATATGAAAAGTTCAATTTGGGGGGCAACAGTTAAAAACTCTTTAGAAATAGAAGATAGCCTACTTACTTTAGGTATTGATACAAGTGTAAGAAATTGGAATGGTAAAATGCACTCTACAAATATAAATACAGGAGTAGTTAAACCAAATCAGACTATGAATAGAATGTATGATACTGATACAAAAAATAAAGCACTATTTGCAAAAGTTGAAAAATCTATTGGAAACTTAGATTTAGAAACAGGTGTTAGATATGACTACACAGATATAGAGACTCAAAGACCAAATGTAGATGATAAAAAATATGTAGCATTTAGTGGATATATGTTTGGCGCTTATAATTTTGATGAACAAAGTAAAATCTTTTTAGGATTTGGTAAATCTTCAAGAGTTCCAGATGCGAGAGAATTATATCAACTAGGTTCAAATGGTGTAGTAAATGCCACTTCAAACCCAAATTTAGACCAAACAAAAAACTATGAAGTAGATTTAGGATTTGAAAAAACTATTGGAAATTTTTATATAAAACCAAAAATTTTCTACTCAGTTTTAAAAGATTATATCTATAATAGTAGAGTTATTGGAACTAATCAAACACAATTCCAAAATATAGATGCAAAAATTTATGGATTTGATATAAGTGGTCACTACTATTTCACAGATAATTTCGCATTTGACTATGGAATAGCTTATCAAAGAGGTAAAAAAGATGGAAGTTTTGCTGATAAAGATTTAGCTGAAATTCCTCCTTTAAAAGCAAATCTAGGTTTAAGTTATGAATATGAAAAATCTAAATTTAAAGCAGAAGTTGTAGCTGTTGATAGATGGAGCAAATTCGATGATAGTGCAAAAGAGCAAGAGATTGCTGGATATGCTGTTACAAATTTAAAATATACTCAAGAGTTATTTAAAAATTTTGAACTAACTTTAGGTGTTGATAATCTATTTGATAAAGTTTATAACTCTGCAAATACTTACCAAGATGTTAGATATGTTGAAGTTGGTGGTGAACAAATTTTATTTAATGATCCAGGAAGATATGGATATGTAAACTTAAGATATAGTTTCTAAAAAAAGTAAAAGCTAGAGTTTTTCTAGCTTTTAAAAGTTATCTAATAAGAAGTTGATTTGTAATTTGGAATAGAGCATTAATATCTGTTTTCCCTACAAAACCATCTATTCCTATTTGAGTCATCTTTCCTCTTACTGCATCAGTTGTCATTGAAGAGTTTACAACAACTGGGATATGCTCATATTTATTATTGCTTTTTATAAAAGATGCAACCTGATAACCATCTGTTCCTGGCATCTCAATATCTGTTATAACTAAACCAATTTTTGAAGGGTCAAGCTCTTCAATTCTATCAAGTAATTCTCCACCGTTTGGATAAATTTCATATTCAACATCTATTTGAGTAAAAAATTTATGTAATACCTCTCTAGCAACTGCTGAATCTTCCGCTGCTAAGATTTTTTTAGAAGAGTGGATTTTCCCTTCTACATACTTTTTAATATCTCTTCCCCCATCATCTGTCCACTTAATATCTCTTAAAAGTTGTTCTGCATTAAATACAGTACAAAGCTCATCTTTATTGTTTACTTTTACATAAGTTGTATATGTAATCTTACTATTTGTCTCTTCTGTATGTCTTAATTCTTGAGTTGTTTTTTCCACAATATCAAGCATATCTTTTACTAAAAATCCAATTTTTTTGTGATTAAACTCACAAAATATAATAAGCTTATACTCTTTTACCTCAAGTGGTTTTAATCCCAACCATGCATCAAGATTTATTAAAGTAACTGGCTCACCTCTTATTGTAGCAATCCCTGCAATAATGTTTGTATCCTTTGGAGTATCATTGATAGCAACTTCTTCTGTTATTATAAAAGCCTTAACTTTTGCTATGTTTATTGCATAAATATTATTATGACCAGTGTAAAATACTGCTAACTGCTGAACATTCCGTAAATGTCCTTGTGTCATTTGTTCAACACTACCACCAATACCGCTCATGAAAATCCTTTTTTTAAGTGTAAAGTTAATTATTATATATCTTTTTAACTTTGACTATCTTTAACTAAATTTAATTTCTTTACTATTTTTTGGGCAACAATTGAAGCCATAGTTAAACCAAAACTTGCAGTTACTCCTTCAAAACTACCTTTATCTATACAAAGTGGAACTTCAGTAGAAAAAATGATTTTAAATTTCTTTTTAAAACCTTGTTTTTTTAACTCATCTCTTACTTTTTTTACAAACTTATCATTGTAAGCATCCCAAATAGAAGCATATTTTATTTGGCATGGGTCTATCTTTTTTGCTCCTCCACCAGAGCTAATTACTTTTGTAAAATGTTTTTTTATTAGATGAACTTTTGGTGTCACATCGTCTATTGCATCTAAAATATAATCATATTTTGAGAAATCAAAACTATCTATCCACTCTGGAGTTATTTTTTCACAAATAGCTGTCACTTTTGGATATTTTTCTTTCATAACTTCTACTTTATATCTTCCTATATTATTGTGGCTATGTAGCTGTCTATTTTGATTTGATACATCATATCTATCAAAATCAACTACTGTTATATCTGTTATTCCTGTATTATAAAGAGCATCTAGTGCGAAACTTCCCACACCACCTACTCCAAAAAGTATTATTTTTGTATCTTGAAACTTTGAAAAAGCCTCTTCACCAAAAAGTATCTTAGTTCTACTATATTGCATTTTTACATCTTCTTTACAAATTTTTGGCTATTATAACACAAAAATATTTATGGGAGTTATGATGGACAAAGAACCAATGACACTTGCTGGATACAACAAAGTAACAAATAATTTAGAATTTTTAAAAAGTACAGAGAGACCTGAAACAGTAGTTGCTCTTGATGAAGCAAGACAATTAGGAGATTTAAAAGAGAATGCTGAGTATCATAGTGCAAAAGAGAAACTAAAATTAATTGATGTACAAATAGCTGAATTAAGCAATACTATTTCAAAAGCGGTGATTGTTGATCCTTCTATTTTACCACATGACCGTGTGAGTTTTGGCTCAACTATAAATTTAGTAGATGTTGATAGTGATGATGAGTTTACATACACAATTGTAGGTGGAGTTGAATCAAATGTAGAAAAAGGGCTAATCTCTTTTAACTCTCCTTTAGCAAAACAACTTATGGGAAAAGTTGAAGGAGATGAGTTTGTTGCAAATCTTCCAGGTGGAACTAAAACTTTTGAAGTTTTAAAAATATATTACAAAGAGTTAGAGTTATAAGTTTGAGTATTATTTTAAAAGATGAGGCTATTTTTATAGCTGATTCTCACTACAACAAGAAAAATCAAGAGTTTAAAATTATCTTAGAAAAAATCAAAAATGGTGAAATCTTTTGTAAACAAATTTTTTTAATGGGTGATAACTTTGATTTTTTAGCCTATGAAATAAATTATTTTAAAAAAATGAATAGTGAAAGTATAGAACTTTTAAATACTCTTTCAAATAGTTTTGAGATTTTTTATTTAGAAGGAAACCACGACTATAATCTTTCTAAAATCTTTCCAAATATAAAAGTTATAAAAAGAGAAAATCAACCTTTGCTATTAGAATATAGTGGTAAAAAATTAGCTCTATCACATGGTGACAATTTCATAAATTGGCACTATAATTTATATTGTAAAATTATACGAAATAGTTATTTTCTTTATTTTCTAAATCTTTTGGATATAAATTTTTTTATAAGTAAAAAAATAGAAAAAGCTTTAGAAAATAAAAATATTTGTCATAATTTAACCTATTTTGAAGAGCTTGTGAATAAAAGAGTTAAAAACTATAGTGAAGATATTATCATAGAGGGGCATTATCATCAAGCAAAATCTTATAAAATAGGAGAAAAAGAGTATATAAATATTCCATCTTTATGTTGTCAAAAAAGTTATACAATTTTTAAAGATGAAAAATTTACAAATATTTTTTTATAAAGGATTAAAAAATTGGCAAAATTTGAAGTAGTAAGCGATTATAGTCCAAGTGGAGATCAGCCAAAAGCTATAAAAGCTCTAGTAGAAAGTATTGAAGCAAAAAATCAATATAGCACACTTTTAGGAGTTACTGGAAGTGGAAAAACTTATACTATTGCAAAAGTAATAGAGAAAGTGCAAAAACCAACTTTAATAATGACTCATAATAAAACTTTAGCAGCTCAACTATATAGCGAATTTAAGCAATTTTTTCCAAATAATCATGTGGAGTATTTTATCTCATACTATGACTATTATCAACCTGAAGCTTATATTCCAAGAAGTGATCTATTTATTGAAAAAGATAGCTCTATAAATGAAGAACTGGAAAGACTAAGACTAAGTACAACAGCCTCTCTTTTGTCTTTTGATGATGTAATAGTTATTGCATCTGTATCTGCAAACTATGGTTTGGGAAATCCTAGTGAGTATAAAGCGATGGTACAAAGAGTAGAAGTAGGTTTTTCATACTCTCAAAGAGAGTTCTTATTAAAACTAATAGAGATGGGTTATAAAAGAAATGATAAATTCTTTGATAGAGCTGATTTTAGAGTAAATGGCGATGTAATTGATATATTTCCAGCATATTATGAAGATGAGTTTATTAGAGTTGAGTTTTTTGGAGATGAAGTTGAAACTATATCAAAACACGAGTATTTAACAAATGAGAGAGTAAAAGACTTAAAAGAGATAATTATCTATTCAGTTAATCCTTTTGTTGTAACACAAGATAATCTAGCACGAGCAGTTAAAGAGATAGAAGAAGAGCTCGAAAATAGATTAAATTACTATCAAAAAGAGCAAAAGCTAGTAGAGTATCAAAGACTTAAACAAAGAGTAGAGTTTGATTTAGAGATGATTGAAGCAACTGGAATGTGCAAAGGAATTGAGAATTATGCAAGACATTTAACAGGTTTAAAACCTGGGGAAACACCTTATTCTCTTTTGGATTATTTTGCTCAAATGGACAAAGATTTTTTACTAGTTGTTGATGAATCACATGTATCTCTAAGCCAATTTAGAGGAATGCATGTAGCTGATAGAAGTAGAAAAGAGGTTTTAGTTGAGTATGGGTTTAGACTTCCAAGTGCATTAGATAATAGACCTTTAAAATTTGATGAGTTTATAAAAAAAGCCCCAAACTATATATTTGTAAGTGCAACTCCAAATGAGCTAGAATTAGAATTGAGTCCAGTTGTAGCAGAGCAAATAATACGACCAACTGGTCTTTTAGACCCAATTATTGAAATAATGGATAGTGAATTTCAAGTAGAAAAACTACATGATGAGATAAAAAAAGTAGTTACAAAAAACCAAAGGGTACTAGTTACTGTTTTAACAAAAAAAATGGCAGAAGAGTTAGCTAGTTATTATGCTGATTTAGGAATAAAAGTAAAATATATGCATAGCGAAATAGATGCTATAGAGAGAAATCAAATAATAAGAGAGCTAAGACTAGGAACTTTTGATGTCTTAATTGGAATAAATTTACTAAGAGAAGGTTTAGATATTCCAGAAACTTCACTTGTTGCAATTTTAGATGCAGATAAAGAGGGATTTTTAAGAAGTCGTACTTCACTTATTCAAACTATTGGAAGAGCTGCTAGAAATGAAGAAGGAAGAGTTATCTTATTTGCAAAAAAGATAACAGCCTCTATGCAATTTGCAATAGATGAGACAAATAGAAGAAGAGAGCTTCAAGAAGCACATAATAAAGAGTTTAATATAACTCCAAAATCAACAACAAGAAAACTAGAAGATAGCCTAAAACTTGAAGAGTATGACACAGTTGCTCTAAAAAAACAGCGACTTGAAAAAATGCCAGCATCTGAGCGAAAAAAAATCTTAATTGAACTAAATAAACAGATGAAAAAAGCTGCAAGTGATTTGAACTTTGAAGAAGCTATAAGACTAAGAGATGAGATAGCAAAGATTAAAGAGATATAAATATACAAAAAGTGTAGATATAACTACACTCTTTAAAGATTTCACTTAAGCTTTTAACCACTCTTTAAAATACTCTATTTGAGCTAAAGTCTGTTTTGTAGATGTTCCACCAAATGAGTCTCTACTATTCATAGAGTTTTCAAGATTTAAATAAGAAACTATCTCTTCATCTATATTTTCAAGCTCTTTTGCACCACTTCTAATCTCAGCAATATTTAATTCACTAATATCTTTGTTTAGACTATTTGCTTTTTGTACAAGCTCTTTTGTAATATAGTAAGCAGTACGAAAAGGCATATTTTGTTTTGCAACTAAATAATCAGCTAAATCTGTTGCAGTTAAATGCCCTATTTTACAAGCATTTGCCATATTATCCTTATTTACAACCATAGTTTTTATAACTTCATTTAAAATATTTAATGAAATCTCAATAGTAGAAACTGAATCAAAAACTCCATCTTTATCTTCTTGAGTATCTTTATTATAAGCTAGAGGAAGTGATTTCATAATAGTTAAAAGTGAGATTAAATTTCCATAGACACGACCTGTTTTCCCACGTAATAATTCAGGAACATCTGGATTTTTCTTTTGTGGCATAATAGAGCTTGTTGTCGCATATTCATCACTCATTTGTATAAATCTAAATTCATAAGAGCACCATAAAATAAGCTCCTCTGAAATACGACTAATATGCATCATTGTTGTAGAGATATTAAAAAGTAACTCTAAAGCAAAATCTCTATTTGAAACACTATCCATAGCATTTTGTGTTGGGGCATAAAATCCTAAAAGTTCTGCTGTTTTAAATCTATCAATATTGTGTGGAGTTCCTGCCATTGCAGCACTTCCTAAAGGAGAGTAGTTATTTCTTTCAAAAGAAGAGCAAAATCTTTCAAAATCTCTTTTAAACATATTTGCATATGCCATCATATGAAACCCAAAGTTAATTGGTTGTGCATGTTGAAGATGTGTCATTCCTGGCATTATAGTTGTTGTATGTTTTGAAGCAAGTTCTACAAATGTAGAGATTAGCTCTTTAATTTGCTCTTGAATAGATTTTGTTTTTTCTTGTACATAAAGTGTAAAATCTGTACAAACTTGATCATTTCTACTTCTTGCAGTGTGAACTCTTTTACCAGCTTCTCCAATAATTTGAGTGAGTCTATTTTCAACTGCCATATGAATATCTTCATACTCTAAAGAGAATTTAAACTCTCCACTTTCAATCTCTTTTAAAACTTGTAGAAGTCCATTTTCTATACTTTTTTGTTCATCATTTGAAATAATATTTTGTAATGCCAACATTTTAGAGTGTGCTATTGAACCTTTTATATCTTGAGAATATAGCTCTTTATCAAACATAATTGAGGCATTAAACTCATCTAATAACTTTGCATTTGTATTTTTTAAAATCTGATTGTTTCTATTTGGCATAAATTAATCCTTTATATATTAAGTTCTTATTATACCATAAGTGATATAATACTTTAAAAAATTTAAGGCACTTTTATGAATGAAAATCTAAAAGAGATCACCAAAAATACTTTAGAAAAATTAAGAGAAAAGAAACTTCCAACAACTCCTGAGAACTACTTTTTAGAATTTAAAGAGCAAGCAAAGATTTATAATAAAGAGTATAGTGATATAAAAATATTAAATGATGCTTTAATAAACCTTACAAATGATGAAAAAAAAGTTCTAAGTAATGAATCAATTTTTAGGATAATATCTATCTTAACAAAAAGAGCAAATAATGACCAACTAAGAAGTTTAATTGGTACATTTAGTGAACTTTTAACTCCTTCAGTAAACTTTGAGTTGAAAGAAGAAATTGAAGATTTTATTATTGGATGCCTTCAAAATCCAATAAAAATAACTTCTAAAGAATCTATCTCAAAAATAAAAAACTTTGCAAAAAATAGAATAGAAGCAGATAGAAGAGTTTTAAAAGAGAAAACAAATGATATTATAAAACTTACCTCTTTGATGAGTAGATACTATGATAAAACACTAAATGATAGTAATAACTCAAATGAAGATATTAAAAAAATCAAAAAGGATTTAGAGTCTTTAGAAATCTCTGATTTTTCTAAAAGAGAGCTAACTGCTGTTCAAAAAAAATTAATAGATACTATTTATAAACTTGAGGACTCTTTACTTGAGAATAATAGAATTTTAGCTTCAAATATTGATAGGTTTAAACAACTAAATAGACAAATAGAAGAGCTTGAAAGAGAGTTACAAGTTACAAAAGAGGAGTATTTATATGACTTTTTAACTTCTGTTTTAAATAGAAGAGCATATGAAGTTGAAGCAAAAAAGACTGAAAAACAGTTTTTTATATTTGAAACAAATTTTGCTATTGTATTTTTTGATATTGACCACTTTAAAAAGATAAATGATAATTATGGTCATGCTTGTGGTGATGAAATTTTAAAATCTTTTGCAAAGATATTAAAAGATTTAACTAGAAAAGAGGATGTTGTAGCACGTTATGGTGGAGAAGAGTTTGTTGCATTAATAAATTTTAGAGATAAAATAGAGGTAAATAGATATATAAAAAGAGTGAAAAATGCCTTTTTAAATAGTACTTTTATATATAAAGAGCATAAAATAAATATAACTTTCTCTGCTGGTGTTACTTTTAGAAATAATTATAACTCCATAATAGATGCCCAAGCAAAAGCTGATGAGTTACTTTATGAAGCAAAGGCAAAGGGTAGAGACAAGGTTATTTTTGATGATGGAACAGTTTTATAAATAAACTTTATAAATCAATAATCTAAATTTACGACCAAAGCTGAAGCTTAGGAAAATTTGCAACTGCCTTTAATATATCGGTTTTTGAAACTATTCCTAGTAAAGTATCATGCTCATCAACTATAGGAATTGCATCTAGTCTTAAATCTAACATTACTTTTACTACTTGTCTTACATCAGCTTCAGGGTCTGCTGTTAAAACCTCAGGAAGATAGATATCATCTATTTTTCTTTTTAATATATCAGTAACATCATCTTTATGATTCATAATAAGAGATAAAATAAGTTTTTTATTTACAATTCCAACTATTTTTTTACCAAAAATAGTTATTGGAATTTGTGAAACTTTCTTTTCAATTATAAAGTAATACAAATCCTCTAAAGTAGCACTAGTAGTCGCATGAAAAACCTCTTTTGTCATAATATCTTTTACTTTATAAACAGGCTCAAGGTTATCAAGATTTGCAACTTTTTTATATGAATTTATATGTTTTACCGTTTCACTATTGCCTTTTAACTCTTGTGAAAAATCTTTTATCTCTTCATCAGTAACATCTAATTTTGTAGCAGATGATGGCAATATACTTTTTAATTCGTGATTATTTTCGCTTCTACTTTTAAAATCAATCGTTCCATTATTATAAATTGCAAACATAAAAGCCTCTTAAAAACTATTTTATTTATTGTAGCAAATTTAAAGATTTTTAATCTTAAATAGGAAGAACTCTTATATTTTCATTTACCTTACTTTGTAAAATCGACTCAATCGCATACAAAGTTCCCATGCTTCCTGCACTACAACCGCTACAAGCACCTAAATATCTTATATACAAATCGTGGTGTGGAGGTGATTCTACAATATCAAGTATCTCCATATTACCACCATCCATAATAAGCATAGGTCTTACATCATCATCTAAAACATCTTCAATTAACTCAATTTTTTGTGATTTTGTCATATCTTCAAAGCTACTATTTAAATAGCTAGGTTCTTGTTGTCTTTGTTCATCTATCTCTTTTCTAGTCTGTTCTAAAATATCACTCAAATATAGCTCTTTCTCTTCTAAACCACCCTCTTTTTGACAAGATTTACAAAAAATTCCAGCTTTTGTGATATTTCCTATATCTTCTATAGTTGCTAAATCAAAGTTTTTTATAGCATCTTTTATAGTTCCTAAACTAACTCTAGCACATTCACAAACTACGTAATCATCATTAAAGTCTTTCATATCTCTAGTTTCAAGTTTCAAAGCTACCTTTTTTAAAATAACAAAATTCAAAAAGCCATTATGTAACTCTTCAATACCTAAAGCAGGAGTTTGTGGTTCATCTCTTAGAGCAAACTCAACATCTGTTTTAAACAAATTTGCCACTTTTTCAATACTTTTTCCAATACATAACTCAATCATCATATCATCTAAAGCAACTATCAATCCTGTTGCAAAAGATTTAAACTTTGCACTAAAAACTGTTTTATCTTTTGTAATTGCAAAATAAACTCTTAAGGCATCACTTCCATTTGACTCAAAGTCAGCAACAATAAGCCTACAACCAAGTTGTTTTGCCTCTTCTTTTGTAATCTCACCAAAATGTTTTGGATTATCTATTCTTTCTTCTATTTTTTTAGAGTAGTGTTTCATTTTTTTCCATTTTTTTCCATTTTTTTATAAATTATTTATTAAATCTGTATTTTATTAGAAATAGGATAAAATTTATCTTAATTTCTAAGTACTATATTATTGGCATTTCAAAGAATATTTGTTAAAAATCTTTTACTTTATTTGGATTTATGCCTTTACATTATATACTTATTTTGATATTATTCCAATTAGGATAAAAACTGTCCTATTTAAAATCAAATAAATTTTATGGAGAAGTCATGAGTGACAATCAAGAATTACATGACATTATTAATAGTGATTACAAACTAGGTTTTGAAACTTTAGTTCAAAGCGAAACCTTTGCAAAAGGTTTAAATGAAGATGTTATAAGAGCTATTAGTGCAAAAAAAGAAGAGCCCGAGTTTTTACTAGATTTTAGGCTAAAAGCTTATGAAAAGTGGCTAAAAATGGAAGAGCCAACTTGGACAAATCTTAAATATCCAAAAATTGACTATCAAGATTATGCATACTATTCAGCTCCAAAAAAACCTTTAGGGTCTTTAGATGAAGTTGATCCTGAAATTTTAAAAACTTATGAGAAGCTAGGAATTCCACTTGAAGAGCAAAAAATGCTTGCAGGTGTTGCAGTTGATGCTGTATTCGACTCAGTTTCTATTAAAACAACATATCAAGAAGAGCTTGAAAAATTAGGAATTATATTTTGCTCTATTAGTGAAGCTGCTCATAGATTCCCTGATCTTGTAAAAACATATTTAGCAAGTGTTGTTCCTGTAACTGATAACTACTTTGCTGCATTAAATAGTGCTGTATTTACAGATGGAAGTTTTGTATATATTCCAAAAAATACAAGATGTCCAATGGAACTTTCTACTTATTTTAGAATAAATGCTTTAAACACTGGTCAATTTGAAAGAACATTAATTATCTGTGATGAAGGTTCTTATGTATCTTATAACGAAGGTTGTTCAGCTCCTAGTCGTGATGATAGACAACTTCACGCAGCAGTTGTTGAATTAGTTGCACTTGAAAATGGTCATATAAAATATTCAACTATTCAAAACTGGTACCCAGGAGATGATACTGGAAAAGGTGGAATCTTAAACTTTGTTACAAAAAGAGCTTTATGTAAAGGAGATAATTCAAAAGTATCTTGGACACAAGTTGAAACTGGTTCAAGTATCACATGGAAATATCCTTCATGTATTCTTCAAGGAGATAATAGTGTAGGAGAGTTTTACTCTGTTGCAGTTACAAGTAGAGCTCAACAAGCTGATACTGGAACAAAAATGGTACATCTTGGAAAAAATACAAAATCAACAATTATCTCTAAAGGTATTTCAGCTATGAAAGGTATAAATGCCTATAGAGGACTTGTAAGAGTTGGAAAGAATGCATCAAATGCAAGAAATATTTCAGAATGTGATTCACTTCTAATAGGTCATAAGTGTCAAGCTCACACTTATCCATATCATGAGATTAGAAATAGTAGTGCAAATATAGAACATGAAGCAACAACATCTAAAATATCAGATGAACAACTATTTTATTTAAATCAAAGAGGAATAGATGAAGAAGATGCAATTGCTATGATTGTAAATGGTTTTTGTAAAGAGGTTTTAAAAGAGTTACCAATGGAGTTTGCTGCTGAAGCAAAAGAGTTATTAAATATTTCATTAGAAGGAAGTGTGGGTTAATTATGAGTAAAGAAGTTTTATTAAAAATTGAAGATTTAAAAGTAAGTATAAATAATAATCAGATTTTAAAAGGATTAAATTTAGAGATTAAAGAGGGTGAAATTCATGCTTTAATGGGTGTAAATGGTGCTGGAAAATCAACTTTAGTAAAAACCCTAGCTGCTCACTATGATTGCACTGTAAATGGTGGAAGAGTAACTTTTAAGAAAAAAGATTTACTAGAAATGGATGTAGCAACTAGAGCAAATGAGGGAATTTTTATGAGTTTCCAAAGCCCTGTTGAAGTTGCTGGAGTAAATAATAGCTATTTTCTAAGAACTGCTATGAACGCAAAAAGAGCTTACGAAGGAAAAGAAGAGCTAGATGCTATGCAGTTTCTAAAACTAGTAAAAGAGGAAACAAACAGATTTGAGATAGATAGAAAACTACTTCAAAGAGATTTAAATGATGGATTTAGTGGTGGAGAGAAAAAAAGAAATGAGCTTATTCAACTTTTAATGCTAAATCCAGATTTAATAATGCTAGATGAGATTGATAGTGGACTTGATGTTGATGCTATAAAAACAGTTGCAAATGTAATAAACTCTATGCTTGATGGTAAAAAATCACTTCTTATGATTACTCACTATGATAGACTTTTAGAGTTAATAAAGCCTGATTTTGTGCATATTTTAAGTGATGGAAAAATAGCTAAAACTGGAGATTATAGTCTTGCTTTAGAGCTAGATGAGAAAGGTTTTGAAGCTTTAGGAATAAACAATGCAAATAGCTAATTTAAATATAAATCTTCCACAAAAGAAGGAAGAAGAGTTTTTAAAAATAGATTTTGCTCCACTTTTTAATTATGAGTTTAAAGAACAAAAAGAGTTTGATTTAGCACTAAATTTAAAAGAACAAGATGACACAAAAAACTATAAATCAAAACTTTTTTCTATAAGAAATAACATTAGTAAAAAACAAAAAGTGTTGGAAATAGAAGAGAACACTAATGAAGTATTAGTTTTAAAAAATCTTTTAATTGAAGATGAGACGCTATTTTCAAATAATCTTTTAATAAAAGTAAAAGATGGAGTAAAGGCAACTGTTGTTGAAGTTTTTGCAAACTCTTCAAAAAACTCTTGTTTTTTAGCAAATAGAACAGTAATTTTAGGTGAAAATAGCTCTTTAGAGTATGTGAAAATTCAAGATATTAGCTTTGAGAACTCTTTAATCTTTTCTCTAAATGTAGAACAAAAAGATAACTCAAATTTAGAAATCTCAAACTTTGAGTTTGGAGATGGATTTATTGTAAATAGTTTTGAAAATGAGATAAATAATAAAAATATAAACTATGAATTAAATGGATTAAATAAACTAAGAGAAAAAGCAAATTGCTCAACTTTGATTAAAACTATTCACAACAACGAAAGTTCAAAAAGTAATATAAACTATAAAAATTCACTTCTTGGATCTTCAAGAGCAGTTGTAAAAATAAACTCTATTGTTACTGAAAAAGGACTTTATTCAAAAGCATTTCAAAACTGTAATACAATTCTTTTAAGTGATGATGCAGTTATTTTTGCTCAACCATTTTTAGAAATTTTCATAGATGAGCTTGAAGCTAGTCATGGAGCAACAACTGGAACTTTAAATAAAGATGAGTTGTACTATTTACAAACAAGAGGAATTAGTGAAGAGAGTGCCTATTTAATACTTCTTGAGGCTTTTGAAAACTCTATAAAAGATAATCTAAAAGATGAAAAACTAAAAGAGTTTATAGAAAACTATAAAAAAGAGAGCTTTTTTTAAGATGTATAAAAAAGATTTTCCATTTTTTGCAAACTCAAAAACAGTATATCTTGACAATGGAGCAACGACTCAAAAACCACAAAGTGTAATTAATGCTACAATTGATTATTATACAAAATATTGCTCAAATACTCATAGAAGTGGTTTTGGAGATGCTGCAATTGCAACAACAGAGTTTGAAAAAAGTAGAGAAGTTTTACAAAAATTTATAAATGCAAATAAAAAAGAGGAGATAGTTTTTACAAGTGGAGTTACACAAAGTATCAATTTTATAGCCTCTTCTTTTGGGAAAAGATTTAAAAATATAATCATCTCTAGCCTTGAACATCATGCAAATATCGTACCTTGGCAGATGCAAAATAGAACTTTAGGAAATGGTCTTTTAGTTGTGAATTGTAGTGATAATTTAGATTTTGATTTTACTCAC
Organism: Aliarcobacter trophiarum LMG 25534; assembly: GCF_003355515.1. NCBI lineage: Bacteria > Pseudomonadati > Campylobacterota > Epsilonproteobacteria > Campylobacterales > Arcobacteraceae > Aliarcobacter > Aliarcobacter trophiarum. Next base: position 647,320 of record NZ_CP031367.1, on the reverse strand, counting down.
TTCGAAAAGCTTTTAAAAGAAAATCCTAACTCTTTTGTAAGTATTGCACATGTTACTAATGCTTTTGGGAAAATTCATGATATTAAAAGAATAGTCTCTTTAGCACACTCTTATTCATGCCCAATAATGATTGATGGTGCACAAAGCTTAAGTGGTTTTAAAATAGATGTACAAGATATTGATTGTGATTTTTTTGCTATTTCAGGACATAAAACCTTTGGACCAACAGGAGTTGGAGCAATCTATATAAAAGAGAAGTTTCACGATATGGTTGACCCATATATAACTGGTGGTGCAGCTATAAATTTAGTTGATTTAGAACAAGGAACAACTTTTTTAAATAGCCCTTATAAATTTGAAGCAGGAACTCAAAATATAGCAGGAGTTATTGCTTTTAAAGAGTCTTTAAAATATATTGAAAATATTGGCTATAAAACAATACAAAAAAGAAAAGATGAATTAATGCAATATCTTGATAGTGAGTTAAAAAAACTACCAGATATAATTTTTTATAACGACTTAAAAGATTGTAGTGGGACTAGAAGCTTTAATTTCAAAGATATTATGCATGATGATATCTCTATTTTACTTGATAAAATGGGAATTGCTATAAGAGTTGGTCACCATTGTGCACAACCAATTATGAATAAACTTAAAATTAAAGGAACTATTAGAGTAAGTCTTGCTTTTTATAATGATTTTAGTGATATAGATAAGCTAATTTCTAGTTTAAAAAGAGCAATAAGTATGCTAAAGGATTAAAATGAGTATTAAAAAAAGAGTTGAAAATATAAAAGAAGATTTAGAATTTTTTGATGAAGAACTTGCAAAATATGAATATATTATTGATTTAGGAAAAAAGCTTCCTCCTTTTGATGAAGCAAATCAAATCCCAGAAAACCTAGTGCATGGCTGTACTTCTCAAGTTTGGCTAATACATGAAAAAAAAGGTGATAAACTATTTTTCTATGGAACAAGTGATGCTATTATTGTAAAAGGTTTGGTTTATATTATTTTAGATATTTTCTCAGATTCAACTATAGATGAGTTAAAAGAGATTGATATGGATATTATAAAAGAGCTTAATTTAAGCGAGGTTATTACTCCAAATAGACAAAGTGGAGTTATTGGAATGATTAAAAAAATAAAAGAGTATGCCCTAAAAAGCTAAGGAAATAAAATGAGTAGTATTTTTAATAAAGATGAAATAAAAGAGAAAATTATAGAGAATTTAAAAAAGGTTTATGACCCTGAAATACCTGTAGATATTTATAATTTAGGACTTATATATAGTATTGAACTTGAAGAGAGAGAAAATTATCTCTTTTGTGAAATAGATATGACACTTACAAGCCCAGCTTGTCCAGTTGCTGATAGCTTGCTTGAACAAGTAAGATATGTAGCTATGGCAGTTGATGAAGTAGATGAGGCAAAAGTTAATTTAGTATTTGAACCTGTATGGGAACCATATATGATGAGTGAAGATGCAAAAGAGATTATGGGAGCTAGTGGAGCTGCTATTTCTTGGTAAAAACTAAAAAAATATATTCCCAAGCTATAAGTTTGGGAATATAAATAAATCAAAATAATTAATTACTCTTAAAATACCTTAAAAAGATAATATTTAAATAAATCTAACTCTTATAAATAGTGTAATCATAGCAATTCTAAAGAGATAAGAAATTTGATATTTATTAAAAATATAGCTTCTAATCAAAACTATAAATTAGCAATATACAACAATTTATTTAACAATAATTAAGAAGAATAAAAGAGAAAAATATCCTAAAATTTGAGTAATTATTTTTTAAAAGGTGAGTATATGAAAAAGATTAATAAAGTACTTATTGCAAACAGAGGAGAGATAGCGCTACGAATTATAAGAGCTTGTAAAGAGCTTGAGATTAAAAGTGTTGCTGTATTTTCAGAAGTTGATATTGAGGGATTATGGGTACGAAAAGCGGATGAGTGCTACCCAATTATGGGAGATGTTGTTCAAGCATATTTGGACTATGAAAAAATCATCTCTATTGCAAAAAAATCTGATTGTGATGCAATTCATCCTGGTTATGGATTTTTAAGTGAAAATGCTGATTTTGCAAGAGCATGTGAAGAGAATGGAATTATATTTATTGGTCCAAAACCAGAACATATAGAACTTTTTGGTGATAAAATGGCAAGTAAAGTTGCTATGAAAAAAGTTGGAGTTCCAGTTTTAGAAGGTACTGATGAACCAATTACTGATATTGAAGAAGGTGCAAGAATTGCAAAAGAGATAGGTTTCCCTGTAATCATCAAAGCTGCATTTGGTGGTGGAGGAAGAGGAATGAGAATAGTAAGAGAAGAGAAAGACTTCAAAGAACTATTTGAAAGTGCCTCAAATGAAGCAAAAAAATATTTTGGAAGAGGTGAAGCATTTATTGAAAAATATGTTGAAAATCCAAGACATATTGAAATTCAAATTATCGCAGATAAATATGGAAATGTTTTACATTTAGGTGAAAGAGATTGTTCTATTCAAAGAAGACACCAAAAAGTTATTGAAATTGCTCCATCTCCACTACTAAACAATGAAGCAAGAAAAGAGCTATATAGAATTGCAACAAAAGCTATGTTCAAATTAGGATATGAAAGTGTTGGAACAGTTGAGTTTTTACTAGATCCAGATGACAATATCTATTTTATAGAGATGAATACAAGAGTTCAAGTTGAGCATCCTGTAACTGAGACTATTACAGGAATTGATATTATTCAAAGAATGATTCAAATTGCTGAGGGAAGTAGAATGATCTTCTTACAAGAAGAGATTAACTTTAGAGGTTACTCAATAGAGTTTAGAATAAATGCAGAAAACCCACTAAAAGGATTTATGCCGTCTGTTGGAACTGTTGATAAATACCTTACACCAGGAGGTCCTGGAGTAAGACTTGATACTGCTCTTTATACAGGATATAAAGTTCCACCAAACTATGATTCAATGGTTGGAAAACTAATTGTTTGGGCAATAGATTGGGAAGGTTGTGTAAAAAAAGCGAAGAGAGCTTTAGATGAGTTTTATATTGAAGGTTTCCCTACAAACATCCCTCTTCATAGAGAAATTGTAAGAGACCAAGATTTTAAAGATGGAAACTTTACAACAAACTATCTTGACAAAAAAATGGATATTTTTACTCTACAATCAAAAGATAATATTGAAGAAGAAGAAGTAAAAATTGAAAACCTTAAAAAATTAATATCTACAATTAATTCAAAAAATATCTCAACAAGACACTAAATTTTAAGAGCTTTTTGCTCTTAAAATAGCTATACTTTCCCTTTTATTTTAATATTTAAAAGGCTTTTTGTGTCAATATTTTTTACTCTTTTAGCAAAAATCATACCTCTTTATTTTAGTGTTTTTTTAGGTTTTATAAGTACTTATTTACTTAAATGTGATAAAGAGACGATTGCAAAGATTTTATTATATATTTTAGCCCCTTTAATTGTTTTCAATGCAACAATTAGCGTAAAACTTGACTTACAAGTACTGTTTTTGCCTATATCATTTTTTATTTTTAGTACAATCTTAGCCTTTGTTCTTCTTTTCTTATTTAAAAAGATATATAGTGATAACACTGCAAATTTACTAGCTTTTAGTACATCTACTGGAAATACTGGGAATATTGGAATTCCTTTAGCTATTTTGTTTTTAGAACCAAAACTTGTAGATATCTTTATTTTTTCAATTTTAGCTTCTATTTTATATCAAAACTCTATTGGTTACTATATAACTGCAAAAGGAAATTTCAGTGCAAAAGAGAGTATAAAAAAGGTTTTGAAACTCCCTGTTATTTATGCTTTTATTTTAGGAATTATTTTAAACTTAAATGGTATAAAAATCCCTGATATGCTATTTTCATATAGTGAGTTTCTAAAAGGAGCTTATGCAATTTTAGGGATGATGTTAATTGGAATGGGAATGGAAAAGTTTCGTAGTTCAAACTCTTTTGATATAAAGTTTATCTCTTTTACTTTAATTATAAAATTCATCCTTTGGCCTCTTGCTACACTTATTTTTATCTATTTTGACAAAAATTTTATTCATTTTTTAAATAATGATTTTTATATGATTATGTTTTTATTTAGTATTGTTCCACTTGCTGGAAACACTGTAACAGTTGCAACTATTTTAAATGTAAAACCTGAAAAAATGTCTATGGCAGTTTTTGTTTCTACTATAGTTTCTCTATTTTATATCCCTCTAGTTTTATATCTTTATATGAATTAATTTTTTCTCTTTTTATATAAAGCTATAAAAATTCCAAATAAGATTATAAAAGTAGAAGAAATAAGTTCAAAAGTAAGAGCTTCATTTAAAAATATAACACTTAAAAAAATAGCAATAACAGGAACCAAAAGCTGTACGATACTTGCAGTTATTAGCTCAATTTTACCCATAATAAAATACCATAAACTAGCTCCAAATGCAGTTGTAATAGCTCCTGAAATAATAGCCAAAGTTGTAGTATATAAATCTATTTTAAAGCTATTTGGGAAAAATATTAGATAAAAAATAGCACAAATAAAAGTGATAATAAAGGCTTTAAAAAAACTATCTGTTGAGTTTAAAAGAGCATTCTTTGATTTTTTACCAAGAAAACTATATATAGCCCACGAAATACCAGATAGAATCATCAAAAAAGTATGAAAATATGAGATAGTAAAATCATCTTTTGGATATAGAAGATAGAATAAACCAGAAAAAGCTATAAAAATTCCCACAATTTTACTAAAATTTAATTTTTCACCTAAAAATAGTGCAAAAATTATCATACTTAGCTGAACAACTGCAAATAAAATTAAAGTTCCAATTCCAGCAGCCATATTTAAATATGAATATGTAAAAAATATTGCATAAGAGAAGAACATTAAACCACCTAAATAGTTTGTTCTTAGACCTATTTTTAGATTTTTATTTTTATAAAAGAATATAATAAAAAGCATAAGCATAGCAGCCAAAATTCGTAAAAAAGTAAATGAAAAAGCATCTATGTTTTCTGTAGCTATAGCCATTCTTGTCAAAACAGAGTTTAAAGCAAAGAAAACTAAAACAATAAAAATCAAAGAAAAAAGCTTTAAATTAGAATGGATAAATTTCATAAATTACCTTTGTTAAAACTCTAATTGTAGCTAATATATTCTAATACAAGAAGTGCTTTTAGATATCAATAAAATACTATCAACACTAAAAATAGCACTAAGTTTATTTCACTCCTTTTTATTTATATACTAAATTTTTAGTTTTTTATACAATATAAATTAGATAAAAAGAGCTTTATTATAAAGATTAAAATTATCTTATTTTAATAATCATTCGATAAAATTAATTTAATCTTATAAAGATTATTATATTTATGAATAAAGGAGAGTTTATGAAAAAGAAAATTTTGTTGTCAGTCCTAGCTTTTGGTTTAGCTTCGAGCTTAAATGCTTATGAGTTAAATGGAGATTTAGGTGTAAAGTGGACTGGGTTTAAACTTGCTTCAAAAGTTGGTGTTTCTGGAACATTTAATACTATAAATTTAGATATTAAAAAATCAGAAAGCTTAACAGAGTTTTTAAAGAGTGCTAAAGTAAAAATTGATACAAAATCTTTTGAATCAAATGATGCTGGAAGAAATAATAGCATTGTCTCAACACTATTCTCTCTAGCAAGTTCAAAAACTATAGAGGGGACAATCTTAAGTGTAGATGAAACAAAAAAGAGTTTAGTTTTAAATTTAGTTATGAATGAAACTACAAAACCTATCACAATGAGTTATGAGATAAATGATGGTAAAGTTGTAGCAAAAGGTGTAATTGATATCTTAGATTTCAATATGAAAAGCTCATATGAAGCATTTTCAAAAGTATGTTCTGCATTACACGAAAATGTATCTTATTCAGATGTAAATATTGAGTTTACACTACCTTTTAAATAAAAAATATAGCCTTTAAATAGGCTATATTTTATCTTATTTTAAGTGCCTTAAATATGATAGCATATATAAATCCTACAATTAATCCTATAAAATGAGCATACCAAGCAATTGGAAGACCTATTAAAAGAGGTGCTACAGAGATTAATAAAATCCAAGTAATAATTGCTTTTCTCTCTTCTTTTACAAAATAAGCATAAAATCCTAAAATTGCACAAATAGCTCCACTAGCACCAACTAAATTTACTTGAATATCAACATAAAATATATATAAAAAGGACAATAAAGAGGTTAAAATTCCAGTAATAAGATATAAAGCAACAAATCTTTTAGAACCTATAAATCTCTCTAGCATATTTCCAAATTGCCATAAAACAAACATATTCATCCCAAGATGAGCTATTCCACCATGTGAAAACATAGAACTAAGTGGTTGCCAATAAAACCCACCAATTAAGAAATAAAGATTTAAGCCCATAAAAATAGAGCCACTTTTGATATTTATCTGAAAAATATAGGCTAAAACAGTTACAAATATTAAAATATTTGTAGCTGTAAAATCCTTTTTAGAGAACTTTAACATCTTAGATTAAAGCCTCTTTTAGTACATCTTCAATTTTTTCTACAAATTTAATCTCTAAAGAGTTTTTTACCTCTTGAGGAATCTCTTCTAAATCTCTCTCATAATTCTTTTTAGGGATTAAAACTTTTTTAATTTTTGCTTTATATGCAGCAATTAATTTCTCTTTTAAACCACCAATTGGAAGAACTTTTCCACTTAAAGTAAGCTCACCAGTCATTGCAATATCAGATTTTATTTTTCTATTACTTAAAACTGAAGCTAAAGCTAAAGCCATAGTTATTCCAGCACTAGGTCCATCTTTTGGAGTTGCACCTTCTGGAATATGTAAGTGAATATCATATCTTTTATAAATCTCACTACAATCTACTAACTCTTTTTCATCTTTCTCTTTAAAAGTTTTTGGTATATCTTTTTCATCTATTTTTAGAATTTTGTTATCTATTAGGTATTTTACAACTGAATAAGAGATAGTTGAACTCTCTTTCATTACATCACCTAAATTTCCAGTTACTTTTAAGTCACCTTTTCCTTTTAGTTTAATAGCTTCAATCTTTAAAATATCTCCACCAACTGCTGTCCAAGCCAGTCCATTTGAAACACCTACAACATCTATTTTATCAGCTGGTTCTATCTCAAAAATTGGATTATCTAAATACTCTTTTAAATCTTTTATTCCTATTGTTACTTTTGTTATAGTCTCATTTTCTAGTATCTTTTTTACAACTTTTCTAAATAGTTTTGAAAATACTCTTCTTAAGTTTCTAACCCCTGCTTCTCTTGTATATTTTGAAATTATTAGCTCAATAGTTGCTTTACTTATACTCACCTCATCTTTTTTAAGTCCATGTTTTTCTAGCTCTTGAGGGATTAAATAATCTTTTGCAATATGATATTTTTCATTTGGAGTATAAGAGTTCAACTCTATAAACTCCATTCTATCTTTAAGTGGAGCTGGAATTTTTCTAATATCATTTGCAGTTGATACAAAAATAACTTGTGATAAATCAACTGGAAAATTAAGATATAAATCTCTAAACTCATGATTTTGCTCAGGATCTAAGATTTCTAACATTACAGCAGATGGATCACCTCTGTGATTACTTCCTAGCTTATCAATCTCATCAAGAACAATAACTGGGTTCATTTTTTTTGCATCAATCAAACCTTTAATTAATCTTCCAGGCATTGCACCAACATAAGTTCTTCTATGCCCTCTTAATTCATTTACATCTTCCATTCCACCCAAAGCAACTCTTACTAGTGGTCTAGCAAGAGCTTTTGCTATAGAGTTTGCTAGTGAAGTTTTACCAACACCAGGAGGTCCTACAAAACAAAGAACGGTACCTTTTGATTTTAAATCTTCAATATTTCTTTGTTCTAACAACTGTTTTACTGCAAAATACTCTGCTATTCTCTCTTTTGCTTTTTCTAAAGAGTAATGATCTTTATTTAACTGTTTTTCAACACTAGAAACTGAAAATTTAACATTTGCAAACTCTCCAAAAGGAATATCTAAAACCATCTCCACATAAGTTTGAAGAAGTGAAGCATCTGGCGAATCTGGATTCATTCTACTTAATTTTTCAACTTGCCTTTTAGTCTCTTTATATGCCTCTTGACCCATAAAGCATTTTTTAGCTTTTAATCTCTTTTTAAAAAGTTTTATCTCTTCTTCTTTTTGATTATCCGCTCCTAACTCTTTTTGAATAGCTTTTATTTGTTCTTTTAAAAAGTAATCCTTATGGCTTTTTTCTATTTTTGAATTTACTTTTTGAGTTATCTCTTTTTGTATTTTATATGACTCTATCTCATTTTTTACAATTTCAATAATTCCTATAACTCTTTGTTCCAAATTTGTATTTGAAAAAATCTTGTAGGCTTCATCTTTTTTGATTTTTAAAACAGAAGATACCAAATCAGCAACTCTACTTGGCATATCATTCTCTTCAATTGCTTTTATTAAATCAGCTGGAAATTTATTATTTAGTCTTGATAATTTTTTAATATTATCAATCAAAATATTTATTAATGATTTCAGTTCAATATCATTTTTTGTCTCTTCAGCAAGAATATCAACTGTAGCAAATATATTAGAACTAGGAACAAAATCTATAATTTTTGCTTTTGAAACACCTTGAAAAAGAACTTTTACTTTACCATCTGGTAGAGTAATTTTTCGCATAACATTTCCAACAACTCCAACATCATAGAAACTATCTTTATCTCGACTGCCCTCTTTTCCTGATTTTGAAACTGCTATCATTACAAGCCTATTAAACTCTATTGCATTTTCAACTGCCTCAATATTCTCTTTATTTTCTAAAAACAAAGGTGTAATCATAAATGGATATAAAAAAATCTCATCTTCTATAACTAATGGTATTGTTTGTGGAAAATTACCATAATTTTCTAATTGCATATCTTACTAAAACTCCCTTATTTTATACATTTTTACTATAATTTTATTCAAAAATTGACCTATAAAATGGTACTTCTACAGGCTTTATCTCATTTGGATCTACCCAAGAATTTTTTGCTTTATCCATATAAAACTCTGCTGCTTTTGGTTTATCTTTTCTCTCATATAAAGATGCTATCTCTTTATCCATAGATGCTTTTGCCATAAACAATCTTGCATTCATAGTATCAACAAGTGGCATATATGGTGAGTTTGGATATTTATATTTAAAATCTATAATATGTGATAGTGTATCATCTATTAGTTGTTGATCTCTAAATTGTTGTTTAAACCCCATAAAATTTGCTTTAATTTTCATATATCTTGCATAATCAATATCTTTACTCAAACTAAATCTTTTTATATATTCATCTAAATAAAAATTTGCTAAAGTGTACTGTTCATCCGCCATATGTGCATTTACAAGTATAAGCATAGCTGTTGGAATATATGGTGAGTTTCTATGCTCACTTTCAAGCGATGTAAAAGTATCATCCGCTTCATCTAAATCATTCATTCCTATTTGTGTCATCATCTTATTGTACCAATAAAGTGCTGGTTTGTTATACTCTTGCTCACCTTTAGATGCACAAGCAGTAAATACAATAGCTGCTGTAAAAATCAGTAAAAGGTTTTTGATTTTTAGGTTTTTTAACATTTTTGTCTCCGTTATCTAGCATAAAAGCAATATATTATCTAAAAGATACTTTAAAAAAAGAGTTTACATTTTGTTTTATATTTTAACTCTATACTTATAACTTAAATTTGTTATAATCTTAAAAAAAAACAGTTAAGGCAAAATATGAAACTAACACTTATTGGAAATGGTATTATGGCTCAATCTTTAGCTATTGGTTTAGTAAAAGAGCATGAAGTTGAGATGATAGGAAGAGAATTAAATAAATTAAAATTAATTCAAGAGAAGATTCCTGAACTACAAATAAAAGAGTTAAGCGATAAAGAGGATATTAATGGGAAAAATATAATTTTTTGTGTAAAGCCCTATGCACTAGAAAGTGTCTCTATAAGATTAACAGGAACTGCAAATGTTTTAATATCTATCTTAGCAGGTACTAAACTTGACTATTTAAAAAAACAAATTAGTGCAAAACACTATACAAGAACTATGCCAAATATTGCTGCAAGTGTTCAAAATTCAATGACAACTGCAACAGGAGATATTGAAGCAAAAGATTTAACACTTGAAGCTTTTGGTGCTATTGGTGAAGCTATTTGGGTAAATAATGAAAATCAACTAGATATTGCAAGTGCAATAACAGGTTCAGGACCTGCATTTTTGGCTTTAGTTGCCGAATCAATTGCTGATGGTGCTGTTAAAGTTGGACTTGAAAGACATTTAGCTCAACATTTAGTTCAAGGTCTTTTTAGTGGAACTGCTTCTTTACTAAGACACTCTCACTCAGCTATTATAAAAGATAGTGTAATGAGTCCTGGAGGAACAACAGCTGCTGGATATGCAAAACTTGAAGAGGGAAGAGTAAGAGATGCTTTTATCAAAGCTATTGAAGGCTCATTTAATAAATCAAAGAATATTGCTGAAAAGTAGTATAACTCTTTTTGAGACAATGATTAGTCTCTTAATTCTCATGGTAGTTGTAGGTGGTTTTTTAAAAATTCCCTATGATAGCTATGAAGATGAAGAGCTTTTTAATCTTATAAATGAACTTGAAAATAATTTTGCTACAAAAGATTATAGATATTTTTTAAAACAAAAAGGGTTTTTAACTATCATAAAAGATAGTGATGATAAACAAAAAGAGATTATTAGTGTAGATAAATATATCTTCAAAAATGACAAAATAACTGTTTTTAAATATGAAAAATAGCTTTACTCTATTTGAACTAATTCTAACAGTAGTAATCTCAGTAACTATAATAATATACACCACTTTATTTGTAAAAGATTTAATGATTCTAAATAAAAACTCCCTCTATAAAGAGATAGCAAGGGTTGAATTAAACTCTACAAAAATATTTTTAGAACTTAACAAAAAAGAGTTAAATAAACTCTCTTTAAGTAATAAAACTCTCTATTTTGATAACACTATTTTACTAAAAAATGTAACTACTTTTAATATAAATATAAGTGGCGAAGTAGCAACAGTTAATATATCTTTAGAAAATAGTTTTAAACAGATTTGGAAAATTGCACTATGAAAAAATCTTATGTACTCTTTATGACTTTAGTTTTGATAGTTGTTTTTTCTATTTTAGCAAACTCTATTTTGGAGATAATCTCTATAAAAAATGAGAATTTTGTACAAAAAACCCTATATTTACAAGCTAAGAATCATATATTGTTTTTGGAAGATTATATTTTAAATAGTGATTTAAATGATACAAAAGAGATAAAAATAGATGATGAGATATTTGAAATTATTGCAAAAAGAGATAAAGAAGATAGCAAACTATTTTTTTTGAGTGTAAAAAATAGAGAGTTTGCTATAAGATTAACTAAACAAATTGTTATAGAATAACATCCAAAACTTTTTTTGCCAAATTTAATGCTCTACTTCTATGTGAAAACTCCTGCTTTACTTCAAAATCAAGCTCTCCCAAAGTTTTTGTAAATCCATTTGGAATAAAAAGAGGGTCATAACCAAAACCATTTTCTCCTAACTCCTTATTTATAGCGACTCCATACATAAAACCATGAACTGTGTAAATCAAATCATTATAAATTATCGTTATGCAAGCTGTATAAAATGCTGGAGTATTTTCTAAATTTAACTCATCTAGTTTTGATATTAATTTTTTATTATTATCTTTGTCACTTGCATTAACTCCTGCATATCTTGCACTAAAAACCCCTGGTTCATTTTGTAAGATAGGAAGAGAAATTCCACTATCATCAGAGATTACTATAAAATCTTTAACTCCTAATTGTTTTAATTTTTCATTTACAACACTTGCTTTTATTATTGCATTCTCTTTGAAAGTAAAACCTGTTTCATCTATATCAAATTTTCCTAAAATATCACTATATGCAACTACTTCTATATTTGGAAGAAGTTTTTTGAACTCCTCTATTTTCCCTTTGTTTGCACTAGCTAATACTATTTTCATAATTTACCTTTATATTATAGTTTTTTGTATATAATCAAAGCTCAAATTATAATATATTTAGGATTATGTATGATTAAATCAGTTTTACCTTTGAGTTTTATTATATCTTTACGATTCTTTGGACTTTTTATAGTTCTTCCTGTTATCTCAGTTTATGCCTTTAGCCTTGATGGTGCAAATGCTACACTTGTTGGAGTTGTTGTTGGTGGCTATGCTCTAACGCAAGTAATATTTCAAACTCCTTTTGGAATTATGAGTGACAAATTGGGAAGAAAAGGCACAATTATCACAGGACTTCTACTCTTTGCTATTGGTTCACTTATTTGTGCTTTGGCAACAGATATTTTTGCTCTTCTTTTAGGAAGACTTTTACAAGGAGCTGGAGCTATTGGAGCAGTTGTAACTGCTATGATTAGTGATGTTGTAAAAGAGGAACAAAGAGGAAAAGCTATGGCTATTATGGGTGGATTTATTGGTCTATCATTTGCTCTTGCTATGGGATTAGGACCAATAATTGGTGGATATTCTGGAGTTCCAACTCTTTTTTATATAACTATGGTTTTATCTTTAGTGGCTATTTTTGTATTAATTAAAAAAGTACCAAACCCACCAAAAATAACTCACACTTATAATGAAAAATTAAATCTAAGCGATGTTTTAGGAAATGTAAATATAAACAAAATGCATATTACAAACTTTCTACAAAAAGCTTTAATGACTTTTGCCTTTTTAGTTATTCCAATAATTCTTACAAAAACATATAATTGGGACATAAAAGATTTATGGCAAGTATATATTCCATCTATGATTTTAGGGCTTCTTGCCATGGGACCTGCTTCAATTTTTGCTGAAAAAAAAGGTAAATATAGAGAGGTTTTAGTTATAGGTATTTTATTCTTTATAATCTCATATTTACTTATGGGATTTAGCAGTAGCTCTACTTTGTTTTGTGTTGGTGTTGTAGTATTTTTTGTAGGTTTCAATATGCACGAACCAATTATGCAATCTCTTACATCTAAGTTTGCAAAAGTTCACCAAAGAGGGAGTGTTTTAGGAGTATTTAACTCTTTTGGATATTTAGGAACATTTGTAGGTGGAGTTTTTGGTGGAATTTTATTGGATAAGCTAAACTCATATGAGCTAGAGAGCTTTACAATGGTAGTTGCTATTATTTGTATATTATGGGCAATTTTAATAATTTTAATGAAAAATCCTGCAAAAACAAAAAATTTATATCTAAGCTTAGATGAGTATAAACTTGAAAATAGTGGAAAGTTAAATGATAACTCAAATATTGATGAGTGGTATATAAATAATACAGAAAATATTTTGGTAGTAAAATATAGCCAAGATAAGATAAATGAAGATGATATTAAATCTATTTTAAAGTGACTTTAAAGTGCTAAGAGTTGTAGTTTATATTTTTTTAATAGTTATTCTATCTGTTGGATTTGGATTTTCATATCTAATAAAATTTGAAGAACAAAAAGAGCAAATTCTAACAAAATATCAACTAGAGACAAAGAGCACATCTCTTTTTATACAAGAGAATTTAAGAAAATATTTACAAAATGGAGATATTGAACTATTAAAAAGAATAAACTCTATTTTTAATAACAACTTCTCCTCAATATTTATTCAAGAAGCTCTTTTTACTATAAAAGAAAAAGAGTTAATAGAGCTCACAAATAACCTTGATAAAAAACTATCATGGGAGCTATCAAACTTAAAAATTGATGATACTTTAGGAGAGATTATCCTATCTACTCAAAGTGATGATTTGCAAAAAGAGCTTTTAACTATTGAAGGCTCTATTCCAAATGAGATAAATAAAAACATTACTCCTAGCATTGATATTTATACATTTATTCCTAGCAAGAACTTTAAAAACTTATCTTCTTTAGTAATAAATTTCGATGCAACAAACCAATTTGATGAGACAAAAAATTCAACTGCAATTGTAAATTTTGAAAAAGATATTAGCTCATTTACAAATAATAAAAATGAAGATTTTGCTCCAAAATGGTTTAAAGAGTTAGTTCCTATCTCTTTTAGTGAAGAGGTAAATAAAGTAAACAATAGTTTACAAAATGATGCAATATATTATATAAATATAAATATAGAAAAAATCTATTTTGAACTATATAAAGAGATAAAAAGTGAGTTTTTCAACCACCTTTTTTGGTTTTTTATAACTTTTATTGCTATCATATTTATTGATGTTTTATATAGAGGTATAAAATCAAAATATAGACTCTAAGGTTTAAATTATAGGTAATCTTATTTTAAGGGGGATATCAAATGTTTTTTAGCAACAAAAATGATAAGCTTTTACAAGAAGCAATAGATAGAAACTATGCAGTTATCTACTTCAAGCCAGATGGTACAATAATTAAGGCAAACCAAAATTTCCTAAATGTTATGGGTTATACTTTGGAAGAGGTAATTGGAAAACATCACTCAATATTTTGTGAAACAGAATTTGTTATAACACAAGAGTATAAAGATAGTTGGGATAACTTAAGAGCTGGAGAAACTGTAACAGCAGAATTTAAAAGAGTAAAAAAAGATGGAAATCTAATATTTTTAAGAGCCTCTTATATGCCAGTTATTGAAAATGGTAAAGTTGTAGAAGTTGTAAAACTAGCACAAGATATTACAAAAAATAGATTAAGAAATCTATTTTATATAGGTCAAGTAAAGGCTATTAATAAATCAAATGCAGTTATTGAATTTGATATGAATGGAAATATTTTAAATGCAAATGATAATTTTCTAAATACATTAGGTTATACAAAAGATGAGATTTTAGGAAAACATCACTCCATTTTTTGTGAAGATAACTATAAAAACTCAAATGAATATAAAGAGTTTTGGAAAAAACTAAATCATGGTGAGTTCGATAGTGGTGTATATTTAAGATTGGGTAAAAATGGTAAGAAGGTTTGGATTCAAGCCACATATAATCCAATACTTGATATGAATGGTAAAGCATTTAAAGTTGTAAAATATGCTACAGATATTACAACTAAAACAAATACTATGATGGATATAGAAAAAGAGATAAAAGAGTTTTCTAACTCTTTAAATACACTTTTATCTACATCAAATAATATGTTAAAAGATGCAAAGTTTTCAAATGAAAACTCTCAGAATGCAACAAATGCTTCACAAAATATAAACTCTTTAATAGAAGATTTATCAAAAAAAATAGATGAAATGCAACATGCAACTATAAATATAGCATCAAAAACTTCAACAAATGAGAAAATAGCAGAAGATGCAAATGAGCAATCAAGAAAAACAGCAGCTGCAATGATAAAATTAAATGAAGAGAGTCAAAAAATAGGTGATACTGTAAATATAATCTCTCAAATAGCTTTTCAAACAAATATTTTAAGCTTAAATGCAGCAGTTGAAGCAGCAACAGCAGGAGAAGCAGGAAAAGGTTTTGCAGTTGTTGCACAAGAGGTACGGAATTTGGCAACTAGGTCAAACGATGCAGCAAAAAACATAACAGAAAGAATTGCACTTATTCAAAATTTAGTTAAGAATTCTCTTGATTCTATTCATGAAATTGATGATACTATCTCAAATATTAGCTCTATTTCAAAAGAGATTTCACTCTCTATGAGTGATCAAAAACAGAACTCTTCTATAATTTCACAAAGTGCAAAAGATGGCTCAGAAAGTTTAAATGAAGTTACAAAAAATATGAGAGATGTTGTTTTAAGTACACAAAATACTCTAATTGAAGCACAAAAAACACAAGATAGCTCAAACTCTTTAGTTGAGATTTCAAATAAACTTATAAAAACTCTGCAAGAGCTAAAGTAGTATAATCTTCAAAAGATTATACTACTATATTTATAGAGTTTACAACTCCTAAACCGCTTCCATCCTCTTTTATAAATACTCCGTTACCTTGTTGTTGAGCTAGAGTGCTATTAATTCCATCTTTGTAATTAAACCCACTTTGTACATCACTTAGATATATTGCTCCCACATTTGCATCAAGAAGTGAGATTAAAGAACTATTTCCAGCTTCATCAAAACTCCAAATTTTAAGTTTACTAAAAATCTCATCTGCTTCATCTATAAAACCATTTTTATCACTATCATATTTTGCCAACTCTTTGAAACCATCTCCAGTTTGCGGTCCAAAAAGTTCTTTTCCACTATCTATCTTTCCATTTTGGTTTTTATCAAGAGCTAAGTATCCAGCACCTGCTTTTAGATATGGTATTAGCTCCTCTTTTCCATCACTATCCAAATCAAATGCAAATTTTAGACTACTAATATTTTCAAATGGATTTATATCTTCACTAAAGTTTATAACTAATGGATCAATAAAACTCTGATCACCAATAACAAATCTAGTTGATGTTTTCTCATAAAACTCTTTTGAAAACGACAAATCTAAACTCATCTCATAACTTTTATTCGGAGTATTAAATTTAACTTTTGCAGCAAATTCAATACTCTCTTTTTGATAATACTCTTGTGTATTTGTAAAAACCATAGCCTTTAACTCTTGATTTTGGTTTTCCTCATTTTGATATGGATTTTTAAAAATTGCACTTAAAAATGAAGATGTTGAACTTTGAGTTTTATTTTGAGAAAATTCCATATTTAAACTTTTTTGTTGTGGATATAAATAGAGATTATCTTTTTTTGAAAATCTTTCTAAAAGCCTTTCAATAATTAACTTTTTTATCCTATCTTCAGGGCTTAGCATATCTTCACTACTAAATGCTAGCTTACTTGAACTTGTAATATTTCTAAACTGATGACTAATATCTAACTTAAAAGCTTGATCTTCATTTTGATTATTTTCATCTTTCGCTCCATAATGTAGCTGTAAACTAGTATATGATGAGTGTTTGTTTATACTTTGTGAACTTGAATATAGCTCAATTTTAGAATCTTTTATAATCATATTCAATCCTTTAACTAATTTTAAGAATTGTATAATATTAGTATCTAATTGTCAAGATTATTTTTCTAACTAAAAATGGAGATAATGAAAACAATTTTATATCTATTTAAATAGTCAAAGAAAGTTTTTAGTTTGGAACTTAGGCTAAAGCCTAAGTATTAAAAGTAGTGATTTTTTCTAATAATCATTATTTAAGATTTTAAAATCATCTTAATATCTACACTGAAAGATTTTCCAAATACTTTTTTGCTTTTTTTACTTATAAATTTTAACTCAAACTTTTAAGTTCAGCCTCTATCTTTTCTAACCTTGTTTTTACTTCTTCTAAAGACTTTTTATTCTCTTCAATTACATTTGCAGGTGCATTTGCAACAAATCTTTCATTTGAAAGCATTCCATTTAATTTATCAAACTCTTTTTGTGCTTTCTCTTTTTGTTTCTCTAACTTATCAATAATTGGTTTCATATCAATCTCTTGTGTTGGAAGATATACTTCAAGACTGTTTGAAACATCTGTAATAGAGTTCTCAACTTTAGAAGATACAAACTCTATCTCATCAACCTTTGCTAATTTCTCAATAAATGGTTTAGCAACAGCTGTATCTATTAATTTATCAAGTTTAATATATGCTTTTGAAATTTTTGAGTTACCCATATCAATAACAACTTTTGCTCTTCTTATAGATACTATTGCCTCTTCAATAATTGCAAACATATTTTCTATGTTTTCATCTTTTTTAATATTTTTTGGAAAGTTCATTATCATTAAAGAGTCACTATTTTCAAGTGTAGTTCCACTTAATTTATGATATAAATAATCACTAATAAATGGCATAAAAGGACTTACCATTTTTAATGTCTCTTTAAATAAGCTACCTAGTTCTAAAATACTATCTTTAGATGCTTTACTATACTCAATTCCCCAGTCACAAAACTCCATCCAAACAAATCTATATAAAGTGCTAGCAGCTTCATTGAATTTATAACTTTCCAAACTATCTCTTACTTCATCAACTGCACTAGAAAGACGACTTTGCATATAAAGTCCTAGTGGTGTCTTTATAGTTATATCTTTTAAATCAGGAAATGTATCTACATTTAGTGTTAAAAAGTTTGAAGCATTATAAAGTTTATTTGTAAAGTTTCTAAACTGCTCTAAGTTTTTCTCTCCAAGTTTTATATCTCTTCCTTGAACTGCTAAATAAGCTAAAGTAAATCTAATAATATCAGCACTATGAGTCTCAACCATATCTAATGGGTCTATTACATTTCCTTTACTTTTTGACATCTTTGCACCATGTTCATCTCTTACAAGAGCATGCATATAAATATCTTTAAATGGAAGTTGCCCCATAAAATGCTCACCCATCATCATCATTCTAGCAACCCAGAAAAACATAATATCAAACCCAGTTATTAGTAAAGAGTTTGGATAAAAATCTTTTAAATCACTCTTTGTAAAAGTATCTTTCATTTGTCCATCATTTCCCCAACCAAGTGGTGAAAATGCCCATAAAGCACTACTAAACCAAGTATCTAAAACATCTGGATCTTGATGAAGTTTTTCACTTTTACATTTTGGACACTCTTTTGGATTGTCATTTTTATCTGCCCATTGGTGATTACACTCATCACAATAAAACACTGGAATTCTATGTCCCCACCAAAGTTGTCTTGAGATGCACCAATCTCTTAACTCATCCATCCAAGCTCTATATGAGTTTAACCAGTGTGGTGGATGAAATTTAGCTTCACCTGCATAAGTTTTTTCTATAGATTTTTTTGCAACTTCTTTACTTACAAACCACTGTTTTGAGATATATGGTTCAACTATATTTTTACATCTATAACAGTGCCCTACTTGATGAATATGCTCTTCTATTTTAATTAAATGCCCAGTTTCTTGAAGTTTTTTTACTATTAAATCTCTTGCTTTTAATCTCTCAATTCCTTCAAACTCTCCACACTCTTGGTTTAAAATCCCTTTTTCATCAAAACATTTTATAAACTCTAAATTGTGTCTAAGCCCTACTTCATAGTCATTTGTATCATGAGCTGGAGTCACTTTTACAACTCCCGTTCCGAACTCCATATCTACATGAGAATCTGCAATAATTTTTATTTTTCTCTCTATTAGTGGTAAAAGAACTTCTTTTCCAATTAAATTTTTGTATCTCTCGTCATCTGGATGTACCATAATAGCACTATCTCCAAAATATGTTTCAGGTCTTGTTGTTGCAACTGTTACAAATCCACTATCATCTGCAAAGTAATAGTTCATATGATAAAACTTTCCATTTACCTCTTCATGTTCAACTTCAATATCACTCAAAGCTCCATCATGTGTACACCAATTTACCATATAGTTATTTTGAGTAATCATTCCCTCATCATAAAGTTTTATAAATGCCTCTTTTACAGCCTCTTTTAAACCCTCATCCATAGTAAATCGCTCTCTACTCCAAGCTGGACTTACTCCTAATTTTCTCATTTGATGAACTATTGTTCCACCACTAAACTCTTTCCACTTCCAAACTCGCTCTAAAAAAGCTTCTCTTCCTAGTTTCTCTTTTGTAGTACCTTCTGCGATTAGTTGTTTTTCTACAACATTTTGAGTTGCTATTCCAGCATGATCGGTACCTGGTTGCCAAAGAGTTTTAAAACCATCCATTCTTTTATATCTTGTAATAATATCTTGCAAAGTAAATGTAAGTGCATGACCAATATGTAAACTCCCTGTTACATTTGGAGGTGGCATCATAATTGCAAAATTTTTGTTTGGCTCTTGAATTGATTTGTTTCCATCAATTTCAAAATATCCTCTATTTTCCCAAATCTTATAAAAACTATCTTCCACCTTTGATGGTTCATATTTATCGCTCATTAAAAATCCTAATTGTGTTACTAAAATAGCTTAGATTTTATCTAAATTTCACTTAAGTCCCCGATATTTTTGCCATTTATAAAAGTTTGTGATAGAATCCAAATCTATATAATTTTAAATTAAGGAGAGTTAAATGTTTAAATTATTTTTAGGAAGTGTTATTGTTGCAAGTAGTATATTTGCAGCAGATTTACAAACAACTGGGGTTGAAGTTACTTTAGAAAATGGTAAAAAAGCTACTATAAAAAGAGTGCCTAAACCAAAAGAGTGTGAAACTGTTGCATTTGATCCAAAAGATGTTTTTGGTGGAGTTCACGAAGCAGCTCCTAGTGTAAATGAGAATTGTAAAAGAAACTTTGTAACATATTTTGGAAAAATTGCACCAATAAAAGCTAGTGACAAAATAGAAACTTATGGAGAGGTAGAGGTTTTGGAGTTTATTGAAAAATCAAAAACAGACAAAAACCTACTTTTAATTGATAGTAGAACTGAAAACTGGTATAACCATGAAACTATTGCAGGTGCTATTAATGTGCCTTATGTATATACAAAGAAATCTCAATATCCAGATGAGTTTCAAGAGGCTTTAGAAACTTTTGGGGTAGTTGAAAAAGATGGAAAATATGACTTTACAAATGCAAAAACACTTTTGATGTTTTGTAATGCCATTTGGTGTGGACAATCTCCTGAAGCTATGAGGGAGCTTATGGCTATTGGTTATCCTCAAGAGAAAATGAAGTGGTATAGAGGTGGAATGCAGTCTTGGCTTAGTGTTGGATTATCAACAATTAAACCTTAGATTATAAACTCTAAAAAGACCTAGTAAATTTTATTACTAGGTCTTTAATTTTTCTAAATTAAGCCTTCCATTTTGATTGAATCTCTTGTTTTTTATTTGTATCTGTATTTGAAGACACTACTTCTGGTTTTTTATCATTTTCCAATAAAATAGCAACATATTTACAAGACCAAATAATCAAAGCTACTATCAATAAAATAGCACTCAACTCTATAAAAAAGATATAACTTAAACCAAAATTTACACTAATTGATGCAAAGATTCTAACAAAAACTAAAATCTGAACAGCTATAAATATTGAAATAGCAAATACCCCTGTTGTTATTTTTCTTCCAGAGTGTCCTAACACAACTCTTGTACCAAATCCAATCAAAACTGTAACAAAATATCCAATAGCTAAAGTATGAACTACAATCTTTTCAAAATAAAAATTTGGATTTATAAAGGCAAAAACTCCCTCAACAATAGAGATAAAAAATGCAACAACAATCCAATAAAGAGCCAAATGAAGTATCCAAACTATAGGTGGAGTAGAAAGTGTAGGCATTTTCCAACGAAACAACTCTTTTGTAATAAATATAAAAAGTGGAATATCTGCTAATAAGTTTAACTTACTATTTTCAAAACTAAATAAAATAACTTTTAGAAGTAAAAGTACAAAAATAGTATCCAATAGTTTTGGACTTTTATTTATAATATATTCAGGAACCATAACTCTTGTAAAGAAAGGTATCATTCTTTGAGAAATAACAAATATAATCATAAATAAGAATAGATAAAATCCACTATTTATAGCAATTTTAGAGACTAAATATGAATAACTAAAATTAAATTCTGAAACTATATAGATAAGATGAGAGACAATTCCTGTACTAAATGCCATTAAAATCCATTTTGTATCATTTTTATCTTTCATTATACTTTTTCTATGTATAGTATAAAGTAATCTAAAACTCAAAATTTGTGCAAAAAGCATCATAATCTGAAATAAAATAGTAATCTTTGAATAGAAAATAAGAGATAAGAATATACCTAAGCTAGATATAAAATAGAGAAAGAATTGATTCATATAATCTTTTGGTTCAACTTCACTCTGCATTAAAAATTTTGGGAAAACAACAAATAAAAAACCTAAAAAGAATTGAATAAATACCACAAAAACAAGAGCATAAGCATGATATGTTAGAAGTGCAGTATCTAATTTTATACTATTTGAATAAGCAAAAGCAAATAGAGTTATAAAAAGTATAAAAAACAATATTCCATTTGTGAAAAATGGTTGATGTGGTTGTGAGGCAAACTTTTTGTACCACGAAGTCATAAGAATCTCCTAAATCATTTTAGGAGATTCTATCAATTTATTCTATAACATGGCTTGATTTTAAACAATATTTTAAAGTTTTCCCAACTCTTCACAAGCTATGTTATATCCTAACTCACAAGATTTTTCAAAATACTCTTTTGCTTTTATCTTATTTATAGCTAAAAATTCTCCATCAAGATAGATAACTCCCAAATTATAACAGGCTTTCTGATGATTCATATCACAGGCTTTTGTATAAAAATCAATAGCTCTAAACCCATCTTTTTCAACTGCTTCACCTTTTTTATACATAATTCCTAAATTATAACAAGAAGAGCTCAATCCATTTTTACAAGTTTTTATATATAAATCAACAGCTTTAAAGTTATCTTTTTGAACTCCTAAACCTTTTTCATACATAAATGCAAGATTATAACAAGAGTTTTGATGTCCTTCTGTACAAGCTTTTTCAAAGTTTTCAAATGCCTTTTCATAGCTCTTTTCTATATATTTTCCATCAAAATAGATTAATCCTAAATTATAACAACCAGAGTATCCACCAGCTTCACAAGCATTTTTAAATAAGGTCAAAGCCTCTAAAACATTTCCTTTTTTAAGCTCTTCATACCCTTGATTTACAATATTATTAGCAAACAATGATATAGTCAATAAGAAGAAAAAAATAACACTTTTGATTGTAGTTTTCAAATTTAATCCTTTCTGTTTATTTAAAAGATTTTACAATAATTTGATTAATAGTAGTTAGATTTGAGCAAGAGGTATCTTGCTCAAAATAATATTGGTCTAACCTAGACCCTAGTGACAACTTCCACAACAAGCAGTTGATGATGCTTCTGCAACTGCTGCTAAAACTGCATCATAGTTTGGTTCATCTGTAATTTCAGGAACAATCTCTTTATAAGTAATTTTTCCAGAAGGATTTACTATAAATACAGCTCTTGCTGATAACCCTGCTAATGGTCCATTTGCTTGTAATACACCATAAGATTTTGCAAAAGCTTTTGCTCTAAAATCTGAAGCTACTAAGATATTATCTGCACCTTCTGTTGTACAAAATCTTTTCATTGCAAATGGTAAATCCATAGATACCACAATTACTTCAACATGTTCTAACTTACTTGCCTCATCATTAAATCTTTTTGCCTCTTTTGCACAAACACCAGTATCAAGCGATGGAACTGCTAAAATAATTTGAGCTTTTCCTTTTTGTCCACCAATTTGGATATCACTTAAATCTTGTGCTACACCTGTTACAACTGGCGCTAAATCACCAACATTAACCTCTGCTCCACTTAAATTTACATCTATATTTCCATGAAATTTTACTGTTGCCATTTTATATCCTTTATTTAAAATAAATATCTGAAATTATATTCAATTAGGATAAAATTTGTCTTAATTTAAATTAAGCAAATTTTATCATTCTCCAATCTTATCTTTTTTTCTTCTATTAGTTTTGTCAAAGTTGCTTTAAAAGCTTTTTTACTCATAGCAAAAACATCTTTTATATCATTTGCATCGCTTTTATATGTAAAATTTATAACTCCACCATTTGCTTTTAATATCTCTAAAACCTTATTATCGTCTACTTTTTGTCCAATTCTCTGCAAACTAATATCTAGCTTTTTATCTTCTCTTAAATTTTTTATATAGGCTCTTTTTTTGTCCCCTATTCTTAAATTTTCAAAAATTTCAGAGTGAAAAATCATCCCTTCAAAAGAGTTGTTTACAATAACTTTAAATCCAAGTGGAGTTTTTGAGTATAAAATTATTTCAACCTCATCTCCTTGCTTTAAACCATTTGGCTCGTTTTCTAAAATATATTTTTCACTTGCAATTAATCTACTTGTTCTTTCATCAAACTGCATTTGTAAAACTTTATATGAACCAACTATAAAGCTTCCTTTTTGCCTATTTTTTGGAACTAACAAATCTTTTGGCAAACCAATATCTACAAAATATCCAAACTTTGCACTATCAACTATCTTTAAATTTGCAAACTCATTTAGGTATAAATATGGTTTTAAAGTTGTTGCTACAAGTCTATCTTCACTATCAGTATAGATAAAAACATCAAGTAAACTATCTATTGCCATCTCTTTTTTTACATAAGCATTTGGAAGTAAAACTTCTGTTTCATCTCCACTTATTAAGTAAATTCCTGGCTCACTAACTCTATTTATTCTAAGAGTATTTACAAGCCCTTGTTTTATTTTTACATCTATTTTTTTCATTGGTCTTTCCGTTTCATTTTCTATTTTTTATTTTATTAGCTTTACAACTCCCAAAGCAACAACTGCGACTATTATTATACTAGCTCCTGAGCTTATATCATATAAATATGAAACTACAAGACCTGATATTGTGAATATTGTAGCTAAAATTGAGCTAATTATCATCATACTAGATAGTTTTGTTGCAAAGGTTTCAGCTATATATGTAGGAATTGTAAGAAGTGCAATCACTAAAATAAGCCCAACGGCTTTTATAGCAGCGACCACACACAAAGCTGATAAAACTAAAATTAAGGTATAAAAGAACTTAACATTTATTCCTCTAAGACCTGCAAATTCACTATCATATGAAACTGCCAGAATCTCTTTATAAAAAAAGATTACAACTCCTATAATAAAAATATCTAAAAGTACCATATAGAATAAATCTTCACTTGAAATAGCAATAATACTCCCAAATAAGTAGCTCATTAAATCTACATTATAACCAGGAGTTAAATCTACAAAAATAATTCCAATAGCCATTCCACTAGCCCACATCATACCTATTATTGCATCTATTCTGCTTCTATTTTTCAAAGTTATAATTGCTATTATAATTGCAGTAATACAAGCAAAAACAGTTGCACCAAATAGAACTGGAATTCCTAAGAATATTGCTATTCCAATCCCTCCATAAGCACTATGAGCTATTCCACCTGTAAGAAAAGTAACTTTATTTACTACAACTAAAGTTCCTATAATTCCAGATGCTATAGAGATTAATACTCCAGCTATTAGGGCATTTTGTATGAAATCATATTGTAAAATTTCCATTTTTTATCCCTCTTTTCTTAATGCTCATGATTACAACAAATTTGTGTCTTTCCAAGAGCAGTTAAAAGCTCTACTTCACACAAATGGTCATCACTTAAAGTTACACTTCTTTGAACCTCTTTTAAACTATGATAAACTAAAGTTCTATTTACATGAGCTACATCTTTTGCATAGTTTAAAAGTATTGTTAAATCGTGGCTTACAACTACTATTGCAATAGATTTATTAAGCTCTTTTAATAGCTCATAAATCTCTTGTTGCCCTTTTACATCAATACTAGCAGTTGGTTCATCTAACATTAAAATTTTTGGGTTTGAGCATAAAGCACGAGCGATAAAGACTCTTTGTCTTTGTCCACCACTTAAATCACCTATTTTTTTATCTGCAAATTTTTCCATACCAACTTGTTTTAAAGAGTTCATTGCACAAAAAATATCCTCTTTTGCATATCCAAAAATTTTTCTTTTCCTTTTTATATGTCCCATTAAAACAACTTCCAAAGCAGTAATTGGGAAATCAATATTTAAATTTGTATTTTGTGGAACATAACCAACTTCACTATTTTTGATATTTTTTAATATTTTCCCATTTTGAATAGGAAGTAAACCTAAAATCAGTTTTAGAAGTGTAGATTTTCCACCACCATTTGGACCAATGATTGCTAAAAAATCATCTTCCTTTATATTTATACTTACCTCTTCCAAAGCTTTTGTATTTGAATAAGAGTGTGATAGGTTCTCTATTTGTATTAAATTCATACTACCCTTTTATTTGCAACTAGGTTGCAATAATAGCTAAATAAATATTAATTTTTATTTATTTATATCTATTTAAATAATAGTTCAAGTCTCAATAGACTAAAATATTAAGATATCATTATTGTAAAAATAAAAAATTAGGGATTTTTATGAGAGTAGTATTTTTTGGTGTTGGTGCAGTTTGTAGCGTTATTTCCACACTTTTATGTGAACAATCTAATAAGAATTTAAAAGATTGTATTGAATTTTTATTTGTAGTTAGAGATATAAAAAAGGCTAAAATGCATTTTTATAAAAATAGCGAACTTCTTGAATCTTCAAACTTCTTGGAAGTAGATAATTTTGAGAATATTTTTAAAAACCCAAAAAAATATACAAAAGAGCTACAAGATTTTGATATTTTTATAAACTCTTCAACTCCTAGTTATAACTTAGATATTATGAAATTAGCTTTAGAGTTTAATTCAAACTATGCTGATTTGGCAAGTGATATCTATAAAAATGATATTCTAACTAGTTTAAAATTTGAACAACAAAGCTTAGAAAATGAGTTCAAAAAAAGAGACCTTTTTGCTTTGATAAATCTAGGAGTCTCACCTGGAATTACAAATTTTTTAATAGGTGAAAGAATAAACTCTTTAAAAAACCTTCCATATGAAGTTAAAATTACAAAGATTGAGTTAAATTTATTAGAAGAGATACAATCAAAAAAATTAATATTCTCTTGGTCCCCAAAAGTAGCTATTGATGAACTAGCATTTTCTCCAATATTTTTCAAAAACAATCAACTAAAGACTATAGAACCTTTTTCAAAATCAAAGCTATATAAATTTCCATATTTTAGAAACATTATAGATGTTTATCCAGTTTTTCAAGAGGAGCTAATCTCACTAAAACAGAGCTTTCCAAATGTTGAAAACATTAGACTAAATATTGGAGGAAATGAGCTTGAACTTATGAAAAACCTATATCAGTTAAATCTTTTCTCAAATAGATATTGCATAGAAAATGAGAGTGAAAAAATATCTATAAATAGTATTATAAAAAATATAATTCCAAAAATGAAAAGCCCAGAAATAATAGAGGATTATATAAAAAAGAAGACTATAAAATATGCAGAATTTAGTGCCATTGCAGATATTTATATAGAGATTTCTTATCCAAAAAACAAAAAAAAGATAAAAAGTATTGAGTCTATTGGTTTATCATTTAGTAAATATACAGACCTTATAAAAACACCATATAGTGGAAGCACTTATGTATCTTATCCAACAGGAATTGGAGCTGGTATCTTAATATTTTATTCCCTTCTAAAAAAAGAGCTTTTAAGTGGAGTTATTTTAAGTGAAAATCTCCCAGCTATCTTTAGCAACTCTTTAAATGATACTATAAAAAGAGAACTAGGAAGCTATAAAATAAATATTTATAGTCAAATAAAATAAATATATCTAAATCTCATCTTGGAATGACCCCAAGTTAGTAGACACTTTTTTAATCAGTTAACACCTTGGGTTGAGTAACACTATCATTGTATCTTTTCTCAAATTCATTTGGACTTATAAAATCTAAAAAACTATGTCGTCTTTTTGCGTTATAAAACATTTCTATATATTCAAATATTTTATCTCTAGCTTCTGCTCTTGTATGAAATATAGTTTTTCTAACTAATTCTTTTTTTAATGTCTTAAAAAAACTCTCTGCTACTGCATTATCATAACAATTACCTCTACGGCTCATACTTGGGATAATATTATGATGCTTTAAAAATGTTTGGTATTCATAAGAACTATATTGGCTACCTTGACCTGAATGAAGAATTACTTTATGATTTTTAATTCTGTGAGTTGTTTTTTTCAAAGCTTTAATAATTAAAGATGTTGATTGTCTATGTCCTGTTGCCCAACCAATTATTTTTCTTGAATAAAGATCTATAACTGTAGCTAAATATAACCATCCTTCATAAGTTCTGATATATGTGATATCACTAACCCAAGATTCATTTGGTTTATATGTTAAAAAACATTGTTTTAAATGATTTGGATGTGCTTTATGAATTGAACCAGCCTTATGCTTTGGTTTTCTTTTATAATTTCCTATTCCACAAAGTTTTGCTTCTTTCATTAATCTTGCAACTCTTTTCTTATTTACATGTATATTTGAAGCCTTTAAATCTTTATGAATATTTCTATATCCATATATCCCATTTGACTCTCTATATGCTTTTTTTATCTCTTGTAAAATTTGTTGATTTTCAATCTCTAAATTTGAAATAGGTTGTTTTAACCATTTATAATACCCACTAGGATGAACTTTCAATACAGTACACATTCTTCTGATTGTGTACTGTATTTGATACTCCTTTATAAATGCGTACTTTAATTTGGGTTGTTTGCAAAGTACGCTGCGGCCTTTTTTAAAATATCCCTCTCTTCTGTAACTCTCTTTAATTCTTTTTGCAATCTTTTTATTTCAGCTGTTGTATCTTGAGTTTTTTTTATTTCTACTTCAGCTTCTGGTGATTTGTATTTTTTTATCCAGTTTCTCAAAGAATCATAATGGACACCTAACCTCTCAGCTGTTTCAACAACCCCATATCCATTTTCTATAACTTGTTTTACAGCATCTCTTCTAAACTCTTCACTATATTCTCTTCTTGCCATTTTTAATTCCTTCAATTGTTTACAATTTTCTCTAAATTGTTATTTTAATTAACTGAATAAATTTCTGTCTACTTTTTTGGGGTCATTCCATCTCTTAGATATGAATATAATATTCCTAAATACTCATGCCAAGCTAGTTCCACTTTTTGTATATTTGTAGCACTAAAGTATGAAGCTGGATAGGAGCTTGTAAAATATTTATGATTTGTAGGGCTTGCAACAATATTTAGACCCTCTTTTTCAAATATCATAGCAGCTCTTTTCATATGTGAAGCACTTGTTACTAAAATTAACTTTTGATTTTCTACTATTTTCTTTGCCTCAAATGCTTCCTCTTTTGTATCCTTTGGAGTATCAAGAGTTATAATATCTTCCTCTAAAACTCCCAAAATTATCGCCATTTTTTTTTGCATTTTGGCATGAGTATTTGGATCATCAAAGGCATAACCACTTACTATTAGTTTTGAATTGTTTCCAGAATTTTTTATATTTTTATAGTGTCTTATTCCCTCAACTAATCTATTTATAGCTGTTGTGTTAAGCATAGAAGTAATTGCAAAATCTTCATTTGTCTTATGTCCATTTCCTAAAACCAAAATATACTCTATCTCTTTTGGAGTTTCTATTAAAGCTTTATGTGAATTTTCCAAAGGAGATATAATCATATTTGAGATAGTTTGATTTGATAAAAGAGCAAACCATAAAAAGCCTAAAATCAGAAAAAGCTTTGCTTTTTTATATGAGCTCTTTAATAAAAATATTAAGGCAAAAAGAAGTAAAAAAAGACCCAAAGGAACTGGCATTAAAAAAGCAGCAATTAATTTTTTTATAAAGAACATCTTATTCTCCAATTAAAGCACTTGTATATCCAACAACTCTTGAAAAATCATTTGAAATATCAGCACTTGTACAGTAGTGTAGAAGCTTTGTTTTAAGACTATTTTTTATTGAGTAATCAATTATACTTTTTATACCAGTTTTACCACAAGCTTCACAAGCCTCAAGTGAAGCTAAATCTTTATTTGAAATAGCAGTTAAACAGTTTAAATCTAGTTTCATAGCATCTTTTTGTGAATAAAAATGGCTTAAATCAGAACTAATTATTAAAAGGTTTTCACTATTTTTTAAAATATATTCAAAAACTTTCTCTAAATTTAAATAATCTATATCACCATAAACAATCTCTACGAAGTCAATATTTCCAAAATAATATTTCACAAAAGGGGCTTGAACTTCTGTTGAGTGTTCAAAACTACACTCATCTTCAAAACCTAAGAAATCAAACTCTTTTATCAACTTATTTGAATACTCTAAATCAATTTTTAGATTTCCAAAAGGAGTTTCATACTCACTATATAAACAAACACTAGCTCCACTAAACCAAAGTTTATGTGAAGGTCCTACAACTATAACCCTTTTATATTTGTTTAAACTAGCCATTTTATAAGCTTTATTTGCTGTAAATCCACTATAAATATATCCAGCATGTGGAACAATAATTGAATATATTTTTTTAAAGCTATTTCTATCATCTTCTATTTTATTAAACTTTTCAAAATACTCCAATAACTCTTTTTTATTATCTGGATAAAAACTACCACTTACAACTGTTTTTCTTATACTCATTTTATCTTTTCTACCTCATATTTATATACTTTTGGATTAAAACTATCATCAACTTCAAATCCTCCTTTATAGCATAAATGTGCAAAAAACTCATCGAAGGTTGGAAGCATCTTCCAAACTTGAGGTAAGAAAGTACTTCTTTTACCCTCTTGTTCAATAATAACTCCATCTATGTTTGGTTTTATTTTTGACCTTAAATCTTCAAAATCTTTGTACTCTACTATTGTAGGTGGTGTTAAAATAGATATCTCAATCTCTACTTTCTTAAACTCCTCTAAACTCAACTCTAAAAATCTAGGATCTTGAAAGGCTGCCATATATGAGTTATTTACCAAATCATCAAATAGAGTTTTATCTGCTTCTAAACTTCCTATACAACCTCTTAGCTCATTATTTAATGTAAGAGTTATAAAAGTTGCTCTCTTCTCATTTAAAAAGTTATTATTTTTTATAAGCTCCGATTTATCAATATTTATATCACTATTAAACTCTTTTTCAATAGATTTTTTAACTATATCCATTAATATATCTCTTTTCATTTTATCTCCATTTTTTAATAGTACTATTATAATTTTAGTATAAATATTATTGATTATAATCAACATTGCAATATTTTTTCTCATATATAATGCTTTCAGATAAAAATATTTTAAGAAATAGGAGTCAGAAATGTTGGGCGAAGTTATAAGGAATAGACCTGAAATTGCCTTGGATGATTTTTTACCTATATTTTTATCATCGTCTTTAATACTTGTCTTTGGTGCTTTATTTGTAGGTATTTATACTTTGGTAAAAATGGGTTATTTAAAAAAGATTTATATGCCGTTGGCTTATCTTTTTTGGGGATTTCAAGCTTACTGCATGTATTTTATGGCTACAAGGCTTCATGTAGGAGATTTTGTTGGTAAGATTTTGTTTATCACTATGATAGCTTATCTTACTTTACCTCATCTTTATTACTACTTGAATAACAAAGCCGAAGAAGAGTATGAAAATTAAATAAATAAAGGGGGAAAGTAGCAATGTCTAAAAAAGTCTCTGTATGGGCAGATGGTCGTTTTTGGCAAAGATCAGCTGCTTGGGTAACAGGTGTAGCTGCTATGCTTCTTATTTGGCTTACTTTTGACACTATGGGTCAAATCCAAATGGGAACAAAAGCGGAGCTAGATCAAGGTATAACAAAAAGAGTTCCATCTCCAACTGTTATAAACCATAAAATTACTTATGAAATGAATGACAAAAGAGGTCATGAAACACCTGTAATTGGTGAAAAAGAGAAATTTTTTGGACGAGATGATTACAGTGAAGAAGAAGCAATGGCTTTATTAAACTTAGGTAAATTAGCTTCTCAAACTAAAAACTGTATGAATTGCCATACTTTACTTGGAAATGGTGCATACTATGCTCCTGATTTAACAAAAGCTTGGTTAGATCCTAATTGGGAATCATATATGCTTAGAATGGGTAAAGAGACAAAAGAGGAAGCTATTGCTGAATTTTTACAACACCCATCTGATAATCCATCAAACGAAAGAATGATGCCTAATCTTGGTGTTACAGCTGAAGAAGCTAAAGGTTTAGTAGCATTTTTAAAACATATGTCATCAATTGATACAAACGGTTTCCCTAGAAACTTTGGGAAAATAGAAGGAGGAATCCATGGTAGATAATATGCAATCTCAATCTAAGCAATTAGGAAAAATGTATTTTACAGTTGCAGCAATTTTATTTGGTGCTCAAATACTATTTGGACTTATAGCTGGTACTCAGTTTGTATTTAGTGGTTTCTTATTTGAAATTTTAGATTTTAATGTTGCTAGAATGGTACATATTAATGCACTTGTTGTTTGGCTTTTATATGCAATGATTGGTTCAGTTTACTACTTACTTCCTGATGAAACAAAAGTTGAAACAGTTGGTATTGGTTTAGGAAAACTAGGATTTTATGTATTAACTTTAGCAGTTACTATTGTTGTTTTAGTATATATATTAGTTCAAGTTGGACCTGCAAATGAGATGTCTATTTGGCTAATTCATGAAGGTAGAGAGTATATTGAAGCTCCTAGATGGGCTGATATTGGAATTGTTGTTGTTGTTTTAATCTTCTTAGCTAATGTTTATTTAACAGCTATGAAAGGTGAAAGAACAGGAATTATTACAGTTTTAATGGCAGATTTACTTGCTCTTGCTGGATTATACCTAGCTGGAATGTTCTACACAAATAATATCTCTATAGATCAATACTGGTGGTGGTGGGTAATTCACCTATGGGTTGAAGCTACTTGGGAAGTTTTTGTTGCAGCTGTAATTGGTTGGGCATTAATTAAAGTAATTGGTGCAAATAGACAAATTGTTGAAATGTGGCTATGGATTGAAGTAGCAATGCTATTTGGTTCAGGTATATTAGGTATTGGACACCACTATTTCTGGATTGGAACACCTGAATACTGGTGGGAAATTGGAGCACTATTCTCAGCTTTAGAACCAGTTCCATTAGTTGCAATGTTTGTACATGTTATGTATGACTGGGGAAAAGAGCAAGGATTACAAAAAGGTGCTGGTGGAAAAGCTCAAATGAACAATACTCCAGCGTTTTTATGGTTTGTTGCTAGTGCATTTGGTAACTTCATTGGTGCAGGTATTTGGGGATTCTTCCACACTCTACCACAAATGAATATCTATACACATGGTACACAATTTACATCAGCTCACGGTCACCTAGCATTCTTTGGTGCATTTGCAATGGCAATGATTGCAATGTTCTATATGGGAGTTCAAGGTAATAAAAAAGAGTTAAAAATGACAAAACTTACAAAATACGGTTTTACATTTATTACAGTTGGTGTTGTAGGAATGACTGTAGCTCTAACTATTGCTGGGTATGGTCAAGTTATGATTGAAAGAGCACAATTTGGTGCTACTTGGGAAGCATACTTTATCGGTCAAAGCAGTATTTGGTTTAAACAAGCTATGGGTTGGAGATTAGCTATGGGTCTTGTTACTTTTGTTGGTTTCTTATGTTTAGTAATAGATTTACTAACAATAAAAAATGCAAAAATTAATCAAGAATCATAAAAAGGAGGTTGATTATGTTTTCAGAATTTACGGACATTGTGCCTAGTTTCTTTGGATGGTTAAATCAAGGTCCTATGACTTTGACACTATTTTTACACGGTGCTATAGTTCTTCCAATGTTTTTTATATATAAACAAGAGAAGAAAAGGTTAGAGAGTGAGAAATAAGTAAGCAAAGTTTTATAGTGGTAAAGCACTATAAAACTTGCTAAACATTTGTTTGGTTGTATATCTATTTTATTAAAAGGGAGAAAAAGATGAAATTAACAAAAGTTTTAAGTATGGTAGCAATTGCTAGCTTAGGTATGTCAAGTGTTTCTATGGCTGAAGAGATTACTCTTTCTGAAGCTCAAATGAAAGATGCAAACCAAGTATATTTTGATAGATGTGCTGGTTGTCATGGAATGCTTAGAAAAGGTGCACTAGGACCAACTCTTGAAGCAAAAGAGATGAAAACTAGAGGTACAGAGTTTCTAAAAACAATAATTCATGAAGGAACTCCAGGTGGAATGCCTGACTGGGGAAAATCTGGTGAATTAACAGAGGCTCAAACAGAACTTATGGCAAAATATATTCAAGTAGAGGCTCAAACTCCACCTGAAAAATCTATTGCTGATATGAAAAAATCTCATAAAGTTTTAATTCCTGTAAAGGATAGACCAAAAAAACCAGAAGCTGGTGCTGAAAACTGGAAAGATTATTTCTCAGTAATCTTGAGAGATGTTGGACAAATTGCTATTATTGATGGTAAAACAAAAGAGATTAAATCTGTTGTTCCATCTGGATTTGCTACACATATCACAAGAACAGGTGCTAGTGGAAGATATATGTATGTTATTGGTAGAGATGGAAAAGCATCTATGATTGATATGTGGATGAAAGAGCCTAAAAACGTTGCTGAAATTCAAGTTTGTAACGATGCTAGAGCAATTGATACATCAAAACATAAAGATTATCTTGATAAATATGCGGTTGTTGGTTGTTACTGGCCACCTTCAATTGTAACACTAGAAGCTGATACTCTTGATCCATTAAAAATAGTTTCAACAGGAAGCTATACTTATGATACAAATGAGTATACAAGAGAAGCTAGAGTTGCTGCTATTATTGCATCACACGATAAACCTGAGTGGATTATTAATATTAAAGAGACTGGTCAAGTTTGGTTATATGACTACTCAAATGTTAAAAATCCAAAAGTTACAATGGTTGAAGCTGAAAGATTCTTACACGATGGTGGTTGGGATTTATCAAAAAGATATTTTATGACTGCTGCAAATGCTAGAGATATGATTTCTGTTATTGATACAAAAGAAGGAAAATTAGTTGCTAATATTCCATCTCAAGGTAACAAACCACATCCAGGAAGAGGAGCAAATGTTGATCACCCAACATATGGACCACTTTGGGCATCTGGACACATTGGTTCAAATGATATAATCTTCATTGGAACGGATCCTAAAAAACATCCAAAAAATGCTTGGAAAGTTGTTAAAAAAATTCAACTACCTGGAGAGGGTGGAGGAAATCTTTTTGTAAAAGGACATCCAAATTCACCATATATCTTAGCTGATAGACCAGTTAATCCAGATAGAAAATTACAAACATCATTCTATGCAATTGATAAAAACAAACTAGAAGTTGTAAAAACTATCGAGATACCTGAAAAATATCTACCAACTGTAAAAGTAGGAGATAAAACAATTGAATCAAGAGGACCTGTTCATTTTGAATTTAATGCTGATGGTACAGAAGTTTGGACAAGTATTTGGGGAAATAAAGAGGTTGCTACTGCAATTTTAGTTTATGATGCAAAAACATTAGAACTTAAATCTGTAATAGAAGATCCTAGACTTAAAACTCCAACTGGTAAATTTAACGTTACAAATACAATGAAAGACGTTTATTAAAAAACTATATCAAGCCTTAGGGCTTGATATTTCTATTTTCTTTATTCAATAATTCAGGGGCTTTTTTATGAAACTAATAAACAAAATATCAATAATCTGTGCAATCTTTTTTTTAAGTAATGCTAATGCTGCGATAGATGGAGCCGCAGGGCATATGGTTGAGGCATTGCCTAAAAAAGAGATAGGGAAAGAGCTGTATAATAAATATTGTGCATCTTGTCACCACGAAAAAAGAGTTGGAATAGATGGACCTCCACTACTTCCAGCTAATACTAAAAAATATATAGAAAAAGATTTGGCACAAAAGATAAAAGATGGATTTCCTCAAACTCTTATGCCAAAATATGATTTTTTATCTCTTTATGAACTGCATCAAATAGCAAGATATATACAATCTCCTGTGGAAGATAATTTTTCTTGGGATTTAAATGATATAAACAAATCAATAACATCTTTTAAGGATCCAGTAAATCCTCTTAAAATAAAAGATAAAGAGCAGATTTTACCTGTTGTAGAAAGAGAAGGTAATCAAACTTGGATTATGGAAGATACAAGAATATTAAGTAAATTTCCACTAAATAATATCCACGGTGGAATAAAATTTACAATGGATGCAAAAAATATTTATGTTCCAACAAGAGATGGTTGGGTTCAAAACTACTCACTTGAATCTGGGCAAAGAATGAACAAAACAAGAGCCTGTATAAATTTACGAAATATCTCTTTGAGTCGTGATGAGCAAAATCTCTTTGCAACTTGTCTTTTACCTGAACAAATGGTGGTTATGAATCCAAAAACAATGGAGGCAAAAGAGATAATAAATTTAGATGGGAAAGTTTCAGCTTTATATGAGTTTTATACAAAAGACGAGGCAATATTTACTTTTAGAGATAAAGCAAAAATAGGAAAAGTTGATACAAAAACATTTAAAATAACATATACAGATATAAAAGAGCCTATAGAAGATTTTTTTATAGACCCTTTTGATAAGTTTATAATTGCAACAGCAAGAGGTGGAGATGTTTTAAGAGTCTATGAAATTGATACTTTAAATGTTGTTTTTGAACATGAGATGAAAGGGATGCCACACCTTTTCTCTGCAACATATTGGTATAAAGATGGAAATTTCTACTTTGCAACTCCACATATTAAAAAACCATATATTACAGTTTGGAAGATGTATGATTGGGAATTTGTAAAAAAAGTTGAAATTGGAGGAGATGGTTTTTTTGTAAAAACCCATCCTTATACACCATATTTATGGGCTGATAATGGAACTGACAAACTCTTTTTAGTAGATAAAAAAGATTATAGTCAAAAGATAATAACTCCAAGAGTTGGTAAAAAATATATTCATACAGAGTATAGTGGTGATGGAAAATATGCATATTTAAGTATCTATGAAAATGATGGTGAGATTATTGTTATTGACACAGATAGCTTTAAAGAATTAGCATCTTATCCTGCAAATGTACCTGTTGGAAAATATAATTTTATAAACAAAAATAGAGAGTTTTATCCAAGACTTTTTGGTATGGATATTTTTAAAGAAAAGTGCAATAGCAAACTTCCTTGTGATACATCAAAATTTAACTCTTATGAGAAGAAAAGTTTTGAAGATTTTGAAAAAACTATAAAATAAGGAAAAATATGAAATTTTTAATAACGATATTTGTTTTAGCTCTTAGCTTAAATGCTCAAATTTTAGCAACAGTAAACAAACAAGAGATTAGTATGGAAGATGTTAACAACTTTTTAAAAGCAACAAATCAAGATAAAGACTATATGCAATTAGATAGTAAAGCGCAAAATTTAGCTCTTCATCAAACAGTAGAAAAGACTCTTCTAATTCAAGAGGCACAAAAAGAGAAGATTGATAGTTCAAAAGAGTTTAAAAATACTTTAGAAGAGCTAAAAAATTCACTAATGGTAGAATTTCTTATGAAAAGTGAGTTTTCTAAAATAAAAGTTCCAAAAAATGAAGTTGAAAACTACTATAATTCACATCTATATGAGTTTAAACAAGATAAAAAATTAAAAGCTAGACATATTTTGGTAGAAGATATAAAAACAGCTTCAAACATTATAAAAGAGCTTGAAAAATCTAAAAATAAAGAGCTTACATTTGTAGAACTTGCTAGTAAAAACTCTATTGATGGTTCAAGAGATAGTGGTGGAGATATTGGTTGGTTTAAAGAAGGCGATATGATAAATGAATTTTGGGAGGCATCAAATAATTTAAGCCCTCAAGAATTTACAAAAGAACCAGTAAAATCAATGTTTGGTTACCATATCATTTTTTTAGATGAAATTCAAGAGCCTTTAACAATTAAATTGGAACAAGTTTATAGTAATATTGAAAATCAAATTAGAATGGATAAGTTCCAAACTATAATTGATGAAAGAATAAAAAGTATAAAACAACAAGCAAATATTATTATTAAATAGTTTTGCTTTAAAAGGGGGTTTATTGTGAGATATCTATTTGTATTAATTATATTAATTGGTATAAATCTACAAGCTTCACAAAAAGATGGAGAGAAGCTTTTTAAGAAATATTGTTGGGGTTGTCATCATGAAACTTCATTAGCATTTGGTCCATCATTTAGTGAAATTGCTAACAAAAGAGATAGTGGGCAAATAATTGCTCACATAGTAAATCCAAAAAGTAATTATGAAGCTTTGGGTTACAAAAGAAGTATAATGCCTCCGTTTCCTCAACTAAATGCAAAAGAACTTCAAGAGTTAACAGATTTTATTTTAAGTTTTAAGGATAAATAGTGTTTAGATTATCAAACTTAATAAAATCAACTTTAGAGAATCAAAAAAGTAGAAGTTTAGATGGAAGTATTATTATTTGGAATATGACAAATAGATGTAATCTTCTTTGTCATCACTGCTATAGTAAAGCTAGTGCAAATGAAAAAGAGACTTTAGCATTGAAAGATATCTTAGATACTATTCCAAAACTTAAAACTGCAGGTGTGAATTTTGTAATATTTAGTGGAGGTGAGCCTCTTTTAAGAAAAGATATATTTGAAATAGCACAAGCTATGAAAGATAACAAAATCATGACTTATCTATCTACAAATGGTACATATATTACAGAAAAGAATGCACAAAAAATTATTGATACATTTAATTATATTGGAATTTCAATAGATGGAATAGGAGAAGTTCACGACTATTTTAGAGGACAAAAAGGCTCTTATGATAGAAGTATAAATGCAATAAAAATCATTCAGAATATGGGTGGAAATGCTGGTATTAGATTTACAATTACAAAAGAGACTGAAAGTAGTTTTTATGATATTTTCAAACTATCAGAAGAGTTAAATGTAAATAAAATTTATATTTCTCATCTTGTATATTCAGGACGAGGAGAAGAGAACCTTAAGATTGATATTAGCAAAGAAAAAAGAAAAGAGTATGTAGATTTTATGATAAAAAAAGCATTTTACTACTACGAAAACAAAAAAGATATAGATATAGTAACTGGAAATATGGAGATGGATGCAATAATGCTTCTAAAAGAGTTTGAAGAAAAATATCCAGATTTTGTAGAACCACTTAAACAAAGACTTAAATCATGGGGTGGGAATAGTGCTGGAAAAAGATTAGGAAATATGGATTGGAATGGTTTTGTAAAACCTGATCCATTCTTTCCTAAAATTATTGGAAACTATTTAGAAAAAGATTTTGATAAAGTTTGGTTAGATAAGAGTAATGAACTTCTAGTAAAACTTAGAGAGTTTCCAAGAAAGTTAAAAGGAAAGTGCGAAGATTGCAAATATCTTGATATTTGTAATGGTGGCTCAAGAAGTAGAGCTTATGCAATAAGTGGTGATTTATGGGAAGAGGATCCCTCTTGTTATTTGACTTTAGAAGAGATAAAGGGGTAAAAATGTTTAAAAAAATAGTTTTAAGTATTACACTTGCAAGTAGTCTATTTGCTAGTGAAAAGCTTTTTGTAGTTGAGAGAGAAAGTTCTAGTTTAGCTGTGATTGAAAATGATAAGTTTAAAAGTAGAATTCTTAACTTTAGAAATATGAACCATGGCGTTGTAAAATTTTATAAAGATGAAGGCTATGCAATTTCAAGAGATGGATATGTAATTAAATTCGATCCAAGAAGTGAAAAAATCTTGGCTGAATATAAAACAAGTAAAAGTGCAATAGGATTTGAGATAGCTGAACATTTTGTAGCTGTTGCAAACTATGATGATAAAAGTGTTGATGTTTTAACAAAAGATTTAAAACCTATTAAAAAGATTATTACAAACTCAAGAAATGTAGGAATTAAACTATACAAAAACCAGATGATTTTTTCTCAAATGGATAGTGATATAATTAGTGTTTATAAAGATTTAAATAGTGGCTTAAAAGAGCCTAACTTTGTATTAGAAAAAGAGTTTAAAGATGTAGGAGAAGTTCCTTTTGATGCAATGATTCAAGATGAAACTTATATTATGGGCTTTTTCAACTCTCCACACTTTGGAGTTGTTGATTTAAATAAAATGGAGTACAAAAAAATTGATGTTTTTTTGGGGGATAATAAAAAACAGGTTTTAAAAGTTCCTCACTTTGGTTTTTGGAGCTTAAGTAAAAATGAGACTTTTATTCCAGCTGTTGGAGATAATAAAGTTTTTGTATATGATAAAAGTTTTAAATTCTTAAAGACTATTGAGACAAAAGGAATGCCTGTTTTTACAAGCCTTAGTCCAAATAAAGATTTTATAGCAGTTACTTTTTCTGGAGAAGATTTTCCATATTTACAAATATTTGATACTAAAACTTACAAAAAACTAAAAGAGTATAAATTTGATGGAAAAGTTTTACATGTAAGATGGTCAAATGAAAAAGATGAGCTATATGTAAGTGTAAATGATTCAAATAAAGTTGAAGTCTTAGATACAAAATCGTGGGAAAATATTAAAACTATAAATGATATAAAAAAACCATCTGGCTTATTTATTTTTGAGGAGAGATAAATTATGAGTAAAGTATATTTAACAGGAGCAGGACCTGGTGATTTAGAGCTTATGACTTTAAAATCAGTAAGAGTTATAAAAGAGGCTGATATTATAATTTATGATAAATTAGCAAACCCAGAAATTCTTAAAATGGCAAAAGAGAGTTGTGTCTTTAAATTTGTAGGTAAAGAGTTTGGAAAACATTTAATTCCTCAAGATGAGATAAATGAGATTATCTATCAAGCTGCTTTAAAACATGAAAATGTTGTACGATTAAAAGGTGGTGATCCTTTTGTATTTGGAAGAGGAGGAGAAGAGGCTCTTTACTTAAAAGATAGAGGTATAAAATTTGAGATAATCCCAGGAATTACTTCAAGTATTAGTGTTCCAGCATATGCTGGAATTCCTGTAACAAATAGAGGATATACTTGCTCTTTTAGAGTAGTAACTGGTCATGAAGCTCCAAATAAAAAAGATAGCCAAATAAATTGGGAGAGCTTTATAGCAGATGAAACTATTGTTTTTTTAATGGGAATTCATAATATTAAATTAATCTCAAAAAAATTAATAAAAATTGGTAAACCTAGCTCTACACCATGTGCTGTTATATCAAGAGGAACTACAAAAGAGCAAAAAGTTGTTGTTGGGACTTTAGAAGATATAGTTGAAAAAGCAAAAGATATTCCAACTCCCGCAATAATTGTTGTTGGTGAAGTTGTAAAATTAAGAGAAGATTTAAAATGGTTTGAAGAGTAGGAACCCTACTCTTTAAGACTTTTAATTTTAAATCCCGAAAAACTCTTTAACCCAAGAGAGTTCTTTAGTATCTAACTCTACTCTTTTTAGCTCTTGTTTATCTTTATCTAAAATTATTAAAGTATTTCCATCTACTCTTAAACTCTCTTTCCCCCACTCTTTATCAAGCCTATCAGTTATATGAAAAATCTCAGAGTTTTTTGGCTTCTCTTTCTCTCTTCCATCTTTATAAACTATTGCTAAACCACCTGTTCTTTTCTCTATAGTATAAGGGAGAAACTCTTCTAAAATAGAATAAACTCTTTTATTTTTATCTTCTGGTAAGGAACTTTTAAATCCAAAAAAACCAACTACAAAAAAGATGGCAACCAATACCAACATTAATATATTTTTATTCACCTTTTTTCTCCCATAAATTTATATAATCTTTCACTTTCTTATCAAAAAATTGCATTCTTTGTTTTCCTTTTGGCATCGTATCTCTAAGCTCTCTTAACTCTTTTAAGAAATCTTCAACTCCTACTGGAATTAAATTTGATAAAAAGATTTTAAAGTTCTTTGCAAATGCAGGGGAGCTACCACTTGTAGAAATTGCAATAGTTAAATCCCCTCTTTTTATATATGAAGGGAAAATAAAATCACAATATTGTTGTAAATCGACACAGTTACAAAGAGTTTTATACTCTCTTGTTTCAAAATATATCTCCTCTTGCAAAGAGAAATCATCAACTGCTGCAATAACTACATCGTAACCTTTTGCATCACCTTTTTCATACTCTTTTTGAAAAACTTTAAGGTTTTTTTCATCTATTAGTAGTTTAATTTTATCATTAAAACTTTTTGCAATTAAAGTAATATTTGAAGAAAAATTCAAAAGATGTTCCAGTTTTTCTAAAGCGATATTTCCACCACCAACAATCAAAATAGTTTTATCATCAAATTTCAAAAAAGCTGGAAAGTAAGTCACAAAGAATCCTTTATTTATATAGTTTATTTTAGCAAATTTTAAACCATTCTATCTTAATTTAAGTCAATTTATAAAAAATATTATTAAGTTAAAATTTTTCCAATTTCAAACAGGAGAGAAATAGATGACACAAACTGTACAATTAGAGCTTAAGAATGAGGTTTTACTAAGAATTCAAAAAAACTTCCCTCTTACAAAAAAGCCTTTTTTGGATATTGCAAATGAGCTTCATACAACTGAAGAGAGAGTTTTAGATATTTTAAATGAAGCAAAAAGAGAGGGAGTTATAAGACAAACATCTGCTATTTTTGATACAAAAAAATTAGGATATAAATCCTCTTTAGTTGCTTTTGAAATAGCAAATGAAAATATAGAAGAAGCAGTTAAAATATTAAATGCTCATCCTGGTATCTCACACAACTATGAGAGAAACCACTCTTTTAATATTTGGTTTACAATTGCTGTTGCTCCAAACTCAATTTTAGGTTTAGAAAAAAGCATTGAGATTTTAGCAAAAAAGACAAAAGCAAAAGATTTTATAGTTCTTCCTACTTTAAAACTATTTAAAATTGCTGTAAAACTTGATACTACGTCTAAAGAGGAAAAACAAGAAGAGCTTGTGAAAAAAAGCTTTACATCTCTTGAGTTACAAGAGTATCACTATAGATTTATTAAGCTTTTACAGAAAGATATAGAGTTTACAAGTGAGCCATTTAAATTTATTATTGATGAGTTAAATATTAGCTATGAAGAGCTTTTTGGTGTAGTTCAAGAGTTTTTAAACTCAGGAGTTATGAGAAGATTTGCTTCAATACTAAACCATAGAAAAGCAGGTTTTAGTGCAAATGCTATGGTTGTTTGGGAGATAGAAGAAAAAGATGCTCAAAGTATAGGAGAAAAAGCGGCCTCTTTTAGTGCTGTTAGTCACTGTTATTTACGACCTCAATATCCAAACTGGAAATATAATCTATTTACAATGATTCACGGTAAAACAACAGAAGAGACAAATAGAACAATAGATGATATCTCAAAGGTTATAGAGTACAAAAATAAAATGGCTCTATACTCAAGTAGAGAGTTTAAAAAAGTAAGAATAGTATACTTTAGTGATGAATTTATTAAGTGGGAAGAAACAAATAAAAATTAAAGGATTTTAGATGAAGCTATTTTTTGAGTTAGAGATTGCATATATTTTAATTGGAGTGTTTTTTTTGATTGTTACAACTATTGCAACAACTAGAAAGTTCTCTCCACCAAATAGTTTTAAAAGGATTTTTCCTCTAGTTTTTATATTTTTAACTATTGCAATTTTTGCCCATTTTAAGGTTACAACTTCAAGAATGTTTGAGGTTGAAAAAGCTTTTTTAAATGGAGAGACTGTACTTTGTGAAAATAGAACAAAAAAAGAGTTCTCAAAATCAATTATGATAAATGATAATTTAGGATGGGATTTAAAAGATAATGTCTTTTCTAATCCAGAATATTTCAAAGGTTTTCATAGTGCTAGATGTGTAAAGATGCTTGAAAATATGAAAAAACAATAGCTACAATAAGCAATTAAATTGCTTTTGTAGCTAAACCAAATCTCAATTAAGCTCTTTTTGCCATTTTCTTTTTAGATTATGAATATATATTATTAGAATAAAAAATATAGATGATGTTATTCCCAAAGCTATAAGTAAACTAGTCTCACTAGGTATTGTATCAAGTAAAATAAGCTTTCTAATAATTACAACAAAAGCTATTTCCAAAAATGTCAAAGAGTAATCAAATCCACTTTTAATAAAAAGTGTTTTTACAATTGCAATTACAATCAATGTAAAAAGCCCATCAGTTAATATAGTTTTAATAGATGCAAAATCCAATGCTCCTTGCTCTATAGTAAAAGATATAAGTTTATATCCCAAACTCAATAAACAAACTGCTAAATATGTAATCATTATTACAATAAATATATATTTAAGCATATTTATAACTCTTAAAAGTATCGTATCTACTCTACTTTCTAAAACTTTATCTATACTATTTACTTTTAAAAAAACTTTCTCAATAAAACTCTTCTTCTCTTTTTCTTCCATCTTTGACCTTTTAAGTAGTTGCAAATTTTTTGCGAATAGTATCAAAAATAAACATAAAGAATTAAAATTTTAGAAGCATCTTAAAATATATTTTTAAATAATTTATTTGGAGTTTGATACTTTGTTATTTTAAAGAATTAACCCTAAAATTTAAATGTTTATTCATAGGGCTAATTATTATAGGAATATTAGGTATTAAATATTTTTGAACTTTAAGAAATAGTATTTATAAACAAAAATATACTAATTTATTTTACTTCTACTTTGTTTTATAAAATTAAATAAAAAAACTAAAAATATTGAGATAATAAATCCTGTCAAAAATGCAACTACAACTATAAGAGATTTTTTTGGTTTTACTGGAAAAATATTTGTCATAATTTCTCCTACAATATCACTATTTTTTATTCTATCCTCTGTAAGTTTTAATTTTTCAAGAACTAAACTATTTTCTAATTCTTCTAATCTTTTTTCAAAATTAATATTTAACTCAACTTCAGCATTTTTTAGCTTATCATTAGTTATGTTTTCTTTCTCTTTTTCCAAATCTTTTAGTTTTAAGTTACTCAACTTTCGCACATAAAAAATCATCAATTTCTCATGTATAAAAGCTTTCTAAAGCCCATAAATAGACACTTTTTGATATAATTTCATCACCACAAATCAATTATAAAAGGTATTTTTATGGGTATTGACAATTTTATCCAAACTGCTATGAACAATGTATTAAAAAATCCTATTCTTTCTATTTTAAGAGATATAAATTTTAGTTCTATTCTAAAACAAAGCAATTTCATAAAAAAAGATATTGGCAAATCTCCATATATGATAATTTTACATTTTTTATATATGTTTATTATCAATAAAAAAATATCTACATTTATGAAATATAGCAATGATAGTTATAAAAAAGATGTTTACTACAGATTACTAAAAAGTAGTAAGTACAATTGGAGAAAATTACTATTACTGACAT
Organism: Aliarcobacter trophiarum LMG 25534; assembly: GCF_003355515.1. Classification (NCBI taxonomy): domain Bacteria; kingdom Pseudomonadati; phylum Campylobacterota; class Epsilonproteobacteria; order Campylobacterales; family Arcobacteraceae; genus Aliarcobacter; species Aliarcobacter trophiarum. The sequence goes on along the minus strand of NZ_CP031367.1, from coordinate 602,462 downwards.
CTATAAAACTTATTAGCAAATTGCATAAACTTCAAAAAACTACTGATACAAAAGTATTGATTATAGATGATACTGTTGAAATTAAAAGAGGTAAATTTATAGAAGGTAGTTGTAAAAACCTTTGGAGCAATAAAGAACATAGAACTGTAAAAGGTTTGAATATTGTATCACTTAATTATAGCGATTGTTATACGGATATGATGTTGGATTTTTCTATAAATTATAATAAAAATCAAATTGTAAATGTTGATGAAAATAGTTTTCATCATAAAAGCAATGCTTATAAAAGAAGAGTTGAAGGTAATGATGGTAAAAATATTTTAGCTCTTGATATGTTGAAACGTGTTTTAAAATCTGGAATATATTCAGATTATCTTCTTGTTGATAGCTGGTATGCTAAACCAAATTTTATAAATGAAGTAAAAGAAAATGGTCTTGATGTAATTACAAGAATTGCAAACAATCCTAAAATCTGGCAATTTACAGGTAAATTTAAAACACTTGAAACACTTTACAATTATGCAAAACAAAATAAAGCTTCAAGACTTGGAAACTATAACTCTATAAAATACAATTATGTTTCAACTACAACTACACATAAAACACTTGGTAGATTAAAAATTGTATTTATTAAAACCAAAGATAATCTAATTCCAATAATATCAACAAATACAAATTTATCTGATATTGAAATAATCAATACATATAAAAAACGATGGAATATTGAACAAGGATATAAAGATTTAAGAGAATACTTTCAATTTGGTAAAGAAGAAAATCGTATCTTTGAAGCTTTAATAGCTCGTATTACACTTTCATTTTTAGCTTATAATCTCACAAGTTATATAAATCGCATAAATAATGAACCCAAAACCTTAGGTAATCTTTTTAGAGATTTAGAATGTCAACTTGAAACTCTAGCAATTTCAATGGAACTATTTCTAAAAATCTTAGAACAAATAATAGAATCCCAAGAAATTGTCAAGAGAAATAAAGATTTAGAGCAAATCATCCATATGCTCAGAGTTTACACTAAAAAACAGTTAGGTTTTATGTGCGAAAGTTGAGTTAAGTTAATTAAATTCTCTTTTTCTTTTATTAAATTTTCAACAGTATTTTGAATATTTAATATTAAATTCTGAGTATTTAAAAGCTGAATAGCCATAAGCATATTTTGACTGTTATCACTTGATGTTTGATTTGAAATTTTATTTGCATCATTTTGATACTCTTTTAATTTTTGTTGATTAAACTCTATTTTTTTGTTAATTGATTTTAACTCAACATTTTTTAGCAAATCTATTTCTTTATCTATTCTTGGTATTTGCTGGTTTTTTATTTTTGATATATCTTTTTCTAAATTACTTTTTTCAACTTCTAAAGCATATTTAATTTTATCTTCAATATTTTTTATATTAATATTAGTTTTTAAAATAAATTCATCAATTTTGTATTTATATTCATTTTGTAAAAATTCAAGAACTTCTTTATTTTTTTTAAGTGCTTCTTCATTTGATATTGCTTCTGTTGTAAGTTCTAAAAAATTCTGAACATTTTTAATAGCTGAAATTTTAGTAACCAAGCCCTCATCAAAATCTTGAGGATTATCAACATTGAATATTACTTTTAACTTTCGCTCAATAATATTGCTATTCTCAAGAAGTTGTTCTCCAATATAACCAATTCTAACAATAGATTTTACTTCATAAATTGGTGTTTTGCTATATGCATAAATCGCTGCTATAACTGTAATAATAAAAGTAAATACAATAATAAAAACTTTTTTTTCCCAAATAATTTTAAATAACTCTCTTAAATCTATCTCATCTTCTTCTAAATATCTATTTCCTTGCATCTATTTAACAACCGTAAATAAGATATAAAAAGATGATATAAATATTATAAAAGTTACAAATGAAGCATAAAAATAAAGTTTCTGTTTTTTGTACATATAATTCCCTATTTTTTTGTTATCTAGAATTTCTTTATGTTTTCTAGTTTAAATTTCCAATAGTATAGAATATTCTATCTTATAAAGAACTAAATATAAAAAATTTCCTATTTTATGAATTATTAATCTATAAAATTTCCAAAAAGGTAGAAAAATGGAAATATATGAAAAAATAAATATACTATTAAAAGAAAAAAATCTAAATAAAAAAAATTTTGCTTTAAAACTAATAGAACTAGAACCAAAATTAAAAAGTACTGGAGAAATTCCAACAGTTAAAGCGATTTATGGCTATTTGAGTGGAGATATTGCATTGAAAATAGAACTAATCCCGTATATAGCAGAAGTTTTAGAGATACCTGAACAGTTCTTATTTGATGATAGCCAAAGAGCTAGAAAAATATTTTTAAAGCACCTATTAAAAGATATTTCAAATGAAGAGAAAGAGTTAATAAAATCAAAAATATGTCCAGAAGAAAATCAAAAAATAACTATTGAAAAAGATAGATTTAACAATATAAATGATTTATTAGTATATGCCCCCGAGATATTTTTGGAAAATTTGGAAAATACTTTAAAAAACTACAAAGATTTTACCTTAAAGTTTATAAAATAGTCTAGTTTTTACCACTAACCATTCCTATCCTATATAAATATTAAGATCAGTCTCTTTGTTCGATTATATTAGTAATTGCTTCAACAAACTCATCACTATCATTTACACAAGGACAAACTTTGTACTCTTTTATTCCCAAATTAAGAGCAATATGTCTATACTCAATATCAAGTTCAAAGACTGTTTCAGAGTTATCAACAATAAAAGAAAGTGGATAGATAATAACTTTTTGCTCTTTAAAATTTTTCAACATCTCTTCAAGTGATGGTTCAAGCCACTTCATCGGACCTACTTTTGATTGATATGCTAGATTTATTGATTTAAAATTTATATTTTTTTCTTCTAATTTTTTAGTTAAAATCTCAATATGTTCTTTCATCTGTTTTTCATACGGGTCACCATTTGTTACTATCTTTTGGGGTAATCCGTGAGCTGAAAATATTAGATTAAAATCATCTTCATTCATTATATTCTTCTCTATTTCACTTACAATACACTCATTAAACTTGTCATTTTTATAAAAGTTTTCAATATATCTAATATTACTTCCAAAACTATATGGTAAAAAATCTATAAAATCTTCCACAGAAGATTTTGTGGTAGTTGTAGAGTATTGTGGATACAAAGGAAGAAGTACAATCTCCTCTATTTTATCTTTTAAAATCAAATCTATAACATCTTTTGCAAAAGGTGGAGTGTATCTCATAACTTGATAGGTTTTATACTCATCTATTTTTTGGTTACACTTTTCTACTAATTTTTCACTCAAAGGGTTTATAGGAGAGCAGTTACCTATTAGTTCATAGTTTTTCCAAGCATCATCTAATCTTTTTTTTGTAATCATAAAAGCTATAATTTTTCTTAAAAATGAGCTTTTTATAGTCAAAATATTTTCATCATTAAACATATTAGTTAAAAACATTTTTAACTCGTTTTTGTCTCTAGCTCCACCCATATTTAGAAGTATCAAAGCTTTTTTCTTATTTTCCATTTTCCAACCTTATTATCTCATTACTACACCAAGAAGCCATATCTATATCGTGAGTTACTAGCAAAATTGCACAATTTTCAAGCAAACTAACTATCAGTTTCATAGTCTCATAAGCAATTATATTATCTAGTGCAGATGTTGGTTCATCAATTAGAAGTAAATCTGGTTTTAGTAAAATAGCCCTTAAAATAGAACATCTTTGAAGTTGTCCACCACTTAATTCATACGGTTTTTTATAAAGAAGTTCTATATCGAGGCTTAATTTTGGCAAAATAGTATCTAGTTTGGCTTTAAAATCTTGTTTTAATACATCTTTTATCTGTTCATATATAGTATATGTTGGGTGAAATGAAGAGAATGGATCTTGAAAAATCATGGCTGTTTTACTTTTTTTAATCTCTCCTTTTAGTGGTTTTAAGTTTCCCAAAATAAGCTCAAAAAGTGTAGTTTTTCCGCTTCCACTTTTTCCAAAAATTGTTTTTAATTCACCTTTTTTAAGCTCTAAATCAAAGTTTTCAAATATCAAACTATTTTTTCTATATCCAAATGTCAAACTTTTTATCTCTAATACCAAATTAAACCTCAAATTTTTAATATTTAGAAATTATTATACTAGTTGTAAGCTTTTTTTATGTAAAAAATATATTTAACAAGATAAATAATTTCTTGACTTACCTCAATGATAATTAGTATCAAATTTAATAAAATGAAAAATCTAAACAGTGGATATTTAAATGAACTTTTTTATAAAAATTTTAAAAGATTTTCCTAGCTATCTTTGGAGTGGTTGGGGATCTATTGCTTCAATATTTCTTTTCCTTGCTTTATGGGATTTTGGAAATCAAATATATGGAAACCTAATCTTACCTAGTCCAAATGAGACTTTTGTGGCACTATTTGAATTATTAAAAGATGAAACTATGCAAAGTGAGATTATGATAACACTAAATAGAGCTATGATTGGTTTTGGTTTAGCTATATTAGTTGGTTCAATTTTGGGACTATTTGCTGGACTATTTATAACAGCTTCAATTATGAGTCGTCCAATAGTTACAATTTTATTTGGAATGCCTCCAATTGCTTGGATAGTATTAGCTATGATTTGGTTTGGTATGGGAGATACTACTGTAATTTTTACAGTATTTATAGCCTCTTTCCCTATAGTTTTTGTGGGAGCTTTACAAGGAACTAGAACCTTAGAAGGAGATTTAAAAGAGATGGCAGATAGTTTTCATCTTCCATTTTCAATGAAACTTTTTGATTTATATCTTCCTCATATTTTTTCATATATTTTTCCTGCTTATATTTCAGCTCTTGGAATGTCATGGAAAATAGTTATTATGGCTGAACTCTTGGCAACTAGTGATGGTTTAGGAGCTGCTCTTGCGGTTGCTAGAAGTCAGCTTGAAACATCAACAGCTTTAGCAATAGTTACAATTATGATTGCTAGTTTACTAATAATTGAATATGTAGTTTTAGAACCAATTAAAAAGGAGCTTGAAGCATGGAGAGATTAGTAGTAAAAAATCTTAGTTTCTCTTTTGGTTTTAAAGAGATTTTAAAAGATATTAGCTTTACACTTGAAAAGGGAAAAGTAATATCTATAGTTGGACCTAGTGGTGGAGGGAAAACTACACTTCTTCATCTTTGCTCAAAACTTTTAAAATATGATGAGGGAGAGATAAAAAATAGTTTTAACTCTAGCTCTTTTGCTTTTCAAGAGCCAAGGCTTCTTCCATGGAAAAATGTTATAGATAATATTGCTTTAGGATTAAGAGCAAAAAAAGAGAAAAATGATATTGCTATAAAAAAAGCAAAAGAGATTGCACTTCTATTTGGTTTAGAAGAGTATGATTTAGAAAAGTTTCCCAAAGATTTAAGTGGAGGAATGAAGCAAAGAGTCTCTTTTGCTAGAGCTTTAGTTGTAAATCCTAGTTTACTATTTTTGGATGAGCCATTTTCTGCTTTAGATATTGGTCTTAAAAAAGAGTTACAAAAACACCTAATAGATGAGATTGAAGATAAAAACTTAAGTGTACTTTTTATAACTCACGATTTGATGGAAGCTATAAAACTAAGTGATGAGATAATAGTTTTAAAAGCTGAACCAGTAGGGCATATTAAAAAAATATTCAGTATAGATTTACCAAAAAAACAAAGAGATGATGAGTTTGTATATAGTAAAACAGCTGAAATATTACAAGATAGAGATATTATAGAGAGTTTTGAATTGGAGTTAAAATGATAGAGTTTGAGAAACAGTATGCAACAAATCACTATGCTTATTATCCAAAAGGTGATTTCCCAATATATTTAGCCTATGGTTTTAGACCAATATTTTTACTTTTAGCTCCATATATTGTTTTAAGTATTATTTTATGGGCTTTTGTATTTGCTGGATATATTAATCTTCCTATAGAAAACACTCTAAACTGGCATATTTATGAGATGGTTTTTGGAGTTGGAACTGCCATGATTGTGGCTTTTTTTCTTACAGGTTTGCCTGAGCTTTTTCCAGGAGTTGTTCCAATAATTGGAAGACATCTTGCAGTTATTGTTATTTGGTGGGTTTTAGGAAGAGTTAGTTTTTGGTTTATGGATTATTTAACTATCTATTTTACTGCTATTATCAACATTAGCCTTACAGCTTATATTGGATATTTAGCAGCCATTCCATCTTTTAAAGATAGAAATAAAAAACATGTATCTTTGGCATACTCTATGGTCTCTATTGTAATTATTCAAATACTATTTTTTCTTAGTGTTGCTAATATTATAGAAATAGACTCATTTAAAATCCTACTTCTTTCAATATCTTTAATCTTAGTTTTAATATTACTTGCTTTAAGAAGAGTTAGTATGGAGTCTATAAATGAACTTTTAGAGCAAGAAAAAATAGATGAAACTTTTTTAGCAAAATCATTTAGATACAATCTTGTAATATTTTGTCTGCTTTTATATGGTTTTGTAGAGTTCTTTTTCCCAGAAAATTCTACTTTAGCATATATCTGTTTTGCAGTAGGTTCTGCTATTTTAGGAGTTCTAAATGATTTTAAACTAAAAGATAATTTTATTTTAAATAGACCTTTTGTGTTATATATTGTAAGCATTATTGTGCTTACTTCTATTGGATTTTTCTTTTTAGGATTTAACTATTTACTTGAGTTACATCTTACAAATCACTTTAGACATTTTATTACAACTGGAAGTTTTGGACTTGTTTTTTATGTAATTCTTATAATTGTTTCAACAATTCATACAGGAAGAGAGATTTTTACAAATTTGGCTTTGACTTTGGGATTAATATTAATAATTCTTGCAACATTTATGAGAGCTTTTATTCCCTATTTCTTAGAGTATAGCATGGAATTATATATCTTATCTTCAATTATTTGGGCTATTCCATTTATTATATATATGAAGATATTTTTCCCATTTTTATTAGATAAAAGAGAAGATGGAATAAAGGGATAAATTTAAATAAGGATAAAAAATGAAAAATACAATACTACTTTTAGTGCTACTCTCTAGCTTTTTATTTGCAAAAGATGAAAAAATGATTGTAGTTGCTGGTCCAATAGCAACTATTTCTCACCCACTAATTTATATGCAACATAATGATGCTTTAAAAGATTTAGGCTTAAAAATAGAGTTTAAACTATGGAATAATCCAGATGAGCTAAGGGCATTAATTTTAAAAAAAAAGGTTGATTTTATAGCACTTCCTACAAATGTAGCTGCAAATTTATATAATAAAGATGTAGATTTACAACTAATAAATGTAGCGACATGGGGAATTTTAGGTCTTCTTAGCCGTGATAAAGATTTAAAAACTATAGAAGATTTTAAAAACAAAGAGATAATTGTACCATTTCGTGCAGATATGCCAGATATTGTACTTCAAGCTTTAATAAAAAAGGCAAATCTTGATATAAAAAAAGATTTTAAAATAAAATATGTAGCAACTCCAATAGATGCTATGCAGATGTTAATCTTAAGAAGAGCAGACAATGTACTTTTAGCTGAACCAGCTACATCTATAGCATTAAGAAAAACAGGCTCTTTCCCTGTAAAATTAATCGCTCCTGATATTTATAGAAGTGTAAATTTACAAGATGAGTGGGGAAGATTATTTAAAGTAAAAAGTGAAATACCTCAAGCTGGAATTGCAGTTGTAGGAAAAACTAAAGCAAATAAAGAGCTTATTGAGAAGTTTTTAACTGAATATGAAAAAGCTATAACTTGGTACAAAAACAATAAAGAAGAGGCTACTAAAATGGTAATAAAAACTATTCCTATGCTAGAAGAGAGTGGTTTAGTTGATTCTATAGAACATGTAATTTTAAAAAATATAACTGCACAAAATAGTAAAAATGATTTAGAGTTTTTCTTTGAAGTTCTTCTTGAAAATGATAAAAAAATAATTGGTGGGAAACTGCCAAATAGCGGTTTTTACTACAAATAAAAAAGGCTCAAGATAAACTTGAGCCTTTTTTTGTTTTATTAAATCTGGTTAGATTTAAAAGCTTACCCTAAAAATGGATTTGCATATAATGCAATCATAGCAATTACAAGTGCATAAATAACTTGAGCCTCAATCATAGCTAGAGCAATAAACATTGTAGTCATAAGTTTTCCACCTAGACCTGGGTTTCTTGCAGTTCCAGCAATTGTAGCAGCAGCAGTATTACCCATACCAATAGCTCCACCAAGAGCAGCAAGTCCAAGACCAATTCCAGCAGCAACTACAGAGTATGCTTTTAAAGTCTCATTTGCAACTGCAGCATCTGCAGCAAATGCAAAACCAGCGAAAGCTAGTACTAAAAGAACGATTTTTTTCATTTTAAAATCCTTAAAAATATTTCAAAGTCTGTTCGGCTTGCGTATCCCTACAAAGAACTTTGATGGCTGTGATTATATTTTAAGTAAACTAAAAGTAAGATAAAGGAATTTAATATTTTGGAAGTGATTTATGAAAAAATTTCTCTTTTTTCTACTCTTTTTAGTTCTATTTATTTTGGGACTATTTTATATGCTTTTATTTACAAATATTGGGAATAAAGCTATTGCAAACTATATTGAAAATAGTTTTAACAACAAACAAAATGATTTCAAACTAAAATTTGATACTTTTCTTATAAGTCCAAATGATGTAAATCTAGTTGCAAATATAAATGAGAGTTCTAAAATAAAGATTATTGGTAAGATAAACTCTATACTTGACTTAAAAGGAGAGTTTACTTATAAAATAGATATAAATGATTTATCAATTTTTAATAATCTTGCACAAAGAGAGTTAAAAGGTTCTTTAATTGCAAATGGTGATTTTCTTACAAAAGATGGGATAAGTACAATAATAGGAATAACAAACCTAGCAAATAGCTCTTCAAGATATGAGATAAATTTAAATAAGTCCAATTTAAATAGTTTAAATCTTGATGTAAAAGATGCAAACATAGATGAGATTTTTGCTCTTATAAATGAGCCTATATATAGTTCTGGAAAGCTAAATTTAAAGGCACAAATCTTAAAAAATAGTGATAACTCTTTTAATGGTGACATTTTGGCTAATATTAATAGTGGAAAAATAAACAATAAAGTAGTTGAAAAAGAGTTTAACTTTCCTATAAAACAGACTATATCATACAATATAAATAGCTCAAATAAACTAGAAGATACAAAGATTTCAAGTGATATAAAAGTAGCTTCTAGTTTAGCAAACTTGGAGATGAATAATTTAATTATTAATTTAACAACAAAAGAGATAAACTCAAACTATATTTTGGATATTTTAAATTTAAGACAGATTGAAGAGTTTATAAATATCGCACTAAATGGAAATCTAAAAGTAGTAGGAAATATAGATAAAAATCAAAAAACTCTAAAAGTGGATGGGAATTCAAATATTGCTGGTGGTACTGCAAACTTTGCACTTTTGGATAATAATTTGGATTTAAAGGTAAACAATGCAAACTCTTTGAAACTTTTACATCTTTTAAACAAAGATGAATTTTTCAACTCAAACTTATCTTTAGATTTAAATTATAATCTTATTTCAAAAATCGGTAAGCTAAATCTTGATATTAAAAATGGGAACTTTGTAAAAAATAGTTTTATACAAAAAGTTGAGGAGCTTACAAAAATAGATTTAAGCAAGGAGATATTTGAAACAGGAAATGTAGCAAGTAACATTGATAATAAAAAAATATACTCTAATTTAAATTTAAACTCTAAAAAAAGTGATATTAAATCAAAAGAGGCTTTCATAGATTTAGAAAAAAATATTATTGATACAAAGCTCGATATAAATCTAAATAAAAATAGGTTTTCTGTAAAACTTGAAGATGATTTAAATAAACCTATTATAGTAGTAAATGTGGAAGAATTATTAAAAAATATTTTAGAAAAAAAATTGGATAAATACCTAAATAAAGAAGAAAATAGTGATAAAAAGGAGCTTTTAAAAGGAATAAAATCTCTTTTTTAATATCTTGATAATTATTATCATTTTAAGTAAACTTGAAGTTTTTTTTTGATTTAATTTTAAAAATTTTATATAACAAGGATTTTAAAATGAGATTTACAAATAAACTTTTAGTTTCTTTATCATTTGCCGCTACCTTAGCTATTAGTTCAGGTGCAGTTACACAAAAAAATGAAACAAGCTCTACTATTTCAAAAAACTTACCCTTTCTTGAAAGCTATGCAAATATAGCACTTGATAACTATACAGATACATTAAATGATGCAAAAAAGTTAAAAATTGCTATTGATAAATTTGTTCTAAATCCAACAGAAGAAAATCTTACTAATGCAAAAAATGCTTGGTTACAATCAAGAGAGTCTTATGGAAGCACAGAGATTTTTAGACTTGCAAGTGGTCCAATTGATGCTGGTGATGGTTGGGTATTAGAAACTTATGGTGCTTTAGAGGGGCAAATTAATGCTTGGCCACTTGATGAAAATATGATAGATTATACTATTGATGCAGATGGGAAAAGAACATCTGGAAATATTATTGACACTATTGGAAAGTTTAATCCAGGTGGAGAAGAAGGGAAAGAAGTTGATGTTACAAAAATTACAGTTCAAGCATTAACTGATTTAAATGAAAATGGTGGAGAAGCAAATGTTTCAACTGGTTATCATGCTATTGAATTTTTACTTTGGGGACAAGATCAAGATTATAATAACTTCTTAGAAGATAAAATTACAAATGGTGCAATGGTTGCTGGTTTAAGACCACTTTCAGACTTCACTACAGATAAAGATGCAAAAAGAAGATTAGAGTATTTAAGTATTGTAACACAAAAATTAGTTGAAGATTTAGCTATTGTAACAAGTGCTTGGCAAAAAGAGATTAAAGGTGATACTGGACTTTATAGAGCTGCTCTTTTAGGAAAAATAAAAGGTAAAAATAAAAATAGAAATATTACAAAAAAAGAGGCTATGCAACAAATTATTGCTGGAATGGGAGTATTTATAAAATCTGAATTAGCAAATGAAAGAGTTGCTGTTGCTGTTTTAACTCCTAGTGAAGAGGACGAACACTCTTGCTTCTCGGATAATACTCATAGAGATTTAGTAAAAAACTATGAAGGTTTTAAAAATATTTTAACTTCTACATACAATGGTAAAAAATATGGAGAATCTTTACTTGATAGCTTAAAAAAAGAGGATAAAGATAGAATTTTAAAACTTATGATTGATATTGAAGAAAAAATAGAGAGTGTAGATAAAATTGCAAAAACTGAAGCTCACTTTGATTATCAAATAAGACCAGAACATCCTCAATCAAAAGTTTTAGTAAAACTAAAAAATGAACTGAGAAAATTAGGTGATGAGATGATAACTGTTGCAAAATCAAATAATATTAAACTAACAACTGATGATGTTACAGACCCAGAAGAGACAAAGCTATAAATGAAATTTATTAAAAAGATTATACTTTTTAAAAGCCTTGCTGCAATATTTTGCACAGGGCTTTTTGCATCTAATCTTGAAAGTACCTATATATCAAATGAGAAAAATAGCAAACTTCTTTTAAAACCTATTGATGGCTTAAGCAATAATCAAACTGATATTTTTATATTAGGAAGAAGTTTTTTCAATATTCCATGGGTAAAAGCTCCTAGTGTTACAACAGCACGAGATGGTTTAGGACCACTTTTTAATGCAAATAGTTGTATTTCATGTCATCCAAACAATGGGCGTGGAGAGCTTTTTACTAAAGAAAATTTAACTTCAAGAGCTTTAATTGCAAGATTATCTATAAACTCAGATAATAGCTTTGAAAACAAAGAGATTTTAAAGAAAAAGGGATTTATTCCAGAACCAGTTTATGGGGAACAGTTGGCTATAAATGGAAATTTTGGAGTTCCTTTTGAAGGAAATATTAAAATAGATTTTGAAGATATTGAAGTTAAATTCCCAGATGGTGAAACTATAATTTTACAAAAACCAAAATATAGTTTAGAAAATCTAAATTATGGAAAACTTCATAAAAATAGTGTAGTTTCATATAGAATAGCTCAATCTTTAAATGGTATGGCTTTGATAGATTTAATAGAGAATGAAGAGATTTTAAAAAATCAAGATATTAATGATACAAATAATGATGGCATAAAAGGGAAAGCAAACTTTGTATATTCCCCTATTTCAGAAAAATATGAGCTTGGAAAATATACTTGGAAAGCTAGTGTTGCAAAACTAAAAGAGCAAGTTGCTTTTGCTGCATCAAATGATATAGGACTTACAACAGCAATTGAACCAAACAAAAAATGCACAAGTTTCCAAAAAGAGTGTTTAGAAGCTCCAAAAGCAAAAGATAAAATAGATCTTCCAGATGATAGACTAGAAGCAATAACTTACTATTTAAAAAATTTAAAAACATATAGTGCAAATAAAAATACAAAAGAGTATAAAGATGGGTTTTCTATTTTTGAAGAACTTAGCTGTTCAAAGTGCCATATAAGTAGTTTTAAGACAAAATTAGGTTTTGAAATTTCTCCATTTTCTGATTTTTTACTTCATGATATGGGTGAAGATTTATCAGATGGAAGAGTTGAGTTTAGTGCAAATGAGAAAGAGTGGCGAACTGCTCCTCTTTGGGGTTTAACTCTACATGAAAAAATAACTAAGAACAGAGCTAGGCTTCTTCACGATGGAAGAGCTAAAAATTTTGAAGAGGCTATTTTATGGCATGGAGGAGAAGCTACACAAAGTCGTGAAGCTTATATGAGCTTGGAAAAAGCCAAAAGAGAAAAACTAATTAAATTTTTAGAGGAGTTATAATGAAAAAAATATTTTTAATGTTTTTATTTTTGTTTTCATCTGTTTTTGCAAATGAGACAATTTTTCAAAGTGTTATAAAGAATATAGCACTAAAAGATACAAAAAGTGCTATAGAGAGTGCAAAAAATCTTCAAAAAGAGATTAATAGTGAAAACTTTACAAAGTTTTTAAAAGATTGGAAAAGAGTTGAGACAAACTATCTTGCTGGTGAAATAAATAGTGATTATTTAGATACACCTCGATATATTGATGTTTTTAACAATCTAAAAGAGGATTTAAACTCTCAAATGAAAAGAGTTGTAGATGGAGATTCAGATATTAAAAAGGCTCTATTTAAAAACTCATTTAAAACTATAAATGCTTTAGAATATGTGATTTTCTCTAGTAATGATTTAAATGATAGAAAAAAGGAGATCTCAAAAGAGATTTTAAGTTCAATTATAAAAAATCTTGAAGAGGTTAAAGCTGTTTATGAAAACTATTTAAAAAACCCAGTAGTAAAAGAAGATGACAATGCAAAGCTATTAAATGCATTGGTTGCATCTTCATATAGATTAAAAGAGTGGAGAGTTGGAAACCCTTCTGGATTATCTGCAAAATATAAAAATGATTTTAAAAATAGTAGAGCAGAATACTTTTTAAGCCAAAACTCTTTTGCTTCAATAAATGCAATTTTAGATGCTCAAAAAGAGATGATTTCAAATGAGAACTATATAAACCTTCTTAATTTAGCAAAAGAGAAAAAGGCTACAAACGACTTAGAAGCAGTAGTTTCTAAAATAGATGAAGCAAAAAAAGAGTTAAACTCTCTTCCTAAAGATGATTTTACAAATGCAAAAAAACTTTTTGATTTAGTTTCAGAAATTCATGATTTATACTATATTACAATCATTGAAAAATTAGGCCTTAAACCTGAAATCTTAGATGCAGATGGAGATTAAAATTTGGACTATTTTGCACTAGATTTTCTAAGTAACCCTTCTAAAAGAGTATATTGGTTATATTTAATATCAAGTTTTATTTTAGCTATACTCTTTTTTTATTTTACAAAAAAAAGCCCAAAAGTAATTCTTTCTAGTAAACTTTGGCTTCATCCTAGTGCAAAATTAGATTATATCTACTTTTTTTTAGCAAATTTAGTAAATATATTTTTACTTATTCCTTTGGTATTAAGTGCAAAGAGTGTAGCACTTTTTACAAATAAGTTTTTATATGAGAATTTTGGTTTTTTTGAGAATTTATCTTTCTCTTATCTTCAAATTACTATTTTTTATACCTTAGCTATTTTTATTTTTAGTGATTTCACAAGATATTGGCTTCATAGATTTCTACACACTATTCCTATTTTATGGGAATTTCACAAAGTTCATCATAGTGCAAAAGTATTAACTCCTATTACCTTTTATAGAGTTCATTTTGTAGAAAACTTTTTATTTGCCTTAAGATACGCCTTAAGTGTTGGTTTTATAACAGGAGTTTTTATCTATTTGTTTGGAGCAAAAATAAATATCTATATGATTTTTGGAGTAAATGCTTTAGTATTTATCTCTTCAATTTTTGGCTCAAATTTAAGACACTCTCATGTTCCATTCTCATATTTCTCAGTTATAGAAAAATGGCTCTTATCTCCAAAACAGCATCAAATCCATCATGATAAAAAACATTTTAATAAAAACTATGGTGGATATATAGCTATTTGGGATAGAGTTTTTGGGACTTTAGCTTTATCAAAAGATGTAAAAATACTTAAATTTGGACTAAGAAAAAACCAAATGAGTGAGTATAAAAGTATAAAAGATTTATATCTAAGACCATTTATTAATTTATTAAAGAAAGGAAGAGTTTATGAAAAAATTAGTTTTAATAACAATATTTTTAGGAACAAACTTACTAGCAAATAGTATTTCAAAAGAAGATTTGGGGAAAATACTATTTTTTGATATCAATTTATCACAAAATAGAACTCAAAGCTGTGCAACTTGTCATAATCCACAAGTTGGTTTTATTGATGATAGAGATAATGGTATCTCAAAAATGGCGTCTTTAGGAGATGATTTAAAATCTTTAGGTGATAGACAAGCTCCAACTGCTTCTTATGCAAAATTTTCTCCAAAATTTCATTATGATGAGAAGAAAAAATTATATAAAGGTGGTCAGTTTTGGGATGGAAGAGCTAACACTTTAGAAGAACAAGCTGGTGGTCCACCATTAAATCCAATTGAGATGGGATTAAAAGATGAAAGCCAAGTTGTAGCAAGATTAAAAGAGAATAGTTTTTATATAGAGAGCTTTAAAGCTTTGTTTGGAAAAGATATTTTTGATAATGACAAAAAAGCATTTGAGGCTTTAAGTCAAGTAATTGCTAGTTTTGAGAAAACAGATGAATTTTCAACATTTGATTCAAAATATGATAGATATTTAAAAGGTGAGTATGATTTAACTCCACTTGAAGATTTAGGAATGTCAATATTCTTCTCAAACAATAATAACTCTTGTGCTACTTGTCATGTTTTAAAAGGTGAAGATAAAGAGGGTGAAACTTTTACAAACTATGAGTTTCATAATATTGGAGTTCCTATAAATAATCAATTAAGAGCAAAAAATGGTATAAAAGAGAAAGATTTAGGATTAGCAGCAAACCCAAATATTAAAAATAAAGATGAAAATTTAGGAAAATATAAAACCCCTACTCTAAGAAATGTCGCAGTTACATCTCCATATATGCACAATGGTGTATTTAAAGATTTAAAAACGGTAGTTTTATTTTATGATAAATATAACAATAAAGAAAATAATATTAATCCAGAGACAAACGAACCTTGGGATGAACCTGAGTTTAAAGATACTATTTCTCTAAAAGAGTTAAAAGCAAATGCTCAAAGTGATAGAAAAATTGACGCTTTAGTAGCTTTTATGAAACTTTTAACAGATAAAAGATATGAACATCTAATCAAAGATTAAAAAAAGTGAGTTTAAAAACTCACCTTTTTATATTATATAGTTTCTAAAATCTCAATTTTGATTATCTCATCACCTTGTTTTATAGCATCTAAAGCTTTAAAACTATCTTCTTGTGTTTCTTCAATCTCTCCAAAAACAGTATGGTTACCATCTAAATGAGGGCATGGAACAAAACAGATAAAAAATTGGCTTCCACCTGTATCTCGTCCTGCATGTGCCATTGATAAGCTTCCTCTTTTATGCTTTTGTTTAGAAGCATCTACTTCACACTTTATAGCCCAATCTGGACCACCCATACCTGATCTCTCTGGACATCCACCTTGAGCCATAAATCCAGCAATTACTCTATGAAAGTTTAATCCATCATAAAATCCATCATTTGCCAAAGTTACAAAGTTTGCAACTGTATTTGGTGTCTCTTGGTTGAAAAGTTTTATTAAAACCTCTCCATTTTTTGTGCTGATTTTTGCATAATTAAATTTTGCAAGTTCCTCTTTTGTATAGTTATACTCTTTTAACTCTTGTCCAAATCTATTTGTACTCATAAATATCCTTTTTTTTAATTTTCTAAAGTTATATCCTCTTTTGGGGATAAGTAGTTCAGTTTTATAAGATTTTGAATAATCTCTTTAAAAACTGGAACTGCTGATTGTGCAGCGTAATAGTGCGGTCTTATTGGATTTGGGTTTATTACTGTAACTCCAATAGTATATGAATTCCCTTTCTCATCATTTACAAAACCAACAAAAGATGAGATATATTTCTTTAAATATCCACTTCCACCTGCAATTTGTGCTGTTCCTGTTTTTCCACCAATTTCAAGTCCTTCTATTTTAGCACTTCTTCCTGTTCCTTCTTGAACAGTTTTTATAAGCATCCTTTTCATCTCAGCTGCTGTCTCTTTTGAAATAACCTGCTCTGGTTCGTGGAAAAATGGAGATTGATATTTTGTACTATTTCTACTTAAATAAGAGACTATTTGAGGAGTAACCATAGCTCCATCATTATTAAATACACTATATGCTTTTATTAGTTGAATAAAAGTTGAAGTCATACCTTGACCAAAAGATACTGTTGCTTTATAAATATTTGGTCTTTTTTGTTTATCTCCAACAGAAAACTGCCAAAGTTTTGGCATAACACCCCTTTTTTCATAAGGTAAATCTATTCCTGTTTTTCTTGTAAAACCAAACTTTTTCATACCCTCATAAAACTCAGGACCTGTCAATCTTTGAGCAATTTGAAGAGTTCCTATATTTGATGAAAATATTACAATATCATCTATAGAGAGGTTTCCTTTTGGAAAAGCGTGGTCATCTTTTATTGTAAATTTTCCAAAAGGATAAGCACCTTTTACATTTGATTGGTTATATGCTGAAAAATACTCATTTTTTCTTACAACACCTTTATCTAATGCTAAAGAGATAGATAAAGGTTTTACAACTGAACCTGGTTCAAACTGGTACTCTATAGCATTTACATTTAAATATGGAATATCACTTTGTTTTATATTTTCAGGATTAAATCTATTTGAACTAGCCATAGAGATTATTTTTCCAGTTCTACTCTCCATAATTGTAAGTAAGATCTCATCAGCTTTTGTTCTAATTTTATGATTATCTAGTGTCGTTTCATTGTTTTTTTGAAGCTTTAAAGGGATATTTAGATTTAAACTATATCCATCTATTCTATGCTCCATTATAGAATTCTTATCAAAATATATATAAGATATTACATCTCTATACCCTTTTAATATTCCATCTTTTACATCATTTAGTTTTTGATTATATGACCTCTCAAGACCTTTTACCCCTTCAACTCTTGTTTTTCCACTATCTGATTCTATCTTTTTTATATAACCTAAAACAGGAGTTAAAGTATCATCATAGGAAAATGTTCTTTTTTCACCACTTTCACTAACTTCTAATCTTCTAATTAAACTTAAACTCCCACCTTTTCGTGGAATAAAAACATTTAGTTGATTTAGTTTTATATCTAGCTCTCTTAAATTCTTTGCAGCCCTTGAATCTATATTATATGAAAGTACCAAAAGTCCAGGATTTTTATCTACTTCTTTAAATTTTTCACTCAAAGTTTTATAATCTATTCCACTATAAATAGAGAAAAGTATCATAAAAAGCTCTTTTTTATCAGGATTTAAATATCTTGTATCAATCGAAGCTTTATATATTTTTTTAGAACTAACTAAATTAAAGCCATCTTCACTAATTATATTTCCTCTAACTGCTAATTCACTCTTTTCACCTGTTAAAGTAGGAAGTGTTCTCTTCTCTTGAACAGTTCTATATATAGAAAAAAGTACAATAAAAATTCCAAAAAAAAGTAACAAAAGTAGAACTAGAATTTTTTTTGTTTTTTGTCTAATTTCTAAAAGTTTATAATCTATTTGCATTTTTTTGAAGACATCTTTATCCATAATATTATATAATAAGGCATGGATTATATCAAAAATAAGATTAAATTATTAACTACAGGTGAAAACCTAAGAGAACCAGACTATTTTTTATTTATATTAGTCTCTATGCTAATTATCATTAGTATCGTTTTTTCATATTCACTTACTATTTACACTGTTGAGTTTTTAGGATATGGACAATTTCACTATATTTTAAGACAAGGATTAGTTGGAATATTTTGCATATTCTTAATGTGGTGGATGGCAAGGTTAAACCCAAATAAAATAATGCACAAAACAGGTATGTTTCTATTTGGAGTTGGACTTTTTTTAATGATTATTATGCCTTTTTTACCAGCTTCTTTAGTTACTGCTTCTGGTGGTGCGAATAGATGGATTAGACTTCCTGGTATCTCTTTGTCTCCTGTTGAAATATTTAAAATAGGTTTTATCTATTTTCTATCTTGGTCTTTTTTCAGAAAGGTTATTCATCAACCTAAAAAAGGACTTTTTGGAGATCTATTACTACTTTCTCCATACTTTTTGGTCTTTATTTTTATTGTTTTTTTAATTGCTGTTTTACAAAAAGATTTAGGACAAGTTGCACTACTTACTTTGATTATGCTTACTTTGATTATCTTTGCAAATAGATCATTAAAAATAATCTTTGCTCTAATTTTTATGGCAATTCTTGGTATGATAATTTTAATAGCAGCAGCTCCACATAGAATAAATAGAATTCACTCTTGGTGGTCTATGGTTCAAGATGGTATTTTGTCAGTTCTTCCTGGAACTTTTGAACAATATTTAAGAATAAAAAACTTACCCGAACCATATCAAGTATCTCACTCTTTAAATGCTATACATAATGGTGGCTTTTTTGGGCAAGGTATCTCTTTTGGCGATTTAAAGGTTGGCTTTTTAAGTGAAGTTCATACCGACTTTGTTTTGGCTGGTATAACAGAAGAGATTGGTTGGTTTGGAACATTTCTTATAACTACAATTTTAATGCTAATTATTTTAAGAATATTTGCAATTAGTAGAAAAGTTGATAGTAAAATTTTTCACCTTTTTACAACTGGTATTGCTCTTATGATTATTGTTGCCTTTTTAATAAATGGTGCTGGAATTTCAGGAATTATCCCTATAAAGGGTATTGCTGTACCATTTTTATCTTATGGAGGTTCATCTTTGATTACAAGCTCCTTTGCCATAGGTTTAGTTCTTTCTATTAGTAGAACTATTAAAAAGTATGAGCCACAAAAAAGTGTTGTAAAACCAAACCCAAAAAGAATAGTTATTAGATGAGTAAAATAGTTGTAATAACTGGTGGTGGCACTGGTGGGCATTTAAAAATTGCTGATGTTTTTATAGATGAGTTAAAAAATAGAGGGTTTGAAGTAATATATATTGGCTCAACATATGGTCAAGATAGATTTTGGTTTGAAAATGATGATAGATTAAAAGAGAAGTATTTTTTAAATACAAGCGGTGTTGTAAATAAAAAAGGTTTTGCAAAGATTTTTTCTCTTTTAAATATCTTTTATAAAGCCCTTTTTTGTTTAAAAATTTTAAAAAAATATAATATAAAAAAAGTAATAAGTGTGGGTGGTTTTAGTGCTGCTAGTGCTTCTTTTGCCTCAATATTTAAAAAAGATTGTGAGCTATTTCTACATGAACAAAACTCCAAAATTGGTGCTTTAAATGCTAAAACTCTAAAATATACAAAAAAAGCATACTCATCTTTTCATGACTTTTCACCAATAAAAGATTATCCAGTTGATGTTAAGTTCTTTAATAAGCAAAGAGTAAGAAGTGAGTTAAAAACTATAGCATTTTTTGGTGGTTCTCAAGGAGCTTTAGCTATAAATAATTTTGCTTTAAAAGTTGCTCCAAAACTAAATGAAATGGGGATAAAAATAGTTCATCAAACTGGTAAAAATGACTTTTTAAGAGTTAAAAATGAGTATCTTAAACTAGGCATAAATGCAGATGTTTTTGATTTTTCAAAAGATATTTTGGAAAAAATGAAAGAGGCAGATTTTTGTGTAAGCCGTTCTGGTGCTTCAACACTTTTTGAACTTTGTGCAAATTGTTTGCCTACATTTTTTATACCTTTTAAATATGCAGCACAAAATCACCAATACTATAATGCAAAAGCCCTTTTTGATAAAGATTTATGTTATTTACAAAATGAAGATGATTTAGATATTGAACTATTTTTTGATATTTTAAAAGAGCCAAATTTGGAAGCTATTAGTATTGGACTTAAAGAGTTTATTAAACCAAATGGGGCTAAACAAATAGTAGATGATATTTTGAAAGATTAATCTAATTAAAAATTTAAAAGTATATTCTTGTTGTTTTATATAAGAACTGAGGCTTAAGCCTCAGTTTATCAGAATGGATTAGTTTGTAATCCCATCTGAAATTGGTTGTTCAACCTTAACTTGAACTGTTGGATCTCCACTATTTACATAAATATCAAACCCTTTATCTTCACCTTCTCCAGCTGTTTTAGACCAAGTTTGTTTTTCTCCATTTTCTCCAATAGTATCTTTAAATAATATACTATCTTTATCATCTCCTAAAATAATAAGTTCATTATTATTGTCAGTCATTTTTAGTACATCTTCTAATCTAATATTTGTAAGACTATGATCTCCATCTCTAAGATCTATAGCTTCTATATTTGTGATACTTAAATCTTCTAATTTTGAGAAATCTATATTGCTATTTCCTTCTAGTTTAACCGTATCAAAACCAGCTCCACCATCAATTAAAATATCACCATCTGCTTTGCCATTATTAGTATTAATATCTGTAATAATAGTGTCATCTCCACCTTGACCATATATGATGTCTCTTCCTTCACCACCACTTAAAATATCATCTCCACCTCTTGTATCACCATCAACATTTAACTCTTTATGATGTTCTTTAATATAGTCATATTTTGCCATATTTTTATCAGCTTCACTCATAGATGAATAACCATCTTTTGTAAGGCTTAGGAATTTATCAAGTGCATTTATTCCTTGTCCTTTTATCATATAATCTTTGTGACCTTCTGTAAATCTTCCATTCCATAAAAGATTATCTGTATTTATACTGTCACCAAAGATTATATCATCACCAGCACCACCATTTGTAATATCTGAACCAACATCTAATATATCTTCAGATACAGAACCACCTTGTAAAGCTGCTTTTAAATCCTCTGCAGTATTTACAATATCAGGTTTTCCAATATTACCAGACACTGTTTGTTGCCAGAACCAAGAACCAAAACTCACATCTCCTTTTCCTATAATATCTGTATTATCAAAAAATCTTAAATAATTCTCATTTATACCATTACCTATACCTATTGCATGAACAGTACTTTGACCACTTAATGTTTTAAATGCATCAACAGCATTTTTCATATCACCATATTCTGTTGTTGCTCCTTTTGAATTATCACTATTACTAACAGTTGGATCTCCATCTGTTAGGAAATATGTTAAATTCTCATAACCTTGTGCTTTTCCATAAGTTACATTTTGAGTATTAAACCAACTTGTAGTTTTTAAGAATGCATCTTCATAGTTTGTACCACCTTCTGCTTTTAGTGCATCTATTTTTGCTATTAAATCACTAATATTTTCTGACGTTAAATCATTAAATGTGATAGGTTCATCAGCCTTTGCACTAAAGCCTATAATCGAAACATTTACTTTTCCATCATGTCCTTTTAAACTATTAGCTAGATTTTTAAGAGAATCTTTTAGTAAATCTAATCTACTAATTGTTGTTCCCCAAGCTGTTTTAGAACCAGAAGATTCTACCATACTTCCTGAAGTATCTACAACTAAAGCAATATTATAATTTTTACCTGCAATTATATTTTTAGAAGCCCCTCCTGTATCACCTATTAAAATGTCATCTCCACTTCCACCATTTATACTGTTTGGAGTATTTGGATCTACTTTTATTGTTGGAGTATCAATATGAGACGTATCTTCTGCAGTTGCAAAATTCTTACCATCAGTATTATCATTTTTCTCTGTTGCAGTTGCTTCTATTTGAAGATTTATCTCACCTTTATAACTTTCTGGAACTTTCATAGTAAGAGAGCCTAAAATATCTTTTGCTCCATTTGGAACTGTTACATTATATTCTCCATTAATAGTGAAAACCTGTTCCCCATTTAAATCATATAGTTTAGCTCCATCTGGTACTCCTTTAATAACTACAGTTAATGTTTCACTTCCATCTTTATCATTTAAAGATGCACTAATATCTACATTGTAAACATCAAAAGATTTTCCACTATCTGCAAAATTTATTTTCTCAATATTTGCAACAGTAAAATCTTCCCCTGTTTTAGAATTTTTAAATTCATATGATATTCCATTATCTGGATTTTTATCATTGTACTCTTTCCATTGATCATATGATATAACTTCTTTACTACTTTGAATAGTAATAAGATAATCTGCTTTATTTCCACCCAAGATTAAAGTATCTTGCCCTAAACCACCATTTATAGAACCTGTCATATGACCAACTTTTATAGTATCACTACTATTACTTGTTGTCAAAGAACCACCAAACTTACCTGAACTTACATCAACACTTGTGTCAATACCATGCGTAATTGTAGTATTTTTCGAATCCAAAGTAACATCACCATAGTCTACTTTTATTCCATTTGATGAAGGCTCATTTTCTCCTTCAGTAACTATCCCAACTTTTGTTATATTAATACTTACTTCTGGTGCATCAGCAACAGCTGTAACATTTACTTTTGTTTCATAACTTTCACTAAAATTTCCATTTCCATTACTTACACTAAAATTAAAGCTTCCATCTTCATCTGTATCTTTATTTGGTACAAAAACTACATTACCATTTTCTATTTTTGAAATATCTACAATATCTCCTGCTTTTACTTCAATATACACTTTATTTTCACTACTTGTATATTCTGCTCTATCATTCATAGAACCTGTATATTCAGATTTTAGTACATAAACTTTTCCATTTTCTGGAACACTATCAAACTTGATTTTTGCAACATTTTTACTATTATCTCCAAAGTCTGTAGTTTTTAAAATATAGTTAGTATCTTCTAAAGTAGTAAAACTATCATTTGAAGCTGTTGCTTTTATTGAAGATTCTACTTCTATTTTAGCATTTTCATAATCTACTGCTTCAAAGTTACCTTGTACATTTGAAACTTCCGCTTTTAAATCTTTTGTTCCATCTGTTCTTACCGTTACTATTGCATTACCATTTTTATCTAAATTTACAGTACCTTCAAATACTACTTTTCCACTATCATCTACAATTTTTACATCTGCTGTTGGGAAAGTTGTTTTAAAATCATATTTAGAAGGATCTGGTATATTTGATGTAGATATTTTAAATGCTACTTCATCACTTCCTACAATAGTTGTATTATCTCCATCGCTTACCTCTTTATAGCTTATAGAGTGGATTAAATAATCGCTTCCTGCCCCTTCTGCACTAAATACTGCTTTTGTAAATGTTTTATCTCCTGCTGGCTTAAATGTATAAACTAAATCTACATTATCCGTACCACCTTGTGCTTTTACTGTTTCTTTAAGTTTTCCATTTTTATCGTAGTATTTAATTATTGCATCTACATCATTTCCTCCACCACTAACTATTGCATATCCCACTTTCTCATTTCCATTATAGAAATCTACTCTAGCAGTCTCTCCATTATGTCTCCAAGCAAATGCAACATCTAAAGTTTGAATAGGATTTTTAAACTCAACCTCTATACTTTCACTTTTATATGTGCTTCCATCTTTTACTACTCCAATTTCACTTGTATGTCCACTATATACCTTATCAGTTTGACCTAATTTACCTGAAGTTGTCTCAGCAAGACTTTCAACTCCAAATCCTGAAGGTCCAGTATGTGTAGAAATTTTTGCATCATTTCCATATGGATCTTTTGCTTTTACAGTAAATCCTTGATTATTTTCAAGATTATCTTTTGTAATTACTTTATCTGTTACTTTTACAGCCTCTATTGTTACTGTTGTTGTATCTTTATGATCTTCAAACAATTTTTCTTCCGCATTATTTACTGGATTTAAATCTTCAAATTTTGAATTATTTGTTGAACTTAAATCTGTTGGTGCTGGAACATTTGTTACATCTTGATAATAATCTTTTGCTGCATCTGCATAAGAAACTGTTTTTGAAGCTCCTGTACTATTTGCTGGTACATCAATTGTTATTGTCTCATTTCCAACTTTGAATGTTACTGTTTCTGCTTGTGTTGTTGGATTTGTAAATGTTACTGTATACGTAATAGATGCATTTTCTTCATCTCCACTTGCTGTCGATGTTAATGTATAGTCTGTTGTTGTATCTAATACTGCACTATCTTTACCTTCTGCTGAAGTATTTCCTGCTTTATCTGTAATTGTTGCACTTACAGTGATTGTTCCACCTTCTGCTGGTGCATCATATGATGTTTTATATCCATTTGTTTTTATATCAGCTGTAATTTCTACAGTTGTAATTGTTCCATCTGGGTTTGTAACATTTAATGTATCACCTACATTTGCTTCTGTTGGAACTGTAATTGTTACATCTACTTTTCCATCTAATTCAGCTTTTGAGATTAGTCCATCATTATTTACATCTTCAGTTATTACTACTGTTGGTGCTGGTGTTGCTGTTGTATCTACTGGTATAATTGGAGTTGTAGGAGCTACTGGTGTAGTGGCAGTTGGATTTAAAAGCTCAGTTGGAATTTGCTCTTGTGGTTCTTGTGTAGTAGTACCACCAAAAGAAGTATCTCTTAAATCACTCACAATATCAGCAGAGTCACCATCTCTTGAGTTAAACTTACTTCTTAAAGCTCCACCATCTGCAGCTTCTTCATTTCCAGCATTTGTTGCTTGTTCTGTTACATCACCTGCTGCTGTTTCCATATCATCTATATTACCATCTGTATTATTCCAAGCGTTTAGAGTTTCATCTAATCCATTTTTCTCAAATGCCAACTCTTCATTTCCAAAAGTACTTGCAAGTAATGTTTCATCTAGTAGAGTTTCACCTTGATTTAATACTACAAGTTCGTTTGTATCAAAAAGTATTTCAATTTTTGATAAATCTGTATTTGAATTTGCAGCTACTACTATATCATTTAATGATATAGTATCACCAATCTTTAACTCAACAAAATTTCCTAGAGAATCTTTTACAAAAAATTGCCCCTGTGCAATTGATTGTATTTTTGCCAAATTTGCCATAATTATCTCCATTAAATGTTATTTTTTTACATTCTAACAGAATAAAAAAAATAACACATCACCTATTGGGGTGATTTTATTACTTTATTTTAATAATTTTGAGAAATTTTTTAATTATTTATGATTTATTTAAAATAAGAGGTAAATATTTTTTAATAAAATATCTATAATCAACTTTATAGCTAGTATTGACAATAAAACTTTAAGTATTAGTGTAAACTTTTTCCCATCTATTAGATTTCTAGATTTTGTTCCTACAAAACTTCCAAAAACTGCTCCAAAAATCATAGCTACTATTATCAAAATATAATCAAAAAAAACAAATCCAAAATAGATAAATACAACAACTTTTAAAAAGTGAGTTAAACTCATTAAAATAGCTCCTGTTGCCACAACTTTATCTTTGTCCTGATAATCTTTAAGTAATAGTGTCATAGTAAGTGGTCCTGTTGCTCCTACAACCATAGATAATCCTGTTTGGAAAAATCCAGCTAAATAGTAATTTTCATATCTTTTAATCTTTTCATTAAACTTCTCACTCCAAAGAGAAAGTAAAATATACACACCAATAAAAAGTGGCACATATGATAGAGAGATAAAACTCAAAACTCCTGCAAAAAGAGCTATTCCTAAAATTGAACCTATTAGGAATTTTGGTATTACTTTATATTGTATATCTTTATAGCCAAAAAAAGCACGACTTAAATTGCTACTTACTTGAGTGAGACCATGCACTGGAATAAGTGCATTTAAAGGTAAAAATGATGGCAAAATAGTAATTAAAATCATTCCTCCACCAACTCCTACAATAGCTGCAACAACTGAAGTTAAAAAAGTAATAATCCCCAAAACAAGCTCTGTTGAAGTGAAAATAGCAATTAATTCTGACATATATTTCCTCAAATAAAAAGATTGTGTAAAATATCAAATTATCGCTTTATTATTGAAATATAGTTATACTTTAGCTTTAAATAAAGGAAAGAATATGAAATTTTTACTTATTACTACAATTTTTTTATCAAATTTTTTGTTTGCAAACTCTATATATAATCAAAACAATAGTGGCAAAATAGATATGCATGGTGGAAAAGAGCAAAAACTTTTAGATGAGAAAAATAGCCTATCAAATAAAGACTTAAACAAAATAGGAGTTATAAAACCTGCTTTACCAAATAAACCTAAAGAGCCAGACAATTTAATAAAAAAAGAGAGAAAGGAAGATAATAGATAATGACAAAAAGATATAAATTTATCTCATGGAATGTAAATGGAATAAGAGCAGTTGATAAAAAAGAGGCTCTAAAATGGATAGATAACATAGATATTGATTTACTAGGAATTCAAGAAACAAAATCACAAAAAGACCAAATACCTAAATCTATATTTGAAAAAGAGTTTAGCTTTAAAATGGCTAGTCAATCAGCTATAAAAGGGAGAAGTGGAACAGCACTATTTTCTGATATTGTAGTCGATTTTGAGTGCAACTGTCCTAGTGTAGATATTTTAGATGAAGGTCGAATAAATGAAATTCATTTTAGCTTAAAAGATAAAAATATAGCTTTTTTTAATGTCTATTTTCCAAATGGCCAAAGTAGCCAAGAGCGACTTGATTATAAAATGGAGTTTTACGATAGATTTTTAGAGCATTGTGAAAAGTTAAAAAAAGATGGAAAATCAATAATTGTTTGTGGCGATGTAAACACAGCTCACGAAGAAATTGATATAGCAAGACCAAAAGCAAATGAAAATACAAGTGGTTTTTTAAAAATAGAGAGAGATTGGATAACAAAATTTTTAAACCATGGATATATTGATACTTTTAGATTAGTAAATGGTGACTTAAAAGATAAATACTCTTGGTGGAGTTATAGGGCAAATGCTAGGCAAAATAATGTTGGCTGGAGAATTGACTACTTTTATGTGAGTTCTGATTTAAAAGATTTTGTAAAAGATGCCTATATTTTAGATGATATTATGGGAAGTGACCACTGCCCTATTGCTCTTGAGATTGAGATTTAAAATTTTATAAATATTAAGGTCTAAAAACCTTAATATTTGTATATTTCTCTTCATCTTTTAAATATTGTCCATGAAGTTGGCTTAAAACTCCTTTATCACAATATAAAAGATATGTTTTTGAATTATCAAGTTTTTTAAACTCTTTTTTTAGATTATAAAATGGTATTTTAAGTACATTTGTTTGATGATTAAAACTATCTTCACTCTGTCTTATATCAATTATTATCTCATTTTCACCAACACTAGATACAACTTCCAAACTTCCAACTTCACAAACATCATCTAAGACCTCATCGATATTTTTGATTTTTGCATTTTTTATAGCAATATCCAAAACCGTATAATCAAACTTCTTTGCCTCTTTTTCTACCCTATCAAAACTACCATGAGTTACTGGATTTTGAGATATTACTCCACAATACTCAGGCATTGCTTCTGCAAATTTCTTTGTACCAATTTTTGTTGCAATATCTATAATCTCTGGTTTACTCATAAATGCTAAAGGTCTTAAAATCAACATATCACTAGCACTATCTATTAAACTTAGGTTTCTTAAGGTTTGGCTTGAAACTTGAGCTACACTCTCACCTGTTATTATTGCATCTATACTCATATTTTTTGCTACTTCTTGTGCAGCTTTTATCATAAGTCTTTTTAGCATAACTCCCATATATGAAGGACTTATATCTTTAAAAATTTGCCCTACAACATCTTCAAAAGGAATAGTAATAAATGAGACTCTGTGAGAAGAAGCAAATTTATTCCAAAGATACCATGATACTTGCTTAACTCCTATTTCATGAGCAATTCCACCTAGATTAAAAAATACAAAGTGTGTTTTCAATCCTCTTTTAATAGATAAATATGAAGCAACAGTTGAGTCAAATCCACCTGACATCAAAGATAAAATTTCACCTTGAGCTCCTAAAGGAAACCCACCTAATCCTTTATATTTTTCCGTAATAATATTTAATTTATTGTGTTCTAATTCAAGTTTTATAGTAACTTCAGCATTCCTTAAATCAACACCTCTTGTATTGTTGTGTGCTAACATATAGCCACCAACAGTTTGCTCAATATCAATAGATTTAAAATCTTGAGTTCCCACTCTTTTTGCCCGTACAACAAATGTTTTGTCTATTATTGTATTAGCCATATATCTGTTTACTTCAACTTTTATCTTATCTAAACTATCCATTTCATTTATCTGTATAGCTTCTAAAACTTGATCTATTCCAGAAGTTTGTAAAAGCTTCTCTTTTAAACTTGCTGCATACTTTAAAGGTGTAACTAGCTCAATTTTATCAAAAAACTTTTTTAAAACTATCTCATCTGAAATCTCTTTTGAAATTTTTTGTAAATTCATTAGAAGTTGATTAAGCATCTGTTTTTTTGCTCTATCCCCTTTAATCATAATTTCTGTAAAATATTTAACTATAAATTTTTGTGTTTCTATCTCTTTTTCTATCATTAACTGCTTGCCTATGTTTTTTTAAGTTGGGATTATACCATTTTTTGAGATAATATAGCTTTTACTTTATTTAAAAAGGCGAATTTATGTCTATAGACACTTTGGAAGATCTAGCAAAAGAGCTAAAAAATGATGAGAATAAAAATGTATATAAAATCTTTGATGATTTTGTAGGAAATTCAAATTTTAGTGCTGAAGAGCTAGAACAAAAATTAGCAAAAGAGTATGACTGTTTTAAATGTGACAGTTGTGAAAAGTTTTATTGTTATGATGAATACTCATTTTTTGATGAAGAGTGTATCTACTGTTTTGATAGCGAAAGCGATGATGAAGATGAGTTTTAAGAGTTAAACTCAGCTTCAAGCTCATCTTTTATAATCAAAGCATCTATCTGCCTCGATTTTATTTTTAGTTTCTTTGACTCTCCAAAACATTTAACAAAAATCTCATTATCCCTTTTTTCTAGTGTAATCTCACCAGCTCCTTGAATAATATAATCTGTAAAAATTCTATTTGCAACTCTTCTAAAACTAAATTTTTTTGGAAAAATAATAAACTTGGAAGAGGTAATAATATACCTAGACTCTGTAACAAAAGAGTCCAAAAGTTTTTCTCTTAGTTCTTCTGTAGTTTTACCTTGTATTAAATCGCATTTCAAATCTTCATGCAAAAGACAAATTCTATCACCATTTATTTTTATAAAACCAAACTCATTTGGTTTTACCTGCTCTTTATAAAATTTTTTAAAAACCTCAATATGATCAAAAGAGTTTGAAAAAACTATCAAACTCTTATTTGTCCTTGCAAATTTTGCAAAATTACAAACCATCTCTCTTTATCCTTATAAATATATAAAACATAAACTAGCAATAAGTGTAGGAACTATTGCTCCTAATGCTAAAAACCTAGGGTCTATTGAATTATCTGGAAAATGACTTTTAAGAATAGCAGCACCAGCTGGATTTGGTGCATTTGCAATAATAGTCAATCCCCCGCCAGTAACTGCTCCGGCAACCAAATAATACTTAAACTCTTCACTCAAACCTAAAACCAAAGAACCTAAATATGTAATAGCAGCATTATCTGTAAATGCTCCTAATGTTACAGCTCCTAAAAATGCTTCTGTGTTACTCATATTTGAGATAATATCTTTTAGCCACCACTCTTGCTGACCACCTAATATTACCAAACCACCTAAGAAAAATGCAACTAAAAGACCCTCTCGAAGCATCAATCTATCTTGATATTGTTGATAAGCGTAAGTAACTCCTAAAAACAACAAAAATATACTCATAAAAAATGCTGGATAGTGCCCAAAATATACTACTAAGAAAAGGAATACAAAGTGAACCAATACTATAATATATGGTATTCTCTCTCTATCACTAACTGTTGTTCTTATATTTATACTTGAAAGCTCTTTATAAAATAGAACTATAATCAATATTGTATTAATAAATGTAATAATCATAGCCTTCCAACCAAAAGTTGTAAACATAAAAAGAGTATCCCACTCCCAAGTTTTTGCAACCATAAGTATAGGAGGTGCTGCAAAATTTGTCAAGGTTCCACCTACAGAGATATTTATAAATAAAGTTCCTAATGTTACATATTTTAACTTATTTGAAATACCTTGAGAAAAAAGTTTATCACTTAAAATAAGAGCTGCAAGTGTCATAGCAGCTGGTTCTGTGATTAAAGAACCCAAAAGAGGAACTAAAAACATTACAACAAAATAAAAGGCAGTAGCTCCTTTGAGTGGTAAAATATTTGATACTTTCTTTACCAAGGATAATACTGTATTTAAAATAGGTCTTGTTGCTGCAATAACCATAATTACAAATACAAACATTGTCTCTACATAATTTCTATTATTTACATACTCCATGGTCTCATCTTTTCCCAAAAATATAAACATAAATATAACTAAAACCATAGCCCAAATACCAAATACAACCTCAATCTCTCCTAGAAGATGTAAAAGCCCAGAGTGCTTCTCACTTCTATGTGCTAAATGTTCAAAATATTTAACTGAAAAAATGTGAATAATTGCTATTACAAAAATAGTAACTGCGATAATTTGCAGTGTTGATGCTGACATATTTTTATCCTTAAAAGCAAATTTCTCCGATTTTATATAAAGTTAATTAATAATTATTAAACAAACTTATAAAATTTCTATCTTTTTCTAAAATTTAAACTTTTTAGTAAATCACCTTTTTGAATAATTTCATGTTCATTTATATCTGCTATTGTTCTTGCTACTTTTAAAACTTTATTTATACTTCTAAATGATAATGCATAGTTTACTCTAGCTTTTTCAAGTATTTCATGGCTCTCATCATCTAAAATACAATATTTTTTTATATCCTTATCACTTAATTTCCCATTTAACTCCTTTTGACCTCTATTTTTTTGTCTTTGAAATGCTTTTATTACACTTTCATGAAGTTCTTGTGAGCCTACAACATTTTTATTATCACTAAAACTATCATTCATAACAACATATAAGTCAATCCTGTCTAAAAATGGCTCACTAAGTCGATTTTTATATCTTTGGATTTCAAAATCGCTACATCTACACTCTTTCATACTTGACAGTTTATTTCCACAAGGGCATGGATTCATAGCACTTACAAAAATAAATTTTGTCTCATACAAAATCTTACTATTTACTCTTGAAATTAATATTTTATTATCTTCAAGTGGCTCTCTTAAAGCTTCTAAAATATTGCTAGGAAAGTGTGGCAACTCATCAAAGAATAGAACTCCATGATTACTTAAAGCCACTTCACCCATTTTTGCATTTGAGCTTCCACTGACATTACTAGTAAATAATGCTACTATTCGCATGATATAATCGATATTTTGAGCAATATTTTATAATATTTAATAGTACTATTTACATTAATTTATGCTACAATACTACTAATTTATATTAAATGATAGTACAAACTTATTAAGGAGATAGAATTGAGAATTTCTATGAAAAATAGAAAAATTGGATACACATACAGTAGTGTATCTGGTCATTATGCTTTTAGAAAAGAAAAAAGCATTGCTTTTGAATCTACACTAGAGAGAGATTTATTAACTATTTTAGAATTCAACTCTAGTGTTTTTGATGTAACAGAACAACCTATCACTATAGAATATATAAATAAAAATTCAAGAGAAGTAACATATACACCTGATTTTTTAGTTCTATTTAATGACCCAAATGAACTTACAAATATAACAAGCGTTAGCAGAAAGCCTTTGCTGATTGAAGTAAAACCTAGAGATATATTAATAAAGAAATGGAATATTTTAAAACCTAAATTCCAAATTGCTACAAAATATGCAAAATCAAATGATATGAAATTCAAAATATTTGATGAAACTAGAATTAGAACTCCTTATTTAAAAAGAATTCAGCTATTAAATAGATATAAAAATATGGAAACTGAATGGTGGTGGAAAGAATGGGTTTTTATTGGTTTAGAAGCACTAGGAGGTCATTCAACAATAGATGAATTGGTAGTATTTAAATTTAGAGGTGGAGTTCTAGATAGAAAACTGGCAACAGGAGTAATCTACCATTTGATTGCAAATAAAATTTTAAATGCTGATATAAGTCAAAGATTAGATTTTCAGACAAAAATATGGATTAATTATGAGCATCCTAGCTATATTAATTTTTTAGAGGAGAAATAATATGTTAAATAAAGAAACTAGTATAAAACTAGACAGAAGCAGAATCGATATAAAACCAAATTCTTATGTTCAATATAAAAAGTCTGTTTATAAAATTACTCAAATTCTAAATTTTGACGAAGTTGTTGGTACAAATACAAAGACTAAAAAAGCTGAACTTTTACCAATTAAAGATTTATCCTCAATTGAATCAGATAAAAATATAAATGCTGAATCAATATCAAAAGACATAAATAATATTGAAGATGAAGAATATTTAGAAGCTCAAAGAAGATATAAAGCAATCTTACCTCTTTTGGAAAAAAAACTATCAAGGCAAGAAGCTGTTCAATACTCAAAAAACTTAGGCATACATTTTACAACATTATATAGGTGGCAAGAGAAATACAAATCAACAGGAACAATTCTAGGTCTTATTTCAAACAAAGTTGGAGTAAGAAAAGGTTCTAAAAGATTAGATTCTGAAATTGAAATAATAATAAGAAAAATCATAGAAAACTACTATCTTACAATCCAAAAACCATCAATTCAATCAGTTGTAAATAAAGTTTTATCAGAATGTAAAAGATTAAATATTGTAGCTCCTCATTCAAATACTATTAGAAATAGAATAAATGAAGTATCAGAATATGAAAAATTATTAAAACATGGAAGTAGAGGTTTAGCTAAAACTAAATATGAACCTGCTCCAAATAAATTTGAAGCAGATTACCCTTTACAACTTATTGAAATAGACCACACTCCTTGTGATATTATTTTAGTTGATGATGAACATAGACTACCTATAGGAAGACCTTGGATTACTCTTGCAATTGACATTTATAGTAGAATGATAGTTGGTTATTATTTATCAATGAATGCACCTAGTGTGACATCTGTTGGAATGTGTGTATCAAATGCTATTTTACCTAAAGATTTATTATTAAGTAAATTTGATATTAACTCAAATTGGAATGTTTGGGGTTATCCAGAGACAATTCATGTTGATAATGGTGCAGATTTTAGGGCAGATGCAGTCAAAAGAGCTGGTTTAGCACATGGAATTAATATAGAATTTAGACCTGTAGGAAGAGCAAATTTTGGTGGACACATTGAAAGAGTAATAGGAACTTTAATGCATGAAATTCATAATTTACCAGGTACTACTTTCTCAAATATAAAACAAAGAGGAGAATACAATTCTGATGCAAATGCTAGTATGACATTTTCTGAATTTGAGAAATGGATACTTACATTTATAACTAAAATATATCACAAAAGAATTCACAGTAGCCTTTCTCTATCACCAGAACAACAATGGGAAGAAGGTCTATTTGCAGATGAGTCTGGAATAGGATTTATTCAAAAACCAAGCAATAATAGTAGTATTATTTTAGATTTTTTACCAATTTATGAAAGAACTATACAAAAAAATGGTGTTAATATTGAAGGTTTAAATTATTATGACCATGTATTAAGAACAAAGATAAATCAAATGGAAAATGGTAAGAAAAAACAATTTATATTTAAAAGAGACCCTAGGGATATTAGTTATATTTGGTTTTACGAAGAAACTACACAAGAGTATTTTAAAATAAATGTTGCAAATCAGAATATGCCATCTATGACTGCTTGGGAATTTGATTTAATAAAAACAGAATTAAAGAATAAAGGGTTAAAAAGAGTAAATCAAGATGCAATTTTAGAAGCAAGAGAAGAGCTACATAAACAAATAGAACAATCTGTAAAAAGTAGCAAAAAGGCAAGAAGAGATAGTCAAAGATTAAAAAATAAAAATATTGAATTAAAAGAACAAGAGCAAAGAATAAATCAGAATACTAGTATTAATATCAAACAGACAGAGAATAATTTTTCTAAAAATGAAAGTTTTTGGGAAGATGATATTCCAGATTTCTAAGGAGAAGCAATGAAAGAATATAAACATCTAAATCAAGAGACTATTGATATATTATTTTCAAGCAAAGATGATAAATTATTTTATTTGGAAAGCCCAATTTTTATAGATTATCCTAGAACAAAAGAACTTATGCAAATTTTTGAACAAATGATGAAAACTCCAAAAAGACCTAGAATGCCAAATTTATTATTAATTGGAGAACCAAATATAGGTAAAACATCTATTTTAAATAAGTTTTATAATAAATATAGTTCTGAAGAACTTGAAGATGAAAATGGTTATAGTATTCCTTATAGACCAGTTATTTTAGCAACAGCTCATACAAAAGCTAGTGAAAAAGATTTATATATTGCTATATTAGAAGCATTCTATACCTACCATAATCCTAATAATACATTGGCACAATTAAGACACCAGATGTTTTCACTAATGAATGAGTGTAAAGTTAATTTACTTATAATTGATGAAATTCATCATTTCTTAAATGGTACTCCAGCTCAACAAAGAGATGTTATTCAAGCTCTAAAGAATATTGGAACAAAACTTCAAATACCAATTATAGGTGTAGGAATTAAAGATGCAGCTTTAATTTTAGGAACAGACCCTCAATTAAGTAGTAGATTTGATATTATAAGGCTAGACTCATGGGAGTTAGACACTTCTTTTAGGGGACTTGTAAAAGCTTTTGAAAAATATTTACCATTGGAAAAACCATCTAATTTGGCAGAACAAGATAAATGTACACTACTTTATAATATTTCACAAGGTAATTTAGGAGATTTACATAAATTAATTGTAGCTTGTTCAAAATATGCAATAGAACATAATTTTGAAGAAATTACTATTGATATAATAAAAAAATTCAAAGATTTTAAACCAACAAGTAGATTAGTTCCTAGAGAGATTAAATTAAAATCATGAAAATACTAATTGAACCTCAAATCTACAATAATGAAATTTTAAGCTCTTGGCTTATTAGAAGCTCTATTATAAATGGTAGTGAACCTAGCAGTTGGGCTACTATGATTTTTAATGATAATAAATTTTGGAGTAAAGACCCTGATAGATTTATTGAAGATGAAGAGGTTCATAAACTTGTAAAAGGTTGTAATAAATCTTTTCAAGAATTAAAAAATATGACACTAGAACCTCTTTATAAAAAAATAATTGGTAATGATAAGCTAAATTATAAAAAGGCTTGGACTTTTATAATTAGTACGGGGCAACGAGGTACTTATAGAAGAAATGGAACATATTTTTGCCCATTATGCTTAAAAAATGAAAAAGAATTCAGCTTAAGAAGAGAATTTAGATTAGCATGGAACACTTCTTGTTCAATTCATAAAATAAATCTACTTCAAAAATGCCAAAAATGTGAGACAAACTTTACTCCATATAAAATTACATTCGATGAAGCTAAACCATTTTTATGTACTAATTGTGAATATGACTTGCGAGAATCTAATATGAAAAGAGCAAATGAAGAGGTCTATATTTTCCAAGAAAAATTAAACAATGCCATTTTTAACGAAAATATAGATAAAAAATTTCCCTTGATTGAGTTAAACCTAGAAGAACTATTTAAAACTTTAAGAATTTTACTATCTTTTTTAAGAGCTTTGATGAAAACAAACAAAAGCACAACTTTTCTAAAAAAACTAAATTTAGAACATCTTAAAAAACAACTAGAAGAGATTAAAACCTCAGATAATTTTGAAGATATGGAATTAAAAGCTAGAGAATTTTACTTACTTTTAGTTTCAAGACTATTCAGCCTAAAAATAGAAGATATAAAAAAGATTTTTGAAGAATTAGATTTTACATATAAATTAGTAGCTAAACAAAGTACTCTATCTTCAAAAACAATAGACTATATTACTAAAAATCTTAAAGTAAATTCAAAAAATAAAGATGTAGTTAGTACCAAAGAAATTACTCCAAAAAGTAAAGAAGAGGTGAAAATTTTATTAGAGGAACTAAAATCTTGTCTGTAAAATTTAGAATTTTTGCAAGAACTTGTGACTTTTGTAACAAAAATTTAACAAATTGGGATTATAGATATAAAGAAAAACATTATTGCCGAAGCTGTTATGAAAAATATTTTATTAGTAAAAAATGTATAAAGTGTAATAAAACTAAAAAAATTCATAAATACTCAGAAAACCATATATGCAAGTTTTGTGAAGTAGCTAATCTTCCCTGTAGTAGATGTGACAAAAAAGATTTTTCTATTGGAAAAATACTTAAAAATGGCGTTGTTTGTAAATCATGTGCGAAATATTATAGTAAATTAAAATGTTGCAGTAATTGTAATAAAGAAAAAATCAATGTTTCAAATCGTAAATTAAAAGATGGACATATAAAAATGTTATGTACTTCTTGTTACAATAAAACTCTTCCTATTTGTAGTTCTTGTAGCTATAGAAGAGAAGCACATAGTTATGATGACAACAAAAATGCTATATGTAAAATTTGCTATGAACAAGGCTTTAAAGAATGCAAAACATGTAATAGTTTAATACCTGCAGGTTATGGGAATATTTGTCGTAATTGCAATAATTTAAAAACTTTAAACAATAAAGTTAATAAATTATCTAAAGCATTATCTAATTATTTCAAAGATAGTTTTATAAGTTTTAGTAAGTGGCTTCTTCAAAAAAGAGATAGTAATTTCGCATCTCTTAAAATACAGCATTATTTTAAATACTTTTTTATGTTAGATGAATTAGCATTAAACCTAAAAAGAGTTCCAACTTATGATGAAATTGTATCAAATTTTACTGTTGCAACTACTAGAGAATATCTATTAGTAACTTCTTTCTTAGATGAGCAAAATATTATAAATATAAATTTAGAAGTGAAAGAAAAACAGGCAAATCTTGATATGATTAATAAATATTTAGATAATTTCCCAAAGGGTAGCAAAAATAGAATTTTAATAGAAGACTATTATAAATATTTATTAGAGAAATTAGAGCAAAATAAAACTACAATACGAAGTATAAGGTTATCTCTTACTCCTGCTATTAAATTTTTAGAATATTGTGAAAATTTTAAAAACAATAGACCATCAACTTTTTTACTCGAAGGTTATTTATGGCTTTATTCTGGTCAAAAAGCTGCAATAACTGGATTTATAAATTTTTTAAGAAATGAAAAAAAGATAGATGTTTCACTTATAAATATCAAGCCATTCAAATTCAAAAAAACATCAACTTCAAAAACAATACTAAAACAGAGATTGCTAGATTTAATGAGGCTACCAAAAATTCCACAAAACAAAGAACAATTATATTATAGAACACTTATTGGCTATCTTCATGATATTAAAGTTCCAACAAATTTATTTATAAGTATTAATAATATTAAAAGTAATGAACATAATAATAAATATATTTTAATTAATAAATATAAAATTTATATTGAATAGGAGTGATTATAATGAATATAAACAAGAATGAATTTGATACAATGCCAACCATGAAATTAAATGAGTTAAAAGAAGCAGAAAGAATTAAAATATCTTTATTGAAATATATTTATAAATCTACAAAAGGTAGATATATAGCTGTACCTGAGGTATCACTACCAAATAGTATTATAGATATATTAGTAACAAATGGAGATATTCACATATATGAGATAAAATCAAAAGCTGATTCTTTAGTTAGGCTAGAAAAACAGATAAGCGATTATAAAAAATTTGCACATAAAGTTACAGTAGTTGCAGATGAAAAGTTTATTAGCAAACTTGATACTTTAGATTTTATGGATGGAGTTGGAGTCATATCTGTTAGCAGTAGATATGGACTTACTCATATTAGAGATAGTAGAAAATTTGAAGTGGGTAAAAATTTTTATTTAGCCTATTGGAGTCCTATTGAATTAAGAGAAAGTTTAAGAGATTTTGAGCAATGGTATAAATACTCAAGTCATGAAGCATATAACAAAATTTTAGAAGTTCTAACAGAAGATGAACTTAGAAAAGTAACTTTATTTAGATTAAAAGAAAAGTATATAAGAGAACATTTAAAAAGACAAGATTATATCGAAAAAAAAGATTATGAAAGAGCTTTACTCTCAAGATTTAAAGATTTGGAAGATATGGGAATTACCCCTCTAAAATATCTTCCAGCCTATATCTTTAAAGATTTTAATTAATTTTTCATAAAATTATGAATAATAGAAAAAATATTATGTCTAAAACATAAAGTTTTTATCATCCCTGGAGTTGTAATATCTGGATAATAACTTTTTAATGAAAAATCAGCATCACATAGATTTTCATCCATAAATTTTTGACCATAATGGTCATCCAATTCACCCTCAGCTATATCTTTTAATAATTTTCTCATAGAATGCCCATATCCAACTTTTGTTTTACCAGTTTTTGTATCTTGTGAAATATCATTTTCATCCCAACCTCTTCTTACCAAGAACTTCATAGAATTATCAATACTACTCAATACCACACGAGCTGTTCCTCTTCCTCCTGAGGGCAACTCAGTTATAGTTTTCTTGTCAAATCCACAATAATCACCAAATCCTATATCTATTTTTATTCCATCATCTTGTTTTATAGAATTAAAAACTAATAATGGTTGGTTTGTACTTATTAAGTTTTTATTAGTGTCATTTTTTGATATAGAAATATCATCTGCACTAAATTGAGCACCTAAGTATATTATGTTAATAAAAGAATATTTAATTGATTCTTTAACATAATTTATTATTTCTGTTCTATTAAAATTTGTATTTAAATCTAAAATTAAATTAATATCATGAATTTTTGAAATTTCTTCAATATTTTCAAAAAAACTAGTTACTTCAGAGACCCTAATCCCAATTTCACCATATTCATTCATTAAAACTCTAACAAATGATTTCAACTTATCTATATTAGCGTTATTTTCATCCCATTTAAATACTGGAATTACATTTTCTTTGTGTATTATTTCTTTTAAGTAATTAGTCTTATGTTCAGGTTGCATAAATTTTTCAATAGGACTAGGAATAAGTGTATTCATTTTACCAAATTCTTTTTTTTCTTGTTTTCTAATTAATTTTGCTTTATCTCTCTCTTCTTTATTAGTTATTTCTTTCATAGATGAAATATCTAATAAATGTTTATATCCTACAATAAGCTCGTCATTTAAATAAGATAAAAATTTATCCTCAGTTTCTATATCTATTAAGGGTATGACATTTTTATTAATTTGCCCATAAAGAACAGCAGATGTGGTATTAGTATATGAAAGTGCTGGAACATACAATGATATTTCTAATTCTTGCTTCATATTGATAAATTCTTGTTTAGTATCAATAAATATCTCAAAATTGTATATATCATCAGTATCATACTCTGTTTCTATAACAACATATGTTCCAAGATTTGATGAGTTTATTTCTATAGTATAAATAATATCATTATATTCAAAACTATTAGTTTCCCTCACTAAGCTTTCTTTAGCTTTTTCTGCAACATTTGGTGCAGGTATATCAAAAGAATCAATTCCCACACCATTTAACATAATAATTACTTTAGATTCCCCAAAAGCTATAGTAGGTGAATTAAACTCGATATAACTCATATATTAACTCCCATTTTTTTTAATCTATATTTCATAGCTAAATTAGACACAGCAAAGATTGATGCCAATTTTTCAACAATTTCATCTTTACTCAAATTAGGGTTTTCTTGTAATGTTTTTTTTGTTTCTTCTATAATCATAGATGACGGCATAAGTAATTGTGATGCAAAGTTATTTGCCTCCATTTCTATATGATTCCAGTTATCATCTCTATTGTAACTTACTTCATTATCTTCTATGCTTATATCTTTCCCTAAATTATTATCGGGGGCTATATGCAACATAAAATGTCCTAACTCATGAGCCAAAGTAAATCTTATTCTTTCTTCAAATTGTGTTTTCATTGGATTTATCCAAATTTCTGGTTCTTGATTTTTTACAGTTATCATTCCATCTAATTTTATTTTTTTAAAATTAGGATTTTTACTTAATTTAATATTAAGATATTTTATAATTCCTTCAATATCTATTGGAAGTTTTAAACTAAAATCTGATTGACTTCCTAAATATTTTAATAAATCATAGGCTGAAGTTGTTTTATTTAAAAAAGTAGTATATTTCTTTTCCATTATTTTTTACCTCCAATTAATTCATTTAACTCATTTGCTTTTGGTAAATCTTGTATCTTTTTATCAATAATTGATATAACACTTTTTTGAATATTTTCAATTTCATCATTCAATTTCTTAGTTGTATTTTCAATTTCATTAGTAAAATCATCTCTTTGTGCTTTTGTCAGCTCTTCTATATGCTTTCCTAGTGTCTTTTTTACGTTTGCTTGTTCTATTATTTCTTTAAATACTCCATCTTGCAAATTCTTATTAGTTAATAATGATTCAAC
The DNA here is from genome assembly GCF_003355515.1 of Aliarcobacter trophiarum LMG 25534. NCBI lineage: Bacteria > Pseudomonadati > Campylobacterota > Epsilonproteobacteria > Campylobacterales > Arcobacteraceae > Aliarcobacter > Aliarcobacter trophiarum. Next base: position 561,435 of record NZ_CP031367.1, on the reverse strand, counting down.
AATTTCCTTAATGTTATCCCTTATTATATCTATCTTTTTTTCAGATACAGTTTTTGCAAACCAAATACTGGCAAGTGTTATTACAAGAGTAACACCAACTAGGATAAAAGTAACAAATACCATAAATGTATTTGCTAAAGAAACACTATCCATAGGATTAATAGTTGTTGCTATCCCAACATAATTTTCAATAAATATTATAGAAAAAAATACACATATGAATGTTATTACAAGTTGTACAAAGAACAGTAATAAATATTTTAAAACTCTCATATCTTAATTAACCTTTTAAATCTACATATTCTAAAAATAATTTTAAAATCAATAAATACCTTCTTGCACTACAATTATTAAATCACAAAGTATTGAAAGTGAACAATAGAATATATTATACCTAATTAAATAGCTCATATTCATAAACTGTAATCTATATCATTAATTGCTTTCAAAGTATCTTCTATACTCATAACATAACAAGGACCATCAAACTTTTTATATTTATACAAACTTAAACTATCACTTTCTACCCGTAGTGAATACGAACCTATACATTGAGTGCCTTCACCTTTAAGTAAAAGTTCTTTTAATTTTATAATATTTTGACGATTAAGTATAAGTACTTGGTTATACCCTTGTTATGTAGGTACTTCTATCTTATATTTGTGATTCATATTGTATTCCTAATTAATTAGTATGAAGAATTTTATCATAAAAACTTAAGCTATCCTATAGTAAAAATGACATTTCTGATAATATCTACATAAAACTAGTGTTAAATTTTACATAAATTAGTATCAAATACTATATATTATCTTTAATTATTGTATATCATATAAGCTGATAAATATTATTAACATAGATTAATAACTTTGTTTAAAATATATTTAACTAAATTGTTAAAGTAAAATTATTAATTTTTAAAATTCTTACATCGAGTTCAAAAAGAATTTTTGTAAGTTTTATATTAAAATTATAATAGTTTAAATTACTATAATTAATCTATCTATATTAAAATACCATATTTTGAAATTAAAAAATTATCAATTTTATCTTTAGAATTTTGTTTTAATAAAAAAACTTTTTCATCATCAGTAAGTTCACAAATTCCAAAGTCTTTGACATAATTTTTAGCTAATGCAAAATACTTAGATGAATATGGTTTACTTGTGTGTTCAATATAGTACCAGAAAACTTTAGATTTTAGAATCTTTTCAATAATCTTCAATTCTATTTCTGATTCTCCATATATTGCATAACCAGCATAGAACATTAAATTTTCGTCGTTTGTATATACAAAATAAGGTTTATTTGACATATATGGGAATAATAATTTTTTGCCGTAATCATTTATAGATTGACTTCTCCCGAATTCAAACCATTTGTATTTTTTATCTTTATTCTTATCTCTTTGTAAAAGCAAATCTTTATGCTTTAATAAATATTTATATGTATATGGATATGTACTTTCTAAGAAAGACTCATCTATAACAGAAGCAAACCTATTTTTAACATTATATGGAAAAATTATCTTTTCAGTTAATTTTTCTATCTCTTCAGAAGTTTTCAACTTATTTGGCTTGATAATATCTCTACAAATAGCTCTTTCAATCTTATATTCTTCGTTATTATATTCCATATAAAAATACTTTTTATCCTCTTTATAAGGTTTAAAAATATATAAGCTATTTTGTAATGTAGCTATACCATTTTTTATTAAGTTTTTTCTACCTAGAGGAATACCTGTATTTTCAATAATATTAATATTCTTAAAAATATTTTCATCGGCAAGTAACCAACCTTTATGGTCATCTAAAATATTATAATCGATTTCTGTAAAATTAAACTTCCTAGAAAACTTTATACTATCAGGTGATATTTTTGCATAAGTAATGTATTCTGATATATTCTTTTGAATTAAAACTATACAAGTGTATGTCATTTTATTATCAAATATTTGATAACTTCCAAAATCTAAAATACTTAATTTAAGTGATTCTTTATTTAAAAACTTTCTTAGCTCTCTTGCATTGACACTTTTTTTAAATGTATTAATCGTTATATATCCAAGATAACCATTTTCTTTTAAATATTTTATACCTATTTCAAAAAAAGGAATATATAAATCAGGATTACCTGAGTTTGCAACCTTCCAATTTTTAAGAAGACTTTTGCTCCCATTATCTAAGTTTTTTGTTCTAACATAAGGTGGATTTCCCACTATTGAATCAAATCCATTAAATCCTATATATTTTTCATTCCAATCGAAACTTAACGCATTTCCAGAAAACAAATTAAATTCAAATTGTTCTATATCTTCACCCAAAGTAATTGCATATAAAGTAAGTAATATTTTTGTTCTCTCAATAGCATATTCAGCTATATCTAAACCAAAAATATTTTTTTTATAAATATCAAACAAACTAGATTTTGTTTTTTCTTTTAAATACTTAGCTACTGTATATAAAAATGCTCCAGAGCCACATGCAATATCAGCAATTTTAATTCTTTCATTAATATCTAGCTTATTTACTGAATTATTAATTATATAATCCCTAATATATTTTGGAGTATAAATTGCACCATTTACTACAATATCACTTGAAGGAATTGTTATTTCAAATAAATTTATTACATCCTCAAAACTAAATATTTCAGAATGATTATAAATTAACTTTAAAAAATTATCAATTTCTTTTTTATCATTACCACTTAAAAGTTCGAGAATATGTTTATTCTTGATTGCTTTTAAGTTATTAAATTCTAGATATGCTGAAACAATCAATTTATTAACTATATTTAAATCATTAGAATAATTTTTTAAATATTCTTTAATTTGCTTATTCATAAAATATTGTCCAAAATATCATTACGATTTATATTTCTACCAAGTCTATTAAAATATTCTTCTTGTTCTTTTGTTAATTTATAGGCTTGTGCTGTTAAACTATCTAATTTATCCCATAGATTTGATAATTCTTGTTTTATCTTTTTTTGCTTAAGAGGTGGAGAATATATATATTCATTTTGTTTTTCTTCTATATTAATTCCAACACTAGCTAGTTCTTTAACAAATGGGTGATTGTTTTCAAAAATATATGCTGGAAATAAAACAGGTTCAATATATTGTTTATTTAATTTATAGTAACCATTTTGTTGTTTATTTGCTATTGCTCTTGCTAATACAGAAAAAATAGTTGAATTAAAAATTGATGCAACAGCATATAAATTTTCTTTAGATTTATTAGGAATATCTGTATAATTTACATTAGAATTATCACAATAATAAAAATCATTCAATGTAACACTTGCATAGACATCATTTGCTGTCATGGGAATTAATACTTTTGGATAGTTTCTTTCCAAATGGCTTTCTCTCGTGTATAAATGCCATTTTTGAGAATCATTTGGATTATATTTATTATCTTTTATATTATCTTGAATAGTTTTTTTATGCTTTGTTAGATATTCTCCAGCTAATGGAAATCTGTTACAAAAATCATCAAACAATATTGGATTTTTTTTACCATTATATATATCATAAGGAAATATAGCATAAGTATCATTTACCTCTTTTCTGAAAGAATAGAATTTTTCATTAGGAACTAAAGAACGACAAGCATCTATTTCTATTATTATATTATCATCTAAACCACTTTTAGCTCTTATTAACTTTTTTTCATTATCAATGCTTAACACCTTAAGATGATATGCTTTTACCCAAAGAACTTGAATACCAACTCTAATTTCTGCAAATTTTCCAAAAGGAACATTATGTACTGATAGAGTGTCTTTCATGGCTAATAATTCAGGATTTTCGAATATCCAAGGCTCTTTATTTATATTTGAAGAATTAACGGAACTATACATAGTTTCATCATCTTTTGATGATGGTAATTTTTGAAGAAACGAAGGTAAGCTATAAATGTTTTCTTTAATTGTACTATAAAATATTTTATCTGTACTTTTTTTATCAAGTATTAAATGCGATATATAGGTTATTCTATCCCTAAAAATATTGTTCACATCAAATGTAATTACTTCTGATAAAAGTCTTCTTGATGAAATAAGTTGCCTTATACCCTCCCCATATTCATTTTTAAAAAATCTATTTTGAATTATTAGACCCATCTTACCATTGGAATTTAATAAATCTATTCCTCTTTCAATAAATGGAATCAACAAATCTATTTTACCTTTATTAGCTGAAGAATATCTCTTTTTTAGATAATTGTGCATTATACTAGTGTAATTCGTCATGTGTTTTGCTTCAACATACGGTGGATTTCCTATAATATAGTCAAAACCTTTTTTTGAGCTAAAAATATCCTCAAATCCGTCTTTCCACCAATTAAATATATTTAAAGAAGAATATTGTTTTTCATTTGTTTGTTCCTTAATTTCAGGACAAAGTTCTATAATATCCTCTGAAACTAAAGTGTTCCCATATTCTATATTATGACCAATTTTATTTAAAATTTGATGACCATACACACCTAAATTAGAATAATCTTCATAATCTAGTAAATCATCAATAATTTTTAATGCTAAAGACATTCTTGCTACTTCAACCGCTTCTGCATCAATATCAATACCATGAATACAACCTGATATTAACCTTCTTTTTCCTTCTATAGTCATTACTGTATGTTCATTTTTAGTATGAAAATATTCTTTGTATTTTTCATTATCATCATCAATTAAGTATTTTTCTATTAAAATTGATTGCAAGTAATCAAATAATTCAACAATAAATGCACCACTCCCACATGCAAAATCTAATACTTTTAAATCCCAAATTTCGTTCAGATTATATTTTAGAATTTCTGACTTTATAATTGTTCTTTTAATTAAATCTTTAACCAAAAATTGTGGAGTACTAACAACTCCATTTGTTTTAGAATACTCTGGTTTAATCTCTTCGATTAAAATACCATCTTTAAACTCTAATCTTTTTGCTAAAAATATTTCGTATATATTACTAAATAATGTTGTTGGAATAACATCAAATTTATATGGAGATGGATAATAAAATAAATATAATAGTTCTTCAAAAACTTCATCTGGAATAATTAATTTTTGCAATCTAATATCCCTTGCAAAAAGTGGACCATCATAATGTTCAAAAAAATCATAATAAGATGAATGCTTAAAACTTTCCCAAAATCCTTTTTCCTTAAATTCAAGTAGTAAGCCATCTTTTTCTATATTTCTTGCTTCACAAATTCTAATAAAAACAATTCTGTTTATAGTCATCTGTACTATATAAGATAACAATTCAATATTATTATTTATAATTTTTGAATTATTACTTATAATTGCATTTCCTAAATTTAACCTAAATTTCGATAGATTATTAGCAAATGCTACATCTGTAGGAATTTTAGTGAGATTTACTAAATTGTCAGAGTATAACCTTTCTAGTATTCCTGATGAAATTTTTTCTTTATGTAAATGGTTATCTAATATTTCAAAATTATCTAAATACTCATCTATACTTAAATATATTCTTCCAAAAGTAACTTCTTGTTCTCTAGATGGTTGATAACTAGTATCATAAATTACAAATTCATCAAAATTTGTAATGAAAGAACAAGGAGCAGAAATCGACCATCCATATGATTTTATTTGAAATGCTGATTTTTTACATTCCTTTAAATTTACATCAACATTTTTAGTATCTAAAAATGTTTTTACATTACCATTTAATATAAATTTATAGTCTGGTCTATTTGAGGTAGAATTAATTCTTATTAATTTGTCTTTCTCGATTAAAGATAATTGTTTTTCTTGTATAATTGATGATGTATCTTTAGTATCCCATCCAAAAATTTTTAAGAAATCATCTATCCATGACCTAATAGTCTGTTCTGAAATGTTTTTAATATCTGTATCTGCTCGTATTTTCTTATAATCATCAATAAGAGTTTTAAGAGCATTTTTTCTAATTTGCATGATTGTTCAGATTCCATTTAAATTTTAATTTTTTTAATAATATGATATTATTGTTCATAATATACAACTAATACAAGTCTTTATTATATCTTCAATTTAATAAAAAAAGAGTCTTTAAATTATCTTTTATGTATATTTAAAAAATTATAATGTTTATACTATTCTTCTAAAATTTTTTAAATAACAGTCAATCAAACTACCGCTTTCTTTATCTACAACATGTTTAAAAATTACATTTTTAATTTTAAAAGTAGCATTTTTCAATATCCCCTTAGCTTTAATCACAGTCATTATATTTTCTTCTAAAATTGCTTTATCAAATTCATTTTCTGGTTTTAATAACAACCCAGAAAAACCTTCTGTATTATCTTTTCTCTCAATTTCTAAAAGATAAAACCACTTTCCATTACTTAAGCAAATTTTTAATAAAAAACATTTCCTATATCCTATAAAGGTATCTTTTCTTTTAGTTTTTCCTAATTTATCTTTTTCCTCTATTCTATTCCTCATCACAGCAAAACTATTTGTTTCATTTCTGGATTTCAATATATCATTAAATTCAATAAAATATTTATCTGTCGTAATATTTGCTTCTTCATTCACACAAGAAGCATCTGTTATATATATTTTATTACCTTCTGATATATCTACTTTTTTATCTCTCATTTGTAATATATCATCTAAAAATAAATCTAATGCTTTTGATTGATGAAGTTTTTTATTTTCTTGTTTTGTACATAATTTACCAGTTTTTTCTGAATCTTTTGTACTGTCAGCTTCTCCCGATGAAACATTCTCAATATTTTCAGTATTTTGAATTTCTGTATTACTTTCTTGTGCTTTTATAGTTTTTACATTAATCTTTCTACTAATTTTATGTTTAGAATCCTCTAATAAATCTACTTCTGATATAAGTGCTAAATACCCATTTCTTCTATGAGGATTGTGTTCATTTGTTGCAGGTAATTGATAATCATCTAAATTTCTAGGAATTTGCCCATAAGATTTGTTTTTATCATTTTCTTTTTTACTTTCTTCAATATCCAGTTCATCTTTTAGTTCTACTATTTCATAATCACTAGGTAGTGAATATTTATTTATTCTAATCATAAAAAAAGTATTTTCATCAATCCAAAATCCATCTCCTTGGATTGATAGTGAAGTTGGGTGATATGGTAGAATTACTGGATATTTATCAACCATTCCATTTTCAAGGCTTGTCCTTGTTTTTGATAATCGTTGTCTTGTTATTTGATTTAAAGAGGCATAGGCTAAAAAAACTATATTTGAATCAACTTTATCTTCCACTAACTCTATTATATATTTTCCACTATCTTCTATCGAACTTTTTACATAATCATCTAAAGTATCACTTAATGATTTTTGTATTAATTTATATCTTATTTGCTGTTCGTGAGGGGCATATGTAGAAGTAAAAAGTTCCATAGATGGTATTATTACATCAATATTATCATGTGAAATTTTAGTGAATGTAGAATTTGTAAATTTAACAAAATATTGTTTATCTATATTTTCAATTTTATATTTATTGAATGGAAATAAATAGCGATAGGTTTTATTTTGATTTTGTGTAGAATATTTAATAGTTTCACTATTAGTAGTATCTAAATTAAATCTTACATTACTTTTATATTCAGAGAAATTTTCCCAACAACTATTAATTCTTTTTTGTCCTTTCCATATAGTCATATATCTAACTGTATCTAACTGGGCTATTGATATTTTTACAACTTTAGTTTGTTTAGATAATTCATATTCATTTGTAGAATTATTAAAAGTCAATTCAACCAGTAAAACATGAATTTCTGGAATACCAGTAGTTGTTGAACCTTTTTGTACAGAACCATACGCCCATACTACTCGAAAAACGTCGTCTTTTGGAAATCTATCAATGGGCGGAGTTTTTTCTCTAAATTTTAAATTTTTCATAAGAGAGATTGTAGCATGATATTTTGTAAATATTCAAAAATAATATTTTTTTTAGCATATTGTATTATTTTTAGTGTGAACATCTAAATTTTATTAATAACCTATTAAAAAGTAAAAGTTATTCTTTTTTCCTTTGAAATACATCTAATAGACTTGAATCACTTTTAATTTTATCAATTGAATTTGCTGGATTTACTTTAAATGCTTCAATATTTAGCTCCATCAAACTTATCATTAAACTGTTAGATTTATCACTATCTATATTATCTAGCTTTTCAATCTCCGTCTTATATCTTTCAAATGATTTTGCAAGTGACTCTTTATGAGAATATTCTTGTTCTAATTTTGTATATTTATTTAAGTTTATATTAGCAACTGTTGCTATCCATAAAAAAGGAAGATTTATCATAAATCTTGTTATTATTGATACCACATCTATTTCTTTTAAATTATCAAAATCTATAGTATTAAAATTAAAGACTCCCATAATTATTAACACTATAACAAAAACACCCAAACTAACATATTTGTTAATTTTAACTTCTTTTACTTTTTGATGAAAACCTCCTGCCAAACCTGCATCACTTGATAATGATATAATTTTTTTTGCTTCTTCCTCTATCTCTTGCAGTCTTTTCATTCTTTGTTCAAGTTCATTATTTAAGGATTTTGTATCTTCTTTTTCATTCCCAAATATTTTATTGTAAAAACTATCTAATTTAATTTTTTTATTATTAAAATCATCATTTTTCTTAATAAACTCATTATAAATAGAATTATCATCATCATTTTTTATTAATATACTATATGTTTCAAAAAAATTATCTATTTTTTCTTCTAGCTCTTCACTTACACTTTGTTTATCATTATTATTTTCGTATAATTTTTTATATAAATTATTGATTTTCTCATATTTTGTTATAAAATCTTCTGCTAAATCACCATTTTCACCATTAAATACTTCATTATACGATTTATAAAAAGATTCACTTTTTTCTTTGATATCTTCTAAAACTTTATCAGATAGCAAATCATAAATATATTGTATTCTATTTTTACCATTATTTTGCAAAGATGTTAAAAACTCAAAAGATTCTTGAAGTTGATTTAGCATTTTACTAACATCATTTGATTGAGATTTAATAATAGCTAATTCATCATTAACCAATTTTTTTAGAGAATCATCACTATTTTCATCTATGAAAGCCTTGTTTATAGAGTAACTGTTCTCTAATTTTTCATATAGATTATTAATATCTAGTAATTTTTCATTTATTCTAGTTAATACATCTTCTATTTCTTTTTTTGACACAACTATCCTCTTATATTTTATTAGTTTTTCCACATTTATTAGACGGTTAAATTTAAATAATTAAGTGTTATTCTATCTAAAATATTATATTTTTTTAATAAGTCTACTATCTACTACAAATTAATCAAAAAGTCGATAAAATTTGTACTAGGATAGGTTATAAACTAAATATAAAATTTTAGAGCCTTTTAAAAATAAATTTAGGAGTAATAATGTTAGATTCAGCTATTGATAAAAGATATATAATGAATTATAATAAATTATTACCAGGAGATATTATATTAGAATCAGGTAAGAAATTACATAGTAAAGCGATACAAGTATATACTAAAAGTCGCTATTCACATGCAATGATTTGTTTAACTAATATGGAATGACCCCAAGTTAGTAGACACTTTTTTAATCAGTTAACACCTTGGGTTGAGTAACACTATCATTGTATCTTTTCTCAAATTCATTTGGACTTATAAAATCTAAAAAACTATGTCGTCTTTTTGCGTTATAAAACATTTCTATATATTCAAATATTTTATCTCTAGCTTCTGCTCTTGTATGAAATATAGTTTTTCTAACTAATTCTTTTTTTAATGTCTTAAAAAAACTCTCTGCTACTGCATTATCATAACAATTACCTCTACGGCTCATACTTGGGATAATATTATGATGCTTTAAAAATGTTTGGTATTCATAAGAACTATATTGGCTACCTTGATCTGAATGAAGAATTACTTTATGATTTTTAATTCTGTGAGTTGTTTTTTTCAAAGCTTTAATAATTAAAGATGTTGATTGTCTATGTCCTGTTGCCCAACCAATTATTTTTCTTGAATAAAGATCTATAACTGTAGCTAAATATAACCATCCTTCATAAGTTCTGATATATGTGATATCACTAACCCAAGATTCATTTGGTTTATATGTTAAAAAACATTGTTTTAAATGATTTGGATGTGCTTTATGAATTGAACCAGCCTTATGCTTTGGTTTTCTTTTATAATTTCCTATTCCACAAAGTTTTGCTTCTTTCATTAATCTTGCAACTCTTTTCTTATTTACATGTATATTTGAAGCCTTTAAATCTTTATGAATATTTCTATATCCATATATCCCATTTGACTCTCTATATGCTTTTTTTATCTCTTGTAAAATTTGTTGATTTTCAATCTCTAAATTTGAAATAGGTTGTTTTAACCATTTATAATACCCACTAGGATGAACTTTCAATACAGTACACATTCTTCTGATTGTGTACTGTATTTGATACTCCTTTATAAATGCGTACTTTAATTTGGGTTGTTTGCAAAGTACGCTGCGGCCTTTTTTAAAATATCCCTCTCTTCTGTAACTCTCTTTAATTCTTTTTGCAATCTTTTTATTTCAGCTGTTGTATCTTGAGTTTTTTTTATTTCTACTTCAGCTTCTGGTGATTTGTATTTTTTTATCCAGTTTCTCAAAGAATCATAATGGACACCTAACCTCTCAGCTGTTTCAACAACCCCATATCCATTTTCTATAACTTGTTTTACAGCATCTCTTCTAAACTCTTCACTATATTCTCTTCTTGCCATTTTTAATTCCTTCAATTGTTTACAATTTTCTCTAAATTGTTATTTTAATTAACTGAATAAATTTCTGTCTACTTTTTTGGGGTCATTCCAATACATCTTTATTTCATGCTGAAAAACAAGGAGTATTTACACTCAATCCTCAAAGAATTTTAGTCGAAGAAGAAAACGATTTAAAAGTTTTAAGACCTATAAAAAAATTAACAGTTGTTGAATCTAAAGAAATTGTAAAATTCTTAAGAAGTAAAGTTGGAACACTTTATTCAGTAAAAGAGGCAATTATATCAGGTAAAAAAAGAAGACCAGAAAATTCACAAAGCCAAATGCAGTTTTGTTCTAGGTTAGTTGCACAAGCTTATTCTTATATTGGTTATAAAGTTGTTGAAAATCCAGATTTTTGCAAACCTGTAGAACTCGAAAATTCTAATTTTTTTGAAGAAGTACCTAGTATGCTCAGAAGAGCAACACAAGAAGAAATAAATTTTGTTTCAACAAAAAATTTAGTATATGAAAATCAAATATCTACATATAAATGGCTTAATAATACGAGAGATTATGCTAGGTTGAAATTTGGGTATGAAAAAATTAATTCTCAAAATGATGTAATGAATTTTTTAATTGAACATCCTGAAGCAGATGATATAGTATCTAGATATATTGAAAAAAGTGGTTATCTAGAAAACTATACATTAGAAAAAAACAATAATCCATGGTTATTTAATACCAATCTATTCATAGAAAGATTCAAATATATTGATGCCATACTTTATGCAATAAATAAAGAATTTGAAAATATTCAATCCTATACTAATAGAATAATTCATAACTATTTAACAGCAACACAAAATTTTGAAATTTTTAAATTTAACTATTTTAAGCTAGATAAAGACCTACATAAAAATCGATTAGAATTTGTTATTAGTAAATATACTACTTTGATTAAAGCCATGAAATATGTTTTAAAAAAAAGTACTAAAAATAAATATTTATCTTCTAATGTATCAAATAACATGAATATCTTAAATGAAGAGAAAAAAAAATTAGAAGAATTATGTAGAACTAGTAAATAAAAATTATTATTTTAACATTTAATTGTAAGTAATAATTAGATATTCTAAGAAAATATTTACATTATGAAGACAAAAAAATTTTTATTTATATTTTAGATTTAAAATAGGAGTTAAAGTTGCAAGATATTTTATTTAATAATTTTGTTCCAATTGTCTCATTTAATGACCCTAAAGGCTATCCTATAACTGGAATATCTTCAGGTTTTTTTCTTTTTAGAGGTAAAGATATTTTTTTATTAGGAGCTTTACATAGTATAGTTGAAAATGTAAAAGCAGCCAGTAATAGTATTCAAAAAGCAAAATATATTGCAATAGAGCTTTATTTTGAAGAAAATAAAGGTGCTGCACTTTTACCATTTGAAATAGAACAATTAAATTTTTTATCTACACATAATTTAAAAAAGCTAGGAAATGGTTATTTCCCAGATTTTTTCTTTGTCAAAATAAAAAGAGAATATTTATATAAACTAAATTCCTCAAAAATTATATCTAATGATGGAACGATTAAAATTAATAAAAATCATATATTTAATAAAATTGTATATATTGATAAAAATGAAAAATATGCATTTGCAGGAAATATAAAACCTAAATTAGAAGAAATGAGTACACCTCTTTATAATCAAAAAATCGTTGAGCTTGTGAGTTATACTGACATGATATTTGTTCGAGAAGAACCTAAGAATAATACTTACATTTTTAAATTAAACACAAAAAATAAAACGATTGATGATTTTAAAGGATGTAGTGGAGCCCCAATTGTTAATACTAATAATGAACTTGTTTCAATAGTTACAGATATTACTTTCGCAACAAATGGTGATATTCTTGCTATAGGAGTTAATTTAAAACATTATGAGTATATCATTGATTTAATAAATCAGAATTAGACTTGTTAGAATTTAATTAGTTTAAACCTAATTTTCAAACCTTATTTAAACAGTCCAATAACTTTTTAGTTTAAATTATCAAATGAATTGTAAAATTAGGCAACAAATTGTATAGAAAAACTATATTTTGTAGTATTATTATTTATAAAGTAGCATTAATTATTAGAAATGACATCCACCACCAAAAATTGATGATTTTGTACTTGAATGATGTGGGTTTCTAAAAGCTCTTGTTGGAGTAAAATCAACATCTTTCAAATCTAGTGCTTGAAGTTTTGCTTTTTCAAGTATCTCTTCAAGATTCATAGGAGCCAAGATATATTGCAATCTTTTTGCTATCATTGATTTTCCACATCCAGGGCTTCCTTCCATCAAAAGATTATGATTTCCAGCAGCACAAATAAGTGCAGCATATTTCGCCATATCTTGTCCTAATACATCTTTAAAATCCTCATCATATTTTCTACTATAAAAATATTGTTCTTCTTTTATATTTAAAACTTCATATTTAATCTGCTCTTTTTCAAATAGATATTTATCCTTTTCTCTACTTTGTACAAACTCTATTGCACTATTTAAGGAATTTACCACATAAATATCAATATTTGGAATATTTCCTAATTTCTTTGCGCTCTCTAAAGATGTTACAACTCTTTTTAATTCACCTTTTTTTGCCAAAGATAAAACTATTGCAAAAATATGGCTTGTATCTTTTATTGTCCCATCAAGAGCCAACTCTCCAAAAAAGAAAAAATCATCAAACCCTATCTTACTCTCATTAAATAGAGCAACTTGTAAAGCAATAGCTAAATCAAAATGTGAACCTTTTTTATTTAACTCACTAGGCGATAGATTAATTGTAATTTTTAGAGGTGGAAATTTGAAATCATTTAAAAGCAGTGAAGATTTTACCCTGTCTTTTGACTCATTTATACTAGTGCTTACCATTCCAACTATTGTAAAACTGGGCATTCCTTTTGTAAATGTAGCTTCAACATCAATAATTGTAGCTTCAATACTATCAAGTGTAGCAGATTTTATAATTTTCATAATCGCTCTTTAATTTTTTAAAATAGTACAATATTTAAAAAAATAATGCAAAAATAAAATTCTACTTCAATAAAAATTATAGATAAAAAAGATATAATATAAACATTATTATATATTTTTGGAGAATAAAAATGACTAAAAAAGGGATTTTAATCATTGGGGCTGGTGGAGTTAGTCAAGTAGCAACTGTAAAATGTGCTATGAATATTGATACATTTGAGAAGATTACATTAGCATCAAGAACTATTAGTAAGTGTGATGCAATAGCAGAATATATTTTGAAAAATCAAGGTGTAAGAATAGATACAGCACAAGTAGATGCAGATAGTGTTGATGAACTTATAAAACTTATAGAAAAAGTAAATCCAAAGTTAGTTTTAAATGTTGCTTTACCCTATCAAGATTTGACAATTATGGATGCTTGTACAAGATGTAAAGTTGATTATGTTGATACTGCAAATTATGAACACCCAGATGAAGCAAAATTTGAGTATAAAGAGCAGTGGGCAAGAGACAAACAGTTTAAAGATAGTGGAATTATGGCACTTTTAGGTTCTGGATTTGACCCAGGAGTTACAGGAGTATTTTGTGCTTATGCTCAACAAAACTTATTTGATGAAATTCATTATATAGATATTATGGATTGTAATGCAGGAGATCACGGTTATAAATTTGCGACAAACTTTAATCCAGAAATTAATTTAAGAGAAGTAAGTGCGAATGGAAGATATTGGGAAGATGGGAAATGGATAGAGACAAAGCCACTTGAAATAAGAGTAGATCATGACTATCCAGAAATAGGAGTAAAAGCTTCATATCTTCTATATCACGAAGAGTTAGAAAGTTTATCAAAAAATATAAAAGACTTAAAAAGAATTAGATTTTTTATGACATTTGGTGACTCATATATTCAACATATGAACTGTCTACAAAATGTTGGGATGCTTGGAATTGAGCCTATAGAGCATAAAGGTCAACAAATTATTCCAATTGAGTTTCTAAAAACTCTACTTCCAGACCCAGCAAGTTTAGGACCAAGAACTGTTGGGAAAACAAATATAGGGTGTATTATTGAAGGTTTAAAAGATGGAAAACCAAGAAAAGTTTATATTTATAATGTTTGTGACCATCAAGAGTGCTATAAAGAAACAGGAGCACAAGCTGTTAGTTATACAACAGGAGTTCCAGCTATGATTGGTTCAAAAATGTTATATAAAGGTATTTGGCAAGATAAGGGAGTATTTAATATTGAAGAGTTTGATGCAAAACCATTTATGGATGAGCTAATGACTCAAGGACTTCCTTGGAAAATTTTAGAATTAGATGCTAAATAATGATAAAAGAGCATAAAATTGTAAACTCTTTTGAAGAGTTACCAAGTCCATCTTATGTTTGTGAAGTAGAGCTTTTAGAAAAAAATTTAAAACTTTTAAAATATGTGCAAGATGAAGCAAATATAAAAATTCTTTTAGCTCTAAAAGGTTTTGCAATGTTCTCTACTTTTGATATTTGTAGAGAGTATTTAGAAGGTTGTTGTGCCTCTGGACTTCATGAAGCAATTTTAGCAAAAGAGGAGTTTAAAAAAGAGGTTCATACTTATAGCCCAGCTTTTAAAGATGAAGAGATTGATGAGATTATATCTATTTCAAATCATTTAGTTTTTAACTCATTTTCTCAACTAAGAAGATTTAAGGACAAAGCTTATGGTAAAGCCTCTTTAGGAATTAGGTTAAATCCTGAGTACTCAAGTGTTGAAGTAGATTTATATAATCCTTGTGCCCCATTTTCAAGAATGGGAACAACAAAAGCAAACTTTGATGAGTCAATGCTAGAGTACTTAGAAGGTTTTCATTTTCATGCTCTTTGTGAACAAAATGTTGATGCCTTACAAGGTGCATTAAAAAGCTTTGAAGAGAAATTTTCACAATATTTCTCAAAATTAAAATGGGTAAATTTCGGAGGTGGTCATCATATTACAAGAGCTGACTATGATGTTGAAGGTTTAATAAAGCTTTTAAAAGATTTCAAAGCTAGATATCCTCATCTTGAAGTTTATATGGAACCAGGAGAGGCTATAGGCTGGCAAACTGGTTACTTAGTTGCAACTGTTTTAGATATTATTGATAATGGAATGAATTTAGTAATTCTTGATACTAGTGCCGAAGCTCATATGCCTGATACTTTGGCTATGCCATATCGTGCAATGATAAGAGATAGTGGAGTTGCAAATGAGAAGAAATATACATATAGATTAGGTGGGAACACTTGCTTATCTGGGGACATAATAGGAGATTACTCTTTTGATAAACCTTTACAAGTTGGAGATAAAATTATTTTAGAAGATATGATTCACTATACGATGGTAAAAACAACAACATTTAATGGTATAAAATTACCATCAATTGTTATTAAAAACAAGGACAACTCTTATAAAGTTGTAAAAGATTTTGGTTATAATGACTATAAATCAAAATTATCTTGATAAAAAATACTTAAGGAGAGGTGATGGGACATGATAGAAGTCTAATAAGACATGCTTTTGAAGATGACAATTCAGTCATTGACACAAAAGATGATATTTCTCATGGAAAAAATAAGAATAGAACTAAAAAAGTACTAGAAGAGAAAGAAGAAGATGGAGAGCAAAAAGTCCAAGTTTGGATTAAAAAAGAGACTTTAGAATACCAAAAAAGACTTACATTACTTCAAATTGAACTTTTAAAACTTCAAAATCATGTAAAAGAGAAGGGATTAAAAGTTTTAATTATTTTTGAAGGAAGAGATGCTGCTGGTAAAGGTGGGACAATAAAGAGAATTACTGAGCATATGAATCCAAGGGGTGCCAGAATTGTTGCCTTAGAAAAACCAAATGAACAAGAAATAACACAATGGTATTTTCAAAGATATGTAAGTCATCTTCCTAGTGCGGGAGAGATAGTTATATTTGATAGAAGTTGGTACAATAGAGCTGGAGTTGAGCCTGTTATGGGATTTTGTACAAAAGAACAACATGAACAGTTTTTAAGAGATGTACCAGAATTTGAAAAAATGCTTGTAGAGACAGGTATTATCTTATTTAAATACTATTTTTCTGTATCTAAAAAAGAGCAGGAGAGAAGATTTAAAAAAAGAGAGGATGATCCACTAAAGCAATACAAACTCTCTCCAATTGATAAAGAGGCTCAAAAAGTTTGGGATAAATATACAACAGCTAAATTCTCAATGCTTATGGCATCTCATACTCCAATAGCTCCTTGGACTGTTGTAAAAAGTGACAATAAAAAGAAAGCTAGAATAAACTGTATTAGACACCTTTTAAATGGTATTGATTATGGAAGAAAATCAAAAGATGAGGCTATCTTCAAAATTGATAGAAAGATTTTAATTAATGGTGCAGTTGAGATAGAAAATATGCAAGAAGGAAGTGAAAAAATTAGGAGTGCTAAATGAATTTAAATGACTTTGATATAACCTCTCATAGTGGATTATATGTTTCAAAAGAGAGTCATCCTACTTTTGGAAAAAAATATATAGCAAGATTTCAATATGATAAAAAAAGATATGTCAAAGTTTTGGGATATGAAAAAAGAGATAAAATAACACTAAATGGTGCTATAAATCTAATAGAAAAATTTAAAGCTTCAATTATTAAAGATTCTCAAGAACAAGATAAAAAGCCAACTATTAAAACAACATCTAAAAGCAGTAACATAAATAGTGAAGAGTTAAAAAGGCTAAAAGATGAAAATAACTATTTAAAATCTCTTTTAGGTGATTATAAAAAACTAAAAGCTGAAGATTTAACTGATGGAATTCAAAAAATCTACGATTTTCAATCTTTAAAAGCATACCAAATAGAGTTAATCAAACTCCAAGATTGGCTTGAAAAAGAGAATAAAAGAATGATTATTATTTTTGAAGGAAGAGATGCTTCTGGAAAAGGTGGGGCGATTAGAAGAATTACTCGTTATATGAACAATAAGCATTATAGAGTTGTAGCTCTTGGGAAACCAACAGAAACACAAAGAAATCAGTGGTTTTTGCAAAGATATATAGAACACTTTCCAACAGGAGGAGAGATAGTTTTATTTGATAGAAGTTGGTACAATCGTGCTATGGTTGAACCAGTTTTTGGCTTTTGTACTCCAGAAGAGCATGAAATTTTTATGGAAGATATTGTAAATTTTGAGCAAGATTTAGTAAGACAAGGTATGATTTTGATTAAATTATACTTTTCTGTTTCAAAAGAAGAGCAAAAAAGAAGATTTGATAGAAGAATTAATGACCCATTAAGACAGTGGAAATTTTCAGAAGTTGATATGCAAGCTCAAGATTTATGGGATGAATTCTCTGAAAAAAAATATGAGATGTTAAGACGAACAACTTCAAGATCTGCACCTTGGCATATCATAAGAAGTGATGATAAACAATTAGCTAGGTTTGAAGCTTTAAAAATAATTCTAAACTCAGTTGATTATGATGGTAGAAACTACTCATTAAATTTTGAAGCAAATGAAGATATAAATATCTCTGTTCAAAGAGAGTTACTTCAAATGAGAAAAACAAAAGATTATTAATCTTTTGTTTAATAACAAAATACTTACTTAAAGAAAACCCTTATAAAAAATTAGATAAAATATTTGCTAAAATTAAAATTCAAAAGGAAATTTGATGGAGTTCAAAGCAAATAGAGTTGATGAAGCAAATGTTGAGATTAAAGCAACAATTTCAAAAGAGTTAATAGAAAAAAACTTAGATAAAGTAGCTGCTCAAGCTGCAAAAACTATGAATGTTCAAGGTTTTAGAAAAGGGAAAGTTCCTGTTGCTGTTGTAAAACAAAGATATGCAGATAAACTACTTGAAGATGCTCAGGGTGAAGCTATTAGAAAAGTTTTAGATGAAGGTTTAAAACAACTTGATATTAAAAATGAAGATTTAATAGGAGAACCTAGTATCTCTAAATTTGATAAAAAAGATAATGGAAGTGTTGAGTTAGAGATTTCTGTAGCTTGTAAACCACAAATTAATTTAGGTGATTATAAAACTTTAGTTCCAAAAGTAAAAGCTATTGAAGTTGGGATTGAGAAAATAGATGCAAGACTTACTGAAATTGCTAGCCAATCAGCACCTTTAGAAAAAATTGCTAGAAAAAGAGCTGCAAAAGATGGTGATTTTGCTGTAATTGATTTTGAAGGTTTTGTTGATGGTGTTGCATTTGAGGGTGGAAAAGCTGAGAAATATCCATTACAAATTGGTTCAGGTTCATTTATTCCAGGATTTGAAGAACAAGTTATTGGTATGAAATATGAAGAACAAAAAGATATTACTGTTCAATTTCCAAAAGAGTATCAAGCAAAAGATTTAGCTGGAAAAGATGCTGTATTTAAAGTAACTTTACATGAAATTCAAGAAAGAAAAGTTGGTGATTTAAATGATGAATTTGCAAAAACTATGCTTCCAAATGATAAAGATGCAACTCTTGAGACATTAAGAGAAAAGATAAAAGAGCAAATGGTAGCAACTGAAAAAGCAACTTATTATAGAGAAGAGCTAAAACCAGTATTTTTAGACACTTTAGTTGAAAAAATCAATTTTGCTTTACCAAAAACTGTAGTTGAACAAGAGATTAATTTTGCATTAAATGGTAAAATAAGAGCTATGAGTGAAGCTGAAATCAATGAATTAAAAGAGAATGCTTCTAAAATTGAAGAGATAAGAGAAGAGTTGAAAAAAGATGCAACTAATTCTGTAAAAGCTACTTTTATTATTGATGCTTTAGCAAAAGCTGAGAGTATCGAAGTAAGCGACCAAGAAGTTACACAAGTTTTATACTTTGAAGCACTTCAAATGGGACAAAATCCACAAGATGTTATTAAACAATACCAAGAAGCTGGATATTTACCTGCAATTAAAATGTCAATTATTGAAGAGAAAGTTATCTCTAAACTATTTGATGAGAAATTAGCAAAATAATTTTAGGATAGAAAATGAGTTATATACCTTATGTAGTTGAAAAAACTGGTCGAGGAGAGAGAAGCTATGATATTTATTCACGACTTTTAAAAGATAGAATTATCATGTTAAGCGGAGAGATAAATGATGCAGTTGCTTCAACTGTAGTAGCTCAACTTCTATTTTTAGAAGCTGAAGACCCTGAAAAAGATATCTATTTATATATAAACTCTCCAGGTGGTGTAGTAACTAGTGGAATGTCTATTTTTGACACTATGAACTATATAAAACCAGATGTTTGTACTATATGTATTGGTCAAGCTGCATCTATGGGTGCATTTTTATTAAGCAGTGGAACTAAAGGGAAAAGATACTCTTTACCAAATTCAAGAATTATGATTCATCAACCACTTGGTGGTGCTAGAGGTCAGGCAACTGATATTCAAATTCAAGCACGTGAGATTCAAAGACTAAAAGATACACTAAACTCTATTTTAGCTAGTCAAACTGGTCAAGATATTTCAACTATTGAAAAAGATACAGATAGAGATAATTTTATGAGTGCAGCAGAAGCTTGTAGTTATGGATTAATCGATGAAGTTATCGAAAAACATAAATAAGAAAAGCAATGATTAGAGAGATTATTACATATCCAAATAAACTACTTAGAACAAAATCAAAAGATGTAGAGAGGTTTGATAGCGAACTTCATACACTTTTGGATGATATGTATGAAACCATGATAGCTTCAAATGGAGTTGGTCTTGCAGCCATTCAGATTGCTATTCCACTTAATATTTTAATCATAAATCCTATAAATGAAGATGACATTCAAAATAAAGACGACTTAATAGAAGCAATAAATCCAAAAATCACTCATAAAGATGGAGAGCAAGTATATCAAGAGGGTTGTCTTAGTGTTCCTGGATTTTATGAAGATATCACAAGAGCGAAACATATTATTGTGGAGTATTATAATAGATTTGGAGAAAAACAAACTATAGAGTGTGAAGATTTCTTAGCTGTTGCTTGGCAACATGAAATGGAACATTTGGAAGGACATGTTTTTATAGAAAATCTATCTTTTACAAAACGACAAAAGTTTGAAAAAGAGTGGAAAAATAAGATAAAATCTAAAAAATAGATTTTATCTTATATACTTTTTGAAATAATATTAAAAACAATTACACTTAAAAAAATATTTGAAAAAATCCAAATATTCCAAAAAAACAACCTTTCAAAATTTGTAGCAAAAACAGTCTTGAAGTTTATAGGACAAGATTTAATTGCTAAAAAAACTGCTAAAATAATAGCTATAATAAAACTATAAAAATTTATTTGAGCAAAAATAATTGTAAAAAATGAGAAAAATGGTGCAAAAACTGTAAGAGCAAAAAGTTTGCCATAATCTTTTCTTCTTCTATCACCATTAAAGTAACCAACAGTAAAACCACAATTTGGACAAATTGTACCCATTCTTGATAAAATCTTATTATCACAATTTGGGCACTTTATAAGTTCAGTCATCTATCATTCCTAAAATTTTATATTATTATATCCACAATCTTTTTAATCAATAGAAGATAAAAATTATGTAAACCTATTTTTTACTTTACTTTGTTATCTTTTTTAGATAAAATTCATCTTTAAATATGGGGATGACTTGGTATCGATTAGAGTAGTGAATTTTAGTTGCATGTCGGCCTGAACATGCCGTTACGCGGTTCATTTTTTTTAGACGCAAATAATACAAATTACGCTCCAGCTTACGCTAAAGCTGCGTAAGTTTTAACAAACTTTGACTCGCCCTAAAGGCTTGAGTCTACGGAGACTTGCACTACAGATTCTATCTATGTAGATAAATGCAGGTTCACAACAGATAGATTATCTTTTAAAAATTGATTTGCTTTAAAAGAGAAATTTTAAATCTTAACTCTATATTTGCTTTTGGAAGTTGAGTTTATATTGAGTGACATTTTTCAACTTTGCTAAACATGTAGACGCTACTATGAACTATTTTAAGACTGCGGTTCGATCCCGCACATCTCCACCAATTACTCAAAAACAAACCCCCTAAAAAAGGGCTTTAATTTTACTCATTTTGCTTGGTGGCTCACCATTGTAGCACAATTTAATTTCCAAAATTATATTTAATTATACTTAAAAATAAATTCTTAATCTTTAAATAAAATAAGTTATCTAGCTAGTATTTAATAAAACATGTCAAATTAAGTATGAGGAAAATATTTATAAGATTATCAGAAACATCTTTGAAAGTTCAACAATTAAATCTCCAAGATATATAGATTAATAAAAGGTATTTAGAGGCACTAAATTATAACTAATTATATATTTAATAATTAAATGAAAATATTTTTAATTATAACAATCTAGTAAAATTTTCTCAAAAATCTCACCTCTAATTATTCTAGATTTCTTATCATTTACTGCTTCTTTAGCATACATAAAGTATTGTTCTAATCCATAAGAAAATTCATCTATAATTGTATGTGTTGAATTGAATTTTTTATTCTCTTCATCAATATATTCTAATCTTTCTTTCAATAAACTAATATTAATATTTGAATAATCCATTTTACTCAACTCTATTATCATTGTAAAAATATTAGCCTTGTTAAACCAATATGATTTATCATTTAAAGATAATCTTTCAATAAAATCAATTATAGGTAATAATAAATTCTTTATTTGTGTCGCAGAAGGATAATCTTCATTATACTTATCAAGATAATTATCAATTTCACCTCTACGATTAAAATACCCTAATTCTAAAGATATAACTAATGTCATAATAAATTGTAAATCATTCATTCTCCTAATATCGTTATCATTAAATACTTTTTTAAAAATATTTGATACTTTTTTCCTATCTACTAATGAAACCAATGTTATATTATTATCTTGAACAAAAGGTTGAGATAAATCTATTTCTTCATCAACTAATTGTTTACAAAAAATCATAAATGAATTATTATGATAAGAAGCATTCATCTTTTCATTTGTATTTAAAGAATATTCTGTATTATTTATTCTTTTAAAAATTTCTTGAATTGTATCTATATTAATTTTACCTAAATCTCTTACTACAACTTTATATGATAAAAAGATTTCTTGTTCAGCACTTGATAGTTCATTAAAAGGCTTAACTACATTTTGTGATTTAAAATCACCTTCTGATGAAATATAATCATAAATAGTTGAAAGCCTTTGTTGTCCATCAACAACCCAATCAATAGAGGTTAATTTACTTGTATCCATACTACCAGTTGATATATAAATTTCTGGGAAAGGATAATTTTTTAATATAGTTTCAATAAAATGATATTTATGTATTTTTTTCCATACTAATTTTCTTTGAAAGAATGGCCTTAAAACAAGTTCTCCTACTTTAATTTGATTATATAATTTTAATATTCTCGTATCAGTTGAAGATAAACTTGCTTGTATAATTTCTATTGACATCTCGAATTTTCCTCTTCTTCTAAATAATTTTGTATTTTTTCTATATTTTTTAAATGATAATTAATTAAATAAAAATATGATTTATAAATTCCAATATTAATTTTTCTATTATATTTCTTTCTTAATGCTTTAAGCTCTAAATCTATTTCTTCACTTAAAAATTTATAATCTAAAGGCATTTTATCAGAACGAAGCCATCCTTTTAATAAATATGTTGAAAAATCTTGGTAATATACCTTATTTAATTTTCTATCAGTACCTCTTTCTATTCCACAAAATTTCTCATTAATAAATTTAATATGATAGCCACCTAAATAATTATAAAGTTTTTCTAATTCTTCTTCAAAAAATACAGATGAAATTATTGCTACATCTATATCTGATTCTTCATTATCTCCATCAGGAAATTCTCTAAAAGAATTAAATTTATACTTATTTTTTGACGGAGATATACTAAAACCTAATTGAGATGAACCAACTATAAATATATCAGGTATATTTATAGAAAAGATTTTGCTAATCTCATTTTTTAAATTAAATTCTTTTCTATCAATTTTTAAAAAATACCAATTTGGTCTACTTATTAAATAATCTTCAACTATATCATTTAATTTTGATTTACAAGTGGTAAGGATATCCATTTTAAATTCATCTAATAATTCCATGTAATAATCATAACTTTTATATCATAAATAAATATTTAAAATTTCTGATACTTTTTATAAAATAAGATAAAAGGACAAAGGAGAATGGCAGAGCCATTCCCCTTATGTCCAAATTTGAGAAAGAATTGATTATTTATTAATCCAATTTTGAAAATATTTAATCATTGAGTTTTGAACATCTTGAGATAAAAAAGGAGTTTGTAATAACACTTTTTCACTACTTAATCCATCTTTAAATATAACTCTACCTTTTGGAAAATCTTGAACTCTTGTTCTTGTTATTTCTTCTACTTCTTCATTTAATCCAATGGAATTATTTATATTAAATTGGCTACTTGTTCTAAGTAAAAAAGAGCCTTGTAAATTAGTAAGCACATTTGTAGGAATATTTGTTGAATCTATCTTTTGAGAAAATATTAATAAGAGAACTTTTGAAGCTCTACCCTTTTGCCCTATTTCTATAAGGTTATTAAAGATATTCTCTTTTAGCTTTTTATCAAAATGAGTGGATATTGTGCCTATTTCATCAATAAGGCAAATCCTGAAATTTCCATTATAAGTTAAATCTTTTTTCTCTTTCATTTCTTTAAATCTGTTATTCATCTCATTTTTTAGATTTTCAAATAAGTTATTTGCTTCTTCTATATTATCTGTAAAAGTTGTATTATTTAGCTCATATCTACTTAATTCAACTCCTTTCAAATCTATAAAATCTAAATGTTCTATATATTGGCTATTCTGTAATAATGAAAATATAATCATATTCAAGAAATTTGATTTTCCACTTCCACTTTCTCCACAACAAATGGAAGATGTTAAGTTTTCTAAAGGTAAATAATAAGAGCCATCTTTATTATGTCCTAGATATATATTTTTATCTTTTAGTAATCCAATATGCCAATCAAATTTTTTAGGAAGTTTAAAAAGTTTAATAGCTACTTCTTTTTTATTATGTGCTTTTATTTCAAACTCTACTTCATTTTTATCTTCATATCCCAATAGATGGATAATCCTATCTTTTAAATCTATATAGGCTTTTTTATCAATAGATAATCTATTTTTAAAAAAATATGTATTACTTTTTTTATCATATATTTTAAATTTATCTAGGTATATTTTAGATTCTTTTTGTTCATTATTTACCCTATTAAATAGCTTTAAAGAATAAGGCAATATATGAAATTTATAATATTTTATATAATAAATTAATCTTTCAATAAATACTACTAAGCCAGAAACTAAAAATAAGTATTTATACTTTTCTACTTCATCAAGGGCTGCTCCATTTTTAGTGAAAAATATCACTAAAAATAGACCCAAAAATAAAACAGCCAAATGAATACCTAAATTAACTATAAATAATCTAAGCATATATAACATACTATTTTATCTCTTTATGAAATTTAATATTATCACTTTGAGAGTAGTATAAATTTCCATTTATAGCAGCCATTGTTACTGGAACAGATACAACTAAATCTTTTTCAAGTTTTGAAATATCAGCTTCATTTGTAATTTTTACTTTTATAATCTCAATTCCTTTACTTTCACTCTCCATTAAAAACTGCGCATAAACTGTTTTTTTATCTTCAAATTTTTTCTCTAAAACTGTTATTATTTTTCCATTTATTGTTATATTTGTCATTTTTATATTCTCCTATAAATTAATTTTTATAAAATCTTGTTTAGTATAAATTTCCCTTTTTTTATAGCTAACCTTTAAATCTTTTATTTTGTAATACTTAGCATTTTTCTCACTTGTAAGTTTTACTCTAAATAAAGAATTTTTTGCCCCTAAACTTATAATTTCTCTATTACTATTTTTTAAAATAGTTTTTTCAATAAAAAAATTATCTTGAATAAAAAGATAGATTGGAAGACCTACGCGTCGGCATTCTATATCTATTTTCTCTTTCATTGAAACTATCTTATCATCAATTTTAAAATTAATCCTATTTTTTTCAACAAATGAAACAGATTTATATATTTTTTTATAAACCATAACATTTAAAGGTAATAATGAAGTTGTAAGAACCCTTATTTTGTGGTATCTTTTCCAACCATCAAGTATTCTAGCTTTTAAAATATCGCTTGAATTGTTTAAATCTTTAATAATATATTTTAGTAAATATTTTGAAGCAAAATTTATATTTTCTTTAAAACTTACTTCTTCAAAATCAATTCTATCTAATTTAAAATATTCAACTACTCTTTTAAATGTTGTTCTTACCATATCAAAGCATTCAAGCGGAAAATATAAAACTAGGTGAAGATGAGGGATTGTTGTTTGGTGGTTTTCTATTGCTTTAACATAATATAAATCATCTTTTACATAGTTTTTTACTCTTTTATAAAATATTTGATAAATACTGTTTAATTCTTGGTATCCATTACTTACAGCTTCTTTTATACTAATAAAAGCGAACTCTTTATTTTCTTCTACATAAAGCCTACCTTTAGAAGTTGTTATGCTTCTAAAAGGGTGATATTTTGATGGTAAAGTAAGAGTTATAAATACACTACAAAATTCTTTTCTTTTAGCTAACTCTTGAATTGTTAAGGCTCTTTGTTCAGCAATCTTGGAATATTCCTTATATTTTTTTTCAAAATCATATTCTACATTTAAAAATTCACCTGATTTTTTATTTAAAAAGCCCGTATTTCGTAGGTATGATTTTTGTTTATTCTCTTTTAAAATTGAGTGATTAATATAAAATTTTATATTCTCTTGTAGTTCAGCATATAGCTTTGAATTGTTTTGTAATTTTTTTGAATAGTATCCTTTCATTTTTTTGTCCTCTTGTATTTTTATATATATACAAGTTAGGACAAAAAATCGGACGTTTTTATCTTTTAAAATAAAGGTTTCATATTTCTAGTACTATAATAAAGGTCAGTTGTTCTAAAAGTTATATCAGTTTTTGGTGTAAATGTACCTGCCATATTTGTAAAACCTGTATATACAGGTATTACTTCAAAATCACTTGATAAGCTTTTTACCTCTTTTAAAGTATTTAGTGAAATTATTCTAGCTGGTTCATTGTTATAAGCAGTTTTAACATCTTTTCTATCTATATGAGAATGTAGTTCTAGCTCAAATTTCAAATTTTTATTATTAAATACCTTTAAAACTACTTCATTACCAGATTGTAAGAATTGTATTTTATCATCATTAGTAGATAATACATATGATTTTTTATTTACAATATCATAAGCTTCTAATATATTTTGTCCACCAAAAACACCTGTTGAATATATAACATAAACTATATCATTTCTAATACCTAATATTCTTGCCGTTCTTATATAATCTTTTTTAATCTTATCTAATTCAAATGTTTCCTCTTTAAGCATATTTGAAAATCGTTGAGCAATTATTTTTCTATCTGCACCATATAATGTTTCAATACCATATATTCCAGATTTACTAACATCTATATTATAATTACCCATAGGATTAGAGAAAGTTTTATTATAACCTTGGCTACCACTTAAATCTAGATTTTTATTTATAAGTTTGAATGTTTTTCCATCAAAATTATAAACATTATCATAAATAGTACTTTGATTTCTTTCTAGTTTAGTTAGTAATAAAAATTTATTATCATCTACAAACCAAGATATAGCATTTGCTTTAAATTCCTCTATTACAACTTTAGAACTATTTTTAATTTTAAAATGAGATTCATTTTTAACTAAAACTTTTAATATATAAAATGTTTCATTATTTATCACAAAACTTGTAAGAATATCTCCTTCTGAATCAAAAATTTTTGAGCCATCTTTTAAAATCAATACTCCTTTTGAAATTTTTCCAGTATTACTATTTAAAACTATCTCTTCTTTAACAAGAGGTGTTAAACTAAGTGGTGGAGTGCTTGTGGCACAACCTGTAAATCCGATTCCTAAAGCACCTATTAGTGCGATATGTAATAAACTTTTTTTCATTCTTACACCTTTATTATTTACCAAATCTAAAATTAAAAGCTAGATTTACTCTATCTGTGTCAAATTTTATATCATTTGTCCACTCTAACTTTGAATGTTTATATTTTGCTTCTATCTCAAAACCATTTGAAAATTTATAAGCTATTCCAAATCCTGCTGTTGTTCCATCAAAGCCATTATCTGTTCTACTTCCTCCTATATATCCTGCTGTATAAGCATAACTTCCATTTATTGATAAATTTTTAGTTATATCATAAGTTATGATTGGATAAATATCAGCTAATATTCCTAAATCTTCATCAGAAACATTTGAAGCATCAAAAATCTCTAAATTTGTTCCTAAACCAAAATATAAATCTCCAAATACATTTTTTTCAAATTTAGTAATAAATCCAACAGATGCTCCAGCATCAACATTTTCAAATTTTATACTTCCTAAAGATATTCCAAATACTCCTCTATCTACAATATCAGCATTTGCCGATGTTAAAAGTAAGCTTCCTACAATTCCACTTAATAATACTTTTTTCATTTTTCTCCTTTTATTTATTTTAATAAAGGCTATAGTAATTTTAACCTGTTATTACAGGGTATTTTAAAATATTATTCCTTAAATAATAACCTGTAATTACAGATTGATAATTTTTACTTATTCAAATAGTATCACTCTGTAATAATAGAGGGTAAATTTAATGGAAAATTTTAAAAATATAGAAGATTTTACCGA
This sequence comes from Aliarcobacter trophiarum LMG 25534, assembly GCF_003355515.1. Taxonomy (NCBI): domain Bacteria; kingdom Pseudomonadati; phylum Campylobacterota; class Epsilonproteobacteria; order Campylobacterales; family Arcobacteraceae; genus Aliarcobacter; species Aliarcobacter trophiarum. The sequence goes on along the minus strand of NZ_CP031367.1, from coordinate 532,871 downwards.
AGAAAAAAAAGAAGAATTCTATAAGAATATTGGGAAGAATGTAGCAAGAATAAGAAAAAAACATAGGCTATCACAACTTAAACTAAGCCAACTAATAGGGCATAAATCAACTTCACTTTTAAGTGGTGCTGAAATTTACTATAACAAACAACATTTTTCACTTGAACATTTAGCGATTATATCTTATGTATTAAATGAAGATATAGAAGAATTTTTTAAAGAATAATTAATGACCGAAGCTGAATTAAATAATAAATTAATTAATCTTGGTAAATATAGAATTACCAATAATAAAAATGTTGATTCATCAAAAAAATATGATTTATTTTATTTTATTATTCAAGATAAAAATATTTATAAATCAGGTCATATTAAATTAAGTAATACCGAGAGGCTTACAAATTTTATTGAATCAAATTCTTTATATGAATATATAGATAAAAAAATTTTAAATAATAATCATCATTTAGATAAAAAATATTTTAAAAGTTATATTTATTGTATTCCAAGAGAACAAATAACAAAAGAAAAATACTCAATATTAATCGATATAACGTTAAAAACTGAAATGGAATCAGTTTCTTTTAATTTAAATTTTTTAAAAAATGTAAATATTGATTATACTAAAATAGGCACTATATTTTTACTGATATATATGTCAATGTCATATATGATATTATCAAATAGTGGATTTAATATAAAAAACTTAGATAGTTTAAATATCATTATATCTATAATATTTTTTCAAGTAGCTTCTATCATATCAATTTTACCTTCTTCTTTTATAATAGGTCTCTCAAAAACTTCTTATGTTTTTTTAATTATTTTTGGATTATTTATTATTTTTAAAATACTCAAAAATTATAATATCTACTATGTTATTTCTTTTTCTATTTATTTTTTGAAACATATCATAATATTTATAATTAAATTTATCTTTACACTATTAATTAGTATAGGAATTATATATATTTTATACTCTCCTTTTGCTTTTAGTTTTGATAACTTTAAATTACATACTAGATTTAAAGATTTTTCAAATGATAATGAAATATTTAAATTATATTTGGATAAAACAGGTTATCCTAAAATAATTTATAAAAATGAAATTAATAATATAACTGAGAAATATATTTTAATGGGAATAGAATCAAATAATTATTTAGTTTACAATGTAGATAAAGTTATAGAATATATAAAAGATATTGATTCTTTAATAAATCAAAGTGAAAAATTAAAAATATATATCCCTATAGAGCAATTTTGTAGAAATATAAATGATATAGATGATGAAATAGCCATTTTATATCAAGTTTTAAAAAATTCTGTTGTATCAAAACCAAGAAATATTGAATGGCTGAATACAAATGATTCTAATATAACTATAAAACCTTTTAAATTTGAAGAATTTAACTTGAATTATAATGAAATAGATAAAAAATGTATCAAACTTATAGAAAAAATCAATCAGGAACGTAATAATAATTAATTAAAATAGTTTTTCTACCTCTTTTTTAATATTTGAAAAATCAAAATCATCATATTTAACTTCCACTAAAATTTCATATAAAAAATCAGGCTCAAAATATCTATTTCCATATCTATTAAATAATTCAGAATCAGTTGCTCCCGTATGTCCCATCAGGCTTTCTCCCCTTTTATCTTGTAAAGCTTTTGGAATATGTTTTATTTTATTAGCAAAAGAGTGTCGTAATGAATAAAAAGATTTTCTGTCTAAATTTTCAAGTTCCAGTTTTTTTAATTTACTATTAAATGTATCTTCGCATCTTCTAACTGTATTATTTATCTCTTTTTTAATATCTTTATCTTTTAACATATCTACAAAAATAAATTTTTGTTTCTCTTTTTTTCGTTTATTTACAAACTCTAAAAATTTTAAATCTTTTATAAATATTTCTGTTAAAGGTAATTTCCTTTTTGTGTTATCTGTTTTTTCTTTTTTTACTCCGTCTAATTCTTCATCACCACTTGAATTTTCTTTTGAAACTTTTAGATAATAAATAGTATTTCCTTTAGAATCTTTTGTTTCTTTTAAATCATTTACCATTAGTTGCCCAGCTTCAATTGGTCGCATTCCCAAAAACATAGTTAAAAAAATCCCATATACTTTTAAAGGGTCATTTTTTAGTGTAAAAAGAAGTTTTTTATTCAAATAATCGAACTCATTAAATACTGTTCTTAATTCATCATCATTTAATAATAGCCTTTCAGTGCTTGAATCACTTTTTATTCTATATCTTTGTAAAACAATACCATTTAAAGGTGTTTTAAAACCATATTTTTTAGAACAAAAATCAATGAAACCTGTTATTTGCTCAAAATGTTTATTTTGTGTTCTTTCAGATATAACATTTATTTTTTCATACTCTTTCATAAAAATTTTATTTTTTCTATCTTCAAGAATATTTTTCATAAATTCTACTTGTTGATGAATATTCAAATCTCTTGTTATTTTGATTTTATTTCTATTTGTTGGCATATTTGAAATAATATCTTCTAAATATTCTAAATCTTTTGTAGTAAGTTTACTTAGTTTTTTATTTTGGAATACTTCATTTACTAGATAATAACTAGGGCTATAATCATCAAGAGTAGCTGTTGATAATTTCCTTTTTGTTTTTGTATGTGAAAGATATTTATTAACCATAACTTCAAATACATCTTCTTCAATATCTTCATCTTCATTTTCACTATTTAGATATATATGTTTTACTTTCTCTTTTTTATGTTTTTTAATTGAATCTTCAACACTATATCCCTCAAATCTTTCTAAATCAGTTTTTAATATTTCTCCATAATATTTAAAGATTTTCCAATAAAACTCTTTCATTTCTCTCAATTCTTCAAGTTCATTTTTTTCAATCATTGAAATTGGGATTATTTCATTTTCAACATATTTTTTAACTTCTGTTAGTTCTCTTTTTTTATCTAACTTATTATGTTGTTTTAGTTGATAAAGTAAAGCTTTTTTTGTGCTGCCTTCATAAACTTCTCCATCTTTTTCTATTGTGTTTTTTTCGTGTCTTAAATCTTCATAGATACTATTTTCTTCCATAGCATTTTGAAAATAGTTATATAATATTTCATCCATCTTTTCACTTGTCATAATAACCCCTGATTCAAAATATACATTTACCCAATAATTGAGTAAACTTGCCAACTTCTTCGCTGTATTGTAGCACTTCGTAGATAATGATTTTCTAATAAAATGATTTCTAGTTTTTGACAGTTTAGAATCTACCCTTTTTTTAAAATAGTAAACTCCATTTCTTCTTTGTAAATAGTTCAACTTTTCACCTTTAGTGGCTCACTGTTGTAGCCCACCAAAGAAAAAAGAGATAAAGATTCGATATTTAGAGCATAGTAGAGAATAATTCCATTTTTAGGAAATCACATCTCCACCATTTATTATAAAAACATCCTACTTTATTTCTCAAATATAGCTTTTAATGCTGGGTAAATACTTTTTTCATAAACTTCATTCATATTCCCATTTTCACTTAAGTAATGTGTATATTTTGAAAATCTATCATCTCCAATATTCCACCAAGCTGGATAAGTAGCATAATTTAAATAAATATGAGTCTTATCTTGTGGTGGATTTTTTACTACTATGTAAAAAAGCAAAGGATTTTTTATGTATTTTACTTTGTCTTTAAATTTATTTATTTTTTCTAAAAGTATAATATTAGGTTTTTTCTTTTTCCAAGATAATTTTTCATTCTCATCAAAGTTTAAAACATACAAAATTTCTTTATCCCAAATTACATCTCTATATTGCCAAAGAAGTTCATTTTCTAATTCTTTAAAATCTTTAACTTCATTTTTATATTTTACTTCTACCATATAACTTTCAAGTTTTTTTATTCCTTTAGAATCATAAATCCTTGAAATCAATAAATCAGGATAAGAACGAATAGAATCATATAATTCTGAGGAAGAATCACTTTTTTTAGAACTTTGATTTAAGTGTTTAGAAAATCTTTGAGCAAATTTCTCAATACCAGTATATTCAACATCATATCCCAATGCACTAAAATGTGAATGACATATTGATTCTGCTAAATCTCCTAATATTTTATTTGTGATAAAGTTTTTATTCATTTTATTCCTATATGATTTTTATAAATTATATTTAATAGAATAAAGATATTTATCAAATAAAATTCGGATCATATTTTTTAATTTCTTGTAAAATCTTATTTTGCATTTCACCATTATTTAAATTTCTATATAATTTATACTCAAATTTAAGAATTTTTTCAAATAAACCTTTTTTCTCAATCTTACTATTTTTAAGTATTTTAATTTCTTCTAAAGCCTCATTATTTTTATTATTTTCAAATAGATACATTGCTTTATCTAATATTAAAGAATCTTTTTGTTTATTTGCGACTAATACTGCTTTATTTATTGAATCTAAAGCCATATTATAATTATTAGTAGCTTTATAGTATTTAAAATAAATTTTATAATAATTTGAATCTAGAGATTCATTACTATTATATGCATCTTCTAAAAAAGATTTCGCATTTTCAAAATCTTTTAATTCTATACTTATATCCGCTCTATTCAAAAATGATCTAAATTTATAATAAGAATTATCTGTTTCACTTGATATTAAAGATACTTCTACTTCTAAATAATTTTTTATTGCTTCTTGATAATTTTTTGATTTTTGATGAATTTCGCCTATCATAAAATAAGCTTCTGAATTTGGCTTTAAGGCTAATGCTTTATTCAAATAATTTAATGCCTCTTGATAATTTTCCATTTCAAAATAAGCTTTTCCTAACCATAAATTTGCAGAAAAGTAATTTTCATCTTGCTCTAATGCCTTTTTAAAATATAATTCTGCTTTTTCATAATTATCTATTGAACCATATAATTTACCTAAATAATAGTATGTTTCTTTTTGATTAGGTCTTATTGATAAAATCTTTTTATATTGCTCTTCAGCTTTTTTAAAATCGTCAACATTATTGGAATTGTCTCCATCATTAGAATAGGCATAAATATTTCCTAAATTCATCATTGCAATATGAAATTTTTCATCATTCTGAATTGATTTCTCAAAATAATTTTTAGCTTCTTGATTAAATTTAATTTTATCTTCTATATTTTTAGCTCTTAAAGCTTTTTCATTACTATTAATACCTAACCATAAATATATATTTTTAATATTTTTATTATCATTTGGTGTTTTTTCTAATTGATTTAATAATTCTTCTGCATCATCGTATTTTTCTGATTCAATTAAAATAGTTGCTTTTCTAATTTTATAAAAGATTTCATCTTCTTTAGAAAAATTATTTTCTTCTTCAATTTTAATAGCTTTTTCTATCTCTTCTAGAGCTTTATTATTTTCATTTAATGCAAAATAAGTTTGAGCCTTGATTAAATAAGCTTTTCCAAAATATTCATCTTCTTTTGATTTTAAAATAAAATCAGCATTGGAAAATGCAGTTTGAGCATCTATCAACTCTTTTTCATTATATGGTCTATCTAAATTCTTTATTTGTTCAACACTTAACATACTTTCTATAAATGTTTTTAAATAAATAGTATCTATATTTTCATTATCAAGATATAAAGATTTCTCAATAGTATTTAAAGCAACAATTGGAGCATTTTCATAAAAATACATATTTTCAGCAACTTTATTTAAATTAATTACAGCTTCTTTAACTTTTTTATTTTTCAAATAATCTACTATAAAATCTTTGCCTGGACCTATAGCCCCCAAAATTGAACATATTGCAAGAACTAAATATAAAAATAGTTTAATCGCTTTAAAATATTTTTTTAATTCTAAAGAGTGATTATCACAAGTAAGACTTTCCTGAGAATAACCATCTTTTTCTTTAATTCTATTTATAATATTTTCTATATCAGCTTTTGTCATCTCTGTAACAGGAGTATATAGTTCATGATTATTCCAAAAATTCTTAATTGCATTCCACATATGTTAAACCTTTGCTATTTAAGATTTTTTAATTTTTGAAATCTTTTTTTTCTAGTATCTTTTAGTTTATAAGATTCATTTTGATCATAGGCTAATTCTTTAATTATTGGTTCTAATCTTGTTAATCTATCTACAGGATAATTTGCCCCACCATAAGAATTAGTAGTTTCTTTTAATTTATTTAATGTTGATAGAAATTCTTTAGGATCATAACCTGCATTTACTAAAAGTTTAATAGCTAATGTATCAGCTTCTACTTCTTGAGAAACACCATAGCCATTAACAATTGAATTTGATAGATAATTTAATAAAGTAACTGAAGCAAACCTTGCATATTGATTATCAACATTTTTTGCAATTCCTAAATTTGATGCAATTCCTACTGCATCATCAATTTTAAAACTTTTATCAGCATGAAGATTATGTTTTTCTTGTATATGACCTATTTCATGAGCCAATATAGACGCTAATTGATCCTCATTTTCCAAATAAGTGAATATTCCATCATTTACAACAATAATTCCTCCTGGGAGAGCCATTGCATTTAAAGATTTATCTTCAACTAAAATTACTTTATATCCATCATAAACATAAGGCTTATCGCTTGAAAGAACAAGTGAATTAACAATATTATTTAAATATATAACTTTTTGAGATTTTGCATCATGAATATTACTAGTAACTAATTCTGATAATTGCATTTTGCCAATTAAAAACTCTTCTTCAGGAGTTAAATTATCAAAAATTTTCAAAGTATTTCCAATGTAATCTTTATTTGCACTTGCTACTTTACATATAATTAAGCTACAGATTAAAATAAGAACCAACTTTTTCATTTAAGACCTCCTTCTTTTCTAAAATTAGATAATTGAATATTTGAATTATTATTTGAACTAGTCAACAAAGATTCAATTTCCTCAATTGTATATTTAGAATTAAAATCTAATTGAGATTTTGAATTTCCAAAGTTTTTAACACTTTTTTCTGCTCTTTCTTCATTTGACCAGTTTTTACCATTTGAATCAAAAGTTGTTTTTTGATTTGAATTTTTATCTTTTACTACTTCCCATAAAGTACTTGCAGAATCACTAAATAAATCTAAAAAAGATTCTTCTACTAAAGAGCTTTTTGGAATATACCCTTGTTTATTAGGAGTTAAAACCTTATACCATTGTGAATCATCTTTTGATTTAATTATTTTTAATTCTTCATTAATTTTTACCTCTGCAACTATTTGACTTTTTGCATCAGGTTTTTCTGTTATGAGAGCTTTTTTAACACCAACTTTAAGCGTAGGTTCATTTGACAAAATATTTGAAACAATGTTGCTATTTTTTGCACAACCTGTAAATATTAAAGAAGTAAAGAAGAGATATAGAATTATTTTTTTCATATTTTTCCTTATGTATAAATTATTTAAAGAATTATTAATCCAACTTTTAATAAGAGTTTCATAAAATAATAAAAATTTATTTTATAAAATTTACTATAAAGTTGGATTCCCCTAATATAACGTTTAATTTACAATTAACATCATGTATCCAATTGTAAATTAAACAAACTATTCTTTATTTAACTATAAAATGTTTGTATTTAATTGAAATCATACAAAAAAAGAATAGCAATAGAATTGCAAAAAGAAATTATTAATTATGTGTTATAACTACAAATAAATAGTTATTTTATAAATTTAAATTAATAATCTTACAAAAAGGATAGAAAATGATTTTATCTTGCTTAATTTATATTATTAAATAACTCAACTTTCGCACATAAAACCTAACTGTTTTTTAGTGTAAACTCTGAGTACATGAATGATTTGCTCTAAATCTTTATTTCTCTTGACTATTTGTGCAGATTGTATCAATTGTTCTAGGATTTTTACAAATAATTCCATAGATATTGCTAGAGTTTCAAGCTGGCATTCTAAATCTCTAAAAAGATTACCTAAGGTTTGTGGTTCATTTTGAACTCTATTAATATAGCTTGTAAGATTATAAGCTAAAAATGAAAGTGTAATACGAGCTATTAAAGCTTCAAAGATACGATTTTCTTCTTTACCAAATTGAAAGTATTCTCTTAAATCTTTATATCCTTGTTCAATATTCCATCGTTTTTTATATGTATTGATTATTTCAATATCAGATAAATTTGTATTTGTTGATATTATTGGAATTAGATTATCTTTGGTTTTAATAAATACAATTTTTAATCTACCAAGTGTTTTATGTGTAGTTGTAGTTGAAACATAATTGTATTTTATAGAGTTATAGTTTCCAAGTCTTGAAGCTTTATTTTGTTTTGCATAATTGTAAAGTGTTTCAAGTGTTTTAAATTTACCTGTAAATTGCCAGATTTTAGGATTGTTTGCAATTCTTGTAATTACATCAAGACCATTTTCTTTTACTTCATTTATAAAATTTGGTTTAGCATACCAGCTATCAACAAGAAGATAATCTGAATATATTCCAGATTTTAAAACACGTTTCAACATATCAAGAGCTAAAATATTTTTACCATCATTACCTTCAACTCTTCTTTTATAAGCATTGCTTTTATGATGAAAACTATTTTCATCAACATTTACAATTTGATTTTTATTATAATTTATAGAAAAATCCAACATCATATCCGTATAACAATCGCTATAATTAAGTGATACAATATTCAAACCTTTTACAGTTCTATGTTCTTTATTGCTCCAAAGATTTTTACAACTACCTTCTATAAATTTACCTCTTTTAATTTCAACAGTATCATCTATAATCAATACTTTTGTATCAGTAGTTTTTTGAAGTTTATGCAATTTGCTAATAAGTTTTATAGATGTCAGTAATAGTAATTTTCTCCAATTGTACTTACTACTTTTTAGTAATCTGTAGTAAACATCTTTTTTATAACTATCATTGCTATATTTCATAAATGTAGATATTTTTTTATTGATAATAAACATATATAAAAAATGTAAAATTATCATATATGGAGATTTGCCAATATCTTTTTTTATGAAATTGCTTTGTTTTAGAATAGAACTAAAATTTATATCTCTTAAAATAGAAAGAATAGGATTTTTTAATACATTGTTCATAGCAGTTTGGATAAAATTGTCAATACCCATAAAAATACCTTTTATAATTGATTTGTGGTGATGAAATTATATCAAAAAGTGTCTATTTATGGGCTTTTAAAAGCTTTTACATATAAGAAATTAATGATTTTTTATGTGCGAAAGTTGAGTTAATAAATATTACAAATTGAAAGATTTTAAATATCTACTCTTCGTATATTTTTTTCTAAATATGGATATTCCATATGTTTTGCAGTTGCTCTTGAAACATTTTCTCCAAAATATCTTTTTACAATATAAAGTGCCATATCAATTCCTGCTGAAATACCTGCACTTGAGATGATATTTCCATCTTCTACATAGTGTTTATCTTTGCACACTTTTATATTTTTAAATTCATCTTCCATTCTTTGAAGACTTTTCCAGTGTGTTGTAGCATTTACACCATCAAGTAATTTTGCACTTGCTAAAATAAGAGAACCTGTACAAACAGAAGTCAAAAGTTCAACTTCTTTTGCTTTTTTGTTTACAAATTTTAAAACTCTTTCATCATACATAAGTTTTCTTGTACCCATTCCACCTGGAACTATTAAAATATCAAGTTCTGGACAAGTTTCAAAATCAAAATCAGGAACTACTTTCATACCACCAGTTGTTAAAACAATATCTTTTGTAATAGATACAAGTTTTACATCAAAAGGAGACAAAGTTTCTAATCTTTTTGATTCATCAACTCTTGTTACACTTAAAACCTCAAATGGTCCACAAAAATCTAAAACTTCTATATCATCAAAAACAAAAATTCCAACTACTTTTTGCATAAATTTACCTTTTAAAAAATATTAAACTATTTTATCATAGTTTGGATATACTCCTTTTCTATTTTGGATATTCAGGCTTAAGGTTTAAGCAACAAAGATATTTTCCAAATCTCTTCTTTGTACAATTATCCAATTTCTATTAAAAAAAGGAAATTGAATGAAAAAAATAATTCTATCAATCTGTACACTTTTTGTTTGTTCGCTAAGTGCAAACAGTGATTTAGACCTATTTAAAGGTTTAAAGGGTACTTTAAATATTGCTGGTGGGACTGCTCATATAGCTTCTGAAAAAGAAGCTATGAAAAATATTATGGAAGCATATCCTGAAATTACAATGACAATTGCTGGTGGTGGAACTGGTGTTGGAATAAAGCAAGTAACTGAAGGTTTAGTTGATATTGCAAATGCTGGTCGAGCTCCAAAAAAAGATGAGATTGAAAGAGGCGATTTAAAAAGCTTCGTTTTTGCAATGGACGGAATTGCTGTTATTGTAAACAACAATTCAGATATTAAAAATCTATCAACAGAGCAGTTAATTGATATTTTTACTGGAAAAGTAAAATCTTTTAAAGATTTAGGTTTAAAAGGTGGAAAAATCAATCTTTATGTAAGAGATGCTTCAAGTGGAACAATGGAAGTATTTACAAATGAAGGTATTAAAAATGCTCAAATTTCTCAAGATGCAAAAGTTGTTGCTTCAAATGCTGCAATGAAAACAGCTGTATTATCTGATAAAAATGGTATTGGATTTATCTCATTTGGTACAGTTGATGATAGTGTAAAAGCTATTTGTATAGATAATAGATGCCCTAGCAATGAGACAATCTTAAATAGTGAATATCATATTTCAAGAGGTTTATATATGGTTACAAAAGGTGAGCCAAAACCTCTAGCAAAAGCATTTATAGATTATATGAAAAGCAATAGTGGTGCAGAAATTACTAGCAAACTTGGATTAATTCCTTATCAAAAGTAGTTTATGTATTATCTATTTAATTTTGGGCTTGTTATATCAATTTTTATAACAAGCTCACTTGTACTATTTATACTATTTTTTTTAATCTATTTTTCATTTCCACTTCTTACTTCTGGAAATTTTTTACAGTTTTTTGCTTTTGAGTGGATTGAGCAAAAAAGTCTTTATGGTTTAATGCCAATGATTTTAGGAACAATTTATATAAGTATTCTTGCAACACTAATTGCAACTATTATGAGTTTTTCGTTTGCATCACTTATGGCATTTTTTATTCCAAAAAATATTTCAAATATATTAAATAAATTTATGCTTTTTATATCAGGAGTTCCAACAGTTTTATATGCTTTTATAGCTATATTTTTGTTAGTTCCTTGGCTAAATGATATTTTAGATGGACAAGGTTTTAGTATTCTTACAGCATCTTTTGTATTAAGTTTTGTAGTTCTTCCTACAATGACAATAATTTTATTTAATACATTTAACTCAACTTCAAAAAAAACAATTTTGGCTGCAAAATCTTTGGGCGCAACAAATGAGGATATATTTTTTGATTTAATATTAAAAACTTCAAAAAAAGGGATAATTAGTGCTATTATCTTAGGATTTGCAAGAGCTGTTGGAGATACTATGATAGCTTTGATGATTGCTGGAAATAGTCTTCAAATTCCAAACTCTATTTTAGATAGTGCAAGAACTTTAACTTCTCATATTGCGCTAATAAATGCAAGTGATTATGAATCAACTGCTTTTAAAGCAATATTTTTGTGTGGATTACTACTTTTAGTATTCTCTTTTCTAACTGTTGTTAGTTTAAAACTTATAAATAAAGAGGCAAGATGAGTAGAAAAATTGTTATATCTCTGTTTTTTTTAGTAGTTATTTTTTCTATTTTAATACTTGCTATATTTTTTACATTTGTATTTTACAAAGGTTTTAGTAGTTTTTCTTTAGAGATTATTTTTGATAATGTTCCAATTTTAGATGCAATTTTAGGAAAACAAAGAGTTTTTGATGGAATATTTAATGCAATTGTTGGCTCACTTTTTGTATCTTTATTGGCTATAGTTTTTGCTCTGCCTTTAGGATTTTTAAGTGGAGTTTTTATAGCAATTTTTGCATCAAAAAAGGTTAAAGAGATTTTTAGCTTCTCTTATGAACTTTTGGCTTTTGTACCATCTATTGTTATTGGACTTTTTGGCTTATCTGTTACTATATATTTACACAAAATGTTTTTTGATGATTTATATACTTGTCTTCTAATATCATCAATATGTTTAGCAATTTTAGTTATTCCATATATTGTTAAAATGACAGAACAAGCACTTTACTCAATTCCATATCAGATAAAAAACTCTGTATTAAATCTAGGTGCTACAAAGTATCAAAACCTTTTTTTGGTACAACTTCCATATATAAGTAAACAGCTATTTAGTAGTGTTGTTTTGGCAATTGGAAGAGCTGTTGAAGATACTGCTGTTATCATGATGACAGGAGCTGTTGCTATGGGAGGAATTCCAAACTCACTTTTGGAAAAATATGAAGCTATTCCATTTTTTATATTTTATGTATCTTCACAATATCAAGATATTTATGAACTAAATAAAGGTTATGTAGCTGCTATGATACTTCTTTTTGTATCACTTAGCCTTTTTATTTTTGCATTTATTTTACAAAAAATTGCTATTAGAAGGAGCCAAAAACTTGAGTAAAAATATTTTAAAAATAGAGAATTTAAATCTTTACTATGATGACAAACAGGTCTTAAAAGATTTAAACTTGAATATAGAAAAAAACTCAATCACAGCAATAAGTGGTCCAAGTGGAATTGGAAAAAGCTCTTTGCTTCTTGTGTTAAATCAGATGATAAAAGAGTATGAAAATGCAAGTTTTACTGGAAAAGTATATTTTAATGATGATAATAAAGATATTGATATTACAACTTTATCAAATAAAGAACTACCAAATCTTAGAAAAAAAATTGTATATGTAAGCCAACATCCAGATATTTTACCATTCTCTATTTTTGAAAATTTATATTTTCCTCTAAAGCTTCAAAAAATAAAAAAAGATGATGCAAAAAAGTTAATAACAGAGGTATTAAAAAAAGTTCATTTGTATGATGAAGTAAAAAATAGATTAGATGATAGTGCATATTTACTATCAGGTGGTCAGCAGCAAAGATTGATTTTAGCAAGAGCTTTGATACTAAAACCAAAAGTTTTACTTCTTGATGAACCAACTGCTTCATTAAATGAAGAGTTAGCATTAAAAATCGAAAATTTGATTTTAGAGTTAAAAAAAAGTTGTACAATAGTTATAATATCGCACTTTAAATCTCAAATATTAAATGTAGCAGACTCTATATTTTCTCTAGAATATTAGATTTGATACAAATAATTAACTTAACTTTCGCACATAAAAAATCATCAATTTCTTATATGTAAAAGCTTTTAAAAGCCCATAAATAGACACTTTTTGATATAATTTCATCACCACAAATCAATTATAAAAGGTATTTTTATGGGTATTGACAATTTTATCCAAACTGCTATGAACAATGTATTAAAAAATCCTATTCTTTCTATTTTAAGAGATATAAATTTTAGTTCTATTCTAAAACAAAGCAATTTCATAAAAAAAGATATTGGCAAATCTCCATATATGATAATTTTACATTTTTTATATATGTTTATTATCAATAAAAAAATATCTACATGGAATGACCCCAAAAAAGTAGACAGAAATTTATTCAGTTAATTAAAATAACAATTTAGAGAAAATTGTAAACAATTGAAGGAATTAAAAATGGCAAGAAGAGAATATAGTGAAGAGTTTAGAAGAGATGCTGTAAAACAAGTTATAGAAAATGGATATGGGGTTGTTGAAACAGCTGAGAGGTTAGGTGTCCATTATGATTCTTTGAGAAACTGGATAAAAAAATACAAATCACCAGAAGCTGAAGTAGAAATAAAAAAAACTCAAGATACAACAGCTGAAATAAAAAGATTGCAAAAAGAATTAAAGAGAGTTACAGAAGAGAGGGATATTTTAAAAAAGGCCGCAGCGTACTTTGCAAACAACCCAAATTAAAGTACGCATTTATAAAGGAGTATCAAATACAGTACACAATCAGAAGAATGTGTACTGTATTGAAAGTTCATCCTAGTGGGTATTATAAATGGTTAAAACAACCTATTTCAAATTTAGAGATTGAAAATCAACAAATTTTACAAGAGATAAAAAAAGCATATAGAGAGTCAAATGGGATATATGGATATAGAAATATTCATAAAGATTTAAAGGCTTCAAATATACATGTAAATAAGAAAAGAGTTGCAAGATTAATGAAAGAAGCAAAACTTTGTGGAATAGGAAATTATAAAAGAAAACCAAAGCATAAGGCTGGTTCAATTCATAAAGCACATCCAAATCATTTAAAACAATGTTTTTTAACATATAAACCAAATGAATCTTGGGTTAGTGATATCACATATATCAGAACTTATGAAGGATGGTTATATTTAGCTACAGTTATAGATCTTTATTCAAGAAAAATAATTGGTTGGGCAACAGGACATAGACAATCAACATCTTTAATTATTAAAGCTTTGAAAAAAACAACTCACAGAATTAAAAATCATAAAGTAATTCTTCATTCAGATCAAGGTAGCCAATATAGTTCTTATGAATACCAAACATTTTTAAAGCATCATAATATTATCCCAAGTATGAGCCGTAGAGGTAATTGTTATGATAATGCAGTAGCAGAGAGTTTTTTTAAGACATTAAAAAAAGAATTAGTTAGAAAAACTATATTTCATACAAGAGCAGAAGCTAGAGATAAAATATTTGAATATATAGAAATGTTTTATAACGCAAAAAGACGACATAGTTTTTTAGATTTTATAAGTCCAAATGAATTTGAGAAAAGATACAATGATAGTGTTACTCAACCCAAGGTGTTAACTGATTAAAAAAGTGTCTACTAACTTGGGGTCATTCCAAGTTGAAGGTAATGATGGTAAAAATATTTTAGCTCTTGATATGTTGAAACGTGTTTTAAAATCTGGAATATATTCAGATTATCTTCTTGTTGATAGCTGGTATGCTAAACCAAATTTTATAAATGAAGTAAAAGAAAATGGTCTTGATGTAATTACAAGAATTGCAAACAATCCTAAAATCTGGCAATTTACAGGTAAATTTAAAACACTTGAAACACTTTACAATTATGCAAAACAAAATAAAGCTTCAAGACTTGGAAACTATAACTCTATAAAATACAATTATGTTTCAACTACAACTACACATAAAACACTTGGTAGATTAAAAATTGTATTTATTAAAACCAAAGATAATCTAATTCCAATAATATCAACAAATACAAATTTATCTGATATTGAAATAATCAATACATATAAAAAACGATGGAATATTGAACAAGGATATAAAGATTTAAGAGAATACTTTCAATTTGGTAAAGAAGAAAATCGTATCTTTGAAGCTTTAATAGCTCGTATTACACTTTCATTTTTAGCTTATAATCTTACAAGCTATATTAATAGAGTTCAAAATGAACCACAAACCTTAGGTAATCTTTTTAGAGATTTAGAATGCCAGCTTGAAACTCTAGCAATTTCAATGGAACTATTTCTAAAAATCTTAGAACAAATAATAGAATCCCAAGAAATTGTCAAGAGAAATAAAGATTTAGAGCAAATCATCCATATGCTCAGAGTTTACACTAAAAAACAGTTAGGTTTTATGTGCGAAAGTTGAGTAAATAATCTTAATTAACAAAAATCAACAATATCAATTTTTTAAGGTACTGATTAAGGTATTAATTTTAAAACTAAATTAAGTCCTTAAAACAAATTTATTAGAATAACTTTAACTTGTGTATATTTCCATCATATTGTTTAAATATTTATTCCTAATTTATTTTTAATAAAATATATTAAATATACTTATTCTTTTTTAATATTAAAATTCCACAAATAATTTACAATAATAAGTAAAACTTCTAATTGCGATAACTTTAATTGAAATGTTATTAAGCATAAAAAAAAGAAAAAATAGCTAATATTTCTTTCTTAAATTTTAAAAGGAGAAAAAATGAAAAAAGTAGTTCTTGCAACAGTAGCATTAGTTGGTTTTGCATTTGCAGATGCACCAGCATCTTATGCAACATGTAAAGCATGTCATGGGGTAAAAGGTGAAATCAATATAACAACTCAAAGCAAATCTCATGTTCCAGCAAATCTAACAAAAGCTGATATTGAAAAAGCTTTACATGGTTATAAAGATGGTTCTTATGGTGGAGCAATGAAAGGTCTTATGAAAGGTCAAGTTGCTAAATTAAGTGATGATGATATTAAAGCATTAGCTGATTATATGGGTAAATAATCTAAAGATTATTTCATTATATTATATAAAAAGAGGAAGATTTAATCTTCCTCTTTTTTTTGGTCTTTTTTCCCTTGAATTTTTGCCTCTTTTATAGATTTATCTTTTTTTATAGCATCATTTAAATCTTCTACACTATCAAAAAGCATTCCATTTGTCATTTTTGAAGCATCATCAAACTGACCTGACTTTGCAGCCCAAATAAATAAAAATAACATTCCAGCTGAGATTATAAGTCCAACAACTAGCATAAAAAATAGTGTATCATCAATCATAGTATTAATTCCTTTATTTCATTTTTATTCTAAGTGAATTTAAAACAACTACTAAAGAGCTTAAACTCATAGATAGTGCTGCAAAAAGTGGAATTATATATCCAGCTGCTGCAATTGGAATTGTAATTGTATTATAAATTAAAGAAAAAGCTAAATTTTGCTTTATATGCTTATATGTTTTTTTGGAGATTATAAAAGCATCTTTTAATGATTTTAGTTTTGAACTAAGCAAAACTACATCTGAAACCATCATAGAAACATCAGCAGAATTTCCCATAGCAATTGCAACATCACTTGAAGCTAATGCAACGCTATCATTTACTCCATCTCCAACCATAATGACTATTTTACCACTATTTTTAAGCTCTTTTATGAAATTTGCTTTATCTTTTGGAGTTAAATTTGCTTTAAAATTTGTGATTTCCAATTTTTCTGCAATAGAAGAAGCTACAAAACTATTATCTCCTGTTAGCATAATAGTTTCAATTTTTTGCCCTTTTAAATACTCAATAAGCTCTTTTGCATCATCTTTTAACTCATCTTTTAGCTCAAAATTCGCAATAATATTTTTATCTATACTAAAAATATATTGAGTAGATTTTGAACTATATTCAAAATCTACTCCAAACTCTTTTAAAAGTTCACTACTTCCACCCAAAAGCTCAAAGTTTTTATATCTTGCACTCAAACCTTTTGCTTCAATATTTTTTATATCTTCTAAACTTAAGTGTAAAACTTTAAAATTATTCTCTATATACTTCTTAATAGCAATACTTACAGGGTGATTTGAACTATCAAGTAATGAATAAAGAAGATTTATATTTTCTTCATCTTTATTAAAAAATTCTACAAAACTAACTTCTAACTCTCCTTTTGTCAAAGTTCCTGTTTTGTCAAAAACAACAGTTGAAGCATTTGCAATAGTTTCTATATATTTTGCCTCTTTAAACAGGAGAGATTTTTTTGCTAATTCACTAATTCCTACCAAACTAGCCATCGGTGTAGCAAGGGCTAAAGCACAAGGACATGCTATAACTACTACAGAAACAGCCGTTATAAAAGACCTTTCAAATTGATTTGTATTTTCAAAATAAAAACCTAAATCTAGCCCAAAATAGTACCAAACTAAAAATGTTAAAAAGGCAATACTTAAAATTATTAAACTAAAACCTCTTGAAAGCTTATTTGCCAAAGTTTGGATTTTTGGTTTTGAGTTTAAAGAGTCTTCAAGCAAAGTTACAATAGAGGAGAAAGTTGAATTTTTAAAATCTCTTGTAACTTCAAAAAGTATAGTCGAATCTAAAATAACTGTTCCACTATATATCTCTTCTCCTGATTTTTTGTAGACAGGAATAGACTCTCCTGTTATACTTGATAAATCAAAAGATGCATTTCCACTTATAATTCTCCCATCAACTGGAACTTTTTCTCCAATTTTAAGCTCAATAATATCCCCTATTTCAATTAAATTTAAAGCTTTTATAAATTTTTTTCCATCTTTTAGAACAACTGCTTCTAATGGAAGAGTTGATTTTATTTTATCTAGTGTATCAACTGCTGATTTTTTACCTATTACTTCAAGATATTTTCCAACTAATACAAAGGTTATAATCATAGCAACAGAGTCAAAATAGCTCTCTCCTTTTGCACCAAATAAAACAGTAAGAGAGTAAATATAGGTCAAAGATGCTCCTGTACTTACAAGTAAGTCCATATTTACCATACGATTTTTTAAACCAAAATAAGCACCTTTATAAAAAACAAACCCACTATAAAATAAAACTGGAGTTGTAAGAATAAACTCTGCTAAGTGTATCATCTCTTTTACTTGACTACTCATTCCTGTAAAGAAACCTGTATATTTTGCAACACTTAACATCATAATATTCATTGTACAAACAACAGCAACCATCATTCTTACAAAATAATCCTGCTTGGTTTTACTAGCTTGTTTATCAGCTACACTTGAATCATAAGCATAAGCGTTATATCCAATACTTCTAATCTTTTTTATAATCTCTGAAAGCTTTATAATCTCACTATTAAAAACTACTCTTGCTTTATTTGTTGTAAAATTTATATTTGCTTCAACAACACCTTTAGTGTCATACAAAATCTTTTCATTTAGCCAAATACATGCTGCACAATGGATTCCTTCAAGTATTAAATCAACTTGTATAAAACCTTCCTTTGTCATTGTTGCATAGCTATTTAAAAAATTAAGAGAATCAAATTTTTCTAAATCATTATTTGAGACTTGTAAAGGGGCTTTTATAGTTTTATTTCCCAATTTAGTATAAAAAGATTCCAAATTCTCACTTTTTAAAATATAATAAACACTCTGACAACCTGTACAACAAAAATTCAACTCATTATCTTTTATCATCATCTTTTCCTCAAATGATAAATGACAATGATTACACTCTATTTTTACCAAAAACTATCCTCTTTTGTCACAAAATTAAACTTTATATTAAGATTTTTGTGTATTATATCTTATTAAATTTCAAAGAGTGTTTTAATGAATAACGATATATCAAATCTTAAAAATATTACAGTTCTATATGTTGAAGATGAAAAAGATTTAAGAGAAGTTACCTCTTCTATTTTACAATCATTTACAAAAAATCAATATGTTGCAACAAATGGTCAAGAAGGATATGAACTCTTCTTAAAATATGATAGTGATATTGATTTAATTATCTCTGATATAAATATGCCTATTTTAAATGGTTTAGAGATGATAAAAAAAATTAAAGAGATAAATAAAAATGTACCTATTATAGTAACAACAGCTTTTTCAAATAAAGAGTACCTTCTAGAAGCTATTGATATTGGAGTTGATAAATATGTTTTAAAGCCTGTTGATGTTTCAAAATTACTTCAAGCCATGTCACAATCATTAAATTATCATGAGTTAAAAGATTTATATTTGGATAGTTTAACAAACCTTTCAAATAGGAATAAACTAAAAAAAGATTTAAGAATTTCAGATAGTGAACTTATGGCTTTACTTGATATTGATGAATTTATTGCTACAAATGACCTTTTTGGTGAGATTATTGGAGATAAAATACTAAAAGAGTTCGCATTAAAAATGAGGAACTATTTTAATGTAGATAAATATTCACTATATAGAATAGAATCAGATAAATTTGCTATCATTCCCAAAGATAAGATAGAGACAAAAGTGTTTTTAAATATTTGTAAAGATTTTTTAGAAAAAGTTGAGAATGAACCTTTTTTGATAGATGATAATGAAATAGATATTAATCTTACAATAGGAATAGCTGAAGGAGATGGTTCACAAGCTTATAAATATACAAAACGAATAATCTCCTATGCTAGAAAAACTTTTCAAAAGATTATGATTTATGATGATTCCTATAATATTCACATCTCTTTTGAAGAAAATATAAAATGGATAAAACAACTAAAACAAGGATTTAAAGACAATTTACTAAGGGCATACTTCCAACCAATAGTCGATACACAATTAAAAGAGATAGTAAAATATGAAGCTTTAATTAGATATGTAGATATAGATGGGACAGAATATAGTCCATATAGCTTTTTACATATTGCAAAAAAGACGAAATTATATGCTAATATTATTAAAGTAATATTGAAAGATAGCCTAACACTTATAAAAAATAAAAATAAAAGAGTATCTATAAATATCTCTTATGACGATATTTTAAATGAAAAGACTACAAAATATATTTATAATTTTTTAGAAGAAAATATAGATTTTGCTTCAAACATTGAATTTGAAATACTAGAAAGTGAAGAAATATCAGATTTTGATTTAGTTGATAACTTTATAGATAGTGTATCTAGATATGGTTGTAAAGTAGGAATTGACGATTTTGGTTCTGGGTATTCAAACTTCCACCTTTTATCAAGATTAAATATTGACTTCATCAAGATAGATGGTTCTTTAATTAAAAATATTCACCAATCAAAAGATTTAGAAATAATAGTAAAAACAATATCAAATATTGCAAAAGAGTTTAATATAAAAACTGTTGCCGAATTTGTTGCAAACGAAGAAATTTATATTAAAGTAAAAGAGTTAAATATAGACTATTCTCAAGGGTATTTTTTTAATAAACCTTTAAAATATGAAGATATCCTTTAAAAATCTTTATTAAAACTATAGAAGAAAGAGATATTTACTCTCTTTCTTCATATTCTACTTATTATTAGATTCTTGTTTAGATTTTTTCTCTTTTTTTGACTCTTTTAAATCTTCTTTTTTCTCTTTCTTAGTTGTATTAGTTTTCACTTTTACATCATTTTTCACATTTTCTATAATAGAATCACCAAATCCTTTAATATTTTTTAAATCTTCAGCAGATTTAATAGCATTTGATTTTCTATACTCAATAATAGCATCAGCTTTTTTCTCACCTACTCCCTTGATTTCCATTAACTCAGATTTTGTAGCAGTCTGAAGATCAATAGCTCCTAAAAATAAAGCACTAAATATAGCTAAAATAGCAACAATCTTTTTCATATTTTCTCCTTTTTTTTAAATAGAAAAAATTATAACATAAAAAAAAATAAAAATACATACTAAATAATAATTAAAAAGTCATTAAATTAAAATAGATAATTTTTAATATATTCTAAAAGGAGAGGATTGTAGGGAATAAAAAAGCTTACCTTGAATTACTAAGAAAGAGTAAAAGAAGGTAAGCTTATTGTAAAAGTTAAAAACTCAATAAGCTGGCGGCGACCTACGTTTCCACAGGGGGACCCTGCAGTATTATCGGCGATGAAGTGCTTGACTACCAGGTTCGGAATGGGGCTGGGTATTTCCACTTCTCTTTAACCACCAGCAAATTTGAGTGCTAAAAGCTTGAGATAAACTCTTAACACTCAAATTGCGAGATTGAGAAATTTAATGCTAAAGTCTTTTTTGTATATCTATATATATTCAACACATATTAAACATAATAAATATGCTTAATAAGATAGTAAACCAAAGAAAAATTGTTAAAAATAAGCCAAACGTTCTATTAGTACTGGTCAGCTAAAGGGCTTACACCCATTACACATCCAGCCTATCAACCAGCTAGTCTTGCTGGGAACTTCAGGGAAAGTTCATCTTAGAGTTGGCTTCGAGCTTAGATGCTTTCAGCTCTTATCACATCCCAACGTGGCTACCCAACGATGCTCTTGGCAGAACAATTGGTACACCAGTGGTTGGTTCATCCCGGTCCTCTCGTACTAGGGACAAATCTCTTCAACTTTCCTACGCCCACGGAAGATAGGGACCGAACTGTCTCACGACGTTCTGAACCCAGCTCGCGTACCGCTTTAAATGGCGAACAGCCATACCCTTGGGACCGACTACAGCCCCAGGATGCGATGAGCCGACATCGAGGTGCCAAACCTCCCCGTCGATGTGAGCTCTTGGGGGAGATCAGCCTGTTATCCCCGGCGTACCTTTTATCCTTTGAGCGATGGCCCTTCCACGCAGAACCACCGGATCACTATGACCGACTTTCGTCTCTGTTCGACTTGTTGGTCTCACAGTCAAGCTAGTTTATGCCATTATACTCAACAAGCGATTTCCAACCGCTTTGAACTAACCTTTGTAAGCCTCCGTTACTATTTAGGAGGCGACCGCCCCAGTCAAACTACCCACCAGACATTGTCCTGAATGAGGATAACTCATCGCAGTTAGTAACTCAAATATTCAAGGGTGGTATCTCAAGGATGGCTCCGACTCTACTTGCGTCTAGTCATCATAGCCTCCCACCTATCCTGCACATGAATATCCAAGCTACAGTGTCAAGCTGTAGTAAAGGTGCACGGGGTCTTTCCGTCTTTCCGCGGGTAGGAGGAATTTTCACCTCCACTACAATTTCACTGGATCCCTCTTTGAGACAGCTCCCATCTCGTTACGCCATTCATGCAGGTCAGTATTTAACTGACAAGGAATTTCGCTACCTTAGGACCGTTATAGTTACGGCCGCCGTTTACTCGGGCTTCAATCAAATGCTTCGCTTGCGCTGACATCATCAGTTAACCTTCGAGCACCGGGCAGGCGTCACACCTTATACATCCACTTACGTGTTAGCAAAGTGCTGTGTTTTTGGTAAACAGTCGGGAGGGACTCTTTGTTGCAACCTCCTTGGCTTTTGAAAGCAAGTTTCTATACCATGGTAGGCACACCTTATACCGAAGATACGGTGCTATTTTGCAGAGTTCCTTAAAGAGGGTTCTTCCACGCGCCTTAGAATACTCATCCCACCCACCTGTGTCGGTTTACGGTACGGGCAACATATAATATACTTAGTGGCTTTTCTTGGCACGACAGTATCATCGATTCTCCATCTCCTCCGAAGAGTGTCAAGAGCCTGTAAGATCTCGGTCTATTGTTAAGCGGATTTGCCTACTTAACAACCTACATCCTTCGACCCACTATTCCATCAGTGAGCTCGATTAACTCTATGCGTCCCCACATCGCGCTTATATGTTGGTATTGGAATATTAACCAATTTGCCATCGTCTACACTTTTCAGTCTCGACTTAGGACCCGACTAACCCTACGATGACGAGCATCGCGTAGGAAACCTTGGGTTTTCGGCGTTAAGGATTCTCACCTTAATTATCGCTACTCATGCCTGCATGCTCACTTCTATCCGCTCCAGCACTCCTTACCGGTATACCTTCAACGCTGAATAGAACGCTCTCCTACCACTCAATTAAAAATTGAATCTAAAGCTTCGGTGTACATCTTAGCCCCGTTATATTTTCCGCGCAGAATCACTAGACCAGTGAGCTGTTACGCTTTCTTTAAAGGATGGCTGCTTCTAAGCCAACCTCCTGGTTGTCACAGTAACTCCACATCGTTTTCCACTTAGATGTAACTTAGGGACCTTAGCTGTTAGTCTGGGTTGTTCCCCTCTCGACGACGGATTTTATCACCCACCGCCTGACTCCTGTGATTCCACATATAGTATTCATAGTTTGATAGGGTTTGGTACCGCGGTAAGCAGCCCTAGCCCATTCAGTGCTCTACCCCTATATGCTACAACACAAGGCTATACCTAAATATATTTCGGAGAGAACCAGCTATCACGAAGTTTGATTGGCCTTTCACCCCTATCCACAAGTCATCCCGAGACTTTTCAACGTCAATGGGTTCGGTCCTCCACTGGCTCTTACACCAGCTTCAACCTGCTCATGGATAGATCACTTCGTTTCGGGTCTGCAGCATCTGACTATGTCGCCCTATTAAGACTCGCTTTCGCTACGGCTTCGCACTTGGCTTAACCTTGCCAGACACCACAACTCGCAGGCTCATTATGCAAAAGGCAGTCCATCACCCTGATAAATCATAGGGCTCTGAATGATTGTAAGCTAATGGTTTCAGGTTCTATTTCACTCTGCTCGCTGCAGTACTTTTCACCTTTCCCTCACGGTACTTGTTCACTATCGATCTGTAAGTAGTATTTAGGATTGGAGGGTGGTCCCCCCAGCTTCAGTCAAAATATCACGTGTTCCGACCTACTCAGGATACCATTAAAGTTATTGAGAATTTTAATTACAGGAGTTTCACCTTCTACGCTCTAGCTTTCCAACTAGTTCATCTATCCTCTTTAATCTTATATTATGGTCCTACAACCCCCTATACAAGTATAGGGTTTGTCCTAATCCCAGTTCGCTCGCCGCTACTATGGGAATCTCATTTGATTTCTCTTCCTTTGGGTACTGAGATGTTTCACTTCCCCAAGTTCGCTCTCCGTAGAGTAATATATATCTCTATATATTGGGTTGCCCCATTCGGAAACCCACGGATCAAAGCTCTTTGGCAGCTCCCCGTGGCTTATCGCAGCCTAATACGTCCTTCTTCGCCTCTTACAGTCAAGGCATCCACCATTAGCCCTTAATAGCTTATTAAAATCTAATAAAATCTTACAACTTTATTTAGATTAGTTTTTCTTGCCTATAAATATAATTCCTTATATTTATAAATTTGATAATATTCTTTGGCTACTATCTTATTAAACATAAAGTCTAATAATTTAGTTGTGTTATCTATAGTTAAATTTAATTATTACATTAAATCTTAGATATGAAATTTTTTTATTTAAAATTAAATACTTCTATTTAACTTTACGAAAAAATTTTAAAGACTTTAACATTATATTTTTAAATATCTTGCTACTTCAAATAACTAAAGTTATCTCAAGGTAACGCTTTCTGATTAAAACCAGATATAAACTCTTATTTATAAAAGCTTATATCTAACTTCTCTTTCTTTATCTCTATATGGTGGAGAATAGCGGGATCGAACCGCTGACCTCCTGCGTGCAAAGCAGGCGCTCTCCCAGCTGAGCTAATTCCCCATAATAATCTGGTGGGCCTATCAGGACTTGAACCTGAGACCTCACGATTATCAGTCGAGCGCTCTAGCCAGCTGAGCTATAGGCCCCATATTTACCTATAAATTATCTGTTGTTCTTCAAATAATCTTTACAAACTAAATATATGTTGTTAAAAGTAAGTTTCTTTATTCATTTTTTATATTAAGAACCAAATCTTAATATTTTTTCTTTGAAAGGAGGTGATCCAACCGCAGGTTCTCCTACGGTTACCTTGTTACGACTTCACCCCAGTCGCCAAATCCACTGTGGAAGGTAGCTACTTTAGCATCCCCGCTTCGAATGAGTTCGACTCCCATGGTGTGACGGGCGGTGAGTACAAGACCCGGGAACGTATTCACCGTAGCATAGCTGATCTACGATTACTAGCGATTCCAACTTCATGTAGTCGAGTTGCAGACTACAATCCGAACTGGGAGATATTTTATAAGATTTGCTCCACGTCACCGTATTGCAGCTCTTTGTATACCCCATTGTAGCACGTGTGTAGCCCTGGACGTAAGGGCCATGATGACTTGACGTCGTCCTCACCTTCCTCCTACTTGCGTAGGCAGTCTGTTTAGAGTTCTCAGCCGAACTGTTAGCAACTAAACACGAGGGTTGCGCTCGTTGCGGGACTTAACCCAACATCTCACGACACGAGCTGACGACAGCCGTGCAGCACCTGTATATAAGCTTCTGCAAGCAGACACCAATCAATCTCTTGAAAGTTCTTACTATGTCAAGTCCAGGTAAGGTTCTTCGTGTATCGTCGAATTAAACCACATGCTCCACCGCTTGTGCGGGTCCCCGTCTATTCCTTTGAGTTTTAATCTTGCGACCGTACTCCCCAGGCGGTACACTTAATGTGTTAACTGCATTACTGCAAGATCAAGTCTCACAACAACTAGTGTACATCGTTTAGGGCGTGGACTACCAGGGTATCTAATCCTGTTTGCTCCCCACGCTTTCGCATCTCAGCGTCAATAGTGTTCCAGTAGATCGCCTTCGCAATCGGTATTCCTTCTGATCTCTACGGATTTTACCCCTACACCAGAAATTCCATCTACCTCTCCCACATTCTAGATTAACAGTTTTCAAAGCAGTTCTATAGTTAAGCTATAGGATTTCACTTCAAACTTATCAATCCGCCTACATGCTCTTTACGCCCAGTGATTCCGAGTAACGCTTGCACCCCCCGTATTACCGCGGCTGCTGGCACGGAGTTAGCCGGTGCTTATTCATATAATACCGTCATTATCTTCTCATATAAAAGGAGTTTACGCACCGAAATGTGTCATCCTCCACGCGGCGTTGCTGCATCAGACTTCCGTCCATTGTGCAATATTCCCCACTGCTGCCTCCCGTAGGAGTCTGGACCGTGTCTCAGTTCCAGTGTGACTGATCATCCTCTCAAACCAGTTATGTGTCATTGTCTTGGTAAGCCATTACCCCACCAACTAACTGATACAATACAGGCTAATCTCTTACCAATAAATCTTTCCCTTTTATACTTCTGTATAAAAGGAATATAAGGTATTAGCAAACGTTTCCATTTGTTATCCCTTAGTAAGAGGCATATTACCTATACATTACTCACCCGTGCGCCACTTAGCTGACAATTATAGCAAGCTATAACCCGTTCTCGTTCGACTTGCATGTGTTAAGCACGCCGCCAGCGTTCACTCTGAGCCAGGATCAAACTCTCCATAAATTTTTTGATTAAATCTAAATTTAATCTTTATGTAGTAGTTGAATCTGACTTTTTTGTTTTTAATTACTTAATTACAAAATTATCACTCAAATTTATAGACAAGTTAATAAATACTCTTCAATATTTATCTCTTGTTCATTTTCTTTTTACTTTTAACAATCATGATATTTAGTTTACAAAGATTACTTCATTAAACTCTCAATATCTCTTTTAAAGAACTCTAATTTTTAACAAAATTATAAAATGGCTCCGGCACCTGGGATCGAACCAGGGACCAAATGATTAACAGTCATCTACTCTACCGCTGAGCTATGCCGGAAATTAAAATCATTAAACAAAAAAATGGCTCCGGCACCTGGGATCGAACCAGGGACCAAATGATTAACAGTCATCTACTCTACCGCTGAGCTATGCCGGAATTTTTCTTCATCGTTAATGGGGTGGAATTATAGTAAAAATAAAATTTATTGTCAAGAGTTTTTAGCCAAAATTTAAAAATTTGACTAAAAACAGTAATTTTGGCTCTTTGCTACTTCTTACTAACTCTTTGACACTCTTTTACAAAGTGAATTGCATTTTCAACTGGAACATCTGGTAATATACCATGGCCTAAATTAAATATATGACCTTCTCCACACATTACATTCTGAATTGCTTCAACACATTTTGTTGTCTCTTCTTTTGAATATAATCTACATGGTTCCATATTTCCTTGAAGTACATATTTACTTCCTAGTTTCTCTTTAGCTAATGCCATTGGAGTTCCCCAATCTACACCAAATACATCAAAGTTTCCATAAACAAGTCCTCTTTCTATAAAAGCAGCAACTCCTTTTGGAAACATAATAACTGGGATATGTGGATATTTTTCTTTTATATACTCTGCAATTTCTACCATATATTTCCATGAGAATTCATCATATCTTCCAGGTTCAATTGCAGCAGCCCATGAATCAAAGATTTGAACAACATCAGCACCTGCAAGTATTTGCTTTTCTAAATATAGTTTTATAACATCTGTTAATTTTCTTAAAATCTTATGTAGAAATTCTGGGTTTGAATACATTATTTTTTTACAGATATTGTATGTTTTTGTTCCTTGACCTTCAATCATATATGTAGCTAAAGTCCAAGGTGCACCTGTAAATCCAATAAGTGCTTTATCTTTTGGTAACTGTTCTTTTAAAAGCTTAATTGTTTCATAAACATAAGTAAGTTTTGAAGCAGCCTCATCTCCTCCAATTAACTTTTCTAAATCAGATTCATTTTTTATAGGTTCTTTAAATACTGGACCTTCTCCTTGAAGAAAATCTAATTTCATTCCCATCTCATTTGGAATAACTAGAATATCACTAAATAAAATTGCAGCATCCACTCCCACAATATCAAGAGGTTGAATAGTAACCTCAGCTGCTAGTTTTGGGTTATGGCAAAGGTTTAAGAAATTTCCAGCCTTTGTTCTTACTTCCATATACTCTTTCAAATATCTTCCTGCTTGTCTCATCATCCAAACTGGTGTATATGGTGTGGGTCTTCTAAAACAAGCCTCTACAAAAATTTTTGACATAAAATTACTCCTTTTCTATTTTTTTCCAACTTTACCTGTAAAGTAAAGTCCAATTGCCAATGCTACAATTGCCAATGCAAAATATAGTAGCTCAAGTGGTGTTTCATACTTTGTATGTAATACTCTTTGAAAATAGTTTACAACTAAAACCATAATAATAACTTTTGCTATTTTATCTTTTAACTGATCAAGTGAGCTTATATTTAGAATAGAACTACAATCTTCAGGAGTACAAGCAGCATCAATTTTTGAAATAAATAGTTCATATATACCAAAAGAGAAGATTAGTAGAACAACAGCTATCAAATATAAATCAACCGCACCAATAATTCCAGCAACTACATCTTCATGAAAATGCTCTGGATGAGCACCTTCTAAAAATATTACAAGTACCATTTTTGCTACATTAATAACATCAATACTTGCAACAATAAATAAAATCACAGCACCCATAAAGCCGAAAATAACAGCAAGTAGTACTATAAATCTACTTTTCCAAAGAGCATGTTCTATGATTTTTTCAAACATTTACATATCGCTTTCTAATTCAATCCATTTCAAACCTATTCTAACTGCATTTGTAGCAGCTCCTACTCTTACTTGATCTGCAACATTAAAATAGTGAACTATATTTGAAGAATAAACATCTTTTCTAATTCTTCCCACATAAGTATAGTCTGTATCTGTAGAGATTATTGGCATTGGATATTTTTTATTTTCCAAATCATCAATTACTTTTACATTTTCAAAATTAGCCAAAGCATTTCTAACCTCATCAACATCAACATTAACTCCATCATTAAATGTAACTGTTAAGCTTTCACTATGAGATCTTAAAACTGGTACCCTTACACATGTTGCTGCAACTTCAAAGTTTTTATGCATAATTTTTTGAGTCTCATTTACCATTTTCATCTCTTCTTTTGTAAATCCATTTTCCATAGCAACATCAATTTGTGGTATTACATTTAGAGCTATTTGATGAGCAAATGCTTCTATCACACTCTCATCAAGTTTAAAAGCAAAGAAATCTTGCATTTGTTGAACTAGTTCTTCCATTCCAGCTTTTCCTGCTCCTGAAACAGCTTGATAAGTTGATACATCAACTCTTTTTATTCCATATAGCTCATCAAGAGGTTTTAAACTTTGAACCATTTGAATCGTTGAACAATTTGGATTTGCAATAATTCCACTCTCTCTCCAAAGTCTAATATCCTCTGGATTTACTTCAGGAACCACAAGTGGAACTTTTGGATCCATTCTAAAGTGGCTTGTATTATCAATTACAACAGTTCCTGCTTCAACTGCATATTTTGCAAACTCATCTGAAATATTTCCACCAGCACAAAAAAATGCAATTTCTATCTCTTGCTCTTCAAAAACTGTTGAAGTTAGCTCTAATACTTTAACCTCTCTATTTTTAAACTCTATCATACTTCCAGCACTTCTAGCACTAGCTAGTGGTACTAATTTATTTACAGGAAAATCCAAATCTTCCATAACCCTAAAAAGCTCTTCTCCAACAGCACCAGTTGCTCCAACAACTGCAACATTAAATTTTCTCATACTCTTACTCATCCTCTTCTTTTCCTAAATTACTATCAAAATTCATATCTAAAAGATTATTCTCTTCACTACTACTTTGTTCAACTACTTCACCATCTTCATTGTACCTAATAACATTCCCAAACTCATCTAATTCTATCTCTTCATCCTCTTTTGGACATTTAGCAATAGAGACTACTTTATCATTTTTATCAACATTTACAATTATTACTCCACTTGTATTTCTTCCAGCTTTTCTAATTGTCTGCATATCAACTCTAATCATCTTTCCAATAGAAGTTAAAAGCATTAAATCTTGTGTATCATCTACTAAAACTTCACCTATTACATTTCCTGTTTTTCCTGATAACTTCATAGCAATAACACCTGAACCAGCTCTATTTGTAAGTCTATACTCTTCAACAGTTGTTCGTTTTCCAATTCCATTTTCAGAAACTGTTAAAATCTCTTGATCTTCACTATCAATTATCTCTGCATCTACAACTATATCACTATCAATTTTAAACTTAATAGCTCTTACCCCTCTTGTACTTCTTCCTTGTTCTCTTGCCTTTTCAACTTCAAATCTAATACATTGACCAAAACTTGTAAATACCATTAGATATTTTGTATCAGCGTTTGCTATTTTTGCAGTTACTATTTCATCATCATCATCTAATACGATAGCTCTTACACCATTGCTTCTAATATTACTAAATTCTGATAAACTAGTTCTTTTTACAATACCATTTTTAGTGAAGAATGCCAAAGATTTTGCTTCATCAAAGTCACTTGTTGGAATTATTGCCATAATTTTTTCATCAGCTCTTAAATTAATCAAGTTTACAACAGCTTTTCCTTTTGCAATTCTACTTCCTTCA
Source organism: Aliarcobacter trophiarum LMG 25534 (assembly GCF_003355515.1). Lineage (NCBI taxonomy): Bacteria > Pseudomonadati > Campylobacterota > Epsilonproteobacteria > Campylobacterales > Arcobacteraceae > Aliarcobacter > Aliarcobacter trophiarum. The sequence goes on along the minus strand of NZ_CP031367.1, from coordinate 502,252 downwards.
GGAATTCTATAAACTTTTAACCAGTAAAGTTGTCCCATATTTGTAACAAACATAAGAGTATCATGAGTATTACTTACAAAAAATCTCTCAATAAAATCATCATCGTGAGTTGTAACTGCAACCTTCCCTTTACCACCTCTTTTTTGTTTTTCATAAGCTTTTATTGGAACTCTTTTTACATAGCCATTATGAGTAATTGTTACAACCATTGGCTCATTTGGAATTAAATCCTCAATATCAATCTCATCATAACTATCTTCAATCTCAGTTCTTCTATCATTTGAGAACTTTTCTTTGATTTCAACTAGTTCCTCTTTTATAATCTCATTTAACTTCTCTTCGCTTCTTAAAATAGATTCGAGTTCAGCTATTAAAAGCATAAGTTCTTGATATTCAGCTTCAAGCTTATCTCTTTGAAGCCCTGTTAATCTTCCTAATCTCATATCTAAAATAGCTTGAGATTGGATATGGCTTAAATCAAATCTAACTTCTAATTTCTCTTTTGCATCTGCATCATTTGAGCTTGATCTTATTATTTTTACAACTTCATCAATATTATCAACTGCAATTTTTAGACCCTCTAAAATATGAGCTCTAGCTTTTGCTTTTTCTAAATCAAATATAGTTCTTCTAATAATTACAGTTTTTCTATGAGATAGAAATATATTTAAAATCTCTGGAAGAGTAAATACTTTCGGCTCTTTATTGTGAACTGCTAAAAGGATAATTCCAAAAGTTGTCTCCATTGGAGTAGATTTATAAAGATTATTTAAAACTATCTCAGCCATCGCATCTTTTTTAAGCTCAATAACTACTCTAATTCCCTCTCTATCACTTTCATCTCTTACTTCAGAAATTCCTTCAATCTGTTTCTCTTTTGCCAAATCAGCAATTTGCTCAATAAGTCTAGCTTTATTTACTTGATATGGTAGCTCATCAATTACAATAATCTCTTTTTTTGCCCTAGTTTCAATATGGTGTTTTGCTCTTATTTTTACACGTCCACGACCTGTATTATAAGCATCAATAATTCCTCTTCTACCAAATATTGTTCCACCAGTTGGAAAATCTGGTCCTTTTACAAACTCCATTAAATCGTTTGCATCTGCACTTGGATTTTCTATTAGGTGTAAAGTGGCATCTAATAGTTCTGCTAAGTTATGAGGAGGTATCTTTGTAGCCATTCCAACTGCAATTCCTTCGCTTCCATTTAATAAAAGAGTTGGAACTCGTGTTGGAAGAACTGCTGGTTCTTTCATAGTATCATCATAGTTTGGTACAAAATTTACAGTATCTTTATCTAAATCTCTTAAAACCTCTTCTGCAATTCTAGTCATTCTAGCTTCTGTATATCTCATAGCTGCTGCATTATCACCATCAACTGATCCAAAGTTTCCTTGACCATCAACAAGCGGTGCTCTCATAGAGAAGCTTTGTGCCATACGAACTAGCGCATCATATACAGAACTATCTCCATGCGGATGGTACTTTCCTATAACATCTCCCACAATTCTTGCAGACTTTTTGTATGCAACTTTTGAAGTTAGATTTAAATCATGCATAGCATACAAAATTCTTCTATGTACTGGTTTTAATCCATCTTTAGCATCTGGCAATGCACGCCCAATAATAACACTCATAGAATAGTCTAAATATGAGGTTTTTACACTATCTTCTATATTTATATCTACAATATCTTGATTTTCAAAAAGGTTTTCCATAAAATAAGGCCTTTGTTATAAAATTTTCTTAAAAAAATTGTTTTGATTTTATCTAATTTATGCTTAGGAACAGTTTTTTATTTAAAAAAAAGGAGATAGAGAAAACTCTACCTCCTTTTTTTTAAATTTTAATTAAGTCTTTAAAACTACTTTTCAGCTTTATATTTTACTATCATAGAGTATATTTCATCTTTTAGTTTTAACTTCTCTTTCTTTTTTGTATCAATTAAAAACTGATCTGCATGAGAGTTTTCTAAATTTACAATCTCATGATCTAATTCATTATGTTTTTCAAATACTCTTAAAAAGTGAGTATCTTTTTGTCTTAATTCAGCAATTGCATCTCTATGTTCGTGAAGCATTCTCTATCCTTGGTTTAAATTTTATCAGTGATTATATAAAAAAAGTTCTTAAAATTAACTTCTATAATCTGCATTTATCTCTACATATTTATAACCTAAATCGCAACCATAAGCTACAAAACTACAATTTCCTAAACCAATATCACAAATTATTTTATAGCTATTTTGTTTTAAAACTTTACTAGCTTTTTCTTCTGTCTCTTTATCAAAACAGATTTCCCCTTTATCAAATACTACAATATCATTATATGAAATTACTAACTTCTCATCATCACAAGCAATCTGTGAAGCTCCTATAGTTGAAGCAATTCTTCCAAAATTCGGATCTTCACCAAAAAGTGCTGTTTTTACTAAAAGTGAATTTGATAGAGCTTTTGCTGCTTTTATAGCATCTTCTTTTGTTGCTGCATTTCTAACTTCAAAAGCAGCAACTTTTTTTGCACCCTCACCATCTGCAACCATTAACATAGCCATCTCATGCATTACAACTCTTAAAGCCTCTATAAATGCATCTTTATCATAAGCTTTTGATTTTCCATTTGCCAAAACCATAACAGTATCATTTGTAGAGGTATCACCATCTACACTTATTGCATTAAAAGTTGTCTCTTTATTTATATTTAGTGCCTCTTTCATATCACTATATGGTACAGCAGCATCTGTACAAATAAAACAGAGCATTGTTGCTAAATTTGGATTTATCATCCCTGCACCTTTTGCAACTGCTCCTATTTTAAAACTTTTTCCATCTTCTAGCTTTACTTCATAAAGAGAAGTTTTAGGGTATGCATCTGTTGTCATAATAGCTTTTGACAAATTTTCTCCACTTTTTGCACTTAAGTCAAAACTATTTGCCCCAGCAATTAGTTTTTCAAGTGGTAATCTATTTCCAATAACTCCTGTACTACTCATTAGAGGATTTACTAGTTTTTCCTTAAAATCTAAGCTAGAAAAAAGAGTATTTATATCTTCAACTCCTTTTTTACCTGTTAGTGCATTTGCATTTTTTGAGTTTATTAACACAAAATTTGTTTTAAACTCTTCCTTATGACTTAAAAAATGTTTTAGTGGAGCGGCTTGAAATCTATTTTCTGTAAAAATTGCAGCAACATTACAAGGTTCATTTGTATAAATAAATCCCAAATCATTGTTTCCATTTGGTTTAAGTCCAGCATGGATTCCATCACAAAAAAACCCATCTATTTGGTCAATATAACCTTGTATTGGTAAAATAGTAAACATTTTATAGCTCCTTTGGCTGTTCATTTAAATTTAGTAATCTTTTTGCTCTAATTATTCCCTTTTGAGAACCAACTAGTAACAGTTTTGAGTTTTTAGTTATTTCTCTATTTCCTTTTGGTAACTGTACAAAGGCTCCATTTTCTTGAGTTATTCCAACAACAGAAATATTTAATTTTTCTCTTAGTTCAAGCTCTTTTAACTCTTTTCCTATACTCCAAGCATCATCTTTTATCAAAATCTCTTCCATTGTTATTGGACTATCTTTTTTATACAAAAACTCATCTAAAATATTTTCCATATCTGGGCTTATTGCCATTGCACTAACTCTTTTTGCCATTAAAGATGGAGCAGCAACTACCTTATCTGCTCCTAGCTTTTTAAGTCTTATTTTTTCATTATGAGTTTCAGCATTTGAAATAATTAAATATGGAGTTCTTTCTAATTCCTTTTCATAAAGCCTTACAGATGCTATTAAAGTAATATTATCAGAGATATTTTTTGATAAAGAGATGACACCTTTTGCTGAACTTAAATGAGATTTTAAAAAGGCATTCTCTTTATATGGCTCCTCTTTTACAAAATATGGATAGCCATGCTCTTTTGCAATGGCTTCAATATCATCACTACTATCAACAACCACAAAAGGAATTTGATTTTCTCTAAACTGTTTTGCAACTTGTGCTGTGTACTCATTGTGATAGCACAAAACAAAGTGTCTTCTTAATCTTGCTATTTTATAAAGCATTCGCCTCTCCCTTAAAAGTTCTCTTAAATTACCATTTGTAAAAACATCAATAACTACCCCAACTGCAAATATTAAACTCATAAATCCAGCTAACATTAAAAATACAGTAAATAAAATTGTCTCATTCTTAAAATTAGACTCATTTAATGCGCCAAACCCTGTATTTGTAATAGTATATGCTGTTTGAAAAATTGCTTGCATAATAGTATAGTTTTCAAAATAAACATAACCTAAAGTTCCGACCATCATTAGAATTTGAATTAGTATTAATGGTAGTCTAAGTGGTTTTAATTTTGAATATATAATAGGATTAAGGTCATACTGTGGGCGGTTAGAGTTAAACTCCCACTTGAAGTATCGTTTAAATTTGGTAAAAATGCTCATTTAAGCACTTATTCTAGTGCTTAATTATGAGTGTTTTTTAAGAGTTCTTAACTCTTTTGCAGAAATTTTTAACTTAGTTGTTGTACCATCTTCTAATGTTACTCTAACAGTTCTAATATTTGGTAAAAATCTTCTTTTTGTTCTGTTTTTAGCGTGACTTACGTTGTTTCCAACCATAGGTCCTTTTCCAGAAATTGCACATTTTCTTGCCATTTTGCTTTCCTTTTTTATAGTGAAAAATAATTGGGAATTCTATCTTAAAATTCTTAAGTTAGAGTTAAATTCTACTTAGAATGTCATTAAATTTTTCAATATTCTTCTCTATGCTCATTTCAAGTGCAATATCTCTATTTTGATTTTTAATCTTTTTTAGCTCTTTTTCATCAAATAAAATAGCATCTATTTTAAAAGAGGTACTAGGATCACTTGGGGTTTCCATTGTTGCAAATACATCTATTATCTCTTTTGAATCATTATTCATTGTTGTAAAAACTACACATTTACAATACATAGCTTTTATAACACTGCTTGCAATATTTTTGTTATAACTAGGAAGTAGGAAAATATCACTTATTAGGTATAGTTCATCTAAGTTTTCTAACTTTTCATCTAAAAGTATAAGTTTTGTTTCCAACTTTGAATACTTAGGTAGTGTAAACTCCAAAGCAGCCAACTGCTGTTTACTTCCAGCAATAATTACTTTAAAATCAACATAAGTTATATTTGAAACTATTTGTAATAACTCTTTTACACCACTTGTCTTAAAGTTTTTTGCTGTAAAAAATATAATTTTTGTATTTGGAGTAAGAGAGAATCTATCTTTATATCTCTCTTTTAGCTCTTTTGGTTTTTGATAATTCATATCAACACTAGGGTAGATTACCTTTATTTTTTCATGGCTTATTTTTGTTTTTGCTAAAATTAAATTTAGATTTGCAAATGAGTTTGTAACTATAAATTTAGAATTTTTTATAAAATCTATCGAATTTTCATCTAAATCTCCACTATGAAAATATATATCTGGATATCTTTTTTTAGAAAAAATATTTGCGAAAAAAGATGATTTTTTTAAAACTTTTATATCTTCTTTAGTTTTTAACCTATTTATCAAAATATTACTTGTTTTGTAATCTATTGTTATTTGCTTCATAATTTAATTTTCCTATTTTAAAATTGTAATTATAGTTAAAAGAGCTTTATGATATTATTTAAGCTAGATTTTCAAAGGATTAAAATGCAAAAAAAGATAATCTACCTTGATAGAGATGGAGTTATAAATGAAGATTTTGGATATGTCTATCAAATAGAGAATTTTAAGTTTATAAATAGTGTTTTTGAAGCTTGTAGAGAGTTTTTAAAATTAGGATTTGAGATAATTATTGTTACAAATCAATCTGGAATTGGAAGAGGATACTATACAGTTGAAGAGTTTAAAACTTTGAGTAAATATATGCTAGATGAGTTTAAAAAGGAGGGTATAGATATTTTAAAAATATATTTTTGCCCACATAATCCTGAGGAAAACTGCACATGCAGAAAACCTAAAAATGGAATGATTTTACAATCTTTAAACGATTTTTCTATAGATTTAGCAAACTCTTGGCTTATTGGGGATAAAGAGAGTGATATAGAGTGTGCAAAAAATGGTAAAATTAGGAATAAAGTTTTGATAAACAAAGATAAAGAGACAAATAGTGAGTTTTTTGTAGCAAAAAACTTGAAAGATAGTTTAAAATATATAAAAGGATAAGACTTGAAATATAACAATATAAATTTTAATAAAAAAACAATTTTAATAACTGGTGGAGCTGGATTTATAGGCTCAAACTTGGCTTTTTATTTTCAAAAAGAGTATCCAGAAGCAAGAGTTGTAGTAATAGATATGTTTAGAAATGGTGAAACTTTTTCAAATGGAAATTTAAAAAGTTTTGGTCATTTTAAAAATCTACTTGGATTTAATGGAATAGTTATAAGTGGAGATATAAATGATAAGAAACTATTAAAATCTTTGGAAGAAAATTATAGATTTGATTATATTTTTCATCAAGCTGCAATTTCTGATACAACTGCACTTGAACAAGATATTATGATAAAAACAAATGTAAATGCTTATGAAGATTTGCTCAAAATTGCAATAAAACATAAAGCAAATATGATTTATGCAAGTTCTGCTGCAACTTATGGTGATAGCGATAGATTTGAAGTTGGATTTGAAAAACCAAACAATGTTTATGGATTTTCAAAAGTGATGATGGATAATATCACTTATTCTTATTTAAAAAAAGATTTACCAATAAGTATTGTAGGTCTCAAATACTTTAATGTTTATGGACCAAAAGAGTTTTTCAAAAATAAAACAGCTTCTATGGTTGTTCAATTTGGACATCAGATTTTAAAAGGACTTACTCCAAAATTATTTGAAGGAAGTGACAAAATTTTAAGAGATTTTATCTATATTGAAGACATTATTCAGGCAAATATAAAAGCTTGTAAACCTAAAAAATCTGGGGTTTATAATGTAGGAACTGGATGTGCAAGAAGCTTTGAAGATATAGTAGATATTTTACAAAAAGAGTTAGAAATTAATAATGGAAAAGAGTATATTCCCAATCCTTTTATTGGTTCTTATCAATTTTTCACAGAAGCAAATATTGAAACAACAAAAAAATTCTTAGATTATAAACCAAAATATACATTAGAAGATGGAATAAAAGCCTATATTCCAGAGATTAAAAGATTATTTAAAGAAGAAGTTAAATGATAAAGATTGATAAAAAACCTAATATTTTAGTAATTGGTGATTTAATGATAGATCACTATTTATGGGGCTCTTGTGATAGAATTTCTCCAGAAGCACCAGTTCAAGTTGTAAATGTAAAAAAAGAGAGTTCAACTTTAGGTGGAGCTGGAAATGTAATAAACAATCTTGTAAGCCTTGGAAGTATGGTTGAAGTAATAAGTGTAATTGGAGATGATAGTGTTGCAGATGAGTTAAAAAATTTGTTAGAAAAAATTGATGTAAAAATAGATAATCTTGTAGTTGAGAACTCTAGAAAAACATCAAAAAAGAGCCGCCTTATGGCTTCAAATCAACAAGTTTTAAGATATGATGTAGAAAGTATTGAAGATATTAATGAAAAAAGTTCCCAAAAAATAATAGCTAATTTAGAAAAAAATATAAAAAACTATAGTGCTATCATTTTATCTGACTATAAAAAAGGTGTTTTAACTCCTAGTTTAACTCAAGATATAATAAAAATTGCAAATAAAAACTCTGTAAAAGTTTTAGCAGATCCTAAAGGCAAAGATTTTTCTAAATATAAAGGGGCTTATACTTTAACTCCAAATAAAAAAGAGGCTATTGAAGCTACAAATATTGATATAAAAGATGAAAAATCTTTAGTTTTAGCTTTAAAAAAACTAAAAGAGGAGTGCAGTTTAGGAGTTTCACTTATAACTTTAAGCGAACAAGGAATTGCAATATTTGATGAAAATCTATTTACAAGCCCAACTGTTGCAAGAGAGGTTTTTGATGTAACAGGTGCTGGCGATACTGTTATTGCCTCTATTACATTTGCATTATCTTGTGGACTTGATATCAAAAAAGCTCTATATTTTGCAAATTTAGCAGCTGGAGTTGTGGTTGGGAAAATTGGAAGTGCAACAGCTTCTTTAGATGAGATTTATGAATATGAGTCAAGTTTACATAAATCAAGCTCTTCTTCACATATAAAAACTTTTGATGAGATAGAAAAACTATCTTCAAAATTCCGTAATCAAGGGAAAACAGTAGTCTTCACAAATGGTTGCTTTGATATTTTACATGTTGGTCACGTAAAATATCTTCAAGAAGCAAAAAGTTATGGTGATGTTTTAATTTTGGGATTAAATGCAGATAGTAGTGTAAAAAAATTAAAGGGTGAGACAAGACCTATAAACACTCAAGATGATAGAGCTTATATTTTAGCATCACTTGAAAGTGTTGATTATGTAGTAATTTTTGAAGAAGAGACTCCGTATGAGTTGATAAAACTTATAAAACCTGATGTACTTGTAAAAGGTGGAGATTATGAAGGGAAAGAGGTAGTTGGACAAGATATTGCAAAAGAGTTAAAACTTGTTCAATTTGTAGATGGAAAAAGTACAACAAACACTATAAAAAGGATAGAAAATGCAAAATGCAATAATTAAAGAATTTTTGGCTCACCAAGAAACTATAGAAAAGACTATACAAACTATGCAAGAGCCACTTTTAAAAGCTTCAAAACTTGCAGTAGAAACTTTAAGAGCTGGAAATAAGATTTTAATTTGTGGAAATGGTGGAAGTGCAGCTGATGCACAACATATTGCTGCTGAATTAACAGGAAGATATAAAACTGAAAGAAGAGGATTACCAGGGATTGCTCTTACAACAGATACAAGTGCATTGACAGCTATTGGAAATGACTATGGTTATGATAGAGTTTTTGATAGACAAGTTGAAGCTTTAGCAAATAAAGGTGATTTATTAATTGGTATTTCAACCTCTGGAAACTCAAAAAATGTTATAAATGCTTTAAAAGTTGCTAAAGAGTTAGGATGTAATACTTTAGGTTTAACTGGTCGTGATGGCGGAGAGATGAATCAACTTTGCAATGTAAATTTAGTTGTACCTTCAAATGATACTCCAAGAATTCAAGAGATGCATATCCTATTTGCACATACGATTTGTCAAATAATTGATAATGAACTTAGCTAAAACTACTTTGTAATCAACTTGTAACCAAAAAATATTAATATAGAGTTCCTATCTTAATAAAAAGACCAAATATAAAAAATATTTGGTCTTTATATACTATTTTAAAGGACATAAATGCGTCTAATTCTGGAACTTTCAAAAGTTTACATACTATTTCTTATTATTTTTCTTATATCAAGAGTAGCTTTTTATTTTTTATATAATGATAGATTTAATGAGCTATCTCTTAATGAATCACTTCTAACTTTTATTTATGGCTTAAGAATGGATACTATTGTAATATCTATTATCTTAGTTATTCCAACTCTGTTTTTAGCTTTAGCTCCTAAATATTTTTCTAACTTTACTTCAAAACTACTAAAAAACTATATTTTAGGATTTTTGATTTTAACTATTTTTATAGAGTGTGCAAGTTTTCCTTTTTTTGCACAGTATGATTTAAAACCAAACTACCTATTTATTGAATATTTAGAGTATCCAAAGGAGGTAGCTTCTTTACTTTATAAAGAGTATAAACTGCAGTTTATTATAGTTTTTGTAATAATATTTTTAGTAGCAAGAATATTTATAAAATCATATTTTATAAATTTTAAAAATGTTTTTGAACAAAGTTATTTATCAAGAGTTTTATTGCTTTTACCAATTTTATTGATTCTATTTTTAGGAATTCGTTCATCTTTTGGTCATAGACCTGTAAATATTTCAGATGCCTTGTATAGCTCAAATAGAGTTATAAATGAGATTACAAAGAACTCTTTACACTCCTTGGGCTATGCATACTATTCAAACAAAGGAAGTGAAAGTGATATTTTAAAATATGGTAAAATGAATATTGATGAAGCATACAGTTATGCTTCAAAAGCACTTGGAATTGAGTTTCAAAATAGATCTAGGCCTTTTTATAGAGAAGTAAAAACTAAGCTAGAAACTAAAAAACAAAAAAATCTTGTAATATTTATACAAGAGAGTATGGGTGCTCAATTTACAGGATTTGCTGGAGATCAAAATCTCACTCCAAATCTGGATAAATTGGCATATGAAAATATCTCATTTACAAAGCTTTTTTCAAATGGAACAAGAAGTGTAAGAGGTCTAGCAGCACTTTCTAGTGGAACTTTGCCAATTGCGGGGAACGAAGTTTTAAAAAGAAATAAATCTCAAAAAGATTATTTTACAGTTGCAACTCTTTTAAAACCATATGGTTATAAATCAAGCTTCATTTATGGTGGAGAGGCTAGGTTTGACAATATGAAAGCTTGGTATTTAGGAAACGGTTTTGATGAAGTTATTGAAGAAGAAGACTATAAAAACCCAATTTTTAGGAGTACTTGGGGAGTTAGTGATGAAGATTTAGTAATAAAAGCAAATGAAAAATTTAAAGAGTATTCAACAAATGGTGAAAATTTTGTAAGTGTTATGTTTAGCTCTTCAAATCACATTCCATTTGAACTTCCAGATGGAAAAATAGAATTTGAGAAAAATATACCAAAAGAGAGTGTACAAAATGCAATAAAATATGCAGATTTTGCAATTGGAAAATTTTTTGAACTTGCAAAACAAGAAGAGTATTATAAAAACACAGTTTTTGTAGTAGTTTCTGATCATAATGTTAGAGTTTATGGAGATCAAATAGTTCCAATTGATATGTTCCAAATTCCAGCTGTGATAATTAGTTCTGATATAACTCCTCTTATATACAATAATCTAACATCACAAGCTGATATTTTAGCAACTGCTTTAGATTTAATAGGTATTGATTTATCATATCCTATTTTGGGAAACTCTATATTTAAGGACAATAAAAAAGAGATAAATCTTATGTTATTTGATGAAATTTATGCCTATAGAAAAGGTGATAAAGTAGCTATCTTAGTACCAAATCTTCCGACTAAGACTTTTCTATATAAAGATAAAAAACTTGTAAATACTGAAAAAGATGAACTACTAGAAAAAGAGGCTTTAGCTCTTATTTATGTACTAGACGATATGTATAAAAACAAAGCTTATAAATAGTTTTTTGCTAGAAGATTACTCTTCTAGCATTTTTATTTTATAAACAAATTTAACTACCAATAAAATTACTAACCAAGCCAAAATCATTGTAGCTAGTGTGTGACTTAAAAAGTGATGTCCTACTAACATCTTATAACCACCAGTTAATACTCCAGCTATTACTCCAAATAATAAAGCAATATTTTTAGCCCTTCTTGTTTTAAATAAAAAATAAAGAGCCATCAAAGAAAATCCCATAGTTGCATGGCCAGCAGGATAACATCTTGATTTTGTCTCTTGTACAAAATCTTTTGGATATGTTTCAAAAAGCTTAATTTCTGGATATTTTCCACCAAAAGTTACTACATTATATGGACAAGGCATATTTGTATAGTTTTTAAATATAGCTAATGCTGGAACAAATAGCATAGTTAAAGCAACTATAATTAAACCTTTTTTATATCTATTTAATAAATTAAATCTTTTAGAAAAAGATAAAAGAGATAAAACTATAAAGATAATAGAGATAATAATAAATAGTTTTTTAAACCCATCATAAAAGATATATTTTAGAGTTTGGTCTTTTTGTATTAACCAATGTTTATCTTCAAAATTATAAAAATAGCTTTGAATATAAATATCAAGTTTTGTTAATTCAAAAATTAAAATAGTAACAATAAATACAATAGCTGTAACAATTATTTGTTTATTAATCGTTTCTGTAGTCATTTAAAATATCCAGATTTTTATCATAAACCTCTGTTTCTACTTCAAAAAGACCTAAAATAGTATGGAAAAGATTGTCTTGTGAAAACTCTTTATCTTTTATCTCTTTGGCTCTTTGTTTATCATACTCATGCTCCATAGCACCACCTCCTAACCACAAAAAAGATGCCACATTTGTCTGCTCTTTTGGGGCTATCGCATATGGCATTCCATGAAGGTATATACCATTTTCTCCAAGGCTTTCTCCATGATCAGACATATATAAAAGAGCTGTTTCATGACTCTCTTCATACTTTTTTAATAAATTTATAGATTTACTCAAAAAATAGTCTGTATATAAAATAGCGTTATCATAAGCGTTACTTATCTCCTCTTTTGTACAATTTTCTAATTGATTTGTTTTGCAAACAGGAGTAAATTTTTCAAACTCTTTTGGATATCTTTTGTAGTATGCTGGTCCATGATTTCCCATTTGGTGAAGAACTATTAAAATATCTCTATTTTTATTTTTTTCTATATAATCATCAAGTCCAACCAACATCCCTTCATCTCTACACTCTTCATCACAAATTGTATTTGTTTTTGATGTTTGATAATCTTCATAATCAATTCTAAGAGCTACTCCTTTTGAATCAGAGTTATTATCTCTCCATAAAATTGCAATATCTTGAGTATTTTTCAAAACATCCAAAACATTTTTTGTAGAGACTCCTTTTTTATAACTATATTGCTCTTTTGGATAGATTGAAAACATACATGGAACTGAGTGAGCAGTAGAAGTTCCACATGAACTCATATTTGAAAAACTCAAAATATCCTCTTGTTTTAAAAGTGGATTTGTCTCTTTAGCATATCCATTTAATGAAAATCTATCTGCTCGTGCCGTTTCACCTACAACTAAAATAATTAACTCTTTTGGTTCTTGTAGTGGTTCTACTACTTTTGAATCAAGCCCTATCTCTTTTAACTCAATAGGTGCTGTATCAAAAGTTTTATTTATATAGTTTCCTATACTATATATCCAATAAATTGGATTTACATTGTATCTTAAAGGTTTATGTTCTCTTAAAAAAGAGGTATAAAATTTACTAAAACTAAAAGCTATGACTAAAACTAAAACAGAAGCTAAAAGAGCTATTTTTAATCTAGAAAGTAGCTCAACTTTAAAACTTTTATACTCTATTTTTGTTTTATATATAAAATATGTTGGTAAAATTGCTAAAAAGATTACATATAAAATAAGTTTAAAACTAAACAAATCGGCTGACTCTTTAAGATTTGTTTGCAAAGAGTTTCTTATCATCTCACTATCAATAACAACACTATAACTATCCATAAAATAAGCCGTAAAACTTGAAATTACAAAAAGAGTTATAAGAAATGGTTTAATTATATATTTTGAACTAAATATTAAAAATATCAAAGTCATCAAAGATATAAGTAAAATTGCGGTTGACAGAAAATATAGTGAGTTTAAACCACCAAAACCATAGGCTACAAACATATCTTTAAAAAACTTAAAGTTATAAAAAAGTGTAAAAAATATAGATGAAAAAACAATTAACTTATTTGTAGATAAAACTTTCAAATAATATCTCCTTGAAATAATCTTTCGAATAGTATATTTACTTAGTTAATAAAAAATAAATAAACCTATAATCAAATTATAATTAAAATAAGCTACAACTTTATAATCTTTCTAAAGTTTTTAAAACATCATCAGAAGTTATTAACTTCATACAATTATGATGTTTTAAAGGACAAACTCTTTTCATACAAGGGGAACAATCTAAATTTTTTGTAACAATCAAACCATTTTCATCATTATGCCACTGATTTGTCTCTGTAAATTTTGTTGGCCCAAAAATGGCAACTGTTTTTACTCTATATGCTGCTGCAATATGCATAGGACCACTATCATTTGTAATAAATAAATCTAATCCAGCTATTTTTTCTATAAGTTCAGGAATAGTTGTCTTTCCTGCTAAATTTTGATAATTTCTTACTCCTTGTTTTAGAAGCTCATTTTCAATATCTTTTGCAATATCAATCTCTGTTGGTCCTCCAAAAATCACAATATCATATCTGTTTGATAAAGATACAGAAACTTTTGCAAACTCTTCTGGATACCATCTTTTAGCACTTCCATAAGTTGCTCCTGGATTTATTCCCAAAGTTGGTTTTGTATATTTAAAAGGAGTAAAATAGAGTTTCAAATCCCCTACTTCATTATTTAAGCCTAAAACTTTATTTACAAAATCATTATATCTTATAGCTAAATGTATCTCTTTTTTTGTGAATCTTTTATAATTAAACTTTCTCTTTGCTTTTATAAAAAACATCATAAACTTTGATGAAAAACTTCTTCTAAAAGATAGTGCAATATCGAATTTTCCCAAAGATTTTGCAAGATTTATCAAATTTTTATATCTATTTCCACTCTTTTTTGTCTCATCAACTACTATTTTCTCAATATTTGGGTAATTCTCAAAAGCCTTTGTTGATACAAAAGAGCCAAGAAGTATAATTTTAGCTTGTGGGTAAGTTTTTATTATATTTTGTATAGCTGGAGTTGCCATAATTGCATCTCCTAGCCATGATGGTATCTCTATAAATATTTTCATATTTTTTCCTAAAATTCAAATCTATATCTATTTTTATATTTTACTTATTTTCCAACATCTCTTTAAAGGCATAATATTGTGGATATTTTACTATTTTTCCATCTCTATTATCAACTAAACCATAACCAGTAGCTATTAATTGGTGCCAATAAACTCTTCTTATCTTCTTACTCTTTTTTGCTATTTCAAAATACTCTAACATATATTTTGTATAATTTTCAAGAGATACACACTCTTTTTCACTTGTTGGTGCATATGGAGCTGTATTGCTTATAGGATAGTTTGTTTCAGTTATATAGATCTTATCACTTAAAGTTTTTGGGCTTAACCTTACCAAAGAGTATAATAAATCTATCTTATTTCTTAAATCAAAGAAACCATATTGTCTATTTTTTGGACTTCCTCTTCTATCAACATAAAGCAGTGCTGAAGTTATGTCATACTTTATTTTTTTTAGATTAAACATCGCTCTAGCATTGTAATAGTATTCAAAATCTATAACTGATGGCCCTAAAAGTTTAATGTTTGAATATTTTTGCTCTTTTAAAGATTGAGCTATTTCAAACATAGGAATATAATCCTCTTTTATGCTAAATATCTCCCATTTTAATCTATTTATAGTAGTTCCAACTTGATACTCATCTGAAATATCTTTAAAGTTCTCAAAAATATTTTCTAGATTTTTTCTTAATAAAGCATGATTTTGTAAATTCTCTCTATTTTGTATAATATTTATCAAAATATTTTTCTTACTTTTTTGATTAAAACTTTTTGCAAAATCTACATACATTTCAATATTTTCTATATCCCCAAGTGGTACTCTTATTATTAGGTTTTTAACCCCTAATTCTTCTATTAAATCTTGCTGAGTACTTTTGCCGTCATCTTTGTCTAAATTCACTCCAAGGCCTATAAAATCTTTATTTGAAACTTCTATTTTACCTTTAAAAAACTTCATAAAAAGTATAGAAAAAGGTAAAACATAAATTGTAGTAAATATCATTTTAATAAAATCATTTAGATGTAGCTTTCTAACTCTTTTTTTAAATTCTCTATTTTTTATAATATTTGGCTGATCTGAATATTTATCCCATAAAAAAATATTATCATATACTATATCAGCTTCATTTTTAAATACTTTTTCAAACTTATCCCATTGCTCTTTTATTTTTCTAATAGACAAAAATTTATATTTTAATCTTAAATGAAAATTTAGATTTTCTTTGTATCTTCCACCAAGCCCATCAATTATCACAAGCTTATATCTATTTTTTTCATACTCTTGAGACAATATATTTGATAAACCAACATCATAAAAAAGTATATTATTTGATAAAATATTATCTCTTAACTCAGTTATCAACTCGTCAAGATAAGATCTTGAAACTATTTTTTGTTTTATAAATTGTTCTAAATCTAAGCATTTTGTATTATCATAGTTTGTTGTTTTTTCAAACACTACTCCATGACCTAAATTTGTCTCAATCTCTCCAAAATATTTTGAAATATGTTTATAAGATATTTTTTGTGTTCTTAAATGGTTATAATAGCTAGCTTCTAGTTCATTTTGCCCATTATCATCAAAACTACTTACTTTTATTATCTTTGAACTATCTTCTGGATGTACAAAAACTTTTCTAAGTCCACCTTTATCAAATATATCATCATTACTTAAAATCACTTTTTCATTCATTTTCAATTCCATATAAATTTTTAGTACTATCGTTTCTTATTATAGCCTACCAAAAATCTCTTCCAACTTTTTCTTATTTTATACTTTGTAAATATTTTTGAATTTAGATATAAAAAGAATTTAATTCCAACTCTTCTTCCTCCTAAACCATCAATTATTACTAATTTATATCTATCTTTTTCATATTCACAACATAATACATTATATAATGCTATGTCAACAAATAAAATATTATATTTGAAAAGATACTCTTTCAACTCTTCTACCATTTTATCGCGTACATCTTTTGTAAGTCTATTTTTTATAATAATATCTAAAAATGTCATAGAAGTTTTTCCATCATAATCATATACTCTATCAAAAATCAAACCCTCTCCCAAATCTGTATCTATATATCCATAGCATTTTGTAATATGAGATAATGGTACATTTTGTTTTTCTAAAAACTTAAAATATTTATATTCTAAAGTATTCTGATTTCTATTTGTTTTATTATTTATATATAAAACCTTTATAACTTTTGTAGAATCTAAAGGGTGAATATAACAATCTCTTTCCCCTCCCCTTGCAACAAGAAACTCTTCAGTCAAAACAATTTTTTCATTCATAATCTACTATTTCCTTTAACCTTTTTTCAATTTTCAAATATTCATCTTTTGAATAGTTCTTATTTATCATAAAATTATTTTGTAAACTTTCATCACTAACAGTTGCCCATCTTTTACTACTTGCAAATAAACTATCTCCAAAAAAAGATAGAGTCATAGTATTTGTTGCACCAGCAAGATGCATAGGTCCTGTTGAAGTACTTACAAACAAAGAGCTACTTGCTATATATCTTGCAAAATCCATCAAAGTAACTTTTGAATCATAAATATATGCTTCAAAATCTAAATTTGTCTCAATATACTCTTTAGCTTTTTCATCATCTGGACCAAAAGAGAAAGCTATCTCATAAGAGCTATTTTTTATACTTCTAGCAAGATTTATGTAATCATCAATTTTTAAATTTCCATCACTACTTCCACCAAATCCCGTATGAAAAACAACTCTTTTCTCTTTTTTCTCTTTAATATTTAAAAGTGGTTTTGTAAAAGATAGCTTAATTTCTGGGAAAATTGCTCTTGCTAAATCAAGATTATATTGCCACTCTGTTTTTAAAGCTTTACTTCTTCTTTGTCTTATTCGCTTGTTGAAAAAAAATTGTGCCAGTTTTGTTGATGGTGCAACTCTTTTTTTAATTCCACTTTTATAAAGTATTTTTCCTAATTCTGTATCAATATATGCACTAATACTTGCATCAAAATTTCTAGATTTTATATCTTGCAATGTTCTATCTAAATCATTTTTATTATATAAAATAACATCATCTATAAACTCAATATCTTTTGCAAACTTATAGTTGATTTTTGAAACTAAGGCTGTAATTCTTGTAGTTGGGTACTGCTCTTTTATAGCCTTAAAAAGTGGCAAAGTAACCACAAAATCACCTATTTTATCATGTCTTGTTATAAGTAAATTCATTTTTTCAACTCTTTGTTTAATTCATATAATTTTATATATTTATAAAAATTTGTAACTGCATGAGAATATGCGATAACAAGTCCTACATAACCATCCCTAAAACCTTGTTTTATAATGTATGTTCTAAAAAAAGAGTAGATACTATTAAGAAAAGCTTTTGTTGGGCTTGAAGCTTTTTTCCCTGTATTATTTGTAGCAAAAAGTGTTGAATATCTATCAGCCTTTATGATAAATTCTGAAATTGTATGATAACTATAATGTTCAACATTTCCTTTTATTTCTTCTATATTCAAACCATCAGTTATAATATCTTCATGAACATCATTTGAGTTATATTTTGTAATGGTTTTGTTATATAGTCTTTTTATCTTTTGGTTATTCCATCCACAATGTTTTACTTGAATATCTTTATAAAATGCTTTGAAATTTAACCTATAAACTATATTTTTATCTAATTTTTTTGTTTTCAATTCATTTAAAAGCTCTCTATCAACTACTTCATCGCTATCAATTATTAAAACCCAATCATTTAAGGCAAAAGAGCTAGCACAGTTTTTTGTCCACCCAAAACCTTTAAACTCACCTTGTATTAAATTTACATTTGAAAATTTTTTTGCAATATTTATAGTTTCATCTGTTGAGCCATTATCGTAAACAATAACATCATCAAAATCTACTAAACTTTTTAAAGTTTTTTCTATCGTTTTTTCACTATTTTTTGCTAATACAACTGTACTTATATTCATTTTCTACCCAATCTTTTTACTAAACCTTTAAATTTATATTTTAATAGTTTTGTAGTTTTAAATATCTCATCAGGAGTTTTCAACTCATCTCCATCAACTCTATAAATTGCTCCATTAATTCCATTAAAATCTTTATGCATTGCATTACCAATTCTAAAATTGTATTTATAATGTCTCTTTGCTTCTTTTAAAATATTTTGATTGTATTTTCCAAAAGGAAATACAAAACTCTCTATTTTTGTATCTAATTTATCTTCTAAAATCTCTTTTGAAACTCTTAATTCCAAATCTAAATTAACATTTTCTTCAAGTAAGTTTATATGAGAATGAGAGTGTGAGCCAAAAACAACTAAGCCACTATCTCTCATCTGCTTTAACTCTTCATAGGTACAAAATGTGGCTTTTTCATAGTTAAGAAACAGATCATTGTGTTCAAAATTCATTCTATTTTCTGCTAACTCATCTGTGTCGTCTAAAATATATTTTGATGGAATTGCCAAAAGAGCCTTTAAATTATATTTTTTTAAAAGTGGAAAAATCAAAAAATAAAAATCTGCATAGGCATCATCAAAAGTCAAACAAACGCTTTTTTTACTAATTGTTTCACCTGGGAAAATAGTTTTAAAATTAGCCTTTATATATTTTAGATGCTCTTCAAAAATTGCTAAATCATTTGAACATCTATCACTATTTACATGATGGTACATAATACTAATCAACAACTTTTTTTCCTTTTAATCTTTTTTTGAAATTTATTTTTGCTTTATGTTTATTGGAAAGAGTTAAAGCTTTAGAAACTAACTCTTTTTCATCTTTTTTTAAAAGTTTTGCATACTCTTTTATAACAACTTCCAAATCTTCATCTTTTGCCCAAAGTTTTGAAAAGTTCTTAAGTCTATCTTCAAGTTTCAAATCAAAAAATTTCATTCTATTTATATCAACTATTTTAAAAATAAAATCATTATTATCTTTTTTTATTAAGATATTTCCAGGACTATAATCAAAATGAAAAATTCCCTCTTCATGTAATTCAAATGTAAATTTTGCAAAAGCTCTTAAAATCTCATTTTTATTTGGAAAATTTATATCTAAAAGTGGTTCTCTAATAGTAAAATCATAATCGAAATGTTCACTTACAAAATAGCTATCATTTAGTAAACCAAATTTATAAAACTCAATGTACCCTATAGGCTTTGGTGTAAAACTTTTAATTTTTAATGCATATTCATAAGCTTTTTGCGCTTTTGATTTTTTAAAAAATGTATATACAATTTTATTTATAAAATGTGGTATTTTAAAAGATTTAACAACTAGCTTTTGATTTTCATACTCTATTACTTTTATCTCATTTCTAGCTTTGTGTATAGTATTTAAATTTTCTTTGAAAAATTGTTTTATATTTTCTAAAAACTCTTTAAATTTTTCATCTGTTATCAATTTTACTTTTATCAAAAAATATTTCCTTTAAAAAATAATATATTTTATCTAAAAAACTATTTAATTTATATTTAACTACTAAAAAAGTAGAATATTAACTTTATTTTAAAGGGAATATATGAAAACTTTTTTTAGCAAATTTAAAAATAATATATTTTTAGCACTTATTCTTACTATAATTTTTATATCTATTGAACAATTTTATAGAGTCTATAATGATATATTAATATTTAATCTTACTTTCAAAAGTTTTATTGAACAGTTTATTATACATCTTTTAGTAATTTCAATTATAAATAAAAGAGCAATATTTGTAATATATTTTATATTTTCACTATTTATATGGTTTCAATTGGTCCACTTTTCATACTATGGGACTTGGATATTTCCATTAGAATATATACTGTTTTTTATAGAGTTTCAAGAAGTTTTCCTTACTTTTAAATCTGTTTTAGGTATCACTATATTTCCTACAATTTTATTTTTTATTATTCTATTATTATCAATCTTTTTTATTAAAAAATTTAATAATAATAGATATAAAGTAAAATATCTATCTATTTTTTTAATTATAGCTGTACTATTTTTACCACTTAGAATCTATTTAAAAGATGATTATAAAAAAAATAGTAACCCAAATTTTGAATACTATATTTTAAAAAATACAATACTTACATTATCAAATCTTTTTGGAAATGTGTTACCAAAAAAAATAAGTGGAAGAAGTGGATTAGAACAAGAAATTACAAAAACACCAAATAAAATATTTGAAAACCCTGATATAAATATAGTTATAATTATGGGTGAATCTCTTCAAAGAGACTATATGTCATTATATGATTATCCTTTAAATACAACTCCATTTCTAAAAAGCTTAAGAGATGATAAAAATTTTATTTATAAAAATGGTATAGGAAGTGGAGTTTTAACTACTATTGCAATACCTAGTTTTTTTAATATGATAAAAAAGCCAGATGGCTTACCTCAAATATTATCAACAAATAGTTGTCTTTTTAAAATGGCAAAACAGAATGGTTTTAATACATATTTCTATAGTTCACAAGCTACAAGTGAATTGAAAAGTATAAAAAACTATCTATGTACAAAATATCTTGATAGATTAGAAGATGGCTCTTTTATATCGGATAAAATTGATGATTCTATTTTGGATGAGACTTTAGTAGATAGACTAAATGATATTGATCTATCACATCCTAGCTTTATTACTCTTCATCAAAGAGCTTCACATACTCCATTTCTGGACTATATTCCAAAAGATTATAGACCCTTTAATAAAGAAAATACTAATAATTTAGAACAAAATACAATAGATTACATAAATAGTGTAAGTTATACAGATAGTGTACTTGAAAAAATCATAAGTACATTAAAGCAAAAAACATCAAAACCAACATATGTAATTTTTACATCAGATCATGCAACAAATATTGGAGATAATGCTAGACAAGGGCATGGTATGTTAGATAGTAACTCTATTTATAAAGTTCCTTTTTTTATATATAGTATAAATAGTACAAATGATCTAAAAAATAGTTTTGGTGACTTTTCTTATATTTCTCACTATCAAATTTCAAATATCTTAGCTAAGCTTTTAGGTTATAGTTCTGCTTATGAAATATTTAACTTAAAAGAAGATATGTTTGTATGTGGAAATGATTTAAGTGGGCTTGGTGGATTTAGAACAATATCATTTAATGAAGATAATAAAATTGTTGAAAATAGTAACAAAGGAAAATAATGGATAAAAAGATAAATTTAAGCATAGTAATTCCTTCATTAAATGGAGAAAATCATTTAAGAGATTTTTTGATAAAAAACTTAGAAATTATAAAAACAACTCTAGAGAATGAGAAAATATACAATAATATAGAGATGATAGTTATAAATGATAACTCTAGTGACAACACTTTAGAGTATCTAAAAGAGTGTCAAAAAAAATATGCTTTTTTAATCTTTGATACAAATCCAAAACAAGGGGCAGGAAGCGCCAGAAATTACGGTGTTTCTATAAGTTCTTTATCCACGAATCATGATACTTTAAACTATATACTTTTTATTGACAATGATGTTTTATTAGATGAAACATTTTTTATAAATGCTATAAAATACATTCAAACAAAACCTTTTTGTTTAACTTGTAATGGTATTAGCTATTTTACAAAACAGAAGCAAGATGGAGTTAAACTTCTTACTTTTAAAAGAGGTTTTTTTAGATTCACAAAAAATATATATAAAGATGAACTTACTAATATAGAAGATGAGTTAAATATTGTTAGTTTTGGAGCTCAAGGAGCATATTTTTTTATAAGATATGAAGATTTTAGTGAGCTAAATGGTTATGATGAGTTTATGGATCCATATTTGCTTGAAGAGAGTGACTTAGTTTATAGAGGAATTAAAAGAGGGAAATCTTGTATTTATGCACCTAATGTTACAGGTTATCATAAAGTGGGTGGAACAATCGCATCAAAAGTAAGTACAAAAACAAAGATTTTGAGCAAAAGAAATAGAAACTACTTTGTATGGAAAAACCTTCATAATAGTTCACTACTTTTAAATCACTACCTGTTTTTGTTTTTAAGTATCTTTAGTATAATTGGTTTTAGAGGTTTTATAGCTTCGCTTAAAATGTATAAAAAAGCAAAAGAGTTAAATATAAAAGAGAGAGCTTTTATAAAATTTGATGATTTAGAAATATTAGAAGCTTCAAGAAAATTTGAACAAAAACATAAAAAGAGTTAATATGAAAAAGAATATTTTAGAAGTTTGCTTTTCTCCTAGTTTTGGTGGCTTAGAACTGCATATGAAGGATTTAACTAAAGCTCTAGGATTAAAAGCTGTTATCAATAAGAAGTCAAAACTAAAAGAGATGTTTATTGAAGAGAATATTCCATTTTTTGAGATGAAAAGATACAGTTTTTTTAAACTAGCAAAAGTTATAGACGAACATAACATAGATGTAGTACATATAAACTGGACAAAAGATATTCCAGTGGTTATTTTAGCAAAACTATTTTCAAAGAAGAAACCAAAAGTAGTACAAACTAGAAATATGCATATGACTAGATTTAAAGATGATTTTTATCATAAGTTTTTATATAAGAATATCTCTACAATTGTTGGAATATCTGCAAAAGTTAGTGAGCAACTTCATAAGTTTATACCAGCTGATATACGACCAAATATCGTCACTTGGTATAGTGGTGTTGATAAACCATACATTATTGATGAAAAAACTAAAATAGAACTAAAAAATAAACACTCTTTAGGAGATGAGTTTTTAGTATGCAATGTTGCTAGAGTAGAGTTTACAAAAGGTACTCATATAGTTCTGGAAGCTGTTCAAAAATTAAGAGAAAATGGAATAAATGCCAAAGCAATAATAGTAGGACCTGCAAATAATAAAGAGTACTATGATAATTTAGTAAAAAAATATACAAAAGATATTTTTACAGGATTTTCTAAAATAGCAAATAGCTATATACAAATAAGCAACTGTTTTGTACTTGCAACAGATAATGAGACTTTTGGTATGGCTATAATGGATGCTATGAGATGTGGCACTTGTGTACTAGGAAGCGATAGTGGTGGACCACTTGAGAGTATTACACATATGCAAACTGGACTTCATTTTAAAACTATGGATAGTGATGATTTATATAAAAAACTAAAACTCATATATGAAGATGAAAACTTAAGAAGTAAACTTGCACTTGCTGCACAAGAAAAAGCAGATAAAGAGTATGATCTCTCTACACAGTTTGAGAAAATGAGAGAGATTTTACAGAGTGTTTAAAGAATTAAATACTCTATCTTTGAGCTATATCTATTAAAATAGCTATTATTGAAGCTATTATATAAAAAAACAATATTTTTTTATCTAACTTTAGATATTTTTCTTCTAAAAACTCAGTTTTAACACTGGCAACCGATAATAATAAAATAAATACTAATAAAATTGGTTTTAATAGTTGATTTGTAGTTATCATAAACATCAAAGCTATACCAAAGATATACAGATATATCTCCATATCTTTATTATCATTTTTTGTTCTAAATATTTGATAAAAAATATTGAGAAAAACTATAAAGCCAATAATCCCAAACTGTACAAAATGTTTTATGTATTCATTATGTGGTTGTTGATATTTTGATAAAAATTTATGTTCTTCAGGTGTTTTTTCTAGCATTTCAACTTTAAAATCGCCTGTTCCAACACCAAATAAGAAATTATCTTTTATCACATCTATACTATAAATCCACATTCCAATTCTAGCACCAATGGAAGTATCATAATTTGGTTTTTCTTGCATAAGTTTTACTTTATCATTAAAAGCTTGATCTATTCTATCCTTAAATAATCCACCATTTTGGTAAGAAAAATAGAAAAAACTTGAAATCAAAACTATAGCCATTGGTAAAGCCATATAAAAAAATTTCTTTTTATATATAAAAAATAGAGTGCTTAAAATTAAAATAGCATAGATTACGTAACCAATCCTTCCACCAATTAAGATAATATTTATAGATGCTGTAGTTATAAAAAATATTGAGATAAACTTCATGTATATACTATTTTTATTTACTAATAAATTGTACAAAAGTATAGAGACAACAATAGATAATAGAGTATTATAAAAATAATGATCTAAAAATGGTGTTGGATTGCCTATTTCTTGAATTTCATAGATTATTTTACTAAATAGTTCTAATTTATGTGGAAAAATGTCAAAATATATCATATATGAAATAAATTCGCTTACAAGCATCCCTATAATAAAAGCGTATATAATTCTAAAAGCAAATTTTTTATCAACAAATGATAAAATTAATATGGGGTATAAATAATATTTCATATTTGATAAAATAATATCTGCCATCTCTTCATCATCACTGCCTATTAACCAAATATAATTAACTAAGACAAAAAATACTAAAGCTTGAATTATTTTATTTGAGAAAGCTTCTAAAAGATATTTTTTATAGTCTCCTCTAATTATAAATAATAATAAAAGCAAAAATATAACTGCACTAACGGATCTATTATACATAGGGGAAACAAAAGCATAAACAACTAAAAGATGATTTCCATATAAAGTTGCATTATTTTTTATGTAATTATATTTATCATTAAATATACTATATTTTATCATTTTTTAGCTCTTCTTTTATCTTTGTAGTAGAAATTTCTGGTGTTCTCTCAAGATATTTTACTTCACAATATTCACCTAAATAATCAAATTTTCCTTTCCAATCATCTCCCATAATAAAGGTATCAATTTTATATAACTTAATATCTTCAGCTTTTTGTTTCCAGTTTTCTTCCGGAATAACTAAGTCAACATATCTGATAGCTTCTAAAAGAGCTTTTCTCTTTTCATATTCAAAGTAACAAATTTTATTTTTATCTTTTTTATTAAACTCATCTGTAGATAAAGCAACTATCAAATAATCACCATTTGCTTTTGCTCTTTTTAATAGATTAATATGCCCATAGTGCAATAAATCAAATGTTCCGTATGTTATTACTCTTTTCATTTTAAACCTTTTATACTATTTTTTATATTTTCAATTATTCTATCTGAAGGGTATTTATCTTTAAAATATATTCCTATTTTAGTATTAAAAAAAGAGTTTTGATTAGGATTTATTAAATTATCTTTATTTTCTATTAGCTTATAAACAAAATTTCTAATATCATCAAAATTTTTTGCTACATTAATTACTTTTAGAATATCTTGTCCAAATTGATTAAAATGATTATTTTTGTCCCTTTTAATATACATTACAGGTTTTTGTAGATATAAATATTCAGCTAAAAATGAACCACTATCGTGAATCATTGCATCAGAAGATAAGAAAAGATCTACATAATCACCTTCATCTAACTGGCTAAACTCAGATTCTTGCCAAAAAGAGAAATACTCATCAGTTTTTTCTTTACCCCAATATTGGTGATTATTTAATTTTAATCTTAAAAGAGGATGCGGTTTAAAACTCCAAATGACCTTATCTTTTAACTCTATAGCTAATTCTCTAAACTTTTCATGATAATCTAGAAAGTTTGAATAAGGCAACTCTTCAGAATCAATAGTATGATGTGGAGCAAAAATTATTTTAATCCTATAATCTTTATGTTTCCAAATATTTGTGTAGTTTTTATCCTCTTTTTTAATTAATAGTTCTTCCATCATTGGATAACCTGTGTCCAAAACATTTTTACCTTTACAAACTGAATACTTTTCAAAGGTATTTTTAGAACAAGTATGAGAAACAAATATCTTCCACATAGCATTGTGAAAATTCTGATTATATTGCGAAATATTATCTCCATAATCACCTACTTCATGGTGATATGGGACATAACATGTTAAATAATTTAAATACGCTTTTTCATAATACTCTTCTTTTGTAAGATTATGTGGTCTTGTAAAGAATATAATATCAGGGTTTAGCTCTTCTAATAAAAGCCATCTGTTTTCTTCTTTCTTGTATGAATAGAATGTGTTGTATTTTAAATCTTTGAAGTATTGAAATGTTTCATCCATATCTTTAAACATTTGTTCTTCTCCATAAGATTTATCTGGACAAACAAGAATAATTGGTTCAAAGAGGGGATCATCTTGCATTTTTTTAAATATTGTATCTACTTTCCACATAGTTTTATATAGAACTAAAAAAACAACTCTTATTTTTTCTTTATTTTTGAGTCTTTCTAATAATTTTTTATGGTTTAAAGTCATTTTTTTAAAGATTAATTGTTTCCCCCACTTTTTGGTAGTTTTATTTTTCACTTTTGTTAATATTTTATTAATATATTTTTTTTGTAATTGATATATATTACTCTTCATTTTTACTTTACCCAATTATTTAATTATTTCTAAAATCTTTTTTATATTATCTTCTTCTAAACCAACAAAAAGTGGCAAACAAAGTATTCTTTTGCTTATATCTCTTGATATTTTACACTCTTGCTTTGGCTCTATATAATCCAAAGTATCTAATGATGGATAAAAATATCTTCTAGGATATATCTCTTTTTCATTTAAGGCTTTTTGTACCTTTAAGAGTTCATCTTCACTTTTAAAAACAACCGGCATATAGCTATAATTTTCTGTAGCATTCTTATTTTGTTCTTGAAACTCTACTAAGTTCTTTAACCCTTTTCTATAAGTTTCTATTACAATTTTTCTTGTTTCTTTTATCTCTTCTATATCATCTAAAACACAAAGCCCCATTGCAGCTTCAAACTCATTCATTTTAGCATTTGTACCAACATATGGTATTTCTTGAGCATTTTTTATACCAAAATTTATAAAATATCTTATCTTAGATGCCAGTTCATCATCATTCGTGATTATTGCTCCACCTTCGATAGTATGAAAAAGTTTTGTAGCATGAAAACTAATAGTTGAAATATCTCCATAGTTTAAAACAGATTTTTCTTTATATTTTACATCAAAAGCATGTGCTGCATCATAGATTACCTTTAATTTGTATTTTTTCGCTATTTGCTCTATTTTTTCAACTTCACATGAATTACCAAAAACATGCACAGGCAAAATAGCGCTTGTATCTTTTGTAATTAAACTTTCTACATTATTTGGATTTAGATTAAAACTTTTTTCATCTATATCTGCAAATATTGGTTTTAATCCACCTATCATAAGAGAACTTGTAGTTGCTACAAATGAAAATGGCGTAGTTATCACCTCTCCTTTTAATTCAAGTACTTTATAGGCAATATCAAGAGCTATTGTACCATTCGATACTAAAATAATATTTTTAACTCCTAGATACTCTTTTAGTCTAGTTTCAAGTTCTTGTACTAGTGGTCCTTGATTTGTTAGCCATCCATTTTTGTATATATCATCAATATAGCTTTTATATCTTTCTATACTTGGAAGATATGATTTTGTTACATTTATCATCTATTTAATCCCATATTTATTTAAATACCACTCAATAGTTTTTACTATACCAGTATCAAAATTCTCATCAGCTTTCCATCCTAGTTCATTTTCTAGTTTTGTTGCGTCTATTGCATATCTTCTATCATGTCCAGCTCTATCTTCTATAAATGTTATTAGACTTTTATATGAAAAATTTCGTATTGGAGCTTCTTTATCTAAAATTGTTGTAATTCTATCAACTATTTGAAGGTTTGTTCTTTCATTTCTTCCACCAATATTATATACATTTGCCTCTTTACCTTCATGGTAAACCAAATCTATACCTTTACAGTGATCAAGTACATATAACCAATCTCTTATATTTCTTCCATCACCATATATTGGAATTGGATTTTGTTTTAGAGCATTTCTTATTATTGTAGGAATTAGTTTTTCATCATGTTGTTTTGGTCCATAATTATTTGAGCAATTTGTAATAACTGTATTTAATCCATAAGTCTCTTGGTAGCTTCTTACTATCATATCACTTGATGCTTTTGAAGCTGAATATGGAGAATTTGGAGCATATGGAGTTGTTTCAGTAAATAGATCTTTTGGGTCATCTGAAAGTGTTCCATATACTTCATCTGTACTTATATGATGAAATCTACAATCTTTATATTTATCTTTATAAGTAAATGGTTTACTCATCCAATATTTATAAGCTACATCAATTAAAGTAAATGTTCCATTTACATTTGTTTGAACAAATACACCTGGGTTTTTAATAGAGTTATCTACATGAGATTCAGCTGCAAAGTGAATTACTCCTTGTATATCATATTCATTAAAAATAAACTCTACAAGTTCTCTATTACAAATATCACCCTTTATAAATTTATAATTTGTATTATTCTCACACTCTTTAAGATTTTCTAAATCTCCTGCATATGTAAGTAAATCAATATTTACGATATTATAGTTTTTATATTTATCTAAAAAATATGGTACAAAGTTACTACCTATAAATCCAGCACATCCTGTTACAAGGATTGTTTTATTCTTATTATTAAACATCTGTTTCCTTCACAAGCTCAAAAAGATATTGTCCATATCCATTTTTGGCTAATGGTTTTGCGATTTCAAGAATTTTTTCTTTATTTATCCAACCGTTTCTATATGCAATTTCTTCTAAACAAGCTATTTTGTATCCTTGTCTATGCTCTATTGTCTGTACAAATTGTCCAGCTTCAATTAAGCTATCATGAGTACCAGTATCTAGCCATGCAAATCCACGACCAAGAAGTTCTACTTTTAGTTTATCTCTTTTTAGGTATTCTTGATTTACACTTGTAATTTCAAGTTCTCCTCTCTGGCTTGGTTTTATATTTTTTGCTATTTCTACTACATCATTATCATAAAAGTATAATCCAGTAACTGCAAAGTTTGATTTTGGTTTATTTGGTTTCTCTTCTATACTTAAAACTTTGAACTCTTTATCAAACTCAACTACACCAAATCTCTCTGGATCTTTTACACTATATCCAAAAACTAAAGCACCATCTTTTAGCTTTGAAGCCACTTTTAAACTATCAGAAAATCCATGTCCAAAAAAAATATTGTCTCCTAAAATCAAACAAACACTGTCATTTCCTATAAACTCTTCTCCTAAGATAAATGCTTGAGCCAATCCATCTGGACTCGGTTGAACTTTATAAGATAGCTTAATTCCCCAATCACTCCCATCTTTCAAAAGCT
This sequence comes from Aliarcobacter trophiarum LMG 25534, assembly GCF_003355515.1. Taxonomy (NCBI): domain Bacteria; kingdom Pseudomonadati; phylum Campylobacterota; class Epsilonproteobacteria; order Campylobacterales; family Arcobacteraceae; genus Aliarcobacter; species Aliarcobacter trophiarum. The sequence continues at coordinate 472,647 of NZ_CP031367.1, read as the reverse complement.
CTTCAAACCTTGGTAAATCTTCTGGTGTTGAAATAATAAGTATCTCTTTTATACCTGCTAACATTAACACAGATAATGGATAGTAAATCATTGGTTTATCATATATTGGAAGTAGTTGTTTACTTATACTTCTTGTTACTGGATAAAGTCTTGTTCCACTTCCTCCTGCTAATATTATTCCTTTCATTTAACTACTTCCTTTATCTCATATTCTTTTATATGTTTTCTATAAAACTTGTTCCATATTATAACTGTCTTTTTTTATAAATAATCTTTGAAAATAGTTGGAAATATAAACCAGCTATTCTTTCCTAATCCATCTATCAAAACAAATTCAACTTGATTCTCCTTTTTCTGCTATTAAGTATTTTAATGTCTGAGATATATTTCCAACATAATCTCTTATTAATTCAAGAACTTAACCTTTACCCAAAAATAGCTATAACATCATAATATTTTAGTAAATAAGAAACTTGTAAAGCCTATTTCTCAAAAGCTTATACAATTTTATACTCTCTTTTGTTTAATTGAATTTTTTACTTTTTTTATAATCTATTTTTATTAAATTATTATTATCTTCATGATAAAAATATGTTGTTATTTAATTGCCTTTTACAATTAATCTACTATCACCTAGTTCAATAGTATATCTATCCTTTTTTTTACTTTTTAACTTAACAAAAAATTACTAAAAATTTTAGCTAAATTAATTATATATTTAGTTTAAACTTTAATAAATAATAGTTATAAAAGCACAATATTTATATAATACTAGTTTTAATCAATATCTAGGAAATATAGCTATGAGTAATTTTTTTAAGCAATTTAAATACAATATTGTTTTAGCTCTTATTATCAATCTAATATTCATATCAATTGAACAATTTTATAGAATATTTAATGATATTTTAATTTTCAATCTTACATTCAAAAGTTTTTTTGATCAACTTATCATACATCTAATAGTAGTTTCTATAGTTAGTAAAAGAGCAATTTTTATAATTTACTCTATTCTAATAATTTTTGTATGGTTTCAGCTTGTTCATTTCTCTTTTTATGGTACATGGATTTTTCCACTAGAGTTTATGCTCTTTTTTACAGAATTCAATGAAGTAATAGGTACTTTTAAAAGTGTATTACATATTGTTATTTTTCCAACAATATTGGTTATTTTTGCAATCATTTCTATTTTTATATTAATTTCAAAATTTAAAAATAGGAAAACTATCCCATATTTTCTTCCTCTATTTATTTTAATGTTAATCTATACTCCAATTGAACTATATATAAAAAACCAACCGTATAGACACAGTAAGCCAAATTTTGAGCACAATCCTATAAAAAATACAATCTTTGCATTAGGAAATTTAACAGGTATCATACTTCCTAAAAAACTATTTGCAAATAGTGGCTTAGAGCAAGATATCATTAAGACCCCTTCTATAGTAGAAGATAAAGATATAAATATAGTTGTAATTATGGGTGAATCTTTACACAAAGACTTTATGAGTCTGTATGATTATTCATACGAAACAACACCTTTTCTAAATAATTTAAGAAATGATACAAACTTCTATTATCAAAGTGCTATCTCATCTTCAGTTTTTACGATGGTATCTTTAGGGAGCTTTTTTAATATGCTACAAAAACCAGATGGAACACCTCAAATATTGTCAAGAAATACTTGCTTATTTAAGATGGCAAAAGAGAATAATTTTAAAACATATTTTTATAGTACACAATCTTCTAGTTCACTAAAAGGGATAAAAAGTTATATATGCCCAAGTTCAATAGATTTTTTGGAGGATGGAAGTTCTATTACTAACGATGCAAATAAAAATCCATATGATAGTTTTTTAGTTGATAAACTAGATCAGATAGATTTTTCAAAAAAAAGCTTTGTAATCTTGCATCAACGTTCATCTCACTCTCCTTTTTATGAAAATTATCCAAAAGAGTTTGAATATTTCTCAAAAGATTTATTAAAAAATGATATCTCTCTTAATCAAACTTCAATAGATTATATGAATGCTATTAGATACACTGATTTTATTATAGAAAGCATTATAAATAAAATTAAAAGCAAAACATCTAAGCCAACATATATAATATTTACTTCAGATCATGCTACAAATATTGAAAACAAAAGCTTTATACATGGAAATCTAAACTTTAAAGAGATTTATCAAGTTCCATTTTTTATATATACTCTAAATAATGCAAAAAATTTAAGGAACTCTTTTGGAGATTTTCCATATATTTCCCACTATCAAATATCAAATCTTATATCAAAACTTTTAGGATATGAGACAAAATATAGTACATTTAATAAAAAAGAGGACTTTTGGGTACTAGGGAATGACATATCAGGACTAGCAGGGTATCTTAAAATAATATTTGATGAAAAAAATAATCAAATAAGAGTAGAAAACAAATAGTATTTAATTTTTACACTAAAACAAAATAAAAACCCAACAAATAACATGTAAACTAATAGTAAACATCACAGCAGTTGAACCAATATCCTTCGCATTTTTTGCTAAAGGATGTATCTCTTTTGTACATAAATCAACTACATTTTCAATAGCAGAGTTTATAAGTTCAACTATCAAAACCAATATACCAGTTATAAGTAAGATTAGTTTATTTGTCAAACTTGTATCTACAAAAATTATTCCAGCTATTATAAAAATAGCACAAAAAAGTTCGAGCCTAAAAGAACTTTCAGTTTTCACTGCAGTTATTAACCCATCAATTGCATACTTCCAATTCTTAAAAAGATTATATTTTGGTTTATTCTGCATTTTTCCCCATTTTATTTAAAATCTCTATTAGTTCAAAGAAATATCTAACATCACTTCCAACTCTTTTTTTTATAAACTCTTTTTTATAAAGCCATAAAAAAAATCGAAGCTTTTTACTAAAATTTATTAGCTTCTTTTTAAACTCAACACTATTGGTAAATTTTATATATTTATCTATAATTCTTTCATAATCAATCTTAAATTTAAGCTCTTTCATCTTTAAAAAAGAGAGTAAAAAAAGTAAAAAATCCCTATATTGTAAAGTTTTTATATCTATATTTTTAAGAAAACTCTCTTCAAAATCTATAGCAAAAACTTTCTCTTCTTTATAAGTAAAATTTCTAAGCTGACTTCCACCATGAAAAAAACCAAGATTATGTATTTTTGTTAATTCAACTAAGACTAAATCAACATAGAAATAGAAACTCTCTTCTTTTATATTTTCATCTCTTAAAATTGAATATATAGTTTTTCCACTATCTTCAAGTACAAAAAACTCTTCATTTTTATATACAATTTTAGGAACATTTATTCCAAATTTAAAAAACTCTTCAAGTTTTGAGATTTCAAACTCTAAAGCCTCTTTTTTATCTTTTTTTATTGGAGGTATAAGAAGTTCAAATGGTAAAATTTTATAAAAAAAATCTTGAAGCTTATCTGGTTTTGTAGCTCTTGCTTTTTTTAACCAATACTGTTTATCTTCAAAAATAAAAGAAGAAATCTCTTTTTTTGAGTTTAAAAACTCTTTTTTTGAAATATTTTCAAGGCTACTCAATTTTTCTTCTTTTTATAAATATTTTTGTTAAATTCTTTAAATCTTTTGTGTTGCCAAAGCCAAAAATCTGGTTTTTCAAAAATTTGTTTGCTTACTATATCATTTTGAATTTGTGTTAACTCTTTAATTTTATCTTCGCTTTTAAACTCTATATTTCTTACATCTATTGGCTCTTTTACCTCTATTGTCCAATTTCTAAAGCCATTGTTTACTGTAAAAATTGGAATAATAATTGCATCAAATTTTAGTGCCATTCTTGAAGTTGAATCAGTCGCTAAATCTTTTATTCCCAAAAAATCTATCTCTATTCCACTTCCTATATGCTGATCTATTACCACAGCTATTGATTTGTCATCTTTAAAAGCTTTTATCATCCCTTTTGCAGCACTCTCTTTTTCTAGCATTGTAATTTTATTTTTGCTTCTTGCTTTTGCATATTTATCTTGAATATGTGGATTATTCATTCTTCTATTTACAACAGCAATCTCTCCAAACATTAGTGCAATATATGGTAAAGTTATCTCCCAACCTCCATAATGTGCAGTTATATATATAATTTTACGATTATCTTTAAAGGCTTTTTCTATAATCTCTTTATTTAAAATATTTGCTTTTTTAAACATACTCTCTTTTGTAATATTTTGATTTTCAATAAACTCATACATATTAAAAACCAAAGATTTATAAGAGTTATAAATTATCTCCTCTTGTCTCTCTTTAGAAATAGTATCACCATATACTATTTCAAGATTTGCTCTTGCTATTTTTAAATGTTTTTTATTGAATTTATATGCAATAAATGCAAAAAATATCAATATTTTTTCCATAATAAACTTTGGAGTAATTAAAAATATAAAAATAAAAGTGTTGTATAAAAAAAGTCTAAAATAATCTTTTATCACTCTATACATAAAAGCTCCTTTGCCATTTTTACTATATTTTTTTCATCTATTTCATTTATAGAGAAGTTGTTTTTATCTAATTTTAGTGGATTTGGAGAAAAACTAGATTTTATAATTTTATTTATATCTGTAAGATAAGTATTTCTATATGCAGGGGTATTTCCAAAAATTGTAATAGAAGGAATATTTAAAGCCCAAGCCATATGAGTAGGACCTGTATCATTTCCTATTACTAAATCAACTTTTGAAACTAATGCTTTTAAACTATTTAAATCCAACTTTGGTAAAACACTAACCTTACTATTTTCTCTTATAAAATCTGCTATTTGTTTCTCTTCTTCATTCCCCCAAACAATTAAAAAATTCTCATCTAAACTATTTACTATTCTAGCAAACTTCTCTTTAGAGTAGATTTTACTCTTCCAACTAGCCCCAACTATAAGTAAAATATTCTTTTTACCTTTACTTAAATATTCATAAATTGTTTTATCTTCATCTTTATAAAATAGAAATGGTTTTTTATTTAAAATATCATCCTTTGATATATCAAAATTTAAAGCTTTTGAAATTAAAAAACAGTTTCTATCTATTACATTTTCTTTATAATCTATTGATATTTTTTTTGAGTAAAAAAAACTAGCAAGACTTTCTCTAGTCGAATTTTTACAAAATCCAGCTATATTTTTTCCCAAAATTCTAGCTACCATTGATGATTTTATAAGTCCTTGTGCATCTATTATTAAATCATAGTTCTCTTTTTTGAAACTTCTTACAAGATTTAATTGAGTAAAAAACTCTTTTTTAGATTTTTTTATAGATTTTAGATTTAGTTTTACTATTTTATTTATATTTGGATTGTTTTCTAAAATAACATAAAAAGTACTTTCAACAAACCAATCAATCTCTATATTTGGATATTTCTTTTTGATAAACTCTAAAGCTACCATTGAGTGAATAATATCTCCCATAGCTGATAGCTTTATAATAGCTATTTTTTGCACTATAAAATCTCTATAGATAAATCTTTTGGAAGTTCTAGCTTTTCAATATGTGAGTTTATTAAAAATGAGCTATTTGGAAGTTCCAGTCGTAAAATAAAATCATCTAAAATATACTCAACTTTTGGGCAAGAGAAATCAGTATTTATAGCGATATTAAGAGCAATCATAAATGATAACCACTGCATAGTTTCAAGATTTGGTAAAAGCTCTTTATACTCATCTAAATCACTCTGTTTTGGTAGAGATTTTTTTGAAAACTTTATAGTATGTGCAACAATTACTCTTGAAGTATGTAAAAAGTCATAGTTTAGACCATTTAAAATAAACTCAAAGGCATTATCATTTTTTTTGTAAAAATTTAGACTTGAACCTATAGAGTGAAGTTTTGAAGCCACAACTAAAAGCTCTTTAAATTTATCATCAAGATTATGAAGAGATTTTAAACTATCAAAAATTTTCTTTGCATTATTTCCAAAATAAGCACTTTGTTTCTCATTTAACTCAAATCTATCTAGCAAGCTTTTTACACTTATGTTAAAGTTATTTGGGAATCTATGGTTTTGGTTTCTTAATAGATCTGTAAGATATACCCCTTCTCTTACTCCAACACCAGAAGTTACTACACTTTTTATATTAAGTTCATCTAATATTGTCTTAAATATAAAGGTACCCTCTTTTATAGTGTCAAATCTATCTTTTTTTACTCCTAATGCTTGAAGTTCATCATTTGTATCAGCATTTAAAATATTTTCAAAAAGTTTTTTCTCTTTTTTAAAATCATAAGTAAATCCATGAATAGCATCCAAAGGATAGATATTTTTATCCATAATCATCTTTGATAGAGTTCTAATACTTCCACCAATTCCTACAACTTTTGTTGGTATCTCTATATTTTGTTCAAAAACCTTTTTTAGATTATCCAAAATATATTTTTTTGCACCTTCAAGATTATTTTTATTAAAATATAATTCTTTAAGTCTTACTGTTCCAATATCAAGTGAGATTGATTTTATTATTTTTTTATCTTTTACAAAACAAAATTCTGTACTTCCCCCACCTATGTCAAGAGTTACAAAATTACTATCATGAAGTAAATTTGAAGTAGCAACACCACCAAAATATGACTCTTTTTCTCCATTAATCACTTTTATATTCAAACCTAAATCATTTTTAACTCTATTTAAAAAAACTTTTGAATTGGGAGCATCTCTTAGAGCAGAAGTAGCAACACATAAAACTTTTCTTGATTTTAGAGCATTTGAAATATTTAAAAAAGATTTTAAAGATTGATAAGCTCTTTGCATAGGAATTTCCTGAAGATTACCACCATTTTCATAGCAACCTTCAGAAATTTTTACCCTAGATTTTGTCTCATTTATTAAGGAGAAAGCAAATCTACTAGATTTTTCTAAAACAACCATTCGCATTGAATTTGAGCCAATATCGATGACTGTTGTTATTTTTGACATCCTAGTTTTCTTCTTCCATTAGCTGGTCAAATTTGAATTTTAGCTCTTCAAGAGTCTCTTCATTATCAGGGTCCAAAATTATACAATCAACAGGACAAACCTCTACACACTGAGGCTCTTCATAGTGACCTACACACTCTGTACAACGATCTGGATCAATCACATAAATTGGATCTCCTTCTTCTATTGCAGTATTAGGACACTCCTCTCTACAAGCATCACAAGCTATACACTCATCCATAATTATTAAAGCCATATAATTTTCCTAAATTTTTATTAATTTGGAGTTATATCTAAAATTGTTTAATAATTTCATTAAAAGAGGAAAAAACCTCTTTATATTTCGTAACAAATACCATATCTTCATCTTTTTTTATATACAAATCATTGCTTATAAAGAGCCCAGCATCAATATCAAACTCTCTTAAATTACCTTTAAAAAGTACAAATGTAAAATCTCTTGCATTTGCTAAAGATAATGCTGTTGCTCCTAAAACTCTAAATTTCATCTCTTTATCATTTAAAATTTTACAAATATTTGGATATTTATATCCTCTTTCAAATACTGCAACCTTTGAAGAGCCATTTTCTACTTTTATTATCTTTTTACCTCTTAATAAAGAGATATATTTGATCTTTTTATTCAAGATTTTATAAACCAAAGTTTTATTTGCTAAATTTGCTACAAATCCAGCAATAATCTTTCCATCTTTTTTTAAAGCAACAGATGTTCCAAAATATGGAATATTTGAGAAAAAATTATTACTTCCATCAAGTGGGTCTATAATAAAAGTTAACTCTTTCTTAAAATCTAAAAAACCACACTCTTCACTAAATATATTTCCATAATCTTTTAGGTTTTTTATAAAAATATCTTCAAATATTTTATCAATTTTTAAAGTTTCATCTCCACCAAAACCAATCTGTTTGGTATATTTAAAATCCTCTTTTTTTAAAGATTTTTCTATATAATCAAGAATCTCAATATTTGCTTTTATAACTCTTTTTTTTATATTTTTCAAAATTATAAAACCTCATCTATTCTTTGAATTTTCTCAAGCTCTATAAAATATGCATGACAAAGATAAACCACATAAAAAACTGCAATAAATAGTGTAATAAATGGGACTGTTGATATAAAATATAAAGCTAAAGTTCTAAATCTAAAAGGTATTGGATTTTTTTTATAGATCTCTTTATATTGCTCTTTACTTAATATTGTACTTGCTACATCAAAATTTAAAAGCTTATGAAAAAAGTAGTATAAAGGAAGATAAAATGCCAAAATGTTTATAAAAGGAATAAAATACAAAGGTATAAAAAGTATATACAAAAAAAGCATTACAAAAATGGCTTTTAAGGCATTTGTAATAGCATTTGTAATAGTTCCAAAAGGAGTTAATTCAAGCTTAGAATAGTGCTTTTTATGCAATATTTTCACCACAGAAGGAGTTAAAAATCCAATAATCAATAGAGCAAAAATTATTCCTAAATGAAATACAAAAATAGCACCTATAACGTATATTAACGTTATCGCAAAAGTTGAAACAAAAGAGTATTTAAAGAAAAAAATCAATAAATATGTAAACCAAACTATATAAAAGGGTGCTGTTTCATCAATTAGCACTTCTCCACCACTTTGTGCACTATTCGCCAAAAGCTGTAAGCTTTCATAACCAAAACCAACAACTCCAAAAAACATAATATATAATATAATCAAAGCTACAACTAGGGGAATAAAGGCTAATTTCAATATTGAACCTGTAAAAAAATCCTCAAAGCTTCTTTTTAAAATCTCAATTTCATTCATATTTTATCCATTTTTAAAATAGCTTTCATTTTAGCTAAAGAACAATGAATAGAAGTTTATATTTTTAAAGTTTATCAAACCTAGTTCTGTATCCACACTTTTGACAAAGCTCTTCGACTAAAATATTTTTCCTAAATCCTTCTATCATAGCCTTTGCTCTTGGAGTATCTAAAATCTCTTTTAAAGTATTTTTTTCTACATTTCCTAGATTAATCTTTGCATCTAAATCTAAACAACAAGGAACTACACTTCCGTTTGCCAAAATCCCAAAATGGGAGTTTAAACCATAACAAAAACCACAAGAACTTATATGCTCATTATTTATGTTTGGCCATGCAAAATAGTCATCAAAATTTATAAAGATTTTTCTATCAACTCTTAAGTTTTTTGGCTTTGTTTTATAAATATCATCAATATCTAAACTACTATTAAAAAAGCTATTTAATTTATCAAAAACTTTTGAGTTAAAATCATAGGCACTTTTTGTATCATCTAAATTCCAAATACGAAAATTGATAAAATAGTTATGATTATTCTCTTTTGAAAATTTTATAAACTCTAAAATTGGCTCTATATATTCATCAAAACTCTTTTTATGTGAATTTGCATTATATGAATTTATAGAGAAGTTTATCTGCTTTATTATAGGATTCATCAAAGCTTTATAGTGTCTTTTTGAGATATTATTTGCAGTTGTTGTAATATTTACTTTTAAGTTGTGCTTTTGACTAATATTTAAATACTCATTTAAATTTCCCAAAACTAAAGGGTCACCAACAACATGATAAGCTAACTCATTTGTAAGCTCTTTTACTTCACTATTTAATCTATCAAAAAGCTCTAAGCTCATAACTTTATTTGCAAATAGTTTTGGTGGACAAAATGAACATTCTAAATTACAAATATTTGTTAGTTCTATGTGAACTTTTTTAAACTTTTTTATAGCTTTTCCTTAATTTTTTGCCAATTTTACCTAAATTTGCTAAAAATCACTGTTGTTGAAAAAACTCTTTAAATCTTTTTTCCTGTAAAGTTTGAGCATCTTCTAGCTCTTTCTTATCTTTAGTTTTTAATTCAACATTTAAATCACTCAAACTCTCTTCTAAATATCGTTCTTCTAATTCTTTTAACTTTGTTAATTTATCTCTTATATATGTGATATCTTGATTTTTCTGAATAATATATGGTGTTACGATTATTACTAAATTATTCTTTTTATTAAGATTTGACTCATTTCTAAAGAGTCTGCCAAAAATAGGAACATCTCCTAATACTGGAACTTTTTCTTCTACTATCTCATTTTTATTCTCTATTAATCCACCAATTATAACACTCTCTCCATTACTTAAAATTGCAGTTGTATTTATCTCTTTTTTAAGAGTATCAGGATTACTAACTCCAACTGACCTCACTTTTAAATTTTCCAAAAGCGTATTTATCTCTAAAGTAAGTTTTGTATTACTTGAGACTCTAGGTTTAACTTTTAAAGTTAATCCAATATCTTCTCTTTCATAGTTCGTTCTTTGAGTTCCACCATCTGTGACACTACTTGAAGTTTGCATAGATATTTTTTCTCCAACATAAATAAAGCTCTCTTTATTGTTTATAGCCAAAATAGATGGCTCAGAGACAATATCTAAAGCCCCTTGCTGTTTTAAAAGATTTAAACTAGCTCCTAAGGCAAGTCCTGATTTAAGATTTAGTTTTTTTACATCTATTCCTAAAAGTGTTGCAGCATCTTCAAGACTTTTTGAACCACCATTTAAACTAGTAGATATTGCCATAATTCCATCACTTGAGCTATCTGCTTTTAATATTCCATAAGATAAACCTATTTTATTTACAAGCTCATTCTTTACCTCTATAATTTTTGCTTGTATATAAACCTGCTCTTTTTGTTTATCAATCTCTTTTAAAAGTTCAAAAAATGGTTCTAAAATATCTTTTTGCCCAGTTAAAACAATACTATTTGTCTCTTGAATAAAGCTAATATTTGGTTTTAATCCCTCTTCATAACTATTTCTTTCAATAATACTTTCCAAAATTTTTACTATATTCTCTACTTCAATATTTTTTAACTCATACACTTTTGATATAGAATTTTCTTTTTTTGGTGGTAATTTTTTACCAATTTTTAAAAAATCACCTTTTTGTTCTAAAATATAGTTGTGTTCTTCTAAAATAGTTTTTAAGATAGTAAGAAGTTCATCTTTTTTTACTTTTTTATTTGATACAAAGTTTAAATTTATATCCAAAGGCTCACTTACAAGAATATTTTTATTACTTACTTTTGACACAATATTTACAAATTCATCTAGTTTTAGATTTGTAAAATTTACATCTATATAATCATTTGAGAAGCCCTGTATAGTAAGAATAAAAAGGAAAAAGATATTTAAAAACCATTTCATTAGAAGCCCTTAGAAATAATTTGATAAGTTTTTTTATATTATCTTAATTTCTCGTGGAAGTAAAGATTTTAAAATTTCAAATTCATCTTTTGTAAGAGCAATTGTTATTTCTACACTATTTTGAAACTCTTTATCTATTATTTTTATACCATTTTGATTCAAAATATACTCAAGTTGACCTAAGAAACTATATTCACACTCCAAAATATGATTTTCTAAGTTTTTATACTCAAAAAATTCTGCAATTTTTATAGCTTCATTTAAAGAGCTACTATATGCTCTTACTAATCCACCAGTTCCAAGTTTTATTCCTCCAAAATATCGTACTATTATTGCCGCACTATTTATAATATTTGCTCCACTTAAAACTGTTAAAGTTGGTTTTCCACTTGTTCCTCTTGGCTCTCCATCATCACTACTATTTTCAACAATTTGGGAAAACTCATTTAAATATCTATAAGCATAAACAAAATGCACTGCTTTTGGATGTTCTTGCCTTAATTTTTGCATTGTTTTTTCAAAATCACTGTAAGGAAGTAAAAAAGCTATAAATTTAGATTTTTTTTCATCTAGTATTGCACTAAACTCTTTTTGTACAAATTTCATTTGTGGATTTTATAATATTTGATATAAATCTTAACTTTCGAAATATCTAAAGTTTTAAAATATAAGATTTAAGCTAATGTTGTTATAATTTTTCAAAATTTTATAAAGGTATTTTATGCAAATTTCAAATAATTCAAATAGTATATTAAGTTCAGACCTTTACGATATTTCTACAGATGTTAAGCAAAATAAAGATCGATTTGATATATTTATGGAAAATAGAGATAAAGAGAAAACTGAAAATAAAAAAAGAGAGTCTATTTTAGAAGATATTGAATCTATTTCTAAAACAGGTTTTACAAAAGATGAAATAGAATTAATCAAAAAGAAATTAGAAGAGATTCAAAATAAAAGAGCGGAAAGTGGTTATACTGCACAAAGTATAGAAGAGGATTTAGCAAATAAAAAAGCTGATTTACAACAAGCTATATATGAAGCAACAGGGAAAACTGTAAATTTAGAGAATAATGATTTAAATAATTTAATGACTTCCCAAGAAAATCAAAACAGTAGTTTGAATAAAGCATCAACAGATGAAGAGTTAAGATTAGTAGATAAATTTAAAAAAGAGACTGTTTAAGATATTATTAGATGAGATTAGATTTATACCTGACAAAAAACTTTGATATTCAAAGTAGAAATAAAGCACTTGAACTTATAAAAGCAAATAAAGTAAATATTAATGGCAAAGTTGTATCAAAAGCCTCATTTTTAGTCGATGAAAATATGATTATTGAGTTACTTGAAGAAGATTTTTATGTTTCAAGAGCTGCATATAAACTAAAATATTTTTTGCAAGAGCAAAAAATTGATTTAAAAGATAAAACAGCTCTTGACATTGGAAGTAGTACAGGAGGATTTACACAAATCTTGCTAGAAAATGGTATTAAAAAAGTAATTTGTGTTGATGTTGGAAGTAATCAACTACACGAAAGAGTAAAACATGATAAACGAATTAATTTTTTTGAGAACTGCGATATTAGAGATTTCAAAAGTGATATCTCTTTTGATATTGTAACTTGTGATGTCTCTTTTATCTCTATTTTAAATATTATTGAAGAGATAAACTCTTTAGATTTTAAAGAGATAATAATACTTTTTAAACCACAATTTGAAGTTGGAACTCTTATAAAAAGAGATAAAAAAGGTGTTGTAAAAGATAAAATAGCAATAGAAAAAGCAAAAGACAATTTTAAATCAAAAGCTTTTTCTTTGGGCTGGAAACTAAAATTTAATAGTGTTAGTAAACTTATAGGAAAAGATGGAAATGAAGAAGAGTTCTTCTACTTTTGTAGATAAAAATAGTATAAACTCAATAGCAATTGGTGGATTTGATGGTATGCATATAGCTCATCAAGAGTTATTTAAAAATTTGTGTAAAAATGGTGCAATTATAAGTATAGAAACTGGCTATGCTTCACTCACTCCAAAGAGTTATAGACAAGAGTATACAAAATATCCAATATTTTATTATGATTTAAATGATATAAAAAGTTTAGAAGGATTTGAGTTTATAACTATGCTCAAAAATGATTTTAAAAACTTAAATAAAATTGTTGTTGGTTTTGATTTTTGTTTTGGAAAAAATAGAGCTTACAAAACAGATGATTTAAAAAAAATATTTGAAGGAGAGGTAGTTGTAATACCTGAAATAAAACTAAATGATTTTCCAGTTCACTCACGATATATAAGAGATTTTTTACTAAATGGCGATATAGAAAAAGCAAATAGTTTTTTAGGTAAAGAGTATAAAATTTCTGGAAAACATATAGTTGGTCAAGGCTTAGGAAAAAAAGAGTTTGTAGCAACTATAAATCTAAATGTAAATGAGTTTTTATTGCCACAAAGTGGAGTTTATATCACAACAACTATTGTAGATAATATTGAATACAACTCTGTAAGCTTCTTAGGACATAGAAGCTCGACAGATGGGAATTTTGCAGTTGAAACTCATATTTTAAATCAAAATAACTTAAGTGTAAAAGATAAGAATATAGAGATAAAGTTTTTAAAACAAATAAGAGAAAATAGAAAATTTGATAGCTTTATTGAACTGAAAAATGAGATTTTAAAAGATATAGATATTGCACAAAAATATTTTTATTAATTTTTAGATAGAATATTAGAATGATTGATAAAGTATTTAATAAAACAATTTCAAAACAGTTTGAGTTTGATGAAGAGGTTGCTAGTGTATTTGACGATATGCTAGAGAGGTCTGTTCCTTTTTATAAACAGATGCAAAAGCTCTCAATATCTTTTGCAAATAATTTTTTGAAAGATAATTCATATGTTTATGATTTAGGTTGTTCTACAGCTTCAACATTAATTGAGCTTAGTAAAAATAGTAGTTTTAAGCTAAATTTAGTAGGAATAGATAACTCAAATGCAATGCTAGATCACGCAAGTAAAAAAGCAAATGCTTTTGGTGTTAATATAAAGCTTTTAAATGATGATATTTTTAATGTTGAATTAAAAAATGCAAGTGTTGTTTTTTCAAACTACACTCTACAGTTTATTAGACCTATAAATAGGGAAAAACTAGTAAAAAAGATTTATGATAGTTTAGAAGTTGGTGGAGTTTTTATCTTTAGTGAAAAGCTAGTTTCTCAAGATAGCTTTTTGAATAAGCAGTTTATAGATGAGTATTATAGTTTTAAAAAAGCTCAAGGTTATAGCGAATTTGAGATAGCTCAAAAAAGAGAGGCTTTGGAAAATGTACTTATTCCTTATACTGAAGAGGAAAACAAAAAAATGATAAAAGATGCTGGATTTAAACATTGTGAAACTCTTTTTAGATGGGTAAATTTTGCAACTTTTATAGCAATCAAATAGTAAAAGATTTAAAGGAGAAATATGTTAAAAATTGGCGATATGGCACCTAGTTTTTGTGCTTTTAATCAAGATGAAACAGAGATTTGTCTAAGAGATATTGTTGGAAATTGGATAGTTTTATATTTTTATCCAAAAGATATGACACCAGGGTGTACAACACAAGCATGTGATTTTACAGCAAACTTATATAAATTTGATAATTTAAAAGCAACAATTATTGGTGTAAGCCCAGATAATAGTGAAAAACATAGAAAATTTATAGAAAAATATGATTTAGGAATTACTCTTTTATCAGATGAAAATAAACAAATGTGCCAAGATTATGGAGTTTGGCAACTTAAAAAATTTATGGGAAGAGAGTTTATGGGAGTTATAAGAACAACTTTTATAATAAATCCAAAAGGAGAAATTGCAGCAATTTGGGATAAAGTTAGTGTAAGAAAAACAAAAAGTGTAAAAGGTGAAAAAATAGAGATTTTACATGTTGAAGATGTTAGAGAAAAATTAGAAGAGTTACAATCAAAATATTAGGAAGAAAGATGAAAAAAATGTTTACAAAGTTGGCTTTTGTTGGTGCTATTTTATTTGCTACAAATAGTTTAGCAGTTGAGACAGTTTGTTATAAAAATGGTTTAGATACACCATCACAAATTGAAAGTGCAAAGCTTGATGGTGGTATGTGTGCTGGTAAAGTTACTGTTGGTGAAATGCTAAAAAATGGTTGGCAAATTTTAGATATAAATGTAACAACTGAAAATGGAAAATTAAGCTACTCATACTACTTTTATCAAAATACAAAACAGGGCTTAAGTAGTGGAACTTATGCTTCAAAGTTGGATTATGGGAAAAAAGAGTTCTCTATCTCTCCTATGGCATTTAAAATTGAAAATTTGACAAATAATAAAACAACTATTCAAAAAGGGAATTTACTTGTAGGTCAAAGTGGAATTGTTGTACATATTTATGACAACGATAGAAGACTAATAGTTTCAAATGCAAAAGTAATAAGTTCAAATGAAAACAGCTCTGTTATTGAATATTTTGCATTTGATGACCTAAAACAAAAGGCAATTCCAACAACAAATAGAGTAGTTGAAAAAGGTGATATTTTACTTTTAAACTATATGTATGACCAATCTTTGCTTATAGCTCCTGATTTCAATAACTATAAAGCAGTAAAAGAGGACTTTGCACAAAATAACTTTATACATCCTGATTTATTTGGTGCTGCTTTGAAATTTCAAAATCAACCACTTCCTAGAGTTGAAGATTTTCAAAATTTTGCTATTGAACAAAACTTAGGAACTATCTTTATTGTTCTAAATAGAAAAATTTTTATCTATGATGCAAAAACATTTACTCTTTTAGATAGTTATAGTTTACAAATTGGTTCTTCAAAAAAACAGTTGCCATTTTTTACAAGAGTTGAAGAGATAAAAGGACCACTAATTGACCTTAAAAATATCCCTATCGTATCTGATGTTTTAGGTCTAAATGAAGATGGAATTGATGATTCAAGTTATGATAACTACTACAAACAACTTTTAGGAGTAAAATAGTGATTGATAAAAAACATTTAGATTATTTAACTTCAATAGTTGAGCAAGATAATATTAAAACAGACAAAGCTCATCTAATAGCTTTTTGCTATGATGCAACAAAAAGTCGTTTTGAACCAGATGCTGTTGTTTTTCCACGAAATGAAGAAGAGATAAGCAAAATTTTGAAATATTGTAATGAGCATAAAATTATTATTGTTCCAAGAGGTGCTGGAAGTGGTTTTACTGGTGGTGCATTACCTTCTAATGGTGGAATAATTTTAAGTTTAGAACGACATATGAATAAACTACTTGAGATTGATATGCAAAATATGGTAGCAGTTGTACAACCAGGACTTATAAATATGCAACTTCAAAAAGCAGTGGAAGAAGTTGGTCTATTTTATCCACCAGATCCTGCTAGTGAGGAATACTCAACTTTGGGAGGAAATGTAAGCGAAAATGCTGGTGGTATGAGAGCTGCTAAATATGGTATTACAAAAGATTATGTAGTAGCTTTAAGAGCTGTTTTACCAAATGGAGATATCATAGTTGCAGGGAAAAAAACTATCAAGGATGTTGCTGGTTATAACACTGCTGGTATCTTAATAGCGAGTGAAGGAACTTTAGCAGTTATTACTGAAATCACTTTAAAACTTATTCCAAAACCAAAATTCAAAAAAACATATATGGGAGTATTTCCTAGTGTAAACAGTGCTATGACAGCTGTTTTTAAATCACTTGCAAGTGGAGCAAATCCTGTTGCTATGGAGTTTTTAGATGCACTTGTAATAAAAGCTTTAAAACAAAAATTTCCTCAGATTTCTCTTCCAGAACATGCTGGTGGGATTTTAATAGGTGATGTTGATGGCTCTAGTTTAGCTGATGTTGATGAACAGTTAAATATATTAAAAAACTCTTTTGGTGAAAATGGTTCAATAGATTTTATAGTAGCTCTTGATGAAGAAGAGGGTAAAAAACTCTGGTTCGCAAGAAGAAATGCAAGTCCAGCTACAATGGTTTTTGGAACAAAAAAATTAAATGAAGATATTAGTGTTCCAAGAAGTAAACTTCCTGAAGCTTTAGATGAAATCTATAAAATTGGTGAAAAATATGGTTTCCAAGTACCTTGTTTTGGACATGCAGGAGATGGAAATATTCATGTAAATGTTATGGTAAAAGATAAAAATAACGAAAAAGAGATGTCAGATGGACACAAAGCTATTGAAGAGATTTTCCAGCTTGTTGTTGATATGGGTGGAACTTTAAGTGGTGAACATGGAATTGGTATCTCAAAAGCTCCATTTATGAATATTGCATTTACTGAAGCTGAGATGAATCTATTTAGAAACATAAAAAAAGCTTTTGACCCAAACAATATTTTGAACCCTTTTAAAATGGGATTATAGCTTTGATAAATAGTGAAAAAACTTTACTAAAAAAAAGTATAGAGCTTGTAAATTCATTTTTTAATGATGATACAAGCTACTTTGCTGCTAGTCTTAGTTTTTTTACTATATTCTCAATTTTACCTATTATTGCTCTAGGAATTGCAATAATTTCAAATATTCCAGAATTTGATACTTATCTTGATACTTTTACTAGCTTTTTACTAAACTTTTTAAATCCTACACACTCAAATGATATAGTAAATACTTTGAAGAACTATATATCAAACTCAGATAAACTAGGATTTATTGGAATATTTTATATGCTCTTTGTATATATTATGTTTTTCAAAGATTATGACTATATTGTAAATAAAATCCACCAAACAAATAGAAGAGCTATTTATAAATCATTTTTTATCTATACAATATTTTTTATAGTTTTTCCAGCTATTTTTATAGTTTTGAATCTAATTCTAAACTTTTATGATGGAAATATCTTTAAAGAACTACTTTTTTTTATCTTTACTTGGCTTATATTTTTTGCTCTTTTTAAAGTAAGTGTAAACAAAAAAATATCTACAAAAGCTGCCATTATCTCATCTTTTTTAACTCTTTTAATTTTGAGTATTACAAAAAATCTATTTGTGTATTATGTAGTTTACAATAAAACTTACTCTACAATCTATGGTTCACTTTCTACTTTACTTTTTAGTTTTTTATGGATTTATATATCATGGATTATCTACTTATATGGCTTTAAACTTTGCCATAAATTAAATCTTAGATATTCAAATCATATCGTATAAATCTTCTCTTAGTTTTAGATAAACTTCCGAAAAATTACTACTATTATATGTAGTAACACTATAACAATTTTGACAAAGTAAAATAAGATTTTCTAAATTATAACCACCATTTTGTTCAAAGCTTTTAACCAATACTATATAAGCTCTCTCTATTTTTTGAATTATATGGCCACATCTATTACAACTACCCTCTTCTCTAAAAAAAACAAGCTCTTTTCTTCTACTAAAATCTATTGGTATTCTTTTATTTGGTTGAGAATTTAAACCATATCCATCCCAAAGAAGCTCTTTTTTTACACTTTTCTGAGTTGTTTTTTCCCAAATAAAATCTGAAAATTGTTTTTCAATTTCCCTTATAATAAGTGTTTTTTTTACTTGTTCATTTTGATTATTTGGCTCTTCTTTTATATTTTTATAAACAGATAAATCAAAAACTATATTTGGATGTTCTCTTTTTAGATAACTCTCTACAAGATTGATAAAAATGGTAATTTTGTCAAGTTTCTCTTCCTCTTTTTTTACAAAAATACCTTTTATTTTATCTATCATAACACTTTTTTACTCTTTGCACCTTTTTATATTTGCACCAATTTTTATAAGCTTTCCTTCTAAATCTTCATAACCTCTATCAAGATGATATATTCTATGTATATTTGTCTCACCACTTGCAACTAAAGCTGCAAGAACTAAAGCAGAAGAAGCCCTTAAATCTGTTGCCATTACATCTGTACCACTTAAGGCACCTTTTTCACCAATAATTGTTGCAATATTACCATTTAACTGAATATCTGCCCCTAATCTTGATAGTTCACTCACATGCATAAATCTATTTTCAAAAAGTCTTTCATCTATTGTACTTGTACCTTCAGCTTGTGTTGCTAAAGCCATAAACTGAGCTTGCATATCTGTTGGAAATCCAGGATACTCTGTTGTTATAATATTTACAGGTAAAATTTTTGATGTTGGAAAAATTGTAAGACTATTTTCTCTTACATCTATCTCAAAATTCATCTCTTCAAGTTTTGAAGTAACTGCTTCTAAATGTGTAGGATTTATATCTTTTATAGTTAATTTTTGATTTGAAATAGCTGCTACGCACATGTAAGTTCCAGCTTCAATTCTATCTGGAATTACAGCAAAATCTTTCATTTCTAGTAATTTTCCGCCTGTTCCTTCTATGATTATTTTTGATGTTCCAATCCCCTCTATTTTTACTCCAGCTTCTGCAATAACTTCACATAATTGTACAATTTCTGGCTCTTTTGCTGCATTGATTATAGTTGTAACTCCACTTGCCATAGCAGCTGCCATAACTGTATTTTCTGTTCCACCAACTGTCACTTTATCAAATACTATTTTTGCACCTTTTAGACCATTTGGAGCAGTTGCTTTTATATAACCTTGTAAAATCTCAATATTTGCACCCATAGCTTCCATCGCTTTTAAGTGTAAATCAACAGGTCTTTGACCAATTGCACAACCTCCAGGAAGTGAAACTTCACAGTGTCCAAATCTAGCTAAAAGTGGTCCTAAAACTAAAATAGAGGCTCTCATAGTCTTTACTATATCATATGTTGCTGTTGTATTATCTATAGAACTTGTATCTATTTTTGCACTATTTTGCCCTTTTTCAAAACTACCACCTAACATTTTAATAAGCTTTAAAAAAGTATTTATATCTGCTACATCTGGAAGATTTGATATAGTTACCATGTTTTTTGCCAAGATTGTACTTGCTATCAAAGGAAGAGCTGCATTTTTTGCACCAGAAATTGATATTTCACCACTTAGTTTTTGATTTCCAATAATTTTTAAATAGTCCATAAATTTCCTAAATAATTTTATAAAATAGCTAAGATTTTATCTAATAATTGCTTTAAATCTCTATTTTGCTATACTTTTGCTTTTTTAAAAGGATGATTATTTGGAAGAAAATGTAAATAAAGCTATAAAGTATATGCTTTTAGCCTCTTTTTTATTTGCTCTAATGGGAGTTTCTGCAAAAGAGTTAAGCGATAATTTAAGTACTATTGAAGTTGTATTTTTTAGAAATGTTTTTGGAGTATTTTTTATACTTTTTTCTATCTATAAATCTCCTCTAAAACA
The DNA here is from genome assembly GCF_003355515.1 of Aliarcobacter trophiarum LMG 25534. NCBI lineage: Bacteria > Pseudomonadati > Campylobacterota > Epsilonproteobacteria > Campylobacterales > Arcobacteraceae > Aliarcobacter > Aliarcobacter trophiarum. Next base: position 452,193 of record NZ_CP031367.1, on the reverse strand, counting down.
GATTGGTGGAAAGTTTTGGCTACTAATTTTTAGAGGAGTTGCTGGTTTTTCTGCCTTGCTATTTTTCTTTTATAATATTGCAAATATTCCTTTGGGAGAAGCTATGACTTTTTCAAAAACCTCTACAATATTTACAGCTCTTTTAGCATATTTCTTCCTAAAAGAGCATATTGGATTTAAAGGTTGGATTGGAGTATTTATAGGGTTTATTGGAATACTTTTTATTGCCCAATTTGATGGAAGCACTCTTAAAAAAACAGACTATTTAGGTATTTTATCAGGTGTTGGAGCAGCTTTGGCATATACAAGCATAAGAGAGCTTAGAAAATTTTATGATAGCCGTGCAATAGTTCTATCTTTTATGGGAGTTGGAACAGTTTTACCCCTACTATTTATGATATTTAGTGAGTTTTATACAAATCCTAATTTAGATTTCATGCTAGGAATATTTATGATGCCAAAGCCTGAAGATTGGATATTTATTATCTTACTTGGAATTTTTTCTACATATGCACAAATTTATATGACAAAGGCCTACTCTTTCGCAAAAGCTGGAATAGTAGGAACTGTTTCATATAGTAATATAGTTTTTTCTATAATTTTGGGGCTTTTTATGGGAGATAGTTTTCCATCTTTTATAGTGCTTTTTGGTATAATCTTAATTGTACTTAGTGGAATAATGGTTAGTAAAAAATGATAAAAGGAATATATTTAATATGATTACAATTATGACAGGACCATGTGTTTTAGAAGATATGGATACAGTTTTAAAAATTGCAGAGAGATTAAAACCTCTTAGTGAAGATAAAAGAGTAGATTTTTACTTTAAAGCTAGTTTTGATAAAGCAAATAGAACAAGCTTAAGCTCTTTTAGAGGTCCAGGACTTGATGAAGGTTTAAAAATATTTGAAAAAATCAAAAAAGAGTTTGGCTACAAAGTAGTTACAGATATTCACGAATCTTATCAAGCTGCACCTGCTGGTGAAATTATGGATATTCTACAAATTCCAGCATTTTTGTGTAGACAGACTGATTTACTAGTAGCTGCTGCTAAAACTCCTGCAAAAATAAATATCAAAAAAGGGCAATTTCTAGCTGCTGATGCTATGAAACACCCTGTTGAAAAAGTTTTAAATACAAGAGGAATAAGTGAAGTAAATTATGAAAATAGTGAAAAAGCTGGAGTTTGGCTTTGTGAAAGAGGAAATACTTTTGGATATGGTGCTTTAGTTGTAGATATGAGAAATCTACTTCTTTTAAGACAATATGCTCCTGTAATTTTTGATGCAACTCATAGTGTGCAAATTCCAAGCACTGGTGGAACAACTGGTGGAAATAGCTCATTTGTTCCATATATGGCAAGAGCTGCTGCTAGTGTTGGGGTTGATGGATTTTTCTTTGAGACACATATCGACCCTAAAGTAGCAAAAAGTGATGGTCCAAATATGCTTCATATTGATACTTTATATAAAACTATAAATGAGATTTTTGCTATTAAAGATGCTTTAGGAAACTAAAGTATAGCTCTATGCCAAATTTCTTGGCATAGAAAAATCTTATAAAAAACTAGCCTTACAAATTTTACTTAAAGGTAAATTTGCTTCAAATATTTTGGCTCTTATATCTTTGTATCCAAAACTTTCTAGCCTTTTTGTATGTTTTTCTAAATATCTATTTGCATTTGTTAAATCTTTGAAATAGTAAATCCCACCAGCAATTTTTTCATCTTTATTTTCAGTCCATATTTTCCATAAAAGACCATCTTCATTTGCTATATCTTTTGCCAAATCTGTAAATGCTTCACTAAACTCTTTTCCAAAAATTCCACTATGTGGGAAATCTACTTGTAAAATATATGCCATTTCTTAATCCTTTTTTGGTTTTTATTATAGTTTAACTAATAAACCTATATTTTAACTCATAAAATAGTTTAAAACTATGTAAATACCTGCTCCCATCAAAGATGTGACAGGTAAAGTAATAGCCCATGCTATTAAAATTGTATTTATAGTTTTTTTCTGAACTCCTCCTTCTGGTTCAGCCACCATTGTTCCAGCAACAGAGCTTGAAACTATATGAGTAGTACTAACAGGAGCATGTGCAAAGTTTGCCAATAAAATTGTAATCATAGCCATAGCTTGTGCAACAGCACCTTGCATATGATTTATTGGTTTTGAACCTATTTTCTCACCAATAGTATGAACAACTCTTTTATATCCTATCATAGTTCCAATACCAAGCATCAAAGCAACTGCAAAAATAACCCAAAATGGTACATATTCAGTAGATGTTATTAACTGTTTTCTTTGATCAGATATATAGTTTGATTTATCATTATCTATTGATTTATATGCTCTTTCAACTTGTCCAAAGAAGTTATCAGAACACAAAACTGCAGTATGGATTTTCCATCTATCACTTTTTGATAGCTCAGAATAAGATTTTAAACCATCTAGTTTATTAGAAATTTCTAGTGTTGTATTGTGTACTTTATTAATATTACACTCTGCAATTTTATTCTCAATCTTCAATGCACTAGTAAGTTGTTTTTTCTCAATAAAGTTTGTAATAGTATCTTTATTATCCGCATAAAATTTTGATAAATTTGCTGCACTATCTCTAGTTTGCATAATTTTATATTGATGAGCTTCCATATTTAAAGCATAATAAGTTGGTAAAATTCCAATCAGAATAATCATAATAAGACCTATTCCTTTTTGCCCATCATTTGAACCATGCGCAAAACTAACTCCTGCTCCTGTTAATATTATTCCTGTTCTCATCCAAAAATTTGGCTTCTTTTTTTTGTCTCCAATAACAGGAGTTTTATAAAATTTTGGATGTTTTATAGTTTTTCTTGAAACTTTCATAAGCAAAAATGCAAAACCAAAACCCAAAAGAGGAGAAAGAGCCAATACTGTCAAAATTCCATAAACAACTTTCCAATTTACACTTTGTGAAAAGGTAAAACCATTTAGCATACCAAATGCAATACTAACTCCAATAATTGAGCCAATCAAAGAGTGAGAGCTTGAAACTGGAAGACCAAAATACCATGTTCCTAAATTCCAAATAACAGCAGAGATTAATAGTGAAAAAATCATCACCAAAGTTGCACTTTGATTTGAAGAGACCATAATATCAAGCGGTAGCAAATGTACAATAACATAAGCAACACCAATTCCACCTAGAAGAACACCTAAAAAGTTCATAATTCCAGCCATGATTACAGAGTATCCAGCTTTCATAGAGTTTGTGTATATTATCATAGCAACTGCATTTGCTGTGTCATGAAATCCATTTATCATTTCATAAAAAAGTGCAATACTTAATGACAAAATCAACAAAGCAATAGTAATTTTATCTATGTTGTTTAAGGCATCCCACAAGACTGACATCGATTTATCCTTATATAAAAAATTTTACTATTATATTCTAGTTTTACTTGGTTATCTTCTTTTTTTAAAAATTATCAAAAACTTATTTTATTAAGAAAAGATTGCAGAACTAGTAAAAGTTTTATAGTTTAACCAAATTTTTATAAATTTTTTTATATAATCCCGTCCTTATTAAAATAAAACAAAGGATTAAAAATGTTAGAGGGTATCTTAAGAGATAGTATAACAAAACCAGCAGTAAAGGCACTAAGAAAAGATGGATATTTAATTGCAAATATCTACGGAAAAGGTCTTGAAAACATTTCTGCAGCATTTAAAAGAAATGAGTATATTAAATATTTAAAAAATAAAACTACTTTAGCTTTTGATGTAAAAGTAGATGGAAAAGTTTTAAGCGTAGTAGTAAAAGAGTATCAAAAAGATGCTATTACTTCTGAGTTACTACATGTTGATTTAATGGTTGCTCAAAAAGGTGTTAGAGCTTCATATTTTATCCCAGTTGCAGTAACTGGAAGTGCAAAAGGTCTTAAAAACAAAGGTCTTTTAATGCTACATACTAGAAGAATTCCAGTTAAATGTACAATTGAGAATTTACCAAATAACATCACTTTAGATGTTACAAATTTAGATACTGGAGATAATATCCTTTTAAGAGATATTACACTTCCAGCAGATGTTGATTGTTATTTAGACCCACGAGTTCCAATCGTTGGCGTAATTAAAGCTAAATAATTAAAAGATATGTATTTAATTGTTGGTCTTGGAAATATTGGTGAAAAATACCAAAATACAAGACACAACATTGGATTTTTAGTCGTAGATTTTATGACTAAAAATCTAAATATAACTTCTATTACTAACTCAAATTTTCAATCAACTCTTTTAAAAGCAGGATATAATCTATTTTCTAAACCAACTACATATATGAATAATTCAGGAGTTGCCGTTCGTGCAATTATGGACTATTACAAAGTTGATTTAGAAAATATTATTATTATTCACGATGATATAGATTTACCTTTTGGAACTGTTAAGTTTAAAATAGGTGGTGGACATGGTGGACACAATGGCTTAAGATCTTTGGATAGTCACATAAGCAAAGATTATATACGAGTTAGAATTGGAATTGGAAAACCGCAAGATAAGGATGATGTTGCAAATTATGTTTTAAGTGATTTTAGTAAAATAGAGTTTGAAGAGTTAAATAAAACAATAATTCCTCATGTAGCTAAAGCAATTAATGCTTTAAAAGAGTCTGATATTGATGAAGTTAAAGCTAAATTTACATTAAAATTGAGATAAAATGAGAATATTAACAAAATATATAATTGAAAAATATCTTAAAAACTTTATTATAATTTTACTATCTTTAGAGATATTTTTTGTAGGAATTGATTTTTTACAAAACTTCAAATCTCTTCCACAATCAGCAAATTTACAACTATTATATATATTTTATAATGGATTTTTTACACTTACTTTAACTCTTCCTTTATCTATAGTTTTTGCTTGGATTACAACTTTAATAATACTTATTAAAAATAATGAATATGTTGCTTTTTACTCTTTAGGAGCAAAGAAAGGAGATATATTTCTTCCTGTATTATCTTTGGGTTTAATCTTCTTATTTATCTTAATCGTACTACAAATGACCCCTTTAGCATACTCTTATGAACAAAAAAAGAAGATTTTGGAAAATGAGTATTTTTCAAGTACAAAGAGTGATATATTTTTGAAATATAATGATAATTTTGTCTATTTCCAAAAACTTTTCCCATTAGAAAAAAAGGCTGAAAATATACATATTTTTAAAATAGATGGGAAAGATGTTATTGAGACTATTGTTGCACAAAAAGCATATTTCCAAAATAACAAATGGTATGTTGTAGATGCAAAAGTTACTACAAAACCAAAAGATATTGATATGAATTCTAAACTCACAATCAGATATGAGAAATTTTTAAATACACTAGATGGTTTTCAACCAAAGATATTAGACAATGTATATGAAGCAAGAAATGAATCATCTTTATTAGATGCTATAAATGCAATGTTTTTACTTGAAAAACAAGGGGTAAATACTTCAAAAATAAGAGGAAATATTTATAATCAGCTATTTGTTCCATTTTTTGTAATTCCTATTCTTTTTTTAGTCTTTGCATATAGCTCTTTAAATAGTAGATTTTTTAGGCTAGGAGCATTTGTATCTTTTGGTATTTTTGGTACTTTGATTATTTGGGGAATTTTCTTCTTTTTATATAAGATTACAAGTTCAGGAGTTTTAAATCCTGAGTTATCTTTATTATTACCAATTGCTATTTGGTTTACTTTGGCATTTTATATTTACAAAATTAAAATAAAAACCATATAGGATTTAATAAAATGAGTCAATCAAAAACATATGGTATAGTTCCATATTTAGTAACAAAAAAAAGTATCAAAATCCTTTTGTGTTTGGATGTTGCTAGTGATGATAAATGGGGTTGTCTAAAAGGAACAAAAAGAAGAAACGAAAGTGCCTTTATGTGTGCAAAAAGAGAGTTCTTTGAAGAGAGTTCAATATCAATAGATATTGAACTCTTTGAAGAGTATTTTGAACAGCTAAATAAAGATAAAGATATTGGAATTTGGCTTGTTAATGCTTCAAATATAGAGAATTTAGATAGATATTTTGTTGGGAATAGTTTAAAAAGTGAATATCTATCTTGGGAGAATTCAAAAGTAAAATTCTTTTCACTAAAAAAACTACCAAAGATAAAATCAATGCAAAAAGTATTAGTATCTCAGATTAAGGATTTTTTAGAAAGTAAGAATCTATTCCATTAGCAATACCATTTGCTAAAAGTTGTTGATAATCTCTTTCATATAATCTTTTACTCTCAACAGGATGAGATATAAAACCTAGCTCAATAAGAATAGATGGCATTTGAGCACCAACTAAGACCCAAAATGGACCCTCTTTTACACCTGTATCCTTTGTATCTTTATATTTTGTTCTAGCAGCTTGTAAAAGTCCAGATTGTACATCTATTGCAAACTTATGTGAAGCTGTAATTCTTGGTCTATTTAAACTCTCAAGAAAAACATTTTTTGAACTCTCACTCATCTCTCTAATATCATCTTTATTCTCAAGAGCAGCTACCCTTTTTGCTCTTTCACTTCTTGCTGGACTTAAGAAAAATGTCTCAATACCACTTGTACTACTAGCTTTCTCTTTGGGCATAGAGTTTGTGTGTATTGAAATAAATAAATCAGCATTTTTCTCATTTGCTAAAATTGTTCTATCCATAACTTTTATAAATTTATCAGTTGAACGAGTTAAATAGACTTTGTAACCTCTTTGTTTTAAAATATTATCAAGGTATTTTGCTACTTCTAAATTTATTACCTTTTCATACTCTTTATTTGGTCCAACTGCACCAACATCATCTCCACCATGACCAGCATCTATAACAATAGTTTTATTTGTACTTTTTGTATTTTGAACTTGTTTTGTAACAGGTTTAGTATTAGTATTTGCTATTGGAGAAGTTTGTTCTTTAGATGTTTTTGTATTTTCTAAAACTTCTATAGTTATCTCATTTTGTGTCAAAACATATTTAATCTTAGGTTTATTTTTATCTATTAATCTTACTCTTACACTATTCTTATTATCAGTTGTAATAACTTTATCTATACTATTTAATATTAACTTCGTAGGTTCTGTATATTTATATTTTCCAGTAATATCAAAAATATACTCAAAATTACCATTTTGTTTAAGTGTAGTATATTTTAAATCATTTTTTGAAATTTTTTTATTAAATTTTATAGTAATTTTATCTTCATTTGAAGAGATAGAACGAATAGCATTTACTAAATCTATCTTATCATCACTATTTTGTGTAGCTACAACTGTTGGTTTTGAAGTCTCTTTTATTGGTTCTATTTTTTTAGCTGTTTGTTTACTATTTATATCTATTATTAGTTGTCTTTTCCCTACTCTATAAGATGTATCAGGATTACTATTACCTGATACAACTATTCTTAAAACATCTGGTTTAAACTGACCAATTGTAATTTGTTCTTCCCCTTGAATTGTTAGTTTTGTAGCAAGAGCATCTTTAAAATAACCATTTATATCAAAAACATCTCTATATAAAGGTGAAGGTTTTAACTCAAAAAACTTGATATCATCTTTTTTTATATCAACATTAAAATCAACTATTATAGAGTTATTTGAAGTTGTTACATTTTTAATAGAGTATAAAATATTTTGTTGTTTATTTTGAGTATTTTGAATAGTTTTAGAATTTGAAAGTTTACTATTTTTACTTAAAACTGATAGTTTTTTCTCATCAGGTCTTACATCTTTATTTAATTTTTTACCTAACTCTATAATCTTTTTTAAATCATTTATCTTTTGAGTTTCATCTTTTCTCAAAGATGATTTTAAAAACTCTATCCTTGCCTCTTTATACTGCTCTTCAAGGCTAGAGGCGAAGGATATATTTATAATAAGGGCTAGGCAGATAAAGAATTTTGCTAAAATAACTACTCTCCTTTAGTTAATTTTTCCATTAGCTCTTTAACAGATATTATTTTATCAATCTTATAACCATTTGAACCAGAGAAAAATAACCCTGTCTCTAAATCTCCTTTATATGCTGCTCCTAGTCTATCAGCAATACAATATCCAACTATCTTTGCTTCAGTTCCACGATTACAAGGAGCTACACAGTTTGATATACATTGAACTTTTGGAGCAGTTTTATTCTCTATTGAGAATTGAAGATTTGTCTTAACTCCTCGTGCTGGAAGACCAACAGGAGAGCCCATTAAAACTATATCTTCCTCTTTTGCATTTAAAAGTACATTTTTAAAATTAACATCAGCATCACATTCAAAAGTTCCAATAAATCTTGTAGCCATTTGAACACCAGCACATCCTAAAGCTAAAAACTTATCAATATCTTTTTTATTCCAAACTCCTCCAGCAGCAATTACTGGAATATTCCCCCAGTTTTTTACCTCTTCAAGTACAGGAGGAACTATATTTTCTAGCTGAAACTCTTCTTTAAAACAATCTTCATATTTAAAACCTTGGTGTCCACCGCTTAAAGGACCTTCAACAATAACTGCATCTGGAATTTTATTGTATCTTTGCCATTTCTTACAAATAAGTTTTAAAGCTCTTGCACTTGAAACTATAGGAACTAATGCTACATCTGGAAAGTTTTTTGTAAACTCTGGCATATTTGTAGGAATTCCAGCACCAGTAATTATAATATTAGCTCCAGCTTCACAAGCATCTCGTACAACTCTTCCATAATCATTTATAGCATATAAAATATTCACTGCAAGTGGTAAATTACCACATATTTTTCTAGCATTATCAACAATCTCTTTCAAAGCTTCTTTACTATAAAAGTTTAAAACCTCTTTTGGCTTATCTTTTTTCATAACAATATTTACATTTGGGCTAAGTTTTCTATAATAACCTGTTCCAACAGCTGAAATTACTCCTAACCCACCTTCAAGACTAACATGCCCAGCAAGTTGATCCCAGCTAATTCCTACACCCATACCACCTTGAATAATTGGATGTTTTATCTCATATTTTCCTATTTTCAATACTTGCCCTTTATTTTATAATTACTTTTACGAAGCTTTTTTTACCCTTTTGAATAATATACTCTCCAAGGCTTAAGTTTATCTTATCGTCACTTATTTTCTCTTGATTAATTGATACAGCATTTGATTTTATATCTCGTCTTGCTTGAGAAGTTGAATCTACTAATTTACTATCAACCATAGCTTGACAAATCCAAACTTCACTATTAAATACAAACTCTTCTATATCTGTTGGAATATCTTTTTTAGCAAAAACTCTCTCAAACTCTTTTTTTGCTTCAACTCCAACACCAACTCCATGGAATCTATCAACTATCTCAGTTGCTAACTCCTCTTTTATCTTTTTAGGGTGAAAAGAGCCATCTTCTACTCCAGCTTTTAGCTCTTCAATCTCTTTTAAACTTCTACTTGAAAGGAGTTCAAAATATCTCCACATAAGTTCATCGCTTATAGATAAAACTTTTCCAAACATATCAAAAGGTTCATCTGTAACACCTATATAGTTTCCTAAAGATTTTGACATCTTTTGTACTCCATCAAGACCCTCTAAAATTGGCATCATTAAAACTGCTTGTTGTTTATTTAAACCATAGGCTTTTTGAAGAGTTCTTCCCATTAGTAGATTAAACTTTTGATCAGTTCCACCTAACTCTACATCACTTTTTAAAGCTATTGAGTCATATCCTTGAAGTAAAGGGTATAAAAACTCACTTACTGCTATTGGAGTGTTACTTGTATATCTTTTTGAAAAATCATCACGTTCAAGCATCCTAGCAACTGTTAGGTTTGAAGCAAGAGAGATAATTCCACCAGTTCCTAACTCATTTAACCATGTACTATTAAATACTACTTCTGTTTTAGCTGGGTCTAATATTTTAAAAACTTGCTCTTTATATGTTTGTGCATTGTTTAAAACATCCTCTTTGCTTAAAACCTTTCTAGTCTCACTTTTTCCTGTTGGGTCTCCAATTGTTGCAGTAAAATCTCCAATCAAAAACTGTACTACTGCTCCATATTTTTGGAAAGTTGCCATTTTTTGTATTAAAACTGTATGTCCAAGATGAATATCAGGAGCAGTTGGATCAAATCCAACTTTTACAAAAAATGTCTTACCCGTTTCGAAATATCTTTTAATATTTTTCTCAATTCCCTCTATATCAATAATCTCAGCAGTTCCTCTTTTTATCTCATTTAATGCTTCTTCTAATCTTTTTTCCATAATTTATTAAACCTCTATTTATTATATGCGTCTTTTTTTGACATAAAATCTATTACTTTTATATTTTTCTCGACTATCTGTTTTACTTCATCTATATTTGAGTTATTTATCTCAAACTCTATATCACAATACTGTATATATGAGTGTTTCTGTCTTCCAAAGTTACATGATAAAATATAAAAATCACTCTTTGAAAGATATCCTAAAACCTTTGCTAGTTCACCTTTTGTATTTGGAATACTAATTAACATTTTATATTGAAAAACAGAGTTTTTTGCCCATTGACAGTATAACATCTGCTCATTTTCTTTGATTTTTATATAAGCTTTATCACACATTTTGTGGTGAATTATTGCATTGTGAGAGTTTCTAAAAGCAATAATATCATCTCCAAATTTTGGATGACAACAGTGGTCAAATGATACAGAATTTATACTAAAGTTTGAATAAATAAGCATATTATCAAATTTAAACTCTTTTATTTTACTAGTGAAGATTTTAAATCTTCCCATAATACCTTTCTCTTTTAAAACTTTTTTCTCTACAAGTTGTTTTGCATTTTTTAAAAAAGCTAAATTTGTTGGTACTTTATACAGGGCTTTAACTGGATAATGTTCTAAAATATCATTATAGTATCTTGAGAATATAGTGTTTATAATATTTTTTCCAGCAAGATCATCAATCTCTCTTTGTCTTTGCATACATAAAAATTTTAACTGTTTTTTTGCACGAGAAGTTTTTACTATATCTATCCATGAACATCTAATAATTGGTTCATTTCCTAGCTCTATTTGTATAATATCTGTACTTTTTAAAACCGTCAAAAGAGGCTTTTTTATTTTATTAATATAACAAGAGATTGCCTTTTTACCTATATTTGTATGGACTGCAAAGGCATAATCATAAGCAGTTGAACCAATAGGAAGAATAAAAACTTCACCTTTTGGAGAATAAACAATTATCTCATCATTAAATAAATTCTCTTTTGTTTCATTGTAAAACTCTTCTATATTATCATTTGAAAACTCTAAAGATTTCAACCAATTTAGATTTGTACTTACATCTTCTTCTTTATTTTTTTCTCCATTCTTATATGACCAATGTGCTGCTATCCCGTACTCAGCAACACTATTCATCTCAAAAGAACGAATTTGTATCTCATATATTTTTGAGTTATAAAAAACTGTTGTATGAATGGTTTTGTATCCATTTTCCTTTGGAGTTGCTACATAATCTTTAAATCTTGAAACCAAAGGTTTGAACTCCAAATGAATATGCCCTAGAGCTTTATAGCAGTCAATATCTCTTGGCACTAAAATTCTAATTGCAAAAAGGTCAAGCACCTCTTCAATTGTAATCCCTTTTCTTTGCATTTTAAGATAGATAGAGTAGTGATGTTTTATTCTTGAGTAAATTTTAATATCTTTCTCTTCAAAGCCATTTTTCTCTAATAGATTCTTTGTAATTGCAATAAAAGTATTGAAGCTAAGCTGCATAGCTTGTTCATTCTTTTTTAAAAAGTTATCAATTTTTTTGTACTCATCAGGATAAATGTAAAAAAATGCCAAATCCTCTAACTCATTTTTTAGTGTTGAAATTCCCAATCTATTTGCTATAGGAACATAAACAACTAAAGTCTCTTCAGCAATTCTTTTTTGTTTATGTGGTGGTAAAACGGCAAGAGTAAGCATATTATGAAGTCTATCACACAATTTTACTATTAAAACTCGTGGATCATCTATTGATGCTATTAACATTTTTCTAAATGTAAGTGCAGCTTGAACTATTTTTGTATCACTTGAGTCTTTTGAAGTAATAAAATTCTCTTCTCTAATGTCTGCTACTTTTGTAAGACCTTTTACCATATTAGAGACGTTTTTTCCCCATCTCTCTTCTACATACTCCAATGTAAATGGAGTATCTTCCACAACATCATGTAAAAGTGCAGTTGCAATAACATCTTCATCTTTTGAAAAAGTACTTGTGATTGTTGCTACCAAAATTGGATGAACCGAATATGGCTCACCACTTTTTCTAAATTGTCCCTCATGAGCTTCGATTATAAAATCAATAATCTCATTTAGTTTTGAGCTAATATTAATTTGCTTTCTAAGCTCCTCTTTAGCCCTATCAATTGTATTTACTAGCTGTAACTCTTTGAAGAATAAATTCATAAATCCTACAACTTAAGTAGAAATCTATTTTTTATCAGTAAGACCGTTGATTTTTAGCAATCCACTTGCTATCTCATCAATTGCTATATCTGTATATTTCATTTTTTGAGTATTATGACTTAAAAGTGGTTTTGCACCTTTACTTAACTCGTCTGCTCTTTGTCCAACTGCAATTGCTAAAATGTATCTATCATTATCAACTTGCTTTAAAGCTTTTGAAATTCTCTCTTCTAATCTTTCCACTATTTTTCCTTTTAAAATTTATTTCTAACTATTTTACTATCGAACACTTACTATAGTCACCTTGAACTATTCGTAAAAGATTCCCTTTTTCATTCATATTTGTAACTGCTATTGGAAGTTTGTTATCTTTTGCTAAAGCAATTGCTGTATCATCCATAACTTTTATATGATCCTCTAATGCTCTATCATATGTTAAGTTATCAAGTTTTATTGCATCCGCAAACTTCATTGGATCTTTATCATAAACTCCATTTACTTTTGTTGCTTTTATAAGTAAATCGGCACCAATTTCAGTAGCTCTTAGAGTAGCACCTGTATCTGTTGTAAAATATGGATTTCCCGTTCCTGCTCCAAAAATCACAACTCTTCCTTTTTCAAAGTGTCTCATAGCTTTTCTTACAATAAAAGGTTCTGCAATCTCTTCCATTTTAATAGCAGTTTGCAATCTTGCACTAAGACCTTTATACTCTAAAGCTTCTTGCATAGCAACACCATTTATTACAGTTCCAAGCATTCCCATATAATCAGCACTTGTTCTTTTAATAACACCATCAGCAGCAGCCGTAACTCCTCGAATAATATTACCACCACCAATAACAATAGCAACTTCAATACCATATTCAACTAAAGATTTAATCTCTTCAGCAATGTAATCCAATATCTTTGTATCAATTCCATAACCCTCAGTTCCAGCCAATGCTTCACCTGAAAACTTTACAAGAACTCTTTTATTCATATACTATATCCTTCAATAATTTTTGGATTTTATCTAAAATTTAATTAACTACTACTTAGATTAATTATTGAGCTTTTTTAATATTTTTTTCATTTTTTTGTGATTTTTTTGGTTGATAAAGCATATGGTGCCATAGTGCAAATCCACAAAATGCGACACCTGCTATAATATGAGTATTTTTTGCAATTTTATTTTTCATAAACATTGAAGTTACAACAGTAGCCCCTAAAGTTGCAGTCATCCCTATTTTTGCAACTTCTTTTTGAAGTTCTAAGTCAAATTTTAACTCTTTCATCTCTTTTTTTTCTTCTTTCATAAGTTTTCATAGTTTTATTTACAGTTTTTACTGTTAAAATACCCGTGATTAAAGTCGCTAATGGTAATAAAATTGGCATAATATATATCCTTTAATAAATTATCAGTATTGTATTATTTAATTTCTTAAACAAAACTGATAACTATTATTAAAATCTATTTTACTAATTTTACTCCTCTTATCGAATTTAAAAGTAATCCTATTGTTGTCCCATTATGCAATATAGCAGTTACAATTGGAGAAAATAAACCAAAAGTTGCACCTAAAAGTATTGCACTATTTATTCCTACTGTTGCATTAAAGTTTGTATTTATCAAATTCATAGTTTTATTTGCAAACTCTTTTGCTTCAACAACAGCTTCAATATCATCTTTTAATAGACTAATATCAGCAGTTGCTTTTGCAATATCAGCTCCACGGCTCATAGATATCCCAACATGTGAAGAGATTAAAGCTGGTGCATCATTTATCCCATCTCCAATAAAAGCAACTTTTTTACCTTTACTCATAAGCTCTTTTACAATATTTGCTTTATCTTGTGGTAAAAGTTCCGCTTTTACCTCATCAATTCCTAACTCATCAGCAATTTTTAAAGCTTTCTCTTTTATATCACCTGTTAACATAACTATATTCTTAACTCCAAGAGTTTTTAATTTCTTTATAGCATTTTTAGAGTTTTCTCTTAAGTTGTCAGCTAAACCAATTGTTCCTAAAAGTTTACCGTCATATCCAACATAAAGTAGTGTATCACTCTTTTTTAAAGAGTTTTCAATATCTTTTTTGAAAGGTTTAAAATCTATCTTTTCATCATCTTCTAAGAAATGACGACTTCCAATAATAACAGACTTACCTTTTACCTCTGTTTTTACTCCATGAGCTACAATAAATTCAACCTCTTCATGGTGCATATGTACAAAACCTCTCTCTTTTGCAGCCTTTACAACAGCTTCTGCAACTGGATGAAAATAGTGTTCTTCTGTTGAAGCAGTAAGATTTAAAAGCTTCTCTTCACTCCAACTTCTATCGTATGAATCCACACCTACAACTTCTAGCTCTCCTCCTGTTAGAGTTCCTGTCTTATCAAATACAAAGGTATCAGCACTACTTAAAGCTTCAATAGATTTTGCACCTTTAATCATAATTCCATTATGTCCAGCTTTTGAAATTGTAGATTTAAAAGCAACAGGAGTTGCAAGTTTTAAAGCACAAGAGTAATCAGCTTGAAGAACAGAAGCAACTCTTTGAAAATCTCTTGTAAAAATATAAGCAGCAGTAGCGAGTCCTAAAGTAACAGGAACTAACTTATTTGCTAATTTATTTGCTTTTAACTGAGCTGATGATTTTTCATTTAAAGAGTTTTCTATATAGTGTTTTATTCTTTGAGTTGCTGTATTTGATCCAACTTGCTCAGCCCAAATTCTAAATCTTCCCTCTTCCACTATAGTTCCAGATATTACCCTGTCTCCTCTATACTTTGCTATTGGTGTCGCTTCTCCAGTCATTGAGACTTGATTTATTGTTCCAGCACCATCAATAATATGCCCATCTATTGCAATAGTACTACCTGCTCCAACAATAATAATATCTCCAATTTTTAACTCTTCTGTTTTTACTAAAACCTCTACAACTTTTCCAGCTATCTTTTTCTCAACCCAAGCCTCTTCAATATTTGGTTTTGCCAACTCTTTTAGTAAATCATCACTTTTATGAACAGTTGTCTCTTCTATATATTCACCAAGTTCAAGCATAGCATTTGTAGAGTTAGCGGCTAAATAATCTTTTCTAAAAATAGATATAGCAACAGCAGCGGCTTCAAGTACATGAGAAGTAAGCCCTTCTTTAAAAAGCTCTTTTATTCCATCTATTAAAAGTGGAGTACATGCTACTGTTGTTGTAACTGCTTTTAAACTACTATTTGTAACTAATCTTTCAGATATTAAAGCACTACTTGCAAAAATAGTTGCTTTCATAGATGGTTTTTCACTACTTACACAAGTTACACAAACACTAGCTTCACTATTTTGTACAGATTTTAAAAGAGTCTCTAAAGATAAATCTTTTAAAATCTCCTCTATCTTTTTAAAAATATCTTCTCTTAGCTCAAAAATTATTGAGTATGCTTTTTTATTTATTCTAATAGTTTTAATCTCTTTAAAACTACTAAAATAACCTTTTAAAATATCTTCATCTATAAAATTATCTTTTAGTATTTCAAGCTTATATCTAGCTCTAAGTCCTATTTGATGAACTTTTATAAATTTTTTATCCATTTTTTAGAACTCTTGTGTATTTGATTGTGAAGCTGCCTTTGCATCTTCTATTCTCTCTTTTAACTCTTCAATTCCAGCAGTTACCAAAGTTTTTGCTTTATTAATTGCTTGAAATATACTCTCTTGAGCATTTTTGTTTGTTAAAACATAAGTTGCAACCGCTCCAATTAAAGCACCTTTTACAAAATCACCATTTAATAAAGAGTTAGATTGGTTTTGGATTTGATTATTTGGATTTTGTCCTAGAAAATTTTGGTTGATACTACTATTTATATATGGGTTTTGGTTGATATTTAATCCACTTTGTTGATTATTTCTTGTACTATTTATATCTGTATTATATTGATTAAAATTTTGATTATTTTTAGCCATTTTAAATCTCCTCTAGTTGTAGGTTTTGGTTTGTTAAATACTTTTGTTCCAATTTCTCTTCTATTATTTCAAGTGCATAAACTCCAGCTACTCCAATAGTTGCAGATGTTATTGCTCTTAAATAGTTTCCCTCACCAATATAATTTGTTGTTGCAATTGCACTTCCTGTTACAATAGCTCCTTGTGTTGCCTTTTTTGTTGTATCTTTTATAGCTTCACAACTTTTTAATTCACCATTCTTATATTTTTTATAATTTATTGCTCCACTAATAACAGCACTAGCAATAGCACCACTAACTACATGACCTAAAACACTTCTAGGCATTCCTGTATTTAAAGTTTTCATTTACTTACCCCATCTTCAGCTTTTGCTTTTTTTGTATATGTTCTTTTTGTAGTTTTTGGCTTTTCTACAACCTCTTTCTTTTCAAATCTCTCTTTTGTTTTTGAAATTTTTGTTTCAATATCTTTTTTTAAAATCTCACCTTTTTGTTTTGCCTCTTTAAAAATATTTTCACTTTTTTGTTTTAGAGTATCTCTATTTTTATAAGCAATAACTCCTAAGGCTCCTAGTGCTAAACCAGCTATAAATGGTAATGCCATTTTTTACTCCTTGTTTAAATTTTGATTTTCTAAAAATTGATTTAAAAGTGCAACAATTGCTGCTCCACCAACAGCTCCTGCTAAAAATTGAAAACTTATATTTGAAAATAATTTTGAACTAAGATTTGAAATTGTATTTTCATCAATATTTCCACTCATAAGATTATTTATAAGTTCTTCATACTCTTTCATTTTTCCAATAATATCTTCACTATTTTGTAAATTACCAAATCCATTATAGTGATTTATAACAGATGCTCTAAAAGCTGGTAAGTGGTTATTAAAAGAGGCTGATTGAAGCCTAAAAAGAGTATCTGTAATATCACTTTTTGTTGAGTGTGTCAAAAGATTATTATACATAGCAATATTTTCAATCTCAGAAGCTACCCCTAATTCGCAACACTCTATAATAGTACTTGGAATCTCTATTTTATCTCTCCAATCATTTATTGGAACTTCTATTTCATATTTTTCTGCTAGTTGAATAAGTACACTATAATGAACTGCTTCCGCCTCTTTTATGTTTGAAAATGGGCTTATATTTCCAAAAGTTTCAATAATTTTGCTATAAGTCTCATAAGCTTTAAATTCATCATAAATGGCAATTTGTAAAATCTGTTCATCAATACCTATATTTGAATTTAAATCAACTCTTTTTTCTAGTAGGATATTGTAAGAAATAGCCATGTTTAAAGCTCCTTTACTAGATTATTTATAATTTGTGTTATCTCATTTATATTTTCATTTTTTATCAAATCTTCCCAAAGTTTTGGCTTAAAAATTTTAGGATCATATATTATTGTAACAGAAGCTATAAGCTTGTTAATCTTAATCTCCTCTATTCCTAATATTTTTTTTGGAAGATTTTCAATATCACTAAGAGTAATCTTTTCACCCTCTTTTACAATTTTTGGGTTTACTCTTACTCTTAATCTTCCAGGACTATGAGCTATTATAGAGAAATAAGCAACAATTTTTATAATATCTTCACTACTTATCACTTTTCAAGCCTTCCAAAAACTCTTTTTGTGTCTCCTTTTTACCTATAATTAAAATAAAAATCACACCAATAATTGCAGCACTAATAGAACTTGCAAAAATACCTATTTTTACAGCACTTACAATATGTGGGTCATCAAAAGCAAGAGTTGAGATAAAAATCGACATGGTAAAGCCAATTCCACCCAAAAATCCAACAGCTAAAATCTCAGCCCAACTAACATTAGATGGTTTCTCACTAATTTTAAATTTTGTTGCGAGATATGTTGATGCTAAAATTCCAATAGGCTTTCCAATAAGCAGACCTAAAAATACTCCTAGAACAATTGTTTTATTCTCTATAACACTTGCAAAATCTAGCTCAACTCCTGCATTTGCAAAGGCAAAAACTGGCATTATAATAAATGCACTAAAGTTATGAAGAGCTTGTTCAACTCTTAAAAGTGGACTTTTTGAGTTATGCTCTTCTATCTCTTCAACTGTTGTATTTTTTGCTTTTAGAGGAATAACAAAAGCTAGAAGAATTCCAGCAATTGTAGAGTGTATCCCAGAACTATGAATAAAAATCCATAGAAAAATACCAACAAATAAGTAAGGAAGAACACGTACTAGATTAAAATAGTTAAAAATCATAAGAACAAAATATGTAAGAAGAGAATAGATTAAAAAATCATAATGAAGTTCACTTGTATAAAATATTGCAACTACAACTATTGCTCCTAAATCATCAACAACAGCTAAAGTTACTAAAAATACTTTTAAAGAGAGGCTTACTCTTTTTCCTAAAAGCATTAAAATTCCTAAAGCAAAAGCAATATCTGTTGCCATAGGAACTCCAAATCCAGTTGGATGAGTTTGATTTATGCTTAAATATACTATTGCTGGGACAATCATTCCACCCAAAGCAGCAATAATAGGAAAAGAGGCTTTTTTTGGACTCGAAAGCTCTCCTATTAGCATATCTCTTTTTATCTCCAAACCAACAACTAGAAAGAAAAGTGCCATTAAAACATCATTTATCCATTGTTGAAGACTCATAGAAAAAGTGTGTGTTCCAAAAGAGAAGCTAAAATGAGTTGTTAAAAGTTCAAAATATTGTGGAGCAAGTGTAGAGTTTGCTATATAAACGGCTAAAACTGTTACTAAAAATAGCTTAAACCCACTAAGAGTCGCTGTTGAGATAAAGCTAGTTATAAACTTATATTGATTTCTTATATTTACTATTTTTTTTAAATATTTTCTAGGAAGTAAATTACCCATTTTTATTGCACTCCTTACATTTCCCTTTTAGGATAATGTTTTCAATTTTATAATCTTTTAAAAGAAAATCTGGTTTTTCAAAAATACACTCAATATTTGAACAGTTATCACAAATAAAGTGAAGATGTTTTTTATCTTTTATCTCAAAATATCTTTTTTTATCATTTGATTCAAAAGAGTTTATAAGATTTTCTTCTTCAAAAATTGTAATGTTTCGGTAAAAAGTAGCTTTATCCATAGATATTTTATCTTTGATATCTTCATAGCAAAAAGGCTTGTTTGAAGATTGTAAAAGGTCTAAAATGGCTCTTCTAGCAGTTGTTAATTTGATTTTTGAGAGATTTTCTTGATTTAAACTATTATTCATAAAAAAAATTTTACCAAAATTTAAATTAAGTGCTACTAAGTTGCATTAAAGAAAAAAAGTTTTAAAATGTCAAAAATATTTGCAACTAAGTTGCAAATATCCAAATCAAAGGAAAAAAAATGAGAAATTATTTAGTGATTTTTATACTATTTACAACAGTTTTATTTGCTTCAAAACAAGAACTAACAGTAACAATTCTACCACAAAAATATTTTGTACAAAAAATTGTAAAAGATAAATTCAATATAAATGTTATGATAAAACCTGGAAGCTCTCCACATAATTTTGAACCAAAAGCTTCTCAAATGAAAGCTCTAAGCAGCTCAAAAATATATTTTATGATAGGAGAACCTAGTGAGAAAGCTTGGATTAGTAGATTTAAACAGAATGCAAAAAATACACTTTTTGTAGATACAACTATTGGAGTAGAAAAAATAGCAATGCAAGAACACACTCATCATGAAGATGAACATGATAAACACGATAACCATATAGATGAAAATGGACTTGATCCACATATTTGGTTAGACCCAATAAGTGTAAAAAATCAAGCAAAAAACATCTATGAAGCAGTAATTAAAATAGATGAGAAAAATAGTGAATTTTATAAAACAAACTATAATGAGTTTATAAATGAACTTGAAAATTTAGATAAAGATATAAAAAAGATTTTAACACCATACAAAGACAAAGCTTTTATGGTTTTTCACCCTTCATGGGGATATTTTGCTGTACGATATGATTTAGAACAGATATCTATAGAGATTGAAGGAAAAGAACCTAAACCAAATGAGTTATTAAAACTAATAGAGGATTCAAAAGAACATAATATAAAAATAGTATTTGTATCTCCTCAATTTTCACAAAAAAGTGCAAAAACAATTTCACAAAATATTGGTGCTAGTGTAGTTTCTATTGATCCACTAAACGAAGATTGGCAAAATAATTTACTTTTTGTAGCAGATGAAATAGCAAAAAGCTATAGAGAATAATAGAGTAATCTCCTCTTTATTCTCTATATTATATCTATAAACATTAAAATCTTATTTTTAATTTATCTCTTTTATCATATGATAGAAATTACTTCCTGAAACTATAAGTGTTTCATTCTTTTTAAATCCCAATTTCTCATATAAATATTTCGCTTTTATATTTTCAAAATCAACTAAAAGTGAAAGCTTTTTAAAACCTAACTCTAAAGCCTTTTTTTCTGCAAAACTAAACAGCTCTTTTGCTATTCCTCTTCCTTGAAAATCTGGGCTTACACTAACTGTATCTATATAAAACTCATCATCAAAACACTCTTTATCAAAAGAGTTAAGAGTAATTCCTTTTGTTTTTAAATGGTCTAACATAGGTAAATCTAACTTTTTTACATCATTTGAGTTATAAACCAACAATATAGCTACTATTTGATTTTCTATCTTATATGTATAGATATTATTATAGCTAAGTCGGCAAATATCCATTTTTACATAATAATCTAAAGTTTCTAAAATCTTTTTATCTTCATCTTCTCCTGTTAAGGTATTTGCTACATTTAATATCGCATTATAAATAAGAGTTGAAATATTTTCTATACTATTTTTATCTGCTTTTTTTATCATAAATTCTCCTTATAAATAAATTAAATTATACTTCTTTATTACTTTTTAGGTGATTAAATATCTTTTTTATAGATATTATGAGATAATAGAAGTAAATTTAAAAGGGGCATTTATGGCAGATTGGCAAGTTTATTTGATGATGACTCTGATTATTGGAGCTATGCTTTTAGGGAAAAAACTTATGTTTTTTGATAGTGGAGATAAAAATAGTAAAAAAGAGGATAAAAAATAGTGTTAAACCCAAAAATTATTGATTATATTTTTTCAAGTGCCTCTATTCAAAGGTGGAATGACTACCCTAGAATGGTTGATTTAGTAGAGCTCGATAAACAAGCCCACAAATTCGTAATAGCATATTTTATTGCAAAATTAGAAAAAGATATTAACTTTACTCATCTAATAGAAGCTGGTATATTTGAATTTTTAAGAAGAGTTGTTGTTACTGATATAAGACCAGATGTTTTTAGAAAAGCTCTTCAAAAAAAATCAAAAGAGATAAATTCATGGGTAGTTGAAAAGTTAAAACCATCATTACAAGATATAGATGGTGGAAACTTCTTACAAAAGTTTGAAGCTTTTTTAAATGATAGCTCTATGTACAAAAAAGAGAGATTTATACTAAAAGCTGCTTCTTATTTATCAACTAAATGGGAGTTCTCAATTGTTTATCAAACTAGTCAATTTTTAAGTGATATAGAAGAGGTAAAAAAACTAGTTGATGTTGAGATTGAAGACTATTATGAGCTTTTAGGAGTTCAAAAAATAGCTTTAAATAAAAAATTAGCAAAAATTATTGATTTAAGTGGAAGATTAAGATTTCAAAAAAGATGGGCTCAAACTCCACGAATTCCAGAAACTTCTGTATTAGGTCATATGTTAACAGTTGCTCTTTTTTCATATTTTTACTCTATAAAAGTAAATGCTTGTGATAAAAGACTACAAAATAACTTTTTTACAGCACTATTTCATGACTTACCAGAAGCTCTTACAAGAGATATTATAAGCCCAGTAAAATATAGTGTAGATAAGCTTTCTGATATTATTGCAGAGTATGAAGTTGCAAAAATAGAGGATGATATTTTACCAAATGTTCCAATAGAGATTCAAGAGGAGTTCTCATATATTTTAGGTCTTTATGATGGAAAAAAAGAGGAGTTTGCAAACAAAGTAAAAATAGATGGAAAGATTAAAGAAGTTGAAGATATAAACAAATATAATCTTGATAAATTTGAAGCAATCGATGGCTTAGCTTTAAAACAGTGCGATAAACTTTCAGCTTTTGTAGAAGCCTCTTTATCTATCTCTCATGGAATTAAATCAAGAGAGCTTATAAGTGGGAAAAAAGAGATTTTAAAAGGTCTAAAAGAGATAAATGGAGTTGATTTTAAACAAATTGCTATTGAAATTGATAGCGAATTTGGAAGTAGTGGTCAAACTCAAACTGTTTTGGATTTTGAATAAACTTTTAAACAATTAGAGTATTAAACTAAGTGATATTAACCTATGAACAAGAAAAGATTGTAAATAGCTCTTTACAATCTTTTAAAATAAATGCAGTTGCAGGAAGTGGAAAAACCACAACTTTGCTTCTATATGCAGAAAAAAATCCGCAACTAAAAATACTATATTTAGCATATAACAAATCTTTGCAAGTTGCTTTAAATGAGAAATTAAAAGAGTTTCATCTACCAAATTTACATATAAGTACAATTCACTCTTTAGCATATAATAAAACAAAGGCCTACAACTACAAACTTGTAGCTGATTTAAAAACAACTATTTTGGAAAAACTAATTGTAGAGTTTGAGTTTAGTAAAAATAGCAAAAATATCTATCCTAGTTTAGAGTACATATCTTTATTAAAATCTCTTGTGAATTTTTATTGTAACTCAAATTTAATAGAGCTAGATTTAAAGCTTCTTGAAGAGTTTACAAAACAGAGCGATTTTAGTGCAAAAATTTTAGATATTTTAAAAAGTAAGCAAAAAAATCTTTTAGAACATCTAAAACTTATATTAAGCTCAATGAAGCTTGGGAAAATAGAGGCTATTCATGACTTTTATCTAAAAATGTTTTTTTTAAATAAAAAAGCCTCTTTTGATTTAAATTACGATTTAATTTTTGTTGATGAAGCACAAGATATAAGCGATGTTATGATTGCAATTGTTGAAAAACAACCTTGCAATAAGATATATGTAGGAGATAGTTTTCAGCAAATTTATAGTTTTAGATATGCTTCAAATGCTTTAGCAAAAATCGATTTACCATCATATAATTTAACTCATAGCTTTAGATTCTCAAATAGCTATGCAAAATTCTTAGAAAAATACCTAAATAGTTTTTATGAATTAAATAACTCAAAAAATCTAGTTCTAAATGGTTTAGAAAATAGTGTTGAAACAAAAATTGGGACTGAAAATATCGATTTCAGGGAACAGTTTACAATTATTTCAAGGACGACTTTTGGGCTTATTAAAGAGATAGTAAAATATCTTCACTCAAATAAAAAGCTTTTTTTTGAAGGTGGATATAACTCATACTCTTTTATGAACCAAACTGTTTACTCTATTTTTTATCTTAAAAACCGAAAAAATGAGAAGATAACTATTGATGAAATAAAAAACTTTGATACAATATTTGAATTAGAAACATTTGCAAAAGAGACAAAAAATCAAGACTACTTAAATATCATAAGATTTATAAATAGCTATGGAGATAATATTTTTGAGATAAATAAAAAGATCAAAGAACAGCTTGTAACAAATAAAGATGAAGCAGATATTATCTTTACAACTAGTCATAAAGCAAAAGGTATGGAGTATAATCAAGTTGTTATGGTAGATGATTTTATTACAAAAAAAGATATTTTAAATACAAAACGAGCTTTAAGTTTTAATCAAATAAATGAAGAGCTAAATATATTTTATGTAGCAAGTACAAGAGTAAAAAAAGCTATTATTCTTACTAATTTGGAGTAGATTTGAAAAAATATTTTATTTTAGCTCTTTTTATTTTTATTGTAATATCTTATATCTTTTATAAAAAAGAGGACAAAAATAAAGAGCTTTTTGCTTCATATTATTTTTGGGAAAATAGTTATAAAACAGAGATAAAAAATGAGAAATTATATATAAAAGTTTTAGATATTTACTACTCAAATCAACTTGAAATTATTAAAACAAATTTTGCTACAAAACCACCAAAAGAGTTTATACCAGTAATATATATCACAAATAAAACCATGCAAAATATTAACTATAAAACTCTAAGCCAAAATATTTTAAGAGATTTAAAAAGCTTTGATTTTAATTTTAATGAGCTTCAAATAGATTGTGATTGGAGTGATAGTTCAAGAGATAACTATTTTCTTTTTTTAAATGAGTTAAAAAATAGCTTAAATATCACTTTTAGCTCAACTATTAGGCTTCATCAAATAAAATATTTCAAAAAGACAGGAGTTCCACCTGTTGATTATGGAGTTTTAATGTATTACAATATGTCAAATTTAGGTGATTTTGATACAAAAAACTATATTTTAGATAACAGTGAAGCAAAAAAGTATCACTATAATTTTGACAAATATCCTCTAAGATTAAAATTGGCCCTTCCTTTATACTCACAAGCTGTACAGTTTAGAGATAAAAAAGCCATAAACTTATTTGAAAATATAAGTAGTAAAGATTTTAAAAATGAAAATTTTATAAAAATAGAGGAAAATAGATATAAAACCTTAAGTAGCCACTATTTTAAGGGAAAGTATATTTATAAAGATGATATTTTTAGGTTGGAAGAACCAAAAGAGGATGAGCTAAAAACTGCTCTAAAAGATTTTAAAGAATTAAGCAAAAATAGTTTTAATGAGGTAATTTTTTACACAATTAAATATAAACTTAAGTATAATCTTGAAAAAATATTAGGAGAGTAGATGTTATTTAGAGCCTTTTTATCTATATTTTTTTTAAACTCTTATCTCTTTTCTTGTGCATCTTATGATGACCCAAATGAAATAGAGTATATGTTTTTAGAAAAAAGAGATTGGTTTTTTTTAGAATATAAAGATTTGAACAACCCTTCAGTTTACAACTCCTTGATTTATGATTATGAGAAAAAAAATAAAGAAGAGAATATAAAAGAGTGGAGTATTGCACTTGAAAAAAGCTATAGTAAAAAAGATATAGAAGAGTTTTTGTATAAAAGAAAAAACCTAGATAAACTTAAAAACAAAGAGTTCTTGAACTATATAAAATTTGCCCAAAAACAGGAGGCTTGTGTAACTTTTAACTATTATGAACCAGCTCCAAAAAATTGTGGTAACTTAATAGATGAAGCTATTTTAGAACTTGAAAAATCAGAAGATGAATACTTTAAGCTCAGATATTTCTATCTTGCTTTTAGACTAGCTCACTATAACTACAAAGAGCCTCTTAAAATATATGAAAAGTATAGCTATCTTTTAGAAAAATCTAAGCCTAGTATTGTAAAAGATTGGATTTCTGGAATAAATGCTGGTGCATTGATAAAAAATAAAAAAGAGGTTTTAGGAGTTTATGAGTTCTCTAAACTTTTAGATAAAAGTAAAATAAACTCCCATTTAAGTTTTTATAATTTCAATCACATAAGAAGTGATTTAGATTTTAATACTCTTTTAAATATGACACAAAATAGTGATGAAAAAGAGAAAATCTTTTTTTTGAGAGCTCTTCAAAGCTCTAGTAATACCCTTGAAGAACTAAAAAACATATATGCTTTAAATAAAAATTCAAATTGGTTTGATCTACTTTTACTAAGAACTTTAATAAATTCACAACTCTTTTTCAATCAAAATAGTGAAACAAATTTTGTACTACAAAAAGAGCTATTAGATTTTTTAAATAGTGTAAAAAAAGATGATATGTATATTATAAATTTGAGCAAGGCTTACTTTAACTTTTTTGAAAATAAACTATTAATTGCTCATGACATAGTAAAAAAACTACAGCTAGAGTACCCAAACAATCATGAAGTTGAAACTTTAAACTATATTTTATATCTTAACTCTCTTCAAAAAATTGATATAGAAACTGAAAATGAGATTTTTGAAAAAATGCAAAAGCTTACAAATGATAATCACCCATCAAATGCAATACACAACTATACATTTGAAGTAATTTTAAGCAAACTTTATAAAAATCAAAATGAACCATTTTTATCTTATGGCTCTCAAAATATTAATTATTTGGATTTTAGTCAATTTGATTTAAGTATGATTATAGAGTTTGAAGAATTTATAACTACTAAGCCAAATTCAAAACTAAAAGAGTATCTACAAGAAAAATTTAAAAAAGAGAAAAATAGCTCAAAGGGTGATATAGATTACTCTTTTGAGACAACAAAGGTAAAAAATCTAATTAATATTTTGAAATTCAAAGAAGCATTAGATACAAATGCACCTATTTTAGAAGAAAAACTTGAGTTTAATCCATTTAATGGTTTTATTAGAGGAAACAATAGAAGTGGAAAAAATAGCAATTTTACATATAGAAACTTTTTAAAAAAAGCTTTAGAGATAGAAAATTTGCTAAAACAAAATCCTAATAGCTCTATGGACAATTATCTTTTGGCAAATCTATATTTTAATCTTAGTTACTTTGGAAATAGTTCAAAAGCTACAACAACACATAGAAGCGTAGTAGAAATACATACCCCAATACTTCAAGAAGATAAGTTACATAAAGCGCTTAGACATTACCAAATAGCCCTAGCAAACAGTAAAGACAAAGAACAAAAGGCTAAAATTATATATCAAATTTCAAAAACAAATCTTGCAATATATGATTTAAAATATAGCAAATATCCACAATCTAGTAGCTCTTATTTTAGTGATAATAAGCAAAAATACTATTATGGTTTAAATAGTGAGTTTTATGAGAGTTTTTTATCTAATAGTGGAGCTAAATATTTTGATGAACTAAAAAACAACTACAAAGATACAAAATACTATAAAGAGTTACTAAAAGAGTGTGGTGATTTTAGAACATATATAAATTCAGAAAATTAAGGAGAAATATGCAATATTTTGGACAAATAGAGACAAAATACGAAGAGGTTTTTTTAACACAAAGTTATATCTACTTCAAAAAAGATGAAGAAGAAAATCTAAATCCAAAGGATATAAAGAGTTTATTAAAAACAAAAAATGATAGAAAAAAAAATATAATTGGTACAATTTTTATCTATAATCCTGTTGTTACTCCTATGGGATTTGATTCAAATAAGTTTTTATTAGAACAGGATTTTAACGCTTTTGATGAGTTAATAGAGCTAAAGAGTGAAGGATATATAACTATCTTCAAACAAGCTATGAAAGAGAGCTGTAAAGGAAAAATAGTAGAGATAAAAAACCTATTTAATCTAATAGAACCACATATAGATTCAAGTACACTTCTATCGAAATTCAATGAAGATTTAGAAAAATACAATTCAAACCAAAATACAGAGTTTGATAGAGAAATTATGTATTTAGATGCAAAGAACTATCTTCCTTTTGGAAAATTTGTCTATTTTTGTTGGGGAGATAAACTTAATGCAAAAGAGTTTCCAAATATAGTAGATTATGCAAAAACAATCTATGAAAACTCTCTAAGAAGTGGTAAAAAAATTGCATTTGCCTACAAAAAAGAGAAAACTATTGATTGGTCAATACAATATCTACAATTTTCAAACCCTATGCAAAATCATAAAAATAAAAACTCAATCTCTTTTGCTATTAAAAGGTCTTTTGATACCTTTCCGCCAATTCCTGCTTTTTATGAATAATCTCCATAAAAAGCATATTTTTTAGCTTATTTTAATATTTAAAATAATACAATACCGTCCACTTAAAATGATGGGGTATCGCCAAGCGGTAAGGCAACGGTTTTTGGTACCGTCACTCGAAGGTTCGAATCCTTCTACCCCATCCAATTTTTAAGTACTTTTATTATGGTGAGGTTGGAGAGTGGTCAAATCCTGCGGACTGTAAATCCGCCGCCTACGGCTTCGAAGGTTCAAATCCTTCTCTCACCACCACTTTTAAAACTTAATATGGCTCGATAGCTCAGTCGGTAGAGCAAAGGATTGAAAATCCTTGTGTCGACAGTTCGATTCTGTCTCGAGCCACCACTTGAAAAAATCTATTTATCTTTAAATTTAATTATAAATTTTGCGCCTCTATAGTTTTTATTTTCATAACTATACTCTACATTTTGGGCTTCAATAGTTCCAAATAGGCTCTTTTCAATAATATCTTTTGTCATATAAAGCCCTATTCCGCTCCCTTGTTTATCCTCTTTTGTAGTAAAATGAGAATTAAATATTTTTGATAAGTTCTCCTCTTTTATCCCACCTGCATTATCTTTAAACTCAAAAACAATATATCCATCTTGTCTAAATATATCTATAAAAATATATCTATCATAATCTCTCTTCTCTAGCTCATCTTTTGCATTATTTAAGATATTCAAAAATGCTTGTATTAACTCATTTTCATTTGATATAAACTCTATATTCTCTATATTTTTTATAATATTAATTTTACTTGTATTAAACGAAATAGAGCTTAAGCTCAAAGTTTTTGATATACATTCTTCAAGTAAAAAACTACAAATCTTTTTATTTGGATTAAAAAAGTTTCTAAAATCATCAATGGTTTGAGCCAAATATTTTGCTCTACTTTCAATTTTATTTAAGCCTTCAATTAATTCATCATT
Source organism: Aliarcobacter trophiarum LMG 25534 (assembly GCF_003355515.1). Lineage (NCBI taxonomy): Bacteria > Pseudomonadati > Campylobacterota > Epsilonproteobacteria > Campylobacterales > Arcobacteraceae > Aliarcobacter > Aliarcobacter trophiarum. Next base: position 423,289 of record NZ_CP031367.1, on the reverse strand, counting down.
ATTTAATATATTTGCATCTTTTTTTAATCTCATAGAGCTTGTACTAATAGTTATAAAAGATAGTGGTTGTTTCCATTGATGAGCAATATTTTCTATCATCTCACCCATTGTAGCCATCTTTGTTTTTTGATTTAAAAATTTCTGGTTCTTTTTTAATTCATTTTTAAAATCTTGTAGTTTTTTCTGCAGATAATCTGAGAATTTCTTTGATATAAAAAATAGAAAGAATAGTAGTATTAGAAATAAAATAGAGACTTTCTTCATATAAGCACTATATTTTTCATCTATTTTCTCTCTCAAAGAGATTAAATCTTTTTCGAGATCATTTTCATAAAACCCAGCCCCAATAATCCAACCCCATCTTTTTTCACTCTTTATATAGCTTGTTTTTATATCCTTTGTAGCCTCATCTAAATCTTTTTGATAGTAACTATAAAATCCATCCCCATCTTTTGCTAACTCTAAAAAAGTTTTATTATCATTTTTTGAAATAACATCAAAACTTACATCTTTTCCTATCAGCTCTTTTTTTATATGAGCCAAAAGTTCTCCACTATTTTTTACAATAAAAATATACCTACTACCACTAAATCTTATTAAATTTATATATTCTATGGCCTTTTTTTGAACCATTTCTTCAAACTCTTCAAGGTATTCACCTGTTCCTATAGCTACATTAAAAGGCTCAAAGTATTTATAAAATGCTATCTTTTTTGAATCTTTTAAAGTATTTGGATTTTTCCAGACATACTCATCATATCTTTCAGTTTTATTTTTTATACTATCAACTATTGTTTGTACAAAAGCATAGCCATTTGCATCTTTATAATTTAAAAAATTTCGCCCCTCATTTATCTTATCAAGTGGGAGTAAAAGCTTGTTCCCATAAATATCATCTATATAAAAATAACCTCTACCATCGTTATACCTTATCTTATCAAGAGCTATTTTAATAAGTTCAAATATTTCAGCTTTACTCTTTTTGTCTTTATAAGTTTCATATATATTTGTTGCTAGTGCATGGGCCTCATAAACCCTATTTTTTATAGTTGTTTTTAACTCATTTTCTGTATTTTCTTGAAGATATTTTATGTAATTATAAGTTCTATAAACCTCATCTTGAACATTCTGCTTATTGTGAGATATAAAGTCTTGCTCCATATCAATCTTCTCTTCTTCATATGTATTTTTTGCTTCAAAAGATATGAAAAAAAGTATAAGAACTAAAATAACAGCTACAAAAATAACTGGAATGAACTTAATTCTTTGAACAATTTTTTTTTCTTTAGTTATTTTCACTCTATATTCTCTGATTTTAAGATAATTTGACAAATTATATAATGTTAATCTTAAATTTTATTAATTTTTAATATTATAAAAAAGTATAGATTTGCTATAATAATAACCATTTAATAAAAGGATTTTTTATGTCAAAAATAGGAATAATAGTTGCTAGTTCAAATAACAACCAAAAACTAGCTATTGAACTTCAAAAAATTGCAATTGAATTAAACTATGATAGTGAAATTATAAATTTAGTTGATTATAACCTACCTCTATATAATACAGTAGAAGAGGAGAAAAATGGAATACCTGAGAGTGTTTTAGATTTAGCTACAAAAATTATAGATTTAAAAGCTTTTATAATTATAGCTCCTGAATATAACGGAGTTATGCCTCCTGTTCTAAATAATGCTATGGCATGGACATCAAGAGCTACAAAAAATTGGAGAGATGCTTTTAATGATAAAATTGTTGCTCTTGCAACTCATAGTGGAGGTGGAGGTCAAAAAGGTCTTCAAGCTATGAGAATTATGTTCCAACACTTAGGAGCAAATATTTTAGCTAGAGAGATTTTAACAACTTTTGATAAACCACTTAATAAAAATAGTGCTATAGCAATTTTACATAATCTTACAAAACTATCAAGAGCTTAAGAATATTTTTTCTTAAGCTCTTTTATTAAAATCTTATATTTCTGCACTTGGCTCATGAATATAATACCCTTGTACATAATCAACACCTAAATCTCTTACCTTTTCGAAGATATCTTTACTAGATACAAACTCAGCAATAGTTTTAAAGCCTTGATCTCTTGCAAAGCTTATAATCATACTAATAATATTCTCATTTCCCTTACTTATTAAAACATCTTTAATTAAAGAACCATCAATCTTAATATAATCAGCATCTAATTTAATCAAATATTCAAAATTTGAGTAACCGCTTCCAAAATCATCTATCGCAATTTTACAACCTAAATCTCTAATAGTATGAAAAAAGCTATCTATTAGCTCAAAGTCATCTATCTCTTCGCTCTCAACAATTTCAAAAACAATTTTTTTACCAATATTAAACTCTTTTATCTTATCTACAACATAGTCTGAAACTTCTTTATTTGCAATATCTTCAAAAGTAAAATTTATAGAGAATTCAAACTCTTTATCTTTAAAATATTCAAAACTATTATCTATCATTTTTTTTGTTAGTTTTAAATATTGTCCTGATTTTTTTGCAATATCCAAAAAGAAAAATGGAGATACAGTTTTTCCACCATCATTTAATCTCATTAAAGCTTCATACTTCTCAATTTTATTTGTATGTAAATTGTATATTCCTTGATAATAAGGGATAATATCATTATTTTCAAGAGCCTTTTTTATTTTTAAAGTCCAGAATATATTTTTCTCATAATCTTTTTCTATCTCTAAGCTTCTATCATAAATAATCTGATTTGGATGAGATTTTGTATATTTTCTAATTACATTTGCTGTTTCAAGAAGTGTCTCTTTTGGCTCAAAAGAGAAACTAATATTTAAAGAAACAAATATCTCTCTCCCTTTTGCACGAACTGCTTTTGAAGATATTATTTTTGAAATCTCTTCAATATTTCTCATAAAACTACTTTTTTCTTCATCTGAAGCTAATATTGCAAAAACATCTGAAGTTAGTCTATAAACACTATACTTTGTTTTCTTAATCACTAACTCTTCAATTCTTTTTGCAACCAATTTTAAAATATAATCCCCTATTTTATAGCCAAAAAAATCATTTACTTCACTAAAGTTTTTTATATCTAGTATTGATATACTCAAGTTGTCTTTCTTACCTATATCTTCTATTAACTTATATCGGCTTCCTATTTCTGTAAGATAATCTTCTCTTAAAATCCTATTTAATTTTTCTGTTTTTAAAACTAAATCTGTTATTTCATGCCTAATTGCAACATATTCAAAAATATTTCCATCTTCATCAAAGATTGGTGATATTGTGGTATTTATATAGTAAAAAGTTCCATCTTTTTTCCTATTTTTTATATTTCCTCTCCAAATATTTCCATTTTTTATAGTCTTCCACATATCTTTAAATATTTCGCTATCTTCTTCACCTTTTAAAATATTATGAGGTTTTCCTAAAATCTCTTCTCTTTTATATTGTGAAACTTCACAAAAAGTATCATTTACATAGGTTATATTTCCCTTTAAATCACTATTTGAGATTATATTTGATGTTTTTGTAGCTTTATTATATTGTCTTAATATATTTGATTTTCTCTCTAGCTCTCTAAATTTTGCTTTTAATTTATTGCTTATAAAAGAATTTATTATTATATATATAATTAAAATAAATATTAGAAGAAAAAATATATATTCTAAAAGTGTGAATTCCAATGTGCTCCCCATTTATAAATGAATTAAGAACTAAAGCTGAATTATACTATAATATTATAAAAAAATAATTATTTTTTATAAATTTTCAACAAATATATTGATAAAGAGATTTTAAATAAAGAAGATATAAAATTATACTCTACTTTAAGTATCTATCTAGAAAAGGAGTGATTTTGGATTTAGCAAACATAAGAGGAAAATATACTACAAAAGATTTTGATATAAAAGATTTGGACAAAAGCCCTTTTAAACAGTTTGAAACTTGGTTTAATGATGCTATAAATGAAAATCTTTTAGAACCAAATGCTTTTTCATTAGCAACCGTTGGATATGATATGTTACCTAGTTGCAGAACTGTTTTATTAAAATATTTTGACAATGAAGGTTTTGTCTTTTTTACAAACTATGAGAGTAAAAAAGCAAAACAAATAGAAGAAAATCCAAAAGCTGCTGCTCTTTTTACTTGGTTGGCATTAGAAAGACAGATAAAAATAGAGGCAAGAATTGAAAAAATATCAAAAGCAGAGTCATTAAAATATTTTCTAAGCCGTCCAAAGGGGAGTCAACTTGGAGCTTGGGTTTCAAGACAGAGTGAAACTATTAGTTCAAGAGCTTTATTGGAACAAAAATTTGATGAAATGAAAAGAAAATTTTTAAATAAAGAGATACCATTTCCATCTTTTTGGGGTGGATATATTTTAAAACCTATAAAAATTGAGTTTTGGCAAGGTGGAGAAGATAGACTTCATGATAGATTTTTATATGAATTAGAAGAGGATAATTCATGGAGTATTAAAAGATTAGCTCCATAATTTATATATAAGGAATTTTAGTGACACCACAAAAAAAAGCAACAATAATATCATCAAGTGTTGCAGCAATACTAACTTTAATAAAGCTTGTTTTAGGAGTTTTAAGCGGTTCTGTAGCTGTTTTAGCATCTGCTATTGATTCAATCTTAGATATGTTTGTATCAATCTTTAACTACTTTGCAATTTTAAATTCAGAAAAACCAGCTGATAAAAATTTCAACTATGGTAGAGGTAAAATTGAGGCTCTAGCACTTGTAATAGAAGGGACAATTATTACTATTTCCGGTCTTTTTTTACTATATCAAGCTATAAAAAAAGCTATTTTAAATGAAACTTCACAATATTTAGATATATCAATTTATGTAATGATAGTCTCTTTGATTATTACAATTATTTTAGTTTTATATCTAAATTATGTTGCAAAAAAAACAAACTCTATGGTTATAAAAGCTGATGCTCTACACTATAAAACTGATGTTTTAAGTAATATAGCTGTTTTGGTATCTTTAGTTTTAGTTCAATTTACAAATATTGAAATATTTGATGTGATTATAGGAGTTTGTATCGCCTTTTACATAATCTATTGTTCTTTTGAATTAATAAAAAAAGGTATTTTAGTTCTACTTGATGCATCTTTAGATAGTAATTTAGTGTTAAAAATTGAGGATATTATAAAAAATAGTGATAGAGTAAATGCTTATCATCTTTTAAAAACTAGAGAGGTGTCAAATCAGACTTTTGTAGAGGTTCATCTAGTTTTTGATTGTCTAATTACTCTCATGGAAGCACATAAAATCTCTGATAAAATAGAAAGAGAGATAAAAGTACTTGATAAAGATAGAGATTGGATTATTAACATTCATATGGACCCTTACGACGATTTTTTAATAAATGACTGCAAAATTTAGATTATAAAATAAAAAATATTGCAATTTGACATATTTTTACTATCTTTTAATTTTTTTTAGTAAAATTTAAAAAATTAAAGGATAGATATGTTTTTAGGAAAATGTCCAAATTGTAACTCAAAAGTTATAGCTATAAATAAAAAAGAGAAAAAAGATGATGTAGTTTTATACACTTGTGAAAGTTCTATTTATTCCAAACAAGGTATTCAAAATAGTAGCTTTATTCAATCTTATAAATATTGTAATTTCAAGATTTTCTCAAATGTTATTTTAAAAACAACACAAAAAGATGGATTAAATTATCATGATATTAGTACTATAGAAAATAGTACTATTGCAATTAATTTATACTCAAAAAAGATAAAAGGTGAAGATCTTAACTATGTATTTTTAGATAGAGATTATGGTGTCTCTATATTGTGGGATGAGTAAATTTAGAAAAATTCTATTGTATTTTTTCCCTGTTTTTTTGCACTATACATAGCTGTATCTGCTTGTTTTATAATATCTTGAACGCTAACACTTGAATCATGAAATAGTGTTATTCCAATACTAGGAGTTGAGACATTTTTGTAACCTTGAAGATGTGTTATACTGTTTAAAGCATCTTTTATTTTTTCTGCTAAAAAATTAATATTTCTTCTTGCGTCATCACTATTATTCCCCAAATTATCAAGCAACACTATAAATTCATCTCCACCAATTCTTGAAACTGTATCTTCCTCTCTTACACACTCTTTTAGTTTTTTTGCAACTGTGATTAAAAGAACATCTCCAATATCATGTCCCAAAGTATCGTTTACCTCTTTAAAATTATCCAAGTCTATAAATATTAAACCACCAAAAATATTATGCCTTACTGTTTTTGTAATTGCTCTTTCTATTCTATCTGTTAAAAGAAGCCTATTTGGAAGTCCTGTTAAGTTGTCATGTGTTGCTTGATACTCCAAAATCTTCTCTTTATCTTTTTGCTCACTAATATCCATATATTGAGCCAAATAGTTAGTAATATTGTCATTTTCATCTCTAATAACAGATATTGTTGCTCTTAAAGCTATAATAGTACCATCTGCTTTTCTATTATATAAATCACCAGTCCAAGCACCATTTATCTTTAAATCACTCCATAATCTATCTACTAAAGCCTTATCTTGATGAGCTGTTTTAAATATTCGTGGATTTTCTCCTAGCAACTCATCTTTTGAATAAGTCATAATTTTACAAAAGGCTTGATTTACTTTGATTATCATGTTTTTATCATTAGTAATTAACATAGGAGCTGATGTATCAAAGGCATAAGATGATAGTTTTAGCTCACTATCTTGCTTCATTCTTCTCTCTTCATAATCAATTTTTTCTAAACAATTTGTAATATCAAGAACTAATTTATCAAAAAGTATCTCAGCTTCACTATCAAAAAAATTTAATTCATTTGAGTATAAAATTAATACTGCAACAACTTTATTAAATTTTTTTATTGGAAAAGTTGCCATTGAATTTATATTAAACTCAGAGGCTCTTGAGTAAAAAACTGAAACATTTTTCTCTTTAAAATCATTTATTATAACATTTGACTCTCTTTTTATTGTTTTTGAAATCATATTTTCTTGAGAAAAGTCACTAAATTTATTTACATGATTTACAACAATATTTTTATATACCCCATCCTTTGCAACAATTGTTCTATTTTCAAAATCATATATAAAACTAAAACTAAGATTTTTTCCATCACTTAAAAGATCACTAATATCCAGATACAAATCATCTTTTTTAAATGTTTTTGCTAAAAATTTATTTGCTTGATTTAGTAACTCATATATGTTTTTATGTTTTTGTATCTTTAAAAAAGAGTTCTGTTCTTCAGAAATTATTTTTTTTAAAATAAAGAAAAGAGGAAGTAAAGTAAAAATACAGAAGAAAAAGAAAAGATAGCTCAAGTTTTTATCAAAGTTTACTTTATCCTCTAGCTCTTTTAACTCTTTTGTTAAAGAGTAGAGTGTGAAATTAAAACTATTTAATAGTTTTTCAACACTATTGTTTCCAACAACTATATCTTCAAGTTTCAAAAGTTCTTGTTGGAAATTTATTGTGTTAGTATTAAATTTTAATAAAAAAAGAGGTTCTATAATATCTTTGATAAGCTCATTATAGTGCTTTTTTATACTATTTTCATCTAACTCATCTTTTAATATTTTTTGTCTAAATTCATCTAAACTTGTAAAAGATATTTTTAAATTTGTTAATTGCTCTTTCCAGTTATCTTTCCATGGTAAATTATCTATTAATTTATTTATCTTTTCTATCTTTTGAGTTGTGCTACTTTGTTGTTCCAATAAAGAATCTAATTTTTGAGGATCTTTAAAAAAATTAAGTGATAAAATCTTCTCTTTTTCTAAAGATGAGATAATATTTTGACTCTCTTTTAAGTACTCAACTTTAAGCTCATTTTTTTTAAAATCGTTTAAAAGCTCTGTTTTATCCAAGACAGTAATAGAGCTAAAATATAAAATTCCTAAAACAGGAAGAGTAAATATAAAAACTATCTTTGAAAATAAACTATTTTTAAACACTAAATTCTCCCTTTTAAATAAATTATATTTTTAGATAATATCATATTTTTTTATTATTTTTCATAAACTCTATAGAATTTACCTTTTATTTTTGTATTTCGTAACTTTTCTAAAACAAACTGCAATTTTTCCTTTTTTACTGCTACAAAAGAGCAAAAATCAAAGAGATCAATTTTTCCAATATCATCTTTATCTAAACCAATTCCAGCAGTTAAGCTACCTAAAATATCACCTTTTCTAAGCTTTTGTTTTTTACCGCCATTTATAAAAATTGACCTAAATATAGAGTCTATTTCAAAACTACTATCAAAAATTATCTCTTGTTCATCTTCAAATAAAATTTCAGGAAAATGCTCTTTTATCTCTAAAGCACTTTTGAACTCATTTGGTAGAACAAAAGTAGTAGCAACTCCACCTTTTCCAGCTCGGGCTGTTCTTCCAATACGGTGAGTATGTATTTTATAGTTTAAAGCTAAATCATAGTTGATTACTAAATCAATATCATTTATATCAATCCCTCTACTTGCAACATCACTTGCTATTAAAACAGGGTAGCTTTTATTTGAAAAAATTGTAAGAGTTTCATCTCTTTGTTTTTGGTCTAAATCACTATGTAATGTAACTGTATCAATATCTCTTTCAAAAAGTGTATCAGCTAACTCTTCACATGTTATTTTTTGATTACAAAAAATTATTGTGCTACTTGCTTGATATTTTTTTATCAATTTTTCTATTAAATCATCTTTTAAATCTCTAGAAGAGACTTCATAAAAAACCTGCTTTATACTACTTTTTTCAACATCTTCTATCTCAATTGTTATAGGATTGTTTAAAAACTCTAGTGCTAAATTTTTAATCTCATTTGAAAATGTTGCTGAGAAAAGAAGAGTTTGTCTTTGCTTTGGCAAAAGAGAACATATTTTTGAGATATCATCAAAAAACCCCATATCTAGCATTTTATCTGCTTCATCTAAAACAAAACTATTTATATTTTCTAGTTTTAAATTACCTTCATTTATATGCTTTAAAACTCTTCCAGCTGTTCCTACAACAATATGAGCCTCATGTTCTAGTGAAACAACTTGTGGTCTATATGGAACTCCTCCACAAAGTGTTAATACTTTTATATTTGGGGTTGTTCTTAGTATTTCTCTTATAGCTATTGCTATTTGAGTTGCTAACTCTCTTGTTGGAGCTAAAATTAGTGACTGAACTCTATATTTATTCTTATTTAAGCTATTTATAACTGGTAAACAAAAGGCCAATGTTTTTCCACTTCCTGTTTGAGCTCTTGCTAATAAATCCCTTTTTTCTAGACTATATTTTAAACTACTTTCTTGAATGGGAGTTAATGTTTTGTATCCTAAACCATCAAGATTTTCTACTAAATTCTCATCTAAATTTAAATCTCTAAATATCATTTTTTCTACTTCTTCTCTTTTTTGGTCTAAAACTAATAATTAAAATAGTTAATACAACAACAACTGTAACAAGCCCTATATATTTAAAGTTATCTGCATACTCAAGTAAAAATGACCCAGCAATATAACTTCCATATCCTATGATAGAAGCCCATAAAATAGATGCTATTGAGTTTATAACTGTAAATTTAAAAGAGTTGTAATCTGATAATCCCATAACAAGAGGAACTAAAGTTTTAACTCCATAGATATATTTTTGAATAATTATTACAAAAGAGCCATATTTTCTAAATAAAACTTGAACTAAAGCAACTTTTCTCTTATGATTATTCATTATATTTTGAGCATAATTTTTATTGTTTTTTGCCATAAAAAATAAAAATTGACTTCCAACAATATTTGCAACAGCTGCAACAATAATTGTAATAAAGATATTTAAATCGCCAGAAGAAGAGAAAGCACTAGCAATAACAAGAGCTAAAAATCCACCACCAAAAGAGTATAAAAAAAGAGCTATATAACCCCAATCTTGAATAAATTGTTCCATGTTTTTCCTATATTTTTATAAAGTTATTATTTTATCTAAATCTTGTTTGATTATAGATATTATCAAAATTTAATCTAAACTTAATATAATTTTAAAATTTTTGATCTGTTTAAATAAGAATCATTAAAAAAGGAAATTTATGAAAAAAACGATTTTATTATCATCTATACTTTGTTCAACTATTTTTGCTTTTGATTTAAAAAATATTGCGAATGAAGTTGCAAAAAACATTCCTGCAAATGTACAAAATCAGCAGCAAACTAAATCAAGTTTAGACAATAATACAATTTCTAGTGGACTAAAAGAGGCTTTAAAAAGTGGTGTAAACTTTGCTACGACACAACTTGGGAAAAAAGATGGATATTTAAATAGTAGTGTAAAAATCCCTCTCCCTGATAATTTGGCACGTGCGGAAACTATTATAAGAAAAGCTGGTGGAGATAAAATGGCTGATGATTTAATTAAATCTATGAACAATGCAGCTTCACAAGCAGCTCCAAAAACTGCTGATATTTTTATGAATGCTATTTCTAAAATGAGTATAAGTGATGCACAAAATATTTTAAATGGTGGAGATAGCGCTGCTACAGAGTATTTCAAAAAAAACACAACAAACTCTCTTAAAGAGCTTATTAAACCAATTATTCAAACTAGTATGAAAGATAATAGTGTGGCACAATATTATGATGGTGTAAATAGCCTATATGAGAGTGCAACAAAAGGTTTAACAAACAATAGTATGGTGTCAGGTTTAGCAAAAAATCTAGGAGTAGATACAAATAATTCTAATAAAACTTTAGATGATTTTGTAACACAAAAGGCTATTGATGGGCTTTTCTCAATGATAGCAGAAAAAGAAGCTGGTATTAGAGAAAATCCTATTGAACAGACTAGCTCTATTTTAAAACAAGTTTTTGGAAAATAGTTTTTAAATCCAAAGAGAGAACTCTTTGGATTTTATTATATAGCTTTTGAAGTTATTTTTGTAAGTCTTTGAGTAAATGCAACTCTATCACTTATCTCATCTCCATCACTAATTTTTGCAAGATCTAGTAAAACCCATGAAATATCTTCTATTAGTTCTTCATCTTTTGTAAGATTTAGTTTTTGTACTATCTCATGGTTTGGATTAATCTCTAAAATTGGCTTAACTTCTGGAACATCTTGTCCCATTTGTCTAAACATATGAGCCATAGCAGCCATCTGTGCATCTTGGCTATCTTTTGTGATACAAGAAGCAAAGCTATCAAGTCTATTTGTAAGTTTTACCTCTTTTACTTCATTTTGTAATTTCTCTTTAATTTTTACCAATAAATCTTGATATTTTTCATCTTGTTCTTTTTTCTCCTCTTCATTTATCTCAACTTTTGGAGCTTCACTAGTTGTTATATCTTTAAATTCCCACTCTTTAAATGCTCCAATAGCAGGAGTTATAATCTCATCTATCTCTTTATCATCAAGAATTAAAACCTCAATATTATTCTTTTTATAACTTTCAAGAAGTGGAGAGTTTCTTAATACTTTCTCATTCTCTCCAATAATATAATAGATAGCTTTTTGCTCTGAAGAAGCTCTATTTTTATAATCTTCTAATGAAGTCATTTTTACTTCATCATTTGTAGATTTATATCTTAAAAGCTCCAATATAGACTCTTTATTTGTGTAATCTTGATAAACACCCTCTTTTAAAGCTCTTATATATTGAGATATAAATTTCTCATATTTCTCTTCATCTTTGCTTAGTTTTTTTATCTCACTTAAGATTTTTTTCACACTACTTTGTTTGATATTTGCTAAAATTCTATTCTCTTGTAAAATCTCTCGGCTAACATTTAGTGGTAAATCTTCACTATCAATAATTCCTCTTACAAATCTTAAATAAGTTGGAAGTAACTCTTTATCATCATCTGTTATAAATACTCTTTTTACATATAGCTTAATTCCACTTTGATAATCTGCTCTATACATATCAAAAGGTGCATTTTGTGGAATATAAAATAGTGTTGTATATTCATTTACACCTTCTGTTTTTGTGTGAATTGTAAGCATTGGGTCATTTGAATCTTGAGAAATTGTTTTATAAAAGTTATTATAATCTTCATCTTTTAGTTTTGATTTACTTTGAGTCCAAAGTGCAGTTGCTGCATTTATTTGCTCATGTCTTTTTTCTACTGTTTTAGTTGCTTCTTTTCCAGCTTTTTTATCCTCTTCACTAAGTTCAAGAGTAACTTCTTCTTCATAGTTTAAGAAAATTGGATAAGCAATATGGTTTGAATATTTTTCAACTATAGATTTAATTCTATATTTAATTGCAAACTCTGATACCTCTTCATCTTTTAGTTTGATATAAATTACTGTTCCTGCACTCTCTTTTGTACAAGGAGCTAAATCAAACTCTCCTGATCCATCAGAACTCCATTTATAAGCCTTTTCCTCTCCAGCTTTTTTTGAAATTACATCTACTTTAGAAGCAACCATAAATACAGAGTAAAAACCAACTCCAAATTGTCCTATAAGATTTGAATCTTTTTTTGCATCACCTGTAAGTGCTTCAACAAATGATTTAGTTCCACTTTTTGCAATAGTTCCAATAGAGTTTATCATATCCTCTTCATTCATTCCTATACCATTATCCATAATAGTAAGTGATTTATCTTTTTCATCAAAAGAGATATTAATTTCTCCTTTCCAAGAAGCAAAATTATCCTTTAATTTTTCATCTGTAAGTCTTAAATAGTTTAATTTATCGATTGCATCACTTCCATTTGATACAAGTTCTCTTATAAATATCTCTTTATTTGAGTATAAAGAGTGTGTCATTAAATGAAGAAGTTGCCCTACTTCTGTTTGAAATTGATGTTTTGCCATTTTATTATCCTTTTATTTTTAATTATTTTATAGATTTTTTTAATTTCAAAAAAGAATTTTATCAAACCTTTATTAAACTTGGCTAAAGTTTTTATATTTTTTAGCAGTTAATGGTATTGAGTGCTAAAAATAACTCTATTTTACTCTTTTTGTATATCTAAATAAATTTTGATTGATAAAATTATCCTAAATAATCTTTATGATAAAATAGTATTTGTAAAACTAAAGGATAATAAAATGAACAAACAACAATTTTTAAATGATTTACAAAAAATTTATAACTATTTAGATAATCAAAAAGCAAATACAAATGAGTTAATAAAATATTTAGAAAAAGGTGAATTTGAAAAATTATCAATAATAGATGATTTTGCACAAATACTTGGCTTAAATATTTCAAGTGATTTAAGATTTGCTCTTGTAACAAGAGTTGTAAACCTAAGAGATGATAGTTTAGTACAAGTTCTAAAAAAGCTTGGAAAAAGTGAAGAGGAGATTATAGAGCTTCAAGAAAGAGCGTTTTTATTTGTAAAAGATTTTTGGCACAAAAAACATAAAGAGCTTATCGATTTTATTTCTCAAAATAATCTTTTAACACCTTTTTACAAAGAGGTTTTTAGAGGAGTTTATAATGTAGGTCTTGCTATGTCTTCTTGGCAAAGCTCTTGGACAAAACATATTATAAATGGAGTAAATAAAGAGCTGATTTCTAAGTTTGATGGAAATGAAGAGAAAATTATGAAATATCTTGAAGATGAAAAGCTTTTAGATTTAGGACATGGTGGAATAACTGCTGATAGAGTTTATTCAGCCTTAGTAAAAACTGAAAATGGCTATCAATCAGAAGCTTATATTAAGGCCTTTAAAAAAGAGTGTACCGCGGTAATTGATGCTTTAGAGAGTTTCAATGACAATTTAATAGAACTTGAAGATGATATTTATAATCAAAAGTGGGAGCATATAGAGTATATTCAAGCACTAATTGTAGCATTTAGTGAAGATAAGCCTAATAGTCTAGTAGAAAAATGGGCAAATGTTGATAGAGCTTGGATGAAGATAAAAACTCCAATACAAATTGGTCATCCTTTGGAATATTACGAAGATCACTTTAGAAAAGCAGTTGCTTTAGAGTGGGATATAAGAGTTACAAATCCAAAATTTGCACAAAATGACCATAGAGTAAATAAGATAAAAAAAGCTTTTACAAAGATTTTTAATAGTTTTATTGAAGATAAAAGCTATAAAAAAATATTTGATTTCTCTTTTTCATCACTTGATAAAGTGCAACTTTATGTAGGACGACCTGCACTATTTTTTGGAGCTGAGTTAAATGGACTTTTTTCAGCTCAAGTTGTACCAAATGATGAAGTTGTTTCAAAAGAATTAGGTAAAAAAATCTTTGCATTTAGTGATGAGATTTTACAAAGTAGTCGTGCAAAACCATTTTTGAAATTAAGCCAAGAGATTCTTGGACAAGAGTTTTTAACAAAAGATAGAAACTTCCTATTTAATGAAACTTCTTCTTGGCATAGTGTTTATGATATTAGCACTATTGGTCATGAGTATGGACATATTTTATGGTGCGATGAAGAGAGTGAAAGCATTATGAATAAAAGTGGGAACTATAAAAATATTGAAGAGTTCAAAGCTACAACAGGTGGTCTAATTTCATATTTATTAGATGATGAAAAAGATGAAACTCATCTTCAAGAACAAGTTTTAATAGACCTTGTAAAAAGAAGTGTAGGGTTAATATCTTGGATGGAGGTTGGAGAAGTCGAACCATATTATTGTGAAGGTTTAATTCATCTTAGTGGGCTTTTTGAAAGTAAAGTTTTAGTTTGGAAAAATGATACAGAAGAGTTAAAAATAGATTTAAGTGATGAAAAATTTGAGAGTTTAAAAGCTTGGTATATTAAAACTTATACTACTTTAGCAAAACACTATTTAGAAAAAAAAGATGCTACACAATTTTTAAATATTTATGCTACAAAAAAAGATAGTAAATATTTTATGCCAAATGATGAGAATATCAACTCTTTTGTAAAGTACTATTTTAAAAAATATCAAGAGATTGGTCAAGAGTTAGATATACTTGATAAAAAAGAGAACTATATAAAATAGGAAAATACTTTCCTATTTTTTCCTAAAAATCCCAATAAACTTTGAAAAGATAAGATATAAAGATGATTTAAAGCTTTTACTCTTATCTTGTTGATTTAAATATTTTACAATATCACTATTTCCAAACATACTAGCAAACATAAGAGGAGTTGTACCTAAACCATTGTTTTCATGGATATTTGCACCATTTTCTACCAAAACCTTTGCAATCTCTAAATAACCTTTAAAACAAACACCAGCTAGTGGTGTTTGTCCTTTATCATTTTTTCTATCTACCTCAGCCTTAAAATCTATAAGCATTTTGGTAGTTTCTAAATTTCCATTATAAGAAGCTAACATTAAAAGAGTATTCCCTTTATGATCAGTCAAATTTGTACTCATTCCAGCTTCAATCATAAGTTTTAAATCTTCTGTTTTACCTTGTCTTGCAAACTCTAAAGCAATAATTTGTAACTCTTCATACCGTTTTTGCTCTTTTGCTGAAACTTCCATATTTACTCATTTATTCCTAAAGCTTTTCTAACACCACTTGCATAATCAGGATGAACTTTTTCAAATAGCGCTATTTGTCTATCAACAATATCTCTTGGAACACCAGCCATTGCATCTTTAATATTATTAAATAGTTGCTCTTTTTGATTTTCACTCATAAGTAAAAATAGAGCTCTAGGTTGTGAGAAATCATCATTTACATCTCTATGATTATATCTTTTAGCTATATCTCCAACTTCTAAATCAGGCTCTAAGAAGTTACTATCTTCAACTGCTCCATCAAAACTATTTGGCTCATAAAATGCCTTTGTTGGCTCTTTTATTTGGAAATTCATACTTCCATCAAGATTATATGTATTTACTTCAACTATTGGTCTATTTACTGGTAACATCTCATAGTGTGTTCCAACTCTATATCGTTGAGCATCTGGATAAGAGAAAATTCTTGCTTGTAGCATTTTATCAGGTGAAAAACTAATACCTGGAACAATATTTGATGGGCTAAATGAAGCTTGTTCTACCTGTTGGAAGTAGTTTTGTGGGTTTTCATTTAAAGTCATAGTTCCAACTTTTATCATAGGATAATCACCATGTGGCCAAACTTTTGTTAAATCAAATGGGTTAAAACTACATTTTTTTGCCTCTTCATCTGTCATTATTTGAATCTCAAAACTCCATTTTGGGAAGTTCTTTTTCTCTATATTTTCAAACAAATCTCTTTGGTTTGACTCTCTATCTTTTCCTACAAGAGCTTCAGCTTCTTTATTTGTGATAGTCTCTATTCCTTGAAGAGTTTTAAAGTGGAATTTAACCCAAAATCTTTCATTTTTAGAGTTTATTAAACTATATGTATGAGAACCATATCCATTCACATTTCTATATGATTTTGGTAATCCTCTATCTGACATCAAAATAGTAACTTGATGTAAACTCTCTGGACTTAAACTCCAAAAATCCCACATTGCTGTATTGCTTCTCATATTCGTTTGAGGGTCTCTTTTTTGAGTATGGATAAAATCAGGGAATTTATAAGCATCTCTTACAAAAAATACTGGTGTATTATTCCCTACTAAATCCCAGTTACCCTCTTTAGTATAAAATTTAAGAGCAAATCCTCTTACATCTCTTTCAGCATCAGCAGCTCCTTTTTCTCCAGCAACTGTTGAAAATCTTAAAAGAAGTTTTGTTTTTTCACCTTTTTGTAAAACTTTTGCTTTTGTATATTTTGAAATATCATTTTCAATCTCTAAAACACCAAATGCACCACTTCCTTTTGCATGAACCACTCTTTCAGGAATTCTCTCTCTATTTTGATGTGCTAGTTTTTGAATAAGTTGATAATCTTGTAATAAAACAGGACCTCTCTCACCTGCAGTAATTGAGTTTTGATTGTCAGAAATTGGGTTTCCACCTGTTGTTGTCATTGTTTTCTTCATAATAGCTCCTACATTAAAATATAAAGGAAAAAAATTATCCTTTGATTAAGTATTCTATTTTCTTTTAACTTAAACAATCTTTAATTTTCTATTTTATACTAGGACTTATACTCTTCCAATCTTCTCTTAAAGTTTTATGCAATGTAAAAATATCATTTACTGTTGCAATTTCCTTATAATCATAAGGAGTAACTACAACCAATCCTCCTTTTATGATACTTGTAAAAGTATTTGACTCTATTTTTGAACCACTAAAGATAGAAAACTCCATCTCAAAACCACTAATATCATAAAATTCTGAGTTTTTTCGTACAAATTTTTTATACTTATCAAAAATTAGACAATCAACTACAACTCTTGAACCATCACTACTTAAATCAACCTTTAAAACTTTCCCTATTTGTACATTTTTATAATAAATAGGTGAATCAATATTTACACTTGAAGCTGTTTTATCTTCAACTTTTATAATAGTTCCAAAATGAGAATTTACAGCTGGTTCTTGTTCAAAACCATTAAAATAAGTCTGTACAAGCCCTTTCTCACTCTTAATAACTCCTATATTTACAGCCATTACTGTTGCTCCAGCATTTGCAACTTCTTGAAGTGAAATTCTAGGTTTTTTAAGATAAAAGATTGTTCCATCTTTTGCAAACTCTTTAAAACCATTTTCAATTATAGCTTTCACCTCTATTTTTTGATTCTTATTTATAGATATTTTTTTAACTTTTCCAATATTAGCTCCCTTATAAACTATCTTTGAAAAATCCTCTTGAAGACCTTCAACATCATCAAAAATAATTGTTACCATATTTGTAGCTAACTGCATATCATCAAAACTAGCATATAGTTCATGATTTCCCAAAGGAACTTTTGAGCTATTATCAAGCTCTATTGAACCTTCTAAAAAGCTTGTAAAATTATCTACTTCAAAGATTATTCCACTTAAACTAGCTTTTATATCTAGTTTTGGTTTTTTGTAAAATCTACTTGTATTTGTTATAAATTTTCTAAAATCTTCATAAACAAAAAGTTCAACTTTTGAAACCTTATCATCAAACTTTATATTTTTTATAAAACCTATCTCTTGATTTTTATAAACTATTGCCATATCCTCTTGTACCACAAAACTATTATCAAACTCTGTATATACAATAAATCCTCTGTTTTTATCTCTGTTTAATCTATTTATCTCTTTATAAGATGAGTACAATGTAAACTCTTTTTTATCAAGTTTTCCATCATTTTTATTTGAAACCAAACCAATTGCTCCATTAAAAATAGACTCTAATCCGCTATAATTTATATCTAAATTTAGATTTTTAAGCTCTATTAGCTTTGAACTCATATCATAAAATTTACTATTATTATTTATTAAATCATTATACTTCTCATCTATTAAAATTGCAATTTTTACACTTTTATAATCATCACTTAATTTATAGCTATCAACTCTACCTATCTCTATATTTTTATAATATATTTTTGTTCTTTCATTTATTGAGTTTAGACTAGTTGCTACTAAATCAATCTCTATAGTGTTTAAACTCTTTTTTAAATCTCTTTTAAAAACTCCTGAAAACTTATCACTAAACTCTCCCTCTTTATACTCTAAAGAGATAAAGTTACCTTTTAAAATATTTCCTAAATTTTTAATTCCACCAAATGAGATAGTTGGCTCTTCTACAAAAAATCTTGAATTTTTTGTAAGAAGATATTTATACTCCTCATAAACATAAGCTTTTGTATTTAAAATATCTCCATTTAATTTAATACTTTCAACTTTTCCTATTTCAATACCTTTAAATAAAATAGGAGTATTCTCTTCTATTTTTGCATCACTAAAATCTAATAAAAAACTTACCTTTCTCTTTAATTCATCTTTTGATGAATATAAGACCAAAATATCACTATTTTTTATCTTTTCATCATCTTTATTTGGAGTTATTACGGTAATTCCACCAATAATAGCTGAATACAAAGAACCTAATTCAATATTTAAACCACTAGCACCATAGCTTACTTTTAAAGCTTCATTCATAACAAAGTTTGAACTTTTATTTACTAAATAGTTATATTTATCATAGATATAAATAGTTGCATAAACCTCTTCATTATTGAACTCTTTTGAAACAACTTCACCTATTTGATACTTTTTATAAAAAACTGGTGTTCCTATATCTATATTATCTTTATCATTTGTAAGTAAAGTAATATAATAACCTTTTTCATCAAATTCCACACTAGGGCTTGAGTCAAGTCCATCAAAATACCATTTTGGTTTTAGGTTTTCTAACTCATCTAAATTTTTGAAAGTTGGAGCTAGTTCTATTTTATATCCACTAATAAGTGTTCCTAGCCCTGAAATTTTTGTTAAAGAGATTGTTGGTTTTTGTATCCAAAAATTAGAGTTTTCACTTGCTACATAAGAAGCAACATCACTATTTACTAAAATATTTACAGCAACACTTTTTAAGTCTTCATGTATAGATATTTTGGTTACTTTTCCTAAAGTTAAACCTTTATACTCCAAAGTTGTAACATTCTCTTTTAGTCCTTCTGCACTTTTGAAATATACAACAATATTTGTTCCTTTTTTTGAGTAGCTATCATAAGCAATCCAGCCTAAAATTCCAAGAATTATCAATGGAAGAAACCAAACAAATGAGATTTTTCTTTTACTCTCTTTTTTTGCCTCATAGACTACTGTCTCATTTATATTTTTAATCTCTGTTTTCATCCCAAATTATCCTTGTATCAAATCTATTTGCTGCGAAAATTGTTATTATTACCATCAAAGCAAAAGATGTAGCAGCTATTCCACCTTTTATATTAAATATCTCATCTAGTTGGACTATTGAAGCCATCAAAGCAACAACATAAATATCAATCATAGACCACTTACCAATAGCTTCAATATATTTATATAATAAAACTTTTGTTTTATTTTCCATTTTTATATTTATTTTCAAAGAGATAAATATAAAAAATAGAGCAAAAAGCTTAACTATAGGAATAGCAACACTAGCAATAAAAATAATAAAGGCAACAAAATAACTCTTATACTCCAAAAAGCTAATAATACCTTCAATAATAGTACTCTCTTGATTTACTCCAAATTGAGTAACTATCATCATAGGATAAAGCATGGCTGGAATATATAAAAGCATTGCACAAACTACCAAAGCTAGTGATATTTGCAAAGAGTTTTCAACTCTTCTTTTTACAGTATGATTACACCTTTCACATTTAAAAGGAGTATAACTCTCTTTTTCATATACTTTTTTGCAATTTTTACAAGATATTAAAATCATTTAATCATCCAAAATAGCACTTGCTTCAAACTTTATATTTGACATAATAAAGCAAAAAAGATATGCCAAAAGAACAAAAAATCCTATATCAAACTTTGTAGCACTAACCATTCCAACTAATTTTATATAACAAACTATTAAACTAATTATAAAAACCTCTATAAAACCCCACTCTTTAAAAAAATAATAGGAGTCATATAAAAATGATTTTTTGAAAATCTCTTTTTTAAAGTTTATTTGAAAATAGACCAAAATTATCACAATAGAGTTTAAAACTGGTGCTAAAATAATTGTAAAAAGAACCAAAAAGGATACTATTAAAAAATCTTGTTCAAAAAGAATATATACTGTTTTTAAAATATTTGCATTTAACTCTTGACCATTTAAATACAAGCTAATAAGTGGATATAAAGATAGTATAAAAAAAAGCATCAAACTAGATATTGCAAACACCAAACTCTCTATTTTAAACTCTTTTCTTATCTCTAGTTTACTATTACATCTAGGGCATAACTCTTTTGCTATATCACTACTTTTTTCTACAAAAAGTCCACAACTATAGCACTCTACAATCTTAGTTAAGTCTCTCATTTTCTGCCTAAATTAAAAATAGTCGTTATTTTATCATATCTTAAGTAAAGCTATTGAAATATTTTTTATTGTAGAATGCTTAATTATTAGAAAAAATTTATAAAGGTTTAAAATGCAATTTAATATTTCACATGCACAATTTGGAACAAGACCACCTGTTAAGACTCCTGATAAAAGATTTTTAGAAGTTGTAGGTGAAGCTGGTATTAGAAAACTAATCTCTGATCACTATGATTTAATCAAAAAAAGCTCTATTTATGAGATTTTCCCACAAGATGATAAAGAGTTTGAACAAGCAAAAATAAATTCAAGCGATTTTTTTATACAAATTTGTGGAGGAAAAAAATATTTTAACGAAAATCGTGGAGCTCCTATGATGTTTGTAAGACATCAACCATTTAAAATCACTCCTAAAGCTAGAGTTGTTTGGCTTGAATGCTATATTGAAGTTCTAAAAAATCTTGATATTGAAGAGGATTTAATTAAGTCTTTTTGGGACTATTTAGATATTTTCTCTATATGGATGATAAATACAAATGAAGAGTAAAAATTTAAGAAAATGATTTTTCATTTTCTTAAATAATTAAAAGCCTACTTTAAAGGCCAAATTTGCACTATCATAATCATAACTGTGGTTAGATTTTCTCATATTCATAGTCTTATATGTACCTTCAACTGCAAATTTTGGAGTTATTCTATACTCTAAAGAAGCTCCATATCCAAGCCCTGTATATGTACTATTATCATAATATTGAACTGCACCACTTCCAATAGCATAAGCTCTTAAATCTTGAATAATCTCATATCCAACTTTTAAATCCATATCAACCGTTGTAGCACTTTTATTACTTTTTACTTCTCCATAATAGATACTATTTCCAAAACCCATTAATATATTATTATCAAACCTTTTATTCGCAGTGTAACCTATTCCAAATTGAGAATAATTATGTTTATCTATTTTTCCAGCAGTAGCACCAACATAAACATTTGTATTAAAAGAGTTTGCAAAACTTAAAACTCCTAAACAACAACTAAAAAAGCATACTTTTTTCATAAAAGCTCCTACTATAATTTTAAATATTCTATAAGAATATATCTTAAAAGCCAAAATAAGGCTCTTTAAAGTACAATTTCTAAAAAATTTAAAAGGCTATTTTTGACAATACAATCAAAAGGAATTTTTCTTGCAATAATATCTGCAATTTGCTATGGAATGAACCCTTTAGGGGCTTTAATGCTTTATAGTGAAGGCTTAAATGTAAACTCAGTTATTTTTTATAGATTTATATTTGCTGTTTTCTTTTTATCTATATTTATGATTTTTCGAAAATTATCATTTAAAATATCTATTAAAGAGCTAAAAATTTTAGCATTCTTAGGGTTTTTATTTGGAGTTTCAGCACTTGCACTTTTTAGCTCATTTTTATATATGGATGCTGGACTTGCCTCTACTATTTTATTTGTTTATCCAATCTTTGTAGCAATTATTATGGCACTATTATTTAATGAAAAAGGTTCAATAATCACAACTCTTTCAGTATCTTTTGCCTTTTTAGGTGTTATTTTACTATTTAAAACAGATGGTGGGAATATTAGCTTCTTTGGAGTTTTTTTAGTATTTCTCTCATCTTTATGTTATGCAATTTATATTGTAATAATAAATCAATATTTAAAAATGGAAGCTTTAAAAGTTACATTTTACTCAATGCTTTTTTGTACCATTACAATATTTATTCACTCATTATTTGAAGATAGTTCAAATATTATGCCTTTAATAAATTTTAATATGTGGTTTTATACTCTATTTTTGGCAATTGTTCCTACAATAATCTCTTTGCTTTTTCTAGTAAAAGCAATCCAAATAATTGGCTCAACAAGTGCATCAATTTTAGGTGCTTTAGAGCCATTAACTGCTGTTTTAATTGGTGTTTTTATATTTAATGAAAAAATTACATTTATATTAATAATTGGAATATTTTTAATTCTTTTTGGTGTCTCTTTAATAGTATTAAAAGAGTATTTAGAAAAAATATTTAAAATAAGAGACTAAATAGCCTCTTATTTTGCAGGAATTTGAGTCTTCTCCTCTACCCCTTTAATCTCATCATTATATGGTTGTTTTAAATATGCAAAAATTGCACCAATAACTAAAAGTATTAGAACTATAAGTCTTACAGTATTTCTTTTTTGTTTTGATTCATTTCCATTATAATCATCAATTTTCTCTAAACTTGGTTCACCTTTATTTTTTGCCATTTTTGCTCCTTTTAGAATTTTATAGAGTTACTTTAGCTACTTTTGCCTTTAATATAGTTTCTAAATCTTTTACTTTTACTTCAATATCTAATCCTCTTTTGCCACCACTTATAAAGATTCTCTCAAATTTTCTTACACTTTCATCTAAAATAGTTCTTAAAAGTTTTTTTTGTCCCAAAGGAGATATCCCTCCAAGCAAATATCCAGTCACTTTTTGTGCTTCATCTTTTTGTGCCATTTGTGCTTTTTTTACATCAAAATGTATGGCAACATCTTTTAAGCTAAGAGTATTTGAAACTGGAAGTACACAAACAACCAACTCTTTTGGACTTAATTCTACAAGCAAAGTTTTATAAACTTGATTTGCATCTAAAGCTAACTTTTCAACTGCTTCATCTCCAAAGTTTGTACAAGCTGGGTCATGTTCATATTTGTGAATTTTAAAATCACATTTATACTTTTTTAATAAATTAATAGCTGGTGTCATCTTTTAAAATAGAACTCCTTTTAGCTTTTTACTCCATAAAATATTATACAAAGTTTGCTTTAATACTATTTTTCAGATAGAATGAAAACTTAAGCGATATAAAGTTTTTACAATATATTGTTCTTTTTTATATAAAAATCTACTTTATACTCTTAAAATTTTATACTGCTTAAAATCATTTATAGGAATTTATATGACAATAGAGTTTATTAAGCCAACAAGATGGTTAAATTTAGAGAAAGTTACGGAGCTTTACCAGAGTTATGAAAAATATAAGATTTAAATATCAAACCATTGAGTTTGGGGAAGAAGATATTCATATTAGGACACTAAAAGATACTCAACAATTTAGTGATACAAAAAATATAGCAAAGAATTTAGGAATATCAAGTGCTACTTGGCCTATTTTTGGAGTAATTTGGCCTTCAGCTGAAGTTTTAGCAAAATATATTCAAGATTATGATTTCAAAAACAAAAGAATACTAGAAGTTGGTTGTGGAATTGGACTTTCTAGCCTTATTTTAAACAAATTAGATGCAGATATAACTGCAACAGATTATCACCCTGAAGCTGAAAGCTTTTTAGATATAAATACAGAACTTAATAATGATGATGAGATACCTTTTGTAAGAGTTGACTGGAATAAAATATACTCAGAAAAACTTGGAAAATTTGATTTAATAATTGGTAGTGATTTACTTTATGAAAGAGATCATGTGGAGCTTCTATCATCTTTTATCAATGCTCATACAAAAGATAAATGTACAGTTATTTTAGCAAATCCAAATAGAGGACATCAAGCAAAATTTAATAAAGAGATGGAAAATTATGGATTTACTTTAAATTCATTTAAACCTGAAGATTTAGATTTTTTAGATGAACCTTATAAAGGTAAAATTTTTGAGTTTAAAAGAGGTTAATATACTTCTTTACTCAAAAAATATACTATTTCTTCCTGCTTTCTTTGCTTCATAAAGGTTATCATCAGCCTTTTTGTATAGCTCGTGAAAAGTTAAAGTATTTGTATCTTTAATACAAACTACACCAAAAGAAGCAGTTACATACTTTGATGCCTTATTTCCAATATGCTCTATTTTTAAGTTTTCAATACCCTCTTTTATACTACTTACAAATTGTAAAATCTTATCTTCTTCTATACTAGCAATAATCACAAACTCTTCTCCACCAACTCTAAATGCAAAATCACTAGCTCTATTTGTTTTTACTTTTAAAACCTTTGAAACTTCAAAAAGTACATAATCACCCTTTTGATGCCCATATGTATCGTTGTATTGTTTAAAGTAGTCAATATCTAAGATTATTATGCAAATAGTCTTTTTGTCCCTTTTTGCTCTTTTTATCTCATCTTCAAATTTAATATTAAAATATCTTCTATTATACAAAGTTGTAAGTTCATCTGTGATAGATAATTTTTCTATATGTTTTTTATCTGTAATATTTGTTCTAATTGCAGTAAAACCTTCTATCTCACCATGCTTTATTATTGGTGTAATACTTGCAAAAACCCAATACTCTTTCTCAGATTTATTTAAGTTTCGTATCTCACCTCTCCACTCTTTTTTAGCTAAAAGAGTATCCCACATATTTTTATAAAATTCAATAGGAACATCTGGATGTCTTACAATACTATGAGTTTTTCCTATAGTCTCCTCTTTTGTATATCCAGAAATTTCACAAAAAGCTTCACTAACATCTATGATTACACCATCTTTATTTGTTGTTGATGTAATTACATTTTGATTTACTATTTTTATATACTCTTGAAGCTTCTCTTCCGCTAAAATATTATTTGTAAGAGTATAGTTTAAACTATCTGCTAAACCTATAAACTCACTATATGTTAATCTACTTGTATCCATTATACTATTTTCAAAAGAGGCCTTAGTAAATGAACTAATTATATTTTCTATATTTATATTTATATACTTTGAAATTTTTATAGATATTATATAGGCTACCATAACTATAATTATAAAAATTGTAATTAATAAAAAGAGTTGTCTATTTATATTTTCCCTAAAAAAAAGCTCTTTATTTTGAATATCATTTTTAACCTCATCTAAATAAACTCCACTTCCAATAATCCAACCATAAGTATCATACTCTTTAACATAAGAGATTTTATCAAATACTTCTACACTATTTGGTTTTTTAAATTTATACTCATAAAAACCACCATCTTGATTTTTTGAAATCTCTACTTGTTTTTTTAAATAGTTTGGAAAAGGGTGTTTCTCTGGATGTTGTAATTTTTTACCTTCAAATATTAAACTATATCCATCTGTTGTATTTAAAAAAGTGTATTGGCTATTTTCATATTTTAATGAACTTATCCAATCCAAAAATTCACTCTTATTTTTCTCTCTTAAAGCATCAAGATATTCTCCTGTTCCAATATGCCAATCAAATGGTTCAAAAAGTTTTATGTATGTTAATTTTGTATACTCTTTAGAATCACCACTTGGTTTAACAAAACTATTTATAGTAAACCCCTCTTTACTCTCTTTTGCTATTTTTATTTGAGTTTGTACTATATTTTTATTATTTATATCTTTTAAGTCTAAGATATTTAAATTTTCACTTAATCTTATCTCTTTGTTAAACAATATAGCATTTCCACTATTACTATTTATAAAGAAATACTCATTTTTATCTTGAAACTTAAAATCTAAAAGAGCTTTTGCAATTAAAAGTTTTATCTCATCTTCACTCTTTATACCTACATTTTTATTGTATATACTAAGAGCCAAAGAGTAAGCTTGATTAACTCTATTTTTTAACTTTTCTTCTAGAGTTTTATAAAGAAGCTCCTCTTTATATTTTATAAGACCATGAAGCATTAAAACTTCATTTTTCACCTCTTTCTTTTTTTGTTCTACAAACTCAAATTCTAATTGTTTTAGATTTTTAAAGAAAAAGTTATATTGAGATAAAAACGAGATAGAAAAGGCAAAAACAAGTGATAAAAAAGTTGTTAAAAATATAGATTTTCTAATAGTATGTAATAGTTTCAAATATATTTTCCTAAATTTTCTTAAATTCTATCAGAAAAATAGTTATCTTTAGGTAAATCTGATAATTTTTTAAAATATAAAATAAGAATAGATTAAATACAAAAAAAGCAAAACTTGACTAAACTTCAAAAAAACTTTAGGAGATATTATGAAATTTAGAAGCTTAAAAGAGGATATAGAAATTTTAGAAAAAGGGCTTCCTCCAAAAAAAGATGATGGTTTTTTGGGAGGAAAACTTGATCCCAAAGAGGCTAGTTTAATAATTCTTCCTGTTCCATGGGAAGCAACTGTATCTTATGGGGAAGGAACTGCAAAAGCTGCAAGTAGTTTTAAAGAAGCTAGTCACCAACTAGATTTAGAAAATTATCACTATATAAAGCCTTATAAAGCTGGAATTACAATGTTAGATTATTCAAAAAGAATAAAAAAACTAAGTATTGTTGCAAGAAAAAAAGCTATAAAAGTAATAGAAGCTTTAGAGATCTCAAAAGAGGACAAAAAATCTTTAGCCTTTGTAAATGAAGCTTCAAAATACTTAAATGATTATGTATATAAAAAGAGTATGGAAACTATAGAAAATGGAAAATTTGCTGCTTTAGTTGGAGGTGACCACTCAACTCCTTATGGACAAATAAAAGCTATAAATGACTCAACGAAAGAAGATTTTGGAATACTTCATATAGATGCCCATCATGATTTAAGAGAGGCTTATGAAGGTTTTACTTACTCTCATGCATCTATTTTTTATAATGTTTTAAAAGATTGTTCTAAGGTCTCAAAGCTAGTACAAATAGGGATTAGAGACTATAGTAGCGAAGAAGCAAAAAGAATGACTAATTTAGAAAAAAAAGGAGCTTGTCTATACGATACAGATATGCAATGCCAACTAGCAAGTGGGAAATCTCTTGAAGATATCTTTTTACCATACATTGAACAACTACCACAAAATGTATATCTATCTGTTGATATAGATGGACTTGAACCTTTAAACTGCCCAAATACAGGAACTCCAGTTCCAAGTGGATTAAGATATGGAGAGCTTGAACATCTTATCTTTATGATTGTAAAAAGTGGAAAAAAAATCATTGGATTTGATTTATGCGAAGTTGGAGATAATGAGTGGGATTTAAATGTTGGAGCTAGAGTTTTATATAATCTTTGCGGAGCATTACTTTCAAGCCAAGGAAAAATAGAATTTAAATAAAATTAGTTTAATTTTTAAAAATATATTACTAATTAGTAGTTAATTTAACTTTAAACAAGATACAATTTCAAAATTTTTTTAAAGGAGCTTTTATGAGATGTTGTGAAAATAAATTATCTTATATTTTAAATGAAGAGATAGGAAAATTAATTTTAAGAGTAAGTATAGCAGGACTTATGCTATTTCATGGTATTGCTAAATTTTTAAATGGAATTGATGGTATCAAATTTTTAGTTACTCAAGCTGGTTTACCAGAATTTTTTGCTTATGGTGTATATTTAGGAGAGATTCTTTTCCCTATTTTAATTATTCTAGGTCTATTTACTAGAATTTCATCTCTATTTTTTGCATTAACAATGGTTTTTGCTATTTTCTTAGCTCATAGTTCAGATTTATTTGTTTTAGGAAAAACTGGTGGTCCTGTGATTGAGTTACCTTTATTATATCTTTTAGCTTCAGTTTCTATTATGTTTATTGGGGCTGGGAAATATAGTTTAGATGCAAAATGTAATAAAAGTTGTAAAAACAACTAAGATTATTTGAGTTTATTTTATATAAAAGTATGGAAAATCTCCATACTTTTACTTTTAAATTATGCTAGTTTTTTAGCTACTACATCCCAGTTTACAAGTTTCCAGAAATTTTCTAAGAATTTTGGTCTTGCATTTCTTGTATCAATATAGTATGCATGTTCCCACACATCACATGTTAAAACAGGTTTTAATCCATCAGTTATTGGACATCCTGCATTTGAAGTTGTAACAATTTTTAAATTAGCTCCATCAAGAACTAACCAAGCCCATCCTGAACCAAATTGTCCAATAGCTTTAGCTGTAAACTCTTCTTTAAATTTATCAACACTTCCAAAAGCTTTTGTTAAAGCAGCTTCAACATTTGCTGGAATTGCACCTTGAGTTGGAGTTAAACCATTGAAAAAGAAATCGTGGTTAAACACTTGAGCAGCATTATTAAATAATCCACCTTCAGATTTTTTTACAATATCTTCAAGACTCATTTCTTCAAATTTTGTCCCTGCAATTAGGTTATTTAAATTTGTAACATAAGTATTGTGATGTTTCCCATGATGATACTCTAAAGTCTCATCTGACATAAGTGGAGCTAAACTTGCATATGGTAATTTCATTAATTCGTGTTTCATATAATATCCTTTATTTAAATTTTAAAACTATATAGGATACAATTTTTTTAATTTGCTTTGACTTAAAAATATCAGTTATAAAAAGCTTCATTTTGTTCACTTATATGTTTTTTATAAAGCTCTATTATTTCATCTCTTTTCAACTCTCTTTTTAATCTATCTGATTCTTCTTTTATGACTAAACCAAATTTTATAGCTTCATCTTTATTTATATTTACACCTAAAAATTCACTTATTATAAAACTTACTCCTCCTTTTCCTGATTGAGAGTTTACACGTATAACTTTTTCATATCCTCTTTTTATATCTTTTGGATCTATTGGTAAATATGGTACATTCCAAATTTTACTATTTGTTTGTCTATAAAAATCTATTCCTTTTTTGATAGCATCTTGATGTCCTCCACTAAAAGCAGTAAATATCATATCGCCAACAAAAGGATGTCTTGGATGTACCAAAATTCCCGTTTTATCTTCATACATATCTTTTACTTCATCGATTATTGATAAATCAAGTTTTGGGTCAATTCCTTGTGAATAAATATTAAAAGCAAAATTTATTATATCTAAGTTCCCTGCCCTTTCACCATTTCCAAATAGTGTTCCCTCAACTTTCTGAGCACCTGCAAGTACAGCTAACTCAGCACTTGCTACTGAAGTTCCTCTATCATTATGAGGATGAACACTAATAATCAAAGCTTCACGATAATTTAAATTCTTACACATCCACTCTATTCTATCTGCGTATACATTCGCTGTGCAAGCTTCAAGGGTATTTGGTAAGTTTATTATCATCTTCTTATCAATAGTTGGTTTTACTACATCTATAACTTCATTGCAAATTTTTACAGCGAACTCTAAATCTGTTTGAGAAAAGCTTTCTGGTGAATATTGATAAGTTACCTTTCCTTCAAAATCTTTTGTAAGTTCACCTAAATATTGCATAGCTTCAACTGCCATTTGTATTATTTCATCATCACTTTTTTGAAAAACAACTCTTCTTTGAAACTCATTTGTTGGATTGTATAAATGGAAGATTCCATTTTTTACATCTTTCATAGCTTCAACGCTTTTTTTAATCCACTCTTTTTTTGAAGGAATTAAAATCTGAATGGCTACATCATCAGGAACTAAGTCCTCTTCTATTAATTTTCTAGTAAAGTTAAAATCTGTATCACTAGCACTTGGATAACTAACTTCTATTTGTTTAAAACCCATTTTTACTAAAGCTTTAAAATACTCCAATTTTTGTTCAACAGTTAAAGGGTTTATCAAGGCTTGATTTCCATCTCTTAAATCTACACTACAATAAATTGGTGCTTTTGTTATAGTTTTATCTGCCCATTCTCTTTTGAAATTTTTAACAATTGGATATTGCTTATATTTTTTGAAACTCATGGTTTACTCCGTTATGATTTTTTATTTTTTGATTTGTTTTTTTATGTTTTAAGTATTAGAAAGTTTTGAGGCAGAGAAGAGAAAAATAGATAATTTGTTTTATAATATTTACATCCATGTTAAACTCCTTTATAAATTTTGCAAATTATAACTTTTACAAAAAATAAAATCTTGTACAAAATTAACATTTTGGAAAAATATTTTTTTGATACGCTTTTGGTGTAATTTGAAAGATTCTTTTAAAGCTTCTATTTAAGTGGCTTTGGTCAAAAAAACCACTATTTTGTGCTATTTGAGAAATAGAGATATTTGACACTAATAACTCTTTTGCAAGATGTACTTTTTTATTTAAAATATATGAATGAATTGGAAGCCCAAACTCCTTTTTAAATACTCGTATTAGATGAACAACTGTTAAATCAAACTTCAAAGCTAACTCATCTAAGATAAGCTCTTCAAGATAATTTTCATCTAAATACCTTTTTATCTTCATAGCTAAAATTGACTCTTCTTTATAGTTTTGTTGTGTTTGTTCAAAAGAGAAAAATGTAAAACAAAATAGATAAAGTTCCTCCTCTTTTTCTATCAAAGAAACTTTAGTATCAAGTAAACAATCAGATAATTTTATAAAACTTTTATATATATTTTTATTTTTGATTAACTCAAAAGCTGATAAAAAATTAAAATCTAATTTTTGTAAATACTCTTTTTTTAAGTACAAAACATAACCATCTTTTGATTTTTCATTTGTTGTTGCACTATGAGGAACTTGACTATTTATAATAGTAATTTCATTTGGTTTTAGTTCAATACAAGTATCATTGAAAATAAGATTTAATGAACCTTTTTTTATTGCAGTGATTGTAAGTTCTTCGTGTATATGCATCTTTACACAATCTTTTATATCTTCTACATATCGTAACTCTATAAAGTCTAATTTTAGATTCTTAAATATGCAACTTTTCATTTTTTAAACTTTAATATATAAGTGAAAGTATCTTCAATTATATATTTTTTATCCATATTGATATGATTTTATATCAAACTCGCCCAAAACTGAATAGATATGATCGAAAATATCTGACTGAATATTTTCATAATCAATCCAAACTGTTGTTGCTGTAAAACAATAAATCTCAAGAGGAATACCATATTCTGTAGGAGATAGTTGTCGCACCATAATTGTCATATCTTTATTTATATTTGGATGATTTCTTAAATATGTAAGCAAATAAGCTCTTAATGTACCTATATTTGTAAGCCTTCTTCCATTTATTGCAACACTTAAATCAAAATTGTTTTTCTCATTATAATCATTTATTTCACACTGCTTTTCATGTAAATAAGGAGCCAATAAATTTGCTTTTTCTAATCTCTTTATATCTTCATCATCTAAAAACTTTATACTTTTTATATCAATTTTTATAGCTCTTTTTATCCTTCTTCCACCACTTTCTCTCATTCCTCTATAATTTTTAAAAGAGTCAGAAACAAGTGCATAAGTTGGAATTGTTGTAATAGTTTTATCAAAGTTTCTAACCTTTACAACATTTAAGCCAATATCTATAACATCTCCATCTGCACCATATTTTGGCATCTCAATCCAATCTCCAATTTGAACCATCTTATTAGTTGATAACTGTAATCCTGCTGTAAATCCAAGTATTGTATCTTTAAATACCAACATTAAAACAGCAGACATAGCTCCAAGTCCACTTAAAATGGCAACAGGAGATTTATCTGCTAAAATTGCTACTATATAAATAAAACAGATTATTCCAAAAATCAATTTGATACTTTGAATAATTGTTCTCATAGCAAAAAATTGTACATCTGTTGCAGTATGAAGTGTTTTAAAAGTTTTATCAATAATAGAATATATAGCTAAAAGTCCAAATATAGATATCCAAACCAATGATATTGTTAAAAGTGTCTCATATATTACACCTTTTTCTATCCATATTGTTGATTGCCAATATACAACTAAACCTTGAAAAACCAAAGCTAATCTTTGAAATAGACTCTCTTCAAGTAAAGCTCTAGTTATAATATTTTTCTTTTTTGAATCAATTTTTTTTATAGCTCTCAAAATAATTTTATGTAAAAATAGATGAATTAATATTGAAACAAAAACTATTATAAGTAGTATAGAAATACTCATAGCCAAAAATGTTGGCTCTATTCCCATATCTTTTAAAAACTCTATTAAATGTTTTTTCATTTTATCTCCTAAAGAAAGTAAGATATAAAAGCTTTTAAGCTTTTATATCTTAAGCAAATGCAGGTTCTAAGAAAGGAATAATCTGTTTTTTTCTACTTAAACATCCATCTAACCAAACTTTTCCATTATCTAGCTTACAAGAGAATGCTTTTTCAAAAATAGTTGTATCATCAGAAACAACTAAAACTTCACTTCCTTCTTTCATAATATCAGTTAAAAGCAGTGCAACTGTATGCAAGTTTTGTTCATCTTTAACTTTTTGTATATCTGCCATTAAATCAGCTTTTACACTATCAAAAACTGAACCATCAACAACTTCAAGTTGCCCTACTCCAACTTTTTTTCCATGCATATCAAAATTTTTATAATCTCTTAAAACAAGCTCTCTTATAGGAGTTCCTAAAACTTGTGATTTTACTTTAAACATCTCCATACCTAAAGCTCCAAAATCTTCAATACCACAAATTTGTGATAGTTCTCTTACTACTTGAATATCAAGTGGAGTACATGTTGGAGATTTGAAAATAACTGTATCTGATAAAATCGCACACATCATAATAGCTGCAATATTTGCTGGAATTTCGACTTTATGATAATCATACATCTCTTTTACAATTGTATTTGTACAACCAACAGGTCTTATCCAACACTCTAAAGGTGCTGAAGTTGTAATGTCTCCAAGCTTATGATGATCAACAATTCCTACAACTGTTGTTTTATCCATATCATTTGGAGCTTGTGCTAAATCTGAATAATCTGTAATAAATAATTCATCACCTTCAAAAGATGTTTTAAGAATTGGTGCTTCAAAACCAAACTTATCTAAAATAAATTTTGTCTCTGGATTTAACTCACCTTGTCTAGCAGGAGTCGCAGAACGACCAATTTTATTTAGTAAATATGCTAAAGAGATAGCTGAACAAACAGAGTCTGAATCTGGAATAATATGTCCACATGTATATAAAGCCATAGCTTTTATCCTTTTTTATCTTATTTTTTATTTTTGAATATGGATTTTATCTAAAAAGAGGTAAATTTCTTTTAAAATTAAAACTTTAATAATTTTATGTAGTTTAGTTTAAATATTTTAATATAAAGGAATGTTTTGAAATTTAGTGTAAACTCTCTTTGCCCTTGTGGAAGTTTAATAAAGTATAAAAAATGTTGTAAAGTTTTTCATGACGAGATAAAAAGTCCAGCAACTGCTTTAGAGCTTATGAAATCAAGATTTAGTGCTTTTGCCTTTTTTAGAAGTGATTATATTATAAAAACAACAGATAAAAACAACTCTGATTTCACTTTAGATACCTTATCTTGGGAAAATGACATTAAATTCTTTTGTAAAAATACAAATTTCAATAAACTTGAAATTTTGGATTTTATAGATGGAGAAGTTGAAAGTTTTGTGAAATTTAAAGCACATTTATTTCAAAATAAAAAAGATATCTCATTTATTGAAAAAAGTAGATTTTTAAAAAAGAATAGTATTTGGTTATATGTTGATGGAGAATTTTTTGATATTTAAATACTAAAAGAGAAGGAGTTCTTATTTTTTAAATTTATATTTCTAAAAACTGCCCTAACTCTCTATTTTTTTTAAGTTTTTTATAGTTTTTTACACTTCCATGCATTGAGATATATAGACCACTTTTAGGACTTGCATTAAAAAAACCAATAGCCTGTGAAAAGTTTAAAGTAGCTTCAACTTTGTTTATAGACATAGGAAGCATAGAACCTGTTAGTATTATAGTTTTATCTTCTATCTTTTCATCTATAAAAGATGCTGTTAAATCCATAGTATCTGTACCATGAACTATAATAATATTTTCATTTTTACAATTTTGTATATGTTGTACTATCAAATTTCTATCAAAATTATTCATCTCTAAACTATCTTTAGAGATTATATTTATAAGTTCAAACTCAATATTATATGAATAGTTTATTATCTCTTGAAGTGCCAAAGCATCTTTTGGCACTTCAAGTTCTCCACTTAAAGGATTGTACCTTTTATTAAAAGTACCTCCTGTATTTATAACTGTTATTTTAGATTTTGTCATAGTTATGAACCATATTCTTTGGTTGCAACAACTCTTCTAGCTCTTTTTCAGTAAAAAGTTTTTGCTCTAATAAAATATCATAAACTCTTTTTCCAGTTTTTAGTGCCTCTTTTGCAACAGCTGAACTCTTCTCATATCCCAAAATTGGGTTTAAAGAAGTTACTAAAGTTGCAGAGTTTAAAACATTATTCATACAAATTTCAGGGTTTGCAGTTATTCCTTTGATACATTTTTCAGCTAAACTTTCAAAAGCTCTTCTCATCATATTTATAGAGATAAATAGTTTATAAGCAATAATTGGTTCAAAAACATTTAGTTGAAGTTGCCCATGTTCACTTGCCATTGAGATTGTAACATCAGCACCAATTACATCAAATGCAACTTGATTTACAACTTCTGGCATAACTGGATTTACTTTCCCTGGCATTATTGAACTTCCTGGTTGCATTGGTGGAAGATTAATCTCATTTAATCCAGCTCTTGGTCCACTACTTAAAAGCCTTAAATCATTACAAATTTTTGAAACTTTTATAGCAATTGATTTAAATCTTCCAGATATTTGAACAAAAGTACTAGTATCTTGAGTTGCTTCTATCATATCATTTGCCATATAATAATCTGTTCCAGTTACTAGTCTTAAGTTTTTTATTACAAGCTCTTGATACTCTGGTTTTGTATTTATTCCAGTTCCTATAGCAGTTGCTCCTAGGTTTACCTCTTTTAAAGTATTTTGTGCTTTTGCTAATCTTAAAATATCATCATCTATCATTGTTGCATAAGTTTTGAACTCTTGCCCCAAAGTCATAGGAACTGCATCTTGAAGTTGAGTTCGCCCCATTTTTAAAATATCTTTAAACTCTACTGCTTTCCCATAAAAAGCATCTCTTAAAATTTTTAAACTATCTTGTAGTTTAAAAATTAGTTCATAAAGTGTGATTTTAATAGCTGTTGGATAAGCATCATTTGTAGATTGGCTCATATTTACATGATTATTTGGATGAATAATATTATATGTACCTTTTTTTTCGCCCAAAATCTCTAAAGCAATATTTGCTATTACCTCATTTGCATTCATATTTGTTGAAGTTCCAGCTCCACCTTGAATTGGGTCAACTATAAATTGGTCATGAAACTCTCCAGAAATTATTCTATCACAAGCTTCAACAATAGCATTCTTTTGAGTTTCAGTTAAATCTCCCAATTCAAAATTTGTTAATGCACAAGCTTTTTTTACTTTTGCAAGTGAGTTTATAAAGTTTGGAAAAAGATTTATTCCAATAGTTGTAATATTAAAGTTTTCTTTTGCTCTTAAAGTTTGAATACCATAATATTTATCATTTTCTATCTGCATTTCGCCTAAAAAATCATATTCAATTCTAAATAAATTATCCATTTTAATCCTTTAAAAAATTTTAAATTATTATAGAATAATCATTCACAAAGTAGTATTAAACTACCTTTTTATAACTTCCTCCACGATTTTTACCAAGTAATTGCTAGATATTTTTGCACTACTATTTAAGAACTCATCAAAATCAAAGTTTGCTTCACCATTCGCACTATCACTTATTGCTCTTAAAATAAAAAAAGGAACATCTAAAGCATCACAAATCACTGCAACACTGGCTCCTTCCATCTCTAAAGCATCTGCTTTAAAAGTTTTTTCTATAAACTCTTTTCTCTCATTTGAGTGAACAAACTGATCCCCAGTTGCGATAACTCCCTCTATTACTTTTAAATTTTCATTCTTTGCCACTTTTTTTGCAACTTCTAAAAGTTCTTTTGAACTATCTATAAAAACTTTTCCTCCTGGAACATATCCATTTGGATGTCCAAAAGCTGTAATATCTAAATCATGTTGGCAAAGTTTTGTTGCAACTATTAAATCTCCAATGTTTAATTTTGAATTTATAGCTCCTGCAACACCTGAGAAAAGTAGAGTGTCACAAGAGAATTTTTGAATAAGAGTAGAAGCAGTTAATGAAGCAAATACTTTTCCTATTTTTGAGTGTGCTATTACAATATCTAATCCTTTGTAGTTCACCTCATAATACTTATTATCTGCATATTCAATAGTTTTGTAATCTTTAAAAAACTCTAAAAGGGGGTCTATCTCTTCTTGCATAGCTCCCATAATTGCTAATTTATTCATTTAAAGCCTCAATTGTTTCTTCTAAAGTTTTCATATCATTTACATTTAAAGTTGGCTTATCTGTGATTTTTCTATTTAAACCTTTTAAAACTGCACCTTGTCCAAATTCTATATATAAATCAACTTTACTATCGTGAGCATTTATTGATTGTTTATATTTTACAGGTTTTATAAGTTGTGAAGATAAAAGGTCAACTGCTTCATCTTTTGTACTATATATTTCAGTACTCACATTTGAAATTACATTTGAAAATTTTTCTTCTAAAAACTCTATTAAGTACGGTTTTAAATTTTCAACTGCGCTATCAAGAAGTTCACAGTGAGATGCAACACTCATATCAAGAACTAATGCTCTTTTTGCTCCAGCACTCTTAAAAGTATCAACTAGTTTTTCTAAATCTGCTTTAAGACCTGCTAATACTAGTTGACCATCCATATTGTAGTTTGCTGCCCAAACTTTTAAACCTTTTTTTCTCTCATCTTCACAAATAGTTTCAACTTTAGTATCATCAATTCCAACAAGTGCCATCATACCAGCACCTGCTCCACTACAAGCCTCATTCATAAAAGTTCCTCTTTTATTAACTAGCTCTATAGCATCTAAATAGTTTATTGCTCCAGCAGCAACTAAAGCTGAAAACTCTCCTAAAGAGTGCCCTAAAACGAACTCTGGCTTAATATCACACTTACTTTTAAAAACTTCAAGAGCAATGCAGCTTACAAGTAAAATAGCTGGTTGTGTAAACTCAGTTTTTCCTAGATTATCATTCTCTTCAAATAGAAGTTTTTCAAAATCTATATTTAATCTTTCACTGGCTTTTTTTATCATATCTTTTGCAATATCACTATTAAGAAAAAAATCTTTCCCCATTCCTACTGCTTGACTTCCTTGTCCTGGGAATATAAAAGCTACTTTTTTCATACTTAACCTTTTATTTAAAATTAAATTGCCCAAATGTATCTCTACACTTGGGCAAAATTATATATCTTTATTATTTAATGTAAATAACTTAGTGACAACCACATCCACCGTGTCCACCACCAGTTCCACATCCACCACCATGGCTATGTCCGTGGTCATGATCATGCTCATCGTTTCCACTTGCACATCCACAACCACCATGTCCACCACCTGATGATGAACCACAACATCCACCACCCATAGCAGCAAACCCACCTACAACTCCAGACTGAACCTCTTCCTCAGTTGCATCTCTTAAACTTAAAATTGCAACTGTAAACATTAGAGTTTTTCCAGCCATTGGGTGATTATAATCTATCGTTACATTTGCATCATCAAAAGATTTTACAACAACTTGAATAGTTTCACCATGCTCACCTTGACCATATAAACTCATACCCTCAACAAGTTCAATTCCTGCAAATTGCTCTTTTGGAAGAGTTTGAATAGCCTCTTGATTATACTCTCCATAACCATCTTTAGCTTCAACTAAAACATCAGCCTCTTCATTTGCAGACATAGTTACAAGTTTGTCTTCTAGTCCTTTTATTATTTGACCTTTTCCAGAAACAAACTCTAGTGGAGCTTGTCCAACATTTGTATCAAGCTGCTCTCCTGTTTTTGCATCTTTTAATGTATACTCTATTCCAATTACTTTATTTGACATTTTAATTCCTTTTATAATTTATTTAAATTTGTTTTAGCCACTTTAGCTTCCTGGCTATTTGGATAAAGTTCTATCAACGTACTATAGAAGTTTCTAGCATTATCTTTATCTTTTGTATTTTCAAATGATATTCCACTATTTAGTAGTAGTGTTGGCATATAAGAAGCTTTATCATTTAGCATTGCTGATTTTTTATAATAAACAATAGCTTGATCATACTTTTTTCTTTTAAACCACATATCACCTAAATAGTAGTTGTTTTCAGCAGGTTTATAGTTTATTTCAACTAGTTTCTCAAACTTTGGAATGGCACTATTGTATATTTTTGAATCATAATCTTTTTTTGCTTCAACCATAAATTTTGCTCTATCTTCCGCTGTTTTTAGCTCATTAGAGCTTGAAGAAGTATCAACTGCTTTCTCTTTTGTCTCAACTATTGTTTTAGAAGAACCTTGTGGTGTTTTAATACCCATAGCCTTTTTAACAGCTTCAAACTCTTCTCTAGTAACAAATTGTTGCATATTTTTTTCTAACTCAGTAGAAGATACATATTCTGAATTTATTTTATTAACCATTGTTGTTAATTTTGAAAGAGCAGCTTTTAAACTATTTAAATCTGATTGACTAGCATTTGAAACTGCCTCATTAGAAGCTAAATCTGAAGATTGATTTAATTTTAAAGATAAATCATTCAATTTTCTTGAATCACCTTCATATGTAGACTCTAAGCCTTCTAATCTTCCATTAATAGATTTTACTAAACTATTAATCTCTTCAAGTTTAGAAGATAAATTACTTATATTTGATTGATTTTTTAGTATGTGTTTTTCAGATGCAGATAATCCATAAGAACTATCTTGGTTAGAAGCTCCATAAACCGAAACCTCTTCGGCTACGGTTAATGAAGTTATTACGAATAATAAAGGTATAATTTTTTTCATAAAAATTATTTTTCTAATTCGTGCTCAACTCTTCTGTTTTGTGCCCAGCACTCTTTAGTTTTTTCAGTACAAACTGGATTGCTTTCACCTAAAGATACCATTGTAACGTTAGTTGTAACACCATTTGCTACTAAAACATCTTTAACAGAGTTTGCTCTTTTTAAACCTAATGCATAGTTATACTCATCACTTCCCCATTCGTCAGTGTTTCCAAATACTTTAATTGTAGTATCAGAAGAAACTTGTGAAAGTTTAGAAGAGTTACTTACAGCCTTGTCTTTATTTGCAGGTGTTAAATTGTATTTGTCAAAATCAAAATAAACATGCTCAATTAAAACTCTTTGACCATTAATCATATAATAGTTTCCATTTCCAGCTCTCTCTAAAAGAG
Organism: Aliarcobacter trophiarum LMG 25534; assembly: GCF_003355515.1. Taxonomy (NCBI): domain Bacteria; kingdom Pseudomonadati; phylum Campylobacterota; class Epsilonproteobacteria; order Campylobacterales; family Arcobacteraceae; genus Aliarcobacter; species Aliarcobacter trophiarum. The sequence goes on along the minus strand of NZ_CP031367.1, from coordinate 383,601 downwards.
TACCATCTTGAATAGCTGCTTCAACAGGAGCAGTAGATGGAGCAACAACATCATTTACATCAGCATTTTTTTCACTACAACCTGTAGTAAATAGTAAAGCTGAAACTAAAACAGAATAAAGACCTAACTTTTTCATTATTTTTCCTTAAAATAAAATTTTCACAGAATATTACTAAAGTGAAACTTAATTGTTGTTTATATTTTTTATAATTTTTAAGATATTTTCAGTAGAAACTATCTTTTTTTATTTTAGAGCTAAAAGCTCTAAAATTACAATTTTACCAATCTATAGATTGAATTCTTTTCCCTGTAAGTGGGAATAGAAAAGACTTATTATGTTCTAATCTTATAATTCCTATAGAGCTCGTACCATCTGTTTTCAAAAATAGTACACTTTGTCCATCAGTTGAGAACTTTGGAAACTGATTTATTCCACTTGAAGTTAATCTTTTTAAGCTATCTGATTTTGTAGAAATCAGATATAAATTAAAGCTTTTCCCTAACTCATTACTTGCATCTTTACTACTAAAAATCACATTATTTCCACTTGAAGTAACAGATGAATTATTGTTGCTATGGAAAACTAATCTCTCAACACCACTTGAACCAATAGTTTGAGCAAAAATATTTGGGTTTCCTAATCTATCAGATACAAATACAATTTTGCTATCATTTTCAACAAATTGTCCACCAACATCAATTCCACTATAAGTTGTTATCTGTTTTTTTGCTCTTGTTCTTGTATCATATAAGAATATATCTGGCTGCCCTGTTGGTGATGCAGTTATTAAAAGTTTAGTTCCATCAGCATTTACATCTGAACAAGCTAACATTCCATCTGAATCCATGATAACATCTTTGCTTCTATTATAAATATTTAATTTAACTAAAGTTGGTTTTTTATAGTTGTATGATGTATAATAGATAGTTTTTTGCTCTTTATCTGCCCATTTAGGAAAGATATTAAGACCACCACTTACAACTCTTTTTTTATAAGTTAAAGTATAATCTCCTATCATAATATCTGCTTTTCCTGAAGCCTCATAAACTGAAAACACTACAAATCTATCCATCCAAGAGATACTAGGAGCTTTAAAATGATCATTTATAGAAATTGCCGCTTTATGAGCTAAAAATACAAATCTCTCTTCAAGTGAAGTTGTATAATTTTTTTCTAAAACCAATGCTCTTGAATTTATATCATATAACTTTGTCATTAAAGTATAATTACCATTTGTATCTTTTTTTGCTGAAAGGTTTACAAACAGATTTACACCTTGATTAGATAAACCTAAAATATCTGGTAAACTATCATAAGCTGATACAGATGAAATATTTGCAACTTCAAAATGCCCACTTACATTAAAATCATCTGTAAGTGCTTTTTTTATCTTACTTAAAGTATCTCTTTCTAAACTATCACTAGCAATAGAAATACCAATTTTTGGTAAAACCATACCTTTTTTCACAATATCTAAGTGTCCATCAACTTCTGCAAAAACAGAACTAATAAATATAGATATTAACAAAAATATTTTTTTCATTTTTTATCCTTCAAATTTAAAATCAACTGAATATCTAACACCTTTTCCATTTGGTGGAATAGGATACGGAACTCCTCTTTGAGTATCTAAATATGATTTTAGAGCCTCATTGTAACCCTCATCACTAGATGTTTTTTGTATTTTATAATCAAATTTTCCATTTTCATCAACTATGATTATTACTTTTGCTAAAACTTTTGTATCTTGAGATATTGGAGCTCCTGCTTGTAAAATTTCATAAATTTTACTTGCATAATCATCACTTTTATCTCCCTTTGCAGAGCTTTTAAGCTTTGAATCTGTTGCAGTTTTCTCATCTTCTAATAATTTATCAATTTTTATATTTGATGATTTTTTCTCTTTCTCAAATTTTGACTTAAATCTTTTTGGGTCAATAGATTTTTCAACATTATTAACCTCTTCTTTTATAACTTTATTTGATGTCTCTTTAACATTTGCAAATAAAGATTTTAGATCTGGTTTTTTTTCATTTGAAGCTGATGTTGATTTTTCAACAACCTCTTCTTTTATAATCTTTTCTGTTTTTCTTTCAACCATCTTTTTTTCTGCTATCTCTTCAATCATATCAAGTTCTATTGTTGTAGAGTTAGGAGTTATATTTACACTCTCTTTTGTTGGTGAGAATATATAAAACATAACTAAAAAACATATTGAAAAATAGATAAAAAATGCAACAATACCTGAAATAATAAATGAAGAATTATTTTGCATTTTTACCCATCTGTTACTAAAGCAACTTTGAAGAAACCAGCTTCTTTAACTGATTTTAGAACATATATAATATCATCATATTTTAAGCTCTTATCGGCTCTTATATGTATTGGAGTATTTTGATCTTTACCTTTTGAGAAAAGTAAAAAGCTATCTGCAAAATTTGATATTTCAACCTTACTTTTATTTAAAGTAACATTTCTATCTTTTGTAATAATAATGTCAATTTTAGCTACATCTTGAGATTGTTGAGATTTACTTCCTGTTGGAAGATTTATAGGTTCTTCAAACTCAATAACTGGAGCTGTTACCATTAAAATTGCAAGAAGAACAAGCATAATATCAACTAAAGGAGTAATATTTAAATCTGGTTTTTGATTAAAATCAAACAATTTTTACCCTTTAGCTACTATTATTTCTGCTTGAGCTTTTAAATAAATATTTAGCTCATATATTTTTCTTGAAATAATTTGATGGAAAGTATAAGCAAATATTGCAACAAATATACCAGCTGCTGTTGCTACAAGAGCTTCACTGATTGCTGGAGCTATGATAGAAAATGCAACTTTTGATTGATTTGCAAATTTTGCAAATGACTCTAATATTCCAATAACTGTTCCAAAAAGTCCAATAAATGGAGATGTTGAAGATATAATAGCAAGCCAAGAAACACCAACACTTGCTTCTTTAATAATATTTATTTCACAAGCATGTAAAATCTCTTTTGAAGCAACACCATTTGAACACTGATTTAAAAGAGAAAGTGGGGAAAATTTAGATTGACTTGTTGTTAAAATCTCTAAAGATCTTTTTTCATTTGCTATTAAACGGTTTAATGCACTATTTCTATAAAAGAATATCCAAAAAACAACTATCGTATAAACTGACAATAACGCTAAAACTATATAAGTTATAGCGCTACTATTTGCCAAATAATTTAGTAATGTAGAAATCATATATTTTTATGCGAATGAGTTAATTTTTGCTTCAACTGCAGCCATTGATACTTTTGAATCTTTAACTGAATTTACTAACTCTTTTGCTGCTTCAATATTTTTTGAAATCTCTGAATCTTTTCCTCCTGTTAATGCAATAGCTCCATCAACTAATACATCAACTGATTTTTCATCTACTTTAACATGTCCCCAGTTAATAGCGACTGCTTCTGTAGAATCGATTTTTTCAATAACAATTACACCAACACTAAGAGTTGATACTAATGATGAGTGTCCAGGTAAAACACCAAACTCTCCCTCTTTTCCAGGGAGAGTTACAGTCTTTACATCACCATTAAATATGCTACCCGTTGGAGTAACTATTGATAATTTAATTGTATCCATACTGTAACCCTTTATGGTTTATTTCATTTTCTCAGCTTTTGCAAGAACTTCATCTATTCCACCAACCATATAGAATGCCATTTCAGGAACATGGTCATATTTACCATCTAAAATTCCTTGGAAACCTGCAATTGTATCTTTTAGCTCAACATATTTCCCAGGACTTCCTGTAAATACTTCAGCAACGAAGAATGGTTGAGATAAGAATCTTTCGATTTTTCTTGCACGTGCAACTACAAGTTTATCAGCTTCTGATAACTCATCCATACCAAGAATTGCAATAATATCTTGTAAATCTTTATATTTTTGAAGAACAGATTGAACACCTCTTGCAGTACTATAATGCTCTAATCCAATAATATCAGCACTTAAAATTCTTGAAGTAGAATCTAGTGGATCAACTGCTGGGTAGATACCTTTTTCTGCAATTTTTCTATTTAAAACTGTTGTTGCATCAAGGTGAGCAAAAACAGAAGCTGGTGCTGGATCCGTTAAGTCATCCGCTGGAACATAAACAGCTTGAACTGAAGTAATAGAACCTTTAGAAGTAGATGTAATTCTCTCTTGTAATTTACCCATTTCACTTGCAAGTGTTGGTTGGTATCCAACAGCTGAAGGAATTCTTCCTAAAAGTGCCGACATCTCAGAACCTGATTGAGCAAATCTAAAGATATTATCAACGAACATAAGAACATCAAGTCCTTTTTCATCTCTAAAGTACTCAGCCATTGTAAGTCCTGTTAAAGCAATTCTATTTCTAGCACCTGGTGGTTCACTCATTTGTCCATAGCACAGTGCAACTTTATCAAGAACGTTTGAGTCTTTCATCTCATGGTAAAGGTCATTTCCTTCTCTTGTTCTTTCTCCAACTCCTGCAAATACAGAATATCCAGAGTGTTTAAATGCAACATTATGGATTAATTCCATAATAATAACTGTTTTACCAACTCCAGCTCCACCAAATAATCCTACTTTACCACCTTTTGAATATGGTGCTAAAAGGTCAACTACTTTAATACCTGTTTCAAACATCTCTGTTTTTGTTGATTGCTCTTCAAATTCAGGAGCTGATCTATGAATAGACCATCTTTCAACATCTGCTGGAATTGCTGCACCTTCATCAACTGGATCACCAATAACATTAAAAATTCTTCCAAGTACTGCTTCACCAACTGGAACTTTAATAGGTCCACCAGTAGCTATACACTCTTGACCTCTTGTTAATCCATCTGTCATATCCATAGCAATAGTTCTTACTCTACTATCACCAATATGAGCAGCTACTTCTAATACTAACCTGTCTTTTCCAGCCTCAACTGGAACGTCGATAGCTTCATTAATCTCTGGTAAATACCCGTCGAACTCTACGTCAACAACAGGGCCCATTACCTGAATAATTTTACCTTTCATTTAGGTCTTCTCCTTATTAAATTATTTTAATGCTTCAACACCACTGATAATCTCTATCAGCTCTGTTGTAATTGCAGCTTGTCTTGCTTTATTATACTCAACTGTTAAACTATTAACCTTCTCTTTTGCATTTTTACTTGCAGCTTCCATAGCCTGCATTCTTGCACTATGTTCTGCAGCTAAAGAGTCAATTAATGCATAATACATATTAAAATCAATATATTTATCAGTAAGTTCTTTTAAAACTTCATCATCATCATCTGGTTCAATATTTAGCATAGAAGTAGTCTCTTTTATTTCAACTTTTTCTAAACCAACTGGCAATATCTCTTTTACTCTAATTTCTTGAGTTAGCATATTTAAAAAACCATTATATACAATTATTACTTTATCAGTAAGTTCATTTTTGAAATCTTCTACAGCGACTTTTATAAAGTCAGATGCTTTCTCATAAGTTGGAGCTGATGATAATTCAATAGTTTTTTGTTCTAATGTTTTACCTTGAAAAGAGAAGAATTCAACTCCTTTTTTCCCAGCAGCTCTTAATCTTACTTTTGCACCTTTTGCTTCATATTCATTTATTAACTTACCAACAGTTTTAATTGTTGCCACATTAAAACCACCGCAAAGTCCTTTATCGGCAGTTACAAAAACGATATCAACTGTTTTTGGAGTTGAATTTTGTACAAATGCTCTACCAATATTTCCATCATCTTGAACTTTGCTAACTCGTGTTGCAATATCAGATAAAACCTCATTTATCTTGTGTGCATAACTTCTTGATTGCTCAGACAATTGTCTAGTTCTTGTAAGTTTTGCAGAAGAAACAAGCTTCATAGCTTTTGTAGTTTTTTCTGTATTTTTAACACTACTTATTTTTAATTTTATCTCTTTTAAGTTAGCCATAGACTAGTCCTTAGTTTGCATTAAATACAGTTTTGAACTCTTCTAATGCAGCTTTTAATTGTGTTTCTGTATTATCATCAATTTTTTGACTTGACTTAATTGCATCTAAAATATTTGAATATTTTTGCTCAATAAATGAATGTAACTCATTTTCAAATCTAACAACATCTTTAACAGCAACATCATTTAAGTACCCTTTAGTACCAGCATAAATAATTACAACTTGTTTTTCAATAACTAGTGGTTTGTTAACACCTTGTTTTAATACTTCAACCATTCTTTGCCCAAGCTCTAACTCTCTTCTTGTTGCTTCATCTAAATCTGATGCAAACTGTGCAAAGGCTTCAAGCTCTCTATATTGAGCAAGAGAAAGTTTTAATGTACCAGCAACTTGTTTTGTAGCTTTAATTTGAGCAGCTCCACCAACCCTTGAAACTGATAAACCAACATTAATAGCAGGTCTAATTCCTGAGTTAAATAGGTTTGTTTCTAGGAATATTTGTCCATCTGTAATTGAAATTACGTTTGTTGGAATATATGCAGCAACGTCTCCAGCTTGAGTTTCAATAATAGGTAGTGCAGTCATTGATCCAGCACCTTTTTCATCACTCATTTTAGCAGCTCTTTCAAGTAATCTTGAGTGTAGATAAAATACGTCTCCTGGGTATGCTTCTCTTCCTGGAGGTCTTCTTAAAATTAATGACATCTCTCTATATGCAACTGCATGTTTTGATAAATCATCATAAATAATAAGAGCATGTTTTCCATTATCTCTAAAGAACTCACCAATTGTAACACCTGTATATGGTGCTAAAAATTGTAATGTTGCTGAATCAGCTGCTGATGCATTTACAACAATTGTATAATCCATAGCTCCTGCTTCTTCAAGTGTTCTTACAACTGAAGCAACTGAAGATGATTTTTGACCAATTGCAACATAAATACAAATTACATTCTCACCTTTTTGGTTTAAAATTGTATCAATAGCAACTGTAGTTTTACCAGTTTGTCTATCACCAATAATAAGCTCTCTTTGCCCTCTTCCAATTGGAACTAATGCATCAATAGCTTTAATACCAGTTTGTAGTGGTTCATGAACAGATTTTCTAGACATAATTCCAGGAGCTTTCTCTTCAACATATCTTTTTTCTGTAGAAGCAATTGCACCTTTACCATCAATTGGTTCACCAAGAGCATTTACAACTCTTCCAACTAATGCTTCACCTACAGGAACTTCAAGAAGCTCACCTAGTCTTTTACAAGAAGTACCTTCTCTAAGACCTGTACCTTTTCCAAGAACAACGATACCAACTGAAGACTCTTCTAAGTTTGCAGCCATACCTTTTTCGCCATTCTCAAACTCAACCATCTCACCAGCCATAACATTTTTAAGACCGTAAACCTGTGCAATACCATCTGCATAAGATATAATCTTACCAGTTTCGTTTACATCTACATTTAATTCAAAGTTATCAATTCTCTCTTTAATAATCGAACTGATTTCATCTGCTTGAATTTTTGCACCCATTCAAATTTCTCCTTTATTAAGTTCTAAACTGCTTTTAAAATATGATTAATTAACTGAGTTTTTAATCTATCTTTAGAAAAAGATATTTCAACACCTAGTCCATCTATATCAACTTTAATACCATCATAATCGCACACATTTTGTGACAATGAAAGTTTTACATTAAATTTTTTACTAAATTGTTCTTCTATCGAAGATATATAGTTTTTTGATAACTCTTTATTTGTATAAACTGTTCCAACATAACTACTATTCATCTTTGCAATTTGAGTTTTTAACTCAAAAGCTACTTGAGGGATAATATCTAATCTTCTTTTTTCACCAAGTAAATTTATAAAGTTTTCTAAACTTTTATCTGCATTATCTATAATAGATAAAACAAACTTTGTTTTTTCAACTTCATTTATATCAGAAGATGCCAAAATAGAGTTAAATTTATCACTTGAAAAAGCTTTTGAAACTTCACTTAATTTCTCAGAAATCAAAGTTACACTACTCAAATCTCTTCCATCAACCAAAGCTTTTACATATCTTTTTGCTATTAAATCTTTCATTAAGCCACCCTTTTAAGAACAATATTTACTAACTCATCTTGAGATAGTTTAATATTTTCTGAATTTAATAGCTCATCAAGTATCTCAGCAACAACTTGCTTTTTAGCTTTAGAAATTTCAACTTTTATCATTTCATCTAAATTTTTACTTAAATTTGCGATATCAGTATCAATAGATGTTGAAACTTTTTGTTTAATATTTTCTATATCAGATTTTGCACTTTCAATAATTTCAGCAGAAATCTTTTTTGCATCATCTAATTTTTTTTGAGCTTCAGAAACTCTATCTTTAGAAGCTTTTAGACTCTCTTGAACCTTATCTAGTTCAGATTGAATTCCCAAAGTTCTATTAGCAAAAAATGCTTTGATTTTATCAGCAAGTAAATACCATAAAATTGCAGCAAATATAATAAAATTAACGGTTCTTTGAACTATATCATAGTTCGTTTCCGCACCTTCACTTGCAAATAATGCAACTGGAACCATAGCCATAGCTAATAGTAATAGTACTCTTTTCATTATCACTTCCTATATTGAACTAAGCTTAGATTTTAAGCTTTCGTTAAATTGTGGCATTGATGACAGTAAAGAGGATTTTAATGCTTTTGTCTCTTCTTGTAAACTCTTAGCAAATTCAGCAGATTTTGCTTCTAAATTTAATTTAGCACTTGCAAGTTTAACATCAGCACTATCTTTTGCTTCCTTATAAGCTTGCTCTCTAATAGCAGCTGCCTCTCTTTTAGCTTTTGAAATCAACTCATTTGCTTCCGCTAAAAAACCATCTACATCAGCACTATTTGATTTTGAATCTTCTAAATCTTTTTTGATTTGAGCAGATCTTTCATCCATATGTTGAAGTATAGGCTTAAAAAGACAACTGTTTAGTCTAGCAACCACTAAAAGAAAGATGATACCAGAACTAAGCAATAGTACAGGACTTATGTCTAACATTCATTCCTCCATATTTTTACAGTTTAGTTTAACTAAAACGTTTAAAGTGTATCAAATTTATCTATAAATTTATATTAAAAATTAAAAGGAATGAAAAGAATTTTATTTTATTGTATCTTAAAGTAACTACTTATCTTCTCTATATCTTCTTGAGAGTTAAATTCAATTTTAATTGAATTTTTATCTATTTTAGCTTTTATTTTATCATTTTTTAAAAATTCTACAAATGATTTTAGATTATTAATATTATAACTATTTACAAATTTCTCTTTTTTTCTTTTTGGTGCATCTTTATCTTTTAAATCTTTAATTAACTGTTCTGCTTCACGTACAGAAAGTTTTTGACCAATAATCGTATCACAAACCATTTTTTGTTCATCATTACTTAAACCTATCATAACTTTTGCATGACCAGCACTAAGTTTATCTGTGGCTAAAAACTGTTGCACATAAGAGCTTAATTGTAATAATCTTAAAGTATTTGTAATAGAAGTTCTACTTTTGAAAACTTTTTTTGATAACTCTTCATGAGTAATATTATGCTCATTTAAAAGCTGTGCATAGCAAAAAGCTAACTCTATCACATTTAAATCATCTCTTTGAATATTTTCTATTAATGCAAGTTCTCTTAATCTAAACTCATCTTCACTAACAATAATGGCTTTAATCTCTTCTAGTTCCGCCAATTTGTGGGCTCTTAATCTTCTCTCACCTGCAATTAAAGTATAAGTTCCATCTTCATCTTCAACAACAACGATTGGCTGTAAAAGTCCATGCTCTTTTATAGATAGACTTAACTCTTGAAGTTTCTCTTCATCAAATATTTTTCTTGGCTGATTTGGATTTGGCTTAATCAAAGATACTTCAATCTTCTTAACTCCACTATTTGAGTTTCCAGCAGATTTACCATATGCTGTCTCAACTTCACCTAAAAGTTCTCCTAATCCTCTTCCTAATGCCATTTTATTTTCCTCTTAAAAAAATTTAACCAATAATCGCTTTTGCTAAGTTTGTATATGCTTTTGTCCCAATTGATGATGTATCATAAAGCATTATTGGCTTACCAAAACTAGGACTCTCTGCTAATTTTATATTTCTTGGAATTACAACATATGAGTCATCATCAATTTTAAATAGTTTATTTTCAAAGTGTTGTGCTAAATCAGCAAAAACCTGCTTTGAAAGGTTATTTTGAGATGAATACATTGTTGGTAAAAACCCTCTTATTTGTAAACTTTTATTTATAGTCTGTTTTACAAGTTTTATTGTATTTAAAAGCTGAGCTAAACCTTCTAATGCAAAAAATTCACACTGAATTGGTATCAAAACAGATGTTGAAGCACCCAAAGTATTTATTGTAATTGGTCCTAAAGCAGGAGGTGAGTCAATAATTATATAATCATAATCAGCTTTAACCGTATCAATTTTTCTTTTTAGTACAAGCTCTCTCTCTTTAGTATTTTTATAAAACTCTTTTTCTATTCCTACAAGACCTATATTTGAAGGGGCAACTTTTAAATTTTCTATTTCAGAATCTAAAATAATCTCTGAAAGGTCTTTTGTTCCTAGCATTACATGATAAATATTATATTCATATGTATCTCTATGGAATCCTAAAGAAGTTGTAGCATTTGCTTGTGGGTCTGCATCTATTAGTAACACTTTTTTACCATCTAGTGCTAAAGCCGCACTAAGATTTACTGCGGTTGTAGTTTTTCCTACTCCACCTTTTTGATTTGCTATTGAAATAATCTCTGTCATCTTAAACTAAATACCTTTTTGTTTTCAATTTGTATAGAACCATCGCTATTTAAAATAGCTTTCTCAAGTGAAACTTTGACATTATCAATAGTTGCTTGAAACTTTTTAGAATGAATAAATTCTATCTTAAATAGACTAAAAATTTGCTTCCATGAAGTCTTTTTTTCAATTTCTTTAAAATATAACTCTAATACCTCATTTATATCTAGTTTTATATCAAGTTTACCAAAACTACTATCTACTTCAAAAAGATTTAAGCCTATTCCACAAAAAAGTATATCTTTAGAAATAGAAGTTATTGCTCCACCAATTTTTTTATCTTCTATATAGAAATCATTTGGCCATTTTAAAAATAGTTTTGACCCTTTTTTCTCTAAAATTTCTTTTAATATAAAAGTAAAATATATACTAGCACTTTGAAGAGGCAAATCTTGTGGTAAATTCTCTTTTTTTAGAGCAAAAGAGAAAAAAAGGTTTCCATCTGTTCCAACCCATGAATTACCCCTACTTCCAACTCCTGATGTTTGTATCTTTGCTGTCACGCACAAAGGGAGTTCTTTATCATTTTTACTTACATACTCTTTTAAATATTTTTGTGTTGAATCAACTTCATATAATCTTATAATTTTCATTTTGAAATTATATATAACTTTTTTAAAAGATTATATTAATTATAATCAAAACTTCTAAAGGAGAGTTTATGTTAGACCCTATTTTACCAATAGCTATTTATCTGCTTTTTGGTTATCTATTTAAAATCATTTTTCAAGATAACTCAAAAGCTCTTGTGGATTTTATAATTTATTTTTCACTTCCAGCTATTGTTTTTTCAAAAATTTACCCACTTAATTTAGATACAAAAATTTTGTGGCTTATTCTTATGTTTATGGGAATAATATTTTTTAATCTTTTTTTATCATATATTATTGGAAAAGCAATGAAGCTATCTAGAGTTAGTCTTGCTACTTTTATGATTATGGCAACTTTTGGAAATACCTCTTTTATAGGTTTTTCTTATATTGATGCTTTCTATGGTCAAGATTTTATTGTTTATGGAGTTATTTATGATATTTTTGGCTCATTTTTACTTTTAGTATCTGTTGGTATGATTATTATAACATGGGGAAGTGGAAGGAAAAACTCTATTTTAAATATATCAAAATCCATATTTTTATTTCCACCAATGATTGTTTTTTTTATTACAATATTTGCAAAAAACTTTGAAGTTCCAAAATATATTTTATATACAACTTCAAATTTAGGAAGTACTCTTGTACCAATTGCTATGATTGCAATAGGAATGAAACTGGAGCTAAAACATATATTTACGAAATTACATATAGTAAGTGTTGCTGTTGTTTTAAAGATGATTATAGTTCCAATTATTATACTTTTTATATTTAAATTTTTCTACAATATTGATGAAACTTGGGTAAAAGTTACAATAATAGAAGTTGCAATGCCTCCTATGACAATGGCTGCAGTTTTAGCTATAAAAGGTGGCTTAGATGAAAAAATTGCTATAAACTCTTTAGTTTTAGGAGTAATTGTAAGTCTATTTACAATTACTATGTTTGTTTCTTACTTAGCTTAAGATTTTAAATCTTAAGCTACTTTTTCACTCTTTTTTAGCTCTGCATATAAAATTTCATGAGAAGCTATCTCTTCGGCACTTGCTTTTCTTCTACAAGATAGGTAACCTTTTGTTCCTTCACTTGTAATTGTTGGATAGACAGTTGCATATACCCAATAATAATTCCCATCTTTTGTTGCATTCTTTACATATCCAGTCCAAATATTACCACTTTTTACAGTTTCCCATAAGCTTTTAAATGCACTTTTTGGCATATCTGGATGCCTTACAGTATTATGAGGTTTTCCTATTAATTCATCAATTCCATATCCAGCTATCTTGCAAAAGTCATCATTTGCAAAGATAATTATCCCTTTTTCATCAGTTTCACTAACTAAAAAAGCATAATCATCTAAAACTATCTCTTTTGACATAACATTTTTCCTTTATTTCTTATCTATTAAAAATTTTATGTGGATTATATACAAAAGATTTTAAACTAAAGTAAATATAACTTAATTTAATTTAAAATTTCTCCTATATTTAATCTTTGTCCTCTTATATATTCAACACTATTTATAGAACTTTTTGATGGAGCTTGTAGAGTTTTAATTTTTAATCTCCCCTGTTCACAACCAACAATAATATAATCTTTTGAAATATCCAAAATCTCTCCAGCAATATTTAAAGAGTTGTCATCTATAAGCTCTATATCTTTTAATTTAAGCTCTGACTTCAAAAAAACAGTTGGCCAAAAAGAGTACGCTTTATATTTTAAAAATAGCTCTTTCGCACTAGAAAAGTCAACTTCTCCATCCTCTTTTTTAATCTTTTTACAAAAGCTTGCCTCTGAATTATTTTGTTTTATTGGCTTTAATTTATCAAAATTATCTAAAGTTATAATTGTAAGCTTTGTTGCTAAAATTGATAACTTTGTAAAAGCTTCATCAACAAGCATATTTTTTTCATTTTTTAGATATGAAACTCCTAATATATCACCACAATCAAGTCCTTCTTCCATAAGCATAGAAGTAACTCCTAAATACTTATCATCATTTAAAATTCCTTCTTGAATAGGACTTGCTCCTCTATAATTTGGTAAAATTGAAGCATGCAAATTGATACAAGGGGCTACAGATAAAATCTCTTTTGGTAAAATCTGACCATAGGCAGCAACAACAATAAAATCTGGTTCTAACTCTTTTATAGTTATATATGCTACAAGGTTATCTTTTATCTTTTTAGGTTGCAGTATTGGAATATCAATAGAGTTTTCTATACAATATTGTTTTATATGTGGTGGTGTTAAAATCTGTTTTCTTCCAACAGGTTTATCCTCTTGAGTAAAAATAGCTACAACTTCATAGTTTTTATTTGATATAAGCTCTTTTAAAATCTCTGTTGCATAAGAGGGAGTTCCCATAAATAAAATCTTTTTTTTCATATAAAACTCCTATTTTTTAAAAATCGTTCCACTTTTGTGGTTTTTATTTACTAAAAACTCATAAGCATTTGTTAAATCAAAACCGCTAGTTAAATACATAGGAATATCTTTTTGCATTAAGAAATCAGCTGCTTTTAGTTTTGTTACTATTCCACCTGTTGCAAATTTAGAATTTGCACTAGGTTTTTTAAATAGCTCATCTTCACTTATTGTTGATACTATTTTTTGAAGTTCTGCATCAGGAAATTCTCGTGGATTTTTATTATAATATCCATCAATATCTGTTAAAATAACTAACATATCAGCTTTAAAATAGTGAGTTATATATGCTGCTAATTGGTCGTTGTCTCCTATTAGCTCCTCTGTCGAAATAATATCATTTTCATTTATAATTGGTAAGATATTGTTTACAAGCAACCTTTCCATAACATTTTTTGCATTTTTAGATCTTTTTCTTGAATCAAAATCATCTGCTATAAATAACATTTGAGCAATATCTATATTATATTGTGAAAAAAGCTCTTGGTAAGTCTTTATTAATACAGGTTGACCAACTGCTGCTAAAGCTTGTTTATTTACTAAATCTTTTTTATCTAATTGCAACAAAGTATAACCAGCCCCAACAGCTCCTGAACTAACAAAGATAATCTCTAATTTTTTATCATTTTTTAATGTTGAGATTAATTTTACTAGATTCTCTATCCTATTTAATGCTAATTTCGTATTATCATCTTGTGTTAAAACAGCCGTTCCAACTTTTATAACTATTCGTTTCATCTACTTTCCTAGCATAGTGTAAAGTGCATATTTTAGTGAATTAATATTTGTTTTATCAAGGGAAGAGATTGGTAAAACAAAATATGGCTTACTACTATCTTTTTTTGAAAAGATTAAATCTTGTACAAAATATGGTAAATTATTATCAAATTTAAACTCATTTTTACTTGAGCTTTCTAAATTTAAAGCTTTTAAAAACTCCTCTATATCTTTTTGTAAATCTTCACCATAATAAGCATCTATTTTACTCAAAACTATTGCAAAATCTCTTTGTGCAAGCTCTTCTGAAAACTTTAAAAGCTCCTCTTTTAAAACATTATATTGCTCAATCATAGTTCTATGATTTGCAACATCTATTGTAAATAGAAGTGTCTTTGTTCTTTCTATATGTTTTAAAAATTCAAGTCCTAAACCTCTTCCTTCACTTGCACCATCAATGATTCCAGGAATATCAGCCATTACAAAAGAACTATACTCTCCAACATTTACAACTCCCAATTTTGGAGTAAGTGTTGTAAACTCATAATTTGCTATTTCTGGAGTTGCATTTGATGTTACAGATATTAAAGTAGATTTCCCAACATTTGGATAGCCTACAAGTCCAACATCTGCTATTAGCTTAAGTTCCAATCTTATATTTTTTGAAATACCTGGAAGCCCTGGTTGGAAATATGTAGGTCTTTGATTTCTTGAGTTTTTAAAGTGAACATTTCCTAGTCCACCTTTTCCACCTTCAAGAAAAAGGAACTTCTCACCATCTTCAAGTAAATCGTATAAAATCTCATCTGTATCATCATCTATTATTTGTGTTCCAGGAGGTACTATTAAAATAAGATGTTCTCCAGATTTACCAGTTTTTTGTCTTCCCATTCCTGGTTGTCCCTTGTCTGCTTTAAAAACTCTTTTCCCTTTATAAAAAGATAAAGTATCTGTGTTATTATCTACAACAAAGTAAACATCTCCACCACGTCCACCATCTCCACCATCTGGACCACCTTGAACAACAAACTTTTCTCTTCTAAAAGAGGCACAACCTTGTCCACCTTTTCCACTACTTACACTAAATCTTGCACTATCTATAAACATAGTTTTCCTTTATAAATAAAAAAAGGGTGTATGGTAAAACATACACCCTTTTCAAAAAAAACTAAATCTCTTGCCTACGAAGCGTAAACAGAAACTTTTTTTCTTTTTTTATCTTTAATCTCAAATTTAACAACACCGTCAATTAAAGAGTATATTGTATGATCTTTTCCCATACCAACATTATTTCCTAAGTGAACTTTTGTTCCTCTTTGTCTAATAATAATATTTCCAGCAGCTACAACTTCACCACCATATTTCTTAACACCAAGTCTTCTACCAGCTGAATCTCTATTGTTCTGAGTACTACCCTGACCTTTTTTGTGAGCCATTTTATTTCTCCTTAAATTTTTTTAATGCTTAAGCAGCAATTTTTGTAATTCTAATTTTAGTGAAGCTTTTTCTAAAACCTCTTTTTAACTTAGAATCTTTTCTTCTTCTTTTTTTGTAAATAACAACTTTTTTATCTCTATTTACACCTGTTCCATCTAAAACAACAACTGCTTCAACTTTTGCACTTGAAACTGCAGCTCCTGTTTTTAACTCACCATTATTAACTGCAATAACATCCGTTATTTCTAAACTCTCTTTAGCAGCTTTACCAGTGTAATCAATATCTATAATATCACCTTCTGATACTTTATACTGTTTTCCACCACATTTGATAATTGCGTACATCTTTTCATCCTCTTCTTGTTTATAAGCATAACTAGGGTTGGTTTTTATACTAATTTGCATTTTTCGAACGGGAATAATATCTAAGATTTTATTAAACTTTCTTTAAAGGGATATTGGAGTTTTATATATAAAACAAATTTAATTAAGTATATCTTCCCTCTTTTATAACTTTGGCAGATAATTTTATATATTAAACCTTAGCCAATTAACAGCCTATCAAAATGAGTTAAAAACTTGACTTAATCTACTGTTTGGTAAGTTAATACCACCATCTTTTAGCTCTATATTTGTATCTCTTTTTTTATAAATTGTGTTTATATCATCTATATTGAATCTATCTTTTTTATAGATAAAACTATTATAAGCGATACTTTTTATAATTTCACCATGTTTATCAGTTTTAGTATATTTAGTAGGTTTTTCAACTTCACTTGGACTATCTACAGGTTTAATTACCCAATTACCATTTGAGTCAAATGTTGGAATATCTAGAGCATTTTCATCAAGAGTTATAGTCCATCCACGGCTTTTATAAAGTTCTATATCTGCCATCTCATCAGTTGTTTTAGAATATACCTCTGATTGAGTTGATTGATTATCTCCTATACCATTTGTTTGAGTTGATTTTGCTTTATTATAAAAAGAGCTAAATATCTCTCTCATTATATCCAGCAAATCCTCCAACAACATCTTCACCAAATACATCTCCTGTTGCATATGAATTTTCTATAGTAGAGTGGTGACTATTAAGTCCAACAAGACCTCCAATACCATTTTCTCCACTTACCTCTCCTGTAGCATATGAGTTAGATATAGAAGAGTTTTCATTCCCTCCAACAAGCCCTCCACTTGGTGCTCCATACAAACAACTTGAAATAACTAAAGATACCAATCCACCTTTTAGTATTCTAAACCTATTTTTATACTCTTTATTGAAATTCATCTTTCTTCTCCTCCTTAGTGTTTAATTTACATAACTATCTTAAGTTTGCTCCTATTTATTTCTAAAATTATTAGTTTTACTTTCATCAAAAGATAATAGTTATTTATATTTCCCTTTTACTTTTATCTATTGATTTAATAAAAAAAATTTACATATAAAGATAATATAAAAAATAATCTTTAATAAAAATTAAAAAATATGTTATTTTAAATAAATTATTTAAAAATTATGAATATTTAATTGGAAGAGAAGGAGGCATAAAAAAGATTTTAGCCTCCATATAGTTTGGTAAGTCTTTAACTTATTTTAGTTTGCTAGGTAAGGGGGGGATTAAATTTATTAGTTAGTCTTTAGTCATAAATTATAACTTACAAGTTTTCCTTGTTTTAACTGGTATAAATTATCTTTTACTTTTCTTATTTGATTTACTTTCTCTTTAAAATTCATACTATTATCATAAGATAAACTTAAAAGTTTATTTGAATAGAACTTATGTAGCAGTACTAGTAACTCTCTATTTAATCTTGTTTCATCATAGCTTTCCAACTTATCATTTAATATAATTTTATTTAAAGAGCTACTATTTATATCATTTAATAACTCTTCAAACTCTTCTTGATGATACTCAAACATTGTTTTATCTATTTTATCCAGAACTATATCTAATCTTCTAGGATCATCAAGTATTGACTTTATAATACAAAGTTCTGCAATATCAACTTTTGAAAGTTCAACACTATTTTTTCTATAACTACTATTTGATACTTTTATTAAACTCTCTTTTATATTTAACTTTTGAGCCAAAAACTTTTTGTACTCCTCTTGATAAAGTTGACTTAAACTATTTAAATACTCATTTGCCTCACTTAAAGCTTTTTGCTTTTCAACTGGATTATTTATATTATAGTTTGAAATTATGTAACTTATTGAAAAAATAGCAAAAGGAGTTGGATTTGAAAATAGTTCTTCTAACTCATTTATTTTTCTATCTTTTACCATATCAGCTGGGTCAAGACCTTGTTCAAAAATAACAACTCCACCATCAAAGCCATTTTGACTAAGCATAACAGAAGCCTTAAAAGCTGCATTTTGTCCAGCTTTATCTCCATCATAAGATAGAATTACTTTGGGTTCTCCTCTTCTTAAAAGTGGTAAATGCTCTTTTGTAAGAGCTGTTCCTAATGTTGCAACTGCACTATTAAATCCAGCTTGATGAAGCATTATAACATCCAAATAGCCCTCGCAAACTATTATCTCTTTTGATTTATAGATTTTCTCTTTGGCTAGATGATAACCATATAAAAGTTTTGATTTATTAAAAAGTGGTGTTTGAGGAGAGTTTACATATTTTGCACCGTGATTTGTAAGAGTTCTTCCTCCAAAACCTACAAGTTTTCCATTTATAGAGTAAATAGGAAATATTAATCTATCAATAAATCTTGCATATAGTCCATTTTCACCCTGGCTAATAACTCCTTGTTCTATTGCATCATTTAAATTATAGTGATTTGCTTTTAAAAAATCTATTGTGCTACTAGAACTACTTGCATAACCTATTTCAAACCGCTCTATTGAAAGTTTAAAAACTCCTCTATCTTTTATATAGTTTTGTATATTCTCATCTAGTAAAAACTGCTTTTGATAAAAAGCATTTATATCTTCAAGAATTTTATTATCAGCTTTTTTTACACTATTTGTATCGTACTCTAAAGTGTAGTTGTACATTGAAGCTAGTTTTTCAATAGTCTCAGGATATGAGAGTTTTTCATATTCCATCAAAAATTTAATGCTATCTCCACCAACTCCACAGCCAAAACAGTGATATATCTGCTTTGCTGGACTAACTACAAAGGATGGAGTATCCTCTCCATGAAATGGACAACAAGCCTTAAAATTTGCACCAGATTTTTTCAGTTCTAAAAACTGAGAAATAACATCAACAATATCAAGGTAATTTTTTAAACTCTCTATGGACTCTTTTCTTATCATTTTGAGATTATACAGTTTTATTTTTTTATATGTACTTTTATGTTAAAGTATTGTTTTAATATTTTATAAGGTTATATAATTGGATAATATATTTTTAGAGTATAGAGACCCTGTTATTGGGGTGCTTTTATTAGTTTTTATGATTTTTCTAATATCGTTTTTTACATACTCTTATGGTATTTATAAAGAAAAAAGTGCGAGAAAAGATTATAGAAAACTATCTCGTAGATTTGAATTAGGAAATCTAAAAGAGAATGACTATATAAATCTTTATAAAACTTACAATCTACCATTTGACTCAATTTTACTTTTAGCATCTACTTTTTTACACAAAGGTGACAATAATAAAGCAATTAGTGTATATTTAGCACTTTTAGAGCATGTAAAAGATAGGGTAAAAAAAGAGGAGCTTCTTGAACTTCTTGGAAATACATATTTTAAAGGTGGTTTTCTACAAAGGTCAAATGAGATATTCTTAAAAATTTTACAATTTTCTCCACGAAATAAGAATGCTTTAAAAAGCCTTTTATTGGTAAATGATAAACTAAAAAACTATAAAAAGGCAAAAGAGATTACTCAAGCTTTAGAAGAGTTAAATATTGATGTTTCTATTGAAAAGATATATTTTGATACTTTAATTATACTAAATGACCCAATTTTATCTTATGAAAAAAGGACTGAGCTTTTATTTGAAATTTTCAAAGAAAACAGTATTATTCAAAGAGTTTTTGTGACTTTCTTAATCCAGTTTAATAGAGAATTTTTCTTCTCAAATATCAATATCTTTAAATGTGAGGAATTAATTGATATTTTATGGTATCAAAGAAAAGATGATATTGATTTTGATAAAATCAATAACAATAAATTTTTAAATGAGCTTTATAGTGCAAAAGGCTACATAAATAGTGTTTCAAGTAGTGAAGATTTTGATTTGAATATTTTAATTTTAATAAATAATCATCAAAAAGAGATAAAAACAAACCTAAATTTTGAATTTATTTGTAACTCTTGTAAACATTCAAATCCATTTTATGAGGCAAGATGTCCAAACTGTCACTCTGTTTTAACTTTAAAAGTAAAGCACCATCTAACAAAGGCTTATGCAATTTCAAACCAATCATTGCAATAAAATAAAATATATTTGTGTTATACTTTTACAATTTTAAAAAAAAGGACAAAAATTGAGCGATTATTCAAAACTTGAAAAGTGTTTGGATTATCAGTTTAAAAATAAAAACCTGATAATCGAAGCACTTACACACAAAAGTTTCAAAAAACCATATAATAACGAAAGACTAGAGTTTTTAGGTGATGCTGTTTTAAATTTGATTGTTGGAGAGTATTTATATACAAAATTTCCAAAATCAAACGAAGGAGAACTTAGTAAAATAAGAGCTAGTTTGGTAAATGAAACTGGCTTTACTAAATTAGCAAATGAGATAAATTTGGGAGATTATATATTCATCTCAAATGCTGAAGAGAGAAATAAAGGAAGAACAAAATCATCTATACTTTCAGATGCATTTGAAGCAATTATGGGGGCTATTTATCTTGAAAGTGGTTTAGAGATTTTAAAACCAATTATTTTAAATCTACTTGAAAACTCTTATGATAAAATAAATCTTGATGTACTATTTAGTGATTATAAAACTGCTCTTCAAGAGATAACTCAAGCAAAATTTGCCTCAATTCCTGAGTATATTGTTGAAGGTTCATATGGACCTGACCATAAAAAAGAGTTTGAAGTATCTATTTGGATTGATGGGAAAAGTTTTGGGAAAGCTACTGGGAAAAGTAAGAAACTAGCACAACAAGCTGTTGCTAAAATTGCTATTACTAAATTAAGAGAGGAAGAACTTTGAATACTTTTGGACATAGATTTAGATTTACAACATTTGGAGAATCACACGGTAAAGCTCTTGGGTGTATTGTTGATGGAGTTCCAGCTGGAGTAAAAATTGATATAGATTTTATTCAAAGTGAAATGGATAGAAGAAAACCTGGACTTAATGAGTTTGCTACAAAAAGAAAAGAAGGCGATGTTGTTGAGATTTTAAGTGGTGTTTTTGAAGGATATTCAACTGGAACAAGTATTGCTATGATTATTTTTAATGAAAATCAAAAATCAAGTGATTATTCAAATATAAAAGATCTATTTCGTCCTGGACATGCTGATTTTACTTACTTTAATAAATATGGAATAAGAGATTATAGAGGTGGAGGAAGAAGTAGTGCAAGAGAGACAGCAGCTAGAGTTGCAGCTGGTGCAGTTGCAAAACTTCTTTTAAATGAGTTAAATATTGATATAAAAAGTGGAATTTGTGAAATAGATGGAATAAAAGCATCATCTTTTGACTTTAAAAATACAAAGAGTTCAGAAATTTTTGCTCTTGATAAAAGTGTAGAAAATGCACAAAAAGAGGCTATTTTAAAAGCAAAAAACTCTCACAATAGTGTAGGTGGAGTTGCACTTATTAATGTAAAAAATTGTCCTATAGGATTAGGAGAACCTATTTATCATAAACTAGATGCCCAAATTGCAAATGCTATGATGAGTATAAATGCTGTAAAAGCTGTTGAAATTGGTGATGGGATAGAAGCTTCAAGAGTTTTGGGATATGACAATAATGACCAAATAAGAAAATCTGGATTTAAAACAAATCATAGTGGTGGAATTTTAGGTGGTATTTCAAATGGTGATGATATAAATGTAAAAGTATATTTTAAAGCTACTCCATCTATTTTCATAGAGCAAGAGACTATTGATATATATGAAAATGAAGTTGAGTGTAAATTAAAAGGAAGACACGATCCTTGTGTAGCAATAAGAGGTTCAGTAGTTGCTGAAAGTATGATGGCTTTAGTTTTAGCTGATATGCTACTTTTAAATCTATCTTCAAAAGTAGAAAATATAAAAAAAGTATATGCTAAATAGAGCTTTTTTATCTCTTTTTTTAACTCTTAATCTATTTGCAAATGAAAATTTAGCAAATAAGTTAATAGTTGCCTATCCTCTATTCTTAGAAAAATACGAGGATAATTTTATCTATTTCAAAGATGGTTCAAAGTTACAATTTTCTACAAATAATAAAAACTCAAGCTATGAAGAGATACTAAAAGATAGCTCTTTAGAGAACCAAATGAGTATAAAATATAAAAGAATAGAAGAAAATCAAAACTATACTCCACAAAAGAATGAAGATGCTGGAAGATTTAGAAATGAAGAATTTTTCAAAAAAATATATGGAAAAGATAGAAAAGAGGTAGAAAAGAACCTAGTAAAAATAAAATGGCTACCAAATTTAAACAATCAAACTCTTTTTGTAACAAAAATAAATGGTATAAATGAAAAACTTCAACAAATAAGTAGTGAACTAGAGAGACTTCCAAAGGAGTTTCATAAATATATTTTAAAACCTGATGGAGTTTATAACTTTAGAACAATAAGCGGTACAAATAGACTTAGTGCACATAGTTTTGCAATAGCTATTGATTTAAATAAAGAGTATTCAAACTACTGGCTTTGGGGAAAAAAGAAGAGTGATATTGAATATAAAAACCAGATTCCTCTTGAAATTGTAAAAATATTTGAGAAATATGGCTTTATTTGGGGTGGGAGATGGTATCACTACGATACCATGCACTTTGAGTATAGACCTGAGTTACTTTTAGATTAAACCTTGTGTTATTCCTGATTTTCTCTTATAATCCATAATATCTAACTCTTTTTCAGCAGTAATCACAATATCACTATCTACTGAAAAATCTAATCTCTCATCTTTTCCTTCATAATCAATTGAGTTTAAAATAACTTTTATAGAGTTAAGTCTAGCTAAAAATTTACTATCACTTCTAATAATCGTCCAAGGAGATTTCTCTGTATTAGTATATTTTAACATATCATATTTTTTTTGTGTAAACTCTTCCCATCGGCTTTGCATTTGTAAATCAATCTCACTTAGTTTCCACTGTTTTAGAGGGTTTTCTTCTCTCTCTTCAAATCTTCTAGCTTGTTCCTCTTTTGAAACAGATAGATATAGTTTTAGGAAATGAAAACCATGGTCTATTAAATCCTCTTCAAACCTCTGAACACTTCTCATAAAAACTTCATACTCTTTTTGGCTACAAAATCCAAAAACGGGCTCAACCATAGCTCTATTGTACCAACTTCTATCAAATATCACGAGCTCTCCGCCTTTTGGAAACTGCTCTACATATCTTTGAAAATACCACTGAGTCTTTTGAACATCTGAAGGTTTTCCAAGAGCTACTACTCTATAATGCTTCTCATTCATATATCTTGTAATTCTTCTTATGGCTCCACCTTTTCCAGAGGCATCTCTACCCTCCATAAGAATAATCATCTTTTCATTATGCTTTTCAAGGTGTGCTTGAAGTTTTATAAGCTCAACTTGATAAGGTTTTAATATATCATCTTTTGTTCGATATATAAACTTTGAATGTAGCTCACTAATAAAGCTACCATTTGCCTCTTTTAATTTTAGAGCAAACTCATCTAAACTCATATTTGCATTTGCTTTTGCACTCTTCTCATAAAATTTCTCAAAATTCATCTTTGCCCCTTTTTTTATATCGTTTAATTATACTAAAACTATTTTGAAACCTCTCCTATATGGTTTTCAACTGAAGCTATCTTGCTTTTTATTCTATATTCTCCACTTGTTCTTATATCAAAATTCATAACAGCATAAACTCTATTGCATCCTAGTTCTTCAAGTTTTATATAACAAAGGTTTACCAAATCTAAAAGCTCTTTTAAAGTTTTCGCCTCAACTATTGTATTCATAGATGTAAGCTGATATTTTAAACCACTATCTTTTATTATTTTTAAAACTTCTCCTACTTCTTTACTTTTACTTCCTACTTTATCTGTTGGAAACATTGCTAAACTCATTAAAACTGACATTTTTATCCTTTTATACTTTATTAAAATCAGTATTATAATATAGTATAATGCAAATACATACTTAAAGGTTGTAAGATAAATTCACTAACAGCAATATAAATACTCACATGATTAGTAGCTTTCTTATAAATAATGAGATTTATATGCTCATATTTTTTCCTTTTTAGATGTTGTTATTACTCTATAGGATAAAGACTTGTGATTTCTATCTTAATAAAGTAAAAACATATTAATTCTATAGGATATACTTTAATGGAAGTAGATTTTAGTAACAGTTCAAAAGAGGAAATACGCTTTTTTTACCAAACTATCTCACATAATGTAAAAAAATATAGATTAGAAAAAGGTTTATCACAAGAAAAAATAGCTCTTGATATTGGTATAAAATCAATAGCCTTTTACTCAAATTGTGAGAACAATAGATATGATAAACATTTTAATCTTGAACATCTATATAAAATATCAAAGTCTTTGGATATAGATTTATCATTATTACTAAAGAGATAACTTTTAAAATTACAATGTATTTAGAACATTTCATTTATAAAAAATGTATAACTATCCTTTAAATATTGTTTTGATAGTATTTAAAAATTTTAAATAAAGGATTTATATGCAAATAGATGTAAATGAAGAAGTTATAGTCTCACAACTAGGATACTCACTAAATGACTCAACTATAAAACAAGCCCAAAAGGTAATTGAAGTTACAAAGGGTTTTGATAAATTTGCAAAGCATATTCTAACTCTAAATGACCAAATAAAAAAGATGAATGCCTATATAGGATTTTCAAATAAAAACGATTTTTTAAAGATAAAATGTGATGAAAATGACTCTAAAGAGATTTTAGAATCTTTTCATGATGCTGTTTGGAAATGGGCTGAAAAGTACAATGTAGATATTGAAAGATTAGATAAAAAACCAATCTACTATATTTTAGGAACTAATTAAAAATCTTTTTATATCTATGACAATATGGCATTTTATTATGCCTATTGTAGTAGTTTTGATGGTAATCTTCAGCTTTATAAAAAGTTACTTCTGGATATAGAGTTGTAGCAACTTTATATCCCATTTTTTCTAATTCTACTATTAGATTTTGAGATATGTTTTTTTGATTTTCATCTGTATAAAAAATTGCACTTAAGTATTGAGTTCCTATATCTGGACCTTGACCATTTATTTGAGTAAAATCATGGATTTCAAAAAATAGTTTTGCCAATTTTTCATAAGATATTATATTTTCATCAAAAATAACTTCAACAACTTCTAAATGCCCACTATTTCCACTACAAACAATCTCATAGCTAGGATTTGAGATATGCCCACCCATATATCCACTAATTACACTTTTTACTCCATTTTCTTTTTGGAAATAGTATTCAACTCCCCAAAAACACCCAGCTGCGAAATATGCTTTTGAATTTGACACTTTTACTCCTTTTCAAAATGTAAAGATAAAGAGTTTACACAATGTCTTATATTTTTAGAAGTAAATCCCTCATCTTCAAAAATATGTCCCAAATGCCCACCACAAGAAGCACAAACTATCTCTACTCTTCTTCCATCTATATCAGGAAGTTTCCTTATAGCACCTTTTATCTCATCATCAAAACTTGGCCATCCACAATTTGATTTAAACTTATCTTCACTTTTATATAATTTTGCATTACACTTTTTACATAAATAAGTTCCAACTTCATAAAAATCATTATACAATCCACTAAAAGGTCTCTCTGTTCCCTTATGTTCTATAATATACTCTTCCTCTTTTGATAGTTTATTAAGTTTCATATAAACTCCTTTATATTACTTCAAGCACTTTTCATATTTTTTATCTATCTCATTAACTGCTTTTACCATAGTTTTTATAACTTTTTCTAGCTCTTTTTTACTAATTGTATATGATACTATTGAGTAAAATAGTTTTCCAAAAGGTCTAAGCCAAACACCATTTTGTACACAAAAATTTTGTAAATCTTGAGCAAAAACATCACTATTTAACTCAATTATCCCAATACTTCCAATGGCTCTTACATCTTTTACGACTTTTTTTTCTCTTAAAACTTCTAACTCCTTTCTAAAAGTTTTTTCTATTTCTAAAACTTTTGTTTTCCAATCAAAACTCAAAAGCTCTTTTATAGAAGTATTTGCAATACTACATGCCAATGGATTTGCCATAAAAGTTGGTCCATGCATTAAAACTTCAATAGAGCTATTTGAAATTACATCACTTATCTCTTTCGTTGTAAGCATAGCTCCTAGTGAGATAGTACCACTTGTAATACCTTTTCCAATAGTTATAATATCTGGTTTTATATTTGTGTGCATATATGCAAACATCTCTCCTGTATGCCCAAAACCAGTTGCTATCTCATCAAAGATTAGTAAAATATCATATTTTGTACAAATTTTTTTTGCCTCTTGTAGATATTGTGGATTATATATTCTCATCCCACCAGCTCCTTGAACAACTGGTTCAACAATAAAAGCAGCAATATCTTTATGATTTTCTTTAAGCTTCTCTTCTAAATCTTCTAAAGCTTCACAAAAATCTGCATCAAAACCCATATTTGGAGTTTTTACAAAGATATTTTTACTTAAATAGTCTCCATATAAACTGTGCATCGAATTTTCTGGATCACAAACACTCATAGCTCCTAAAGTATCACCATGATAAGCATTTTTTAAAGCTAAAAAAGTATATCTATTCTCACCCTTTGCTTTATGATATAAAATTGCTGTTTTTAAAGCAACTTCAACTGAAACTGAACCGCTATCGCAAAGAAATACTGAATTAAAACCTGTAAGTTTTACTAAATTATTAGCTAGTTTACAAGCTGGTTTGTGAGTTAATCCACCAAACATAATATGTGGCATATTTTTTGCCTGTTTTTTTAAAGATTTATAGATTCTTTTATTATTGTAACCTAGTATTGCACTCCACCATGAACTCATACCATCGACTAAAACTCTTCCATCTTCTAAAAAAATCTTACAATTTTTTGTTTTTTTTACGCTCCAAATAGGAGTTTTTGATGGCAAAGAGTTATATGGATGCCAAAGATGATTTTTATCTATTTCTAAATAGTTCAATGTTTTATCTCTTCCAAAGGATTTTTACCTAGAACTATTGTTGTAATAGCTCCTCTTTGCTCAACATTTTTATATTTAAAGCTACAATTTTTCATAAAAATATCTCCATTTAAATGTGTTTTAATAATTTGATTTGACATATAAAGCCCTATTCCAGTGCCACTATATTGATGTTTTGTAGTAAAATATGGTTCAAATACTTTGTCTAAAATATCATCTTTTACTCCACCTGCACTATCTTTTATCTCAATTAAAACTCTATTTGAAAAATTTTTTATTGATATAAAGATAACTCTATCTTTAATCTTATTTTCTATAAAGGCATCTTTTGAGTTATTAATAATATTTATAAAAACTTGCATAAGCTCCGTCTCATAAGCAATAATATCAACATCTTCATACTCAAACTCTATTTCTATATTATTCTCTTTAAGTGCAGTTTCTACAAAGGATAGACTTTTTTCAATATTTTTTACTAAGCTAAACTTTGTTTTATCTTTTTGTGGTTTGAAAAAATGTCTAAAATCATCTATGGTATCTGATAGATATTTTGCAGTATCAACTATTTGTTCTATATTTTTTATAAAATCTTCGTTACTTAAAATATTTAATTCTCTTTTTAGCTTCAATCCACTAGCACTTGTACTAATAACTGAAAGTGGTTGTCTCCACTGATGAGCTATGTTTTCTATCATTTGCCCCATTGCCACAAGTTTTTGTTGTTGAGCTAGAATCCTATCTTTTTCTTGATGTTTCTCTAACTCTTTTTTAATTCTTGTTGAGAGCTTTTTGTTCATTACTTTTAATCTATTTGTTTTTATTTTTACAAGATTTTTTAATCTTTTATTTAGTTTTGTTATAAAATATTGTCTATATATAAAAATAGCTGTAATAACAATAATAATCAAAAAGAATTTCCATAAAAGTGATAAATCAAAATACTCTTCAAACTTTAAGCGAAACCATTTTTCTAAGTCACTTTTTTTATCAATTCCTAGAAAATCATCAATTTTAAACTCACTATTAATATATCCCATAATATTGTATAAATCATAAATTCTTTGAACCTTATCTTGTCTCATCTCTCCTAATTTGTTTCCATTTAAATATGATAGTTTTTTAAGCTCTTTTGCTTCAAAAATGAGCTCATCTTTTGTAAGATTTTGAGTATTATGTTTTTCAAAAATAGTATCAACACTTTTTTCTATATTATTGTAAGCATACTCCCAACCTCTCAAAGATGCTTTTTTAAACTTCTCAACCATATTGTAGTTGTTATTGTATTTATCAATATTTGTAATTAAAAAATCACTATACATATCAAAACCATAATCTTTTGGATAAAAAAGATTATATTCTATCCCCTCTTTTTGTAGAGTATATGGAGCTTTTGAAGTATATGCAGAGATAATATCAACTTTTTTATCTATCAAATCATAGATATTATGTGAATGTTCTATATTAATTATTTTATTTAAATCTATCTTACTAGCAGCCAACATAGCTCTTATAGAGACTTCAGCACCATCATCTTTTGTTCTCATAAGTCTTCTATTTTCAAATTTTTTAAAGCTATCTATTCCTTGCTCTTTTGTAGTTATTAATACAAGTGGTGTTGCTTGAAAAATTGCTGCTAGAGCTATAATTTTGGGATATTTTACTTTCTCTAAGATTAGGTTTTCTCTACCTATTGCAAAATCTACTAAAGAATCATTTACCATTTTTGGTACATTTAATCCAAAACTAAATGGCAAAATCTCAACATCTAAGCCTTCTTCTTCATAAAATCCTTGCTCTTTTGCCATATAATATCCAGCAAATTGGAACTGATCAAACCAAGATAGTTGAATTGTAACTTTTGTTAAATCTTTTGAAAATAGGTTTATACTTAAAAAGATTAATAAAATAATAGGTTTAAGATTAAAAAAAAGTCGCAATTTTTTCCTTTTTAATCTATACCAAAAACTTTGGTATAGATTAGTTATTTAATATAAATATTAGTGCAAGAAATGTCTAATTCCAGAGAAATATAGAGCCATCCCATATTCATTTGCAGCTTCAATAATCTCATCATCTCTTATACTTCCACCTGGTTCAATTACACATTTTACACCAGCTTTTTGTGCTTCATCTATACTATCTCTAAATGGAAAGAATGCTTCAGATGCTAATACAGCTCCAGTTACATCAATACCCATATCACTAGCTTTTCTAAGTGCTGCTTTACTTGCATCTACTCTACTTGTCATTCCCATTCCAACAGCTACCATTGCAGAGTTTTTAACATAAATTACACAATTTGATTTTGTTAAAGATGCAATTTTATAAGCAATTTCCATATCTTTTACTTCTTCTTTAGTAGCAGCTCTTTGTGACATAAGCTTAGAATTTATAACTTCATCATCTGCAACTTTATCAGCTTCTTGATATACAAATCCACCATCAACTCTTTTAAAATCAAAATTATCATTTGCTAGTTCTAAATAATCACTCCCTTGCGAAAATAGTTTAATTCTCTTTTTATTCTCAAAAACTTCAACAGCTTCAGATGTAAAATCAGCAGCAAAAACAACTTCAAGGAAAATTTCATTCATTTTTTCTGCTAGCTCTTTATCAACTATTCCATTAACTGCTACAACTCCACCAAAGGCACTTACAGGGTCACACTTTAAAGCTTCAATATATGACTCTAAAAGAGTATCTTTAATAGCAAATCCACATGGATTTCCATGTTTTACTATACAAATAGCTTTATCTTTTCCAAAACTAGCAGCTATTTTTGCTGCTCCACTTATATCCCCCATATTGTTGAAGCTAGGTTCACCTTTAATTACTTTAAATTTATTTGAAAATTGATTTTCAAACTCATATAAAGCACCTTTTTGGTGTGGATTTTCTCCATATCTTGTATCAAATACTTTTGAACCAACTATAAACTGTTTTTCACCAAAACCATTATTAAATCTTTTGTTCATATAGTTTGCAATCATTGAATCATAAGAGGCTGTATGCTCATAAGCTTTAATCATTAAATCTCTTCTAAATTCAACTGTATTTGTACCATTTTTAAGATTTTGTAAAACTAAATCATAATCAGCTACATCTGTTATAATAATTACACTATCAAAGTTTTTTGCAGCACTTCTAACCATTGCTGGTCCACCAATATCAATATTTTCTATAATCTCTTCAAAATTATCAGTTTTAAGAATTGTTGCTTTAAATGGATATAAATTTACACAAACCAAATCAATAGATTCTACTCCTAAATTTTTTGCTTCATCTAAATGTGATTGTTTATCTCTTCTATGTAATATTCCACCATGAATATATGGATTTAAAGTTTTTACTCTTCCTTCAAAGCACTCTGGAAACTTTGTAATCTCATTTGCTTCAATTACTGCAATTTTTTCATCTTTTAAAATCTTATATGTTCCACCAGTTGAAATAATCTCATATCCTAAATTTACAAGTTCCTTTGCAAAATTTACAACTCCACTTTTATCACTAACACTAATCAATGCTCTTTTTTTCATCTTTTTCCTTACTATAAATTTTTAAAAATAAAAAAAAGCCAAAGCTAGTTTGCTTTGGCTTTTGCAAGATTTATTGATCTTGCTCTATTACCTCTTTAAATCTATTAAAATAGATTTTATTTAAATCTTTTAACTCTTTATAAATATCATTTAAAATAAATTTATCTCCACCAGTTTTTCCAATACTTATACACTCAATATTATATTTAGAAGCTAATGCTAAAAACTCTTCACAATCTTTTGGCTCAACTTCAACAATAGCTCTACTTAAACTTTCACTAAAAACATCTCTATCTTCGTTTAATGAGATATTTGCTTCCACTCCAATATTTGCTACTGTCGCCATTTTTGCTAATGATATAGCAACTCCACCAAGATTTATATCTTTTGCAGATTTTAAAACTCTTTTTTTGTTTGCTTCAATAACCAAATTCCATAGAGCCAACTCTTTTTCAAAGTTTACCTCAGGATGTGTTCCAGCAACTTTTCCATATAGCTTTTTAAGATATAAACTTCCTCCAAACTCAGATTTTGTTTCTCCTAAAAGAAATAATATATTTCCACTATTTTGGATTTTTGAAGAAAGTACATTTTTAGCATCTTCATTTATTCCAACCATTGCAATTGATGGTGTAGGAAATACACTAACTCCATTTGTTTCATTATAAAGTGATACATTTCCACCAATAACAGGAGTATTTAAAGCTTTACAAGCACTTTTTATACCTTCACAACTCTCTTTAAATTGCCACATAACCTCAGGATTTTGTGGGTTTCCAAAATTTAAACAATCAGTTATTGCTTTTGGAACAGCTCCACTCATAGCAACATTTCTACCACTCTCCATAACTGCAGCTGCTGCTCCTAATTGTGGGTTTATATAACAAAATCTAGTATTACAATCTGCACTCATACTTAAAGCTTTTCCAGTCTCTTTTACTCTTATAGTTGAACAATCCAAACTTCCAGGACCTTTTATAGTATTTGTTTGAACCATTGAGTCAAATTGAGTATATATCCAAGATTTATCTACAACTTCCATATCAGAAAACAACTCATCAAAAGCTATTTGATTTGAGATTTGTTTATCTAATGTTACATCTTTTATTGTTTTTAAATACTCTGGTTCCTTTATTGGTCTATCTAATACTGGTGCTTCTTCGCTTACAGGTTGAACAGGAACTTCTGCCACTTTTTCACCATGCCAGAATAGTTCCATATTTCCACTACTTGTAACCTCTCCAATAACAGCAACATCTAGCTCCCATTTTTGGAAAATATCAATTATTTGTTGTTCACAACCTTTTTTTGCACAAATTAACATTCTCTCTTGAGACTCACTTAACATAAAATCATAAGGAGTCATCCCCTCTTCTCTTGCTGGAACTCTATCAAGATGCATAACCATTCCACTTCCACTTCTTCCTGCCATCTCAAATGAACTTGAAGTAAGTCCAGCAGCACCCATATCTTGAATACCAACAATTAAATCTGCTTTAAATAGTTCTAAACAAGCTTCAAGAAGTAATTTTTCTGTAAAGGGATCTCCTACTTGAACCGTTGGTCTTTTACTCTCACTATCTTCTGTAAAAGATGCACTTGACATAACTGCACCTCCAAGTCCATCTCGACCTGTTTTACTTCCAACATAAATAACTGGATTTCCAATTCCTTCAGCACGACCATAAAAAATCTCATCAGCCTTTGCTAATCCTAAAGTAAATGCATTTATAAGATTATTACCAGCATAACACTCTTCAAAACTAGTCTCTCCACCAATAGTAGGAACTCCCATACAGTTTCCATATCCTCCAATTCCAGCAACAACGCCTTTTAAAAGGTATCTATGTTTTTTCGCAGTTTCACTATTACCTTCAATCGAAGCAAATCTAATAGAGTTCATACTAGCAATTGGTCTTGCACCCATTGTAAATACATCCCTCATAATTCCACCAACACCAGTTGCTGCACCTTGGTAAGGTTCTATAAAGCTTGGATGATTATGAGACTCCATTTTAAATACAGCTGCATAACCATCTCCAATATCAATAACACCAGCATTTTCACCAGGACCTTGAATAACCCAAGGAGCTTTTGTAGGAAAACCACTTAAATATTTTTTACTTGATTTATAAGAGCAGTGTTCGCTCCACATAGCAGAGAAGATACCAATTTCTACATAGTTTGGTTCTCTTTGTAAGATTTTCTTAATATGTTCGTACTCTTCTTTTGTTAAAGAGTGAGCTAAAGCTATCTCTTCATTTGTAAGATCTTTTTTTTGCATTTTATCGCCTTAAAATTTTCATAATTTTAGGGCGATTGTATCTAAAAAGAGTTAAAAAAGGTTTTAATCTTCTGCAAGAATTAAAACTTTATTATTTGCTACTTCAATAAAAAGCTCTTTTTTCCCAACAAATTTTACAGATGGACTTATATACTCTTCATCCATAACAGCTCTATACATTTTCTTTCCTAAAGAGTTTGGGTATGGACTTATATCCATATTATAAAGATTTATTATTTTATTCTCATTTTTAGCAAATACTTGCTTTTTTTGATTTGAAAAAGTATTAAAATCGCTTCTATCTGATCTTTTAAAATCTTTAGAGTAGTAAGATAGATACTCATTTAAATTTGATACTTTCCAAGCCTCTTTCCATTTGTAAATTGAGCTTAAAATAAGAGCTATATCATCTTTTTTTGCTTTTTTAAACTCATCATGGCTA
Organism: Aliarcobacter trophiarum LMG 25534; assembly: GCF_003355515.1. Classification (NCBI taxonomy): domain Bacteria; kingdom Pseudomonadati; phylum Campylobacterota; class Epsilonproteobacteria; order Campylobacterales; family Arcobacteraceae; genus Aliarcobacter; species Aliarcobacter trophiarum. Next base: position 350,103 of record NZ_CP031367.1, on the reverse strand, counting down.
GTTATCAATACTGTTTTTTTATAATCAATGTTTTTCTCTAAACTTTTTAAACTATCATTATTTATGGCTAAACAGCCTTGTGTAAACTTCTCTCTATCTCCATTTAAAGGCATCCCATGTATCCAAATACCATGTCCTTTTTTGTTTAAACTTTGATCAAAATTATTTGGATATGAAGTTACAAGTGCTAGAGGTCCATAAAATTGGTCAAGTCCTGTTCTTTTTTGTGTTAAATCATAAGAGCCTTCAGGAGTCTTTTTATCTCCTTCTAAAAACTTATCCCCAGTATTTTCTCCAATAATCATATTATCTTTTGAGATTTTTTTAAAGTCATCTCCATTTTTTGCAAATAAACTCATCTCTTTGTTATTCTTTTGTGCAACAATAACATACTCTTTTGTTTCATAAAAACCATAATCTACATTTTTATTTTCGAGGTATTTTTTCCATGAATTGACATCTCTTAAACTCTTTTCGAGCTCTTTTTCTACTGCATTTATCCCTTGAGTTCTATATAACTCTAAAAAATCTTTAGAAAAAAGATTTACAGATAAAAAGACTAAAACAATAAACTTTAACAATTTATACTCCATTTTCTTTTTTAAGTTTTGGGATTGTATAATAGTTGTCCTAATTTTTTAATAAAAAGGGATTATTTTGAAAAAAATTATTTTACTTATTTGCATTTTATCTAATATATTATTTTCAGCTCAAATTGAAGAACTTTCTTGGCAAAAAGGAGAAAGCTTTTTAACATTTTTAGAAAAAAATAAAATCCCACTAAAATTATATTATGACTTAGATAAAGAAGATCAAGAGCTTTGCAGCGAAATTCAATCTGGAAATAGATTTTTCTCTTACACAGAAGATGATGGAAGTTTAACTCAAGCTTTAATTCCTGTATCGCTCGATATTCAAATACATATATATAAAGATAGCTCAGATAGTTACAAATTTCAAACCCTACCTATTAACTACAATGAAACCTCTGAACTAATTGCAATTCCTATTACTGAATCTATATCAAATGATATCTTAAAAGCGACAGGAGATGTTACAATAGCAGCTCTTTTGAACTCTCTTTTTAGCAACTCAAGTGCCGATTTCAAAAAGATGAAAAAAGGTGATTTTATAGCTATAGAGTATAATCAAAAAACTTATATGGGAAAACTTCACGGTATGCCTGAAATAAATGCTGCTATGATTCAAATAAATGGGAAACCATTTTATAGATTTAGAAATAATAAAGATGATAAATATTATGATGAAAATGGTGTTGGTTTTACAAAAACTTATCTTTTTCAGATACCTTTAACATATACTAGAATTTCAAGCCCATTCACAAATAAAAGATACCATCCTGTTTTAAAAAGGTATAGAGCTCATTTAGGTACAGATTTTGCCGCTCCTACAGGGAGAAATATCTATGCAGCAGCTGATGGAAAAATTGAGTTTGTAGGAACTCAAAGTGGTTATGGAAAAACTATTATAATAAATCACCAAAATGGATACAAAACCCTATATGCACATCAAAATGGATTTGCCAAAGGTTTAAGGCAGGGGCAAATGATAAAGAAAGGGACTCACATTGGATATGTTGGTTCAACTGGGCTTAGTTCAGGACCACATTTACACTTAGGAATGTATAAAAATAATGTAGCAATAGATGCTATGTCTGTTTTACAAAAACCAAAATTTGAAGGTCTTGATCCAAAAGAAAAACCTATATTTTTAGCAAACACAAAAGCTACTATCTCTAAATTTAATAAAGAGATAGAAAATGACAATAGAACAGCTCCAACAAGATTAGATAGAATTTCAGATAAAAGTATAATTAATCTATTTTAAAAAGAAGAGTTAAAAAAACTCTCCTTAATATAATTTATTCACTATCTTCAACAACTCCAACTGGCTCTAAATTTGCCAAATAATCTTTAAATCTTGTCTGCCCTAAACTATCTGTTCTATAATCATTTATAAGTTTTTCAATATAATCAATAACACCTGTAGATGGAACTTTTACTCCAATCTTTCTAGCAATTCGACTTTTGCTTGTACCTTCTAAATTCCCACCCATAAGAACATCATAGCCTTCAACTCTTTCACCTTCATGCCTAATCATAGCTCCAACAAATCCAATATCAGCAATTTGTGGATGAGAGCAAGTATTTCCACAACCTGAAATAGCAATAGTTACATCCTCTTTAAAATCTGGGAATCTATTTTCAAGCTCAACAACAACTCTTTTTGCAAACTCTTTTGTTTCAGTTATTCCAAATTTACAAAACTCTTTTCCAGTACATGATTGTAATCTTGCCCTAAAAGGGTTTGGAGAAGAGGGATAACCTAAATCTTCAAACTCATCTGTTAAGTTTTGAACTACCTCATCCTTTACATCATATACTATAAAGTTTTGAGTTCCCGTAAGTGCTACTCCACCTGCACCATACTTTTTACAAATTTCATAAAACTTTACAAAATCCTCTCCAGCAACTCTTCCTGAATTTGTTGCAAATCCTACATAAGAAAAGCCTGCTTGTTTTTGCTTATTTATCCCAAAATGGTTTCTATTTTCAAAAGAGGCAACAACAGGAGCAATAAATCCATCTTGAAGCTTATATCCAATGGCTTGTTCTATTGTCTCTACAAATTTTTCAATTCCCCAATCATTTAACAAATGTCTAACTCTTGCTTTATTTCTGTTATCTCTATTTCCATGATCTCTAAAAATCTCAGCACAAGCAACTGCAACATCTAAAACTTGGTTTGGTTTTAAATACTTATTTGCTCTTGTTGCTATCTGTTTTGATTTTGATAATCCACCACCAATAGTTAAATCAAATAGTACTTCACCATTTTTATCTTTAAAAGCAGTAAAAGCTACATCTTGAATTTCATGTGCAGCACAGTGGCATTTGCAACCACTAATTCCTATTTTATACTTTCTTGGAAAATTACAAAATCTATCATCATTTTTATCAAAATAACTATCAACCTCTTTTAAAAGTTTCTCTACATCATAAATTTCACCCTCATCAATTCCACTAACAGGGCATGTCATAATAGGTCTAGGTCCATCACCTGATGCCATTCTTGAAGTTAGATTGACACTATTTAATAGATCAAAAATAGCTGGAATATCTTTTATTTCAATATAATGAAACTGTACATTTTGTCTTGTTGTAAAATCAACTAAACCTTGAGCATATTTTTGTCCAATTTCTCCCATAACTCTTAACTGTTCTAAATTCATTCTTGCGTCAACTAACTTTACTCTTTGCATAAAATATTTTTTATCTTCAAGATTATCTTTATTTATGTGAGGATACATTCCATACCATTTTAAAAGTCCAATATACTCATCTTTCAAAGGAATTCCTTCTAATGCTTCTTTATATATATCATCTATTACTCTAAGCGGATTTCTTGAAGCTTTCAAAAGTTCAAGTTCTGATAATTGTGCCATACTATTCCTTATTATAGTTGTAATTTTTCAGAAGTATAACTATTGTAAGTTTAAATATGGATTAAAATAATCCTGATTAAAACACTATAGTATTTTGCAGCCAAATTTAAGCAATTTTTTAGATAAATATTAAAAAAATAGTTTATAATTTCACACAAGAATAAACCTTTATTCTATAAATTTTTAGGAGAATAGTTTGAGTGCTTCATTTTCAAATGAGCCAAAAGATTTTACTCTATTTTTAGATTTACTAAAACAGCTTATTCGTGTTCCTTCTGTTACAGGAGCTGAACACTCTTTTTTACTCTACTTAAAAAGAGAGCTTGATGAAATTGGCATAAAAACAGAGCATTATGACGGTCTTTTAGTTGCTAGTGGTAAAGAGCCACAAAATGGTATTTTAAGCGCACATATAGATAGACATGGAGTTATTTGTACAGGTCCAAATGAGTTTCAGTTTGCTGCATTTTTAGCAAAAAATCGCTCTGATTTAAGAGGAAATTCTCTTTCAGAACAGACTTTTCAACAAATCTCACAAAGATATATAAATCAAAATGTTCATGCTTATGAACCTTTTAGTGGAAGCTATTTAGGAATTGGGAAAATAACAGATGCTTTTTTGAAAGAGGAGATAAATAATCTAATTTTTAAAATAGAGGGTTTAAATCACTTACTTCCTAGTACTCCAATTGCCTTTGTTGATAAATTAAAACAAAATGGCAACTTAATATCTGCACAACTTGACAATGTTTTAAGTGCCGCAATTATTTTATATCTTTATCAACATGGATTTGCTGGAACTGCCTTTTTTACAGCTCAAGAAGAAGCTGGAAAGAGTTGGAGATTTATTCACGAGTGGTTCAAAAAAAATAAAATATCTACAAATAGATTGATTGTTCTTGATACAAGCCCTTATGAAAATAGAGAAGAAGCTGATAAACAGCTTGTTGTTCTAAGAAATAAAGATGTAAATGCAAAATTTAAATCACCACTTTTAAAGGAGTTAAAACTATTTTGTAAGAAAAATAAAATATCATTCTCTTGCAAAGATAAATTTATAATTGAAAAAAATAGATTGAGAGAAAAAGATGCTCTAAAACCTCTTAGCATTGGAAGTACAGAGCTAGGAAGAATTATTATGGAATCAAATGGAGAGATACAAGGTTCAACCTTGCAAATTCCAACAACTGGTTATCATACAGTTGATGAGACAGCTTCTATTGAATCTATTAAAGCAATTATATTTATTTTAAGTAGTTTTTATATAAAAACTACAAACAATTAAATTAAACAAAGAAGGAAAAAATGAGTTTAGCTATTATTTATGAATTAAGAGCTGCTGATGTGAAAGAAGAGCATATTGAGCAAATTATGGATAAAATAAAAAATAGATTAAGTGAAGAAAATATTGACAAAGAGTTAGTAAAATTGGGATATCCAAAAATTTTTACTGTTGATTATGATGATTATGACAACTTTGATTATGATGATAGTTTTACACCAAATAGTAAATCAAATTTTGAAGAAGAGTAAGCAAAGAAATCTTAAATTTTAAGTTTATAAGCTAATAGCTTATAAACTTTGCTACAATTGTTATAAAAAGAAGAAAGAGCTATGAATTTAATAGAAATTTTACACAATAAAACTAATTTACAAAAAAATATTATTGAAAATATTATAAAACTTTTAGATGAGGGTTGCACTATTCCATTTATTGCAAGATATAGAAAAGAGTTTACAAATAGTGCAACAGATGAGCAACTTAGAGATTTTGAAGAAATTTTTGAGTATTCAAAAAAGCTTCTACATAGAAAAGATGAGATTAAAAGTATTTTAAAAGAGAGAAGTTTTTTAGATGAAAAAATAAAAAAAAGCTTAGATGAAGCTACAACACTTCAAGCTTTAGAAGATATTTATTCACCTTTTAAAGAGAAAAAATCTTCAAGAACTACTACTGCCTTAGAAAATGGTCTTGAACCTTTAGCAAATATTATCCAAAGTATGAGATATACTAAAGAGGAGTGTGAACAAAAAGCAAAATCTTTTTTAAATGAAAATGTTAAAACAGTAAATGAAGCAATAAATGGGGCAAAAGATATAATTGCACAAAGATATGCAGATGATTTCAAATCAAAAGAAGTTTTAAGAAACTTAATCCAAAATTGGGGTATTTTAGAAATAACTCCTACAAAAGAGTTTGATAAAAATGGTCTTTATTCAAATTTTGCAAATACAAGTGAAAAAATAAAATTTATAAAATCTCATAGAGTTTTAGCGATTTTACGAGCAGTAAATGAGAAACAACTCTCTATAAAAGTTGAGATAGATGAGAATTATATTTTAGAAAACATCAAAAAATACAAAATTCCTACAAATGCTTCAAGTTCAAAAGAGTTAGTTTTTGATAGTTTTAAAGATGGTTTAAAAAGATTATTACTTCCTACTTTAAAAAGGGAAGCTATTTCTAACTTAAAAGAGAGAGCTAGTGTTAATGCCATAGAACTTTTTGGAAAAAACTTAAAAGAGCTACTTCTAACTGCTCCACTTATAAATCAGGTAATTTTAGGAATAGATCCTGGATTTAAAACTGGTTGTAAATTAGCTGTCATAGATAAAAATGGACTTTTTTTAGATAGTTCAGTTATCTATCCAACAAAACCTAAAGAGGATTTTGTAAACTCTTCTAAAACTCTTTTAGATCTAATCAAGAAATATAAGATTACAGCTATTGCTATTGGAAATGGTACAGCTTCAAGAGAGAGTGCAATTTTTATAGAAAAGCTTTTAAAAGAGCATAATTTAGATATAAAATATGCAATTGTTAGCGAAATTGGAGCTAGTGTTTACTCAGCATCACAAATAGCAATAAATGAGTATCCAAATCTTGATGTAACCATAAGAGGAGCTATTTCAATAGCTCAAAGGTTAAGAGACCCTATGGCTGCTTTAGTTAAAATCGATCCAAAATCACTTGGAATTGGTCAATACCAACATGATGTAAATCAAAAAGAGCTAGAAAAGAAGCTGGAAAACATTACAATAGATTTAGTAAACAAAGTTGGAGTTGATTTAAACTCTGCCTCATACAAACTCTTATCTTTTATCTCTGGAGTTAGTGAAAAATTAGCCCAAAACATAGTTGAATATAGGGGGAAAATCAAAAAGTTTAATTCAAAAGAGCAGCTTCTACAAGTAAAAGGTTTGGGAGAAAAAGCATTTATTCAAAGTGTTGGATTTTTAAGGATTAAAGATGGAAACTCTATTTTAGATAATACTGCAATTCACCCTGAGGATTATATTCTAACAAGTAAACTTCAACAAAACTATAAAATTGAAGATATAAAAGATTTTGAAAAAGTAGCAAATGAGCTAAAGGTAAGCAGTTTAAAAATAAAAGATATAGTAAATGAGCTTACAAAAGTTGGTTATGATGTAAGAATGGATTTTAATCAAGTAAAGTTTGCAAATGATATTTTAGATATAAATGATTTAAAAGAGGGATTTATTTTAAGTGGGATTGTAAGAAATATCACAGATTTTGGGGCATTTGTAGATATTGGATTAAAAAATGATGCCCTTCTTCATATCTCAGAAATAAGCCATAAAAGAGTTTCACATCCTAGTGAGTTTTTAAGTATAAATCAAAATTTAGAAAACTTAAAAGTTATAAACATTGATTTAGATAGACAAAGAGTAGCAATTAGCTTAAAATAACTACTTTGTCTTCTCTTAAATATAAGAAATTTTAGTATAATTTCATAAATTGAGGAAAAAAGAAAGAAAATGCACAAACTATCTTATGAAGAGCAATCAATTATCACAAGAGGAATTATAAAAGCTGCCGTTTTAATGAGTGAATATGGAGCTGAAAGTATTTTAATAGAGCAAACTGCTCAACGACTAGGAAATGTTTTAGGTGTTTCTAGTGTCGAAATATCACTTATTCCTTCTGCAATAGTTTTAACAACTCTTAAAAATGGTCAATCTATTACAACTACAAGAAGAGTTCACCACAAGCCAATAAATATGAGTATCGTTTGCCAAATCCAAAATATAGTTTTAAAAATGGAAAAAAAAGAGTCTCAAGTAAACTACGATATCTCATATTTATATACAATTTTAAAACAGATTGAACCAAACTATTACAATCGTTGGTTGGTTGTTTTTATGGTTGGTTTAGCTTGTAGCTCTTTTGCTTATTTACAAGGCGGAGATATGATTGCCGTATTAGTCACTTTTTGTGCTTCTACTGTTGCTATGTTTACTAGACAAGAGTTAGCAAAAAAAAGATTTATTATGATTATAGCTTTTGGAATAACCGCCTTTGTTGCAACATTTATTGCAGGAATATCAAAACTTTATGGTCTTAGCTCCACTCCAAATATAGCCCTTGCCGCTAGTGTTTTACTTCTTGCCCCTGGTTTTGCTTTTGTAAATTCATTTTTAGACTCATTTAAGGGCTATATGATGATGGGTTGGGGTCGATGGATGGATGGTATCATTTTAACACTAGCTACATCAGTTGGTATTATTTTTGCCATTACAATTTTGGGAATAAAGGCTTAAGATGGAACTTTTATTAAAATTATTTGTTGAAGCAATATTTGCTAGTCTTGCTTCCCTTGGATTTGCTATGGTTTTTAATGTTCCAAAACATACGTTAAAATATTGTGCATTCGGAGGAGCCATAGTTTATGATTTGAGAACAATATTTTTAACTTTAGATTTTGGAATAGAAATATCAACTTTTTTGGCTAGTGCAATTATTGGAATAGTAGCTCTTTATTGGTCAAGAAAGTATAAAATTCCAAGACCTGTCTATACCGTAGCTTCTATAATTCCTGTTTTACCTGGGACTTATGCATTTAGTGCAATGGTTACTTTAATAGATATAAACCGATATGGCGCAAAACCAGAACTTATAGAGCTTTTTATTCACGATGGATTAAAATCTTTCTCTATACTTTTTGCTATTACTTTTGGGCTTGTACTGCCATCTTTATATTTTTTAAGATTAAATAGACCAGTTATTTAGTATAACTGGTGTTTTTTTATAAACTCTTCATCTATATCTATAATTTTTCTCTCTATTAAACTATCAATTACACTTTTAGTACAATTTACATCTCCTGGCCATCTTCTAGAAAAGCCATCTAGTGTACTTTTGTTTGTACCATCAAGACAAATAGTGTTTTCAGAAATATATAAATCTCTTGTAGAGTCAAAGTTGTTTGTAACTCTCCAAATTAGCATATAAGGATTTTCTAAATCATTTGCTCTGTTGTCTACAATGATTAAAATTTTTATATGAGAAAATAGTGGTTTTAGCTCTTCAAAAAGCTCTTTTTGGCTTCTTGTTTTATCCACACTTATTACACAAATTGGATTTTTTGTATCTATATAGTACTGTTTTAAGCCTTTTATCTCTTTACTTATCTCTTGCATCTTTTCTAAGAGTTCACTATCACTTAAAAGTGTAATTCCAAGCTCTTTTATCTCTTCTCCTGTACAATCAACTCCCAGTTTTCCACCACTTGCAAACTTTGGAGCAGTATGGTCAAGATGATCAACTGCTCCTTTAGTTGCAAGTAAATCTTCCACATTTACTCTATTTAAAATATATTTTGTAATCTCATCATGATTTGTAAGAGCTGGTGCATCACTATTTACAAATATCGCATGTTTTACAAAACTCATCTGCCCTACTCCCCAAAATGCATGCATCATTTGTTGAGCATGGGCTGGATAAAAACTATCTATTTTTGCCAAAATAAGATTATGATAAACACCATTTTCTGGCATATAATAATCTATTAATGAAGGAGCTGTTGTTCTTAAAAGTGGCAAAAATATCCTCTCTGTTGCATATCCCATATATTTATCTTCTAAAGGTGGTTTTCCAACAACAGTTGCTAAAAATACTGGCTCTTTTTTACTTGTTATTGCACTAACTTCCATAAAAGGAAACTCCTCTTCAAGAGTGTAATAACCAGTATGATCTCCAAAAGGACCTTCAATCTTAAGTTTACTAGGATCTACAAAGCCTTCTATTATATAATCATTATCTTCTGGAACCCAAATATCATTTGTAATAGATTTAACCAATTTTGCAGGACTATTTTTAACAAATCCATAAAGCATAAGTTCAAAAATTCCAATAGGAAGGGGAGCTTGTCCACACCAAATATACATAGGATCTCCACCAATTCCTATACTTACAGGCATCTTTTTACCAGCTTGTTTATACTCATGAAAAAAGTGATTTGAGTCTTTATGAATTTGCCAATGCATTCCAAGAGTATTATCATCATAAACTTGCAATCTATACATTCCCAAATTTTTAAGTTCTCCATTTAAACTTTGAGTATAAACTTGTCCCATTGTAATAAAAGGTCCACCATCCTCTTCCCAAGTTGTAATTACTGGCAGGTCACTAAGTTTTGCATCACTACCTAGCTTTACAACTTCTTGGCAAACACCTTTTTTATTTAATTTTTTTGGAATTGTATTTTTAAGTGAGAATAATTTTCCTAAAGTTGATAGTTTTTCACTGAAACTAACTGGTGGCTTCATTTTAAGTAAACTCTCTATTTCGGCTCCAATAATATCTCCATCTCCAATAAATAGCTTAACTGCTTTTTCATTACAAAAAACATTCATTAAAACTGGCTCTTTAAATTTTTTACCATTTTTTCTATCAACTACATTTGTAAATAAAATAGCCTTTGAATTTGGCTCTTTAACCTCAATATATGCAACATGTGGAATTTCAAGATTTATATCAAGCTCATCATCAATAATTTTTAAAAGATTGTGTTTTTTCAAAAGCTCTATCGCTCTTTTCATTATTTTTCCTTAAGGTTTAATAAGATTTTACTCTATCATTATCTTCTTTAATATCTCTTGATGTTTCTTTTTGTAGCAAATAAAATTTTAGCTTTATTTCAAACAAGCCTTATAAAAGGCTTGTTCCATCAATAGTTAATTTGTCAAGATTAGAAAGTATTACATTTATTCACACTTATTTTTTTAATTAGCTATAAAAGTGCAATAAAATTGTTTAGTTTAAAAAATTTGTGTACAATCAACTTCTGATTATATTTTATAAAAGATAGGAAAAAAGATGTCTGCTGAATTAATCTTAGCATCTGCTATATTTATTGCCATTGGCGTAATTCTTGCAGTTGTTTTTATGCTTACCAAATTTATTGGTCCTCAAAACAAAGACTCTGTTATGAAAAACAATGTCTATGAAAGTGGGGTTACAAATCCTGTTGGAACAACAAACAATAGATTTTCTGTAAAATTCTATTTGGTTGCTATCTCATTTTTACTTTTTGATGTGGAAGTGATTTTTATGTTTCCTTGGGCTGTAAATGTTGTTGATCTGGGAGTTGCTGGACTATTTAAGATGTTTATCTTTATGGGACTGTTATTTATTGGATTAATTTATATCTATAAGAAAAAGGCTTTATCATGGGATTAGGAGTTGAATCAAGTTTAGGAGATAGCATTCTTACTACAAAGTTAGATGCAGCTATTAACTGGGGAAGGTCATACTCTCTTTGGCCTATGGCATTTGGAACTGCTTGTTGTGGTATTGAGTTTATGGCTGTTGCCGCTTCTAGATATGATGTTTCAAGATTTGGAGCTGAAGTTGTACGATTTTCTCCAAGACAAGCAGATTTATTGATAGTTGCTGGAACTATCTCATATAAACAAGCTCCAATTTTAAAAAAGATTTATGAGCAGATGTGTGAACCAAAATGGGTTATCTCTATGGGAGCATGTGCCTCTAGTGGTGGATTTTATGACAACTATGCAACTGTTCAAGGAATTGATGAAATTATTCCAGTTGATGAGTATGTTGCTGGTTGCCCACCAAGACCAGAAGCTGTTCTTGATGCAATTATGAGAATTCAAGAGAAAGCAAAAAATGAGTCAATTATTAAAGATAGAGTTAAAGAGTATAAAGGATTTTTAGATGCTTAAATGTGATTTATTAGTTGATTCAAAAGATTTAAGAGCTACTCTTTTAAAATTGAAAAAAGATGAAGATTTTACAATTCTTTTAGATATGACTGCAGTTGATTATTTAAAATTTCCAGATTCAACACCTAGTAGATTTGCTGTTGTTTATGTTTTAAGAAGCTCTGATTTCAAAAAAGAGACTACTGTAAAAGCCTTCGTAAATGATGAAACTTTAAGTATTGATTCAGTTTATGATCTTTTTCCATCTGCAAATTGGGCAGAAAGAGAAGCATATGATCAATATGGAGTATTATTTACAAATCATCCTAACTTAAAAAGAGTTTTAAATCATCAACAGTTTGAAGGGCACCCTTTGAGAAAAGATTATAAAATCACTAAAGGGCAAATTTGTACAGAGACTGATGATTTAATGGATGAGATGATGCCTTTACTTAAATCAAAAAACTATTCTGATGATGAAATAGCAGATTTAATGCTTTTAAATGTTGGTCCATCTCACCCTGCAAGTCATGGAACTATAAGAAACTTTGTAGCACTTGAAGGTGAGACAATAGCTGCTTGTGTTACTGAAATTGGATATTTACATAGAGGTTTTGAAAAAGCCTGTGAACATCACACTTACTCTCAAGTAATCCCATATACTGATAGATTAAATTATTGTAGTGCTATTTTAAACAACATAGGTTGGGCAAAAGCTATTGAAGATATGATGAAAATTGAGATAACTCCTAGAGCCAAAATGATAAGAGTAGTAATTGGTGAGTTAAGCCGTATAATTGACCACTTTGTTTGTAATGCAGCAAATATGGTTGATTTAGGTGGACTTACAAGCCTTTGGTATCTATTTGGAGCAAGAGATCAAGCTTATGATCTATTATCAAAACTTACAGGAGCTAGACTTACAAATACATATACAAGAATTGGTGGTTTGGAGTTTGATTTATACGATGGTTTTGACAAAGATTTAGAAGAAGTCCTAAAAACATCTGAAAAAGCAATCTCAGATGTACTATCATTGATAGCTCATAATAAGCTTTTCCATGATAGAACACAAGACATTGGAGTTATAAAATCTGATTTTGCACTTGCTAATGGTATTTCTGGACCAAACTTAAGAGCAACAGGAGTTGCTCATGATTTAAGAAAAGATAAACCATACTACGGATATGAAAACTTTGATTTTGATCTAGTTATTGGAAGTCATGGAGATGTTTATGACAGAATGATGTGTAGATTTGAAGAGTCTATTCAATCTATAAAAATAATAAGACAAGCTATGAAAAATATGCCAGATGGTGCAATAAATGTATATGCACCAAATGCAGTGCTTCCTTTGAAAAAAGATGTTTATGGAAATATTGAAGGATTAATGAACCAATTTAAACTTACTTTTGAAGGAATTTTAGTTCCTAAAGGTGAGTATTACAGCTCAACTGAAGCTACGAATGGTGAATTAGGATTTTTTATTGTAAGTGATGGAAGTGGAAGACCTTATAAAGTAAAATGTAGACCACCTTGTTTTTACTCACTTGCTGCTTATTCAAAAATAGTTGAAGGAACAATGTTAGCTGATGCCGTTGTTACAATGGCTAGTTTGAATTTTATTGCTGGGGAGTTTGATAGATAATGAGTAGTTTTAAATATACACCAGAAAATGAAGCAAAATTTCAAGAGTATGCTTCAAGATATCCAAAAATCGACTCTTGTATGCTACCAGCTTTATGGTTAGTACAAGAACAAGAAGGTTGGGTAAGTCCAGAAGCTATGGTTTATGTAGCTAGTAAAGTAGAAAAAAGCCCAATGCAAGTATATGAGGTTGCAACCTTTTATACAATGTTTAATTTAAAACCAAAAGGTAAGTATCATATTGAACTATGTAAAACAGTTTCATGTATGCTAATGGGTGCAAGAGAGCTTAAAGCTTATATAAAAGAGAGCTTAGGATTAGAACCTGGTCAAACAAGTGCTGATGGACTTTTTACTTTTAGTGAAGTTGAGTGTCAAGGTGCTTGTGGAGGCGCTCCAATGATTGCACTAAATAATGTTTATCATGAAAAACTTACAAAAGAGAAGCTAGAGAAAATAATTTGGGAGTGTAAAAATGATAACTAAAATAGTAAGTAAAAATTTTGATATTCCAAATTCTCATAAACTTGAAGTTGCTCTTGCAAATGGTAGATACTCTTCTATAGATAAACTTTTTACTATGAAACCTGAAGAGGTTACTGCTGAAGTTACAAAATCAGGGCTTAGAGGAAAAGGTGGTGGTGGAGCCGCTTGTGGTCCTAAATGGGAACTTATGCCACCAGTTGATGAAAGACCTAGATATTTAATAGTAAATGGTGATGAGAGTGAACCTGGAACTTTTAAAGATAGACAGATTTTTCAATATGACCCACATCTTTTAATAGAAGGTATTATTTGTACTTGTTGGGCAATCCAAGCAAATCATGCTTATATTTATATAAGAGGAGAGTATAAGTTTTTTATAGATAGATTAAATGAAGCTATACAAGAAGCTTATAAAGCAAAAATCATTGGTGATAAAATTATGGATAAGTATGATTTCAAAGTTGATATTACTGTTCATAGAGGTGGAGGAGCCTATATTTGTGGAGAAAAATCTGCACTTATAGAGTCAATAGAAGGGAAAAGAGGACATCCTAGATTAAAACCACATGGAAAAGAGTGTGAATGGTTTTATGGAGATCCAGCAACTGTAAACAATGTTGAAACTATCTCATCTGTACCAAATATTGTAGAAAATGGCTCTGAAGGTTATACAAAATATGGAACAGAAAAATCACCAGGAACTATGCTTTTTGCTATTTCAGGACCTGTTAAAAACCCAGGAGTTTATGAACTTCAATATGGTAACAAAATGATTGACTTCTTAAATGAAGTTGGTGGTGGAATGCTTGATGGTAAAAAGTTAAAAGCTATCATTCCAGGTGGAACTTCATGTCCAATACTAACAGCTGATGAAGTAGAAAAAGCAGTATTAGATTATGAGTCAATGTGGGATATAGGTTCAACTTTAGGTACAGGAGGTATGATTGTAATTGATGATAGTGCATGTATGGTTGAAGTTGCAAAAAATATTATTGAATTTTATCATCATGAATCGTGTGGTCAATGTACACCTTGTAGAGAAGGTTGTGGTTGGATTGATAAAATTATAAGAGATATTATAGAGGGTTGTGGCTCTTCAAATGATTTACAAACAATACTTGATGTTTGCGAAACTATGAATGGAAAAACAGTTTGTGTTTTCGCACCTGCTGTTAAAGACATTATTGCAAGTATTGTAAAGAAATTTAGAAGTGAATTTGACGCTTATATCAAAAAAGTATAGATTAATTTTAAAATTAAAATAAGGAGAACAAAATGGCAAAGAATACGATGACTTTTACTGACAATAGAAATGGTAAATCTTATGAGTACAATATTGTAGATGGTACAAGAGGACCAAGTGTTGTAGATATTTCTACTTTTTATAAAGATTCAGGAATGTTTACATTTGACCCTGGATATACTTCAACTGCTGCTTGTGAATCAAAAATTACATTTATTGATGGCGAAAACTCGGAGCTTAAATATAGAGGTTATGATATAGCTGATTTAGCTGGTAAACACTCATTTTTAGATGTATCTTTCTTACTTATGAACGGAAGACTTCCAACTAAAGATGAATCAAAAAATCTTGATTTAGAAATAAGACATAGATCTTTTGTTGATGAAGGAATTATTAGACTATTTGATGCTCTACCTGATAAAGCTCATCCAATGGCAACAATGGCAGCTTCAACTATGGCACTATCTGCATTTTATAAGGATCATTTACATTTAGAAGATGAAGATGAGTATAGAACAATGCAAAATAGAATTATGGCTAAAATGCCTACAATTGCAGCTATGGCATATAGAAACTCAATTGGAACACCTATGATATATCCAGATATTAATAGATACTTCACAGAAAACTTCTTATATATGTTAAGAGCATATCCAGGTGGAAAAATGAAGTATTTAGGAAATGGTAAAAATCAAGAGATTACTCAAATTGAAGTTGATGCACTTGATGCTATTTTAACTCTTCATGCAGATCATGAACAAAATGCTTCTACAACAACAGTTAGAAATGTTGGTTCGACTGAAGCTCACCCTTATGTAGCAATTGCTTCAGGAATTTCAGCACTTTGGGGAGCGGCTCACGGTGGAGCAAATGAGAAAGTTATGGATCAATTAAGAATGATTGGTGATGTTAAAAATGTACCAAGCTTTATTGCAAAAGCTAAAGATAAAAATGATCCATTTAGACTTATGGGATTTGGCCATAGAGTTTATAAAAATAGAGATCCAAGAGCTGATACTTTAAGAGATTTACAAGGTCAATTAAGAGAAAAATTAAACCTTGATTCAAAATTAATTGATATTGCAACTGCTGTTGAAGAAGCTGCTCTAAAAGATGATTACTTTAAAGAAAGAGGACTATATCCAAATATTGACTTCTATTCAGGAGTTATCTTAACAGCACTTAAAATTCCAGTAGAGATGTTTACACCTATTTTTGTTATTGGAAGAACACCAGGATGGATTGCTCAATGGGCAGAGTTCAAAAGAGATCCAAAACATAAAATTGCTAGACCAAGACAATTATATACAGGTAAATAAAATAATAAGGGGATATGAATTTATGGCTGATCAAGTTAGTATAACAATTAATGGAGTTCAATTTCAAGCTACTAAAGGTAGCTTGTTAATTGATAAATTATTGGATGAGAAAATCCATATCCCTCACTTTTGTTATCATCAAGCGTTGGGAAAAGATGGAAATTGTAGAATGTGTATGGTTGAGATTGAAGGTCAGAAAAGACCTCAAATCGCATGTGATACACCAATTAAAGATGGTATGATTATAAGAACAAAAGGTGAAAAAATAGAAAATGTTCGAAAAGATATTTTAGAACTAGAACTTATAAATCACCCTATAGATTGTCCTACATGTGATCAAGCTGGTGAGTGTAAACTACAAGATTACTATATGGAATCAGGTTTTTATGCTTCAAGAGTAAATATTGATAACAAAAATAATGCAAGAAAAAGAGTTGATTTAGGTTCAAATGTTATGCTAGATCAAGAGAGATGCGTACTTTGTCTTAGATGTGTAAGATTTTGTAAAGATATTACAAAAACTGCAGAGCTAGGTGTAATTGATAGAACAGACCACTCAGTAATTGGAACATTCCCAGGACGACCATTAGACAATCCATATGCTATGAATGTTGTTGATTTATGTCCTGTTGGAGCATTAACAAGTAAAGAGTTTAGATTTAAGCAAAGAGTTTGGTTTTTACAAAGTTTTGAAGCTATTTGTAATGGTTGTTCAAAAGGGTGTAATATAAATGTAGATCATAGAAAAGAGAAATATAAAGACGATATTATATATAGATTTAGACCTAGAACAAATAGAGCAGTAAATGGTTGGTTTATGTGTGATTATGGAAGATTGTCTTATGAAAATGATGCAAAAAATAGATTTACAACAGCCCTAATTGATAAAAACGAGACAAATATTTCAAATGCTATTATTAATATCTTTAAAGAGCTTTCAAGTGAAGATACTAAACTAATACTTTTAAGTCCTAATCTATCATATGAAGAGATGATAAATGTAAAAGCTCTAGCAAATAAATTAAATATAAAACTAAGTGGTTATTCGCCAAATAGTTATGATGAAGCATTTGCTGATGATTGGTTAAAAAAAGCTGATAGAACTGCTAATAGAGCATCTTTTAAAGAGCTTGAAATAGATGAGTCTAAAGAGTTTTTTGAAAAGGCTTTAAATGATGCAAAAACTGTTTTTGTTTTAGAAAATAGCTATTTTGAAGATAAGTTAAATTTACTTGAAAATAAAAAACTTATCTCTTTATTCTCTCACCATTGTTTAAGTGTAGGAAATTCGCACATTGCCCTTCCTGTTGCCTCATTTTATGAAAAAAGTGGTTCATACATAAACTGTGATGGAATAAGACAAAAAGTTGTATCAAAATTGGATAAAGATATTCCAATGCCTACAATTACAACAATTATAGAAAACATAAAATCTATGATTGAAAAAGGAACTATATGAGTACTACAATTATAATTATTGTAAATATTGCCTTATCAGTGGTTCTTGCCGTTGGGCTAACACCACTTTGGGTTTGGTGGGAGAGAAGAATTGCTGGATTTATTCAAGATAGAAGTGGTCCAAATAGATGTAGCATTGGAGTTATAAGACTAGGTGGTCTTGTTCAAGCAGTTGCTGATATGCTAAAACTTATCTTTAAAGAAGATTTTACACCTTCTCATATAAAACATAAGTTTTTCTTTACAATTGCTCCTGCTATTGTTTTTTTATGCTCTTTTTTAACTTTTGCTGTTATTCCATATGCTGATGTTTTAGTAATTGATGGAAAAGCGCATACAATGCAAGCCATTCCAAATCACCTTGGAATTATGTGGTTTTTGGCATTTGCTGGACTTAGTGTATATGGAATTATTTTGGGTGGTTACTCATCACAAAGTAAATATGGTCTTTTAGGTTCAATTAGAGCATCTGCTCAAGTAATATCATATGAAGCTGCTATGGGATTATCTATTATCTCTATGATTATCTCTTATGGTTCTATTCACTTAACAGATATTGTAAATGCTCAAACAGGAACTTATCTTGGAGTTATCCCTATGTGGGGAATATTTATTCAACCTCTTGCTGCTATTATTTTTATAGTTTGTTCATTTGCTGAGACAAACAGAGCACCTTTTGATTTAGCAGAAGGAGAAAGTGAAATAGTTGCAGGGTATCATACAGAGTATAGTGCTATGAAATTTGGACTATTTCAAGTTGGTGAATATGCAGCTATGAGTGCATCAAGTGCTTTAATAGTTACTCTGTTTTTTGGTGGATATCAAATTCCTTGGATGGATACAGCATCTATTCAATCAAATATAAATTATGTTATTTTGGCAATAATTATTTTACTTCCAATTAAAATATTTATATTTACAAAATGGATGAAGAAAAACAATAAAAGAGTTGGGAATGATACAAGTAGAGAGAAAGAGACAAAGATTTTAACTATTGCTTTTTGGACAATCTGTATTGCGATAGTTGGGCTTTTAGTATCATTTTTAGTAACTGGTTTAGGAACAAATGGAGTAAATATTGCAACAGCAGTTATTCAAATTGGAGCCTTTATGGTTAAATTCTTTATGATGGCTTTTGTATATATGTGGGTTAGATGGACTGTTTTAAGAATTAGATATGACCAACTACAAATGCTAGGATGGAAAGTTTTAATTCCACTAGCTTTATTAAATATTGTAATAACAGCAACTATTGTTGTATTAGGAAGTTAAGATGGCAATAAAAATAGTACCAAGATATGGAAATTCATTTAAAGATAAATTATATATCCCAGCAATTGCTGGAGGTATGAAGACAACTTTTAAACACTTTTTTAAAAACTTAAAAGATGTTGAGGGTTTACCTACTTTACAATATCCAGAAGTTCAACCAACGGATATAACTGAAAGGTATAGAGGTGTTCATAGATTAACAAAACATGATGATGGAACAGAAAAATGTGTTGCTTGTTTTATGTGTGCAACTGCATGTCCAGCTGAATGTATCTTTATTGAAGCCGAAGAGAGATTTGATGGTGTTGATGAAAAAAGACCAAAAGAGTTTAAAATAGACCTTCTTGAGTGTGTATTTTGTGGATACTGTGTAGAAGCTTGTCCATGTGATGCAATACGAATGGATACAGGAATTTTCTCATTTACAGCAGGGACTAGAGAAGAGTTTGTATTAGATAAAAAAGCTCTTATGAAAAATGAGAGATCAAAGGATTTTGAATAATGGCTGATATACTATTTATTGCTTTAGCATTTTTTGCAATTACTGGTGCTATTGCTATGTTGGTTTACAGAAGTCCAATGTTTAGCGCATTGGGGCTTTTAATTACCATGCTAAGTGTTGCTGGAATGTTTGCACTTTTAAATGCAACTTTGTTATTTATGGTTCAAATTATCGTTTATGCTGGTGCTATTATGGCTTTAATTCTATTTATTTTGATGTTCTTAAATATCAAAGAAGAAGATTTACCAAAAGAGCCAAAAAAGTTTATGCTTATTGGTTTTGGTGCTATTTTAATGATACCTCTAAATATATTGGTTCTAAAAGCAGTTTCAAATCTTCCAAATAAAGATTTGACTCCTATAGAGAGTGATTTTGGAACTATAAAACCTGTTGGATTGATACTTTATAATGAGTGGATTATTGCATTTGAGTTAATCTCAATTTTACTTCTAATTGCACTTGTAGGCTCTGTTGTTCTTGCAAAAAGAAGAAAAACTAAAATAACTTCAAAGGAGGATTAAAAGATGATAACACTTAGTTCTTATGCCTTTGTATCTATGATTTTATTCTCAATAGGTGCTATTGGAGTAATTGCAAGAAGAAATATATTTGTAATTTATATGTCTCTTGAGCTTATGCTAAATGGAGTAAATCTATTTTTAGTAACATTTGCAAGATACCATTTTAATATTGAACCACAAATTATCTCTATTATGGTTATCTCTATTGCTGCAGCTGAAGCTGCTATATTTTTGTCAATAGTAATATTGCTATTTAGATCTAAAAAATCTTTAGATACAGATCTATTTACATCTCTATCACAAGGAGAAAAAAGATGAGTACAAATCTTTTAATTTGGATAATTTTATCTCCTTTGTTAGGAGCTATTTTAAATGGTGGTTTATATTTCTATAATATTAAAAAACAAAAAATTTCACAAAACTATTTTGCAATAATTGGAACATTAACTCCTTTAATTGCTTTTTTAATCACTCTTAGCCTATTTTTAAGAATGCTTGAAGAGAAAATTATTTTTAAACAACACCTATTTACATGGTTAAATGTAGAAAACTTAAATGTTGATATGGCATTTTTAGGGGATAATCTATCTATTTTTATGTCAATGTTTGTTACATTTGTTGGATGGTTAATTCATATCTATGCTGTTGGATATATGAAAGGTGATGAGGGATTTGGTAAATTCTTTGCCTATTTTAATCTTTTTTTAGCATCAATGCTTATTCTAGTTCTTGCAGATAATCCAGTAATTTTATTTATAGGATGGGAAGGAGTTGGAGTTTGTTCATATCTTTTAATTAAATTCTATTATGGAAGTAAAGAAAATGTTGAAGCTGCAAATAAAGCATTTATAGTAAACAGAGTTGGAGATTTTGGATTTTTACTAGGAGTTGCTACACTATTTTTTGCTTTAGGTCAAGTTGATCTCTCTTTTTCATCTATTGAGGCAAATTTAGGAAATACTACAAATGGTTGGTTACTTTTAGCTGGGTTTTTACTATTTGTAGGAGCTATGGGGAAATCTGCTCAAATTCCTCTTTATACATGGCTTCCAGATGCAATGGCAGGACCAACACCAATTTCAGCACTAATTCACGCAGCAACAATGGTAACTGCTGGGGTTTATATGGTTGCAAGATTTCACTTCTTATATAGTGGAATAGAAGAAATAGGAACATTTATAGCGTATATTGGAGCATTTTCAGCTCTTCTTGCAGCGATTATTGCTACAAGACAAACTGATATTAAAAAAATCCTTGCATACTCAACTATGAGCCAATTAGGATATATGTTTATAGCAGTTGGACTTGGGTTTTACTCAAGTGGACTTTTCCATGTTTTCACTCATGCATTCTTTAAAGCTATGCTATTCATGGGAGCTGGTGGAGTTATAATTGCTCTTCATCATGAACAAAATATATTTAATATTGCTAAACATAGAGCAATTTTACCAATAATTTCTGCAACATTTTTAGTAGGGGTTATTGCAATTTCAGGAATTCCACCATTTTCAGGATTTTTCTCTAAAGATGCAATTTTAGCAGCTGCATTCCAAGAGGAACACTATGTGATTTATGCAATAGCACTATTTACTGCATTTTTAACTGCATTTTATATGTTTAGACTATATTTTATAGTTTTTGTTACTCCAAATGGACATGATAAAGAGTATGTTTATACAAGTAGAACTATTACTTTTCCACTTTTAGTTTTAGCTATTGGAGCTATTGGAGCTGGATTCTTAAATCTTCCTTCTATATTTGGAGGAAGTCATATGGTTGATAGTTGGTTAGGAAGCTTAAACTCAAAAACAATCACTCTGTCTCATAGCACTGAGTATATTTTAATGGCACTATCTGTTATTGTAGCAGCTTTAGGAATATTCATTGCATACAAAAAATATGCAAATTATGATTTAGAAAAACCTGAGCTTGAGGTTGGTTTTGTTGGAAGAAAACTTTATGTTGATGAACTTTATGATTTTGTTTTTGTAAGAAGTTCAAAAGCGATATCTTGTTTTATTGATAAAGTTTTAGATGCAAAAATTATTGATGCATTTATTATGAAGTGTTCAGTTGGATTTGTGGCTATTGGAAGAAAAGTAGCATTAATACAAAATGCAAATGTACGATTCTATGCAGTATTTATGCTTGCTGGAATGAGTTGTATATTTGTATATCTATATTTAAAATTAGGGTTATAATATGAGTGCAGATATTCTTTCATTTATTATATTTTTACCCGCTATTGTAGCATTGGGTTTAATGATAACAACTAGAGATGTAAATACTATAAGAAATATTGCATTTCTTACAACTACGGTTATTTTAGCACTTGTGCTTAAACTTTATTTAGAATTTGAACCAAGTTCTGGAATGCAGTTTGTAACAAATGTTATTTGGATTGAAACATATGGTATAAATTACTATATTGGCTTAGATGGAATTTCATTAACTATCTTAATGATGATTGCTATTTTAATTCCAACTTCTTATCTTCTTTTATGGGAAGGGAAAACAAAAGGGTATTGGATAAATATGCTTTTAGTTCAAAGTGGTGTTACAGGAGCTTTATTATCTCTTGATGTAATATTATTTTACTTTTTCTGGGAAGTTATGCTTTTACCTGTATTTTTAATGATAGGTCAATATGGTTTTGGTAATAAAGTTTTTACAACAATAAAAGTAACAGTTTATACAATGGCTGGTTCACTTCTAATGCTTGTTGCAATACTATATTTAGGTGTTGCTCATCATAATGAGTTTGGTATTTGGTCTTTTTCTTATGATAAACTAATGCAGATATCTACTCTTGAGTATAATACGAAAGTTTGGTTATTCTTGGCGTTTTTAATAGCATTTGCTATAAAAATTCCACTATTTCCACTACATACTTGGATTATGGAGACATATAAAAATGCACCAACTGGAGCTGTATTTTTACTATCTTCTATTATGGCAAAACTTGGAGTTTATGCAGTTTTAAGATTTATGATACCTCTATTCCCTGAAGTTTATATTGAGTTTTCAACTTGGTTTGTAATAATTGGTCTTTTTGGTCTTGTATATTTTGGTATTGCTGCACTTATGCAAGATGATATTAAAAGAATGTTTGCATACTCATCAGCTTCTCACTTAAGTTTTATAGCTGCTGGTATTTTCTCACTAAACTCTTATGGTATAAATGGAGCATTATATTTAATAATTGCCCATGCAATAGCAACGGGGGCACTATTTTTACTAGTAGGATTAATGCAAGAACAAACAGGCTTTAAAACTATAAAAGATTTAGGTGGAATTGCAAAAAAAGCACCAATATTTACTTTTGTATTTGCTGTTATGCTTTTTGCAAATGTTGGATTACCAGGGACTAATGGTTTTGTATCTGAACTTCTTATAATTTTTGGAGTATTTAACTTCAACATCTATTTAGGAATAGTTGCTGCACTTTCAGTTATTATTGGAGCTTCATATATGCTTTGGATGTTCCAAAGAGCAATTTTGCAAGATAGACCTGAAGGTTCTGCAGAACTTAAGATGAGAGATTTAAAAATCAAAGAGATAGTTGGACTTGTTCCATGGGTTGTATTAGTGTTTGTTATGGGATTTTATCCAGAAGTTTTTATAGATAAATTTGAACCAACAGTTACACACTACTTACAAGATATTTTACAAATTGGAGCAACAAGATGAGTAATTTTATTTATTTAATTCCAACTCTATTGGTTTTATTTGGGGCTATTGCTCTACTATTTATGAGTATGTATGAAAAAATTAGTGTAAAAAGTCATATCTTTGTATCATCTTTATTTTTAATAGCTGCCTTAGTATTTGCTCTTTTAAATGCAAATACTCTATATTCGGTTCAACCTTATGAGAGCTTTTTTAATAATGTTTTAACATTTGATACTTTTTCAAATTTCTTTAATATACTACTTATTTTAGGTACTTTATTAACAATTTTAATTGGTGAGCACTATTTACAACATAGAAGTTATTTCAAAGGTGAATTCTTTAGTATTTTATTATTTGCTCTATTTGG
This sequence comes from Aliarcobacter trophiarum LMG 25534, assembly GCF_003355515.1. NCBI lineage: Bacteria > Pseudomonadati > Campylobacterota > Epsilonproteobacteria > Campylobacterales > Arcobacteraceae > Aliarcobacter > Aliarcobacter trophiarum. Next base: position 326,179 of record NZ_CP031367.1, on the reverse strand, counting down.
AATGATGGTTTTAGCACAAGCAAATGAGCTAATAACTGCATTTATAGCTTTAGAAATTGCTTCATTTAGTGTGTATATTATGGTTGGTTACAATAGTGATGATTCAAAAAGAGTTGAAGCTATATTTAAATACCTAGTATTAGGTGCTTTTATTGGAACTTTCTTCTTATTAGGTCTTGTTTTGGTTTTTGGATCAGTTTCAAGTACAAACTTAAGTGATATTTATAGCTATATTATGACAAACTCTAGTGAAAACCTTGAGTTATTATATATTGGATTGACTCTAATTTTATTTACATTTCTTTTCAAAATTGCAGCATTTCCTTTCCAATCATGGGTACTAGATATTTATAGAGGTGCACCTATGATAATTACAGCATATATGGCATCTACTTTTAAAATTGCTATATTCTCATTTTTCTTAAGATTAATTTTGGACTACATAGCCCCAATTATAGATTTCTGGGATACAGTTTTAGAAGTTGTAATTATATTAACTCTTCTATTTGGAACGTGGCTTGCAATTACTCAAGATATTGTAAAAAGAATGTTAGCAGCATCTTCAATAGTTCATACAGGATATTTACTTCTTGCCTTTATTGCTTTAAGCTATACAAATGGTGAAATAGTAAATATGGATGCTGCATACTCAATAATGTTTTATCTAATTGCATATTTAGTATCTGCATTAGGTGCATTTGGATTAGCTTCTCATATTATCTCAGAGACAAATATAAAAGTTACTTTTGATGATTTTAAGGGTTTAGCAAAACAAAGACCATTTCTAGCAGCAATGATGACAATTTTTATGTTATCGCTAGCTGGGATTCCTGGAACTATTGGATTTATAGGAAAAGTTTATGTATTTACAGAAGCGTTAAAAGCTGGATATGTTGCTTTAGCTGTTTTTGCTATTTTTGCTACAATAGTTTCTATGTATTACTATTTAAGATTAATTGCCGTTATGTACTTTTACCCTCCAAAAGAGGAGTGTATAAGTGAAGATTTCAATGATAGTAGAGTTTCAACTTATGCAATACTTTTTGTTGCAATTTTAACTATTGTTGGTGGTATCGGATCAGCTGTTGTATTCTTTATTCCAGTACTAAATATAGATACTTTGATAAACTTTGCGCAATTAGCTGTAAAATCTCTATTTTTATAATGAGTATTTTAGTAGCATAGTAAAAGTCCCTATTTTTGCATTTAGTCCACTATAAATGGACTAAATGTCACTTTTTTACATTCTTTTATATTTTTTTATCAAAAACCCCCTTTTATTGATTAATTTTAAACCTATAATTTGATATCATGTTGTGAAATCTAAATCTAAAGAAAAGGATGGCAAATGAGTGACCTAGTAGAGGGTTATTTAGGGAAAACCGAAGAAGGGAAAAAAAGTAGATTACCTGCAAAACTTGACTTTATTCAAAGTTTTACAGGTGGTTTTTTAGCTTTATTTATGTGGGCACATATGATGCTTGTTGCATCAATTTTGGTGTCAAACGATTTTATGTATCAAGTAACAAAATTACTTGAAGGAAGCTTTATATTCGAAGATGGAAATCCTCTTTTAGTATCTATTGCAGCTCTTGTTATTTTTATAATTTTTATTGTTCATGCAGCTTTAGGTATGAGAAAATTACCAGGTAACTTCAAACAGTATCAAGTAATTAAAGCTCATGCAAAAAGTATGGGTCATGATGATACAAAACTGTGGTTTATTCAAGCATATACTGGATTTGCAATGTTCTTTTTAGGATCTGTTCATTTATACATAATTATGACTCATCCTGATCAAATAGGACCATATGAAAGTAGTGCTAGAGTTTGGGAAGAGTATATGTGGCCACTATATATTTTACTTCTTTTAGCTGTAGAGTTCCATGGAACAATTGGTCTTTATAGACTTTGTGTAAAATGGGGTTGGTTTGATGGAGCAAACCCAAGAGCTACTAGAAAAGCACTTAAAAAACTTAAATGGGCATTAACTGTGTTCTTCTTAGTATTAGGTTTTGCTTCTCTTGCTGCTTATATGAAAATTGGTTACGAAAACTCTAAAAATAACATTCCTAGAGATTCATTTAAACCATCTGCACATATCATCAATTATAACTTAAAAGCTAAAAGCATTGGAGGATTAGCATAATGAAAATAAATTACTGTGATGCACTAGTTATTGGTGGAGGACTAGCTGGTCTTAGAGCTGCAGTTGCTGCACAAAAAAAAGGTTTGAGTACAATTGTTTTATCTTTAGTTCCAGTAAAAAGATCTCATAGTGCTGCTGCTCAAGGTGGGATGCAAGCAAGTTTAGGTAACTCTAAAATGTCTGATGGAGATAATGAAGATCTACATTTTGAAGATACAGTAAAAGGTTCTGACTGGGGATGTGACCAAGATGTTGCTAGAATGTTTGTTCATACTGCACCAAAGGCAATTAGAGAACTTGCATCGTGGGGAGTTCCTTGGAGTAGAGTTGAAAAAGGAACTAGAGAAGCTGTTATAAATGCTAAAAAAACAACTATTACTGAAGATGAAGATAGACATGGTCTTATTACATCAAGAGACTTTGGTGGTACAAAAAAATGGAGAACTTGTTACACAGCTGATGCAACAGGACATACAATGCTTTTTGGTGTTGCAAATGAAGCTTTAAAACATGATGTTGATATTAGAGATAGAAAAGAGGCTATTAGCTTAATTCATGAAAATGGAAGATGTTATGGAGCAATTGTTAGAGATTTAATTACTGGTGAATTAGAAGCTTATGTTGCAAAAGGTACATGTATAGCAACAGGTGGATATGGAAGAGTATTTAAACAAACAACAAATGCTGTAATTTGTGAAGGTACAGGTGCTGCTATTGCACTTGAAACTGGAATTGCAACTTTAGGAAATATGGAAGCTGTACAGTTTCACCCAACTCCAATTGTACCATCTGGAATTCTATTAACAGAAGGTTGTAGAGGAGATGGTGGAATTTTAAGAGATGTTGATGGTCACAGATTTATGCCAGATTATGAGCCTGAGAAAAAAGAACTAGCTTCAAGAGATGTTGTAAGTAGAAGAATGATTGAACATATTAGAAATGGAAAAGGTGTTCCTTCTCCTTATGGATACCATGTTTGGTTAGATATTTCTATTCTAGGGCGAGAGCATATTGAGAAAAACTTAAGAGATGTTCAAGAGATTTGTCAAATATTTAATGGAATTGATCCAGCTGATGAAGGACCAAAAGGTTGGGCACCAGTTCTTCCAATGCAACACTACTCAATGGGTGGGATTAGAACAAAACCAACAGGTGAATCACAAAACTTAGCAGGACTATTTGCTTGTGGTGAAGCTGCTTGTTGGGATATGCATGGATTTAATAGATTAGGTGGAAACTCAGTATCTGAAACAGTTGTTGCAGGTATGATTATTGGTAACTATTTTGCTGATTATTGTCTTTCAAATGATGTGACAATCCCTACAAAAACTGTACAAAAATTCTTAGATGAGCAAGATACTTATATTAATGAACTACTATCTTACAATGGTAATGAAGATATTTTTAAAATAAAAAATCGAATGAAACAATTAATGGATGATAAAGTTGGTATTTTTAGAAGTGGTGAGCCATTAAAAGAAGCTGTTGAAGAGTTAAAAGAACTTTTAGCTAAAACAAAACAGATTAATATTAAATCAAAAGAGAGAGCTGGAAATCCTGAGCTTGAAGAGGCTTATAGAGTTCCTATGATGCTTAAAGTAGCTCTTTGTGTTGCTAAAGGTGCAAGAGAGAGAACTGAAAGTAGAGGTGCACACTATAGAGAAGATTATCTTTTAAGAGATGACAAAAACTGGTTAAATAGAACTCTTACTTCATGGCCAAATAAAAATGATATGGAACCAACTATTACTTATGAAGCTCTTGATATTATGAAAATGGAGATGCCACCTGCATTTAGAGGATATGGTGCAAAAGGGATGATTATTGAACATGAATTATCTGCAAAAAGACAAGAAGAGGTTGATAGTTTAAGAGAGAAATTAGAAGCTGAAGGTAAAGATAGACATGAAATCCAACATGCGTTAATGCCATTTAGTTTACCAATGAACTATAAAGATAAAAATGAAAGAGCAGGAGATAAATAATGAGCGCACAAAAAGGTAGAGAAATTACAATTTCAGTTCTTAAATATAATCCTAGAAGTAAGGTTTCAAAACCTCACTTTGTAGAATATAAATTGGAAGAGACAGCAGGAATGACTCTTTTTATTGCGTTAAATCAAATTAGAGAAAATTTTGATCCTGATTTATCATTTGATTTTGTTTGTAGAGCTGGAATTTGTGGAAGTTGTGGAATGATGGTAAATGGAAAACCAGCACTTGCTTGTAGAACACTAATTGCAAATTATCCAACTGGAAAATTACAATTAATGCCAATGCCTGCATTTGAATTAATCAAAGATTTATCTGTAAATACTGGTAAATGGATGGATAGTATGAGTAAAAGAGTTGAATCATGGATTCACTCAAATCATGAAGTTGATATTTCAAAACTTGAAGATAGAGTTGAGCCAAAAGTTGCAAATGATACTTTTGAACTTGATAGATGTATTGAGTGTGGGATTTGTGTTGCTTCTTGTGGAACAATGCTAATGCGTCCAAAATTTGTTGGTCCAGTTGGATTAAATAGAGTTGCAAGATTTGAGATAGATCCACATGATAGCAGAACAGCGGAAGATTATTATGAATTAATTGGTGATGATGATGGAGTATTTGGTTGTATGTCTTTAATGGCATGTGAAGACCACTGTCCAAAACATTTACCTCTACAAGAGAAAATTGCTTACTTAAGAAGAAAATTAGTAGCACTTAGATAAAAATTTATGAGAGTTTTACTCTCATAAATAAGAATAATAGAAAAAGTTAAATATCATCTTATAGATATTTAACTTTTTTTATTTAGGAGAGAATAAATGAGTTTAGCAAATGACTATTTTTTGTTGTACCACGGTATTAGTTTTCAAAAGAATTTAGAGATTGAGCCTCTTGATATATTATTAGATGAGAACTCTTTTACAATATTTGCATTAATTATTAGTGCAAATAGAAAAAATTATGATAAATATATAAATTTAAAGTCATTTAAGACACTCTGTCAACAAATAAATCTCAAAACTCCATCAAATTTAAATGAGTTTCATAATGTTCAAAACAATATTATTGAACTAATTTATGCAAAAGCATCTAAGGATTTAATATCTACTTTAATTGAATCATTTGAGTATTTAAATAGTGAAAATATACTAAATACCGATGGATTAAAGAAATTAATCTCTTTATTTGAAAATAAACATATAGAAAATAGCGACTTAGAGCATGTTAAAAAACTTGAAAATGAGAATAAAACACCATTTAAAGAGTTAAAAGTTATTATTGAAAATACTTTAAATGAATTAAAAATAGAGTTAAAAAGCAAAGAAATCTTATTAGAATTAGAAGAGATAAACTCTTATATAAGTAGCCAAAAATTTTCTATTGGAATAACAGGTGTTATGAATGCTGGGAAATCTACAATGTTAAATGCTCTTATGGGAAGAGAGATTTTAGGTAGTGCTGTTGTTCCTGAAACTGCAAATTTAACTATCGTAAAACATAACTTAACTAATAATGCAAAGGTATTTTATTGGAATACAAAAGAGTGGGAAAAGATAGAAGAGAGTGCAAAAAGCTTGGAAAGTATGAGAGATTTTGTAGATGAAACAAATAAAGTCTTTGGAGAAAATCTAAAAAATTATATAAGACCTATTTCAAGATTTGATGAAGTTGATATAGATAATCTAAAAGCTTACACTTCAGCAGAACATAGTGCTAAAAAATGTAACCTTGTAAAATATGTAGAACTAGGGAGCAATCTTAAGTTTTTAAGTGACGGTATAGAGATAGTTGATACTCCAGGACTTGATGACCCTGTTATTCAAAGAGAAGAGATTACAAAAGAGTACATTAGTAAATGTGATATTATGATGCACTTAATGAATGTTTCTCAAAGTGCCACTTTAAAAGATGTTGAGTTTATTATAGATGCTGTTTTATACCAAAACGTTTCTAAACTTTTAGTTGTAATTACAAGAGCTGATACAGTTAGCAAAAAGAATCTTGAAGAGGTTATTGAATATACAAAAACTTCAATACAAAGACAACTAAAATCACAAAATAAAGACTCTCAATTAGACCATATTTTAAAAACTATAAAATTTATTCCAATATCAGGGCATATGGCCCTTTTACATAGGACAGGAAGAGAAAAAGAGGCACTTGAAGCAGGATTTACTTTAAAAGATACAGGAATACTAGAGATAGAAAACTATCTCATGGAGAGTCTATTTGGAACATCTTCTGCTAAAGGTGATTTAGTAATTCAATCAGCAAAGACTCAAATTAATAGACTATTAGAAAAGCAAATAGGATTTAACAACTATGAACTAACTTTACTAAACAAATCAAAAGATGAGTTAGAGCTTGAATTAGAGGAGTTTAATAAGAAAAAAGATACAAATAAAAGAGTTCTTTTATCTATGAGTGAAGATATAAATTACTATAAAAATGATGCAAAATCATATATAGACTCCCTGGAGACATTTTTACAAAGCGAACTTTTTGAGTTACAAAATATTATTAAACAAAGGGTTGTAAATGATACTAGATACTCTTTACAAAAAGATAAAAAAAGACCTGAAAATACAAGAGTAAAAGTTATAGTTGAAACTGCAATTAAAGATGGAATTATTGATGTAATAAGAGATTATAGATATAAATTTATAAAAAAATCTCAAACAATTGGTGAACAATGTGAACAAAAATATCATGATTTAGGCTTTGCATTGGGACATAAAAATGAAAATTTTGATGCTAGAGGTTTTTTTGCTGATGATTTTAAGAGTGGATTTTTAACTTCAAATAATGAAATTATGATAAATCAAATAATTGTTGCAGTAAGTAGTGCAAAAGAGACAAAATTAAATGAGCTTGATAGAAAGATAGCTGATATTATAAAATCACAATTTAAAACAATTGAAGATGATATTAAAGTAAAGGCAAAAAAAGTTAGTTCTTTATTAATTGATAACTTCTTTAATACTCTCAATGCTCCTTTAAAGCTCTTTGAACAAAAATTAACAAATGAAGAGATGACTCTTCAAAATAGAATTTCAACTTTTGAAGAGAATGAAAAAAATAAAGCAGAACTATCTATAGCTTTACATAAAAATATCAAAAAACTTGAAAATATAGTGGCAAATGTGAAAGGACTAAATTAATGAGTGCAAATTTTAATTTTTTAAAGAGCTTTGTAAATGAATATCATGAAAATCATGCACTACAAGAGATTGTCTATGAAGAAGGATTAGTAGGTGATATAAAAAAAACAATTGATAAACTTTTAGATGAAAAATTTTTCCCATCAATACAGTTACAATCAATTTTAAATAAGCAATTAAGACGTGCTAGATACCCAATGGAAGTTGCAATTACAGGACAATTTAGTGCTGGTAAATCAACTTTTCTAAATGCCCTACTTTCAAGAAATATTCTTCCAACAGGAATTACACCTGTTACATCTAAAGTAAACTTTATAAATTATGGTGAAGAGTTTAAGCTCAAAATCACATACTATTCAGGTGCTACAGAGTATGCTCCAATTGAGAGTATTGCTGATTTTACAGACCAAAGACAAGATGATATGAAGAATATCAAATATCTTACTTTGTATGCACCAATGCCAATTTTAAAAGATATCTCATTTGTAGATACACCTGGACTTAATTCACAATCTCAAAGTGATACAGATGTTACTAGAAGAGTTTTAAAAGATGTTGGTGGAATTATTTGGCTAACTCTTATTGATAATGCTGGAAAACTATCTGAAGCTGAAGTTCTTGAAGAGTATATGCAACATTTTAAAAATAAATCTCTTTGTGTTTTAAATCAAAAAGATAAATTAACACAAGAACAAGTAGAGACAACAACAAACTATGTAAAAGATAAATTTAGTAAATACTTTGCAAAAGTTGTCCCAATATCTGCAATTAAAGCTTTGGAAGGAAGAGAGAAAGAGAAAGGTATTTTAATCGAAGATGAAAATATAAACCTCTTATCTGAGCTAAAAAAAGAGCTTTTAATAAATGATATCGAAAACAATTGTAACATTGAAAAACTCATATCGGAACATAAAAATAGAATAAAATCTATAAAATTAGTTGATACAACACTAAATACAAAACTTCTTGAGGACTCAAATATTGAAGAAGTTTTAGATTTTATTGAAACTACTATTAGACCACAAGCTGCTGAAGCTAAAGAGTTTGCTATCAAAAAAGATTTAAGAAGTTTTTGTGATATTTTAGTAAAAGAGTATGAAACTATAATAAAAGTTTATGATGCATTGGTTGAAATATTAGAGAGTTGTGAGCCTAGAGTTATTGAAGCTTTTGATAATATTTATAATAGATATTCTAAAGAGCTATTTAATATTTATAACTCTTTAGAAAGTGTTATGGAAAAGATAGCAAATGAGACATTTAAAAATATTAAAAGAGTGAAATCTACAAGATTTGAAACCTCAAAATCACTATTTGGTGAAAAAATAGAGAAATTTGATTTTGAAACATTTTGGGTAGATAGCGATGCTATTTACAAAGCTCTATTTTATGATGATCAAACTATAGACAAAATGTTTAAAAGGTCTATTAAACTTCTAAAAAATATAGAACTTGATACTGATGAAGCATTTAGAGAAGTCTTTAGAATTGTAAAGAATGATGTTGTAAAGTGGCAAGAAAATTATGAACTTATAAGAAAAAACAGAGAGATAGCTAGTGATATTGAATTCTCAAATACAAGACACTTTGCAGCAAAAGTTTATGAAAATGTTATAAGATTGTTCTATAAAGCAATTTTAGAAAATATTTCTGCTTTAAGAAAAAAGTTTGCTTATTTTAACGGTGCTTTATCGTACTCATATATTCAAACAACTCAAGCAACTATTGCACATTTTGAGCAACAAATAGTTGAAAGTGAAGAGCTATATAAAAAAGAGCCTAGTAGATTTTCTATAAATTGCCCAAGAGAGGATGAAATAGTTGCAAAACTAAAAGCAAACTTTGGTTTTGAAAAAATAGAGGATTTCCTAACTTCAAAGAGAAACTATCTGTTTAAAATTATTAAATATTCAAAAGAGCAATATTTAGATATAAATAAAGATAGAGTAAATTTTGTAAAAAGTAAAAAAGAACAGTTTTTAGAAAAGATAGAAGAGCTTGAAAAAATTAAAAGTGAGATATAAGGAGTTTATTTTGGTAAAGAATATTATGGAAAATATAGAAATTCAGGAGCTACTTCAAAAACATTGCAAAGAAATTATCAATTCTTTTATCTCAAAAGATATTGACTTTAGTATTATTGCTAATATTTCAAATAGTAGCTTTCATCCAAAACTACCTAGTGATTTACAAGATAGCTTGAGTAAATTCTCAATATTTTCTTTAGCTGGTTATACATTTAAATCAGCACATATAAAAGATGAATCTCTATGCTTTGAAGCTGGTTTTGGTAAAGATAATTTTGGAAGTTTAGTTAAAATACCTTTAAACTCAATTTTCCAAATTATTAAAGATGATAATATTATCTTTATAAATACAAGTGCTACATTTGATAATATAGTTAAAAATCCAAAAAACAACTCAATGAATCTGTTTAAAAGTAATCCAAATAATAAAAAATTTACTTAAAAAATAGCTATAAACTATTTTTTAGGTGCAAATTTAAATAAAGCACTTCCCCAAGTAAGACCACCACCAAAGGCATCAAAAAGTATTGTGTCCCCTGCTTTTATCTTTCCTTCTTCAAAAGCATCATTCATAGCCATAGGAATAGAAGCAGCACTTGTATTTCCATATTTATCTACAGTTACAACTGTTTGGTTTTCATTTAAATTCAAAGCTTCACCAACAGCTTTTATAATTCTATAGTTTGCTTGATGAGGAATAAAATGCGTTATATCACTATTTTTTAAATTATGTTTTTCCATCATTTTTATAACATCAGAAGTTAAAGTTTTAACAGCAAGTTTAAATGTCTCATTTCCTTTCATAGAGATACATGACATTTTAGCATCTAAAACCTCTTGACTACATGGATGTTTACTCCCACCACCAGCAGTTTTAATTAAATCTTCATATGTCCCATCACTAGAACATGAAACATCTAAAATAGCTTCATTTTTATCATTTGTTGCAGAGATTATTGCAGCACCTGCTCCATCTCCAAATATAAAGCAAGTAGTTCTATCTTCATAATTTAAAATAGAACTATATTTTTCAGCTCCAACAAGTAAAATATTCTTTTTTAGACCAGATTCAATAAAAGCTTTTGCAATATTTAAAATATATACAAATCCAGTACAAGCAGCACTAACATCAAATGCCATAATATCTTTTATACCAATTTTTGAAGCTATCAAACAAGCAGTTGAAGGCATACATAAAAAATCAGGAGTTACTGTTGCACAAATTATTAAATCAATCTCTTCTTTATTGATTCCTGCTCTTTTTATTGCTATCTCAGCTGCTTTTGCACCTAAATCTGAACTTGCTTCATCTTTTTCTGCTAATCTTCTCTCTTTTATACCAGTTCTCTTTACTATCCATTCATCAGATGTATCTATGATTTTCTCAAAATCTGCATTAGTCATAATTTTCTGCGGAATATAAGCTCCAATTGATCTAAAAGCTGCATATGTCATATCTTATCCTTAAATAGTATCTTTTTTTATACTATCCTCTTTTATTGTATATTTCTCTAATCTTTGTTCAATTATGCTATCTAAATTTGAACTAGCACTAATTATTGCTTGAAAAATAGCATTTTTAATTGCTTTTGGGTTTGATTTTCCATGAGAGATAATAACTGGTGCTTTAACTCCTAAAAGTGGTGCCCCACCATACTCTGCATAATCAACTCTTACTTTTAAGCTCTTAAATACTTTTCTCATTAAAACAGCTCCAGCTATTGAAATAAGTGATCTTTTAAGGTTTTTCTTAATTATTTTACCTATTGTATCAGCAACACCTTCAGCTGTTTTTAGTAGTATATTTCCTACAAAACCATCACAAACAACAACATCAACAGTACCTTTAAAAATATCAGCACCTTCGACATTCCCAGCAAAATTAGGAACCTTAGCAGAACTTAGTAATTTATAGCACTCTTTTGTAACTTCATTACCTTTGCTCTCTTCTTCTCCATTACTTAGAAGTCCAATCATTGGCTCATCTAGTCTTAAAACAGATTGAGCATAAGCTTGTCCCATAATAGCAAATTGAAAAAGATTTTTTGCATCACTATCAACATTTGCTCCAACATCAAGTACTAAAGTATTTTGATTTTCACTTGTTGGCATAAGTGTTGCAATAGCAGGCCTTGAAACCCCTTTTAATCTTCCTATTTTCAATGTGGCTAATGACATAGTAGCGCCAGAGTGTCCAGCAGATACTACTGCATTTGCTTTTCCTTCTTTTACTAACTCAATTGCTCTATATATAGTAGATTCTTTTCTCTTTAATGCATCAGTGGCACTATCGTGCATACTAATAACATCTTTAGTATCTAAAATTTCTATTCTATGATTGAAAGCTGGGGGAATTAGTAGAGATAATTGTTCTTTATCTCCAACAGCGATTGCCGTAAAATTGTTATTGTTTCTAATGGCTAGAATAAGCCCTTCAATTATTGGTTCGGGACCAAAGTCCCCACCCATTGCATCTATTGCTATTTTTATCATTAGTTTTTATATTCACCAGTGTTTGGGTTTACCATATGAGGCATTTTCCAAGAACCATCACTATCTTTTACTGGTCTTTTTAATGCAATTTTATAATGAGTTCTTCTCATTGCTGATCTTGAATGAGATACTCTTCTTTTTGGTACTGCCATATTATTCTCCTATTTTAAAATTCTTGTTCAAATAGACTATCATTTGTTTCACAATTTCCACAAAGTAAATAGTCACTCTTTATACTGTTTACTTCACTTTGAATTATTTCATCAAAATCAATTAAACTATTTTCAATCTCTATTACTAGAAATTCATCTTCATCTCCTTTAAATACTCCATCACATAAAAGAAGTTTTAACTCTTCATTTATATCTAAAGTCTTTAAAGTCCCACATCTTGAGCAATCTGTTTCAATATTACCTATTAAATTTGCTTCAATTTTTACTAATGATGACGAAATTCTACAAAAAGTACCTTCAATTTTAACTGAATTCAAAGAGGTACTAAACTCTTTTTTATCTTGAGGTATTTTTTTAAACTCTATTTTCATTTTAAATTAACAAATCTCTCTTTGTGCAAAAAAGAAATCAATTTCAATAGCAGCATTTTCTAAAGAGTCGCTCCCATGAACTGCATTTGCATCAATAGAATCTGCAAAATCTGCTCTAATTGTACCAGCAGCAGCCTCTTTTGGATTTGTTGCACCCATTAAATCTCTATTTTTTGCCATTGCATTTGTTCCTTCTAAAACAGAAACTACAACTGGTCCAGAAATCATAAATTCAACTAAATCTTTAAAGAAAGGTCTAGCAGAGTGAACTGCATAAAAAGCTTCAGCATCTGCCTTGCTTAATTGTACTTTTTTTGTAGCTGCAACTCTTAAACCAGCACTTTCAAATCTATCTAAAATTTTACCAACTACATTTTTTGCAACTGCATCTGGCTTTATTATTGATAATGTTCTTTCCATAATCTAATCCTCTTTGTTTTTTTTAGTCGCGGATTGTATCTAAAAAAAGATAAAAAAGCAAATATATATCTTTTTACTCAACAACAGGTTCTCCAACCTCTCCTCTATCATCTTTTTCTACTTTACTAGAACCAACCTCATCCCAAACTATACATCCCTCTGTAGGACATGCATCAGCACATGCTGGTGTATCATTGTGTCCAACACACTCAACACACTTATCTTTATATACAAAATATACATCTTCTCCTGTTGGGTTATCATCATTATCAACTATTGCACCTACTGGACACTCATCCAAACAGGCATCACAACTAATACAAATATCAGTAATTAAAACTGCCATTATTATTCTCCATAAAAAATTTTACAAAACTCTATCAAAGAAAAAATAAATATATTATTAAAGATAAAATTTATCTTTTAAAAAATATTTTTATCTTTAAGCTTACTCTAAAAAAAAAATGTTACAATTTCACTATTAAATTTCAAAAAATAAAAAAGGATTAAATTATGTTAGTAACAAAAAAAGCTCCAGATTTTACAGCAACAGCTGTTTTAGCAGATGGTTCAATTTCAGAAGATTTTAACTTATATAAAAATATTGGAAAAAATGGTGCAGTATTATTTTTCTACCCATTAGATTTTACTTTTGTATGTCCATCTGAAATCATTGCATTCTCAAATAGAATTAAAGATTTTGAAGATAGAGGAATTCAAGTAATTGGTTGTTCTGTTGATTCTCAATTCTCACACTTTGCATGGAGAGAAACTCCAGTTGAAAATGGTGGAATTGGAAGAGTTAAATATCCATTAGTTGCAGATATTACAAAACAAATTTCAAAAGATTATGATGTTTTATTTGGTGAATCAGTAGCTTTAAGAGGATCATTCTTAATTGATAAAGATGGAACAGTAAGACATGCTGTTATTAATGATTTACCACTTGGAAGAAATATTGATGAGATGATTAGAATGGTTGATACTATGTTATTTACAAATGAGCATGGTGAAGTTTGTCCAGCTGGTTGGTCAAAAGGTGATGAAGGAATGAAAGCAGATAAATCTGGTGTTGCTGAATACTTAGCTAAAAATAGCGAAAAACTATAGTTTTAAGGGTGTAAATTTGCACCCTTTTTTATTTTCAAATAATTCTAATTTATATTACATATCAAAAGCTTTTTACAAAACTTATCTTGACATTTTTTAAAATATTCGATAAATTTACATTTCACTTTTTTAAAAAGCTTACAAAAACTACAAAAACATTTGCATAAAACTTATGTAACTAAAAGGTAAAAAACTCATGGAAGAGTCAAAAGAAGATTTAAAATCAAAAAACAGTAAAAAAACTAGAACACATGTACCAGTTGATGGCTATAGAATAGAGCAATTAAGGGAGCTTCCTATTGAAACTCTAATAGATATTGCAAATGATTTGGATGTTGAAAACCCTCAAGAGCTAAAACGACAAGATTTGATGTTTATGATATTAGCTTCACAAATAGATGCTGGTGGTTTTATCTTATTTACTGGAATTCTTGAGATAAAAGATGGTGGATTTGGATTTTTACGAGCCATTGATGGTAACTTCTCAGATACTTCAAATGACTCATATGTAAGTGCCACTCAAATTAAAAAATTTGCTCTAAGAACTGGAGATATTGTAACAGGACAAGTTCGACCACCAAATAAAGATAGTGAAAAATATAATGCTCTACTTAAAATTGAAGCAATAAACTATCTACCTGTTAAAGAGTCAAAAAATAGACCTCTTTTTGATAACTTAACACCTCTATACTCTACAACAAAATTTAAATTTGAGTTCGATTCACAAAAATTAACAGGAAGAGTGCTTGATCTTTTTGCACCAATGGGGAAAGGTCAAAGAAGTTTAATAGTTGCTCCACCAAAAACTGGTAAGACTGAACTATTAAAAGAGTTAGCTCATGCAATTAGTAAAAACCATCCTGAAGTTACTTTAATGGTTTTATTAATAGATGAAAGACCTGAAGAAGTTACAGATATGCAAAGAAGTGTAAAGGGTGAAGTTTATAGTTCAACTTTTGATTTACCAGCACAAAACCATGTAAGAGTTGCTGAAATAGTTATTGAAAAAGCAAAAAGACTTGTTGAGATGAAAAAAGATGTAGTTATTTTACTTGATTCAATTACAAGATTAGCAAGAGCATATAACACAGTTACTCCAAGCTCAGGGAAAGTTCTTTCAGGTGGAGTTGATGCAAATGCTTTACATAAACCAAAAAGATTTTTTGGTGCTGCTAGAAATATTGAAGAGGGTGGAAGTTTAACAATTATATCAACAGCTTTAATTGATACTGGTTCAAAAATGGACGAAGTTATTTTTGAAGAGTTTAAAGGAACAGGAAACTCTGAAGTAGTTTTAAGTAGAAACTCTGCAAATAAAAGAGTATATCCTGCTATTGATATAGTAAAATCTGGAACAAGAAAAGAAGAGCTTCTTTTAACACCTGATATTTTACAAAAAACTTGGATTTTAAGAAATGCTATGAGTGAAATGGATGAAGTAGATGTTTTAAAATTCTTATACCCAAAAATGCAAAAAACAAAAAACAATGATGATTTTTTTGCTTCAATGAACGAATAAAATACTTAAAATCTCCTTAAATATGTGAAAAAAGGTAAAAGATTTACGAATTTGTAAAGATTTTACCTAAATTTAAACAATATAAAATAAATTTTCTGATAAACTCCTAACCCGAAATTTGAATAAAAGGAAGGAAAATGGCAAATATAAATGAACTTTTAGAGTATCTAAAAAGAACAAGTCCTGGTCAAGATGAGTTTCATCAAGCAGCCGAAGAGGTTTTACACTCACTAGAACCACTATTCGAAAAATACCCAAAATATAAAGATTTTAAGGTTTTAGAAAGATTGGTTGAACCTGAAAGACAAATTATGTTTAGAGTTACTTGGGTTGATGATAAAGGAGAGATCCAAATCAATAAAGGATATAGAATCCAATTTAGTTCAACTTTAGGACCATACAAAGGTGGATTAAGATTTCACCCTACTGTAAATACTGGAATTATTAAATTCTTAGGTTTTGAACAAATATTCAAAAATGCACTTACAGGTCTTCAAATTGGTGGAGGAAAAGGTGGAAGTGATTTTGATCCAAAAGGTAAAAGCAATAATGAAATAATGGCATTTTGTCAAGCCTTTGTAACAGAGTTATATAGACATATTGGAGCAACAACAGATGTTCCAGCTGGAGATATTGGAGTTGGAGCAAGAGAGATAGGATATATGTTTGGAATGTACAAAAAACTTGCAAATGTATATGATGGAACATTTACAGGAAAATCTTTAAAATGGGGTGGAAGCTTAGCAAGAACAGAAGCAACTGGTTATGGTTGTGTATATTTTGCAAAAAATATGCTAGATGCTAAAGGTGAAACTTTAAAAGGTAAAAGATGTATAGTTTCTGGTTCTGGTAATGTATCTATTTATACTATTGAAAAACTTTATCATGTTGGTGCTTTACCAATTGCTTGTAGTGATTCAAAAGGTATGATTTTGGATGAAGAAGGAATTGATTTAGATCTATTAAAAGAGCTAAAAGAGAACCAAAGAGCAAGACTAAGTGAATATGTAAAATATAGAAAACAAGCAGTTTATACTCCTGTTGAAGATTATCCAAAAGATAGAAATGCCATTTGGTCAATTCCATGTTTTGCAGCATTCCCAAGTGCTACACAAAATGAATTAAATCTTGAAGATGCGAAAGAGCTTATAAAAAATGGATGTTTTTGTGTAAGTGAAGGTGCAAATATGCCATCAACAAATGAAGCTGTTGACTATTTTGTTGAGAAAAAAATAGCTTATGGACCTGGAAAAGCAGCAAATGCTGGTGGAGTTGCAACAAGCCAACTTGAAATGGCTCAAAATGCTTCTATGGTTTCTTGGACTTTTGAAGAGGTTGATGCAAAATTAGAGCAAATTATGTATGGAATTTTCCAAAGAGTAAGCAAAACAGCTGAAGAGTTTGGTGAACCTACAAACTTTGTCTTAGGAGCTAATATTGCTGGGTTTAGAAGAGTAGCTGATGCTATGATTGAACAAGGAATTGTTTGATAAAAAACTGAGTTTAAGGATTTTTCCTTAAGCTTTAAATACAATTTAAACCTCTCACAACATTTTACAATCACTATTGAAAACTTAAAATTTATCCCCTTTTATTCAATTAAAATTTTAAGTTTTCAAACTCTAAAGCCTTTTTATATTCATTTAATCTAAAATCAAAATTTGTAAAATTTATACTCTTTTCTCTCTCTTTTTTATATAAATGATTTGAACCAATAGACCTATTTGCAGCATTTGAAGGAGATATTAAAGATATTGTAAAAATAGTTCTATTTTCAAAAACAAATTTATGAACTCTTAAAAAATCATTTTCAAGCTTTTCATATTTAATATTCTTCTTTTTTATAATTTGCCGAAAAAAATACTCAGGAGAGTTTTTTGAATTTTTTCCTGTAAATAAAATTGTATCTATATTTTTATACTCTTTTAAATAGTAGAAAATATCTCTTAAAATAACATCCTTCATAGAGTTATCACTAGAATCTAGTACCTCTTTTTTACAAGATTGTACAATATCACAAATTCCTATCTTATTAGTTTTTAGAAAATTTAGCCTTTTATCTATCTCTGTAGTACTATTTTTATAATTTAGATTTAAAAAAAATAGTTTATCCAATATTTTCCATAAAAGATTATCTTTTGAACCATAAGGGAAATCTACATCTTCTTCTTTTAAATTCTTAAGAAAAAATCTAGGTGGCGGTAAAGTTCCTACTATAACTCTCTTTGTATCCTCAAATAAAATAGGCTTATACGGATGCTCATAATAAAACAAAAGATCTCCTTTTAAAATTAATTTGTTTAACATTTTAGTTATATCTTTTTAGCTATAATTTTGCCAAAATTTTAATAAGGAACTATTTGAAAATAGGAGTTTTTGATTCAGGTCTTGGTGGCTTAACTGTATTAAATGCAATTATAAAAAATCTAAAAGGTGCTGAAATATTCTATATAGCTGATACTTTATATGCACCTTACGGAGATAAAAATAAAGATGAGATTTTTTTAAGATCTGAAAAAATTGCAAATTTTTTATTGGAGAACTATAAAATAGATGCTCTTGTAATTGCTTGTAATACTGCTACATCTGTTGCTATAAAACATTTAAGAGAAGTTTTCCCATCTTTGATAATTATAGGTACAGAACCAGGGATAAAACCTGCAATAAACAATACAAAAACTGGGAATATAGGTATTTTAGCAACTGCTTCAACACTAAAAGGTGAAAAATATCAACTTTTAGCAAATGAATTAACAACAAAAAGTGAAGTAAAATTATATGAACAAGCTTGTATTGGACTAGTTGAGCAGATTGAAAAAGGAGAAATAAATAGCTTAAAAACCTACTCTATGCTTGAAAGTTGGTTAAAACCGATGCTCCATAATAAGATTGATACAATAGTTTTAGGTTGTACTCACTACCCTTTAGTAAAAAAGACAATTTTAGATATTGTTGGAGATGATGTCCTTTTGATTGATACAGGTGATGCAATTGCAAAAAGAGTTATGGCTCTTAGTCAAGATTTACAAAATAGTAGTAATGATAAGTTAAGTATAGATATTTTATATACTGGAAAGATAAATTCTGATATGGTAAAGATAATTTTAGGGAAAAATAAATTTAATATGAGGAAATGCGAATTATGAGTGCAAATATAAAAGATGATAGAGTTTTAGCTCTAAAATATAGACCTGAAAAATTTGAAGATTTAATAGGGCAAACTACAATTTCTCAAACTCTTAGCCTTGCACTTGATAGCAAAAGATTATCTCATGCCTATTTATTTTCTGGGCTTAGAGGAAGTGGAAAAACAAGTACTGCTAGAATTATGGCAAAAGCACTTTTATGTGTAAATGGGCCAACGAGTAAACCTTGTGAGATTTGTGAAAATTGTCTTAGTGCAAAGAGTGGAAAACATCTTGATATTATAGAAATGGATGCTGCTAGTAATAGAGGAATTGATGATATAAAAGAACTAATCGAGCATACAAAATATAAACCAAATCTTGCAAGATATAAGGTTTTTATCATAGATGAAGTTCATATGCTTACAACTCAAGCTTTTAATGCTTTATTAAAAACACTTGAAGAGCCACCACCTTTTGTAAAATTTATTCTTGCGACAACAGATGCTCTAAAACTTCCAGCAACAATCCTTAGCCGTACTCAACACTTTAGGTTTAATAAAATATCACAAAATGATGTAGTTCATCATCTTTCTCATATACTAAATCTTGAGAATATCTCTTTCGAAAAAGATGCTTTAGATATACTTGCAAGAAGTGGACAAGGAAGCTTAAGAGACACTTTGACTCTACTTGACCAATCTATTATATTTTCAAAAGGGAAAGTTGCAACTTCTAGTGTGGTTGATATGCTAGGATTAATAAACCCTGCTTTGATGGAAAAAATATTTAAAGTAATTTTAAATAAAGAGGATATAAATCCACTACTTCAAGAGCTTCAATCATATGAAGTTGGTCAAATTTGTGATGAAATTGCAATTTTTTTAAAAGATAAAATGCTATCAAAAGATGTAAGATTTGATATTACTTTATATGATAGATTTTTTAGAATTTTAAGTGATGCAAAATACCTTTTAACTTTAAATAGTGATGATGGCTTTGTTTTAATTTTGACTTTACTTAAACTAATTGAGGCAACTAACTTAAAAAGTATAGATGAAATTATTGAACAGATTGAAAAGATACCTACAAAAGTTGAAGCAAAAATAGAAACAGTAGAACAAAATACTATTAAAGAAGAGAAAACTGTAGAAAATAGTAGTTTTGAAGATGTAGCTTATGTACCTTTTTTAGAAGAGAGTAACAATGATAATGACAAATACCAGCTTTTAATAGAAAAAGTTTATGATAGAGACCCAACTTTAGGAGAATGTTTTGAAAAAAACTTCATATTTAGTGGTTTTTCAAATAATACTCTAAATATAATCTCTTATGCAAAAGATGAAGAGAGGCAACTCCTATTTAAATATTTTGGACTTATAAAAACATTTGCTCAAGATATTTTTGGCTCATCAATAGAGCTAGATTTTAAAAAGGAGGAGGCCACCTTATTAAAAAAGCCTTTAGAAGATGATGTTAATTTTTTAAATCAAACTGATTCAATAATAGAAGATATAGAGCAAGGTGCTGGTTGTGTTGCTGATATGACAAAAAGTAAAAATGAAACAGTAGCTTCAAAAGAGCTACAAATTGATGATATTTTAAATTCAAAGATGCTTAACCGTGCAAAAGAGCTATTTGATTTAAAAAAAATTACAGTAAAATCGAAGAGTTAAGATTAACCTTCAATTAAACAAAAAAAGATAGACTACAAATTTATTTAAAAGGAAAAGAATATGAATAAAATTACAAAGCTATTAGTTTTAAGTTCAATAGCAAGTGCAACTCTATTTGCAAATGACAACTTAGTAGTTGATTTTGAGAAAAAAAGATTATCACAAAACCCAAATGTTAAAGCAAGTAATATAAAAGTTTTTTACAAAAAAGAGCTTGAAGTAAAAGGTTGGTACGGCTATATTTTAGATTTTGATGCTGTAATTCAAGATAAAAATATGAAAATAAAAGATACTCTATTTAGTGATGGAAAAGTTGTAGCAACTGATTTATTTGATATAAAAACATCAAAATCACTTAAATCTACTGTTGTTCCAAATATAACAGATAAATATTATCAAAAATCAAAACTAATAGCTGGAAATGAAAAAGCCAAAGATAAAATTGTTATTTTTTCAGATCCTCTTTGTCCATTTTGTATGCAATATGTTCCAGAAGTTATCGATTTTGTATCTAAAAATAGTGATAATATAGCTCTTTATTACTATGCATTTCCTCTAACTCATATACACCCAGCATCTACAACTTTGTCTAAATTAATTGATATCGCAAAGATAAAATTAGGGCAAGATGCTGTTTTAAAAGCATATAAGGTAGATTGGCAAAAACATTTTGAAGTATCAACAACAGATGATAAAACTATCTTAAACGCATTTAATAAAGAGTTACAAACAAATATAAAAATTGAAGATTTAAATAAAAAAGATGTTGTAAATAGCCTTGAAAAAGAGATAGCACTTGGTGATGACCTTTTAGTTGCTGGTACTCCAACTATCTATATAAATGGTGAAATTGACCCAACTAAAGAGCTATACAAATCTTTAATCAAAAAATAAAAGAGGAATCAATGGAAAAATTAGTAATTGCAACTAGAAGAAGCCAACTGGCACTTTGGCAAAGTGAATATATAAAATCAGAGCTTCAAAAACACTATCCAAATATGAAAATTGAGCTTCAAGAGTTTGTAACAAAAGGGGATAAAATTCTTGATGTTCCTTTGGCAAAAATTGGAGGAAAAGGGCTTTTTACAAAAGAGCTTGAAGTTGCAATGCTAGAAGGTAGTGCACATTTAGCAGTTCACTCTTTAAAAGATGTTCCAACACAGTTTGAAGATGGGCTTACTTTGGCTGCTGTTTCAAAAAGATTTAATCCACAAGATGCACTTTTGAGTAACAAATATAAAAGTATAGATGAACTTCCAAAAGGTGCAGTTGTAGGAACTACAAGTTTAAGACGAAGAATGGCTATAAAAATGCTAAGACCTGATATTACTCTTAAAGATTTAAGAGGAAATATAAACACAAGAATAGCAAAACTAAATGCTGGTGAATATGATGCAATAATACTTGCAGCAACAGGAATAGAGAAATTAAATCTTCAAGGTGAGGTAAAATATTTTTATCCTATCCCAGTTGAAACTATGATTCCATCTATGGGACAAGCAACTTTAGGAATAGAGACAACAACAAACCCAAAAATCATAGAGATAGTAAAAGTTTTAAATGATAAAAATGCGCAAATTGAATCAACAATTGAGAGAGGCTTTGTAGATACTTTACAAGGCGGTTGCCAAGTTCCAATAGGTGTAAAGGCTACTATTTTAGATGAGAAATCTGTAAGAATCAATGCAATTGTTGGTTTACCAGATGGAACTGAGTATATAAAAGATGAAAAAATTGTAGATATAAATAGTTTTGAAATGGCTGGAAGAGATTTTGCAAATGAGTTTATAAAAAAAGGTGCTGTTGAGCTTTTAAAAAGAGCTGAAGCAATGGCTTTTAAATAAAGACTAAGAGATAAAAAGCAAAGCTTTTTATCTAACATTTATGCAGTTTGAATAACCTCATTTATCTCTATAATCATGACTGCTCTTGCCCACTCAAACTCTTCTTTTTTCTTTTTAAAATCTTCATTATTATCAACTATTTTTGCTGTTCCTAAGATTCTTACACCCATTCCCATACCATAAAGTCCTTCTATCTCTTTTGTTCCTAAAACTACTATTACTCTACTATCTTTTTTTAAAATCTCTTCCATTTTATTCATAAATCCAACAGGAACAATAAGTTTATTATCTTTTAAACTAACATAAGAGTTCCAGCTATTTACAATATGTGGGAAATCATCACCTTTTGCTACTATACTAAAAACACCTTCATATTTTAAGATATTTCCTATTTTTTCAAACATTTTAAATCCTTTAAAATAATTGAAAAATATTAACATAGCTTTTGTAAAAAAGCTAGATAAAAGCTATAAAGCTTTGATATATTAAATCATTAAATTTTAAATTGGGAGCTTAAAAATGAGAATAAAAATAGAAGATACACTTTTTTGCCTAGTAGATGTGCAAGAGAGACTTTTCCCACATATTGGAAATAAAGATGAGCTTGAAAGAACTCTTCCTATTTTAGTAAAGGGAATGAAAGTTTTAGATATTCCAATTATTGTAAATGAGCAATATAAAAAAGGAATAGGAGAGACAATTCCAGTTTTAAAAGAGCTAGTTTCTGAGTACACAGCTTATGAAAAAACTACATTTTCAGGATGTCAAACAAGCGATATTTTAGATGCTTTTAAAAAATCTGGTAAAAAAAATATAGTTGTTGCTGGTATTGAAACACATGTTTGTGTACTTCAAACTTGTATAGATTTACTAGAAAATGGTTTTAATGTAATTTTAGTTACAAATTGTAGTGGTAGTAGAACAAAACTTGACCATAAAATGGCTATAAAAAGACTAATTCAAGCAGGAGTTGTACCTACAACTTATGAATCAATTTTATTTGAACTAACTTTAGATGCAAAAAATCCAAACTTTAAAGCGATCTCAAGTTTAATTAAATAGTTTAAAATTGGGTTTCACAACCCTTTTTTAAAAACTATTCCCTATTACAGATAATTTTATATGGACAATAAAGACAAAGAGTTTTATCTTGTGTTTTACAAAAATCAATTTCACTTTTACTTTGCTCTTTTAAATCATCAAAGATAGTTTGTAAAAGCTCTAATTTTTCGCTTAAAACTATCTCCTCTTTCAAAGAGTTTTGAAATATATCATAGTAAAAGGCTTTTATATTTGCAGTTTCATACAGATTTTTTATTGCTAAAAAATAAAACTCTAGCTGAAAATTGCAAGATTTACTATATGTATTTATTGTATCTATTTTTAAGCTTCTTGAGGTTTTATAATCTATTAGCTCAAAATTATCTTCAGAATTTAGAAGCTTATCAACTCTATCTATTACACCAATTAGTTCAAAATCTCTATAATTTATAGAAAACTTTTTTTCAATATCTACAATTTGTCTAGTTTCTAGCCTTTTTTTATCATCTTCAAGAAGTTCTAAAATATTGTGTTTAAACACCTCTAAATCAAGAGTTAAAAATGGGTTATTACTTTTATGCTTTAAGAAAATCTCATCTATATTTGCATTTTTACTTTTATAATACTCTTCAAGCACACTATGAACTATATTTCCCAATTCAAAACTCTTTGGGAGTTTTGAAATTGTATGCTCCTTTAGTTTCAAAATATAGTTTAAATACCATCTTCTTTTACACTCCAAAAACATTTTCAAAGAACTTGCAGACCAAGTTTGTTTTGTTAAATCAATCTCTTTTAAAATCTCTTCATCTTTAAATTCAAGTTTTCTACTTTTGTATAAAATATCTTTATAAATATCATCATTTATTGAACTCTTTATATCACCAAATAACTCATAGGCAAACTTTGAAATCTCACTCTCTTTTGAGCTAACATAAGAGATAAATATATTTTTTGAAGAGTTTATTAACTTTTTATAGTAATACTTTTGAAGATTTTCTCTATCATTTTTTGTTGGTAAATTTGACAAATATTTTACTTTTGTAGATAAAAACTTATCTTTTAGTGAGATTTTTGGAATAAATGAGTTATTGAAATCACAAATAATAATAGCTTCAAAATCTATAAGTCTAGTTTCAAGAAGCCCCATAACAGTTATTTTTCCTGAGTGTGCATCATCTAAAGATAGTTTTGCCAGTTTTTGAAGAAATATCTTGTAAATATCTTTTAGTCTTAAATCAAAGTTTTGTGAAAAAAGAACAAAACTTAGTTTATATACTAGTTCATCATATTTTTCTATTAACTCTATATTTTGCTCACTAGTTTTTAGAAAATCTGTTATTTCTAGAAATTTATCTTTTTTACAAACTCTATTCCAATTCTCTCTAATCT
Organism: Aliarcobacter trophiarum LMG 25534; assembly: GCF_003355515.1. Lineage (NCBI taxonomy): Bacteria > Pseudomonadati > Campylobacterota > Epsilonproteobacteria > Campylobacterales > Arcobacteraceae > Aliarcobacter > Aliarcobacter trophiarum. The sequence goes on along the minus strand of NZ_CP031367.1, from coordinate 301,684 downwards.
CTTTTTCTATAAAGTTTATATCTATGCCTAAGAACTTAATCTTTTCTCTATTTTTTATATCATCTTCTATTATAAAATTATATATTGCATCTACTTTTTGATATAAATTTTTATTTAAAATACTCTTTCCCATAGCAAAGTTAAAATATTTTTCTTTATCAAAAAGCTCTAAGCTACTTGAAAAGCTCTCATCTGGTAAAACAATAGCAATATTATTTGGATTTATTCCCATATTTACACAATTTACCACTGATGACTTTATATATGCGATTTGATTCAGTCTTGAAGAAAACCCTTTAATCTCAATATTCTTTATATCTCTTTCTAAAACTATCTCACTAATTATCTCTTTTTTTGAAAGGTTTACAATATAGTTATAGTCTAATTTTAAATCAAAATTCATCTCTTTAAATATTTGAAGAGATTTTTGATTGTAGATATTTGAGAAAAATGCTATCTTTATCTCTTTTACTTGTGCTATCTTTTCTATAATTTCAAACTCTTGTTTTGTAAAATAACCTTCAAAGTTTATTGTAATATCTTCAAATAACTTCAGATATTCAATATTTATCTTATAATTATCTTTTAAATTTACTCTATCAACAAACAAATTTTTATCCAAAAGCTCTTTATAGTTTTTTAAAACTTCATTTAAAATAGCTAAATGCTCACTATAAAACTCATAAGTATCTTTTGTTTTAATATCATTTATCTCAATATCTTCACTTGATATTTCCAAAAAAAATCTATAAATATACTCACTTTGAGTTAAAAACTTTGTAAAACTAGAACTAATCCCTAGTTTTCTAATATCAATATCTTTTACAGCTTCGCTTAAAAGTAATACTCTTTGTTCTTCGTCGCAATAGATTTTATTTTCAAAGTATATAGATTTTTTTAAGAAATCATCAATTGTAAGGCAGGTTGGCAATAAAGTATTTAGAGATTTTTTTCTCTCTAAATAACTTCTAATTGCTCTTTGTGTAGGAAAAATTATAAGTTTTTTTTTACTTAGCATTTGTTTTTATAAAGATATATCCTATCTCATTTTCAATTTTAAAACTACCTGTTATAATCCAATTTGTCTCTTCACTTAGATTAAAATTTGTAGTATATAAATTTTTTTCATTTATAAAGTTTTCATCTTTTAGATTCAAATTACTATCATCTGACATAGTTTTTGTAATAAGTAAATCAATAGATATAGGCATTTTCTCATTTGTAGTTTTATTAAGAACTACAATATTTAGACTATTGTCTCCAACTTTTAGAATATCTTTGTGGTTTGAGTATTTTTCAATAACTCTTTGACCATATTTTATATCTTCTGTTGTAAGAGGAAAAATCTTTCCATTTAAATCTAATTCTAAACTATATTTTTCTAAAAAATTTATATTTGATGTCATTATAGAGTTATAATTTTCATCTACGTATTGGTATTTTTGCATAAAACTTCTATCTTCTATAACAGGAGCTTGTGTTGCTTTATAAATTGTCCAAATAATCATATAAACAGTAAAAGCAAAAATTGCTATAAAAAACAGTGGCCAATAATTTCTTTTTTTCATACTATTTTCTCTTTCGTAAAATTGCATAAATATATGCTAATAGTGCTGCAAATAATACAAAATATATAAAAACTCTCCAAATTGTACTAGCAACTTTTCCTTGATTCCCAATATTGTTTTCAAGTTCAATATTCTTTGAATCTGCCAATTTATCAGCTATTGCTGCATAGCCATTTAAAACAGAAGCACTAATTTTTGAAGCAACTGTATTTTTATCTTTTGATGCCAATAAAGGCACAACATAATCATCAAGGATTTCATTCTTATCTATTATTTTTTCTAAGCTATCACTATAGTATAAATTAACATGAGTATCTTCAAGTGAAATTGTTATTATCACATAAGGGTTTTCAATATTTTTTAAAATATCTAATTCATAATTTCTTATATAATCTATTTTCTCTTTTGTAGTTATATTTTTATCTAAATCGAAACTAGAAGTTGCATAAACATAAATATTTACACCAGTTTTTGTTTTAACTTCACTACCAATCTCAATAATTTTATTTTTTGCTCTTATATCTATTAAATCATCTTTTAGTATAAAATCTTGTGCAAAACTGTTTGTAAATAAAAAAAGTAGAAGTGAAAATATCACCCCTACTTTCAAAAATCTAAAATTTCTCATTTAACCAACAAATACTTTTGCTTGGTCAAAAAATGCATAATAAATTGTCATAAGAGCCGAAACCAAAAGCAAAATAGTAATTAATCTGTCCATACTTCACTCCTTATTTACCATTACCAATTAACTGGTAATGTTTATAGTTATCAGGACTATTTGCTTTTAAGGCATTTAAGTCTTGATTAATTTGATAAGCATTAGAAGCTTCTCTTTGCTGAACTAAAACACCATTAAAAACTAATACTACAAGGATTGTTAAAAGTAAAACAACAGCTACTAGCATTCCAGTAATTCCATGTAACTTAAAAATTCCTCTTTCATTTTCATTCATTTGTGTATTATTTGCCATTACTTATCTCCTAAACTTCTAATATATGAAGCTAAAGCTCTCTCTTGTGTCTCATTTAATCTTGATTCAAAGCTTGGCATATGACCTAAAAGTCCTTTTTTTCCATCTTTTAATACTGCAAGAACTAAAGCATCATCATAAGCTTTGATATTTGGACCTACCATTGGCATTCCTTCTCCATTATCTCCATGACAAGCTGCACAAGCTGCAAAAGCTGCTGGTTGCTCACCTTTAAATCCACTTGCAACATAAGCAGATACATCTGATATATCTTTATCATCTTGAAGCATCATTGGAGGCATTCCACCTGGATATGCATCAACTAAATGGTTTGATCCATTTCTAATAGTAAATTCTACTTGCTCTTTACTCATTCTTTTTGTTAAGTTTTGAGCTTTTCCATTAATCCCTTCAGCATCAACTCCGTGACAAGGAGCACATTGTACCAAAAATACTGATTGCCCCATAGCTTTTAAAGTTTGCTCATTTGGATTTTGCCATTTGCTTTCAAACTTTGCATTATACTCATTTGTCTCTTCATTCCATTGACCAATTTGAGAAAACCCATTAATTGGATAACCAACTGTGAAATACCAAAACATCCAAATAATAACACCAATATATGCTATAGCCCAACCTGTTGGAACAGCATTTTTGTACTCACCAATTCCATCCCAATTCTCATCAGCAAGTTCACCACTTGCTGTATCATTTTTCATCTGATTAATATATTTTAAAACAACAAACGTACTAATTGTGATAATAGCAGCTGCTCCTAAAAATGTTAATGCATTGATATAATCATCACTAATAAAAGCATCACCTGCAACGAAGTAAGTTCCTGCCATTAATGCGATGATAAGAATTATTCCACCTATAATCATAGATTTCATCTTATTTCTCCTTATTACCTATAACTTTTTTAATATCTCTTTTTTCAAGAGGAACTGAAACACTTGAATCATCATGTACAAGCTTTGAATACTTTTCAAAATCTCTTTCACCCTTTTTCTCTCTTCTATATAAGGAGAAAGCATAAGAGTAAAATAGTATAAATACTACTAAAATCAAAAAGAACTTTGCATAACCTTGAATTGTCATTAGTGTTTCATAATCCATAACCAACCTCTATTTTAAAGAATTTAAATATGCAATTAATGCAACTATTTCAGGAACTTCACCATTTGCAACAGCTTGTTTAACCTTCTCATCTTTCATATCAGCAGCAATAGCTTTAGCTTCTTCTAAAGCAGCAGCTTTAGCTTCTTCCCAAGTTCCCAGCTTTGGCATACCTTCTTGATCATATGGAGTGTTAAATACTGCTTTTACAGTATAAGCTTCAGCATATGCAGTTTCAATATCAGCAATATTTGTAAAATGGTGCTCATATGCTGGCATAATACTTCCAGGTACAACTGCTTTTGGATCCCTCATATGGTTTTCATGCCAATCTGTAGTTCTATAGTTTCCAACTCTCATTAAATCAGGTCCAGTTCTTTTTGAACCCCATAAGAATGGTCTATCATAAGCATACTCTCCTGATAAAGAATACATACCATATCTATCAGTCTCTGATTTAAATGGTCTTACTAATTGAGAGTGACATGCATTACAACTATCTTTTATATATACTTGTCTTCCTGTTAATTCCAATACAGAGTATGGTTTTGTACCAACTGTTGGTCTAGCCTGTTTTGCAAAATCTGGAATTGCTTCAATAACTCCTGCAAATGCAACAAATAAAAATACCATTACCGCAAAGAAAAACGGTCTTTGTTCTAACCAATGAAACATTTTTTCCCCTTTCTTAAGCAGCTACTGGTGTTGCATTAGCTGGTTCTTTATCAAGTACTCTTCCACATCTAATAGTTTTATAGATATTGTAAGCAAACATAAAGAAACCAATTAAGTACATTAAACCACCAACTGCTCTAATTGTATAGTATGGATGTAACACTGTAACTGTATCAATAAATGAGTAAACTAATGAACCATACTCATCATAAGCTCTCCACATCATACCTTGAGTAATACCAGCAATCCACATTGATGTAAAGTAAAGTACAATTCCAACTGTTTGTAACCAGAATTGTGTCTCCATCAACGATTTAGAGTATAACTCTCTTTTGAACATTCTAGGAACCATATGGAATAATGCTGCCATAATCATAAATACAAGCCATCCTAAAACAGCATCATGAACGTGTCCTGGAATCCAATCTGTAAAGTGTGCAATAGCATTTACTGATTTAATAGATTGAATTGGTCCTTCAAGTGTTGTTAGCATATAGAATGTTGATGCTAAAACCATAAATTTGATTACAGTATTTGACTGTAACTGATTCCACTCACCTTTCATAGTTAAAAGCATATTAATAGCAGATCCCCATGATGGTAAAATTAGAACAACAGACATAACAGAACCCATAGTTTGCATCCAATCTGGAACAGTACTATAAATCAAGTGGTGTCCACCAGCCCATAAGTAAACAAATAGTAATCCCCAGAATGCTAAGATTGATAGTTTATATGAGTAGATATTTTGCCCTGACTCTTTTGGTAAAAAGTAGTAAATTAATGCAATAATTGGAGTAGTAAATACGAATGCAACAGCATTATGTCCATACCACCATTGAATAATCGCATCATTTGTACCTGAATACATAGATACAGAGTGAATCCAAGAACCATATCCACTTACAAGTGCAGTTGGAACTTCCATATTATTGAATAGATAAAGCATTGCAATTGCTATAAATGTAGCAATGAAATACCAAATAGAGATATATAGTGTTCTTTCTCTTCTAATTCCAATAATCCCAAATATAGAAATACCCCATAAAACCCAGAAAACAACAACTAGAATATCTAATGGCCACTCAAGTTCTGCATACTCTTTTGATGTTGTAATTCCCATAAAAAGTGTTACAACAGCTAAAAGAATTGTTATAAAATATACCCAAAAATGAAGTTTTGCAACCACCATTAAAAAAGGAGACTCTTTTAATGAAACTTTTAAAACTCTTTGTGATATATAATACCAACCAGCAAAAACTCCACTTAGTGTAAATCCAAATGCAACACCATTTGTGTGTAGTGGTCTTAATCTACTAAAAGTACCGTACTCTCCTGCTAAATAGTTTAGCTCTGGAAAAGCTAATTGAAAAGCAAGTACAACACCAATTGTCATACCAATGATACCAAACAAGATTGTCGCAAATGTAAAACACTTAGCAACAGAGTAGTCATACTCAATTTGTGCACTGTTTTGCATCAATTTCCTCCTAACAAAAATTTATATACAAGTCACAAAATGTCACTCATTAGTCAAAATAGTATCTAAGAAAAACTTAAACTAAACAAAAAAATTAACAAAAAATTAACAATTTAACTTCATTTTTGATATATTTTTTAATAAAAAATTAAGATAAAAATTATCTTATTTATAGGATTTCATAGCTTGTTCACTCTCTCTTTTTAGACTCTTTTCTTTTAATACTTCTCTTTTATCATGTAGCTTTTTACCTTCTGCCGTTGCTACTTCAACTTTTATCATATTTTTAGAGTTAAAATAGAGTTTTGTACAAACAAGAGTGATTCCTTCTTTAGTCACTTTTGAGTACATTTTTCCTATTTGTTTTGAATGCAATAGAAGTTTTCTAGGACGTTTTTCATCTGGTCTATATGTTGTATGTGTTGTGCTTAAGTGTGAAATATGTGCATTTAAAAGAAAAACCTCTCCTTTTATTATTCTTACAAAACTATCTTTTAAGTTTACTCTTCCTTCTCTTATTGCTTTTACTTCACTACCTTCTAACACAATTCCAGCTTCAAGGTTATCTAAAATTGTGAAATCATGAAATGCTTTTTTATTTCTAAATACTAAATTTTTTTTTACTTCTTTTTTTGCCATTAATTTTCCTTAAAAACTTTAAAAAATGAGCTTCCGCTTCCACTAAAAAACCATCCACTTGTTTCAAACTCTTTTAAATTTTGGTTCAAATCCAAAGCTGGAAGATACAAATCATTTGCTTCATATATGCTAAGTTTTTCTAAAATATCTTTTGAATTTGTAGAAAACAATTCCTTAACTTCATTTCTATTTAACTCTTTATAGAACTTTTCTCTAAAATTTTTATATATTTTTCCTGTATCGCAAGCTATTTTTGGAGTAATTACTTCAATATTAATTAACTCTTCCTCAAACTCCTCAACAATCTCTCCAACTCCACTAACATTTGCACTATTATATTCATATATAAAAAAAGGGACATCTGCTCCAATATTCAAGCCGATTTTTGCCAGTTCATCTTTACTTAAATTTAAACTACAAACTTGGTTAACCATATTTAAAAAGGTTGCACAATTTGAACTTCCACCGCCAAGTCCTGCAAACTCTGGAATAGTTTTATCTATTTTTACAATATTTTTTTTAAAGAACTCTTTTACCTTAGGAAATTTTTCAAGCTCTTTATAGGCTTTATATACTGTGTTTTTTTCTAAAGCACAAGAAAAGTTCCCTAAAATTGAGAAATCTTCAACATCTTTTCTTACAAAACTAATAGTATCAAAAACTGTTTTTACCAATACAAATCTTGAGGCTATTAGATGATAATTATCTTTAACTCCAGTAATTTTTAAAAATATGTTTACTTTAGCATAAGATTTTTTAGTCATTTTTAACCTCTATTTTTGGAACTTTGTTTAACAGATATTTTACTTCATTATCAATTATCTCTATAATTGAAAAAAAAGTATCTACTTCAATAATATATTTTCCATTATCTTTAATGTCTAAATAATCTTTACTTATTCTTCTACCAAACTCTAGCCACTCTTTTGTTCCAGTATAGTTATTTTTTGGTAAATCTATAAAATCCATAGGATTTAACTCTTTGTGGTTTTCAAATCTAAATTTTCCCTCACAAACTCTTTCAAGATAACTCAAAGTTCCAATGGAACCAATATTTCTTAAAAATATTTGGGCAAGAGAGCGAATATATGAACCTTCACTAACTTTTACTTCAAAACTGATAAAAGGGTGATTATATCTAATAAACTTTATATCAAATATTTGCATAATTGAACTTTCTAATTCAAAATCCAAACCTTCTCTAGCAATCTCATAAGCTTTTTGCCCATTTACTCTTTTTGCTGAAAATTTTGGTGGAATATACTCTATGTTACCTTTTAACTTTTCTATCTCTTTTTTTACAAAATCAATATTTAATTCTTTTTCAAACCCTATACTATTAATTCTTTCAATATCTAAAGAGTCTGAACTAACACCTAACCAAATAACAGCTTTATAGACCTTTGGTGTTTTTTCTAAATATTTAAAAAGCTTTGCATATTGTCCAAAAGCAACTATCAAACACCCTTTTGCAAATGGGTCTAAAGTTCCACTAAATCCAGCCTTTTTATTTTTATAAGCTCTTTTAAACTTATTTAAATAAAAATTTGAGCTAATAAACATAGGTTTTTTTACAACAAATAGTTTATTTAACTCGCCTTTTTCATAAACTCTTTTTTGCAAAACAAACCTTTAGTTTTTCTCAACAAAAGATGATAATATATCTCTTTTTTGCCCACCAAAATTTATTGTGAGCTTATAATCTTTTCCAGCATTAACTGCTTTTTCAACTCTTCCTTGTCCAAATATCTTATGATTTACCATATCGCCTTTTTTAAAACCTGAGCTTTTTTCAATTACCAAACTCCCTTTAACCAAACCACTCTCTATTAAAAATCTACTTTTATTTAGTTGTGTTCTTTTCCCTTTGTAAAATCTTGAGTGGACAAAAGATAGAGTTAAATCATCCATAGCTCTTGTAAAAGCTACATAACCTAATCGTCTCTCCTCTTCTAAATCTGTTCCATCCCCAATTATTGGGAAAAATCCCTCTTCTAAACCAATTATAAATATATATTTAAACTCCAAACCTTTTGAAGCATGAATACTCATCATAGATACAGCATCTCCACTATACTCATCGCTTTGATTTTCAAGGGCTATCTCATTTAAAAAATCTTTTAAATCTAAATGTGGATTTTGAATAAAAAAATCTCTAATATATCCATAAAACTCATCAATATTTGCTTGTCTTTCAAAACCATCTGGAAGATTATCATATGAAGCCCTATAATCAAATGCTTCTTCAAAACTATCTAAAAGCCTCATTTTTGACTCGGCCATAAGCTCCCTTAAATCCAATATTGAAGCTTCAAAAACTTTTATTGTCCTTGCATTTTTTTTACCTACAATTGCACTTAACTCTTCTGGTGTCGCTTTTTGTATTAACTCAAAGATCCCAATTCCTTGATTTTGTGCACTCTCTTCAAGTTTATCAATAGTAGTTTGTCCTATTCCTCTTTTTGGTTTATTTATTACTCTTTTTATAGAAAAATTATCACTTAAATTTGTTAGAATTCTAAAATATGCTATTAAATCTTTTATCTCAGTTCTTTCATAAAACTTCATTCCACCAACTAATTTATAACTAAGACTTGCTTTATTAAATCCCTCTTCTAAAGAACGACTTAGAGCATTTACTCTAAATAAAATTGCAATATCTTTTGGATTTTTTCCACTATTTATCAAACTTTTTATATCATCAACTATTTTCCTAGTCTCATCATTTTCATCGTGTGATTCATAGACTTTTATAGAGTTACCTTTATCTTTTGTACCTACAAGTTTCTTTCCTAATCTATCTCTATTGTGCTCTATTAAAGCATTTGCATGTTGTAAAATAGTATCAGTTGATCTATAGTTCTCTTCAAGTTTTACTATAATTGCATCTTTAAAATGCTCATTAAAATTTAAAATATTTTTAATTGAGGCACCTCTCCATCCATAAATACTTTGGTCATCATCTCCAACAACACAAAGATTATTATGAGTTGAACAAAGAAGTCTTAAAAGTCTATATTGAAGTTCATTTGTATCTTGATACTCATCTACCATTATATATTGATATTTTTGACTAGTAAGTTCTGCTAATTTTTGATTATTTTTTAAAATTTTGTAAGGTAAAAGGAGTAAGTCATCAAAATCTACAAGATTATTTTTAAAAAGATGCTCCTCGTATTTTTGATAAATATCTGCAATTTCACTATATAGTTTACCTTGTGCTTGTGCTTTTACTTCACTAGGTGTCATAATAGAGTTTTTATATTTTGAGACTTCACTTCCTAAAAGTGCTGTTGGTATCTCTTTATTGATTGATTTTAAAACTCTTCTTTTATCATCACTATCTATGATTATAAAGTTATTCTTTCTATCTAATTCCCCTATATAAAACTTTAAAAATAGAAGTCCAAACTTGTGAAATGTACATAAAAGTGGTGGTGTATTTAAACTATTTGTATCCAAAAGAGAAAATGCTCTATCTCTCATTTCATTTGCTGCTTTATTTGTAAAAGTTAAAGTCAAAATAGATTTTGGATCTATCCCAATAGAGATTAAATAAGCTAATCTTGTTGTAATAGTTTTTGTTTTTCCACTTCCAGCACCTGCTAGAATTAAAAGAGGTCCATCTATATGCTCTGCTGCACTTTTTTGTGACTTATTTAGTGATATTAATAAATTTTCAGACATTTTTTCTCCAATAAACTTTGATTATACCATAAAATTTATAAAATTATTATATCTCTTAATTATTCTATATATAAATAAATGTTATCATTCCTACAATTTATTTTTGGAGAAGTTAATGCTAAATGATTTTGCTAAATTAGAGACTTTTTTAACCGTTGTAAGAGAGAAGTCTTTTTCTAAAGCATCTGCAAAACTAGGTATTTCACAACCTGCTGTTACTCAACAAGTGAAGTTTATAGAAGATTATCTAGATGTTCAAATTGTTGACAGGAAAAAAAATGGTATTAAACTTACAAAAGAGGGACAAATTCTTCATGGGATTGCTCTAAAGATTGAAAAATGTATTAATAATGCTGAAAAAGATCTTTTAAAGATAATGAACAAAAGTACTACCTTTATTTTTGGTGCTAGTTTTATTATTGGAAACTATATACTTCCTAGATTTTTAAATAACTTAAAAGAGAATATTCACAATGATGTATCTATAAATGTATCTGTTTCACATGAAGCAATAGATGATTTACTTGATAAAAAAATAGATATAGCTCTTGTTGAAAATTATATTGCAAATGATGATATTATTTATAGAGAGTGGATGGAAGATGAAATTGTGATTTTTTCAAACCAAAAGCTTCCAGCTCGTGCGAAACCAGAAGATTTACTTTCATATAAGTGGATTTGTAGAAATCCTGAATCAAATACTGGCTCTATTTTTAAGGAGTGCCTTGAGAAAGAGAATTATCCTGATTGTGATACTTTTGAAGTTACAAGCGAAGTTACAAGTGCTACAACTATTGTTCAAACTGTTTTACACTCTGATAAAAATGCAACTCCTGCTGTGTCTATTGTATCAAGAAATGCTATTGAATCACTACTTAAATCAGGGGCTTTATTTGAATCAAGAATTGGAAATCAAAAAATGTTAAGAAAACTATATATTGCTTATAGAAAAGATAGAAAACATGATGCTTTTATAGAAAATGTTGTTGATTATCTTTTAAAAATTAAATAGTTTATACTCAACAAACAACTAGAGTGCTTAGTCTTTAGCACTCTTTTTAATATTTTATTAATTAAGCAAAAGATTCAAATAAGTTTTAATAACTATATCCCTCTTTTTCTAAAGCAAGTCGAATATTTCTCATTTGTCTATGTTTATCTTTGCACCATAAAGGAGATAATAAGGTATCATCATCTATTCCAGCTGTTATTCGCTGAACCGAAACATTTTGCGGTAAATTAACAATAGATTTAACGACGGTATCAATATATAACTCTTCACTTATAGGAGTAAATCTTCCTTTTTTAAACTCATTTGTTAAAAGAGTATTTTTTACAACATAAAGTGGATGAAACTTGATACTATCAACCTTTAAATTAATTGTTTTTTTAAATGTTTCCAACATCATCTCTTGATTTTCATCTGGTAAACCATAAATTAGATGTCCACAAACATTTAAACCTTTTTGCTTTGTTCTTTCTATCCAATAAGTCATATTCTCTACGCTATCAGCACGATTTATCTTATCTAGTGTAGTTTGAAAAAAACTCTGTATTCCATACTCAATCCAAATCTCTTTTTCTTTTGATTTTTCATATAAATAATCTAAAATGTCATCTGTTACACAATCTGTTCGTGTACCAATACTAAGCCCTATAACTTCATCAAAGCTAAGAGCTTTTTCATATAAAGCTTTTAAAGTTGAAAGTGGAGCATAAGTATTTGTAAAAGATTGAAAATATACTATAAATTTTTTTGCTTTAAATTTATTTTGTAGTCTTTTTTTAGTAGCAAGAAATTGCATTTCAAGTTGTTTTAGTTGATTGTCCAAAAATGGATTATGTTCTGTATTTGGATTTAATTTAAATTTTGTTTTCTTTTCTTGCAAATTTGGGCTAAAAGAGTCGTTTTCACAAAAAGAGCAACCCCCTTTTGCTTTTGTTCCATCAATATTTGGACATGTAAATCCAGATATTGATATTGGAACTTTATAAACCTTTTGTCCAAACTTCTTTTTGAAATACCGACCAATAGTCAATACCTCTTTTAAATTTTCACTCATTATGCTTTTACGAAATAGTCTCCATCAAAACTTTCAAGTGCATAGTGTCTATCATCTCCTATTGCACTTATTAAATCTTCTATTGAAAGATACTCTAAACTATCTGCTTCAATATATTTACAAACCTCATCTTTTGTCATTTGAGTTGATATTAATTCCTCTTTTGTAGGGGTATCAATTCCATAAAAACAAGGAAATTTTATCTCTGGACTCGCAACTCTAAAGTGAACCTCTTTTGCTCCTGCTTCTTTTAGCATTTTTACTATTCTTTTCGAAGTTGTTCCTCTTACAATTGAGTCATCAATTACTAACAAAGATTTTCCAGCAATTATTGAACTCATAGGGCTTAGCTTCATCTTTACTTTTAAGTTCCGCATCTCTTGAGTTGGTTCTATAAATGTTCTTCCAATATAGTGATTTCTTATAATTCCATACTTAAAAGGAACTCCACTAGCTGCTGCATATCCTAGAGCTGCTGGAACTCCACTATCAGGAACTGGCACAACCATATCATATTTTACTTTGCTATTTGCATCATTTTTTGCCAAAGCTTTTCCCATATTCTCTCTTGTTGTATATACATTCTTACCATCAATTACACTATCAGGTCTTGCAAAATATACATATTCAAATGCACATGGTCTAAACTCAGGCTCAAAAAGTTGAACAGATTCAATATCATCTTCTTCACTAAAAATTAGCATTTCACCTGGTCTTATATCTCTTATAAATTCAGCCCCAACCAAATCAAAAGCACAAGTTTCACTAGCAACTATATATCCACCACTTTTTAATTTTCCTAAAGACAGAGGTCTAATCCCATATCTATCTCGTATTACAAACTGCTTACTTCTACTTTGAACAATAAAACAGTATGCTCCAATAGTTCTATTTAATGCTTCTATTATTCTATCTTTTAAATGATCTTTTGTATTTTTTGCTATTAGATGGATTAAATTCTCAGTATCCATTCCAGTTTGAAAAATAGCTCCTTTATCTATCAAATCATTTCTAACTTCATCTTTATTTATTAGATTTCCATTATGAACTATTGATATTTGTCCTAATTTATACTTTGCATAAACAGGCTGAGCATCTAATACTGAATCACTTCCAGCTGTTGCATAACGATTATGACCAATCGCCATATTTCCTCTTAAATAAGTTAAAGCCTCTTCGTTGAACACTTCAGAAACCAAACCTCTATCTTTTTTTGTATATATTTTTCCATCACATGATGATGAAATTCCAGTTGCCTCTTGACCTCTATGTTGCATGGCAAAAAGAGCTATTGAAGCTAATCTTGCTGCATTTTCATTTCCATAAATTCCTACTATTGCACACATTGTTGATTTCCTTTTATAGACCTAAAGCATCATTAATTGAGTAAAGATTTGCATCTTTTTTTACAAGCCATTTTGCAACTTTTAAAGCACCTTTTGAAAAAGTATTTCTAGCAGTTGCTGTATGATTTAGCTCTAAAAATTCTCCATCATTATATAAACCAACTGTATGTCTTCCAACTATATCTCCACCTCTTAAAGCCATAACTGCTATTTCATCTTTAGTTCTAGCTCCAATTTGTCCATCTCTTCCTGATATTCTTACGTTATCAAGGTCTAACTCTCTTGCATTTGCTGCATGCTCAGCTAAAGTTAAAGCCGTTCCAGAAGGTGAATCTACCTTATATCTGTGATGTTGCTCAACAATTTCAATATCAAAATCTCTTAATGTTTTAGAAGCAAGAGCCACAAGTTTATTTAAAACTGCAACTCCTAAACTCATATTCGTAGCATATAAAATAGGTACTAGCTTACTAGCTTCAAGAAGTAGGTTTTGCTGATGTTTACTAAGTCCTGTTGTTGCAATTACAAGTGCTTTTCTTTTTCCACCTTCTACAACTGCGCTCAAAAGCTCTTCTGTTGCAACTGGGCTTGAAAAATCAATAATTACATCACTCTCATCAAATAAAATATTAATATCATTTGTTACAACTGTATCATCTGGCAATACTTTTTCAATTTTATCAAAGACATGAACACATGAAAGTATAGCTTCACTATCATTTTTCAAATCATCTATTAATAGACTACCAACTCTTCCCGTACTTCCTAAAATACCTATTTTAATCATCTTTTATCCTAAATATTCAATTATATCAACAGCTGCAGTTGCTCCATCTCCAGCTGCACAAACAACCTGTTTTGCCGCATCAATTCTTATATCTCCAGCAGCATAAAGACCTTTTATATTTGTTCTCATTTTTAAATCAACTACAACTTCCCCATTTGGGCTCATCTCACATAAAAAAGTTCCATCTTCTTGTTTTAGTGGTGCATTTAAAACATTTCTTCCAACAAAAACAAATACACCAGGAGTTGGTAAATCTCTTATTTCTCCTGTTTTATTACATTTTACTTTAAGTCCTAATACTCCACTAGCATCTCCAAATACCTCTTCAACAGATACATTTGTAACTTCTTCTATATTATCAGCATTTTTCATATGAGCTATTGTACTAGGTGCCGCTCTATAAGTATCTCGTCTATGCACTAAATATACTTTTTTACACATTTTTGATAAATAGTAAGCTTCTTCTAAAGCTGAATCTCCTCCACCAACAACTGCAACTTCTTTTCCTCTATAAAAAAATCCATCACAAGTTGCACAAGTAGAAACTCCTCTTCCAAAAAACTCATCTTCACCTTTAAAACCAGCTCTTCTTGGAACTGAACCTGTTGCCATTAAAACTGATTTTGCTTCAAACTCTTTTTTATCACTTGTTAAAATCTTAAAAGTGTCTCCACTTTTAGTCACTTTTTCTACTTGAGCCATTTCATGTTTTAAACCAAATTTTTGACACTGTTCTGGCCATGATGCCATTAAATCCATACCAGTCATAACTTCACCTTGACCTGGATAGTTTTCAATCTCACTAGAACCAGTAATTTGACCCCCTGGCATTCCCATTTCAAACATCACAACATTTGATAAGCCACCTCTTGTAGCATATAAACCTGCTGTTAAACCTGCTGGTCCTCCACCAATAATTGCTAAATCCAACATTTTGACTCCTTTTTTATAATATATAATATACCATAACTCTTTTAAAATAGAATGGTACTAAAAAATTTCGTAAGCCAATATAAAAGTTCTTACAAAACTAAGGAAAAATTTTATCATTTAATATTTTATATCTATCTTAATTGGCTTTATAATTAAAAAAAGGAAGATGAAAAACACCTTCCTTTATACTCTTTTTATTTTTAGTAAAAATTATAATAAAGAGTTAATTTTATCTGTTAAGGCTTGTTTTGATGTAGCACCAATTAGTTGGTCTTTAACTTCACCATCTTTCATAAAAATAATTGTAGGAATAGATCTAATTCCGTATTTAACAGCTAAATCTTGCTCTTCATCTGTATTTACTTTACAAATATTTGCTTTTCCTTCAAAATCTCCTGCTAACTCATCAATAACTGGAGCAATCATTCTACAAGGACCACACCAAGGAGCCCAAAAATCCACTAAAGATACACCTTCTTTTGTTGTTGCATCAAAATTTGCCGATGTTAATTCAATATATTTACCCATTTTTTATCCTTAATATTAATTTTTTTTAAACTATATATTAACTTACCCTTGTATATTTACAATTAAAGTTCAAAGATTTTACCTTTAAAAACCTTAAATTTTGTTTTATTATTAATATTTTTTTAAATCTTACTAATCAAGAGTAAATAATATTTTTGATAAAATCAAGAAAATTTTTATAGATGGAAAACAGTATAATGGATATTAGAAAAGAGTATTTAGAGTTTTTTAAAAATAAAGGTCATGAGGTAATATCTTCAATGCCTTTAGTACCAGATGACCCAACTTTGATGTTTACAAATGCTGGAATGGTTCAGTTTAAAGATATTTTTACAGGAAATATCCCTGCCCCAAAAAATAAAAGAGCAACATCTTGCCAACTTTGCATAAGAGCTGGAGGGAAGCATAATGATTTAGAAAATGTTGGTTATACAGCACGACATCACACACTTTTTGAAATGCTAGGTAATTTCTCTTTTGGAGATTATTTTAAAGAGGATGCTATTGCTTATGCTTGGGAGTTTGTAACGGTTAATTTGAGCCTTCCTATTGAAAAGCTTTGGGTTACAGTACACAATAGTGATGATGAAGCTTTTAATATTTGGAGTAAATATATAAGCAAAGATAGAATTTTGAAATTTGGAGATAAAGACAACTTTTGGTCTATGGGAGATACTGGAGCTTGTGGTCCTTGTAGTGAAATTTTCTATGATCAAGGAGAGGAGCACTTTAATGGTCCTGAAGACAAAATGGGTGGAGATGGAGATAGATTTTTAGAAATTTGGAATTTAGTATTTATGCAGTACGAAAGAACAAAATCTGGAGAACTTTTAGCTCTTCCTAAACCATCTATTGATACAGGAATGGGTCTTGAAAGAGTTATTGCAATAAAAGAGGGAGTTCTTAATAACTTTGACTCTTCAAACTTCAAGCCAATTATTGAAACTTTAGAAGAAGTTGCGAATAAAAAAGCAACTAAAGAGAATATTGGTTCATATAGAGTAATTGCAGACCATTTAAGAGCAACTTCATTTATGCTATCTCAAGGGATTCTTTTTGGAAATGAAGGAAGACCTTATGTTTTAAGAAGAATTTTACGACGAGCAATTAGACATGGATATTTAATAGGACTTAGAAAACCTTTTATGGCAAAACTTGTTGATACTCTTGTAAATATTATGGGTGGACATTATGTTGAATTAAAAGAGAATTCAAACTATATAAAAGAGCAATTAACTCTAGAAGAAGAGAGATTTTTCAAAACTATTGATTTGGGAATGAGCTTATTTAGTGAAGAGTTATCAAATACTAAAGATATTTTTAGTGGAAGTGTTGCATTCAAACTATATGATACTTATGGTTTTCCTCTTGATTTAACACAAGATATGCTAAAAGATAGAGGCTTAGAAGTAGATTTAGTAAAATTTGAAGAGCTTATGAAAAACCAAAAAGCTATGGCAAAAGCTGCTTGGAAAGGTAGTGGAGATAGTGCAAATGGTGGAGATTTTAAAACTCTAATAGAGAAATATGGTTTAAATGAGTTTGTAGGATATACAAATATCTCTTACTCTTCAAAAATAGTGGCACTTTTAGATGAAAACTTCAGTGAAGTAGAAGCTTTAAAAAATCAAAAAGGATGGGCACTTTTAGATAAAACTCCATTTTATGCAACAAGTGGTGGGCAAAATGGTGATATTGGAGCAATAGAATTTGATAGTACAAATATTATGGTTTTAGAAACTTCTAAATTCCATAACCTAAATTTATCAAAAATAGATGTAAAAGATATAGGGATATCAAAGAATCAAATAGTTAAAGCTGTTGTTGTAAATAGATATGAGATTGCAAAACATCATAGTGCTACACACTTACTTCAAAGTGCATTAAAGATGGTTTTAGGAGATAGTGTTTCACAAGCTGGATCTTACAATGATGATTTAAAACTAAGATTTGACTTTACATACCCAAAAGCTATGACACCTGATCAGATAAATGAAGTTGAAGATTTAGTAAACTCTATGATAAATAGAGCATTAGTTGGAGTAGTAGAAGAGCTTCCACTTGAAGAGGCTAAGAAAAAAGGTGCTATTGCTATGTTTGGTGAAAAATATGGTGATATAGTAAGAGTTATTAGTTTTGGTGGAGATGTTTCTGTTGAGTTTTGTGGTGGAACACATGTAAAAAATAGTGCTGATATTGGAAGTTTTTATATAATAAAAGAGAGTGGGGTTAGTGCTGGAATAAGAAGAATTGAAGCAGTTGTTGGTGCTAGTGCTTTTAAATATACTAAAGAACAGATAAATAAATTGGCTCTATTACAAACTGAGTTTAAATCGAATGATATAATTTCAGGTGTTAAAAAACTAAAACAAGAGATAAAAGAGCTTAAACATGAGTTACAAAATGCTCAAAGCAAAACTTCAACTCCAATAAATGAAGAGTTAATTAACGATACTAAACTAATAGTTAGTGTTATTGAAAATGGTGATTTAAAGAAAATTGTTGATGATAGTAAAAATGCAAATGAAAAAGTTGCCATCTTACTTCTACAAGCAAAAGATGACAAAGTTTTAATAACAGCAGGAAGTAAAAACACTCCTATAAAAGCTGGTGACTGGGTAAAACAAATTGCTACTATCTTAGGTGGAAATGGCGGGGGAAGAGCTGATTTTGCAACTGCAGGAGGAAAAGATACAACAAAGATGGAAGAAGCAAAAGAAGCTGCTATTTTATGGGCAAAAGATAATTTATAAATTTAGGCTTTATTCTTGAAGACATTTAGTTTTTCTTACAAGGAATACTAAAAAACACAAGGCTACTTTTAGAAGATTCTTAATCTTGCTTATACAATATTATAAATATAGTTCCTTTTTAAATGGGAACTATTTAAAAAGGAGTTTTTATGACTGAATTTTTTTTGGAACACTCTAAATTAATTTTATTCTTTCACCTACTCTCTGTAGTTATCTGGATTGGAGGAATGATTGTAATTAGATTTTCAGTTCACTACTCTTTTTTTAAAATAGATGATGTTAAAACAAGACTAGAAAGAATATTAGAAAATTTAAAAAAGTTTTTTTATATGGTGATTATTTGTATTTTAGCTATCTATATAACTGCTATTTTAATGCATATTGGACTTGGTTTAAAAGCAAATTTTATAGCTATTTTAAAAGAGATTATACTTTTGATTATGACTTTTATCTTTATAAAAATTTTTATACAAAGATACAAAGCTGCCAAATTCTTTAAAAATAGTGAGTATATTTTAGCAAAGAAAGAGCTTGAACCAATAGCTAAATATCTTATTCCAATAAATATTGCTTTTGGATTAGTAGAGATTTATCTAGGAATAGCTCTAAGAGGATTTTAATCCTCTTAAAAAGTTTTAATCAGCTAAATAGTACTCAATAGTGGATACTACCCTAATATTTTTTATGTGATCACTATTTTTATCACGACTTACAACCTCAAACTGACCTTGACTAGCTTTTTTGATTTTTCCTAATTTACTATTTGAATCTTGTGCAAATTTTTGTGCAACAGCTCTTGCATTTGAAGTAGCTTCTTCAATCATACTTGGTTTTATTTCATTTAATTTTGTATAAATATACTCTATTTTACTATCGTAATCATCTATTTTAAATAAAACACCTTTTTGAGAAAGTTCTGATAGTTTACTACTTAAAGCTCTAATTTTATCAACTTCCATACTATAAATATTTATAACTTTTGAAGCTAAATATCTCATTGCAAAATCTTGATTTGAAAACTCATTAGCCATCTTATCAACTATTGACACTGCACCTAAAGTTATATCTTCATCTTTGATACCATTTTCTCTCAAGAATTTTATAACTTTGTTGGTATCTAGATCAATTTTTTGAATTAATGCCTCTAAATCATTACTTGTTTGTGTCATTTTTATTGGCATAATTACAACATTTGCTAAAACTTCTTTTTCAGATAAACCTTTAACAACAACCGTTCTATCAAGCTCCTTAAATTTTACAATTCCATTTGCTACAAAAACCCCCAATCCTATTAAACCAAAAAATAGGAATATTCCTAAAATAAATGATGAACTTCTACTTTGCATTTTTACCTCCCAAAATCTGAACTATCTTTTGAAAAATATGAATAAAAGAAATTGAACCTAACTAAACTACTAAAATAGTCTATATCTAACCTAGGTCTATTTATATATATATTTTCATAAGACATATCATAGTTTTTTATCAAAGATGTAGAGTAAACTCCACTATAATCTACCATTAGCTTATCTTCAAAAACTGTATATTTATTTATAATATTTACATAATATAAATTATCTACTAAATAAGTAGATACTTCTATATTATCAAACTCTTTTTTCTCAATCACTTTATACGATTTTGCCTTAATTGTATCCATAAAGAAAGATACAAAATAGCCTCTTGCTAAGCCATTCCATTTACATGAGCTATCAAGACTTATATACTCAGTAAATATTTTCCCATATTTTATATTATCAGCTAAACTAATATATGAGAAATTTGTACATCTATCATAGGTATTTTGCTTCTTAACTATATTTGTAAACTCATTTTGAATTAAATTTGATTTTGTAGTTGCACAAGATACAAAAAATAGTGAAATTAGTAAAATAGATATTAATCTAAACATTTCAAACTCCTTTTACAACTAAAATTGTACTCTTAAATAGATTTTAATATAATAAAGTATTTTATGTAAAAGAGTATTTATGACATATGAAGAGTGGTTTAAATCCCAAGCAAAATTGCACAAAACTATTATGAATAAGCTTAATAATAAATCAATAGGTGAAATAATTGAATATTTCAGATATGAAAATATGAAAATAAATGAACCAGATTTTTGTCCACTTTACAAAGAAAACAAAAAATGCCATGAAATGGAAAATTTAAACTGTTACTTATGTGCTTGTCCATATTTTGTATTTAATGATAATGGAATTTTAAAACAAAATGAAAAAACCCTATACTCATTTTGCTCTATAAAGTCAAAAAATGGCTCAACTTTTGAAGGAGATGATTATATTCATCATGATTGCTCTAACTGCACTATTCCTCATAAAGAAAAGTTTATTAAAAAAAGATTTAATAAAGATTGGTTAGAAATCATGAAAAATGTACTAATAAATAAGCTTTAAATTAATTATAATTTAATAGCTTTATGATAAAACAATTTTTACCATCAATATGCTCATACTCTAGCTTAAATTTATGTAAATTTACAATAGTTTTTACAATATAAAGCCCCAATCCAAAACCACTACTTCTTTTATCTTCCTGATAAAAGGCATCTGTATAAAAAGAGAGTTCATTCTTCAAAGGCTCTCCATATGATATTACTTTTATAATATTTTTATTGGCTTCTATAATTGCTTTTTTATTTGTTGAAAATTTAATTGCATTATCAAGTAGATTTTTAAGAGCTATTGACATCATATAAATATCAACTTCAAACCAAAAATCTTCTATTTTTTGCTCAATATTTTCTGAATTTATTAGCATCAATTCCATTGTTTTTTGAAAAATTGCTAAGAAATTTATCTTCTCTTTATAAATCATAGTATTTTGTGAAGTGAGTTTCTCTACAGTTGCCAACTCTTTTATAATATCATCCATTCTTCTAAATGCTCTTTGAAGATTCTCTCTTGTTTTATCATCATCAAGTGTTTCCGCAATAAACATAGCTTTAGTAATAGGAGTTTTAAGTTCATGCATCATATTTCTCATAAACAAATCTTTTGATTTTGATTGATTATTGATAATATTTATAGCTTCATTAAAATTTTTAGCTATTGTTCCTACCTCATCATGGCTTTTATATTCTAACTTTATATCTCTATTTCCATTTGAAAATTCAATAATTTGTTTATTTAAAAGCCTCAAAGGTCTTAATTTTCTATTTAATATTTCATACAAAAATATAAATACAATCAAAGAGAGAACAAACCCAGCAATTATAAAGGCAACATTATAATTATGTTGTTTTGTATCTCTTAAAATAATATTGTAACCATATCGTTGTACATATATATAATAAATATCATCAAATCTATATACTCTATAAGTTCCAAGATAATTTTGTGTAATTTTTAACTCTTGAGCGTTGTTTATAATCTCTAACTTTCTATCTCTATCTTCTATTGGCTTTACATTAAATTTTTTGTAAAGTTCATTTAATCTTTGAGCATTTGGATGGTCTTGAAAAAGTATTAAAAAGTTTTCAGCGATTAACTCATATCTATTTTGTAAACTTAAATCATACCTCTCTTTATCATATCTTATAAATATAGCAAAAGTTAGAAAAATAGATACAAAAGCTAAAGCAAAAATTATATTTACAAAAGTTGATATGGAGATATTTCTTATCATATTAGCTGATAACCAATACCTCTTACTGATTTTATATATTGTTTAGAATTATCAATATTTGCAAGTTTTGTTCTAATTCTTGAGATTATTACATCTATATTTTTTAAAGATGACTCATCTTCTATATTATCGCTATTATAAATAAAATCCTCTCTTGAAACAACTCCATGGTTTCTTTGAATAAGTAGTTTTAAAATATCATATTCAGCTAAAGTCAATACCAAACTCTCTCCTTTAAAAAGAATTTGCATATCACTCTCTTTTAACTCAAAAACTCTATTTCGTTGAGCTTTATTATCCTCTATTTTGTTATCTACTCTCTTCAAAATCGTTTTAATTCTAGCTTGAAGTTCTCTTGGATTATATGGTTTTGGCAAATAATCATCCGCTCCTCTTTCAAGTCCCATAACTTTATCCAAAATATCATCTCTTGCTGAACTTATAATTATTGGAATTTGAGATTTTTCTCTTATTTTTGGAATAAGTTCTAAACCATCTATTTCAGGTAAGGTTAAATCTAAAATTAAAAGTTGATACTCTTTACTTAAGTTTAACATTGATAGCCCATTATATGGACTATCCGTCGTTGTAACATCTATATCAAAAGATTTTAAATAATCTGTAATAATTTGAGCTAACTCCAAATCATCTTCTATCATAAGTATTTTAATAATAATTTATCCTTTCTATTGAATTACAAACATAATAGTTTGTCCATATCGATTTATATAAACTCTTTTATGCTCTTTATTATATCTCTTTAAAGCTGTTTCTATATTAGAATAATTTTTAATCTCAACATCTTCTATTTGAATAATTATATCTCCAGCTTGAAAACCTATTTTTTCAGCCTTAGATTTTGGTTCAACATCTGTGATTAATATTCCCATACTCTCAAGAGGTAATCTATATTTCTTAATAGTTTCAGGAGTAATAGTACTAACTTTTAATCCACTTAAAATTATTTGATTATTATCAGGTAATGCACCAGATATATTTGATCTATCTGCTAAAACTATATCCAAAACAATATCTTTTTTATCTCTTTCTATCTCTAATTTAATCTTTTCGTTTGGCATAAAAGATGCTATTGCATTTTGCAAACTATTTCTATCTTTTACCTCTTTACCATTTATTGAATAAACCAAATCACCTCGTTTTAATCCATACTTTGAAGCTGGTGTATCATTTGAAATATCTAAGATTATAGCCCCCTCTTTTCTCTTATAAACTTGTTGGCTATCTTTATCTAAATCAACAATTACAACACCTAAATAACCTCTTACAACTTTTCCATCACTTACAAGTTTACTTACTACATCTTTTACCATCTCAACAGGAATTGCAAAACCAATACCATCATTTCCACCACTTTTTGACAATATTGCAGTATTTATTCCTATTAGTGCTCCTCGGCTATCAACCAAAGCTCCACCACTATTTCCAGGATTTATAGAAGCATCTGTTTGAATATAATTTTCGTATCTATTTATTCCAACTCTATTTTTATTTAAAGCTGATATTATACCCATAGTTACAGTATTTCCAACTCCAAAAGGATTACCAATAGCAAATGTTACATCACCAACCATTAAAGAGCTAGAATCTCCTAATTTAATGGGAGTTAAAGGCTTATTTATATCAATTTTTACAACAGCAATATCACTATCCTTATCTTTTCCTATTAGCTTAGCACTATATTCAGCTGGGTCATCTCCAATAGTTACATTTATCTCTTCAGCATTCTCAACTACATGGTTATTTGTAACTATATAACCATCTTTTGTAACAATAACTCCTGAGCCTAAAGACCTTTGAACTCTATTTTGTTTAAACTGATTTGAGAACTCTTCTCCAAAAAATTTCTTGAAAAATGGGTCATCAAACATCTGTAAAGGAAGAGTGTCCATATTTGGGTTTACACTTCTTTTTGCAGATATATTTACGATAGAACTAACAGAAGATTTTATGCTATTTCCAAAAGATAAAATCTGATTTTGCTGATTTGGATTTACTCTTTGAGGATTTTTATCCATCTCTTCAAACTCAATATTTTTTGCAAAAAGCACACCAGCTAATGCTATAGATACAAAGAAAAGTTTTTTATTCACTTTTGCCTTCCTTATTTATTAAAATTATATTTATAAATTTAACCTATCAATGTAAACTATTCTACAATGATAGGTTAATAAAAAGTAAAATTTATATTGTAAAACTATAAATCTGTTCTTAATACAGCTCCACTGCTTGCATTTGTAACCAATGCTCTATATTGCCCAAGCCAAGAAGATTTTATTGGTTTTTTAAGTGGTTTAAAACTCTCTTTTCTTTTTGCAATCTCTTCATCACTTAAATTTACACTCAAAATATATTTATCAACATCAATATTTATTATATCTCCATCTTTTAAAAGCCCAATCATTCCACCTTCAGCTGCTTCTGGACTTACATGTCCAATAGAGGCACCTCTTGTTGCTCCACTAAATCTTCCATCAGTAATTAATGCAACACTATCTCCTAGCCCCATTCCCATAATAAGGCTTGTTGGTGCTAACATCTCTTGCATTCCTGGACCTCCTTTTGGTCCTTCGTATCTTATTACAACTACATCTCCTGCTTTTACTTTTCCACCTACAATTCCTTTTATAGCTTCAGCCTGACCATCAAAACATACAGCTTTACCACTCATAGCCCTAGCTCCTGTTATTCCAGCAGTTTTTATAACAGCCCCTTGCTCAGCTAAGTTTCCATATAAAATAGCTAATCCACCAACCTCACTATATGGATTATCAATAGTATGAATAATATTTGTATCAAGAATTTTTGAATCTTTTATTCTATCTTTTAGAGTTTCCCCTGTAACTGTAAGATTATCAAGTAAAATATCATCTCCTCTTTTACTCATCTCATGCATAACTGCACTTACTCCACCAGCTTTATTTATATCTTCCATGTGAACTGTTGTTAAGCTAGGAGATATTTTTGCAATATGAGAAACTCTTTTTGAAATATCATTAATATCTTTTAACTCAAAATTAACTCCTGCCTCTTTTGCAATTGCTAACATATGTAAAACAGTATTTGAGCTTCCTCCCATTGCCATATCAACTGCAAAAGCATTTTTTACTGCATTTTCATTTAAAATATTTTTTAATCTAAACTTATCACTATTTGCTTTATCAAGAGCAATTTCACAAATTCTTCTTGCAGCTTTTCTATACAGCTCTTCTCTCTCTTTTGTCAAAGCTAAAATAGTACCATTTCCAGGAAGTGCTATTCCCATAGCTTCCATAAGTGTATTCATAGAGTTTGCAGTAAACATTCCAGAACAAGAGCCACCACTTGGACATGCATTACATTCAATATCTTTTAGCTCTTCTTCAGTTATTTCCCCTGCTTCAAACTTTCCAACAGCTTCAAATGCAGTTGCTAAATCTATTGGAGTACCATCTTTTGAATATCCTTTTTGCATAGCTCCACCACTTACAAAAACAGTTGGTACATTTACTCTTAAAGCACCCATAATCATACCAGGAACAATTTTATCACAGTTTGGAATAGCAATCATGGCATCTAATTTATGTGCATTCATAACAGTTTCTATAGAGTTTGCAATTAATTCACGACTAGGAAGTGAAAAAAGCATTCCATCATGACCCATAGCAATTCCATCATCAACTCCAATAGTATTAAACTCAAAAGGCACACAACCCATAGCTTTTATCTCATCTTTAATGATTTTTGAAACTTTATCTAGAAAAAAATGTCCTGGAATAATCTCTATAAATGAATTAGCAACTCCAATAAATGGCTTATTAAAATCTTCATCTTTTAATCCTGTTGCTCTTAAAAGAGACCTATGTGGGGCTCTATCGTAACCTTTTTTTACTTCATCACTTCTCATACTAATCCTTATTTGATTTTTAAAAAATATGTCTTGATTATACAAATATTAATTTTTAGAATATATTAAATAGAGAGAAAAGATAAGAAATTAATTTTTTTATGAAAAACTCTTGACAAATAAAAAAAAAGCCACTATAATTCCAGTCCATTTTAAGTGAAGGCTTAAAAAGGTTCTTAAAAATATGCGAGTGTGGCGGAACAGGTAGACGCGCGGGACTTAAAATCCCGTTCCAGTTTTGGAGTGTGGGTTCGATTCTCACCATTCGCACCACTATAAGAGTAGAGGATTGACAGAGTTGGTCGATTGTACCGGTTTTGAAAACCGGCGAGGTGAAAGCCTCCGAGGGTTCGAATCCCTTGTCCTCTGCCACTCTTTAATAATAATCAAATTTTTCTTTTTGATTTACTTTGTTGGAGGTATAGCAAAGTTGGTAATGCCTCGGATTGCAAATCCGACATGCGTTGGTTCGAGTCCGACTACCTCCTCCATTTATATAATTTCATTTTAAATTACAAAAAAATATTCAATCCACAATTATTCTACTATTAATTTGCTATTATTCCGAAATTTGTTTTTTAGCAAATAAATATATAAAAAAGGTTTAAAATGAAAAAAGTATTATTATCGTTATCAGTAGCATCTCTATTATTTGTAGGTTGTACAGAAGATAAAAAACCAGCTGAAACAAAAGTTGAAGCTCCTAAAACTGAAGTTACAGCACCAGTTCAAGAGAAAAAAGAAGAAGTTACTGAAACTCCAAAAGAAGAGACTAAAGAGGAAGTAGCAAATACTGCTGAAGAAAAAGAGCTAAAAGCTACAGAAGAAGATAAAAAAGAAGAAGTTACTGAAACTCCAAAAGAAGATGACAAAAAATAATTTTAAAGATATATAAATCCGTGATTTACACGGATTTATAAAAAAACTCCATTTACTGAATAATATTTTAAAACAAAAAAACTCACTAAAAATACAAATAAAGTTGTAAATATTAAAGATAATTTATAAAATATATTCATATCTAAGCCTTTATTTTTATAAAAAATAGCTAAACATAAAGAGATGAAAAATCCTAAAAAAAGTGATGTCCATATAAAGTATCCAATAAAATAATACTCAGATTGAAGCATACAAAATGGACATTGATGTGTTGGAAGCTCATAAATATAAGTTGAAAAAAAGTACGTTACTGCAAAATATGAGATATAAAGAAACAGTATATTAAATAAAAAAAGAAAAATAGCTTTTTTCTGAATATTTAAAATAGCAATCAAAACAAATATTATATAAAATAGAATCACTAAGCTTGAATTATCCAATCCAAAAGGTATTTTACTAGAGATGCTACTTGTTTCAAATATAATAGAACAACACTCAACTGCTTTATTTATAGGGATATTAACTAAAAATACTAAATCTAAAATATACTCAAAAGTAAGAGAAAAGAATATAAAAATAAAAAGTACTAGTTTAACTTTTGTATATTTATAATCTTTTTGTTTCAAATCTAAAGAGTTTAAGACAAACCAAACTCCAATGAAAAATAAATTTATAAGCTTTAAAAAAAGAGTGATTTCCCCATATTCTAAAGAGAAAATACCAGCTGCACACATGGCCCCTTCTATAAAATGTGATAATTTATCAATAGAAAAAATAAAATAAAAGAAGAGTAAAATCTTTACCAAAAGAGTAAAACTAATAATTAAAATTACCAAATATGTTCTCTTTTCAAGTTTATATTGCAAAATTGTACTTTTTGTAAAATCCCAATTCCTTAAAATTGTTATTGAATATATAAAAGATATTAATAAAAGAGTATAGATAGTAGTTTGTAAAAATAGGAAAAGCAATATCTCATTTGATAAAAAAACACTATTCAACTAACTCTCCATTTTTTAATTCAAATATCTTATCTACAAAATCTAAATCAAAAAATAGTGGATCATGAGTCGCTACAACTATAGTTTTTCCAGCTTTTTTCAACTCTCTTATACTTTTAATAAAATTTAAAGAGTTTTCAAAATCAAGAGAAGATGTTGGCTCATCACACAAAATAGTGTTTGCCCTATTTACCAATGCTCTTGCAATTGCACATCTTTGTTTTTCTCCACCTGAAAGATTTGAAACTATCTCATCTTTTTTATGTATAATATTTGACAAACTAAGAATCTCTTCCACTTTTTCATCAATCTCTTTTTGTGAGAAACCCAAAGGAATTAGTGGAAAACTAACATTTGCAAAAACAGTTAAATCTTCAAAAAGATTAAAAGATTGAAAAATATAAGCTATATTTCTTGCTCTAAAATTACTAGAGTGAATATCTGGATACTTTGATACTACTTCATTATTAAAAAAAATTTCACCAGAACTAGGCTTTGAAATAGTAGCAAGTATCGATAAAAGTGTTGATTTTCCACTTCCACTTACACCTTTAAATATCACAAATGAACCTTCTTTTATCTCAAAATTTATATTTTTTAGTGCATAAAACTCTTTTTTACTACCTTCAAAATATATTTTACTTATATTTTTTACTACTATCATTTTAAACTTTCATATGGATTTATCGCTGAAATCCTCCATACAGGGATTAAAACTGAACTCAAAAATAAAACTATAAAAAATAAAAAAAGTGTTACAAAAGTGGAAAACTCAATATATGGGTAGATTATAAAATCATTTTTTATATTTGAAAAATCTATAAATATATTTTTTAGTATAGGAGCATTTAAAATAAATACAAAAATATATGCTAATAATATTCCAAAAAGGTAAGAGATAAAAGCTACAATAAAATTTTCACTCATTTTGATTTTTATAATATCTCGTACACTATATCCAATAGCTTTAAATATAGCTATTTGTTTCCTCTCATTTATGCTTATTGAAGAGTATCTTTGATATAAAATAATTATAAATGAAAATATAACTACCAAATAAAGTATCAAAAAAACTCCTCCTTTATAGTTAAAAATTGTCTCATATTTTTTTAAAATATCCTCTTTTTGAGTAATTTTTAAGTCCAAATCTAATCTTTGAAGTTTCTGTTTTATATTTGCCCTTTCAAGCTCATTTGGAACATCAAAAGCAATATTTGTTGAAAAATCTCTATTTATACCTAAAATATCCCTAGCAAGGTTTATATCCAAAATAATAATATCACTTGATACTATATTTGATTCTTTTTCTAACACTTTTACTATATTTACTCTTTTTACATCTTTATTTGGAAGCAAAAAATCATAACTATTTTTATATTGATATTTTTTTAGTAACTTAGATACTTCTAAACCTACAATCATCTCATCTTTTGATATATTTTCAATACTCAAATTTCTTAACTCTTTATTTATATTTGAAAAATCTACTCCAATAATAGTAAAATAAACATCTTCACTCAAAAATTTATATCTTCCATAAACTCTTTTTGAAATATTTTGAACTCCATAAATTTCTCTTATTTTATCTTCAATTTGATTATTTATATCAAAAATTCTTCCAGCAAACTCCCTTTGAATAATAAAATCATTGTGAGTTTCCAATGTTTTTAGAATCTCATTTTGCAAAGAAGATTTTATAAAAATAACTGTTGATATTAAAAATATTATCAAAGTAGATAGTATAAAAATAGATATGTATTTTGTTTTTTGCTTATGAAGTAACAAAAAAATAAGATTTATAAATACACTACTCTTCATATACAAATCCAAAACTACTTATTTTTGGGTTAAGATAAATTATATTATCAAAACTATTTTCATAATCTTTAAATCTGTAATCATAATTAGAATATGCAAGATTTGATAACTTTATAATAGATAATATATCTGAACTTAGTTTATTATTGTACAAAATATTTGTAGATAAAAATAAGAAAAGAGCAGTTATTAAAATAGATATAAAGCTCAAATATACTTTGCTTAATGTTGTAATGCCCTGCTCCTAATTATTATTAAAATATTTTACCAATTTTAAGTTAAATATCTGTTAATTATAGATATAATTGCGATTTTACACAGGAGAAAAAAATGGCAAATAAAAGTCAAATTGATGAGTTAAAAGCTATATTACTTGAGAGAAAAGAGACAATCTTAAATAATGTAAGAAATAGTAGAGATAGTATTGACCAACTAAAAGATCAAGATTTAAATGACGATTTAGATTATGCTGATTTTGTTAGTGACTCGTTTAAAGAGGGAATGATTGCAAATCATCAGTTAGATGAATTAAATCAAATTGAAGAGGCTTTAAAAAAGATAAACGATTCGACTTATGGAATATGTGATATGTGTGGAGTAAATATTCCAATTGGAAGATTAAAAGCAAAACCCTTTGCAAAATTTTGTACAGAGTGTAGAACTGTTTTTGAACAAGAGCAACAAAAAAGAGCGGCATATTGATAAAAAGAGTTTATCCATCGAATGATAAAGTTCTAAATTTCAAATTTACCCAAAATGATGTTGATTTTATTGTTGAAGAACAAGCAATAAAATTTTCATCATATGGTAACTTCTTAATTTTAAAAATCAAAAAACAAAACTGTGATACTTGGGAATTAATAGATAGATTATCAAAATTCTTAGGCATTTATTCAAATGATATTGGGTATGCAGGGCTAAAAGACAAAAGAGCAACCACAACACAATACATTTCTATCCCAAAAAAGTATCAAAAAGATATAAAAAACTTTAAATCAAAAAAGATAGAGATACTTGATACTTTTTTACATAATAAAAAGCTAAATATTGGTGATTTAGAAGGTAATAGATTTAAAATAAATCTTTATGAACTTGAAATAGAAGATCTTTTCCATATTGAAAAACTTCTTAAGTTTGTTTCAAAAAATGGTTTTCCAAACTACTTTGGATTCCAAAGATTTGGAAAAGATGTAAAAGAGAACTTAGAAAAAGCAAAAGATTTACTCTTTGGTGATGCAATAATAAAAGATAGAAAAGTAGCAAAAATGCTTCTTAGTGCTTATCAAAGTACATTCTTTAATGCTTGGTTAGTTGAGAGGTTAAATCTTGATAAGAGTGGATTTAAACTTTTAAATGGAGATATCTTTTATGATATAAAAAATAATAAATTTTTTACACCAAAAGTTATAAATGATAAAATTATAGAAGATTTCAAGAATAAAATCATAACTCCAACTGGTCTTCTTCCAGGTCGTGATGTTTTTAAAGCCAAAGATGAAGCTTTAAGAATTGAACAAAAATATGATAATAGTGAAATAACTGAAAAAGGTTATAGAAGAGAAGCTATTGTTTTTCCAGAGATTTTATCATGTAAATATGACAAAGAGAATAAAAGTTGCAGTTTGGATTTTATTTTACCAAAAGGTTCATATGCTACTGTTTTGATAGAACTCTTGGCAAATAGGAATTTGGATTAAGAATAGCAAGATTATCTTGCTATTTTTTATGGTAGAGTTATATAATCTGAGTTAAAATAGACTTTATTATCTATTGCTATTAATCTTTTTTCATTATCAAAACTAAATTCATACACAGTATCATTTCTAAAATCATCACTTATATTGATTAGAAAGCCTTGAGATTCAACAGCATATAAAGAGTTTCCATATGCTAAAGCATGAAATTTTGCATATTTATATTTTCTTTTTGCAACCTCTTCTAAATTTGGAGTTAGTTTTATAATATTTCCATCAACTGTTGCTATATAAATATACCCATTTTTTATAATAATATCTCTAATATCATACTCTTTACTAATAATATCTCTAGCAGATATAGCTACAACTTTATGTGCATTTGCAACAATCAAGCTCTCACTTTTTTGCTCAACTTCAAGGCTTATAATATTTTTAAAATCACTATCTGTATCAACAGAAATATTTCTTACAACCTCATTTGTTGCTGATGATAAAATTAAAACCTTTCCATTTAAAGTAGGAAACAGTATAAGGCTTCCCATAAAAATTGGGTTTGCAACTCTTGTATCATTTGCTAAAGACAATGGAAGATACTCTTTAAATAGAGTTTTATCTGTATTTATATCAATTAACTCCATACTATTATTTGAGTATATTAATGCTAATTTTTCATCTCTTTTTGCAGCTGCGACAACAACATCTTTAACTTTTCTCTCTCTTGTTCCAAGTAAGATTTTATCTATATAGTTTGTAGCAATAACTTCGCCCTCTTCTGTAAAGTTTATAAACTCAAAACCTTCTGGAAGTTGAAAACTAGAGATACCTTTTTTTGTAATAATCTCATTGTCTTCTAACGTTGCTCCAATTTTATTCATAGATTTTATTGAAGATGACATAGATTTCTTATTTAATTCAATATTGCTACTTGTCTCTTCTGGCTCATAGTATTTTTTTCCAGAACAAGCTGTAAAAAGTGCGATTACAACAACTGACAATAGTATAGATTTCATTTTTATTCCTTATTTTGTAACTAAATGGTGTTTTAAAAGTGTTGCTAATTCAAAAGCTCTTGAATCTTCAGATATTTTACTTAAAAGTTCTCTTGCTTCTTCATATTTTTGACTATCAACTAGCATTAATGCTTGATTAAAAATAGCATAATCTTTTAGCAAAAAATCTGCTTTTTTTGAAACTAAATCTAACTCTGTTTGATTTGAATTTAAAATTGCAACCTGAAAATCAAGTAGTTCTTTTAAATATTTTAGGTTAATATTGGCACTTTTAAACTCATTTTTTGCATCTAAATATAAAGCCACTTCATATAAATCTCTATTTTTTTCCTTTAGCTCTTCCAAAGAGTTCTTATCTCCTTTTTCAAGGAAACTATTTAGAGCAATATTTGCATCATATAGGTTGCTTTCATCTATTTTACTCTTTACAAAAAACGATACAGAACCAACAATTGCTACAATAAGCAATCCAAATATCAATTTCTTATATTTTTTAAAAAATCTTTCAGTTTTTACAAAACTTTCAAGAAATTTCTCTTCACTATTTAACTCATTTTTGATGTAATTTACATCATCTTTTATACTCATGTGCCTAGCCTTTTTAAAAAGTAGCTGATATATTACAAAATTTTTCATAAAATATTACTTTTATAAACTTTTTTGTATAATTTTAGCCTATAAATTTTAAAGGTTATCACAAAATGAATAAACTATTAATAGCAACATCTATTGCATTTGTGTTGTCACAAAATATATTTGCAAAAGAGGCACCTGTTGAAAACGAACAAACAAGATTTGAATCTTTATCAAAACTTACAAAAGTAATAGGAACTGTTGAAAAATACTATGTTGATGATATTAAACTTCAACAAATTGTTGATAAAGCTCTAAAAGGCTTAATGCAAGAGTTAGATGCGCATTCTAGTTACTTAGATAAAAAAGCAAGTAAAGAGATGAGTATTCAAACTCAAGGAGAGTTTGGTGGATTAGGAATTACTGTTGGTATGAGAGATGGTGCTTTAACTGTTATCTCACCAATAGATGATACGCCTGCATTTAAAGCAGGAGTAAAATCAGGAGATATAATTCTAAAAATAAATGAAACTTCTACTATTGGTATTACTTTAGATGAAGCTGTAAATATGATGAGAGGGGAGCCTAAATCAGATATTAAACTTACAATTGTAAGAAAAGGTGACAATAAACCTCTTGAGTTAGCTATGAAAAGAGATATTATTAAAGTTCAATCTGTTTTTGCAAAAAAAATAGAGGGAGAAAATCTTCTATATCTTAGAATTTCAAGCTTTGATACAAAAGTTACAAATGATTTAGAAAAAGCTATAAAAGAGAATAAAGATGCAAAAGGAATAGTTCTTGATTTAAGAAATAATCCAGGTGGTCTTTTAAATCAAGCAATTGGAGTTGTTGATTTATTTGTAAAAAATGGAGTTATTGTTTCACAAAAAGGAAGAGATGCTGCTGATGAAGAGAAGTTTGAAGCGAGTAAATTTGGAACAAAAACAGATTTACCTTTAGTTGTTCTTGTAAATGAAGGTTCTGCTTCAGCATCTGAAATTGTAAGTGGTGCTTTACAAGATCACAAAAGAGCTATTTTAATAGGTGAAAAAACTTTTGGAAAAGGTTCAGTTCAAGCTGTACTTCCAATTGATAATGAAAAAACTGAAAATATAAAATTAACTATCGCAAAATACTATCTTCCAAGTGGAAGAACAATCCAAGCAGAAGGTGTAACACCTGATATTATTGCAAGTGCAGGGAAAGTTGTACAAAGCGAAGAGAATGGTTTAAAAATTAAAGAGGCTGACCTTAAAAAACATCTTGAAGGTGAACTAAACAAAGTTGATGATAAATTAAAAGCTGAAGAAAAAGCAGTAAAAGATGAATCTAAAAAAATCATTTCAAAAGATGATTTACAAAATGACAACCAATTAAATACATCTTTAGCAGTTTTAAAAAGCTTAATTATAATGAATAAATAATTTAGGAAATTTTATGAATATTGAAAAAATCAAATCTTTAAATCTTTGGCCAGAGAATAAAAAAACAACTACTCAAAAAGGTTTTGATGAGTTAGAAAATAGTGGCTACAATCTTTTCTATATAGGAAAAAATGCTGATCTATATAGCTGCCCAGGAGATGAACCAAAAGTTTTACTCGTAAGAAGTGATAGAACATCTGTTTTTGATATCCCTTTGAATTTTGAAATCGAGGGAAAAGGAATTATACAAACAGAAATTTCAAACTTTGGAGCAAAATTTGCAGCAAATAATGGTATTAGAACAGCAATTTTAGATGAAAAAATAGCTAACAATATCTCTGTTGCACCTAGATGTCAACTTATGAAACTATGTAAAGCTCTTGAATCAAATATTGATGGTGAAATTGTACAATTTGAACTTATCTTTAGAAACTATCTAACAGGTTCTTTATTCCAAGCTTTACAAGAGAATAAAGATCCTTATGGTTTAGATTTACCAAATAATTTGAAAGAGTGGCATAACTTTGAAACTCCTCTTTTTACTCCAACAACAAAAGGCTTAAAGGATGAAGCACTAAACTCTAAAAAAGTAAGAGATACTTTCCCTGAAATTATCACAAGCTTAGAAAAACTATTTAAAGATTTTACAGATTTTGCAAAACAAAGAGGAATAGTTGTAGTTGATACAAAGTTTGAAATTTTTGTGGATGAAAATGGGAAATGGGTTCTAGGTGATGAAGTTTTAACTCCTGAAAGTTCAAGATTTATTGCTTTAGAAGATTTTGAAAAAAATAGCTTTATCTCAATGGATAAACAAATTTTAAGAGATTTTGGTAAAAAAGAGAATTGGAAAGAGAAGTCAAAAACTTTGAAAGCTGGAGAAAAACTAGAGGTTAATGTTCCAAAAGAGATTAAAGATAAGATCTTAAGTGGATATAAAACTATTTTTCAAAGATTAAGCAAATAGTTTTTTGGATATAATCGCAAAAAAAAATAGACAAGAGGTTTAAAATATGAAAGCAATAGTAAATGTAGGATTAAAAAAAGGTGTTTTAGATGACCAAGGAAAAGCAATAAATCATGCTTTAGGAACTTTGGGATTTAAAGATTTAATATCTGATGTTAGAGTTGGTAAGCAAATTATCATTGAGTTAAACTCAAATGATAAAGAGAAAGCAAAAGAAGAAGTTGAAAAAATGTGTGAAAAACTTCTAGCTAATACTGTAATTGAAGATTATAGTGTAGAAATAGTTGGTTAATATGAAAGTAGCAGTATTACAATTTCCAGGAACGAACTGTGAGTTTGATGCACACTATGCATTTAAAAAACTAGGATGTGATGTTGAAGTTGTTTGGCATAAAAATAGCAAACTTCCAGCAAATACAGATTTAGTTATTGTTCCAGGTGGTTTTTCTTATGGAGATTATTTAAGAAGTGGCGCAATTGCTAGATTCGCTGCTATTATGGAAGATGTAAAAAGATTTGCAAAAAATGGTGGAAAAGTTTTAGGAATTTGTAATGGTTTCCAAATTTTACTTGAAGCTGGGCTTCTTCCAGGAGCTATGAAAAGAAATGATACTTTGCATTTTATATCAAAACATCATCATCTAAAAGTAATTGATAACCAAAATGAGTTTCTAAGACTTTTAAATGTTGGTGATGTTGTAAATATTCCAGTAGCACATCACGATGGAAACTATTTTATAGATGAAGAGGGTCTAAAAGAGCTAGAAAGAAACAATCAAATTCTTCTAAAATATTGTACAAAAGATGGTGAATTAACAAATATGAATGGAAGTATCTCAAATATTGCTGGAATTTGTAATAAAGAGAGAAATGTATTTGGTCTAATGCCACATCCTGAAAGAGCTATAGAAGAGATTTTAGGTTCAACTGATGGTATTAACATGCTAAAAGGGTTTTTAAAGTAGAGTAAAATCTACTTTAAATAGTATGAGAAAATCACTCTTATTTTTTATAGCCCTTTGCTCTTTCTTTACAGCAAATCTATTTGCAGCAAAAAATCTATATTTATCATATACAAAAATACCAACAAATATTTATAAAAATCAAAAATTTGAGATAAAAATTGAAGCTATGATTACTACTTCAAAGTTTACAAATATAAATACAAAGTTTTTAAACTACTCAAATATAGAAGTTTTAAATCCAAACTCTTCATGGAAAAAAATATCAGAGGATAAGTATGAAAATAGATATTATTTCAAAGTAAAAAGTACAAATTTTACTCTTCCTCTTTTTGAAGTTAATCTTTTTAATTCAAATGAATTAATAGACCAAAGTATCTTAGAATCTTTGCAGATAAAACACTCAAATATTGGGAAAATAGATGATAGATACTCAAATATTGTTGCCGAAAACATAATTCTAAAAGCATTTAAAACAAAGCAGTACAACAATGATAATGCACTTACAATAATTGACTTAGATGCAATAAACTCAAATTTGAGTGATTTTAAACTTAAAAATGTAGAAGAACAAGGCTTATCAAGTATAAAAGAGTGGGAAAATATAGAAAATATGGTTTACTATTTTGTAACTCCAATTTTTCAAAAAAATCTAATATTTACATATTTTAACACTTCAACAAATAGTTTCAAAGAGATAAAAGTTCCACTAATTTTGCAAAATGAGTTAGTAAGTACTCAAACAGATTTAAATCCAAATGACTCAACTTTTGAAAAATATAAAAAAATAGCTGCTATAATTGTTTTTGTAATTTTTCTTTTAATTTATATTTGGAAAAGATGGAGAATAGTTTTAATTTTAACTATTATCTCTTTAGTTGTTGCAGTTTTATACAATTTACCAAATAAAAAAGGTGTAATAAAAACTAACTCTTATATCTATATTTTACCAACAAAGAACTCAACAATATTTTTCAAAACAGAAAAAGATGAGAGAGTTGAAGCTTTAGAGAAAAGAGAAAACTTTGTAAAAATATTAGGAGTTGATAGCGATTTTATTGGTTGGGTAAAGGAGGATAGTTTTGAAGAAAATTAGAGGCTTAATTGTTTTTATACAATTTTCTATAAGTGTTGCTATTGTCGTATTTTTTATGTATCTATTTAGAAATCATACTCACAAAGTAATAAAAATTTGGATGAGAGTTCAAATGTTTTTTCTTGGAATTACTCTTGAAATTGATGGAGAACTTGATGAAAGTTGTAATTTAATTTTAATAAATCATCAATCTATGCTTGATATCATTGTCATGGAGCATCTTCATAGCAGAAATATCGCTTGGGTTGCAAAAAAAGAGATAGCAGATCTATTTTTCTTTGGACACATTATAAAAGCTCCTAAAATGATAAGTGTTGATAGAGAGAATAAAGCTGGTCTTATAAAACTTTTAGCAGATGTAAAAAATAGACTTGAACTTGATCGCCCAATTGCAATGTTTCCAGAAGGAACAAGAAGTGATGGGACTTTTATGGGTGAGTTTAAAGCTGGAGCTAAAATGGTTGGAAATAAGTTTAATCTAAAAGTTCAACCTGTTGTTTTATTTAACACTAGAAATATTATCAACTCACAAAAAATGGAAGCTTCTCCTGGCGTTGTAAAAGTTGTCTATTTAGAACCTATTCTTGCTAGTAAAGACTCTTCTTGGTATGAAGATTGTGAAAAGAAGATGAAAGAGGTTTTCCAAAAAGAGTATCAAAACTATGTCTCTTAATTGGCAAATAGCTCTAGCTGTTGGCTTTGGTGGAGCTTTTGGTTCAATATTAAGATTTTATGCAGTTCTTTATGTACAAAAAATGGAGTTTGGCTCTTTTCCTTTTGGAATACTTTTTGTAAATATTTTTGGTTCTTTTTTAATAGGTATTTTATATGCTTATTTCTCTACAAATGATGTTTCAACTATATTAAAAGCCTTTTTAATAGCTGGTTTTCTAGGTGGTCTTACAACATTTTCTACATTTGCATTAGATAGCTATTTACTATTTAATAGCTCTTTGAATTTTGCAATATTAAATATTTTATCAAATCTTTTTGGATCAATATTTTTTGTACTAATTGGATTTAAGCTCACTATATTTATAATAAAGTTGTTTTAGTTAAAAATTTTTAAGCTTTTTTGGTTATAATATTTTTTATATCAAAAATAAGGAATAGCTATGCATATGCCAAGTGGTATGCAATTATTAGTAATTGTTTTAATCGTGTTAATTTTATTTGGTGGGAAAAAAATCCCTGAACTTGCAAAAGGTTTAGGAAGTGGTATTAAAAACTTCAAAAAAGCCGTAAAAGAAGATGATGAAGAAGTAGCAACTGCTTCAAAAATAGAAGAAAATGAAAAAAAAGTTGATACAAAATCTACTTCTTCAACAGAAACAAAACAAGCTTAATTTAAATAAAGGATTTTCATGAGTATGCCAAGCGGAATGGAACTAGTAATTATAGTTATAATTGTGCTGCTTTTATTTGGTGGGAAAAAAATCCCTGAACTTGCAAAAGGTTTAGGAAGTGGGATTAGAAATTTCAAAAAAGCTATAAAAGAAGATGATGAAGAAGTAGCAAATAAACCTACTGAAGCAACAGATAAGAAAGCTGAAATCCCAACACAAAAAGAAGAGATAAAAAATTCATAAGATATGAATTTCAGAATAAATAAGAAGAGAAGAACTTGCAAAATATTGTTAAAAAATTTATAGAAGATAAACTAAAAAAAGAGATAGTTTTAGAAAAACCCAAAGATAGCTCTTTGGGGCATTTTGCAACTCCAGTTGCATTTTCTTTAGCAAAAGAGCTCAAAAAATCCCCAATGATTTTAGCAGATGAGTTAATTTTACAACTAGAAAACAAAGAGCTTTTTGAGAAAATAGAGGCTGTAAAAGGTTTTATAAACTTTACTTTATCAAAAAGTTTTATAGAAAAACTTACAAATCAGGCTTTAGAAAAAAAAGATGATTTTGCGAAAAGCACTTTAAAAAGTGAAAGAATTCTTTTGGAGTATGTAAGTGCAAATCCAACTGGACCACTTCATATAGGACATGCAAGAGGTGCAATTTTTGGAGATACTTTATACAAAGTTGGCTCATACCTAGGATACGATATAACAACAGAGTATTATATAAATGATGCTGGAGCTCAAATGCAACTTTTGGGAACTAGTGTTAGTTTAGCTGCTAGAGATTTTATTTTTAAAGAAAAAGTAAAATATCCAGAGAGCTACTATCGTGGTGACTATTTAGTAGAGATTGCTCAAAAAATCATAGAGAAATATGGAAAAGAGATTATCTATGATGAGAGTAAATTTGAAGAGATGGCAATTTTCGCAAAAGATATTGTTATGGAAATAATAATCAAAGATTTAAATGATTTGGGAATAAATTTCCAAAACTTTGTATCTGAGAAATCTCTTTATGGCTCTTGGGATAGTACAAAAACTGTATTAGAAGAAAATGGCTCACTATATACAAAAGATGACAAAACTTATCTAAAATCTACACAATTTGGTGATGATAGCGACAGAGTTGTTGTAAGAGATAATGGAATTCCAACATATCTAGCTGGAGATATTATATATCACAAAAATAAGTTTGATAGAGGTTTTGACAAGTATATAAATATTTGGGGAGCTGATCACCACGGATATATTACAAGAGTAAAAGCGGCAATTGAGTTCCTAGGAAATAGTTCATCTAAACTAGAAGTTATTTTGTCTCAGATGGTTCAACTTCTTAAAGGAAAAGAGCCATATAAAATGAGTAAGAGAGCAGGAAATGTGATACTTATGTCAGATATAACTGCAGAAATCGGAAGTGATGCTTTAAGATTTATCTTCTTAACAAAAAAGAGTGATACTCACTTAGAGTTTGATATTGATATGTTAAAGAATCAAGATTCAACAAATCCAATTTTCTATATAAACTATGCACATGCTAGAATAAATCAACTTTTTGTAAAATCATCTTTAAATGTTGAAGATATAAAAGATGAGAGCTTTGAAGCTTTAAATAGTGAAGCTTTAAATTTGGTTTATGAGTCACTTCTTTTAAACTCTATTTTAGAAGATGCTTTCTCAAAAAGAGAGATGCAAAAAATTACTGAATATTTATATAACCTTGCTTCTAGTGTACATAAGTTTTATAATGAACATAAAATTATTGGAAGTAATGAAGAAAAAACATACTTAAAAGTTTTAAGTATGGCAAAACTAAGCCTAAAAACAGGACTTAAGCTTCTAGGAATTGAAGCAAAAGAGATTATGTAATCTCTTTTGCTTTATTAGCTTAATCTCTTAGTCTTTGAAAACTCTCTAAAAACTCTTCAAGATTATATTTTTCTCTATATTTCTCACTCATTAAATGAATAAAAATATCTCCTAAATCAATAACTGTCCAGTTATCATCTTCATCAACTCTTAAAAACTCTTCACCTTGTGGTTTTAACTCTATTTTTAAATAATCTAATAAAGCACTTGCATGTTTTGGATTTAGTGTTGTTGCAATAACAACATAATCAACTAAATACTCCTTAGAACTTAAATCAAAAACCTCAACATCAACCGCTTTTTTATCTTCTAAAATAGCTTTAATATTCTCTATTCTATTGTTCAAATTTTTCCTTTTTTTAAATTTATAATCTCTTTTTGTATCTTATTTGGAATAAATTTGATATCAATTTGCTCCCTTAAATTTGTAGAACTAATATCTATATCTATATCCAAAGTTTTAAAATCATCTATAATATGTGAAGCAAAATTTGCTCTTCTAGCAACAACAAACTCAACATCTTTTTTAAGTTCATCAATCTTGTACCATTTATGAAGATTTACTAAATTATCTTCTCCTACAATAAAATATATTTTTGAAGGATTATATAAAGTTTTAATGTAACTTATAGTTTCATAAGTGTAGCTTAGTTTTTCTTGATTTATCTCAAAATCGCAAATTTCAACATTTGAAAAATCTTTAAATACCTTTTTTAATAATTCAAATCTTATTTTTGGTTCAAACAAAAATGAATTCTTAAAAGGATTTAAATAAGTTGGCACTATAATTAACCTATCTATATCCAACTCTTTTAGTGCAGTTTTTACAATAAGCTCATGGGCTATATGAACAGGGTCAAAACTGCCACCAAAAATTGCAATTTTCAAAAAATATCTACCTTTATTTTATGATTAAATTATATTATAGCAATTTTTAGATAAAATATTTGCTATTTAGAATTTTAATAAAGGGATTAGATGGCTATTAAAGTTGCAATAAACGGATTTGGAAGAATAGGAAGATGTGTAGCTAGAATTATTGCTACAAGAGATGATATAGAATTGGTTGCTATAAATGACACTGCAAAAGCTGAAATGCTAGAGTACATTACAAAATATGATACTGTGCATGGAACTTTTGATGGTGATGTAAAGATTGAAAATGGCTACTTAAAAATGGGAAAAATCAATGCGAAACTATACTCAACTAGAGATGCAAATGAACTTACTTTTACAAAAGATTGTGGAGCAGAGATTGTTTTAGAGTGTACTGGTGCATATCTTACAAAAGAGTCTTGTCAAGTACATATAAATAATGGTGCAAAAAAAGTTTTAATGAG
Source organism: Aliarcobacter trophiarum LMG 25534 (assembly GCF_003355515.1). Lineage (NCBI taxonomy): Bacteria > Pseudomonadati > Campylobacterota > Epsilonproteobacteria > Campylobacterales > Arcobacteraceae > Aliarcobacter > Aliarcobacter trophiarum. The sequence continues at coordinate 259,593 of NZ_CP031367.1, read as the reverse complement.
TGCTCCTGCAAAAGATGACACAAAAACTTATGTTATGGGTGTAAATGAAAATACTTATAACGGAGAAGAAATTGTGTCAAATGCTTCTTGTACAACAAACTGTTTAGGACCAATAGCAAAGATTATTGATGATGCTTTTGGAATAGAAAAAGGTCTAATGACAACTATTCATTCATACACAAATGACCAAAATATCCTAGATGTAAAACATAAATCTGATAAAAGAAGAGCAAGAGCTGGAGCACAAAATATGATTCCTACAAGCACTGGTGCTGCAAAAGCTATGAAATTAATTATGCCTCAACTTGATGGAAAACTTCATGGTCAAAGTGTAAGAGTTCCAACTCCGAATGTATCAATGGTTGATGTAAACTTTTTAATCAAAAAAGATACAACAAAAGAGGAGATAAATGCACTATTTACTCAAAAATCAAAAGAGTTATCTGGAATTGTAAGTGTTGATAATGATATGTTAGTATCTAGTGATATAGTAGGAAATACAAACTCTACAATAATCGCAAGTGATTTAACACAAGTAATTGGTGGAAATATGATAAAAATTATGAGCTGGTATGACAACGAATGGGGATATTCAGCAAGACTTGTAGATTTAGCACTTTATATATCAAAAAGATAGGGCGAAATATGACTTTACAAGAGATGAAAAACATAAATATTGCTAGTAAAAAAGTTTTTATTAGATGTGATTTTAATGTTCCTGTTGATGAGTACAACAATATAACAGATGATAGAAGAATTAGAAGTGCTTTAAATACTATAAGATACTGTATTGACAATGACTGTTCAGTTATAATAGCAAGTCATTTTGGAAGACCAAAGGGTGGCTTTGAAGAAAAATACTCTTTAGCTCCAATTGCAAAAAGATTACATATTTTATTGAAACAAGAGATAAAACTAGCTCCAAATGTAGTTTGTAGTGAGACTTTAAAAATGGCAAAAGAGCTAAAAGCTGGAGAAATTATGCTTTTAGAGAATATGAGATTTGAAGCTGGTGAAACAAAAAATGATGAAGAGCTAAGTAAAAAATTAGCTTCTATGGCAGAAGTCTATATAAATGATGCTTTTGGGGTTTCTCATAGAGCACACTCATCAGTTGAAGGAATGGCAAAATATTTTGATTTAGAACATAAAGCTGCTGGTTTTTTACTAGCAAAAGAGATTAAATTTTTTCACCATATTGTTGAAAATCCAAAAAGACCTTTTGTATCAATTGTTGGTGGTTCAAAAGTTTCTGGAAAACTTGAAGCCTTATATAATCTTGTTCCAAAGGTTGATAAGATTGTAATTGGTGGTGGTATGGCATTTACATTTCTAAAAGCTTTGGGTTATGAGATTGGAAAATCATTAGTTGAAGAGGATTTAATCTCTGAAGCTCTAAAAATTATGGAATTAGCAAAAAAAGAGGATACAAAACTATACTTACCAGTAGATATTGTAGTAGCTGAAGCTTTTGATGCTGAAGCAATTGCAAAAATAGTTCCTGTACAAGAGATACCAAGAAACTGGATCGGTCTTGATATAGGCCCTGCAACAGCTCTTCTTTTTAGTGAAGTTTTAAGCGATGCAAATACAATTTTATGGAATGGACCTATGGGTGTTTATGAGATGGAGAAATTTGCAAAAGGTAGTACAAAAATCTCACATGCTGTTGCTAGTTCATATGCTACAACTGTTGTTGGAGGTGGAGATACAGCTGATTTAGTGAGAATAACTGGGGATGAAGCTGATATGACATTTATAAGTACAGGTGGAGGAGCTTCACTAGAGCTTATAGAGGGGAAAATTTTACCAGGAGTTAAAGCTCTTGTAATTGATGGTGAAAAATAATGCCAATAATTGCAAGTAATTTTAAAACAAATCACACAAGAGCAAGTACAAAAGAGTATTTAGAAAAAGTAAATAACTATTTAAAAACTAGCCAAAACTCAAACAGTGTATTTGTTTTTCCTACTTCAACTTCTATTGATAACTTCTCTTTAGAAAAAAACTTAGAAATAGGTATTCAAAATGCCTATTTTACTAATAATGGTTCTTTTACAGGAGAGATTGGCTTAGAGCAATTAGAAGAGTTTAATATTAAAACTATTTTAATAGGACATAGTGAAAGAAGACATATTTTAGGGGAAACTGGAGAAGAAATTGCAAAAAAGTTTGAGTTTTATAAAAATTTAGGCTTTACTATTATCTATTGTATTGGTGAGCCTTTGGAAGTAAAAGAAGCTGGGCTTGATAAAACCTTAGAATATATTTTTGAACAATTTATAGGTATTGATACTAATTATGAGAAGCTAATTTTAGCCTATGAACCAGTTTGGGCAATTGGTACTGGAAAAACAGCAACAAATAGTGATATAGAAAATATTCATAAAGCGATCAAAGAAAAGATACAAAAACCACTTCTTTATGGTGGAAGTGTAAAAGTAGAAAATGTAAAAGATATTTGTAAAATTGCAAATGTTGATGGTGCATTAATAGGAACTGCTTCTTGGAAGGCAGAAGATTTTATAAAAATTTTAGAAAATACGAAGGATTTAAAATGATAATGAAAGGTAAAAAAGGGGTTATCTTAGGTGTAGCAAATGATAAATCTATTGCTTATGGAATTGCAAAAGCATGTGCAGCGCAAGGTGCAACAATTGCATTTACTTATCTAAATGATGCTCTTAAAAAAAGAGTTGAACCAATAGCGCTTGAGTTTGGAAGCCAAAATCTGGTTTATCCATGTGATGTTTCAAATCCACAAGAGATAAAAGATTTAAAAGTTTCATTAGAAAAAGATTTAGGAGAGATTGATTTTATCGTTCACTCTATTGCGTTTGCACCAAAAGAAGGTCTTACTGGAAGATTTCATAATATATCAAAAGAGGCATTTGATATTGCTATGGATATATCTGTATTTTCTTTAATAGAGATAACAAAAGAGCTAAAACCACTTTTAAGTAACAACTCTTCAATTTTAACTTTAACATATTATGGTGGAGAGAAATATATTCCAAACTACAATCTTATGGGAGTTGCAAAAGCAGCTTTAGATATGACAACTAAATATTTAGCTGAAGATTTAGGGAAAGATGGTATTAGAGTAAATGCTATTAGTGCTGGACCTATTAAAACTTTAGCAGCAGCAGGAATTGGAGATTTCAGATTTATGTTAAAATGGAATGAAGCTCACTCTCCACTTAAAAAGAATGTAACTATAGAAGAAGTTGGAAATTCTGGAATGTATTTATTAAGTGATTTAAGTAGTGCAGTAACTGGTGAAATTCACCATGTAGATAGTGGATTTAATATAATGGGAATGCCAGCAGTAGATTTTTCAGGTGAAAAACCTCGAATTGCTTGGAATGGTGAAAAATAGAGTTCCATTTTTTGCCAAAGTCTTAGTTTATAAAGAATTTTTAGGCAGATAATCTTACTATTGTAAGAGAATGTTTAAAAATTCTAAACCTTGATTTTGGCTAATAATTTAAACTCTCTTTCACCTTTAACTTTCAAGAAAAGAAGAGTTTTTAAAAAAGTAGAGCAAAAACCTATGTAGTTTTAGGCTCAAAATTCATAAAAATTTTGGGATACTCAAAACGAAGCTGTTTAAGTATATTTTTTTAAAAACTTTTACAAAAAGAAGTAAATTTTTAAAATAAATTTTTTTGGAGAAATATGAATATAGATTTTAAAAAACTAGCAGACAAATACCAAACACCGTTTTATCTTTATGATTTTGACCATATAACAGCACAATATACTGAGCTAAAAGAGTCATTTAGAGCAAGAAAATCATTAATAGCATATGCTGTTAAAGCAAACTCAAACTTAAGTGTAATAAAGCATTTGTCAAATTTAGGAGCTGGGGCTGATTGTGTAAGTATTGGAGAGGTAAAAAGAGCTTTAAAAGCTGGTGTTCCAACATATAAGATAATCTTTTCAGGTGTTGGAAAAAGTGATGAAGAGATAAAAGAGGCACTAATTCTTGATATTTTACTTATAAATGTGGAAAGTAGTGCAGAACTTGATAGAGTTGAAGAGTTGGCAAAAAGTTTAAACAAAGTTGCAAGAATTTCTATTCGAGTAAACCCAAATATAGATCCAAAAACTCACCCTTATATTTCAACTGGACTTCATGAAAATAAGTTTGGAGTAGATATTGATACAGCAAAAAGAATGTATATAAAGTGTAAAAACAGTGAACATTTAGAGCCAACTGGAATACATTGTCATATAGGTTCACAACTAACACAACTTGAACCTATAAGAGAGTCAATAAATATTGTTGCAAATTTAGTTAGAAATCTAAAAGCAATAAAAATTGAGTTGTCTTTTATGGATGTTGGTGGAGGTTTAGGAATTGTTTATAAAGATGAAACCCTAATCAACACTTATGATTATGCACAAACTATATTAGACTCACTTTTTGGACTTGATTTAACAATAATTTGTGAACCAGGAAGATTTATAGTTGGAAATAGTGGTATTTTTGTTACAAAAGTTTTATATGAAAAAATCAATGGAAACAAAAGATTTGTAATTGTTGATGGAGCTATGAATGATTTAATAAGACCTGCTTTGTATGATGCTTATCATAGAGTTGAAGTTTTAAATAATAATAAAAATTTAAGTGATTGTAACCTTGTTGGACCAGTTTGTGAAAGTGGAGATTTTTTTGCAAAAAACATAGACCTTCCAGAGACACAAAGTGGTGATTTAATAACAATTTATAGTGCTGGAGCTTATGGTTTTACAATGAGTAGTAACTATAATACTAGAGCTAGAGTAGCTGAAATTGCAATTGAAAATGGGAATGATAGATTAATTAGAAAAAGAGAGAGCTTTGAAGATTTAATTGCAAATGAAATAGAGTTTTTATAAGGGTTAAAAATGGCAAATGAAGAGGCATTAATAGAGATAAGAAAAGGGCTAGATAGCATAGATAATAAACTTTTAGATCTTTTAGATGAGAGAATGAAACTAGTTCATAAAGTAGGAAAAATTAAAGCTCAAAGTGGTGGTGCTATTTATAGACCTGAAAGAGAAAAATCTATTATTGATAGACTTGATAATATAAATCAAAAAAATGGTGGACTTTTAAATAGAAGTGCTATAGAGGCACTTTTTTTAGAGATTTTTGCAATATCAAGAAACCTTGAGTTACCTGAAAATATAGGATACCTAGGACCAAAAGGAAGCTTTACTCACCAAGCAGCAGAGAGCAGATTTGGAGCTATGAGTTCTTATGTCTCTATCTCTTCAATTAAAGGAATATTTAAAGAATTAGAGTCAAAAAAGATAAAATTTGGTGTAGTTCCAATAGAAAATTCATCAAACGGAATAGTAAACGATACTATAAATGGCTTTACTAATTTTAACTCAAAAATAGTAGCTGAAGTTATTTTAAATATTCATCATACACTAGCAACAACTTGTGATAAAATAGAAGATATAAAAAAGATATATTCAAAAGATATAGCTTTTGATCAATGTAGAAAATTTTTAAATAATTTTGGATTAGATGAAGTTGAATTAATCCCTGTTGAATCAACTACGAAAGCGGCAAAACTAGCAGCAAATGAACCAAATAGTGCAGCAATTTGTGCTCATGTGGCTGCAAAACTCTACAATCTTCCAATTTTATTTGAGAATATAGAAGATAAAGATAATAATAAAACTAGATTTTTTATCTTAAGTGATTTTGAAAACTCTTCTAGTGGAAATGATAAAACCTCTATTTTAGTGAAATTTCCAGATGAACAAGGAGTTTTAGTAAAATTCTTAAATGATTTTAATAATGCAAATATAAATCTTACAAAGATAAAATCTCATATAGTTGAAGGAGACTCTATATTTTTTATAGATTTTGATGGTCATAAAGATGATGAGAATGTAAAAAGAGTTTTAGAAAAACATCAAAGTAGTATAAAAGTTTTAGGCTCTTATGTAAAAGAGATAAAAGATATATAATCACAAGGAGAAAAAATGAAATTTAACAAAGTATTAAAAAACCTATCAACTTATGAGGCTGGAAAACCAATAGAGTTAGTTGTAAGGGAGTATGGAATAAATCCAAAAGAGGTTGTAAAACTTGCTTCAAATGAGAACCCTTATGGTACGAGTCCAAAAGTTGTTACTAAAATAAAAAGTTTAGTAAAAAATATGTACTTATACCCTGATGACTCTATGTTTGAACTAAAAGAGGCTTTGGCTTCTAAGTTTGAACTAAATAGTAAAAATGTGATTATTGGTTCTGGAAGTGACCAAATTTTAGAGTTTGCAATTCATGCAAAATGTAAAAAAGGTTCAAAAGTTCTGATGGCAAAAACAACATTTGCTATGTATGAGATTTATGCTAAACAAGTTGATGCCCAAATTGTTAAGACAAAATCATCTCAGCACAACTTAAAAGAGTTTAGTAAACTTTATAAAAAACATGGAGCTGATATTATCTTCTTATGTATTCCAAATAATCCTTTAGGGGAGTGTTTAGATAAAGATGAAGTTTATGAGTTTTTAAAAACTATTGATAAAAATACTCTAGTTGTAGTTGATGGAGCATATCAAGAGTATGCTTCTTTTAAAGATGAAAAAAAGAAAATTTGCCCAAAAGAGTTAATAAATACTTTTCCAAATGCTATATATTTAGGTACTTTCTCAAAGGCCTATGCACTAGGAGGAATGAGAGTTGGTTATGGTTTTGCACAAGAAGAAATTATATCAACCTTTTATAAGATAAGAGCTCCTTTTAATATAACAACTCTAAGCCTAGCTGCTGCTATTGAAGCTTTAAAAGATGAAGAGTTTGTACAAGCTTGTATAGAGAAAAACTTTATTGAGATGAAAAAGTATGAAGAGTATTGTCAAAATCGTGGATTTGAGTTTATTCCATCTTATACAAACTTTATTACAATCTTATTAAAAAATTTCATATCAAAAGAGGTATCTCAAAAACTTTTAGAAAAAGGGATGATTATAAGAGATTTAACAGGTTATGGATTAAATGCTATTAGAGTTACAATTGGTACAGAAGAACAGAATATAAAGCTATTTACACTTTTAGATGAAGTTTTAGAAGAGTTAAAATAGAGTCTATTATGCAAGTAAAAGAGAAATCACTAAAAGAGTTAAATGAGCTTTCAAATAAAATTAGAGAGCGGATTATAGATGTAGTTTCAAGGAAAGGTGGGCACTTTTCTTCAACTTTAGGTGCCGTTGAACTTACTATTGCTATGCACTATGTTTTTGATATAGAAAAAGATCCATTTATCTTTGATGTTTCTCATCAGTGCTATGCACACAAACTTCTAACTAATAGATGGGAAGAGTTTGAAACTATTAGACAATTTGGTGGTTTAAGTGGTTTTACAAAACCAAATGAACACAAAGCTGATTATTTTGTAGCTGGTCATAGTTCAACATCAATCTCTTTAGCCGTTGGAGCTGCTAAAGCTGCTAAGTTAAAAAAGGAGAATAGAATTCCAGTTGTAATGATTGGAGATGGTTCTATGAGTGCTGGAATGATTTATGAAGCACTAAATGAGTTAGGAGATTTAAAACTTCCTGTTGTAATAATCTTAAATGATAATGAAATGAGCATTGCAAAACCAATAGGTGCAATTTCAAAATATCTATCAAAACTTCTAGCTGGAAAATTTTATCAAAGTTTCAAAACAAGTGTTGATAAATTTATAAGAAATAATATGCCAGAAGGTACTACATATTTAGCAAAAAGAGTTGAAAACTCTTTTAAACTAATCACTCCTGGTATTTTGTTTGAAGAGATGGGAATAGACTATATTGGTCCTATTGATGGTCATGATATTGAAGAGATTATTGAAGTTTTACAAATTGCAAAATCTATGAACAAGCCAGTAATTGTTCACGCAAAAACTGTAAAAGGAAAAGGTTACAAAATAGCAGAAGGGCAACACGAACAATGGCATGGGGTTGGTCCTTTTAATATTGAAGATGGTGAGTTCATCAAAAAAAATACAAAAAAAAGTGCTACTGAAGTTTATAGTTATGCCCTTTTAAATCTTGCAAAAAAATATGAGAATGTAGTTGGGGTAACTGCTGCTATGCCAAGTGGTACTGGAATTGATAGATTAATAAAAGAGTTCCCAAATAGATTTTGGGATGTTGCAATAGCAGAGCAACATGCAGTTACAAGTATGGCTGCAATGGCAAAAGAGGGATTTAAACCATTTATTACAATCTACTCCACTTTTTTACAAAGAGGTTTTGACCAAATAATCCATGATGTGTGTATTATGAACTTACCTGTTGTTTTTGCTATGGATAGAGCTGGAATTGTAGGAAATGATGGTGAAACTCACCAAGGGGTCTTTGATATAAATTTCTTAAGATTTATTCCTAATATGATTTTATTTGCCCCTAGAGATAATTTCACTTTAGAGTTTGCTTTAGAGTTTGCTTATACTCTAAGTAGCCCTTGTGCTATTAGATACCCAAGAGGCTCTTTTAAAGAGTTAGAGTACAAAGCAAATGAGTTCTCTTTAGGAAAAGCTGAGTTATTAAAAGAGGGAACTAGTAATAAACTATTTATTGGTTATGGTGCAGGAGTTAGCAAAGCAATAGAGGTAGAGAAGCTTCATAATGAAGATATAGCAATACTTGATTTAAGATTTGTAAAACCTCTTGATAGTGATACTTTAATCAATTTATCAAAAAAATATAACTCTTGGTATATTTTTAGTGACTCAATAAAACAAGGAGGAGTTGCAAGTGCTATTTTGGAACTCTTAAGTGAGAAAAATATTACAAATATTTATTTAAAATCTTTTGAATATGAAGACTCTTTTATTGATCATGGTGATACAGTACAAGTTGAAGAACTACTACAACTTTTACCATCTCAATTAGTGAAACTTATTGATAAATAGGACAAAAACTATCTTCAATTATAAGATAAATTTATAATTTAATTCAGAAAAAGCTATCAATTTAAGTTTTTATTAATAAAAATTTTCCTATGATTTATTAAATCATTTAGGAGGATTTAATCATGAAACTAAAAATTTCTTTAGCACTACTTTTAGGTGCAGGTTCGCTTTTTGCAAATCAAACTTTGATTACAAAAGCAAAAAATGCAGGTTTGGAAGCTATTCCATCAAATAAATCAGCTTTAATGAAACTAATTGATGACCCAAAGGATCCAATTACAGATGCAAAAGTTGATTTAGGAAAAAAACTATATTTTGACCCACGACTTTCAAAAAGTAATCTAATATCTTGTAACACTTGTCATAACCTAGGTTTAGGTGGTGCAGATGGTATTCCTGTAGCTATTGGTCATGGATGGACTGCAAATCCACATCACTTAAACTCTCCAACAGTTTATAACTCAGTATTTTTTAAAGCACAATTTTGGGATGGAAGAAGCCCTCATCTACAAGACCAAGCAGCAGGTCCAATTCAAGCAGCTCCAGAGATGGCAGCACCACCTGAACTTGTTGTAGAAAGAATTAACTCAATTCCAGCTTATGTAGAAGAGTTCAAAAAAGCTTATGGAAAAGATGTAAAAGTTGATTTTGATAAAATAACTAGTGCAATTGCAACTTTTGAGAGAGTTTTAGTTACTCCATCAAGATTTGATAAATTCCTAGAAGGTGATACAAAAGCTTTAACAAAAGATGAGCAAGAGGGGCTTCAAACATTCTTAAATAAAGGTTGTACAGCATGTCATACAGGAGTTGCTCTTGGTGGAACAATGCAACCATTTCAAGTTGCTAACCAATATAAATTTATAAATGTTGGTGACTTCAAAGGTGATGAAAATGGTATGGTAAAAACTCCTAGTTTAAGAAATATTAGTGAAACAGCTCCATATTTCCACAACGGACAAATTTGGTCACTAGCAGAAGCAGTAAAAGAGATGGGTTCTGTGCAGTTAGGAATTGATATATCAGATAGTGATGCAACTAAAATTGTAACATTTTTAAAAGCATTAAAAGGTACTAAACCAGCTATTACTTATCCTCAACTTCCAGAAGTAACAAGCTCTACTCCAAAACCATCATTTAATTAATAAAACTAAGGCTTCTGCCTTAGTTTTTAACCACACTTAACTACAAACAAATATTTTTAAGAGTAAAATTAGCTTTTTAAAAGGATAACTATTTGAATAAAAATCTACTTATTATTATTTATGGCTTAATTGTTACAATGTCTGTAATGTATGCAACCCAGCCACTTCAACCACTTTTAGCACAAGAGTTTAATATTACAATTATTGAAGCATCTCAATTTACAGCAATTATTCTGTTTTTTTTGGCAGTTGCACCAATAATTTATGGCTATATTTTAGAAAAAGTAGATGCAAAAAAGATGTTAATAAATGCCTCATTTATTTTACTTATCACAAATATCTTTTTAGGATTATCAAAAACTTATGAGTTTTTTCTATTTTTTAGATTTTGTGAAGCTTTAGTAATTCCTGCTATTTTAACTTCCCTTATGAGTATTTTGGCAAATATTGATAAAGAAAATGTAAAGTTTAATATGTCTATTTATGTTGCTGGAACTGTTTTTGGTGGACTTGTTGGAAGGATTTTTTCAGGATTTATTGCTACAAATCTCTCTTATGAGTATGTTTTTTACTCTTTATCTCTTGCTATATTTATATCTATAATTTTAATTAAAAAACTAGAGTTTGATGGTGAAGCAAATATCATAAAACCAAAGTTTAGTGATGTTTTAAATATATTAAAAGATAGAAGATTTATGGTGATATATTTTGTAATGTTTTTTGTCTTTTTTGTCTTTTCAGGAGTTTTAAATGTTCTACCTTTTAGAGCAAAAGAGTTGGAAGAGGGATTATCTGAATTCAAGATAGCTTTACTTTATGTAGGATACGGAATGGGTGTTGTAGTCTCTCTAACTTCAAAAAGAATAGTAAAATTCTTTCAAGGTGAGATAAATACTATACTTTTTGCTGTGATTTTTTATATATTTACAATAGCTTTTTTACAAATAGAGAATATTTTGCAACTTTTTATGCTACTTTTTTTGGTTTGTATAGGAATGTTTACAACACATACAGTAAGCACTCAACTTGCAAACTCTATGAAAGCTTCACAAAAATCACTAACATCTGGAATGTACCTAACTTTTTACTATTTAGGAGGAGCAAGTGGTTCTATTGTTCCATCATATATCTATAAAGCTTTTGGTTGGAATATTATGCTTTATGTTTTTATAGTTTTACTTTTACTTGTCTCTTTTGTCGTTTTTTTTAATAGAAAGCTATTTAAAATATAAGTAAAGCTGAAATCAAGTATTAAATATATACTGTTATTTGTATTTTCATAAAAGTTAATCCTACAATTTTATCAAATATTTATAAAAATGGTAAAAGTTTTTCAATACTTAAACCCATAGCTGTACTTTCTAAGCCTTTTACATTTTTTATATAAGGTTTACAAAACCCCTCAACCATTATGGCTCCAGCTTTTCCAAAACATTCACCACTATTTAAATAGTTTTGCATATCTTTTTCATCAAATTTTGTAAATTCATAAGTAGTAATTGAAATATCAATAAGTTCTAGCTTTTTACTTTTAAAAATCATACAAGATATTACAGATGTAAAATTTCCACTTTGAAGCTCTAGCATAGATTTGGCATCTTCATAATCTTTTGCTTTTCTAAGAAGTTTACCTTCACAAGTTACTACACTATCAGCAACAAGAAGTGGCATATCTTCAATTCCAAACTCTTTATACAACTCTTCAAATTTTCCTTTTGTAGCTAAATAGCAAAACTCTTTTGGGTTTTGGGTTTTTATACTATCTTCATCAAAATTCCCACCATTTTGTATAAAATCTATATTAAAAGATTCTAGAATCTTTGCTCTAGTTGGTGATTTTGAACCAAGTCTTATCAAAATATTCCTTTTTTGCTTTGGATTATACAAAGTTTTTATATAATAGATTTTTAACAAAGAGGTTTATATGAAGTTTTTATCAAGAGTTTCTGGTATTTTAATATTTTTAAGTTTTATCTTTGTAATCTTCTCTTACTTTTTTTATAGTGATTTTAAAATATATGGAGTGGCTTTTATTTGGTTAGCTTCAAGCTTTCTATTTTTTACAATCAAATCAAAAAAACTAATCTTAATTTTGCTATTTTTTACTCTTTTGGCCTTTTTATATAGCTATATAAATGGCTTTTACATAGATTTTAAAAAAGCTTTTAGTGTAAATTTATATCTTCTTACTCTTTTAATTGCCGTTGGATTCTTAAAACTAATAGCAACTCCAAAAAGAGAAAAAAATGAACTTCCAAGAGGTAAAAATTCATTTTTAAAAACATATTTTGGAGTTCATATTTTTGGTTCTATCATAAATCTATCTGCTTTACTCTTAGTTGCAGACAAAATGTATAAAAAAGCAAAACTAACCCCACTTCAAATGGTTTTATTGACTAGATCATTTGCTAGTGATGCCTACTGGTCACCATTTTTTGTAGCATTTGCTGCAGCTTTAACATATGCACCAAATTTAAATACCATTTTTATAATCTCATTTGGACTTTTTTTGGCTCTAAGTGCTTTTTTAATCACCTATATTGAGCTACGAAATGAAGATTTTTCAAGCTTTTATGGCTACCCACTATCTTTTAATACTCTATACTTGCCTCTACTTTTAGCATTTTTTGTACTTTTAACAAATCATTACTATAAAGATTTACAAATCATTTTACTAATATCTCTTTTCTCCTTTTTACTTACTATTACTTTTTTACCAATAAAAAGAGGTTTAGTTGAAAGCATTAGGATTTTAAAATTTCATATAATAGATGATTTACCAAAAATGAAGAGTGAAATATCTCTATTTTTAGTAGCTGGACTTTTTGGGATTATTGCTGGAAGTGTTCTTTTGGGACTTAACTTCTCTCTTCCATTTGATACATTTGACTACAAAGCGGCAAGTATTGTACTATTTATATTTATAATTTTAGCATTTGTTGGAATTCACCCAATTATATCTATATCAATTTTGGGAGATTTTTTTACAAATGCAAATCATACATTACTTGCAATGACATTTTTAATGGCATGGGCTACAACAGTTTCAACATCACCAATATCTGGGTTAAATCTTACAATGAGTGCTAGATATAGTTGCAATGCAAAAGAGATATTTAAATTAAATATTATTTATGCTATAAAAATGTATATTGTTTGTGTTATAGTATTATTTATAATGTCAAAGTATTTAGGAGTTTAAGCTACTTTAAAACTCTTGTAGCTTTCCAATATCTATTTTTAAAATATCCATCATCTATTCTTGAGATTGTAACACCAACTTTTGTAGAAGCATGCATAAATTGACCATTGTCAATATATATTCCTACATGTTTTGTTTTACCTGTATGAAAAAATACTAAATCGCCCATTTGCAACTCACTTTTTTTGATAGATGTTCCAACAAGTGATTGAGACCTACTATCTCTAGGAAGCTTTAAATCAAACTTTTCTAAAATAGCTTTTTGTACAAATCCTGAGCAATCTATCCCTTTTTTTGTATATCCACCCATTCTATACTTTGTACCTTTCCACTCATTGTAAAAACTAAATAGTTCATTATTTATATTGCTATCTCTTTTTGACATATAGTTAGAGTACGTAATATCATCTCTAAAGTTGCTATTTTTCAGATGTTTTTGCTCTTGATTTAACTTGCTATCATACGCAAAGTTACTATCTGGAGTAGAGAGGTTTTTTTGACTTGTAGAGGTTGTAGCACAACCTGAGAAAACAATTCCAAATAAAATAATTGTGAATAAACTAGCCTTTATTTTCATTCTTTTCCCTTTTTTATCAAAATATAATGTTTTCGATTGTACAAAAAAACAATTCAATTTGTCAAGTTTTACTGGTTATTCTTTTAATATTTAATCTCTTTTAAAGTTTTTATCCATACTTTATAAGCTTCTCCGTTTAAATGTAAATCATCTTTTGTAAACTCTTTTAAAAGAGTTTTTTGTGGAGCAAGGGTGGGATTTAGATTTATAAAAATAGTTTTACTATTCTTTGCAAACTCTTCTAGTTTATGATTTAATCTTTGGATTTTTGGATTAAAATCCTGTTTTCTACTCTCTCCAATATATAACGTAGCTTGTATAATCACCTCAATGTTTTTTTCTTGAAAAAATTTAACAATCTTTTTATAGTTTTCAAATACCAAATCTTCACTATATCCTCTCATAATATCATTTACACCAATCATTATAAAAACTCTTTTAGTATTTGGATTTATAGTATAAAGTCTATCTAAAACTCCACTTGTTGTATCTCCACTAATTCCTCTATTTTGAACTGTTTTCCCCCAAAGTTCACTCCATTCACCCTCATCTGTAATAGAATCACCCAACATCATAATCTCAATATCTTGTCTATCTTTTAACATCTCAAATTGGCTCACTTTATGCTTATAGTATGGATCATTTTGGATTTTCCACTCTGATGATAAAAGTCCAATAACAAATATCGAACATAAAAATAAAACTCTCATTATTTTACTCCAAAATTTTTTGTTAAGTATAACAAATATTCATTAAATAGGCATTCTTTTAACTTCTATTAAAAATCTTTTGTAGAAAAATATATTATAATGCCTTGATTTTTATATTAGGAGGATTTATGTCGAAAAAGAGTATTAAATTACTAATACCTGTATTAGTAGCTCTTGTTTTATGGTTTATTCCTGCACCTGAAGGTTTATCTTCAAATGCATGGCATTTTTTAGCAATTTTTTTAGCTGTTGTAGTTGGTCTTATTCTTGAGCCAGTTCCTGCTGCTTTAGTAGGTTTTGCTGGAGTTTCTATTGTTGCATTCTTAGGATTAGTTGGAAATCCTAAAGAGAGCATCACTTGGGCATTAAGTGGGTTTGGAAATAGTGTTATTTGGTTAATCTTTGCTGCATTTATGTTTGCACTTGGATACAAAAAAACAGGACTTGGAAGAAGAGTATCTTTACTCATGGTTAAATATATGGGGAAAAGCACTTTAGGTTTAGGTTATGCTGTTGCATTTTCTGATTTAATCCTATCTCCATTTATGCCATCAAATACGGCAAGAAGTGGTGGAAGTGTTTATCCAGTAGCTATTAATATCCCACAAATTTTCAACTCATTACCAGATAACGAACCACGAAAAATTGGATCTTATATCTCTTGGGTTGCAATTGCAACAACATGTGTAACAAGTTCTATGTTTTTAACTGCACTTGCTCCAAACTTACTAGCTATTGATTTAATAGGGAAAAGTACAGGTCATACAATTACTTGGATGGAGTGGGCAAAAATTATGCTTCCACTTATGATTCCTTTGTTTATTTTAACTCCTTGGCTAACTTATGTTTTATACCCACCTACACAAAAGAAATCTCCTGAAGCTCCAGCTTGGGCAGCAGAAGAGTTAAAAAAATTAGGTGCAATTACATTTAAAGAGTATTTAATGGCAGGACTTGCAACTGTTGCTTTAATTTTTTGGATATTTGGAAAAGAGCTAGGAGTTGATGCAACAACTACTGCTATTTGTATTGTTTCAATAATGGTTTTAACTGGTGTTATTACTTGGGATGACTTACTTTCAGATAAAGCGGCATTTAATGTATTTATCTGGTTCTCAACTTTAGTTGCTATGGCTGATGGATTAAAAAAAGTAGGTATTTTAGAGTACATAGGGAAAAATTCTCAAACTATGTTATCTGATTTAAATACGACATCACTTATTATTGCTTTAATAGTGTTATTCTATATTCTACACTACTTCTTTGCTAGTACAACAGCTCATGTTACTGCATTAGTTCCACTATTTATGGTTATTGCAACTACTTTAATACCTGTTGATCAAATAGTTCCATTTACAATTATTTTAGCTGGAAGTTTAGGAGTTATGGGAATTATAACTCCTTACGGAACAGGACCTTCACCTATTTGGTATGGTGCTGGATATATCTCACAAGCTAGATGGTGGGCATTAGGTGCTATTTTTGGATTACTTTACTTAGTAGTTATTTTATTAGGAGTATTCTTATTTATTTAAAAATTAAAAGAGAGTTTTTCTCTCTTTTAAAATAGTATTTACCTATTTTTCCCACCCTATTGCTTACTATCATAACAAAAATAACAAAGATAAAAAGTTTTTTTTAAAATAAAGCACTAATATTTAAGAAAAAAATAGAAGTAGTAACAGATATATTAGGTATTTTCATATCTATAATAATCTCTAAAAGAAGTTGTAAAGATTGGAAAATCAAAATCATAAGATTCTGTAGTAAATTCTATACAATAACTCTTAGAAAGAAGCTATTGTATATCAGTTTTATTTAATTTGGAAAGCTTTTATTTACTATATCTAAAAACTCTTTTGGGTTCTTGTAACCAACTATTTTGGCACTTTTTACTTCATTTTTATCTTTATCCCAAAAAACAATTGCAGGAGGACCAACAACTCCAAATCTCTTTTGAATATCTTTATCTTCTTTGGTATTATCTGTAACATCAACTTTTAAAAGAGTAAAGTTTTGAAGTTTATTTATAACCTCAGCATCTTTAAAAGTTATCTCATCTAACTCTTTACAAGACACACACCATGATGCCCAAAAATCTAGAATTACTGGCTTACTTGATTTAGCTAGTGCATCTTCTAGCTCACTTATATTTTTAATATATGTAAAGTTTAACTCATTTTTTTGAGTAACTGCTACACCATTTGTAAACTTTTCTAGTGGTTTTAGTGGATTTGTTGCACCACTTACTGCACCAACAAGTAAAATAGCTCCTAAAATCATCAATACTTTTGAGATACTTTTTACAATAATATGAGTATAAATTTTCAAATAAACTCCAAAAGCAATAAATAAAAATGCCCATAAATACATAGTTACTGTTGGATTAATAACTCTATCAAGAAGCCAAATAGCAACTCCTAGCATAATTATTCCAAATATTTTTGTAACACTCTCCATCCAACCACCTGGCTTTGGCATAAATTTACCAGCACCTAAACCAATAAGAAGAAGTGGAACTCCCATTCCTAAACTCATAACAAAAAGGGCTACTCCACCTAAAATAGCATCACCTGTTTGTCCTATATAAACCAATGCACCAGCAAGTGGAGGAGCCACACAAGGTCCTACAATTAAAGCTGATAAAAATCCCATAATTGCAATACCAAGCATTCCTTGTTTCTCTTTTCCATCTGTTGTTTTGTTTATCTTTGTTTGTAAAGATGCTGGAAGTCGTATTTCAAAATATCCAAACATTGAAAAAGCAAGAGCAATAAACACAAAAGCAAAAACAACTAAAACATAAGGATTTTGTAAAGAAGCTTGTAAATTTGCCCCAAATACTCCAGCAATAATTCCTGCTAACGAATATGCAAAACTCATAGCGAATACATACACAAAAGACATTAAAAAGCCTTTTTTTGCACTCATAGTCTCATTTTGTGAAGCTTTTACAATAATTGATGAAAGAATAGGAATCATAGGAAATACACAAGGGGTAAATGATAATAAAAGACCAAAACCAAAGAATGTTGCAATTACTAATAAAAAACTACTATCTTTAAAAGTTGCAGCTATGCTATCTGTTTCATTTAAAGCTTCATTTTTAAAAATATTTTCTTCTTTTTTATCCTCTTTTAAAACTACTTCATTTTTAGGCTCTTCTTTTAAACTAGCATCAAAAAAAACAACCTTTTTCTCACTCATTGGTGCATAACATAGCCCTGCTTTCGAGCAACCTTGAAATTTAAGCTCAACTTCAAACTTATTTGAGTCTATCTTACTTTTTAGTAAATCATATGGAACTTTTATATCCAAATCATCTAGTTGAACTATAAATCCATCGTATTCTACAGGTTTTGGTAGAGTTATTTCCTCTCTTAATTCAATTTTTTTTGGTTTTGTAATATTTATTTGAATTTTATCATCATATAAATATATATCTTTCCCCAATTCTAGTTTTATAGCTAAACTATCCTCTTTCTCCTCAAATTTTACTTTAAAAGCCTCTTCAGGTTCTAATATTTTATTTCCCAACTCTATTGAAAATGAGTAGGTAAAAAGTAGTAAAAGTAGCAGTAATTTTTTCATATCTCTCTCCTAATTAAAATCTTTTTTTGATATATTTAAAAGTTCATCAGATGTTTTTATACCAACATACTCATTTATTGGTTTGCCATCTTTAAAAAGTATAAGTGTAGGAAGTTTTTTAACTCCATACTTTTTTGCCAAAACTAATTCATTTTCAATATTTACTTTGTAAATAGTTACATTATCTGGTTTACTAATCTCAAAATCTTCAAGATTATTTGCTAATATTTTACAAGGTGGACACCAAGAAGCATAAAAATCAACAATCACATTCTTGCCATCAATTTTCTCTTTAAAATTATCAACATTTAACTCTTCATAAGAAAATAAGAAATTAGCCAATAGTAATAAAACTATAATTTTTCGCATATTTATCCTTTAAAAAAGTAGATTATATATTAAATTTGTAAATGAATAGTTTAAAATAAATATTATATTTACTTATAATATTTATTTATTATGCCCCTATATTATCCTTCTTAATCTTTCTTTTTACAGGATTAGTTGGACTATTTGGTTTTATATTTTGCTCTATATAATCCATTATTTTTTTTGCAACATTTATATTTGTTGATTTTTCAATTCCCTCTAAGCCTGGGCTTGAGTTTACCTCCATAACCAATGGTCCCCTTTTTGAACTTATCATATCAACACCACAAACTCCAAGCCCCATGGCACGAGCTGCTGCTATTGCAGTACTTTTCTCTTTTCTACTTAATTTATATACACTAGCCGTTCCACCTTGATGAAGATTTGATCTAAAATCTCCATCAGCACCTTGCCTTTTCATAGCTGCAACAACCTCGCCATTTACAACAAAAACTCTAATATCACTACCACTTGCCTCTTCTATATACTCTTGTACTAGTAAATTTACATCCATTCCATAAAAAGCATCAAGAACTGATTTTGCAGCCTTTTTGCTATCAACTAAAACGACTCCAACCCCTTGGGTTCCTTCTAAAATTTTTAGAACCAAAGGAGTTCCACCACTTAGTGCTATTACATCTTTTGCATTTGATTTATTTGAGGCAAAAACAGTCCTTGGTAAATCTACACCATTTTTTGACAAAACTTGTAAGCTTCTTAGTTTATCCCTACTTCTTGTAAGTGCTAAGTTTCCAGTTGTACTAAAAACATCTTGCATCTCAAAGTGTCTCACCATAGCAGCTCCAAAAAATGTTCTACTTGCACCAATTCGTGGAATTATTGCATCTGGAATTGGCAAAATACTCCCCTCATAATTTACAACTAACTCATTTTTCATAATCTCTATTGTACACTTTAAATAATCTATAATTTTTACTTTCCAGCCCTTATTTTGTGCCTCTTCAAATAATCTTTTTGTAGAATACAAATTTTCATTTCTTGATAATATATAAACTAACATCTTATTTTCCTTTTGTTAAATTCTTTTTTGAAACATCAACCAAAAATCTATCTTTTAAAAACTTTCTTCCTATTAGCATAGGATATTTCATATCAGATCTATTTGTAAGTGAAACAACTGTATTATAAATTTTTCCTGCAAATTTTACACTAACCTTTATTGAAGCTCTTAGCTCTACAACGCCATTTGAACTTTTTACACTCTTTGTCTTATAAAGAGGTATTTTAATCTTTTTTCCATGATATGAGGTATGAATTTTATCTAGTAGTTTGAAGTGTACAAAGTTATCTTCATCTATAAATATATCATCACAATGAAGGGAGTTTGAGTAAGCTCCTGTATCAATCTTTGCATCTAAATCAAAAAGTTCTAAATCTAAAATTGAGATAGTCTCTACTCTTCCAATAGTTTTTAATTGCAACATAATTCCCCCTAAATATAGGAGATAATTATATCACAATATATTTTCTTAGCTCTATTTTTTCAGATTTTTTGCTTTATTTAAAGCCTCTATTAATCCATCTATATTTTCATAAGGAATATGTGCTTTCCACTGTACATCATCACCATTTAATGCAATTGCAATACTTATAATATCAGCTGTATTTGCTCCATAAGGCTCAGTTACATTTGAAATAACAATTTTTCCTTTTTTTGTACCTGCTAAATCAAGCTCTTCTATCTTTGTAATAACACTCATTTTTTCTCCTTTAATATTTTGATAAAATCTATCCAAAAAATACTTTTTTAAAGATTAATTTATAAAAAATCTGCCTCTGGCTTTCCAAAATAATAACCTTGAAATTCATCTACATCTAATTTAAGTAAAAGATTAAAAATTTCTTCACTATGAACAAACTCTGCAATAGTTTTTATATTTAAAGTTTTACTAAAAGCAATAATTGACTTTACTATCTCATAAGAGTCTTTGTCTGTATCTATATTTTTTATCAAACTTCCATCTATTTTTAAATAATCTGGTTGTATTCTAATTATTCTTATAAAGTTTGAATACCCACTTCCAAAATCATCTATTGCTATTTTTATACCTAATTTTTTATATTTTAAAACAAACTCTTCTAAAAAATCATAATCATTTAAATTTTCACTCTCTAAAATCTCAAAAACTAATCTACTTCTATCTTCAAATTTTAAATTTTCTAAAACACCATCTAAATAGTCAATAAACTCATAATTTAAAATATCTTTGAAACTCAAATTTATACTTATTGATTTATCTGTTTTTAAAAGATTATCTAAACTTTTTGATATAACTATTCTTGAAAGTTCAAGATACTGTTTTGTTTTAAAAGAGATTCCCAAGAATTTATCTGGGGTTACAATAACTGCTTCATTGTTATCATCTAAATCTTTTATCCTCATAAGAGTTTCATATTTAATAACTTCTCTATTTTTATTTACAATTGCTTGATAAAAAGGGATAATTCTTCTCTCTTCCACAGCTTTTTTTATTCTTTCCCTCCAAAATAGAGATTGAATTATTACATCTTTTGAATCAAGTTCATTGTTATATACAAAATAACTTTGGTTTAATGATTTTGCTTTTTTTAAAGCCATAGCAGCAGTTAATATTGGTTCTTCCTGAAAAATAGATACTCCCAAAGTCATTGAGACAACAATATCAACATTAAGTTTATCAACAAAAATCTTTCTATTTAAAAATGTATGTTTTAAATCTTCAATAAGTATAAAGATATCATTAAATGGCATATTAACTACATTAGTAATGGCAAAAATATCTCCACTTAATCTATAAGTTACTACTCCATAACTACTTTCAAACCTTTTTAAAATCTTTGCAATCTCTTTTAAAACCTCTTCTGCATTTATGAAACCATATAGTTCATTTAAATCTTCAAAGGCATCTAAATCGAGTAAAATAGCTACAACAGCCTCTTTATTTTTTATACTATCTTCAAGGGCTTTTCTGTTTTTAAGCCCAGTTAACTCATCTTTATAAAGTCTCTCTTCTACCTCTTTTTTTGCTTCATGAATAACTTCTTTACAAATTTGTTTATGCTTTTTAATCTCTCTTATATATAGGATTATAAAAAAGAGTGCAACAATTGTAGTTAATAGTAAAAGAGAGTTTGATAAGTCAATATTTTGCAATTTTTTGACCAAACCTTACATTTTGGTTTATAACGTCTTCTAAAACTACAAAATCTTTCTCCCAAATCATAACAACTGTCGAACCCATTTTAAAATAACCTAGACAATCACCTTTTGAAATCTCAATATCTTCATAAGTATAAACTTTTATCTCTTTTGTATCTTTATTTGTTTCAACTTTTGGTTCAAATTCAAATACCATTTGTCCAACATTTAAAGCTCCAACAAAAACCATATAAAATAGTTTTCCATCTTTTTCACACTCTAAAACTACTCTTTCATTTTGTACAAAAAGCTCGAACTCTTTATTTAAATATTTTAGATTAACTGGATATAGTTTTCCTGGTACATGAATAAGTTTTTTAAGTTTAAAATTAACTGGAGCATGATATCTGTGGTAATCTTTTGGTGAGAGATAAAAGTTCATAAACTCACCATTTTCTACTTTTGAGAAATTATCTCTACAATAATAAGTTAAAAGCTCTTCAACACTATATTTCATACCCTTGATTTGTAATGCAGTATCATTTTCAAGCTTTCCACATTCAGTAATAAGACTATCTGTTGGTGAGATAAAAATATTTTTTGCACTATCTATATCTCTTTTTATAATTAACTCTCTTGTAAATAGTTCATTTAAAGATTTATAATGTTTTGCATTTTTAAACTCTTGTAAATCTAACTTCATAAATTTTTTATAAGCCTGATTTATGCATTTTTGAATAGGTTTTGGAAACTCTTTTTTTGCAAATTTGCCAAAATATTGTGATAGAAGATTTGTAATATGCATATATACCCCTTAAATAATTAGTCTTAAATTTTAGCTTTTTTTTGCTATTTTGTTGCTTTAATAGATTTTCTTAATCTTTTAATATTAATATTCGAGGTAAAAATGTATAAAATAGTAGTTCAAGACAAATGTAAATGTTTTTTTGATAGTAATTTAGCTGGGAGTTTTGAATTCTCTTCAAAAGATGATGCTCTTTTTAAAGCAATTGAGATAAAAAACATTATGAATAAAACTTTCTGTAAAAAACATAATTTTCAAATTCAAGAGATGTTTAATAATTTGGTAATAAAATTCTATAAAGATGAGCCTGTTAGCTCTTGTTGTGGAAATGGTTGTTGCATGTAAATTTTATTAGGTCTATTTTTATAAAAATAGACCTGTTTTAAAACATCATCTTTTTGATATAAACTCTTCTATATTCTTTTCAACTTTTTCTATCAAAGTTTTTCTAGCCTCTATACTGGCCCATGCAATATGTGGAGTTAGAAAAAGTCTATCTTTATTTTTTACTTTTAAAAGTGGATTACTCTGTTCTATTGGCTCTTTAGAAACAACATCAAGTCCACAATAAATCTCTTTTTCATCTAATATTTTTGCTAAATCAGACTCATTTATAATACCACCTCGACCAAGATTTAATAAAATAGTGCCATCTTGTAAAAGTTTTAGCTCTTTATATCCTAATAAATCCTTTGTTTTATCATTTAATGGTGCATGAATAGAGATAATATCGCAAGTTTTAAGTAACTCTTCTAGACCTACACTCTTATATTGGCTATTTTGATTTTTTCCACTTGTTGAGTAGTAAACAATTTCACAAGAGAAAGCAGCTAGTTTTTTTGCTAAATTACTTCCAATATCTCCCAAACCAATAATTCCAACTCTTTTTTTATCTAGCTCAAAAAAAGGCTCATCTATATGTGTAAAGATATCACTCTTTTGCCAATTTTGTTCATCTACATATTTTTTATAGTAGTTAAGTTTTTGAATAAAGTAAAAAATCATAGAAAATCCCAATTGGACAACACTATTTGTAGAGTATCCAGCTACATTCTTAACCTCAATATTAGAAGATTTCGCATACTCTAAATCCACATTATTTGTACCTGTTGCTGTTATACATACCAGTTTTACTTTAGAGTTCTCTAATTCATTTTTTCCTACATAAACTTTATTTGTAAGAATAATATCTGCATCTTTAACTCTATTTTTTGTATCTAAAGGTTCTGTAACATCATAAGATACAAGCTCTCCAAACTTATCAAAAATTGATAAGTCCATATCAAATCCCAAAGTTTTTCTATCTAAAATAACTATTTTCATATTCTATCCTTTTTAATTTTATACGTTAATCTCTTCTATGAGCAACTCTTGGAGGAGTTACCTCTTTTTGTAACTCAATACTAAGATTGTTATAAAAAAGCTCTCCATAATTTGTCTCTCTATTTATTGTCTCATAAGCTTGAGTAATAGTGTTATTGTATTTTACTGCATCTTGAAGTATCTTTAAGATTTTTACAGAATCCAAAAAATTTACATGAGATGGAGCTTCTATTGATGAACTATAATATTTATGCATTCTTTCAACTAAACTTTTATTTCTTATCTCTATAAAAACAGACTCTATTGGAGATTTAAAAAAAAGTATCTTATTCTTTACATTTATTGAGATATAAGTTGTCTCCATTCCATATATTTTTCTTGAAAATGAATCAAATAAAAATAGTTTTTTATTATAGTTATTATTAAATAGTTCATACATTAGCTCCAAAACTTTTATCTTCTCATCTCTTGTAAAAAAATTTCCAATACTTGCAAAACAAAAGCTAAGAACAGATTTTATAGAGTACCACTCTGTTGTATCATAATCATATCTTAACATTTGATCAATTCTCTCTTGTTTCAATTCTTCTATATCAGAACCATTTGTTGTTTTGTACACTTTTCGTACAGCACTATCTCTATACATAGGTCCTGGAAACTGTGCTTGAATAACAAATCTTCTATTTTTTTCATGTTCTATTATGTATTTTAGTCTTCCTTTATAGTCTTCATCTATAATTCTAACCTCTCTTTGAGGAATAGATGTAATAGATTTTAAAAACTCATCACCACTACAAGCCTCCTCCCAAATATACTTTGGATACCTAAACTCTTTACATATTTTACTTTGAATTTCAGCATTTATTTCTATATTGTTTACTCTGTCTATCCACGATGTTACAGTTCGTCTATCCTTGTCTATTAAACTTGCAAATTTTGAAATACTAAGATTTGAGCGATTAAATATCTCTATAAATTTTTCAATAGAATTTTTAAAATCCATAAGCTTCCTTTAATACCATTTTTGTATATTGTACAAAAAAAATACATAAAAACATATTTTATACAAAATTTATAAAATGTATAAAAGTTGTAAAATTAGAATTTAAATCATACATACAAAAAAAGACAAAATAGCTATAATTATTTCACAATATTTTAAAGGATATATTATGACAAGTGCAGGAAAAAAATTTAGAGAGGCTCTAAAATCTTCTCACCCATTACAAATTGTAGGTACAATTAATGCTTATCAAGCATTACAAGCTACAAAAGTTGGACACAAAGCTATTTATTTAAGTGGTGGTGGAATTGCAAATGCATCTTATGGTTTACCTGATTTAGGAATGACTATGATTGAAGATGTTTGTATTGATATTAGAAGAGTTACTTCTATTTGTGATACTCCACTAATAGTTGATGCTGATACAGGTTGGGGACATGCATTTAATGTTGCTAGAACTGTTAAAGAGTTTATTAGAAGTGGTGCTGCTGGAATGCATATTGAAGATCAAGTTGCTGCTAAAAGATGTGGTCATAGACCAAATAAAGAGCTTGTAACTACTGAAGAGATGTGTGATAGAATTAGAGCAGCTGTTGATGCAAAAAAAGAGTTAGATCCTGATTTTTATATCATTGCAAGAACAGATGCACATGCAAGCGAAGGTCAAGCTGCTGCAATTGCAAGAGCTAAAGCTTATGTTGAAGCTGGTGCAGATGCTATTTTCGCAGAAGCTGTACATACTTTAAAAGAGTACAAAGAGTTTACAGATGCTATGAGTGTTCCTGTTTTAGCAAATATTACAGAGTTTGGAGCAACTCCACTATTTACAACTGAAGAGTTATCAAGTGTAGGAATAGCTATGGTTTTATACCCTCTTTCAGCATTTAGAGCTATGAATAAAGCTGCATTAAATGTTTATCAAGAGTTAAAAGATAAGGGAACTCAAGAAGGTGTTATTAGTACAATGCAAACAAGAATGGAACTATACGATATGTTAAATTACCACTCTTATGAGCAAAAAATGGACGAACTTTTTTCAAAAGGAAAAGCTAAGTAATTAGCTTTTTTTAACATAAAACTAAATTTAACTAAGGAGAAAATATGAGTACTACAAGTACAGAGTTTAAACCAAAAAAATCTGTTGCGCTTTCAGGTGTAGCAGCTGGAAGTACAGCATTATGTACAGTTGGAAACACAGGAAATGATTTATATTATAGAGGATATGATATTTTAGAGTTTGCTGAAAAAGCTGAATTTGAAGAGATTGCATATTTAATAGTTCATGGTGAACTACCTAATAAAGAAGAGTTGAAAGCTTATAAAGAGAAACTTAAATCTTTTAGAGATATTCCAGATGGTGTAAAAGTTGCATTAGAGCAATTACCAAAAAATTGTCACCCAATGGATGTTATGAGAACAGGTTGTTCAGTTCTTGGAGCATTAAATCAAGAAGATGAATCTCATCCAAAAGCTGCAGCACAAGATATTATTAATAAATTAATGGCATCTTTTGGTTCTATGCTTTTATATTGGTACCATTTTGCATATAATGGAAAAAGAATTAATGTTGTAACTGATGATGATACAATTGGTGGACATTTCTTACACTTATTACATGGTGAAAAACCAAGAGAATCTTGGGTTAAAGCTATGCATGTATCTTTAATTCTTTATGCTGAACATGAATTTAATGCTTCAACTTTTACTTCAAGAGTAATTTCTGGAACAAATTCTGATATGTATTCTTGTATAACTGGTTCTATAGGAGCATTAAGAGGTCCAAAACATGGTGGAGCAAATGAAGTTGCATTTAGAATTCAAGAGAGATACTCTTCAGCAGATGAAGCAGAAAAAGATATCAAAGAAAGAATTGCTAAAAAAGAGATTATTATTGGATTTGGTCACCCTGTTTATGCTACAAGAGATCCAAGAAATGTTGTTATCAAAAAAGTTGCAAAAGAGCTATCTGAAGAGAATAAAAATATGCTAATGTATGATGTAGCTGCAAGACTTGAAGAAGTTATGTGGGATCAAAAGAAAATGTTCCCAAATCTTGACTGGTTCTCAGCTGTTTCTTATAATCAAATGGGAATTCCAACAGATATGTTTACTCCTATTTTTATTATTGCAAGAGTTACAGGATGGGGTGCACATGTTATTGAACAAAGAGAAGATGGAAAAATTATTAGACCATCAGCTAACTATACTGGACCAGAGCCAAGAGCTTATGTTCCTTTAAAAGACAGAAAATAACCTTTTTAAAATTTAGGTTAGGTTTAAAACTAGCCTAAATTTTTTTACAATCAATTTCAAAATAAAAAATGGAAAAATAAAATGACAAATGAAAAATATCTTAAACAGTTAAATGGTTTAGATACAAAATACTATGATGTAAAAAGTGCAGTTGAAGATATCACTCCTGGTTCTTTCGCAAAACTTAACTATACATCAAGAGTGTTAGCAGAAAACCTACTTAGAAAATGTCCAAGTGTTGATTTAAAAGAGTCTTTAATTCAACTAATTGAGAAAAGAACAGATAAAGATTTCCCTTGGTATCCATCAAGAGTTATCTGTCATGATATTCTAGGACTTACAGCTTTTGTTGATTTAGCAGGTCTTAGAGAAGCAGTTGCAAGTAAAGGTGTTGATCCACAAAAAATTAATCCAGTTGTTCCAACTCAATTAATTGTTGACCACTCACTAGCTGTTGAGTGTGGTGGATTTGACCCTGATGCATTTCAAAAAAATAGAGATATTGAAGATAGAAGAAATGCAGATAGATTTGACTTTATAAACTGGACAAAAAAAGCATTTGATAATGTTGATGTTATTCCTCCTGGAAATGGTATTATGCACCAAATTAACCTAGAAAAAATGTCTCCAGTAATTCATAATATAGATGGAATTGCAAGTCCAGATACACTTGTAGGAACAGATTCACATACTCCTCATGTTGATGCTCTTGGAGTTATTGCAGTTGGTGTTGGTGGACTTGAAGCTGAAAATGTAATGCTTGGGAATCCATCTTATATGAGAGTTCCAGAAATTATTGGAGTAGAAATTACAGGTACAAGAGCTGCTGGAATTACAGCAACTGATATTGCTTTAGCATTAACATCATTCTTAAGAGAAAATAATGTAATCTCTGCATATTTAGAGTTCTATGGAAGTGGAATTAAATATCTTGATTTAGGTGATAGAGCAACTATTTCTAATATGACACCTGAATATGGTGCAAGTGCTGCTATGTTTGCTATTGATGATAGAACTATTGATTACTTAAAAATTACAGGAAGAACTCCTGAGCAAGTAAAATTAGTTGAAACTTATGCAAAAGCAAATGGATTATGGGCAGATAGTTTAGCAGAAGCTACATATGCAAGAACTATCAAATTTGATCTATCAACTGTTACAAGAAGTTTAGCTGGTCCTTCGCAACCTCATAAATTAGTTCCTACTTCAACACTTGATGCTGAAGGGATTACTAAAAAAATAGAAATTTCAAATGATGTTATGCCAGATGGTGCAGTTTTAATTGCAGCTATTACATCATGTACAAATACTTCAAACCCAAGAAATGTTGTTGCAGCTGGATTATTAGCTAAAAAAGCGAATGAGCTTGGATTAAGTAGAAAAAGATGGGTAAAATCTTCACTAGCTCCTGGTTCAAAAGTTTCTGAAATATATTTAAAAGATTCAGGATTACTTCCAGAACTTGAAAAATTAGGATTTGGGATTGTAGGATTTGCTTGTACAACTTGTAATGGAATGAGTGGAGCTTTAGATCCAAAAATTGAAGCTGAAGCTGCTGCAAGCGGTGTTTATACAACAGCTGTATTGTCTGGAAATAGAAACTTTGATGGTAGAATTCACCCATTTATCAAAGAGGCATTTTTAGCTTCTCCTCCACTTGTAGTTGCTTATGCTCTTGCTGGAAGTATTAGAGTTAATATTGAAACAGGTGTTATAGGAATTGACAAAAATGGAAATGAAGTAAGACTTAAAGATCTTTGGCCAAGTGATGAAGAGATTGATGCAATAGTTTATAAATCTGTAAAACCAGAGATGTTTGCAAAAATATATGATCCAATGTTTGCAAAAACAGATAAGGGAGAGAAAGCTGAGCCATTTTATAAATGGGATGCTAAATCTACATATATTCAAAAACCACCATACTGGGAAGATGCTTTTATGAGTATGCCAGCTCTTAAAAATTTAAGACCACTTGGAGTATTCCCAAATGATATTACAACAGACCACTTATCGCCTTCAAATGCTATTCAAGCAAAAAGTGCATCAGGAGAGTATTGTTTAAAAATGGGATTACCACTTGAAGATTTAAACTCTTATGCAACACATAGAGGTGATCATAATACTGCACTTAGAGCAACTTTAGCAAATCCAAAACTATTTAATGAGATGGTTAAAGATGAAAATGGTAAAGTTAAACAAGGTAGCTTAACAAAAATTATGCCAGAAGGTACTGAGTCAAGAATGTGGGAAGCAATAGAGACTTATATGGATAGAAAACAACCATTAATTATCGTTGCTGGGACAAACTATGGACAAGGAAGTTCAAGAGACTGGGCAGCTAAAGGTGTAAGACTTGCTGGTGTTGAAGTTGTTATTGCTGAAAGTATTGAAAGAATTCATAGAACAAACCTTGTTGGAATGGGTGTTTTACCTTTACAATTTAAAAAAGGTGATACAAGACACACTTATAAAATTGAAGGAACTGAAACATTTGATATTTTAGGAAATATTGAACCAAGAGGTGATTTAACAGTTTGCATGACTAGAGCAAATGGTGAAAAAGTAGAGTTCAAAGTAACTTGTAGATTAGATACAAGTGCAGAAGTTGAAGTTTATAAAGCAGGTGGAATTTTACAAAAATTCGCAAAAGATGTTATTGCTTCAAATAAATAGTTAGGTTTAGGGTTTTCCCCTATTCCTACAACTTTAAAATATAATAAAATTTTCTAAAGTGATTAAAAATTATTTTAAAAAGTTTTAAAAGCTTAAATATTTAGGAGAACAAATGAGTTATAAACCACAAATAAGAGTAAAAGCAACATATATGAGAGGTGGTACTTCAAAAGGAACATTTTTTAATATAGCAGATCTTCCAAAAGAGGCACAAGAAGACAAAGTAAAAAGAGATAAACTTCTTCAAAGAATAGTAGGAAGTCCTGATATTTATAAGCAACAAATGGATGGAATGGGAGGAGCAACTTCAAGTACATCTAAAGCTATATTAGTTGGAAAAAGTACAGTTCCAAATCACGATGTTGACTACTACTTTGGACAAGTTGCAATTGACAAAGATTTTATGGATTGGAGTGGAAATTGTGGAAATTTAAGTTCAGCAGTTGGACCTTTTGCAATTCATGAAGGATTAGTTGATAATGTTCCACAAAATGGTGTTTGTTGTGTAAGAATTTGGCAAGCAAATATTAAAAAAACAATTCTTTGTTATGTAACTATGGTTGATGGACAAGTAAAAGAGATGGGAGATTATTATATAGATGGTGTTGCGTTTCCTGCCCAAGAGATTTTACTAGAGTTCGCTGAACCTGTTGATCCTAGCGAAGAGTTATTCCCAACTGGGAATTTAGTAGATGATTTAGAAGTTCCAGGAATTGGAACATTTAAGGCAACAATGATTACTGCAGGAATTCCTACAATATTTCTAAATGCTTCTGATATTGGATATAAAGGAACTGAACTTCAAGCTGATATCAATAGTGATGCAGAGGCACTTGCTAGATTTGAAAAAATTAGAAGTTATGGGGCTTTAAAAATGGGTTTAATCTCTGATTTAAGTGAAGCGGAAACTAGACAACACACTCCAAAAATTGCTTTTGTAGCTCCAAAATCTGATTTTATAACTTCTAGTGGAAAAGAGGTAAAAGCAGACGAAATTGACCTTCATGTAAGAGCTCTTTCTATGCAAAAACTACACCATGCAATGATGGGAACAGCTTCAGTTGCTATTGGAGTAGCTGCTTGTATAGAAGGTACTTTAGTAAATCAAGCTGCTGGTGGAGGTGAAAAATCTGCTGTTGAGTTTGGACACCCATCTGGAACACTAAAAGTTGGAGCAGTAATCACTCAAGAGAATGGAAAATATATTGTAGATAAAGCTACAATGAGTAGAAGTGCAAGAATTATAATGAAAGGTGAAGTTTACGCACCTGCAGAAATTATGAAATAGTTTAAATTGATGGGTTAAAACCCATTAATTTAAATTAACAATTAAATCTACACAGATTAACTTCTATCAATTTTCAACTTCACATCTTCTTATAATCACCAAATTAAACTTAAATGAGCTAAATTAGTAAATTAAAAGGCACATCACTAATAAATTTTGACTATTTTTGAACTATTTAGCTATATTAAGATTTTATTTAGGAGTTAAAATGCAAAAATTAGAGTTATGGCACAATATCTATTGCTCAAAATCAAATTGTGCAAAAGATTTTTTAGATCAAAATAGTTTCAAAATATCTATAAGAGATTATCTTTCAAATCCACCATCTATAGCTGAACTTGAAGAGTTATTAAAAAAGCTAAACATCTCCATATTTGAACTAGTACGAACAGGTGAAGAGATTTATAAAGAGTTAAATCTAGAAAATATAAAAGATGAAACTTCACTAATAAAAGCTGTTTTAGGAAATCCTATTCTAATACAAAGACCCATTTTAGTTGGAGAAAATAGAGCCTTTATAGTACGACCACCTGTTAAGATAGAAGATATTTTAAATAATTTTGTATAGATAACTAAAAACAATATCTTAAAAAAGTTTTAGCTATAATCTAAACTAAATTTTTAAAAATATGAATAACTAGGATAAAAAATGGGTCAAACAATTACAGAAAAGATATTTAGTGAGCATGTAGGAAAAAAAGTTTATGCTGGTGAGATTGTAAGAAGCAAAATTGATATGGTTATTGGAAATGATATTACGACTCCAATTTCTATAAGAGCATTTGAAGAGGGTGGCTTTGAAAAACTTGCAAATCCAGATGGTTTTGCTATTGTTTTAGATCACTTTATCCCTGCAAAAGATATTGCAAGTGCAAATCAAGCAAAAATAAGTAGAGATTTTGCTGCAAAACACAATCTTAAAAACTTTTTTGATGAAAAAGATATGGGAATTGAGCATGCACTTTTACCTGAGAAAGGATTAGTAATACCAGGTGATGTAATTATAGGTGCAGATTCACATACTTGTACACATGGTGCTTTAGGAGCATTTAGTACAGGAATGGGAAGTACAGATATATCTTTTGGAATGATTACTGGTGGAAACTGGTTTAAAGTTCCTGAATCAATAAAAGTTGTATTTAAAGGAAAGCCATCTAAATATGTAACTGGAAAAGATTTAATCTTAGAAATTATTAGAATTCTTGGAGTTGATGGAGCTTTATACAAAGCTTTAGAATTTACAGGAGATACAATTAAATATCTATCTATGGATGATAGATTCTCTTTATGTAATATGGCTATTGAAGCTGGTGCTAAAAACGGAATTGTAGCTTATGATGAAATTACAAAAGAGTTCTTAGATAAAGTTGCTAAAGATAATAATGGGTTAAGAGCTGAGCCAAAAATTCACTATAGTGATGAAGATGCAAAATATTGTCAAGTTATTGAAATTGATGTTGAAAAACTTGAACCTGTAATTGCATATCCATTTTTACCATCAAATGGACACAGTGTTTCAAAAGCAGTTGAAGATAATATAAGAGTTGATCAAGTATTTATTGGTTCTTGTACAAATGGAAGATTGAGTGACTTTAAAGTTGCAGCTGAAATCTTAAAAGATAAAAAAGTTGCAAGACATGTAAGAGTTATTTTAACTCCAGGAACACAAAAAATCCTAAGAGAAGCTACAAAATTAGGATATATAGATACTTTAGTTGATGCAGGTGCAGTTGTATCAAATCCAACATGTGGAGCCTGTTTAGGTGGATATATGGGAATTTTAGGAGATGGAGAGGTTTGTATCTCTACAACAAATAGAAACTTTGTTGGAAGAATGGGAAGTAGAAGTTCAAAAATATATTTAGCAAATAGTGCAGTTGCAGCAGCTAGTGCTATTTCTGGATATATTACAGATCCAAGAAGTTTATAAAATGAGTCAAATTCCATTTAAAATACCTTGTGTTATTTTAAGTGGTGGGAAAAGTCAAAGAATGGGAGAAGATAAGTCTCTTCTTCCTTTTTCATCTTCAAACTCCTTAATAGAGTATCAATATAATAGATTAAAACCTTATTTTTCTGATACTTTTATCTCTTCAAAAACTAATAAGTTTTTATTTCTAAATGATACTTCAAAAATTATTTTAGATGAAAATAAAGAGATTTATTCACCAATATTAGCCTTAGAAACAGTATTAAAAAGGTTTAATAAAGTTTTTATAATAACTGTTGATACACCTTTTGTAAAAATTGAAACTATAAATGAGTTAATAAAAAATAGTACAAACTATGATGTAGTTGTAGCAAGAGATAGAGATAAAATACATAATCTTTGTGGAGTTTTTTCTAAAGAATGCCTAGCTATTATAAATAATATGATTAAAAATGATATTCATAAGATAAATTATCTAATAAAAAACTCAAAATATAAAATTATAGATTTTGAAAAAGAGGATGAATTCCTAAATATAAATGAAAAAAAAGAGTATGAAAAAGCTCTTAATATTATAAAATAAACTAATAATTTTTATAAAACAATAACTTATCTCTGATAAGTATCCTTTTATTATCTTTTTGATATTATCATTCATATTTTTTTAAGGGATTAGAAATGAAACAAGATGAATTAAAAAAGGCATTTGAAGTTATTGAGAGTGAATTAAAGAATTCAGGAATTTCAAGAAGAGATGCCTTTAAAATAGCAGGTCTTGGTGGAGCTGCATTTTTAACAGGAGGGACACAAGCTAATGCAGCAACAATTGCGAAAGCTAGTGAAGCAAAAGGAAAAATATTAATAATTGGTGGAGGGTTAGCAGGTATCTCAACTGCAGCAAGATTAGCAAATACTCTTAGTGAACCAAATATCACGATAGTTGAACCAAATCCAAAATCTGTATCATATCAAGCAGGAACAACTTTAGTAGCAAGTGGAGTTTATTCTTCAAAAGATGAGTTAATATATGAAACAAAAGATTTCTTACCAAAGGGTGTAACATTAATCAAAGACAAAGCAGTAGATTTCAATCCTGAAGCAAATAAAGTTACTTTAGCTTCAGGCGAAGTTCTTGACTACGATTTTATGGTAGTTGCTGCTGGTATTACTCTTGATTTTGGAGCTATTAAAGGCTTTGAAGAGATAGGAGATGCTTATACAAATGGTGATGCTTCAAAAATCTTAAAAGTTTTTGGAAATAGCGGGATAACTTCTGTATATAACATTGATTCAGCAGAAGATATGTGGAAACAGACTCAAGCCTTTATACAAAGAGCAAAATCTGGTGAAAAGCTAAAAGCTGTTTTTACAGCACCAAGTACAGCAGTAAAATGTGGTGGAGCTCCAAAAAAAGTTATGTATTTAGTTAATTCAAGATTAAACGAAGCAAATGCTAGAGGAAATGTTGATTTAACATATTATGATAATAGCGATAAGCTTTTTAGTGTAAAAGAGTATGCAGATGCTATTGAAAAACAGTTTATTGCAAGAGATATGAAGTGGAATTTTAACCACAATTTAGTAGAAGTTGATATTACAAAAAAGATTGCTATTTTCAATAAATTTTGGGAAGAAAAAGGTGCCTATGACAAAGATTTAGAAGAGTACGAAACTGTTAAAAAGAGCCAAAAAGTTGAAGTTCCTTTTGATTTTCTTCATGTTACACCACCGCAAAAAGCTCCAGAAGAGATTGGAAAATCTGAAATTGGTTCAGACAAGGGTTGGATTCCTGTAAATAAAGAGACTATGCAACATGTAAAATATAGTAATATATTTGCATTAGGTGATATTGCAGCTATTCCAATGGGAAAAACTGGTGGAACAATAAGAAAACAGTATAAAATTTTGGTAGATAACTTAATTTCAGTTATGGAAGGGAAAGAACCTAAAGAGAAATTTGGTGGTTATACAGTTTGTCCTCTAATAACAGATATTGGAAAAGTAATGTTAGCAGAGTTTGATTGGACATCGAAACCAACACCATCATTTCCACTTGATCCAGTACAAGAAAGATGGATCTGGTGGTTAATGAAAGTTTATTTATTGAAGCCAATGACAATGCACGGAATGTTAAGCGGTAAAGCTTAAGGAAATAAGTTTAAAATTAAAAAAAGAGGTTATTAAAATGAAAAAAATATTCGCAGTTTTATCTATTTGTTTTCTGTTTCTATCTGTAAATGCACAAGAGACAGATGTTCTAAAAGAACCTACATCAGAAGTAAAAGAGCTTATAAAAAAGTATAAGTTACAAGAAGTTGACTTTGATTATGTTAAAAAAGTTATTGGAGTTGGGAATAGAGGTTCTGTTGAATCTATCTTAATAGATGCAAGACCTCAAGCAAAATATCAAAGAGGTACTATTCCATCAAGTTTAAACATAAATGATACAAATTTTGACGAGGATTATAAACAATTAAAGGGTATTGATAAAAATAAAGAGTTAATTGTTTTTTGTGGGGGATTTGCTTGTGCGAAAAGCCCTATAGTTGCTGATTTATTAATGAAAAAGGGACATAAGAATGTAAAAGTTTATAGTGCAGGTGAACCACAATGGTCAAAAAAATCTTATCTTGAAATAGATACTATTGTTGCAAAAGTATATTTTGAAAATAATAGTGCTTTATTTGTAGATGCGAGACCTTATGCAAAATTTTTACAAGAGACTATAGTAGGAAGTATATCTGTTCCTGATACAAATTTTGAAAAATTAGTAGGAAGATTCCCTATTGATAAAAATGAAAAAATAGTAACTTTTTGTGCTGGATATGAGTGTGAAAAATCTCATATTATTGCATCAAAACTTTATGCTCTAGGTTATAAAAATGTAGTTGTTTATGCAGGCGGTGTTCCTGAGTGGAAAAAAGCAGGACTATCTACTACTTTTGCTAGTAAAAAAGTAGAAGATAAAGAAAAAGAGAAGAAAGCAGAATTTAGTAAAAATGGACTAAAATTAGGAAGTGATGAAGGAACTATTGATGGAGAATGGCTAAAAGAATTAGTGCTTAAAGATAAAGTTCCATCAAATATTCAAATAGTAAATGTATTACCATCAAAAGATTTTGCAAAAGGGCATATTAAAGGTGCTATCAATATTGAAGCTGAGAAGCTAAATTCAAAAGAGTTATTTGATAAATTACCGAAAAACAAAAGTATAGTTTTTTATTGTAGTGCAGGTTCAAGATCTCTTGAAGCTTGGATGAAACTCAAAAAAGATGGTATTGATGTAAGTGAGATTTTTTACTTTGATGCAGTTATAGTATGTAAAAATCAAGAGTGTAAAATTGATGTAAATGAGCCTTTGGAATAAAAGGGCTTATTTATTATTGATATAAAAAAAGGGAAGGTTTAAAACCCTTCCCTTTTTTATTTGTATGCAAATTTATTATTTAAGTGCTGCTTTAGCAGAAACTACTAAAGATGCAAATGCAGCAGAATCATTCATAGCTAAATCAGCAAGTATTTTTCTATCTAGTTCAATACCTGTTAATCTAAGACCATTTATAAATCTTGAGTAGTTAATATCATTTAATCTACAAGCTGCATTGATTCTGATAATCCATAGCTTTCTAATATCTCTTTTTTTCTGTCTTCTATCTCTATATGAGTAAACAAGACTTCTTTCTAACTGTTCTTTAGCTTTTCTAAAGTGTTTTCTTCTTCCACCAAAGAATCCTCTAGCTAATTTTAATACTTTCTTGTGTCTTCTTCTTCTTACAACACCAGTTTTTACTCTTGGCATATTTTTCCTTTCTTTACCGTTATTTTTAATAAGGTGTCGGATTTATCCGAACTTATCCATATATAATTATGGAGGGACAAAAATTACTATCTTTTAGTAATTACGCTAAACATAAAGTTGAAAGAATTCCAGAAACATTTGTACTATGTACAGTTTGTGGTCCTCTCAAATTTCTTTTTCTTTTTTGAGTTTTTTTAGTTAAAATGTGGCTTCTAAAAGCAGAACCTCTTTTGATAGTTCCATTTTTCTTTACTTTAAATCTTTTAACAGCACCTTTAACGCTTTTCATCTTTGGCATAAAGAAATCCTTTCATAAAAATTTGCATTTTTCATAGTGAAAAAGTTTTGGATTATACTTAAAAAAACATTAATTTATGTTTAAAATTTTGAAAGGATATAAAAGAGGAATACTCTCTTTTATATATTTATTGTAGAATTAATCTTTTTTAGGAGTTACAAGAAGATTTACATATCTTCCTTCAAGTTTTGGTTCTTTATCCATAACTGCAAGATTTTCAATCATAGCCCAAACTCTTCTTAGAACCTCAACACCAGCTTCAGGATTAGCCATCTCTCTACCTTTTAGAAAAACTCTAAATTTAACATGGTTACCTTCTTCTAAAAACTCTATCGCATGTTTTACTTTATAGTTAATATCATTTTCAGCAATTTTTACAGATAATTTAATCTCTTTAACAACTACTATTTTTTGATTTTTCTTTGCTTCTTTTTTCTTTTTTTCTTGTTGATATTTAAATTTACTATAATCCATAATCTTCGCAACAGGAGGATTCGCATCTGCAGCTATCAAAACTAAATCTAATCCAGCTTCATCAGCAAGAGCCAAAGCTTGTGCTAGTGGAATAATCCCATAATTTTCTCCACTATCACTAGTACACCTAACCTCTTTTGCTCTGATATCTTCATTCATTATAACATCATCTTTTCTTCTATCTTTACTCAAATTTTACTTCCTTTTAGTATATTTTTTAAACTCTCTATAAACTCATCTTTGCTTAAATTTGATTGCTCTCTTTTTCTTCTATCTCTTAAAGCTACCATTTTATTTGCTACCTCTTCATCTCCAAGAACCACAATCATAGGTACTCTTTGTTTTTCAGCCATTCTTATTCTTTTATTTAAGCTCTCATTCATATCATAAATTTTTGAATCTATATCATTTTCAAGCAACTCTTTTGCTAACTCTTTTGCATAAGCAACATGAGGTTCTGCAATTGGTACAAAAATAACTTGTGTTGGAGCAATTGCAAATGGAAACTCTCCAGCACAGTGTTCTGTTAGAATACCTATAAATCTTTCAAATGAACCTAAAATTGCTCTATGAATCATTACTGGTTGCTCTTTTTCACCTTTATCATTTATAAACTCTGCTTTAAATCGTGAAGGTAAATTCATATCAATCTGTACAGTTCCACACTGCCATTTTCTTCCAATAGCATCAAGTATTTTTATATCAATCTTTGGACCATAAAATGCTCCACCACCCTCATCTATTCCATAAGAGATACTTTTTTCATCTAAAGCATCCATAATAGCTTTTGTAGTTTTTTCCCAGAATATATCATCTCCAATGGCTTTTTCTGGTTTTGTAGATACTTCAATTTCATATTTAAAGTCAAATAGTTTAAGAAGACTATCAACAAATTCTAAAACTTCAAAGATTACCTCTTTTACTTGATTTTGTGTACAAAAAATATGTGCATCATCTTGAGTAAACTCCCTTACTCTAAAAAGACCATGCATAGCACCACTCATTTCGTGTCTATGTACAACTCCATATTCAAAAAATTTAAGAGGTAAATCCTTATACGAAACTAAATCATTTTTATAAATTGAAATATGTCCAACACAGTTCATAGGTTTAATACCATACTCTTGCTCATCTATAGTTGTAAAATACATATTCTCTTTATAGTTCGCATAATGACCTGATATTTTCCACATCTCTGATTTTAATATTTCAGGACCACGTACTGGTTCATAACCTCTAATTCTATGTGCTTTATATAAAAGGTGTTCTAACTTACTTCTAAGTCTTGCTCCATTTGGAAGCCATAAAGGAAGCCCCGCTCCTACTTCATCACTAAAAGTAAATAGTTCAAGTTCAGTTCCTAGTTTTCTATGGTCTCTTTTTTTTGCTTCTTCAAGCATTGTTATATAATCATTTAAAGCTTTTTTATCAAAAAATGAAATACCATAAATTCTTGTAATCATCTCATTTTTTTCATCACCACCTAAATATGCTCCAGCAACACGAGTTAGTTTAAAACTTCTAATCATTCTCGTATTTGGTAAGTGTGGACCTCTACATAAATCTTCAAAATCACCCTGCTTGTATATCGTTAAAGTATCATCCTTGATATTTTTTAGAACAGCCTGCTTAAGCTCATCATTCTTGAATTTTTCAAAAAATTCCTCTTTTGTAGTTTCATGTCTAGTAATAGATAGTTTTCTATCAGCCAACTCTTTCATCTTTTTTTCAATTTTTGGTAAATCTTCATCACTTATTTTACTATCTACCTTAAAATCATAATAAAATCCCTCTTTTACAACAGGTCCTACAAAAAATTTTGCTTCAGGATAGAGTTCTTTAATAGCTTGAGCCATAAGATGAGCAGTTGAGTGTCTTAAAATCTCTAAAGCCTCGCTAGAGTCATCAGCTTTTATAATATCACCTTGGATATTTAAAGCTTCAGCAGTTTGAAGGTCATATATTTGACCATCTCTTAATAAACCAATTTGTTCCAATATTTTCCTTTTTCTAAAAGTTTTATAAAATACAATTATTTTAGCTTAAAAAAACTTAAACAATATAAATCGTATAGTTATTTTAGTAAGTTTTGGTTACAATTTACCTATGATTTTAAATATTTCTAAAATAAAAACAGAAGCATTATTACTATTTTGTAGAGATTTAATAAATACTTACAAAGATATAAAACCAAAATCAAAAGCAGATTTGGAACTTTATTATGAGTTTGAAACTATAAATAAAGAGATTTTAAAACAGCTATCAAATATTTTATATGAGCCAAAATATTATATGGAAAACCAAAAAAGCTTTAGAGTTAGAGCTATTTTAAAATGTTATAGCTTTATATCAAAAGAGCTTGAAAAAAATCTCAAACAAAATGAAGAGTTTAATCCATCTCTTCTTTATTTTTCTCTTCTTGCTCTTTGGTTTAAAGAGTTAGGCAAAGAGCAAAGTAGTAAAGAGTTTATATTTTTTACTCTCTATCCATACTCTTTAATTTATGATAGATTTTTAGTAAAAATAGATGATACAAAATATAAACTTATGAATATAAAAATGATAGATTTATCTGAAAAAATAGTTTTAAAATACGATAGACTAGTTTTATAAAGATAGTTTTAACTATCTTTATAATTTAGAAATCAAGTTAAAAACTAACAAGCAGGAACATTTCCTGAGTCACTAGCAAACTCTATAGAGAAATCCATAACATGGTCTAAAAGTGTTTCTTTTATATCTCCAGATTTTACATTTGGACAAATTTTCATGATTTCAGCTTCTGCTTTACCATCTGCTTTTATCTGTCTCCACTCAGCTTGAGTATGTTTTAAAGCAAATTTTGCTCCATCCATTCCACAAGGCTCTTTTAGAAATTTAATAAATGCCTTCTGCCCTTTTGTAACATCTGCAAATGATGTAGTTGAAGCAATAGCCAAAGCCAAAGTTGAAGCTGCCAATATTTTTAATAGTTTCATACTATTCTCCTAAATTAAATTTGGATACAATTATAACTATTAGATATAAAAAGTGTCTGAAATTTATAAAAAAACATTAAATAAAAAGAGTAAAAATGCAATACAATATTTTAACAAAAATTGTTGAATACCTAAACCAAAATTCCCAAAATATAAAGTTTATTAAGAGAATTGATAACAATATAATTATAATTGAATTTAATAATAAGAATATCATATATTTTGATTTAAATAAATCAAATTCAAAAATATTTAAATCAAAAGAACAGATAACTTTAAAAAAAGATTTTAATGCTCCTTTTGATGTAGTACTTCAAAAAAAATTTACAAATACAAAAGTAAAAAGTATTGAAATTTATAACAATGATAAAATTATAAATATAAAAGTAAGTTCTAGTTCATCCTATAAAAAAGAGGATTTGATTTTACAACTTGAATTTACTGGTAAATATACAAATATCATTATTTTAGATGAAAATAGAACTATTTTGGAAGCTTTAAGACATATTGATGAACAGTCATCTTTTAGAGTCGTAAAAGTTGGGCTAAAACTAGAAGAGATACCAAAAAAAGAGTTTATACCGAAAAAGTATGAGATAGAAAATATAGAAGATTATCTGTATGAAGTCTATGAAAACCAAATAAAAGAAAATTTAGAAAACATTAAAAAACAGAAAATTTTAACTATTGATAAAAATATAAAAAAACTAGAAAACATATTAAACTCTTTACCAAAAAAGTTGGATTTAGAAAAAGAGAGTATTGATACTTATAGCAAAGCAAATTTGATTTTAGCAAATTTACATACTATAAAAGCTTATCAAAAAGAGCTAAAAGTTGAGGATTACAGTGGAAATTTAGTAATTATTAATCTAGAAAATATGAAAAATCCAACTACTTTTACAAATGATTTATTTAAAAGAGCAAAGAAATTTAAACAAAAAGCCTTAAATATAACTATTGAAGAGGAAAACTTAAGAGATAAATTAGACTTTTTGAAGAGATTAAAAATAAATCTCCAAAATGCAAATTCAATTGATGAGTGTGAGTTTTTGCTACCAAAAAAAGAGAAAAACCAAGTAAAAACAAAAAAAGCACAAAATTATGAGAGCTTCTTTTTTGATAACTTTAAAATTATGCTAGGAACAAATGAGAGAGAAAATATCTATTTACTTGAAAACTCAAAAGCTAGTGATTTTTGGTTTCATCTAAAAGATAGACCTTCTTGTCATGTAATAGTTCAAAATAGCAAAAAAGAGTTACCACAAAATATTATAGAAAAAGCTGCATCTTTGTGTGCAAAATTTAGTATAAATGGTGGAGGAATCTTTGAAGTTGATTATACTCAAAGAAGAAATGTCAAAATTCAACATGGTGCAAATGTATTATATAACCCTTATAATACAGTAAGCATTAAAATTTAATTTGATAAAATAAAATACTATTTAAATTATAAAATTAAAGGATATTTAAATGAATAAATTTAAAAATATAGGATTAAGCATTGTTTCTGCAACTATATTATTTACAGGTTGTGCTACAACAGAGTTACAAACTAATGTAAGAATGTCTCAATCTGTTTTTATAGATCCTGTGAAAAAAGAGTTAAGAACAGTTTTTGTATCTAGCAAAAATACTAGTGGTCAGCCAATTAACCTAGAAAATAGTTTAGTAAGTGACCTTCAAGCAAAGGGATATAGAGTTGTTGATGACCCAGATGAGGCAACTTATATTTTAATGGTAAATGTACTTTATTGTGATAAAAAACAAGAGAATAATGCAATAGGTGCTGGTTTAGCAACTGGAGCTATTGGGGCTGGGGTATCTGGATACAATAACGGTGGTGCTGGACAAGCTATTGGAGTTGGTTTAGGAGCTGCTGTAATTGGTGGGCTTATTGGTAAAGCAACAGAAGATACAATTTATCAAATGCAAGTAGATGTTTTAATTAAAGAGAAAGCAAAAAATTTAGTTCTTACACAAAATTCAACAGTAAGTGGACAAGCAAGTGTAAAAGATGGTCAAAAATCAGGATTTATAAATAGCTTTGGAGGAAGTGTTAGGGATACAAATGCAACAGGTCATATAAACTCAAATATGGCAAATGACAAAACTCAGTACTACGAAGAAGAGAGAAAAGAGTATAAAACAGTGATGTTAGCAGAAGCTACAAAGATGGATTTAACATTAGAAGAGGCAACTCCAATTTTAGAAAAACAAATTTCTAACCAAATATCAGGGCTATTTTAAAATTAAGCGATGCACTAAAACTATTTTAGTGCATCTAAAGATAAAAACTATAAATTATTATTAAATCGATTTAAAAGCAAAATTTTAGTAAAATATTGTATTTTAGTTTAAGGTAATTTTATGTTTAAAATTTTAGGAAATTCATCGACAAGGGTAAAAACAGCTCTTGTACTATTTATACTCTTTTTAATCATTGCCTATATAGATTCATACTTTCTATTTTGGTTGGTATTTGGTGTAATTTTAATGATTGCTGTTAGTGAAGCAAAAACTCTATATAAACTTGAAGATAAAAGTATATATATCTATATCCTACTACTTTGGATAGCAGTATATTTCTATCCAATGCCTGTTGATTTAATCTTTATAGTTGCTATGGGATATGCTTCACAGCTTGCATATAAAAGAAAGCTTGATAAAAAGATGATTTTACCACTTCTTTATCCTACTGCTTCTTTTGTATTTTTAATGGCACTATATAGCGAATTTGGGGTAATGGTTCTATTTTGGCTATTAATGATAGTTGCAGCTACTGATACAGGAGCTTATTTTGTTGGAAAAACATTTGGTAGAACTCCATTTTGTGAAACAAGTCCAAATAAAACTTTAGAGGGTGTTATTGGAGGTATGATTTTTGCAGTTATTATTGGTATTTTCACATCTATAAATGATGTTGGTATTTTAGGAGCTATCATAGTATCAGCAATAGTTTCATTATCTTCAGTATTTGGTGATTTATATGAAAGTTACTTAAAAAGAGAAGCTGGTGTTAAAGATAGTGGAAATATTCTTCCAGGACATGGTGGTATTCTAGATAGAGTAGATGGCTACTTATTTGGTGCAATTGTAATGTTAGTTCTACTTAGAGTGATTATTTGATAATTTTAGGAAGTACAGGCTCTATTGGGGTAAATACTCTAATTGTTGCAAAAAAGTATGGATTAGATATTGAGGTTTTAGTTGCTGGGAAAAATATAGAGCTTCTAAATTCTCAAATAAAAGAGTTTAAGCCAAAAAAAGTAGTTATATCTTCAAAAGAGGATTTACATAAAGTGAATCATACAAATGTAAGATATGGAGAAGATGCAATTTTGGAAGCTATTGAAAATTCTAGCTCAAATATTGTAGTAAATGCACTTGTTGGATTTTTGGGGCTAAAACCAACTTTAAAAGCAATAGAGTGCAAAAAAAAACTCTGCCTTGCAAATAAGGAGTCCCTTGTTGTTGCAGGTAAGTTTATAGACAAAACAAATTTAAGAGCAATAGATAGCGAACACTTTGGGCTTTGGTATCTGCTAAACGATAAAAAAATATCAAGTATGACAATAACTGCTAGTGGAGGAAGTTTTAGAGATTATCCTTTGGAAACTTTGAAAAATGTGAGTATAAAAGAGGCACTAAATCATCCAAACTGGGAAATGGGAGATAAAATTACAATTGATAGTGCAACTATGACAAATAAAATATTTGAACTAATAGAAGCGGCTTGGCTTTTTGATACTAAAAATATAGATGCAATTATTGAGCCAAAATCAATCATTCATGCTCTAATAAATTTTAAAGATGGGAGTTCAACAGCACATATTGCTGGAGTTTCTATGCAACTTCCAATAGCTTATGCTATTATGGATAAAATCGAAGATGAGATTTTAAAACAAGTTGATTTATTAGGAATTGGCTCTTTGGAATTTAAAACAATAGATGAGAATAGATACCCTATTTGGAGCAAAAAAAGTGAAGTTTTAGAAAACCTTGACTTGGGACTTATTTTA
This sequence comes from Aliarcobacter trophiarum LMG 25534, assembly GCF_003355515.1. Classification (NCBI taxonomy): domain Bacteria; kingdom Pseudomonadati; phylum Campylobacterota; class Epsilonproteobacteria; order Campylobacterales; family Arcobacteraceae; genus Aliarcobacter; species Aliarcobacter trophiarum. Next base: position 215,105 of record NZ_CP031367.1, on the reverse strand, counting down.
AATGCTTCAAATGAAGTTGCAGTTTCAAAGTTTTTAAGTGGAAAAATTGGCTTTTTAGATATTTCAAAGATAAATTTAGACGCAATAGATAGATTTTCTAATCTAAAAGCACAAAATATAGATGATGTTTTTTTAATAAATAAAGAAATTAGAGGCTATTATGGCTATTGATTTATTAATACCTTTTGCTATTTTACTAATTTTAGTTATTTATCTAATTTATAGTAGAAATAAGTTTGAAAAAAATATTATAAATCTATATGAAAACAAATTTGAAGAGTGGAAAAAGTACTCAAAAAATAGTGAAGATACAATAAATAATATAGATAAAAAAGAGATAATTGCCTTAGTCTTTAAAGAAAATTATAAGTTTTCAATAGAATATTTTGATAAAACTTTAGAAAACAGTTTAAAAAGAGCAAAATTTGAAATAAAGCAAATAGGAGGAAAATATGAGTAAAAGAGTTTTAATTCTTCATGGACTTAGTGGAAGTTCATATCCACATTGGCAAAACCACTTAGCACAAGATTTAATAAAAGAGAATTATATAGTATCTTTTCCATGTTTACCAAACAAAAATAATCCAGATTTAAATGAGTGGTTAGATTTTGTAAGAAAAGAGCTAGAACACTTTAAACCACATATTGTAGTTTGTCATTCTCTAGCAAATATTTTATGGTTTCATCTTTGCCAAAACTTTGATATAAGTTTAGAAAAATTAATGTTAGTTGCTCCTATAAGAGATGAAAAACTTAAAGAAGCCCCTAGTTTTTTCCCATATCCAATTCCAAAAGATTTAAAATCTGAAGATATAATAATGGCAGCTTCAACAAATGACCCATATTTAAGTATAGAAGAGGCTATAGCTTTACAAAGCAAACTAAATATTGGTATGAAAATTATGGAAAATGCTGGTCATATAAATACAAGTGCAGGATTTGGAAAGCTTGATTGTGCTTTGGACTGGATAAAAGCAGGAAATGAGGCTTACACCTCATCAAACCAAGTATAAAGGATAAACCCTAATGATTTTAGCTATTGAATCATCTTGTGATGATAGCTCTATCTCTATTACAAAAATAGAAACTTTAGAGTTAGTTTTTCATAAAAAAATATCCCAAGAGCTAGAACACAGCATTTATGGTGGGGTTGTGCCTGAACTTGCTGCTAGATTACATATTGAAGCTTTACCAAAAATACTTGAAGAGTGCAAAAAATATTTAAAAGATTTAAAAGCAGTTGCAGTTACAAATGCTCCTGGTTTAAGTGTAACTTTAACTGAAGGTGTAGCTATGGCAAAAGCTATTAGTATCGCGTTAAATCTGCCACTAATTGCAGTAAATCACCTAAAAGGACATGTTCACTCACTTTTTATTGAAAAAGAGAGTTTATTTCCTATTACTGTTCTATTGGTTTCTGGAGGACATACTCAAATAGTTGAAGCTAAAAGTTTAAATGATATGCAAATATTAGCTAGAACTTTAGATGATAGCTTTGGAGAGAGTTTTGATAAGGTTTCAAAAATGCTAAATTTGGGCTATCCTGGTGGTCCAATTATTGAAAAATATGCAGAACATGGAGATAAGAATAGATTTATTTTTCCTATTCCACTTTCACAAAGCCCTAAAATTGAGTTTAGTTACTCAGGGCTTAAAAATGCAGTAAGATTAAAGATAGATGAGCTTGAACGCACCACTTTAAATGAGCAAGATATTTATGATGTATGTGCTTGTTTTCAAAAAACAGCAGTAGAACATATCTTGCAAAAGTTAAGAAAACTATTCAAACAAAATACTATAAAGGATTTTGCAATAGTTGGAGGTGCAAGTGCAAATCTATTTTTACGAAAAGAGCTTGAAGATCTTTGTAAAAAATATGGTACAACCTTGCATCTATCAGAATTAAAGTATTGTTCAGATAATGCAGCTATGATTGGAAGAGTAGCAATTGAACAGTATAAAAATGGTGAGTTTACCACTTTAGAAGATTTAGATATAAAGACGAGATTAAAGGATTATTAAAAATGGGAATTGCTGAAAAATTAGCTTTGGGCTTAGGAGCTAAATTAGATGGAAATGTTTTTGATACACAAAAAGAGGATAAAAATAAAAAAGAAGAGAAACAGATTATTTTAGCAAAAGATAAACATAGATTAGTTTTTTCATTTGAAAAAAGAAACGGAAAACCTGTTACTGTTATAGGTAAATTTCAAGTAGAAGATGAAAAAAGAAAAGAGATTTTAAAATTACTCAAAACCAAACTTGCATGTGGTGGTTCTATAAAAGATGAGAGTATAGAAATACAAGGTGATTTAAAAGATAAAATTAGAATAATTCTAGTAGATAATGGATGGAAATTTAAAAACTAAAAGAGAGGTTTATTATGAAAAAAGTCTTTGATGAAGTTGCTAGTTTAGAAAAAAGAGTAGTTAAAGATTTTTTTCTATCAGAAGAGATTTTGATGGAACATGCCTCAAATTCAATTTTTAACTATATATTAAAAAAATTCAGAAAAAATAAAACTATTCTAATTGTTTGTGGATGTGGGAATAATGGAGCTGATGGTTTAGCACTTGCAAGACTTTTACACAAAAATTTTAATGTAAAGATATATATAGTAAAAGAGCCAAAAAGTGCAATGGCAAAACTCCAATACAAAAGGGCAAAGAGTTTAAATATAGAGTTTGTTCACAATTTATTTGAAGCAGATATTATAGTTGATTGTATTTTTGGAACTGGATTAAATAAAAAATTAGATGAAAATATTATTAATTTAATAGCTAGTCTAAATAGTTTTAACTCTTTTAAAATAGCTTGTGATATTCCAAGTGGAATAGATATTTATGGACAAATTATAAATATTGCATATAAAAGCGATATCACATTTACAATGGGAGCTTACAAAACATCACTATTTAGTGATACTGCAAAAGATTATGTAGGAGATATAAAACTTGTAAATTTAGGAGTTCATAAAGATATTTTCCAAATAGATGCAGATATATTCTTATTAGAAAAGAAAGATATGGTTTTACCATTTAGAAATAATAAAAATAGCCATAAGGGTACTTTTGGACATCTAAATATCATAGCTGGTGAAAAAATAGGAGCATCTATAATATCTTCAAAAGCAGCATTTTCATTTGGTGCTGGGCTTGTTACAATTGTATGTTCAAAAGAGCAAAATATTACAGAGTATATTATGCAAAGTAGAAATATTGCTCAAAACTGTACAGCAATTGCTATTGGTATGGGGCTTGGAGAAATATATGATAAAAATTTAGAAGAGATTTTAGAACTTAATTTTCCAAAGGTTTTTGATGCTGATATCTTTTACAAACCACTAATAGTGAACTATTTAGATGAAAATATTGTATTAACTCCTCACCCAAAAGAGTTTATCTCATTATTAAAATTAACAAATATTGCAGATATCTCTATTGAAGAGTTACAAAATAATAGATTTTTATACGTTAAAAAATTTTGTAAAAAATATCCAAAAACAACTTTGCTTTTAAAAGGTGCAAATGTTTTAATTGCAAAAGATAACAAGATATATATAAATAGTTATGGAACACAAGTCTTGAGTAAAGGTGGAAGTGGAGATGTTTTAAGTGGTTTAATTGCTTCACTTTTAGCCCAAGGTTATGAACCTCTAAATGCAACTATTTCTGCAAGTTTAGCCCACACCCTTGCATCAAAAAAGTATAAGAAAAACAACTACTCATTAAACCCAAATGATTTAATCAAAAAGGTAAAAAAATTATGAAACCAATAATTATTCAAACAACTTTTAAAAATGAAGAAGAGGCAAAAAAATTATCAAATATTTTAATAGTTGAAAAATTAGCAGCTTGTGTTCAACTAAAAGAGATAAAATCTATATACTCATGGAAAAATAAAATTTGTTGTGATAATGAAACACTTGTTAATATAAAAACAAAAAAAAAGCTTTTTGCTAAAGTAAAAAGTAGAATTTTAGAACTTCATAGTTATGATGTGCCAGAAATTATCGCAATAGATATTTCAAATATTAGCAAAGATTATTTAAAATTTATAAAGGAAAATACAATATGAGTGATATATTAAAAATAGGAAAATATGAGTTTAATAGTAGACTAATTGTTGGGAGCGGAAAATATAAAGATTTCCAAACTACAAAAGAGGCAACACTTGCGAGTGGAAGTGAATTAATAACAGTTGCAATTAGAAGAGTAAATATTACAAATCCAAATGAAGAAAATTTATTAGATTATTTCAAAGACACTAATATAAAGTTTTTGCCAAATAGTGCTGGATGTAAAAATGCACAAGAGGCTGTAACAACTTTTAGATTAATGAGAGAGGCTACTGGAATTGATTTAGTTAAACTTGAAATCATAGGAGATTTTACTAAAACTTTATATCCTGATGTAATTGAGACAATAAAAGCTTGTGAAATACTAAAAAAAGATGGATTTACTGTAATGGCATATACAAGTGATGATTTAATTGTTGCAAAAAGACTTGAAGATATGGGAGCTGATGCTATTATGCCATTAGCTGCTCCAATTGGAAGTGGTTTAGGTGTTCAAAATAAATATAATATTGCATTCATAAAAGATAGCGTAAAAGTTCCAGTAATTGTAGATGCAGGAGTTGGTTGTGCTAGTGATGCTAGTATTTGTATGGAATTAGGAGCTGATGGAGTTTTAACAAATACTGCAATAGCTTGTGCAAAAGACCCCATTTCAATGGCAATAGCTATGAAACATGCAGTTATAGCTGGAAGGTTGGGTTATAAAGCTGGAAGAATAGAGAAAAAACCATATGCAAGTGCTAGTTCACCTCTTGATGGACTAATCCAATTTTAAATAATTTAAAGGAATTTGAACTTTTTTCAAATTTCTTTAAAAAAGCCTTGACAAAAGAGAAAATATATAATATAATTCCGTCCACTTTTTGAGTTAAAAGGTGTTTATCGGGGCGTAGCGCAGTCTGGTTAGCGCACCTGGTTTGGGACCAGGGGGCCGGAGGTTCGAATCCTCTCGCCCCGACCATTAGGACTTAAAATTTATGGTAGGTATAGCTCAGTTGGTTAGAGCATCGGGTTGTGGTTCCGAGGGTCGTGGGTTCGAGCCCCATTATCTACCCCATTTTTATTTTATGCTTCCATAGCTCAGCTGGATAGAGCAACGCCCTTCTAAGGCGTAGGCCGTACGTTCGAATCGTACTGGGAGTACCATTTTTGGTTTAGTAATACCAGCTAAACATTTTTTAGAAAAATTTTATGCGGATGTGGTGAAATTGGTATACACGCCAGACTTAGGATCTGGTGCCTCACGGTGTGGAAGTTCGAGTCTTCTCATCCGCACCACTTATACAAACAAAAAATTAATAATTTTGCGGGAGTAGCTCAGTTGGCTAGAGCTTCTGCCTTCCAAGCAGACTGTCGCGAGTTCGAGTCTCGTCTCCCGCTCCATTTAAACTCTTATATAAAAAGCTATATTTTTATATAAGAGTTTTTTTATTTCTAGTAATTTATACTAAAAAATCGATCCACCAACACTCATTCCAACTGTTCCACTACTATTTATAGTAGCACCAGCAAAACAACCGTTTAATGTTATTATTGTAAGTAAGATTAATATTATATGAATGATTTTCTTCATAGTAACTCTTTTGATTTATTTGTAAAAGTAAGTTTAGTGAAGATTTGTTTTAAAGTGCATTAGATAGAGTAAAATTTCTCTTGCCTCTATCTAATATAAAACTTCTTAAGCTATAACTGCTAGAGTTTGACCCTCTTCAACTGCTTTTGAAGGTTCTGTTAGGATTTTGCTTATTGTTCCAGAAATAGGAGCAACTACATCAATTTCCATTTTCATAGCTTCAAGTATCATAATTTGCTGATCTTTTTCAACTCTATCACCCTCTTTAACAAGGATTTTCCATACATTTCCATTTACAGGTGCTGTTGCTTCTGTTCCATTATAAACAGGTTTTGCAGGTGTTACTGGAGCTGTTTGTACAGGTACTTGTTGAACTACAGGTTGAACAGATTGTGCAACTTGAATATTTTGAACATCTCCTTCAAAAACCGATACATTAAATCTTTGTCCATCCACTACTACTGTATAGTTACCATTTGCCATTTTATTTTCTCCTTTTTTATTATATTCATCTTTTTTTTCATTTTTTCTTACATTTAAAGGTGCTTCACCTTTTAAAAATGCAATACCTTTCTCATCACAAGCAGCTGCTATAAAAATATTCTCTTCAGTTGTAGGAATATTCTCAATCTCCAATCTTTGTCTCCAAACATCAATTTTTTTCTTCGGATCTTTATCTGCAATATCCAAAGGATTTAAAGTTGTTGGTTCTAATTTTAATTTCTCACTTGCTAGTTTTATAATTTCACTATCTGCTTCAACTGGCGTTTTACCAAAATATCCTAAAACCATTCTTCCATACCCAGGAGCTATCTGCTTCCATGGTCCAAACATAACATTTGCATATGCTTGTTGCCAATAAAATTGAGATACAGGAGTTACGCTTGTACCAAATCCACCTTTAACAACAACTTCCTGCATAGCTTTTATAACTTCAGGGAACTTATGTAGTGTCCCATTGTCTCTCATCATTTGAGTATTTGCAGTCAAAGCACCTCCAGGCATTGGAGAAAATGGGATAAGTGGTGAAACTTGTGTAGCTTCAGGTGGAAGGAAATAATCTTTCAAGCAATCAGCTAAAACCTCTTCATATTTTAGAATCTTATTTATTTCTAAACCACCTAAATCATAATTCATACCTTTTGTTGCATGAAGCATAGTCAAAATATCTGGTTGAGATGTTCCTCCACTAACTGGAGAAGCTGCCAAATCTATTCCATCTGCTCCAGCTTCAAGTGCTGCTAAATAACAAGCAACTGAAACTCCAGCAGTTTCGTGAGTATGAAGCCTAATATGAGCTTTCTCTCCCAAAAGTTTTCTAGCCATCTTGATAGTTTCAAAAACTTTATTAGGACTACTTGTACCACTTGCATCTTTAAAACATATAGAGTCATATGGTAAACCACTATCCAAAATATTTCTTAAAGTTTTCTCATAAAAAGCTACATCATGTGCTCCAAAACAGTTTGGTGGCAAATCCATAAGTGTTACAACTGCTTCATGTTTTAAACCATGACTTTTTATACATTGTGCAGAGTATTCAAGATTTTGTACATCATTTAATGCATCAAAATTTCTTATAGTTGTAGTTCCATGTTTAGCAAAAAGTTTAGCATGAAGGTCAATTAGCTCTCTACTTCCTGTATCAAGCATAACTGTATTTATACCTCTTGCTAAAGTTTGTAAGTTTGCATCCGGTCCTACAATTTGTCTAAACCTATCCATCATATCGAATGCATTTTCATTTAGATAGAAAAATAAAGACTGAAACCTAGCTCCTCCACCAAATTCAAAATGAGTTATTCCAGCATCTCTAGCAGCTTCAACTGCTGGGAAAAAATCATTCATTAAAACTCTACCACCAAAAACAGATTGAAATCCATCTCTAAAGGTAGTATCCATAATATCAATATATTTTTTTGCCATATATTATGCCTTTGCCTTTGTATGATGCTCAATCGCGGCCATAATTGCAGCTACTTTTCTAGCATCAATTCCATAAGGATTTGTTGGTGCTTGAGAAATAACATTATTGTAAATCACTTGTTGAGGCTGTAAAGGTTCAGGTTTTTTTGGAAAAAACTCAACAAACGTTACCCCTTTTGCTTTTAGCAAAAATCCAATAACCAAAAGAATAGTTGAAACTATTCCCATAATTATTAAAAAGCTAAATATTGCTTGTATTAAGGCTTCCACATTTCTCCTTTAAGTATTTATTAACACTTGTTTAAAGTACCGCATTTTAGGAAAATTTTATATTTTCTTCTACCTTTTTGGTGCTTTATTAATTGTTGTTTAGTGCTAATTTTATCTAAAGTTTGATAAAATAATCTTATGAAAAAAGAGACTTTAGAAAAAAGAACAAAAATAGCAAATGATATTATGTATTATATCTATACTCATATTGAGACAAACATTGATATAGAAGAGCTAAGTATTGATTTAGGTGTTAGTAAATTTCATATGCACCGTATTTTTAAAGAAATTTTTGGAAGAAATATATATGAGAGTATTAAATCTATAAGGCTTCAAAAAGCTTCAAATTTACTTCTTACAAATAGATACTCAACTATTTCAAGTATTGTAAACTCTTGTGGATACTCTTCTCAATCCTCTTTTATAAAAATTTTTAAAGAGCGATTTGGAATGAGTCCAAAAGAGTGGAAACAAGGTGGATATAAAGAGTACTCAAATGAGATTATAAAACAATCAAAAATTGCTATGAAGTCAAAAGCAAATTTTGAAAATATAATTCCTACAATAGTAAAACAAAAATCTATAGAGAGCTACTATATAAGAAATAGAGGTTATAACAAAAATATTGAAGATACTTGGCAAAAACTTCAAACTTGGGTTTTAACAAACAGTATAAAATCATATAAAAGAGCAGCTCTTTTTCATGATAATCCAACTATCACTCCACTTGATGAGTGTCAATATATAGCCTGTATAATTGTAGATGATGATAAAAACATAAGAAGTGATAGAGTTCCAAAGTTTAAAATTGCTGAGGGGGTTTACGCTAAATTTGATTTAAAAGCTAAAAGTGAAGATCTTCTACCTTTTATTCAGTGGGTTTATCATGAGTGGTTACCAAAAAGTGAATATGAAACAACAACCAAACCATCATTTGCAATTTATGAAAGCCTTGATTTTATTGATTTAAATGATGAGTGTGAATTTAGTTTTTATGTATCTATTAACTACTAATCTTCTTTAACCATTTTCTTAAAAAAGCTTCTCTTTTATACAGTTTTGCACCCAAATCAAACTTATATTGCATATAAGGGTGTCCTAAATTCCAAAAACTAAACCCATTTTCTTCTAAATATTTTGCCAATAAAACAAGTTGAAGTTTTCCCCAGTTATTAAATTTTCTATCTTTACTTGAAAAACCACTAAGTGAGGTATATGTTGTTTTAATTTTGTACCCTATTTCGCCAGCTATAATCTCATCTTGATAATATAATAAAACCGAATAAATTTCAAAATCATCATCTGGATTTTTATATAAATCTAAAATCAAATCTCTATATCTATCACAAAGCCAACTATCTTTATGGTAAGAGTTGATTTTTTCTAAAACTAGATTTATATCACTATTTACAACAAATCTAAAACTATTTTCATTTAAAAGTTTCTCCACTTTTTTACTAATATGAAGATTTTTAAAATCTAATACTGCATACTCAAATTGAATCTCAGGAAGAAGATAGAAACTATCTTTAATATAGATTGAAGTTGATATAAAACCAGCTTTTGCTTGAGTAATATAGAACTCTTTTGTAAAATCTGAGCTAAGATAATAGTTATCTGTTTTGTTGTTATAAATATAGTTTAAAGTTGTACTATCTTGAATGTTTTCTAAATTTATCTCATATAAAATAGTGTTTGACATAATCTTTATCAAATTTAGATGGGAAATTACCATCTAAATTTTAGAAACTCTCCCACTCATCATCATTTGAAGATGATTTTATCTCTTTTTGTTTTACAGTTTTATCTATCTCTTTTTTTATTTCAGATTTTATAATTTTTGTAGTATCCTCTTTTTTTATAGGAGTAGCTGAGCTTTTATGTTTTTGTTTTATCTCATCTTTTCCTATAAACTCATTTAAGTTTGCATCCTCAACAACTTTTAAAGAGATTTCATAAGCTTTTGAAGCTATCTCTTTTGTATTTGCTGCTATTTCAGCATTTTGTTGAGTTTGTTGATCAAGTCCAGTTACTGCGTCATTGATTTGAGTAATTCCTGCTTCTTGCTCTTTACTTGCTAGTGCTATCTCATTTATAGTTTGTGTCTGTTTCTCAATATTTCCTAATAACTCTGTATAACCCTCTATCATCTCAAAACTGATATTCTTTCCTTCATTTGCTTTTGAAGTTGCAATTTCAACAAGAGATTTTATCTCTTTTGCAGCTTCTGCACTTCTACTTGCAAGATTTCTTACCTCTTGTGCAACAACTGCAAAACCTTTTCCTGCCTCTCCTGCTGTTGCTGCTTCTACTGCTGCATTTAAACTTAATATATTTGTTTGAAATGCTATTTGGTCAATTACACTAATAGCTTCATTTATTCTATTTACTTGATTATTTATCTCATCCATAGCTTCTGTTGTGTGATTTGCCATCTCTTGACCTTTTTTGGCAGAGTTACTAACTTCATTTGAGTATTTTGACATTTGTGCAACACTATTTGCATTGCTTACAACAGTGCTAGTAATCTCTTCAAGAGCTGCTGCTGTCTCTTCTAGTGAAGCTGCTGCACTATTTGAACTTTTATTTAGTATTTCAACATTTTCAAGCAACTCATCAGAGCTATTTTGAAGCATTAATCCTACATTTAAAGACTGTTTTAAAAGTTCACATATCTCATCACCTAACTCATTCATAGCAACTGCTACTTTTGCATAAGGAGTTGGGAATCTAGCTGTGAAATCGTGTTTTTTGAAACTCTCAATAACACTTAAAAGCTTATTTATATCTCTTGCTATTGTATGTTCTAAATAGTGTTGAAGCTCATCTAAAAGCTTTTTAAGGGCTATTAGATTTGGAGTATCACTTGATTTTTCAATTTTTGCCAACATATTCCCACTTGAAAGCTCTTTTACAAATCTCTCAACATCACTTAAAAATTGATTATCTTTTTTAATTCCTTCACTTGTATTTTTAATATTCTCATTTACAACTTTAGCAATTGCTCCAAACTCATCATCTGATTTTATATCTATAAGCTCACTTGAATTTGTTTTATGATTTAAAAAATCAAAGAAACTAAGTGTTCCAACTTTAATCTTTCTTAAAGATGAAATAATAAGATTTATTGTAATAAATACAAATATTAAAGCGATAATTGAAACTACAATAAATACTGAAATTATCACATAAATAGAAGTATTTGCACTAGAAACAGATTGTGCTATCATATTTGTAGAGAATTTAAAAGTTCTTCCTCTTTGTTCATTTAAAAGTTGTGAAAATTTATCTGAAACTACAATAAGATTTTTAATCTCCTCTTGATAACTATCTACATATCTCTCTTGTGCATCTTTATTTCCAATATTTTCTATCGTTTTTGCTATAAAACCATCTAGCTTATCATGAGAAGCTCTCCAGTTATTAAATGCCTCTTCAAGACCAGCAAATGCATCTTGTCCTGCTTTTGTCTTTCTAGGAGTGCTTTTAAAAAAATCCCAATGTTTTTGTATACTTGAAAAAATTGCATTTTTTGTATTTTGTACTTTTTCTAAATTCTCTTTTGTATTGTACTCTTGATAAATATAAGTAAATTCATATACAGTAGATCTAATAGCCATTCTCTCTTTATCTAAATCAGCCAGTGCCAAAATTATCGGAACTCTTTGTTCAGCTACCTCTTCAATATCATTTGCCCATGTTTTTGCACTATGAAAACCAATATAACCAATAATCAACATACCAACAAGTAATACTGTTGATAATAACCACAACCTATTTTTTACTGACATCATTTACCTTTATAAAATTTGTTTTGAATTATACTAGCTTATTAATAATATAATTATAAAAGAAACTTATCTTATAGGAATTTTAATTGTAAATTCTGCTCCAATAAAACTAGAATTTTTATAACTAAACTCTTGATTTGTAACGGTTAATTCCCCATTTAAATGCTTTGAAATAATCTCTATAGACATATAAAGTCCTATTCCAGTACCCTGACTTTTATATTTAGTTGTAAAATATGGTTCAAATATTCGTGATATTAAACTATTATCAATCCCTCCACCACTATCTTTTATTTTTAAAACCACATTTTGATCTTTTGTATAAAGATCTAAAAAAATATATCTATCATTTTGATTTTTATCTTTTAAAATATCTATTGAGTTATTTAAAATATTTATTAGTACCTGAATAAACTCATTTTCATAACTAGTTATGTAAACAGTTGATAGGTTTTGAACTATTTTAATATCATGATTTTCAATCCTACTACTTAAAAGATAGATAGCCTTTTCGATAGATTTAGAAATGTCAAACTCTATACTCTCTTTTTCAACTTTAAAAAAGTTTCTAAAATCATCTATGGTATTTGATAGGTGTTGAGATGATTTATTTATCATATCCATATTTCTTACAAACTCATCATCTTGTAGCATTCCTAACTCTTTCTTTAGCTTCATTGAAGTTACAATAGTTGAGATTATAGATAATGGTTGCCTCCACTGATGAGCTATATTTTCAAGCATCTCTCCCATTGCTGCCATTTTTGATTGTTGATTTATAATAGCATCTTTTTCTAATAACTCATTTGTCTTTGCATTTACCATATTTTGTAAGTTTTTATTTAAATTTTGTAACTCTTTTGTCTTATCTTCTACAGTTTTTAAAAGTTTTTTATTTAAAATATTTAATGTCACATTTCTATGTGTAAAAGCTAAAGTTCCTAAAAAAATAATTACAACTAAAAATAGTATTGTTTTATAGTCTATAAAGCTTTGAAATTGTACATTGTTCCATTTTAAAACAATCTCATCTAGCTCTTTTTTATCAATACTATCAATTGCTTGATTTATTAAAGGAATTAACTCTTTATGTTCATTTCTAACCATAATTTTTAATAAGTAGTTAAAACCACTATTACCACTAACTTTTAGTTCATCGAACTCAAATTTAGCAATATTATATGTAAGAACAGGCTTAACATCTATATAAGCAAAAGCCTCATCATTTAAGACTTTTTCCAATCCACTTTTTGGATTATCTACTAGTATAAAATCTATATTAGAGTAGTGTTCTTTTAAAATATTATGTGATGTAAAGTTATTTCCAACTGCTATTTTTTTATCTTTAATTTCATTAAAACTCTCTATAAAATTTTCATCTTTTTTTGTGGCAATAGAGATTGGAAAAATTAAATACTCTTTTGAAAATGTTGCAAAGGATCTATTTAAAGTGCTACTATCTCCTGCACTAAAAATAATATCACTCTTTCCAGCTTTCAAAGCTTCTAGTTGATCATAAAAGCTATCATAAAATATATTATTTGTCTTTAATCCCAATTTTTGTACTACTAAATCCCAATACTCAGAAGAGATACCAGAAGCTTCCCCTTTATCTCCCCTAAAGCTAAAAGGATACCAATTTTTTGTAATTGCTATATTAAAAATATTTTTATCTATATACTCTTTACTGCTGTTTGAAAATGCTATTTCTTGGCTTGAATAAACAAAATTAAAGAAAAGAAGTATAAGAAAAAATAGTCTCATCTTAAATACCTTTTGAATAATTGAATAATTATAACAAAAAAATAAACACTATTTTATACTTTCTTCTTTTATTGGTAAATTTATAAAAGCAGCAAGAAGCGCTAAAACAATATCTAAATACCACATCCAAATAAAATTTCCACTAAATGAAACAGCTAAACCACCCAAATATGCACCTAAAAAAGCTCCAATTTGATGAGATAGTAAAGTAAGCCCAAATAGAGTCCCCAAATATTTTGTACCAAAAAGCTTTCCAACAATTCCAGCAGTTGGTGGTACTGTTGCTAGCCATGTAAGACCTATAAATATTGCAAATATATAAAAAGTAAGCTCTGTTTTTGGGCTTAAGATATAAACAATAATCATTAAAGCTCTTGAAAAATATATTCCAAATAAAATATATTTCATTTTAAATTTTGTTCCCAAATATCCAGCATACAAACTTCCAAAAATATTAAAAAACCCAATTAATGCCAAAGAGAAAGCAGATACATTTGCACTATGTCCACAAAGTACTACTTCTCCTGGAAGATGAGTTGTAAGAAAAGCAACATGAAAACCACAAGTAAAAAATCCTAGATTTAAAAATATATAGCTTTTATCTTTTATTGCTATAAATATCTGCTCTTTTAGTTTTGTACTATTTTCATCTTCTATTTTTTCAACAGTTTTCTCTTTTTTTGTAAGCTTTCTTGCTAAAGGAATTGTAATAAGAGTTGAAAAAGCAAGAGCTATTAATGCCCAAACCCAGCCAAAAATATTTATAAAAGCTTGAGTAATTGGTGCATAAACAAACTGTCCAAATGAGCCCCCTGCATTTATAAATCCAGCAGCAAAAGACCTTTTATGATTTGGAATTGATTTGGAAACTGTCCCAATAAGTATAGAAAATGCACCTGCTCCTGCTCCAGCTGAGATTAAAACTCCAAAAAATATAATTAAAGTAAATTCACCTTTAATAAAAGGAGTTAAGAGTAAACCAATAAACATTAAAATAGAACCAAAAATCAAAACTCCAAGAGAGCCTTTTTTATATGCAATTGCACCAAAAAATGGTTGTACAAATCCCCAAGTTAATTGTCCAATAGCCAAAGCTAAACTAATAGTTACTATATCAAAAGAGCTATTATTGTGAAGGGGTTCTACAAAAAGCCCAAGGCTTTGTCTAGCTCCCATAGTAATTGCCAAAATAAGTGATGATGATATTATTAAAGCCCAAATTACTCTATTTTGCTCTTTTGTCATTTTTTACTCTTACTTTATTTTTAGAAGAGTTTATTAAATTTATCTGAAAAAAAAGATTAAACAGTTTTTAGATATAATCTATTTAATTTTTCAAAAAACTTCAATAATATAGGATAAATAATGTCAAAAGAACTTCTACAAAAACAAGCAGATACTATAAGATTTTTAGCTGCTGATATGGTACAAAGAGCGAACTCTGGACACCCTGGAGCTCCTATGGGTTTAGCAGATATTGCAACAGTTTTAAGCAAACACTTAAATATAAATCCAGCAGATGAAAAGTGGCTAAATAGAGATAGGTTAGTATTCTCAGGTGGACATGCAACTGGTCTGGTTTACTCTTTACTTCATTTATGGGGATTTGATGTATCTGTAAATGATATGAAAAACTTTAGACAATCTGGTTCAAAAACACCAGGGCATCCTGAATTTGGACATACTCACGGAATCGAAATAACAACAGGTCCATTAGGGCAAGGAGTAGCAAATGCAGTTGGTTTTGCAATGGCTTCTAAATATGCACAAAATTTATTAGGAAATGATGTAATAAACCATAAAGTATATTGTCTTTGTGGAGATGGAGATTTACAAGAAGGAATCTCTTATGAAGCAACTGCAAGTGCTGGGCATATGAAACTTGATAATCTTGTAATAGTTTATGATAGCAACTCAATAACTATTGAAGGTGATACAAGTATTGCTTGGAGTGAAAATGTTAAAAAAAGATTTCAAGCAATAGATTTTGAAGTAATTGAAATAGATGGACATAATTTTGACCAAATTGATAAAGCTTTTATTCAAGCTAAAAAATCAACTCAACCTGTACTTATTATTGCAAAAACAGTAATTGCAAAAGGAGCGGTTACTCTTGAGGGAAGTCACCATTCACACGGAGCACCACTAGGAGTTGATGAGATAAAACAAGCAAAAATAAAAGCTGGGTTTAACCCAGATGAGGAGTTTTTTGTACCAGCTGATGTAAAAGGTGCCTTTGATAAATTAATTATAGGAAGTACAGCACAGAATATTTGGAGAGATAGTTTAAGCAATGAAGCTACTAAAAAAATAGAGGAGCTACAAAATCCAGATTATAGTAAGATTATATATCCTACTTTTGAAGAGGGAAGCAGTGTTGCTACAAGAGATTCAAATCATAAAATTTTAAATGCAATTGCAAGTGCAATTCCTAGCTTCTTAGGTGGAAGTGCTGATTTAGCACCATCAAATAAAACAGAATTGAAAAATATGGGAGATTTTCCAAATGGTAGAAATATCCATTTTGGTATAAAAGAACATGCAATGGCTGCCATGGTAAATGCTATGAATTTATATGGACTATTTAAAGTTTATAGTGCTACATTTTTTGTTTTTAGTGATTATCTAAAACCTAGTGCTAGAATTGCGGCTTTAGCAAATATTCCACAACATTTTATTTGGACACATGATAGTATAGGAGTTGGAGAAGATGGACCAACTCACCAACCAATAGAACATTTAAGTCAATTTAGAGCTTTACCAAATTTTTATACATTTAGACCAGCAGATGCAAGTGAAAATATAAAAGCATGGAAAAAAGCACTTACTATGCAAAGTCCAACAGCATTTGTATGTTCAAGACAAGGTTTAAAAGTTTTAAAGGATGATAGAGTTTACGGAGATGTTGAAAATGGTGGATATTTACTAAAACAAAGAGCTAATGCAGATATTACAATAATGGCAAGTGGTAGTGAGGTAACTTTAGCTCTTCAAACTGCTTGTGCCTTAGAAAAAGAGGGAATAATTGCAAATATAGTTTCTGTTCCTTGCTTTGATCTACTTTTAGAACAGACAAAAGAGTATATAGAAAAAATAATAGACCCAAACACAAGAGTTTATGCGGTTGAAGCAGCACGTGGACTTGAGTACTATAAATTTGCAGATGTAGTATTTGGAATGGATAGTTTTGGAGCAAGTGCACCAGCTGGTGAGCTTTTTGAAGA
The DNA here is from genome assembly GCF_003355515.1 of Aliarcobacter trophiarum LMG 25534. Taxonomy (NCBI): domain Bacteria; kingdom Pseudomonadati; phylum Campylobacterota; class Epsilonproteobacteria; order Campylobacterales; family Arcobacteraceae; genus Aliarcobacter; species Aliarcobacter trophiarum. The sequence goes on along the minus strand of NZ_CP031367.1, from coordinate 198,479 downwards.
GTTTGGATTCACTATTGATAAGCTAAAAGAGAAAATAAAAGAGGATTTTAAAACAACTAACAAATAGATTAGATGAGAAAACCTCATCTAATTTCTCTTTAAATCTTAAGGAATAATTTGAAAGATTCACTTTTTGTATATGGTACACTTATGCCAAACTGCCCAAATGCTTATGTTTTAGAAGATATTGTAGGAAAATTTGTCCCTGCAACTGTAAAAGGTAAACTAGTAGATGCTGGTTGGAGTGCAGGAATGGGCTATCCTGGAATTAGGCTTGAATTGGGAAATGATACTATTCATGGGTTTTTATTCTACTCTGATAATTTAATAAACCATTGGGAAAACCTTGATATTTTTGAAGGTGAAGAGTTTGTACGAACACCTATAATTGTTGAAAGATACGATGAAGTTGAGGTAGAAACTTATATTTATACTCTAAAAGATGGGATTTTGGAAGATGACCAAAATTATTAAACTCTAAAAAAGATTATAAAAATGGCAAAAAATAGAAACCTATTCTCCTTTTTAAGTGGTGGTGCAGTTGCTTCTTTAGGTGGACTTATTGGCCTTGGTGGAGCAGAATTTAGATTACCAATTTTAGTTGGATTTTTTTCTTTTGGAACAATTACTGCTGTTATTATAAACAAAGTTATATCTTTATGTGTTGTACTCTTTTCTTTAATTTTTAGAAGTAATACTATTGGATTTGATTTAATATTACCTGAACTTGGTGTGATCATAAATATTTTGATTGGAAGTCTTTTTGGCGCTTATCTTGGTGCAAATTATGCTTTAAAAATAAAACAAGAGTTTCTAAATAAGATTATCTTGATTTTACTTATTCTTTTATCGTTTTCTATGATTTTTGGTCATAGTTCTTTAGAAGCTTCAAAACCTCTATTTGAGAATAATATAATTTTATTTATAAGTGGAGTTATCGCTGGAGTATTAATTGGAGTTATTGCAGCAGTTTTAGGTGTTGCTGGTGGAGAGTTTATAATTCCTACTTTAATTTTACTCTTTGGAATAGAACCAAAATTAGCAGGCAGTATCTCTTTATGTATTAGTCTTCCTACTATGATTATGGCATTTACAAGAGATTTTAAAAGAGAAAAGTTTTGTTTTATTTATGATCTTTGGTTCAGTTATTGGTGCATTTATTGGTTCTTTACTGTTAGAATATGTAAATTCACAATATATAACTTTACTTTTAGGTTTTATACTTCTAATTTCGGCTTGGAAAGTATTTAAAGCAAAATAGTCTAAATTAATATATCAAGATATATTGATATATTAATCTCTATTTGGATATTATTCTCTACTTTTAAAATTGGAGATAAAATGGATAAAAAAGTTTTGATATTATGTACAGGTAACTCTTGTAGAAGTATTATCGCGGAAGCGTTAATAAATGCTAAATTAAATGGAGTTACTGCAAATAGTAGTGGAGTAAAAGCTAGTGGTAAAGTAAACCCAAATGCAAAAAAGCTACTTATAGAAAAAGGTATCTGGAAAGAGGAGTATTATTCAAAAACTCTTGAAACTGTAATAAATAATGAATATGATTTAATAGTAACAGTTTGTAGCCATGCAAACGAGAACTGTCCAATATTTCCAAAAGTAGTAAAAACAATACATATTGGATTTTCTGATCCAGATGGAAAAGATTTTGATGCATTTATAGATACATATAATAAGATAGAAGAGATATTACTTCCAAAAGTTAAGGAGCTATTAGATGTTTGATTGGCTTGTAAATCTAAGTGCAATTCTAGTTTTTGATAAGTTTGGATTTGAAAAAGGTAGCCATTTTGGCGAGGCCCTACACTTTTTTATATATGATACTATTAAAATATTTATTTTAATTATAGCTATTATTTATATTGTTACATTTTTAAGAAGCTATCTTCCTGTTGAAAAAGTAAGAGACTATTTAAGTGGAAAACATAAAATTGTAGGGCATATATTTGCAGCACTTTTTGGCATGACAACACCTTTTTGTTCTTGTAGTGCAATTCCACTATTTATAGGTTTTCTTCAAGCAAGAATTCCTTTAGGAGTTACTTTTAGCTACTTAATCTCTGCACCACTTGGAGATGCAGTTGTAATAGCTATGTTGTTCTCAATTTTTGGTTTAAAAATAACTCTATTTTATATTGGTTTTGCACTACTTATAGCAATTTGTGCTGGACTTTTAATTGGAGCTTTAAATTTAGAAAAAGAGGTTTTAATTGAGGTTAAACCACTAAATAGCTGTTGCAATAGTATTGAAAATAGCCAAACTACTCTAAAAGCTAAAGTAAAAGAGTCTTTTGAATATACAAAAGATATATTTAAAAAACTATATATATATGTAATTATTGGTATAGCAATTGGTGCATTTATTCATGGATATGTTCCAGCTGGATTTATAGAAAAATATGCTGGTGGAGATGTTTGGTATGCACCAATAGTTGCAGTTGTTATGGCAGTTCCTATGTACTCAAATGCAGCTGGTATTTTACCTCTAATTGAAGTTTTAACTCAAAAAGGAGTTTTAATGGGAACAGCACTATCATTTATGATGGCAGTTGTTGCGGTTAGTCTTCCTGAAGCTATGATTTTAAGAAGAGTAATAAGTTTAAAATTAATAGCGATATTTTTTGGAGTAGTTACTTGTGCTATTATTATGGCTGGATATATATTTAACTACTTAATAGGATAAGAATGTTAGGAAATTTAGGAGTTTTTTTTATTGCTGCTTTTTTTGAGATCTTAGGATGCTTCGCCTTTTGGTCATATTTTAGACTAGAAAGAAGCTCTTTGTGGCTTTTTTTAGGAGTTGTTTCTTTGATTTTCTTTGCATATATTTTAACAAAAATTGATGTGGAACATGCAGGAAGAGTATATGCAATTTATGGTGGAATTTATATTATAAGCTCTCTAGTATGGTTAGTTTTAGTTGAAAAAGAGAGTTTTAACAAATGGGATATAATAGGCTCTTTAATAGCAGTTTTAGGAGCTTCTATAATACTTTTTGGAAATCAAAAATAAGGATAGATATGAAAATAGAGATATTAGGTACAGGGTGTGCAAAGTGCAAAAATCTTGAAGAGAACACAAAAAAAGCGGTTGCAAAACTAGATGGGTTTTATGAGATTGAAAAAGTTGAAGATATAGTTGAAATTATGAATTACAATGTAATTAGCACTCCAGCACTTGTAATTGATAAAGTTGTAAAATCTACTGGAAAGGTTTTAACTATTGATGAAATTATTGAGTTGATTAAAGGATAAAAATGCAAGATTTTTTACAATTAAGTGGAGCAATAAATGATGAAACAAGAGTTAGATTACTAAACTTTATAGATAAAAATGGAGAAGTTTGTGTTTGTGATATAGAAAGCTCATTTCTTATGATTCAATCAAGAGTTTCAAGACACTTAAAAATTTTAAGAGATAGTGGATTTTTAACTGTAGAAAGAAGGGGTAAATGGGCATATTATAGTATTAATAGCAAAATAGATGAATTTAAAAAATTAATATTAAAAGAGATTAATAGTTTAAATATGGATACTCCAATACTTATTAAAGCTTGTTAAATGATCCTCTCAAGTACAATTTTTCTAATAACTCTTATATTTGTAATTTGGCAACCAAAAGGTTTGCAAATAGGAACTAGTGCAATTATAGGTGCATTTATAGCTTTAATTTTTGGAGTTGTAAGTTTTAGTGATGTTTTAGATGTTACTTCTATTGTTTGGGATGCAACTTTAGCATTTATTGGAATTATTATTTTGTCTCTTGTTTTAGATGAGATAGGGTTTTTTGAATGGGCAGCCTTACAAATGGCAAAATTCTCAAATGGAAGTGGCATAAAAATGTTTATCTACTCAATTTTATTAGGTGCTTTTGTCTCAGCACTTTTTGCAAATGATGGAGCAGCACTTATTTTAACTCCAATACTTTTAGCAAAAATGAGAGTATTAAACTTAAACCTTAAAACAATAGTTGCTTTTTTACTTGCTGGTGGATTTATAAGTGATAGCGCTTCACTACCATTTGTATTTTCAAATCTTACAAATATAGTAACAGCAAACTATTTTAATATTGGATTTGCAAAATATCTCTTTGATATGATTACTCCTTTTATTGTAAGTATTGCTATATCTACACTCTTTTTATGGATTATTTTGCGAAAAGATATACCAAAAAGTGTAGATATAACTTTGTTAAAAGAGCCAAAATCTGTTATTAAGAATCTAAAACTATTTTATTTCTCTTGGTTTTTCTTAACTCTTCTACTAGTTTCCTATTTTATAGGAGATATCTTTAATCTACCAATCTCTATATTTGCCTTAGGTGGAGCAATAGTTTTTTTACTAATTGCAACAGTAGTAAAAACCGTTGAGCCAAAAAAGATAATAAAAGATGCTCCATGGCAAGTTGTTTGGTTTAGTATTGGACTTTATATTGTTGTGTATGGATTGAAAAACGCAGGACTCACAGAGTATTTAAACACTATTTTAAAACTTTTATCTCAACAAAATGATACAGTTGCAGTTTTAGGAACAGGTTTTATAGCGGCATTTCTAAGTGCTATAATGAATAATATGCCAACAATTATGATAATGGATATAGCTTTAAAAGATATAGGAAATGAGGCTATGATATATGCAAATATTATTGGTTGTAATTTAGGACCAAAAATGACACCATTTGGAAGTTTAGCAACTTTATTATGGCTTTATGTTTTAGCACAAAAAGGGGTAAAAATATCTTTTGCTCAATATAGTAAATTTGGATTAATTATTACTCCACCAGTTTTATTTATTGTATTATTAACTCTATAATGAACCATTTTTATCTATAAAATCTTATCAAAACAGTAAAAATTTAAATTAACTTTAAAGTTTTGTATATTATGATACTCATTATCATTTATATATCTTGGTTTTTTTTAAGAACCAAAAAATAAAAGGAGAAACTTTGTGCAATAACACTCTTTTGGGGAAAAGACTTGATTTGAGTAAAACTATCGATATTTTTAACAATTTAATAAAGAATGATGAATGGGAAACTTTGATTAGATTGTTTAGTTTAAATATTTTAGATATAAATTATAGAGATTGCAAGGGAAGAAATATTTTGTATTTTGCAATATTAAATAAAAAGTATGAGTACATTAAAACTCTTTTTGATTTAAGAGTTAGTCATAATGTAAATTATCATTTAAATGCACTTAATTTTGCTGTTTGTTTAGATGATACTAAAGCTTTAGATATACTTTTAAAATGCGGTTTAGATATTGATATTCAAGATGAAATAGGCACTTCTGCCCTAATCTACTCTATTTTATATAATAAGAAAAAGTGTAAAGATTTTTTACTATTAAATGGTGCAAATATTGAACTAGAAGATTTTATGGGAAATTGTGCAAGAGATTTATTAAAATCAAAAGAGTAGTTTATATTAAACTACTCTTTTGATATACCTATTTCAAACTCTAAAATCATATTTTCTGCCAATTTATTTAAATTTGACCTACTATTTAAATCATCAACTCCTAGAGTTAAATTCAAAATATTTTTATGATATCTTTTTAAAAACTCTATAATATTTGGTGACTTTTTGTTTGAGTTGTTTATAGATGCACCCAAATCAATAAGTTCTAAAACAACACTCTTTTTGCCCATAAAAGCAGCATAGTTTATTGGTTTTGTACCAAAACTATCTGCTTGATCTAAAATTATACTATTATATTGAGATACAGTTTTTATATACTTTTCTTTATCTTTGAAAATTGTCATATGAATAATATTTCTACCTTTTTCATCTACTAAATTAGTATTAGCTCTTAAATCCAAAAGAAGTTTTAAAATATCATCTTTTTCATTTAAAATAGCAAACTCCAAAGCTGTAATACCCTTATCATTTTTGGCATCTATATCAACTCCAGCAACAACTAAATTTTTTATAGTATTTAGTAAAACTCTTCGATTTTCAACTCTATTTCTTAAATCTTTTTCTAAAAGATGAAAAATAATATTATTTCCATCTATATCAGTTGCATTAATTTGTAGATTTTTAGTTCGCATAATCTTAAATAATGAGAAGTTGAAATTTAATAAACTAGCAAAAAATAGTGGTTCATTCTTTGAATTTAATCTGTTAAAATCAAGATTATAATTCTTTGTTAAGGCTTCTAATATATCTTTGTATTGGGCATTTTGATTTAAATTTTCTTTGTAAATCAACTCTAAGTTCTGCTCATTTTCTAAATGTAATATAATATTTATAAGAGCTTCAATCACACAAACATTATCTCTATTTTTAAACTCTAAATTTGCACCTTTTTCAATATATAGCTTGATTAAATCCATATTTGCAATTCCATTTAAAATTAGAATAGTTAAAACTGTCAAACCATCTATATTTTGCCTATTTAAATTTAGCTTTTCTAAATTATTTAACAAATAATGTATTAAATCTCTATCAAAACTTCTTGTAATATTAAAAAATATTGTTTCATTATTGTTATCAATAGACTGTACATTTATATTTTGATGTACTAACTCTTTTATTAGTTCAGATTGGCTCTCTTTTTGATTTGTTTTTATAACTTGTAAAAAGTGTTCAACTGCTTTCATTAAAATATTTTTATTTTCGCTATTTTTTTGATTTAAATTAAACCCTAATTCACTAGCTCTTTTTATAAAATTAAAAGCACTCAAACCTTTTGTAACAGCAAAAAACAAATAGCTAATAGATTTACTATTAGGAATTGTTGGGTCAGCTCCTTGATTTAATAAATAAAGAGCCAAATCTATATTCTTATAGCAGTTTTCAAGATGCAATATAGTATTTCCAGCTATATTTTTGTGGTTTAAATCAATTTTTTGCAAAGATACCAATTTTTTTATAATATTAATATTTCCACTAATTATTGCATCAAAAAGTACATTGTTTCCATTAATATCACAGTTTGTAAAAGAGTTTATCTTTTGTATTAAGAATCTTACTATTTTTTTATTTGCATTATGAATTGACTCTTGAAGAACTGTTCTATTTTTAATATTTAAGTGGTTTAAGTTGGCTCCAAAATCTATTAAAGTTTCAAGAAGTTTAATATCTTTTGAATATATTGCATAAAAAATTGCACTCTCTTTTAAGCTATTTTCTAATTCAATATCTATTTTATTTTCTAGTAACCATAGGCACGAGCTATATAAATCTTTTTTACAACAACTAAGTAATATAGGTTCATCTTTTATTAATAAAGAATTAAGATCTATTTTTGAGTTATTATAAATTTTATTCAAATTTTCTATATTTAAAAGAGGATTTAAAAGCTCTTTTATTAAGTTATCTTTTGAGTATTTTTTGCTTTTTAAAAGTCCTATCATTTAATAAACTTCCTAAATTTTCTTTATTATATAACAACTATAATAATTAAAATATTAATTAGAAGCCATGTTACTATTATACTCATAATTTATTAATATTTTGCAAATTTTTAATACTTAAGCATAAATAAAGATTTTTTTATATTCATTTAATATTTTATGTGGTAAAATACTTCCCGTCCAGCGCTGGAGATTTTACTCTCTAAGGGACTACTTTATGGAAACAATGTCTGAAATGTCATATATTATTGACACACTCTACGTACTGTTTGCAATGACTTTAGTTGTTTTTATGTATCCAGGCTTTGCTATGCTAGAAGCTGGAATTGTTAGAACAAAAAATGTTAGTGCTGTCTTAGTTATAAATATTCTCATTTTTGCAATTGCATCATTATGTTTTCTACTTATTGGCTATTCTTTAGCATTTGGTGAAGGATTAAACGATAAAAACATAAACTATGCAACTGTTTTATTTCAAATGGCTTTTGTTGGAAAAGCTATGAACATTATGAGTGGTGGTATTAGTGAAAGAGCAAAGGTTGTACCAATAGCTATTTTCACACTTATTATGGCTACAATCCTATATCCATTAGTAGTTAATTTTACTTGGGGATCAAATTTCCTAAAAGATACTATCTTAGATATCTCATCTATGCATGATTTGGCTGGTTCTACAATTATCCACAGCACAGGTGGTTGGGCTTTATTGGCTGCCTTAATATTAATCGGAGCTAGAAATGGAAGATATACTAAAGATGGTGGAATTAGAATTATACCTGCTTCTAATATACCTTTAGTAACTCTTGGTGCTTTACTTTTATGGATTGGTTGGTTTGGTTTTAATGGTGGAAGTGTAGGTACAATAGTAACAAAAGATAAAGCAAATTTAGTATCTTTAGTAATACTAAATACAAATGCTGCTGGTTTTGCAGGCGCAATTGCAGTAGCTATTATGATGTACATAATGTATAAAAAATTTGATATTACAATGATTTTAAATGGCGGTTTAGGTGGTTTAGTTTCTATCACAGCTGGAGCTGATTTGATGAGTATATATCATGCTGTAATTATTGGTGCAATTGGTGGAGTGCTTGTTGTTATTGGTGTCTTTACATTTGATAGATTTAGAATAGATGACCCAGTTGGAGCTTTATCTGTACATTTAATAAATGGAATTTGGGGAACATTAGCAGTTGGTGTTTTTGTTAGTAATATCTCTTTTTTTGACCAAGTAAAAGGAGTTATATTCGTTGGGCTTTTTGTATTTCCTATCTCTTTTATACTATTATTTATATTAAATAAATTAGTACCTATTAGAGCAAAAAAAGATGATGAGTTACAAGGACTAGATGTTAAAGAGTGCGGATTAGAAGCTTATCCAGAGTTTAGACGGGCATTCTAATATAATATTAGTTTAATAAACTTTTGTTAAAATAATTGAACTAAAGAAAGGATTAATATTGAAAAAAATAGAGGCTATAATTAAACCATTTAAATTTGAAGATGTAAAAGCTGCTCTAGTGCAAATTGGAGTTGCTGGTATGACTGTATCTGATGTAAAAGGATATGGAAGACAACAAGGACATAGTGAACTTTATAGAGGTGCTGAGTATATTGTTGACTTCTTACCAAAAATAAAAATCGAGTTAATAATTGCAGATGAAGACCTAGATAAAGTAATTGCTGTTATTATTGATTCTGCTAAAACTGGAAATATTGGAGATGGTAAAATATTTGTATCTTCAATTGAAAAGATTATTAGAATAAGAACTTGTGAGCAAGATGAGGAGGCTATTTAATGGTAAATACATTTATCATAAATCAAGCTTTAGATATGCACTTGCATTTAAGAGATGGGGATATGTTAAAACTTGTAGCTCCACTTACATCAAATAGCTTTAGTGGAGCTTTAGTTATGCCTAACTTAGTTCCTCCAATTACTACAAAAGAGGATTTATTAGCTTACAAACAAAGAATTATACAAGCTAGTAAAGACGATAATTTTATCCCTTTTATGACACTATTTTTTCAAAACAATTACACTTTTGAATTTTTACAAAGTATAAAAGATGAAATTATTGGAATAAAACTATATCCAGCAGGAATTACTACAAACTCTCAAACAGGAGTTTCATCTATGGATATAGAAGTGTTAAGAACTACCTTAGAAAATATGAGCAAACTAAATATTCCACTTTGTATTCACGGAGAGACAAATGGTTTTGTAATGGATAGAGAAAAAGAGTTTATGCCAATTTATGAAAGTTTAGCTATAAATTTTCCAAACTTAAAGATAATTATGGAGCATATAACAACAAAGGATGCAATAAATCTTCTTGATAAATATCCAAATCTTTATGCAACTGTGACTTTACATCACCTTTTAATAACTCTTGATGATGTAGCAGGTGGAATGCTAGATCCTCATCTATTTTGTAAACCTATAGCAAAAAGACCAGAAGATAGAGAGGCTCTTTTAAATGCCGCATTAAAGGCTCATCCAAAACTTATGTTTGGAAGCGACTCAGCTCCGCATCCAAAACATAAAAAAGAGTGTTGCGGATGTGCAGCTGGAGTTTTTACATCACCTATTGCTCTTCAAGTTTTAGTAGAGCTTTTTGAAAAACATAATGCTTTAGAAAACTTAAATGATTTTATATCAAATAATGCACAAAAAATTTATGGTTTAAATCTAAATAAAAAATCTATAAAATTAATAAAAAAAGATTTTATAGTTCCAAATATTTATGAATATAAAGAGGAAAAAGTTATTCCAATGTATGCAGGAAAGACTCTACTTTGGAGTATAGATAGTATTGAAAAATAGGCTAAATTTAGCCTATTGAGAAATTCGAACTTTTTCTTTCGCTTATTAACTTCTTTATATTTTCAGCATTCTCTTTTGCTTTTTGTTCTCTCTCTTCTCGCATAAGTCTAAGAGTCTCTAGTGTTTCTTGTTTCTCTTTATCAAGATTTGATCTAATTTCAATAGCTTTTCTATTATTTAAAATCCCACAAACAGCCGAAAACTTCTCTTTTTTATTTATATATACTATACTATCAGAAGATTCTGCATTTTTATTAAATACAATAACATCTCCCTCTTTTAAATTTAATATCTCTAAAGCGGTCATTTCTGTCTCTGCCATTATTGGTTCTATTTTCATTCTTGCACCAGAAATTAAAGTTTTTATATCTTGTTTACGACTTAATTTTTTATTTTTACCTTCACTAAAAATCTTATCAACAATTTTATTTAAAAGAGGCTCTATATAAGATATAGGATAACAAATAGATAAAAATCCTGAATCCTCATCTATTGTTATCTCAAAAACAACCAAAAGAACAATATCATGATCTGAAACTATCTGAATAGCATTTGCATTTGTATCACTTGATTCTATTTTAAAGTTTAAGCTAGAAACATCACTCCATGTCTTATATAAAATTTTAATAAACATTTTATAAAAGTGTTCAAGAACTTTTATCTCTATTTCTGTTAATTCTCTATCAAGGTTATCCATAGTATTAACTGCACCACTTCCTAGTAAATCTGCAATTACTTTGTGTGAGATTGTAGGATTACACTCAATTACTATTCTTCCATCAAGTGGTTTCATAGATAGTGTACTAAGTGAAGTTACCTGAGGAATAGATAATATAAACTCCCCATAAGTCATCTGCTCAATAGATGTTAACTTGACATCTACAACTTTTCTAAGCATTGAACTTAAATCATTTGTAAACTCTCTTAGCATTTTATCATGCATCGTTGTAAGGGCCTTCAGCTGATCTAACGTTACTCTATTTGGCTTTTTAAAGTCATATATTGAGTAGTTTTTCTCTTTTGCTGTAAATTTATCAAGGGGATTTGTACCATCAATATCATCGCCTTGTTCAGCAATATCCAAAAGAGCATCTATCTCATCTTGACTTAAAAACTCTGCCATATTTTTATCCCCTTAACTCAATATCAACATCAATAGCACCCATCTCTTTTATCATCTTAAGAGTATCAATAATCTCACTCATAGGTACTTTCATAACCTTCATAGAACGAACCAAATCAGCTACAGTTGGCTCTTTTTTTGTATTTATCATAGCATTATTTATATCTACAACTGGTTTATCTGCAATTCTTACATTATCACCAATATCAACACCTTTATTTATAGATGGGTTATTCCAATCCACCTCTCCTAGTCCTGATTTATCAATTCTAATAGTAAAGCTATCCCTTGCTATAACAACTGGTGAAATAACAATATCCCCACCTGCAACAATAGACTCTCTATTTACATCTATTATTAATTTTTTTCTAAATGTAGAATCTAACTCTATATTTTCAACTTTTGAGATAAAACTTACAATTGACATATTATTTGGTTTTTGAACCTCTATAGTTCTAGTGTCAAGTGCAATTGCCAATTTCTGCCCAAATGTTTCATTTATTTTTTTCTCTATCAAATCAGCATTTCTTGCAGAGTTTTTATATAAACTTAATTGAATTGATTTTTCATGTTGTAGTTCATACTCTATCTCATTTTCAACAGTAGCCCCATCATAGATAAATCCTGTTGTTTTATTATTTGTATTCGCTACAACTGTACCTTGTGCAACCGCATATACATTCCCATCAACTCCCTTTAATTGTGTCATTAAAAGCTCTCCAAAATCTATAGATTTTGCATCTCCTATTGTAGAGATTGTAACTTTTATCTTATCTCCTTGTCTTGAAAAAGGTGGTAAATCAGCTGTTACCATAACAGCAGCGATATTTTTTGAGTTTATTGAACCAGCAGGAATTTTTATATATGAGTTTGTAAGCAAATTTTGTAAACTTTGCATTGTAAACTTTGATTTATCACCAGTTCCAGCAAGTCCAACAATTAGTCCATAACCAATAAGCTGGTTATCTCGTATTCCAATAACATTTGAAATATCTTTAATAGTTTGAGAATATAAAGAACAAATAAGTAAAGAGATAGTAATAAAAATTTTCAAAAAAATCCTTCATAAATTTTTAGTTTTTATTTTATCGAAAATTTAATAAAAAAAGGTATAATCAAAGCAAAATTTTAAATTATATAGGGCAAAGATATTGAATATTTTTATCTACGGAAATCAAAACTTTAAAAAAGAGATTCAAAAGATTTTAACAAATTCAAAAATAGAGACTATTTTAGAAGATATTAAAATTGAAGATTTGCCAAATATTGATAGCCTAAAAGAAAAGATAACTATTAATCCAAATGATATTTTTCTAATTGATGAAGATAAAATTATCAAAAAAAGTAAATTTAAATTCCTAAAGCAAAAAGATGGCATTGAAGAAGATTTTCTTCTTCAATATGGAGTGAATGATTTATCAATTGATAAGCTAGATGAGATACCAAATTATATAATTAAGAAATATGAGAAAAAAGCTATCGAGATTAAAGATAAAAGCTTAGAAATAAAAAATGAAGATTTACTATTAGATAATGAATTAGCATCATTTTTAGAGAGTAAAGAACAAGAAAACAGTAAGAATATTAATAACTCTATTTTAGAAGAACCTGTTGGAATAAATATAAATGAGCTTGACAATTTAATAGAAGTAGATACAACAAAAGAGTTTGAAATGCCAAAAGATGATAGTAAAATTATCTCTAATTTAGAAGATTTTGATGATAATTTTGGTTTAAATAATGTATCTTTTGATTATGATGATGACTCCATTTTAAATGATGACTCAAAAAGTGATGAAGATTTATTACAAGATATATTAAATGCTGCTATTAATGATGAAGATGATTATGAATTTGTTGGTGAAACTTTTGAAGATACAAACTTTTTGGATGAGATTTTCCCTAATATCTCAATTATTAGTGAAAATGAAAATAGTGTAGCCCCTAGAAATATAGTTTTACAAGATGATGATAAAAATATAGATTTCAAAGAAGATAGTTGTAATTTGGATTTAGTAGAAACATTCGAAGGTTTTGATTTTGATAAAAATTTCGAAGATATTCAATATAATAAAGATGAAAATATAGCTATAATTGACAATCTAAAAGAAGAGACTATAGAGGAAGATTTAAAAGAAAAAGATGTTGAAATAGTAAACTCAAACGATTTAGAAAGTAAAGAAGAAGTTACTAGTAAAAAAGGAGAAGATATGAATGATGAGTTTTTGGAGTTAGACAGTTTAAACGAACAAGATTTAATTGAAGCATTAGGTGGTTCAGACATATCAAACAGTCAAATTACTACTCAAAATAAAATAGAACCACAGCAAATACAAAGTTCTAATAGTAATATTGATATTAGCAGTTCAAATGTAGATGATATAGCTAATTTGATATCAAAATTATTAAATAATAAAACCTTAGAAATCACAATAAAAATAAAAGATTAATATGGATTTACTGGCAATTGCTCAAAACACAGTTAAAATAATTTTATTAATTGGTTTACCATCTCTTTTAGTTAGCATGATTATTGGACTTATCATTTCAATATTTTCTGCTGTTACTCAAGTAAATGATGCTGCACTATCTTTTGTACCAAAGATGATATTTGTTTCAGCATTTATTTTATTTACACTTCCTTGGGTTGGAGAGCATATTGAGACTTTTGCAATTGAGCTATGGAATATGATTTTAATATTTGGTAACTAGATGATAAAGAAATTATACAATCTTAAAAAGACACAAACAGAACAAAAACTAATAGAAAAATCTAGCTTAGAACAAGAAGTTTATACAATAGATGAAAAAATGGGAGAGTTAAATCATAGAATAAATACTGCAACTGTTGAGAAATTAGGCTCTATTTCAGATTTTATGGTTTTAGCTATGCATAAAGATAGCCTAAGATTTGAGATAAAAAATCTCTTAAATAAAAAAAATCAACTATTAAAAAAAATAGATGAGATTTTTATAGATATTATAGAGCTACAAAAAGAGAGCGAACAGTATAAATTTATTTTAGATGAAGAGAAAGAGCAGAAGAGAAAAGATGCTTTACACTTTGAACTTTTGGAAAGCGAAGAATTTATTCAAAGTAAATATATTAAAGGAAAAAATTGATAAATAAAATTTTACTATTAATAGCTTTTTCATTAACTTTAAATGCAGCGATTGAGACAAGCAGTTCATTGACAAAACAGAAAATGGAAGTTTTAGAGTTAAAAAATGAGTTAAATAACTTTTATAACGAAAAAGAGCAAGAGTACCAAAGACAGAAGAAAGAGATTGAAGATATTCTTACAAAAATTGAGCAAGAAAAAGCAGAGATAAAAAGATTATATGAGAAAAATGATGAAACTTTAAAAGATATTAGAGCTGAAATTGTAAAAAAGTCTATCAGAGTTTTTGAGCTTATGAAGGCAAAAGTTGCTGCTGATATTTTAGACCAAATGATACTAGAAGGGAAAATTGAAGATGTTTTTGATATAATCATCCGTTTAAAGGAAGCAAACATATCAAATATTATGAAAACTATGAGTGTAGAAAACTCATCAAGATTAATTCAAAAATTAGAAAGATACAATAAAGACAAACAAAAAAGGGACTAAGAAATGGCAGAAGATACTGAAGTTGTAAAAAAATCATCAGATGGAAAAGGCTTACTAATAGTTTTATTAGTGCTTATTATTATTCTTATTATGGCAGTTGCGGGAGGAACATACTTTTTATTAAATAAAATTTCAAGTAGCAACCAAAATTCAAGTGGAAATACAGAAGAAGTTGTAAAATCTACTCCTTCACTTTCTAATGCTGAAGCAAAATTCAAAGCAGATGTAAATGAGCTAGTATTAAATCTTACAGACTCAAAAGGTAGAGAAAAGATTATGAAACTATCTTTCTCTATTAGAAGTAGTGATCCAACAATTGATAAAATTGTACAAGACTACTTAGCAGAAATAACTGATGTTGTGATTACACAAATTAGTTCAAGAAGTTCTGAAGAGTTACTAACTGTTGGTGGGAAAAACCTTTTAAAGGATGAGCTAATAGGGGAAATTAACAATGTAATAAATTTTGTTACAAAAACAAATTCAAATGTTGTTAGCAATATCCTTTTTACAACATTTGTAATAAAATAAAAGACAATGATAGTAAAAGTTAAAAAAAGAAATAGTAACTCAAAGATTATAAAAATAGTTTTTATTGCTACACTTTTTTTAGGTATCATATATATATCTCTTTTAATAAAAGAGGAAAACCTTCTCTCTTTAGAGATTGAAAAAGCAAAAGAGAGTGAAAAAATAGCTCTTCAATTAGAGAAAGAGAAAATAGAAAAAGAGAGATTAGATGCTCAAAGGCTTATTCTAATAGAGGTTGAAAAAGTAGTAGATTTAATAGGACAAAACAATATAAACGATATAAAAATTGTAAAAAATAAAGTTGTTTATGTTTTAAATCCAAATACAAATATAGATGCAATAAATATTCGATATGGAGCTATGGCACTTACAAAAAAAAGTTTCAAAGAGATTGTAGTAGTTGTTGATTTAGAAAATATTTTAAAAGGTAAATTATGATGAAAAATATTTTATTTTTGTTTATACTCTCTTTATTATTCACATCTTGTGGCACTCTAACAGACCCAAAAATTGACTTTACAAAACCACCACAACAAGTAACAAAAGAACCACCAGTTGTAAGAAAAAACAAAGGCTCTTTATATTCAGTTCAAGGAACATCTCTTTTTGCAGATAAAAAAGATTTACAAGTTGGGGATATAATACAAATAGTAATTAGTGAAGGTCTTACTCAAAAAAGTGATAATAAAAGAGAACTAACAAGCGATAGAAAAAATGATTTTGGCGGTGGAGCTTTTGCATCTATAGGTGGTAATCCTCTAAATAGCACAGTTAGTAATGTAACTGATAAAGCAAACTCTGTACTTGGTGTAAACTTTAATACTCAAAGCCATGATAGTGATAAAGGAAAAGTAAAAACTGAAGTAAAAGAGAACTTTGATACAAAAATTTCAGCAATTATAGATGAAACTTACCAAAATGGGAACTATTTTATAAAAGGGAATAAAGAGGTTATTATTGATGGACAAAAGCAAGAGATTATAATAACAGGAGTTATAAGACCTTATGATATTAGCTCTGATAATTCAGTCAACTCTTCGCAAATTGCAAACCTTAAAATGCTTTACAAAAAAGATGGTGCTGAAGCTGATTTAATGCAAGTTCCATGGGGTACAAAAATTTTAAGAGCAATATGGCCATTTTAAACTAGTATTAAGAAATGTAATGTAATAATTTTAGAGATTAGATAAAGGAGCAAAGTATGTTTTCAACATTATATGTTTCACAAACAGGATTAAATGCTTCTAAATATGCAATTGAGAATGTAAGTAACAACCAAGCAAATAAAAATACTGTTGGTTATAAAAAGAGAGTTGCAGATTTAAGTGAGATTAGACTAAATGGTGTTCATGTAACAGGTCAAGGCGTTAGCTTTGATGGAATTGGTAGAGTAACATCTCAATATATGTATGACAAGTTTATGCAAGAAAGCACTAAAGCAAACTATTATGATAAATTATCAAATATGCTAGGTGGAGTTGAAAGAGTATTCACAGAGACTGATAGTAGTGGTTTCTCTGTAGATTTAAATAGATATTTTCAATCTATAGAAAACTTAAGAACAAACCCCAATTCTGAAGTTTACAGAAGTTATATGAAAACTCAAGGCTCAGTTATTGTTGAAAGTTTACAAAACTTATATACAAGTGTTCAAAAACAAGCACAAATTGAGAAAACTGAACTTAAAACAGATATAAAAGAGGTAAATGCTATTTTAAAAGAGATAGCAGATATTAATGTCAAAATTGAAAAATATGACCCATCTGTAAACGATTTACTTGATAAAAGAGATTTATTAGAACTTCAACTATCAAAATATGTAGATGTTGATATAAATAGAGACAAAGGTTTTTATGAGATAAAAATTGGTGGAGTTACTGCCGTTTCAAATAATATATTTCACAAAGAGATAGAAATAGAAGATATATTGACAAATCAAGTAGATAAATTCAATCATATTAGACAAAATCCAGATGGTTCAAGCACTGTTTTTGACTCTTTAAAATATAACGCAGATTTTACACCAAAAGCACCTTATGATGCTGATGATGTTATTACATATAAGTTAAATCAAGAGTTCTCTGTAAGTGTTACAATTGGAGAGACTTTAACAGGAGATTGGGATAATGACCCAAATACTCCAGATAGTACCATGATAGTTGATAATGATAATATAACTAGAGCATTTATGGTAAAGATAAATCAAGACCCAAATATGAGTAAACTTGTAACTGCTCATAATGGTGAATATACAGTTGATGCAAATGGTAAAAAAGTTCCAATGTATCCAAATAGTGACAACTATTTGAGAATTGAATCAAATCTAGCTGGTGTTGATAATGATTTTTCTGGAAACTTTAGTGTTACTAGAAAAACAGGTGCAAACACTGACAGTAGAGAAGTAATTTACAAAAATGAAAAAGAGAGCAAAATAGCCCAAACTGATACAGTTTTAAAAATATTAGACCAAGAGCTAAAACTAACTAGTGGAAGCATAAAAGCTCAAGTTGAAAATTTATCAACATCTAACCCAAATAATAAGTTTCAAAACTATCTAAATACACTAGATGAGTTTGCTCAAACACTTTCAGATGTTTACTCTTCTTATATAAGAGTTGGAGAGAATGAATATATTTATGGTCAAAATGCGAGTGATGCACACAATACTGCACCATTTCCCCCAAATGGTGGAGATATTGTAAATACAAACCTTTTTACAGGTTCTGGAGTAATGAGTTTAAAATTTAATAAAAATGCAGTAAATGATTTAAGCCAACAAAATCTTGACTATTTAGCAAATATTCAATGGAAAACTGATTTATCTTTTAAAGGTGGCCCTCAAAACCCAAATGATAAAAATGCAACTTCTTTCGTAGAATTCTATAGAAATCTAAAAGTTGGGATATCATCACAAAAAGAAGAGGCAAGTTACTCATATGAGATACAAGACTCTATAGCTCAGAATCTAGGAACTTCATATAATGATGTAGTAAAAGTAAATCCAGATGATGAGATGTTAGATTTAATGAAATTTCAAGCAGCATTTACAGCAAATGCTCAAGTGATTACATCAGTAAATGAAATGATACAAACTCTTCTGGGAATGAAGAGATAATCTTAATATAAGGAGTTAAAAATGGCGAATGGAATATTAGGACTAGGACAAGGACAAGCAGGAGCTTTAAATAATGATTTAATTGAAAAATTAAGAGCTGCTGATAGAAAAGGCTCTGTAGAACCTTTGGAAAAGAAACTTGAAAAATTTGAAAGCGAAAGAGAAGTTATTTCAGATGTAACAACAAAAGTTAATGAACTTTTAGATGCTCTTAAAATTTTCTCTTTAAATCAAACTTCTGGTTTCAATGCTTTTAATCAAAAAAGTGCAAATGTTTTTGGTGAAGGAGTTATCTTTGATTCAGATGATTTAAGCTCTTTAGAAGCTGGGAGTCTAAGTGTGAAAGTTGAACAACTTGCACAAAAAGATGCTTGGCAAACAGATATAGTAAGTGGTTCTAAAGACCAAATTGTAGGTAAAGGAACTTTAACAATAAATGGTAAGAGTATAAATACAGATGGTATGTCATATACAAAGCTTACAGAAGAAATAAATAAAATAGGTGGAGTTCAAGCTTCTTTGGTAGATAGTTCAAATGGTGGATTTAGATTATCTATAAAAAGTACAGAAACTGGCTTAGGTAATAAAATAGATTTTAATAATAAAGATGTAAATGGAAATAATCTTGGTGTTAGTGATGGAGCTAAAGGCTTATTTAAAGCAGATTCTACTGATGAAGCAACTTTGAAACAATATAATGTTTTACAAGCACAAGATATGAAAATGAAAGTTGATGGAGTTAATTATTCAAATGGTTCTAATACTGTTATTGTAGATGGACTTAAGATAACAGCTACAAAAACAGGTGCTGAATCAACAATAAATGTTGAAAATGATACAACAACTCTTTCTGCTCAAATGAAAAACTTTGCCGATAAGTTTAATGCCTTAAGAGCAACTATCGAAAATGAGATTTATAGTAGTGAATCTAGTGTTGATGATAAAAGTGTTTTAAGAAATATGCTAGGAACTATCAAAAATGAATTTTTTGGAACAGGCTCAGGAGATAAATCAATATTTAATTTTGGATTTTCATTAGATGAAAGAAGTGGAGATATAATTTTTAATCAAAAAGATTTTGAAGCTTCAATAAAAGATGGGACAAAAGAGCTAGAAGCTTTATTTTCAGGAACACCAGATAAAAAAGGAATTGCAACTTCTATGGATGAGGCAATTAGTATTAGTGGAGTTACAAAAACTCTTTTAGATTATGAGATAAATATGCTAGAGAGAGAAGAGAGATTAAAAAAAGATAAAGAAGAGGCAGAAACAACTTTAGATAATAGATATGCTGCAATGGCTCAACAATTTGCCACGTATGGAGTAATGATAAACCAAATGGAAGCCTCTTTTTCTGGTCTTAAAATGTTAATAGCTCAATCTCAAGTATCTAAATAAACAAGATGGTTTTTAAACCATCTTGCATTTAAGTAAATATATAATATACTAAAAATAAATTGTTTTGGAGTTGAATTTTATGGGGATTGAATTATATAATCAACAAAATGCAGTATCTGATGACCCTTATGTACTTGTTTTAAAACTTTATGAAGGTGTTATAAAGTATCTATCATTTGCAAAGAGTGCAATAAATAGCGGTGATGTTGAAAAAAAATTTACTTATATAAATAGATCAATTGCAATCTTTGATGAGCTTAGAAATGTTTTAGATTTTGATGGAGGAGAAGTTGCCTACTATTTAGATGGTCTTTATCTATATCAAATAGAGACACTATTTAGTGCAGGTGTTGATGATAATCTAAATTCAATCAATCAAGTTATAAAAGTTGTACAAGGATTAATAGACGCATGGAAAGAAGAGACTGGTCTTTAAAACTTTTAAGTGAATTAATCTATATTGATTCACTAGACTCTTATGAAAAAGCTGATGCTTTAGTAGTTTGGCACAATGATTATTTCAAAAATCACAACACTATAGAGAGTTTAGATTTAAATTCTAAAGAGCTTGAGAATTTGGAAGAGCTTTTTTTTAGAAATCTAAATTTCTTAAAAGAACAACAAAATATAGCTTCAGAAGATATGAAAAAAATAAAAAAAATGAAGAGCTTTTTAAAAAATTAGAGAGCTCTATTTTATGTAATAACCCTCTTCAAGGTTATTAAAAATTATCTCTTTAGGAAGTTTTTTCCTAAGCCTTTTTATCAAACTCCTAATAGCATCTAAAGTTTTAAAATCTCCATCATATACAACATTCTCAATTAAACTATAGTTTACACATTTGCCTTGATTACATATTAGAAGATGAAGAAAATTTCTCTCATTTTTTGTAAGTTCAATCTCTTTATTATTATGTATAATTTTTTTTGATTTCATATCAAATAAGATATCATCATCAAATCTAAAAATATCACTATTCTTATTAAATTTCTTAAGCTTGAAAAGCAACTCTTGAATATTAAAAGGCTTTTTAAGATAATCATCACAACCTTTATTATATGCCTCTTTTATAGTTGAGATATCAATATTTGCACTCATAATAAAGACTACTGAGTCTTTATTAGCAAGTTTAATCTTCTCTAAAAGTAAAATTCCATTTAAATTTGGAACAAAAATATCAAGAATATAAAGCTCATAATCTTTACTTATATTTTCAAGTGCAACTTGACCATCATAAAAAGAATCAACTTCAAAACCCTCAAATTCAAGCATATCCTTTATTGAATCGTTTAAAGCAAAATCATCTTCAAGTAAAAATATTTTCATAAAATTTCCCCTAAAATTATTAAATATTTAAAATATATCTAAAAGTATTTATAGAGTTCTTACTCTCTACTTCTATATCAAAGTTATATTTTTTACAAATATCACTAACTATTGCCAATCCTAAACCATGTCCACCTGTATTTTTATCTTCTCTTTTATATCTTTTAAATATCTCTTTTGGATTTTCTATTTTAGCACCTTTTGAATGAAATTCAAGAGTATTATTTTTCAAAATTATAGATATTGTTGAACCAATTTGTGAATATTTTATAGCATTTGATATATTATTATCTACAAGTCTATTTAGCTCTATCTTACTCATTGTTGGATAGAGATTATTATAAGCTATAAGCTCTATCTTTCTATTTTGACAATTTGCAATTGTATCAAAATATTTTACACGATTTTCTAAAGCTCTTTTAAGATCAATCTCTATAATCTCGTACTCTATTTTATCTTTTGTATGTAAAAAAGTCATATCTTCATAAGAGTTTTCTAAAGTTTTTAATGCACCATCTATCTTTATTGTATATCTATCACTTCCATATAACTTCTCTCTTAGCTGAGTATTTATAGTGATAATAGAAAGTGGAGTTTTAATCTCATGAATAGAGTGAGCTATAAATTTATCTTTATAGTTTAGAAGTAACTCTTTTGTTCTTAATTTATAAGTTAAATAGATTGCAGTTGCTCCAGAAATAAAAACAAAAAAGGAGAACAATCTTAGGTAAAAGATATCTTTATTATAATCATTTTCATCAAAAACTATACAATATAGAATCTCTGCATCATCATATATTGGGCTATCTTGAAGTAAATATGCTATATGTATCTTCTCCTCTTTACTCTCTTTATAATAAGAG
Source organism: Aliarcobacter trophiarum LMG 25534 (assembly GCF_003355515.1). Classification (NCBI taxonomy): domain Bacteria; kingdom Pseudomonadati; phylum Campylobacterota; class Epsilonproteobacteria; order Campylobacterales; family Arcobacteraceae; genus Aliarcobacter; species Aliarcobacter trophiarum. Next base: position 176,301 of record NZ_CP031367.1, on the reverse strand, counting down.
ATATAGCTATTACCCTTTAAAGCTTCAAGAAGTTCATTCCCTTTTTTTAATCTATTTTCCAACTCTTCAATTGTTTGTTTATATGTAGGAACCATTTTAAAAGCAAAATTACCAACATAACCATTAAAAATAATATAAGATATCGATTTTTTAATAATCGTAGAACTATTTATAAACTCCTGTATATCTCTTAATTCATCAAGAAATTTACCATATGAATATGATATTTGTAAATATCTACCATCTTTTAATTTAGAAGTCGAATAACTTACAAAATTTAAATACTCCAAAGAGTACTCAGGTATTGAAACATCTATATTATCACTATTTTCAAATTTTTCAAACTGCTTTTTAAGTAGAGATAAATTTGTACCAATATCTGTAAAAATAGAGCTATCTTCTATTATTAAATCTCTATTTAATAAAATAACTTCAAACTTCTCTTGCTCAAAATCTTGATTTAAAATCTTTTTTATCTCATCAATATCTAAACCTTGTTCAAAAAGAGTTAAGGCAAACATATGCTTATTTCCTATAAGCTCTTTTTGTTTATGATACTTTTGTAAAACCTTTGTCAAAAGTGCAGAACTCTTCTCTTTTATTTGAAAAAAAAGTATCTCTTGATTCTTTACATTATTTATCTTTATATTTTCAAGTAGTATAGAATATGCAAAAAGTGTTATACTTAAAAAAATCAGTATGTTTATAAATAGTAAAGTTGATGATTTTGGTAGTTTTATATTCAAATTCTCTCCTAAAATTTAATTCTACTCAATTTTAGTTTAAATTAGTAGTAATTTATCATAAATTATTACTTTTGCCACACCATTGACATTTTGCTCATATATAATTATTTTGCCGAAAAGGTTAATGAAAACAAACAAGGAAATTACTTTGAACGGTTCTATTAATATGAAAGATTTCTATATAGTAGATTTTTTATCATCATTTATTTTTTGGGGCAAAACTTTTTATGATTATATTGATGAAGAGTTTGAGGAAGATGATGATAGGGACTGGATAAAGTTATAATATAAGTTTTTATTGGCATAAGGCATACCTTATTCTATATTCATCTAATTTAAAAAGAGAGCAAAAGCTCTCTTTTATTTATATTTTTTCTCTTTTTTTTCAATCTTACTTTTTTCTCTATTCTCTTTAAAATTCATATAATATCCTATTTCACTAGGAGTTAAAATTTTAATTGTATTTGTACTTCCTGGAATTCCAACAGGATAACCAACCGTACAAATATATAAACCTTTTTTATTTAATATTCCTCGTTTTTCCAAACTTCTTAACATCTTTTGAATCATCTTAGAAGCTTGGGCTTCTTTTATAGTTGTTATTGGAATAACTCCCCAAAGTGCTGAAAGTCTTGTAAGAGTTTCACTGTTATGAGCAAAAGTATATAATGGAGTTTTTGGTTTATATCTTGACATCTTTCTAGCAGAGTTTCCACTACTTGTAAGAGACAAAATACCATCTGCTTTTAAATCATCAGCCAATTTTGTAACTGTTGCTTGAATTACATCAAACTCATCCAAATAAGGCATATGATCTCTTTTTTTATGATTAAAAATCTCTTCTGTTTTAAGAATAATATTATGCATTGTCTCAACAACATTTGTAGGATTTTCTCCAACTGCACTCTCTTCACTTAACATTACAATATCTGTTCCATCTAAAACAGCATTTGCAACATCTGAGATTTCAGCTCTAGTTGCTCTTTCATTTTGTGTCATTGATAAAAGCATTTGAGTTGCTGTAATTACAGGAATTCCTGCAGCATTTGATTTACGAATAAGCATTTTTTGAATAGTAGGAACATCATAATAAGGAACTTCTATTCCTAAATCTCCCCTTGCTACCATTATTCCATCACTTGCATCTATTATCTCTTTTATATTTGAAACTGCATCAAATTTCTCTATTTTTGCTATTAGTTTTCCATCATAACCATTTAAAAGCTCTCTCGCTCTTTTCATATCTTTTGCACTTTGAACAAATGATATAGCAAAATAGTCTACTCTATTTTTAACTCCCCAAGCAATATCTTGCTCATCTTTTTTTGTAATAACTTCTATATTTATAACTGTATTTGGGAAGTTAACTCCTTTTCGTGAGCTTAATGTTCCACTGTTTTCAATTCGTGCTTTTACTTTTGGTGTAGTTTCAATTACCTTTGCTCTTATAATTCCATCATACAAATAGATATATTCATCCACTTTGATTTTTTTCAAAATATCTGGATAGTTAATTGATACAATATAATCTTTTGGAGCTTTTTTTTCTCCTATAATCTCTTTATCATAAAATGTAATAACATCGCCACTTTCCAAATTAAATGGCTCTTTTAATTCACCAACTCTTATTTTTGGTCCTGAGATATCTTGAAGTATTCCAACTATTTTACTCTTATTCTTCATAGCTTGTCGTATATTATCCAAAGTCTCTTGATGATACTCATGACTTCCATGAGAAAAATTTAGCCTAAACATATTTGCACCAGCATCTATTAACTTCTCTATCATCTCTAAACTATTACTAGCAGGTCCTAGTGTTGCTAAAATCTTTGTTTTTTTATCCATAATATATCTCCTATTTTGATTTGTTATTATATTGAAATATTGATTACTTTTTAATTACAAATCACTATAAAATAGATATAAGATGAATATTAGTATAATTCGTAACAATAATATTAGGAAGAAGATGAAAGTTATTATAAATGGACAAATTAAAGTTTTTGAAGAGAATTTAAATCTTCAAGAGATTATAGAAAATTTGAAAATAGAAGATAAAGTTATGGCATGTGCTGTAAATATGGATATAGTAAAAAAAGAGAATTGGAACAGTTATAAACCAAATGAAAACGATATTATAGAACTTTTAAACTTTGTAGGTGGTGGTTAATTTATGAGTCGTGAAAAAGGAGATTTTGCTGAGAAAAAGGCAATATCTTTTTTAACTAACCTAAATTTCACTATAATTGAGACAAATTTTTATGCAAAAAAGCTAGGAGAGATAGACATTATTGCACAAAAAGATGATGTTTACCATTTTTTTGAAGTAAAATCTGCTCAAACATTTGATTTAGCAATACAAAATTTAACAAAATCAAAACTATCTAAGATTAAAAAAAGCATATATTACTATTTACAAATAAAAAAATTAGATGTAGCCTTTTGCATAAATGCTGTTGTTGTAACTGATAATTGCATTGAGATTTTGGAAAATATTACAATATGAAGAAAACCAAAGGTGAAGGTCGCAAAAACACCTTTGGCTTTTTGATATACTTTTGTTAGTACAAAAGAATTATAATTTATTTTAATAGCAGTAAACTAGCATTTTAAAAATTTTATTTTCTACAATGTCAAAGATTACTAGATGGAGAGTTTTTTGTATAAAAAAGAGTTAAATATTATAGAGAAATCAAATAGATTTAGACATAGAGTTGTTTTTAATAAAAATCTTTTAGATTTAGCATCAAATGATTATTTGGGACTAGCAAAAAATAGGATACTTTTTAAAAAAGCTTATAAAAGAGTTTTAAAAAATCACTATTATTCACCAAAAGCTTCAATGCTTGTAAATGGATACTCAAATATTCATAAGAAATTTGAAAAACTACTTTGTAAAGTCAATGGTTTTGAAAGTGGAGTTATTGTAGGAAGTGGTTTTTTAGCAAATATCTCTATGATTGAAGCCTTAGTACGAAAAGGAGATACTCTTTTTATAGATGAAGAGTATCATGCAAGTGGAATTTTAGCCTCTAGGCTTCTTCCTAGCAACCAAGTTATAACATTTCTACATAACAATGAAAAAGATTTAGAATCAAAATTGCAAAATTGCGATACAAAAGGAAGAAAAATTATTGCAATAGAAGGTGTTTACTCTATGAGTGGAAATTTAGCAAAAAAAGAAATTTTTCTTCTAGCAAATCAATATAACTCTATCTTAATTGTAGATGAAGCTCATAGTAGCGGAGTTATTGGAGAAAATCTTTTAGGAATTTTTGACTATTATAATATCAAAATAGAAGAAAACCATATAAAAATGGGAACTTTGGGAAAAGCGTATGGCTCTTATGGGGCTTATATTTTAGCTTCAAAAAATATTATTGAATTTTTGCAAAATAGAGCAAAACCAATTATTTATTCAACAGCACCATCTCTTTTTGATACTGCTTTAGGGTATGAGAGTTTAAAGTATATTTTAAAAAATAGAGAAGCATTAAAGCAAAAAATTAAGGAAAACTTAAGTATAATCCAAAGCTATTTAGGAATAAGCTCAAAATCACTTATTATTCCAATATTAGTAAACGATAATAAAAAAGTCTTAAAGATACAAAATATCTTAAAAGAAAATGGCTTCTTGGTTGGTGCGATACGACAACCAACGGTTAAACAAGCGATTATTCGACTTATTGCAAAAATAGATATAAATTGTGATAATTTGAAAAAAGTTTCTAATTTAATAAAGGAATTAAATGCAGATAAATGATTTAGTAAAAGGTAATAAAAAGTTTAGAGAAGCCAGATTTTCTAAATATGAGACAGATTTAAAACAACTTACAAAAGATGGGCAAAACCCTGATATTTTATTTATTGGTTGTAGTGATAGTAGGGTTACTCCTGAACTTGTACTTGATACAAAACCAGGAGATATGTTTACTCTTAGAAATGTTGGGAATTTCGTACCACCATATAATCCAGATAATGATTATCATGGAAGCAGTGCTGTTATTGAATATGCTGTAAATGTACTAAATGTAAAACATATTATTGTCTGTGGTCACTCTTATTGTGGTGCTTGTAGAAGTTTATATAAAGATTTAGGAGATAGTTCTGAGCTTATTAATATCAAAAAATGGTTAGAACTTGGTAAAAAAGCTAGAGAATATACACTTTTAGCTGCTCCTGATAAGAATGACAAAGAGTATATCTATAGAACTACTGAAAAAGTATCAATTGTTTACCAAATGGAAAACCTTTTAACATTTCCATATATAGTAAAAAGAGTTAAAGAAGGTAGCTTACAAATTCATGGATGGTACTATAAAATTGAAAATGGGACTATAGAATTTTATGATGGAAGTGATTGTACATTTAAGCCGCTAGAAGAGTTTAAAAATGAGTCTTGAAAAGAGAAAACTACCTAAGAGAACTATTCTTTTAATCTCTATTCTTATATTTCTTGCAATATTTATATTCATTTCAATGGATACTTTAAGAAATGAGAAGTTTAATGAGATTTTAGTAGATTTAGGACATAAAGATATTAAAAACCTAAAAGTAGTAAATCGAATGAATGCAGAAGATACAGTTACTAAAGAAAAAAGCTATGTTTATAAACTAACATTTTTTGACAATAGTCTAAATAAACAATGTACAGGTTTTATAACTAAAGAGAAAGATAAAAAATATACAAAAGATTTTGATTGTAAATAAGAGGATATTATGACTTTAATTGAAAAACTGGAAAATGGTGCTAGATTAAACTATGAAGATGGAGTTAGACTTTTTGATTTAGATATTATAACTTTAGGATATTATGCAAATAAAATTAGAGAAGAAAAGCATCAAAAGAAGACCTACTTTAATATAAATAGACATATAAATCCTACAAATATCTGTAAAGATGTTTGTCAATTTTGTGCATATAGTGCAAGTAGAAAAAATCCAGACCAATACACTTTAAGCCACGATGAAATGTTACAAACAGTAAGAACTTCATCTAAAAATGGTATAAAAGAGGTTCATATAGTTTCAGCTCATAACCCAAATACAGGGCTAAATTGGTATATGGATATTTTTAAAAAAATCAAAAAAGAGTTCCCAAATATTCATATAAAAGCTTTAACTGCAGCAGAGATACACTTTTTAAGTAGTGAATATAACTTAAGCCATGAAGAGATTATTGATACTATGATAAAAAGTGGAATAGATTCAATGCCAGGGGGAGGAGCTGAGATTTTCGATGAAAAAGTTAGAAAAAGAATTTGTGGAGGAAAAGTAAGTAGCGAAGATTGGCTAAAAATTCACAAGCTTTGGCACGAAAAAGGTAAAAAAAGTAATGCAACTATGCTTTTTGGACATATTGAAAGTAGAGAAAATAGAGTTGATCATATCTTAAGGCTTAGAGATTTACAAGATATTACTGGTGGATTTAATGCATTTATCCCTCTTGTTTTTCAAACAGAAAATAACTATTTAAAAGTAAAAGAGCCAGTTACTGCAAATGAGATTTTAAAAACATATGCAGTTTCAAGAATTTTACTAGATAATATTCCAAATATAAAAGCATATTGGGCAACTTCTACAGTTAAACTAGCACTTATTGCTCAAGAGTTTGGAGCGAATGATGTGGATGGGACTATTGAAAAAGAGTCAATTCAAAGTGCAGCAGGAGCAAAAAGCAAACATGGTATTGCTCAAAATGAGTTTGTAGATTTAATCAGAAACTCTGGATTCATTCCAGTTGAAAGAGATAGTATTTATAATGAGTTAAAAGTTTGGTAAACTTTTAACTCTTAACTAAATTACTATCTAAGTTAAAACTTAACACTAAAATATCTATTTTCTAGCTTCTTTTAGAGTATTTGCTATCATAAATGCTAGTTCTAGAGCTTGATCAGCATTCAATCTAGGATCACATTGAGTATGGTAACGACTTGCTAAATCACTTTGAGTAATTGCAGCTGATTTACTTCCTGTACACTCTGTAACATTTTGTCCTGTCATCTCAAGATGAATTCCTCCAGCATAAGAACCTTGTGCTTTATGTATTTGGAAAAACTGTTTTACTTCTCCTAAAATAGCCTCAAAATCTCTAGTTTTATAACCATTTCCTGCTTTTATAGTATTTCCATGCATTGGATCACTTGACCAAAGTACTTTTTTACCCTCTTTCTCAACTCTTTCTAAAAGTTTTGGGAAATAATCTGCTATTTTCTCATTCCCCATTCTTACAATCAGATTTAATCTTCCAGCTTCATTTTCTGGATTTAAAGCATCTATTAGTTTGATTAGCTCATCCTCTTTCATAGAAGGACCAACTTTGCAACCAATTGGATTCTTAATACCTCTAAAGTATTCAATATGAGCTCCATCTAAATCTCTTGTTCTATCTCCAATCCAAAGCATATGGGCTGAACAGTTAAACCAATCTTTCGTGATTGAATCTCTTCTTGTAAGTGCCTCTTCATAATTTAGTAAAAGCGCTTCATGAGATGTAAAAAGTGTAGTTTGGTTTAACTGTGGAGTATTTTCGCTTGTAATTCCACAAGCTTTCATAAAAGCTAAGCTATCACTAATTTTTGTAGCTATCTCCTCATATTTAGTACCCAAAGTATTGTCTTTTACGAAATCTAAATTCCATAAATGAACTTGATTTAAATCAGCCATTCCACCTCTTGCAAAAGCTCTTAAAAGATTCATAGTTGCAGCACTTTGATTATATGCTTTTAAAAGTTTTTTCGCTTTTGGCTCTCTAGAACCTATATCAAACTCTATATCATTTATAATATCACCTCTGTATGAAGGAAGAGACAAGCCATCTACATCTTCAAAATCTGAGCTTCGTGGCTTTGCAAACTGTCCAGCAATACGACCAACTTTTACAACAGGACAACCACCTGAGAAAGTTAATACTACTGCCATTTGCATCATTACTTTAAATAAATCTTTAATATTTGTTGCATTAAATACATTAAAACTCTCAGCACAATCTCCACCTTGAAGTAAAAATGCTTTTCCATTTACAACATTTGCAAGTTGTTTCTTAAGACTTAGAGCTTCTCCTGCAAAAATAAGTGGAGGATAAGATGCCAACTCTTTTTCTACTTGTTTTAAGGTAACTAAATCATTATATGTTGGTTGTTGTTTTATTGGAAAATCTCTCCAACTACTTGGGCTCCAATTTTTCATATTTTTCCTTTTTTATTATTAGTTGATAAATTTTATCCAATATATCTTAAATCAAAATTAATGTTTTAACTTAGATAATAGCTCTTTAAATGATACTTTAAAAGCTTCTAATCCCTCAGTTAAGAGTTTTTCATAAATATCATTTAGTTTAATTCCATTTTGCTCTAAACTTATGAAATATTTATCACACTCATCTTCACTCATAATAGAGCTTTGCTCTTTTTTCCCATCTTTTAACCACTCTTCAATAGTTCCTAATGGAGCAGTGTTTATAGAGTGCGGAAAAATTAGATTATCTACATAATAACTAGGATTTAACTCATTCCCTTTTACACCAGTACTTGCAAAAAGTGTTCTTATATTTTGATTTTCCAATTTATTTACTTCATAATAGCATTTTGTAGCATTTACAATACCTAATTTTGATGTAGCTAGTGCTTTTGCTCCCAAAGTTAAATCCATTAATCTATCAAATCTTGAAACGAAAATAGATACTACACCTTTTGTATCTTTATTTGAATCTTTTATTCCTTCATCAAGTGCAATAGCACACTTTTTTGCTTGTTCTGGTGAAAAAATTAAAGTTGCATTTACATGAATTCCACGACTTGTAAGCTCTCTCATAGCAATATATCCAGCTTCTGTTGCAGGGATTTTTATCATAACATTTTCAACATTTAAACTTTTATAAATTCTTAAACCTTCATCAATTGTAAGAGAAGCATCATCACATAAAAGTGGATCAACCTCTATAGATATAAAACCATTATTTGTATCAAGCTTATAAAGTGGTTCTAAAAGCAAAGCAGCTCTTTTAATATCTGTAAAAGCTAACTCTTCATATATTTTTTTTGCTTTATTTGCTTGAAGCATATCAAGTTGTTGTTTATATGCAACAGAACTTGTTATTGATGCTTCAAATATAGCTGGATTTGAAGTTGCCCCTTTTATTGTACCATCTTCTATAATCTCTTTAAATCTACTTTCTAAAAAATCTCTCTCAATAAAATCACACCAAATTGAGTAATTTATATCTTCAAATAATCCCATTATTAAGCCTTTATATGTTCTAAGATTTTTGTTAAATCTTTTGTATCTATTATAATATTTGCCTCTTTTTTTAAAACCTCTTTTGCACAAAAAGCAACTCTTTTATCAGCTTCAGCAAACATAGATAAATCATTTGCACCATCTCCGCAAACCAAAGTATCTTCTTTACCTATTTTTAAAAGTCCTTGTAATCTTCTTATCATATCACCTTTAGAGTAACCAAACATCATATCTCCACCAACAAGTCCTGTTAAAACTCCATCTTTTTCGTGTAGTATATTTGAAAAATCAGCATCTAGCCCTAGTTTTTCTTTAGCTGGAGATGTTCCTACTCTAAATCCACCACTAAAACAAACTACTTTGTAGTTCAACTTTTTTAATTCACTTACTACTTCATAAGAACCTTTCATCAAAGGTAAATTTGCACAAATATCAACTACTTTCTTATAATCCATACCTTTTAAAAGTGCTACTCTTTGAATTAGTGATTCAAAAAAATCTAATCTTCCACTCATAGCTTCATCTGTTATTTTCTTAACCTCATCTCCAAGTCCAAAATGGTATGCTAAAATATCAATAGTCTCTCCATCCATAAGTGTTGAATCAAAATCAAATACTGCTAATTTCATAAATATCCTATAAACTTAAATATTAAAGGGTATAATATTATCCAAATTTTACTAAATAGTTTAAAAAGGAAATTTTTTTATGTTTGAAATACTAATTTCTAAACTTCAAGAGGATAAATATTTAACACTTGAAACAACACCTCAACATGAACCAACTATGCACAATATTATTGAAAAAATTAAAAAGTTCAAAATTGACACAAAAGTAGATGGTTTTACTTGTACAGATAACCCTTTGGCAAAACTAAAATACTCTTCATATTTTGCAGCGTTAAAACTTCAAATGGAGTTTAATAAACCAGTAATTGCTACAATGACCATGAGAGATCGAAATAAAATAGCTCTTCAATCTGACCTTTTAGGAGCAAATGATTTTGATATTAGAGCTATCTTAGCACTAACGGGAGATCCAGCAAATATGAGTGATCAGCCAAATAGTAAAGGTGTTTATGAAGCAAACTCTTTAATGCTTTTAAAGATGATAAAATCTTTTAATTATGGTATGGATTTTGCAGGTCGTCCTTTTAAAATAGAGCCTAAACAGATTTTTCCATTTGCAGTTGTAAACTCATATGCTAAAAACTTTGGGAGTTTAGAAAAAAAGATGCACCAAAAGATACAAAATGGAGCTGTTGGAGTAATTACTCAACCAGTTTTTGATATAGACAATGTAAAAAAACTTCTAGAAAACTTTGAAAATGCAAAAGAGAATGTAGAGGGCGAAAAACGAAAATCACAACTTATTTTAGGACTCTTTCCTATTACAAAACTAAGAACTGCCCTATTTCTATCTGCTCAAGTTCCAGGAATACATGTTCCACAGTTTTGGATTGATACTCTTGAAAAAGCTCATAGTATAAGTGAAGAGGAAGAGTATAAAGTTGGGATGCAATTAAGTAGAAATTTATACCATGAAATAAACAAAATTCACCCAAAAATTCACTTAATGACGGCAAACAATAGATTTGATGTAGCAAGTGAGATAATAGGGTGAGATTAGCCTCTATAGATGTTGGACTAAAAAGAGTTGGAGTTGCTATATGTCTATTAGAAAAAATTGTAACTCCTCAAAATGCAATTATTCGCAAAAATAGAAACCAAGCAGCTCTTGAAGTAAATGATTTTTTAAAAGAGTGGCAAATAGAAAAACTAATAATTGGGCTTCCTAGCTCAAACATCGATACTCAAAATAGAATAAAACATTTCACAACTTTGCTTGAGCTAAAAATCCCTTATGAATTTTGTGAAGAGAACCTAAGCTCACTTGAAGCAAAAGAGCTTATGAAAGGCGAGGTAAAACAGATAAGAGATGGTAGAATAGACTCAATTGCTGCAAAAATAATTTTAGAAAGATATTTAAATAAGGATAAAATATGAATATAGTGTTTAATGGCTATTACACTTTAATAGCTGCTGTTATTGTCTTACTTATTGGTAAGTTTTTAATAAATAAAATTGGATTTTTAAGAAGGTATAATATTCCTGAGCCAGTAGCTGGTGGACTTTTAGCTGCAATTTTTACAACAATTGCTTACAATATTTGGGATTTTAGTATTACAACTAGTGCTGAATTGCAAACTAGTTTTATGCTGATATTTTTCTCTTCAATTGGACTATCTGCAAACTTTTATAAGTTAAAAGAGGGTGGGAAAAGTCTTGTAATATTTCTTTTTGTAGTATCTTCTTTTATTATCCTTCAAAATTTTGTAGGAATATCTTTGGCTACAATTTTAGGAATAGATCCTATTATTGGACTTATTGCTGGATCTATTACTCTTACAGGTGGACACGGAACTGCTGGTGCTTGGGGTGAAATACTTGAGACTAAATATGCAATAGAAGGAGCAACAACTCTTGGAATGGCTGCAGCTACATTTGGACTTGTAATGGGTGGAATTATTGGTGGACCTTTAGCAAAACATTTAATAAATAGATATAAACTAAAAGAAGAGAACCAAAAATATACAGATGAAAAAGATAAAAAAGATGAAAAAACAATAGATGAGTTTGTTCCTTTTGAATATCCAGCAGCAGTAAGATTGATTACAACAAATAGTGCAATTACAACTTTAGGTCTTTTTGCAGCTTGTTTGGCTATTTCAGATTTTATGACTAATATAGCAAAAGATACATTTTTTGAACTTCCTACATTTGTTTGGGCATTAGCAACTGGTGTATTAATTAGAAATATTTTAGAAAATATTTTAAAAGTTACAATATTTGATAGAGCAATAGATGTCTTTGGTAATGCTTCACTATCTTTATATTTAGCTATGGCCCTTCTATCTTTAAAGCTTTGGCAACTATCAAGTTTGGCTGGAGCTTTAACTGTTATTTTAATTTCTCAAGTTGTTGTAATGATTTTATATGCTTATTTTGTAACATTTAGAGTTATGGGTAAAAATTATGATGCAAGTGTTTTATCTGCTGGGCATTGTGGTTTTGGATTGGGTGCTACTCCTACAGCGGTTGCAAATATGCAAGCTATTACAAATATGTATGGACCTTCACATAAAGCATTTTTAATAGTTCCACTTTGTGGTGCATTTTTTGTTGATTTAATAAATGCTTCAATTATCCAAGTAATTTTAAAGTTCTTTGCTTAGTTTTTTAGAGGGAAATTCCCCCTAAAACTATGCTATTTTTTTAGCAATTTTTTTAACCGCTTTTTTAATATTTTTTGGTTTTTTCTTTAAAACTTTTTTTGTAATTTTATTAGTAGTTTTCTCTACTTCACTCTTTTTTACTACTTTCTTAGCAGCTTTTTCTGCAAGTTTTGAAACACTTTTTTCATTTAATTTTTTTGCCATATTTTATCCTTTGACATTTTATTTTTTCACTAAAATTTAGCGAAACTTATCGATTATACAGTTTTAAAAAACTATTGTCAAACGAAATAAAATCCCAAAAATAAGTTACTCTCAAATATAGTTATTATCTTGTATAACAGATATTATATCTAGTAAGTCAAAACTTGCTTTGCATTAAGTGTCCAATTTCCAAGTAAATCTAGACTTCCTCTTATATCTTCATTTAAATATGGCTCATTTTTATAATCACCAGATCTTTTAAGGCTTGTTCCACATGCTTTTATCTCAACACCTAAATCCAAAACCTCTTTTATCATAGCTTGTAAATCTATATCATAAGAGTTTGGTTTTTTTGCAGCTCCTCGCACTAAGTCAACAGCATCTGCAATACAAAAAACTTTTACTTCTTCTTTCATTTCAACTAGTTTTTTTATTAATCTTAAAGCCCCATACATATTGTCACTTCCATCGTATGGTCTTGAACTTAAAATAAATAACACCATTTGTAACTCCTTTTAGATAAATTTAACAACATCATTGTGATATTTTAATAAAATCTCACTAACTCTTTTTTGCCAAGCAGTTCCAAAAGTCTCTAACTCCTCTTTTGTTGCAGTTTTTTGAAGACCTTTTTGCATTAAAAAACCATCAAAACCACTCAAAGCTACATTTGATAAATCATAAGTTACTTCTACACTATCTGTGCTATCAAGTCGTGTAAATCTCATTTCACCTTTGATAGGTGCTTCATATTTTAGAAGGTTATTTCTAAAATATTGTCCTTGAAGCCCTTTAAATCCATCTTCTTCTTTTGCTCCTGTTATAAATGAAGCTACATTTGCTAAAACTCCAGTTGTTCCAATATTTTTTGCATCTCTTAACTCAACTTTTATCTCACCACGTACAGGTAATTCGCTTTTATATAGCTCTTTTAGAGCCTTTAAAGTCATAAGATATGCACCAGCAACAGTTGGACAAGAGTGACCACTTAGTTTTACAGCATCTGTAAAAGTATATATAAAATCTTCATCAACTCCTAAAAATTCTCCCAATTTATCTTTTAGTTTAATAGTTTCAACATCTTTATAAAAATCTATATTTTTCATATTTTTACCTTTTTTGTTTTATTTTTTGGATTGTTTTAAAATTTTATAGAACATAAAAATTTGTATGGCGGACTTATTAGGAGAGATTCAGGGGCAAGTCCGCACATACAAGCTCTATATTAAGAGTAAGCAAATTTTAGTATATTAAAAAACTTAATCTATTGATATATATCAAAGTTATTTTACTTTTGTTTATTCACTACAATAGCGATTGCAAAACCACCGTCATGAGTTATACTTAAATATGATTTTTTTATCTTAAACTTTTTTCGTAAAACTTTACTATATTTTATCTTTGGAGCGTTATTTTTGTCTTTTTTTATTTTTATATCATAAAAAGAGCAAACCTCCCCAATTCCAGTACCAAGAGCTTTACTTGCTGCCTCTTTTGCTGCCCAAAAACCAGCTGCATTTTGACTAGATTTGACAAATTCTTTCTCATTTTCACTTAAAAATCTATCATAAAACTTATCCCCAAACTTTTCATACATCTTTTTTACTCTATCTATGCTTACTATATCTATACCTATCATTTAAACCTATCTTTTGTATAATCTATTTTATGAATATCTTTCTAAAAAAACTATTATACATTATTGTTATGCTTTTTATTATTAGCTTAATCTCTTTTATTGCAATAAATCTAGCTCCAAACTCATTTTTTGCAAGTGGGGAACTAAATCCAAATATCACTCCTGAAGCAATAGCCGAACTAAAAGCTATCTATGGACTTGATAGACCTTTATATATTCAATTTTTTTCTTGGATTTTAAACATCTTACAACTTGACTTTGGTATCTCTTTTTCAAGTGGGGTAAAAGTAAAAGAGGAGATTTTAAGTCGTATTGGAGTTACACTTATTTTAAATATTACTTCAATGTTTTTAATCTTTATTATAAGTTTATATTTTGGTATAAAATCCGCCTTAAAACCAAATAGCTTTTTTGAGAAATTTACAAAACAGCTTTCACTTATTAGTTTTTCAATGCCATCTTTTTATTTGGCTCTAATTTTAGTTTTAATTTTTTCTATAAAATTTGAACTATTCCCAATAGCTGGACTTCATAGTATGCCAAATGATGGATCTTTTACTTACTATTTAGATTTTGCTTGGCATTTAGCACTTCCAATATTTATAATAGTTTTTGGTGGAATTGGAAGTCTAATCTTATATATTAGAGCCTTAACTATTGAGATTTTAAAAAGTGATTATATCTTCTTCGCAAAAGCAAGAGGATTAAACAATAAAATTATCTTAAGATACTATATTCTACCAAATTTATATCCGCCAATTATTACACTTTTAGGACTATCACTTCCTGGTGTTATTGGTGGAAGTGTTATACTTGAAACTATTTTCTCAATAGATGGAATGGGTCTTTTATTTTATCAAAGTGCTTTAAGTCACGATTATCCTGTAATTATGGGAATACTTATAATTGGTTCTTTTCTTACACTTTTAGGAAATATATTAGCTGATTTAATCTTACTTAAAATAAATCCAAACTATAGTGAAAAATAATTAAAATTTAAAAAGGAAAAATATTGTTAGTAGTAAAAACTATTGAAGAGTTAAAAGAAATTAGAAAAGGTTTAAATGGAACTATTGGTTTTATCCCTACAATGGGAGCTTTACACGATGGACACATCTCACTTATAAAAAGAGCAAAAGAGGAAAATGAGCTTGTAATTGTATCTATTTTTGTAAATCCTACTCAATTTTTAAAGGGTGAAGACTTAAGCACATATCCTAGAAAAGCAGAAGCAGATATAAAAATTTGTCAAATGTGTAAAGTGGACTATCTTTTTATGCCAGAAATAAATGCTATTTATGAAAATGACGAAGTTTTAATTAAAGCTCCACAAAATAGCTATGTATTAGAGGGCTTTACAAGACCTGGACATTTTGATGGAGTTTTGCAAGTTGTTTTAAAACTATTTAATCTAACTCAACCCACAAATGCATATTTTGGGAAAAAAGATGCTCAACAACTAGCACTTATAGGTCAAATGGTAAAAAACCTTTTTATTCCTATAAATATTGTAGCTTGTGATATTGTAAGAGAGATTAGTGGTTTGGCTATGAGTAGCAGAAATATTTATTTAAGTGTTGAACAAAAAGAGGAAGCTCTTAAAATCTCAAAATCAATATATATGGCAGGAAACCTAATATCAAAAGGTGAAAGAAGCTCAAAATTAGTAAAAAATAAGATTTATGAAGTATTAGCTGGACTTGATGTTGAGTATGTAAAAGTTGTAGATAAAAAATTTAATGAAATAGAAGTTATAGAACCTTCAAATACAATAATCTTAGTGGTTGTAAGATTTGGTAGCATAAGACTTCTTGATAATATTTGGATGTAGATAAGCTAATAGCATTAAGTAAAAACTTCCTATAAAAAAAGTTCTTTTAGATGATATAAGAGAGTTAAATTATGATTAGAAAAGAGTTCTACTCTTTTCTAAATTTCGCTATTTCTACTACATCTTTATCAAAAAAGATTAAACTACTATTATCTATTTTATAAGTTTTTACATTTTGTAAAACTTTAGAAAACTCATTTTCTACACTCATATCAATACACATCATCATATTGCTTCCAACTTGCCCTATTTCTAAACTATCTTTATTTAATTTATAAGCTCCAAAAAAGTTATTACATCCTAAATTTCCAAAAACTCTATCTTTTTCAAAATTGATATTAGCAACTTTTTCAAGCTTTTTTATCTCTTTTTGATTTAAACTTATTAGTTCCCATTTACTATTTTCTAAACTACTATTTTTCATATCATCACCACTTTTTAAACTACAAGCACCAAAAAAAACTGCTACAAAAACTGCTAAAATTAAATTTGATTTTTTAAACATTTTAAATCCTTTATATTATTTTGACCTTTATATTACTATTTTTAGGCTTATTAATCTGTATAAATGTAATTTTTAGCTAAAATCTTGCAAAAAATTTATATATATTGGATAATTTTAGATGAAATTTAGTGAAGAAAAACCAAAAAAGAAACTACATATGGTAAGCCTTGGCTGTACAAAGAATTTAGTTGATAGTGAAGTAATGTTGGGAAAACTTAAAGATTATGAACTAACAGATGATGAGTCACAAGCTGATTTAATAATAGTAAATACTTGTGGTTTTATTGATAGTGCAAAAGAAGAGAGTATAAACACAACTTTAAATCTACATAATGAGAGAAAGAAAGAGTCTGTTTTGGTTATGGCTGGATGTTTAAGTGAAAGATATAAAGAGGATTTACAAAAAGAGCTTACTGAAATTGATATTTTTACAGGAGTTGGAGATTACGATAAAATCGATAAACTTGTACATGAAAAAAGAAGTAGTTTTTCAAATGAGGTTTTTTTAGCAAGTGAAGAGAACGATAGAGTAATAACAGGTTCAAATTATCATGCTTATGTAAAATTAAGTGAAGGGTGTAATCAAACTTGCTCATTTTGTGCAATTCCATCTTTTAAAGGAAAACTTCACTCAAGAACTTTAGAATCACTTATAAAAGAGGTTAAAAATCTAGTAAATAATGGGTATAAAGATTTCTCTTTTGTATCTCAAGATTCATCATCTTATTTGCGAGATTTAGGGCAAAACGATGGATTAGAACAGTTAATTGAAGCAGTTGAAAAAATAGAAGGTGTAAAAACTGCAAGAATTTTATATCTATATCCTAGTACAACAACACATAATCTTATAGATAAGATTGCAAACTCTAAAATCTTTGTAAACTATTTTGATATGCCACTTCAACATATCTCACAAAATATGCTAAAAATTATGAAAAGAGGAAAAGGTGCTGAAAAACTAATTGAACTAATGCAATATATGAAATCTAAACCTAACTCTTTTGTAAGAACAACTTTTATAGCTGGACATCCAGGAGAAAGCGAAGATGATTTTGAAGAGCTTTGCTCTTATGTAGAAAGTTTTGGTTTTGATAGAGCAAATGTTTTTTCATACTCTGATGAAGAAGGAACTCTTGCTGAAACTAGAGATGATAAAATAGAACAAGATTTAGTAGATGAAAGAGCAGAGATTTTAGGAGATATTATCTCAAAAACAACTACAAACTCTTTAGAAAATGATATTGGGAAAACTTTTGAAGTGTATATAGATGGAGAGAGTGACGAACATGAGTATCTTTTAAGTGCTAGGAAAACTCTTTGGGCACCACAAATTGATGGAGAAATTTATATAAACGACAATGAACTTGAAGAGCAAATAATCTTTGGTGAGATCTATGAAGTAATTGCTACAGAGCTTGCAGGTGACAAACTTCTAGCAAAAGTATTAAGAAAAATATAAGATGGATTTAGATTTTAGTAGGATAAAAAATAGCAAAAATCTTCTAGCCTTTTCAGGTGGAGTTGATAGTAGTGCTCTTTTTTTCTTACTTTTAAACTCCAAAACTAATTTTGATATCGCAATTGTAAATTATAATATAAGAGAGCAATCAAAAGATGAAGTTGAATATGCTTTAAACTTAGCTAATAAATATGATAAAAAAATCTTTTTAAAAGATGTAAAATTAGAAAGCAGCTCAAACTTTGAAAAAAATGCAAGAGATATAAGATATAATTTTTTCAAAGAAATTATAAAAGAAAATTCCTATCAAACTCTTATTACAGCTCACCAATTAAATGACCGTTTAGAGTGGTTTTTAATGCAACTATCAAAAGGTGCTGGGCTACTTGAACTTTTTGGAATGAAAGAGTTTGAAGAGAAAAAAGATTACTCAATTTTTCGCCCACTTTTAAATATAAGTAAAGATGAATTAGAAAAATATCTAAAAGAGCATAAAATAAAATATTTTATAGATAGTTCAAATATAGATGAAAAATACAAAAGAAACTATTTTAGACATAATTTTTCGGATAAATTCTTAAATGAGTTCCAAGATGGAATTAAAAATAGTTTCTCTTTTTTAGAAAATGATTTAAACTCTTTAAATATAAAGTTAAATCCAATAATAACTCTTGAAGAGTTAGAAGTTTTTGAGAATTTAAAAGATAACAATCTCAACCTTAGAGTTATTGATAAATCTTTAAAACAAAGAGGTTTTTTACTTAGTCAAAAAGAGCGAATTGAGATATTAAAACAAAAAGAGATTACAATCTCACATAAAATTAATATTGCAATTACAAAGGATTATATATTTATAGCGCCAAAGGCAGAAATTAATTTAACAAAAGAGTTTAAAGAGTTTTGTAGGATTAAAAAAATCCCACAAAATATAAGAGCTTATATCTTTTTAAAAAAACTAGAGATTAATTTTTAACTCTTTTTTTTCCAAATAAAAGTTTAAATATCTTTTGAAAAATATTTAAGTTTTTATCTACAATTTTTTGCTTTATATCTTTACTTAACTCTTCTAAATTTGTAGGAGTATATAGTGCTTTTTTATCATTGAACTCTATTTTCATTTTGTTTATCCAAATATTTTTGTATCTCTTTTATAGCCTCTTCATTTTTAATATTAAATTTAATCTCAATTCTTCTTGAAGCATCTTTATCTTCAAGCCCTTTTTTATCCAAAATAAGATCAGCAGAACTTCTTCCACTTGAGTTTACAAAAGTGCTTAAAAGCTTTTTATCTACGATATTTCCTTCATATAAAAACTGCATAACAGCCAATGCTCTTTGTTGTGACAACAAAAGATTTGCCAAATATGTTCCATCACTATTTGTATGACCTTCAATAGTTATATTTTCTATATATTTTGATATCTCTTTATCATCAAGTAACAGTGAAAGATAATTTTTCAAAACACTACTTAACTCTTTTTTTGCTTCCTCTTTTAAAATATAAGAGTTTTGGTCAAATAAGATATTTGATGAAAATTTTATAGCCCCACTTTTCTCATCTACATTTATAGAGTTTCCTAATTTCTCTTTTAATTTAGCAATAACATTTAACTTTATCCCTGTTAGAGTTTTTATCTTTAGTTTTGCAATATCAAAATCCTCTACCATTTTTTGGTGAATTTGTGTTTGAACTAAAAGCTTATCAGCTAGAAGTTTTAGTTCTTCATCTTTGAGAGTAATCTGATTTGAACTATCACTTAAAGCTAAATTCAGACTCTCATTTTTACTCTTCTCATCTTTTATATTAATATCATACTCAAGTAAAAGAGCTTTTAATTTTTCAACCTCTTTATTGCTTAAAACTATTTTCTGGTTAACACCTTTTAAATCTTCAAGACTCTTTTCATACATATTTTTTGTTTTCGCCAACTCATAAAATAGCTGTGATTTTGCATCTTCACTATCTTCAAGGCTATGCTGTGTATATAGATATTTTATAACTATTGAAGCAATCACTAAAATAAATACAAAAAGTAAACCTGCCATCAAATCGGCATAAGAGACCCAAAAGTTCTCCTCTTCTTTTCTATCTTTTTTATACATTTTTAACTACTTTGAAAGCTCTTTAAATATTGTTAAATCTTTTACAATATTTGTAGTTTGCTCATCTATTTGTCTTAAAGACTCTTTTAATCCCTCTTCAAATTTCCACTCAATTTTTTCCATATCACTTTTCATAGTTTCAATACTTTTTACAATATTTGAATAAATTGCTTTTAAATTTTCACTGCTTAAATTATTCATATGAGAATTTAACTCAAAAATATTTTTGTTTAAATTCTCTGAAATATCTTTAAAAATCATAGCTTGTGAATTTGATTGTAAAGATAAATTTTCTACAACTTTTACCAATTTCTCGAAATTTACAATATTTTCATCAATCCTTAAAGATAACATATACTCTTTTTGAAGTAATTCATCAATACTTTTTGCTCTTTGCTCTATTGATTTGTTTATACCTTGTATAGCTTTACTTGATGTCAACTCTTCAAAAATCTTATTCATATTTGTAAAATTGTCTAAATTACTCTTTATATGAAGTGATTCAATATCTATTTTTGTCCAAAAGAAGTTTTTTGTGCTCTCTTTTATAAGATAGCTATCATGGTGAAATCTGCTAAGTCCAAACTTTTCAAAAAATATCCACCAAATAGATAAAAATATTCCATAAATAGAGACATAAAAAGCAGTAGCTACTCCACCTAAAAGCTTTGTAATCTCACTATCAAGAGCCACAATATTACTAGATGTAAAATCAGGCATTGATAAAGCAATAGAGATAAAAGTTCCTAAAATTCCTAGAGTTGGAAAAATACCACTAGC
This sequence comes from Aliarcobacter trophiarum LMG 25534, assembly GCF_003355515.1. Taxonomy (NCBI): domain Bacteria; kingdom Pseudomonadati; phylum Campylobacterota; class Epsilonproteobacteria; order Campylobacterales; family Arcobacteraceae; genus Aliarcobacter; species Aliarcobacter trophiarum. The sequence goes on along the minus strand of NZ_CP031367.1, from coordinate 155,561 downwards.
AATTGTTGAAAAATTACTATTTCTTAGATTACTTGTATAATCTTGTAAGAAATCATCTACACTTCCATTTGCTTTTGAAGTATCTGCAATTGTAAGAAGATTCTTATTTATATACTCTAAAAGTGAAAGTTGCAAATCACCAGATAAAGTTCTAAACTTACAAGCTACAAAATAGGCATTATGCCTAATAAAAAATAGATAAATAATATATATAAAACCTATTAAAATAACTGTATGTATCTCAACTTTTAGTGGCAAAATATTTAAATAACATAAAATAACTAATACAAAAAGCACACTAGGGATTGTTAGGAGTGTAAAAACTCTTGAAAACGGTTTACATTTTCTATTTATTTTTGAGTTTAACTCAAAAAGATCTTCCTCTTTAAACATAAAATTTCCTTAATATCTATAAAATAAACTCTATTTTAGCAAAATTTAGTAAAATAGCAAAAATTTTCAAGGAATAGTATGAAAAAATCTATAATTTTAATACCATTTTTATCTATTTTCCTCTTTGCAAATAGTCCAAAATATACAATAGCAGTCTGTGCAACAGCAAATCTAGAAAATGCTCTTTTTTGTAAAAAAAGAATTTTTGATAATATGGATGGTGAGGTATTTATTGTAAAACAAAATAATAGATATTTTACAAATATAAATATCTATACAGATAAAGAGAAAGCTCAAATCGACCTTAAAAACTCATCAAAATATGTAAAAGAGCAAAAACCATATGTAAAAGCTTTGGATGAAAATATTGCTATTAGAGTAAGAAAAGATAAACTTTTTATTGACATGGATAATAAAACTACTATAAAGCAAGAGTTTGAAGTAAAAAAACAAAATATAGATCAAATAAAAGAGCAAAACCATGAAAATAGCTCTGTTAATATTCCAATTGTATCAATGATACCAGAAAACCTAGAGATTTTGGGAAGCTTACCTTACAATATAGAAGAGCAAAAAATAGATAAAACTATTGATAATAAAGAGACAAATATAAAGAATGAACTAAAAAGTGATATAGATTTTGGAAATCAAGTTTCAAATGATAATTTAAGCAAAAAAGATGAAGAAGAACTTTTACAAACTAGTTTAAATGAATTTGATTTACAACAGATAAAAGAGCCAAAGAGTAATCAAAGTTTTACAAACTCTTATGAAAAAAAAGTTTCAAAACCACTTATACAAAAAGCTAATATAAAAAATCTTATGAGTTATGATGAATTAATAGTAAAAGTGGATTCAAAAACAAATATTATGGATCTTTTTGCAAAAAGTGGTCAAAATGAACAAAAGATAAAAAGCTATATTGTTTCAACAGGAAAAAATAGTATAAAAAAACCTTTAGGAGAAGGGAGAATCACACAGATTTCTCTAAATCCAGTTTGGTATCCAACTGCTGATACTAAAAGAAGCTTTGCAAAAAAGGGAATTATTTTACCAGATGTAGTTCCTCCAAACCATAAATACAACTATATGGGACTAGCAAAATTAAATCTAACTCATAGCGTTGATGGGAATACAACCTATAGAATTCATGGAACTCTAAACGAAAAAACTTTAGGAAGCAATGAAAGTGCAGGATGTATTAGAATGAAAAATAATGATGTTGTAGAACTAGCAATTTTACTAGAAGAGTTTGCCAAGCTCAGAAGTCTAAACAAAGTAAAGGTTATTTTGATATAATCATCACTTTAATTTAAAGGAAATGAATGAAAAATAACTTTACAAACAATCAATCAATGAATGAAGATGAGATTGATTTAAGAGAACTATTTATAACTATCTGGAATAAAAAAATATTTATTATAATATTTACTTTTATAGTTACTTCTATAGCTTTTTTATATATTTTGTTAAAAAATCCAAATCCTATTTATGAGGGGAAAATATATTTTGAAATGGGTGAAATGAAAGGTGAAACATTTGGAAGTAAACTTATTGAAAATACAAATGATTTAGCAATGCTAATAAATATTACCTTTGATGAAAATATTATTGATAATAAAAATAGCAACTTAGAAAACCCTAGTGCAAAATTAAGTAAAGGTACAACAAAAATTTTAGAAATAAAATATGAAGATGAAGATAGAGAACTTATCAAAAATGAATTAAACAAAATAAAGGAATTTATTCTAGCAAGACATGAAGGTATTTCAAAGCTTTATAATATTGCTATTAACACAAAACAAATTGGTGAAATGAAAATCTCAAAGGAAGCTATAAATAAACCAAAAAAAGCCTTAATAGTAACTGTTGCATTTGTAACAGGGTTTATATTATCAATATTTTTAGTATTTTTTATGCAATTTATAAATAGCTTCAAAGAGGAAAAAAACTAAGTTTTTCTTCTCTTTTTTAACCTCTTTCTTTTATATCTTTGATAGTGTTTTTTTAGATAGTTTTTATAAGCTTCTGGATATGCTCGATTTTTTGGAATATTATTTATAACAAAAGCTATCAAAAAAAGTATCACCGCTCCACTTAACACAGGAACTAATACAAACAAATATCCCAAATCATGAATTTGTGGAGTTCCAATAACTGCTATTAAAGCTGTAGCACCACCTGGAGGATGCAAGGTAAAAGTTAACTGCATAATTAATATAGAACTAGATACAGCAATTGCTGTTGCCAAAAGAAGATTTCCACCAAAAAGTTTATAACAAGAAACTCCTATAATTGCACTAATTACATGTCCACCTATTAGATTTTTTGGTTGTGCAAGTGGCGAATTAATTGCTCCATAGATTAGTACAGCACTAGCTCCAAAAGAGCTTAAAACTAATAGTAAATCACTATCATCTAAAAAGTTTTTATGAAAATATGCAATTGATATAAGACCCAAAAAAGAGCCAATCCAAGACCAAAAAAGATTTGATATATCAAAGTTTTCTCTATTGTTTTTTGCAAAAAGTTTATAAAATAGGTTCATTTCCTAATCCTCTAATATTTAAAAAATCATAGTAATAAATTTTTGACCATTTTTTTATGATTTATATCAAGTATGTTATAATCAAGGCTATTTTATAAAAAGGTGCATGTTATGGGTATTTTAGAAGATTTAATAAAAAGAGCAGAAAATAGTTGTGAACTTTGTAAGTGTCAAAATGATTTAGATATTTTCGAAGTATCTCCAAGTGATGGCTCAATAGAGCAATCTGCACTTTTATGTCCAAAATGTCAATCACAATTTGAACAAAATTGCGAATTAGATCAAAATCATTGGTATTGTCTTAGTGAAGCTATGTGGAGTGAAACTCCTGCTATTAAAGTTCTATCATATAGAATGCTAAAGAAGCTGGATAATCAAGAGCTTTTAGATATGATTTATTTAGATGATGAAACTTTATCTTGGGCAAATAAAGGCCTAGAAGAATTTAACAATAGTGTTGTACAAAAAGATTGTAATGGTGTAATCTTAAATGCTGGAGATACAGTTACTATTATAAAAGATCTTGAAGTAAAAGGTGCTGGATTTACTGCAAAAAGAGGAACTGCTGTAAGAAATATCTCACTAGGAAGTGAAGATGGGCAAATAGAAGGTCGTGTAAATGGTGTTAAAATAGTTATTTTAACTCAATTTGTAAAAAAATCTTAAAGGTAACCAAATTGTAACCAAGCAAAACTAAACTTCCAAATATCAAATTATTAGGAAGTAAAATGAGTTTAAAAAGAACATCTATAGCTTTAATAGCAAGTACACTATTGGTTACAACTTTAAGTGCAAGAGAGCAAATAAAAATTGTTGGTTCATCAACAGTTTATCCTTTTTCATCTTCTGTTGCTGAAGAGTTTGGAGCTACAACATCATTTCCAACACCAGTTGTTGAATCAACAGGAACAGGTGGTGGAATGAAACTATTTTGTGCTGGAGTTAATACAAATACACCAGATATTGCAAATGCTTCAAGACAGATGAAAGCAAGTGAATTTAAAATGTGTCAAGAAAATGGTGTTACAGATATAACTGAAGCCTTAATTGGTTTTGATGGAATTGCTATTGCACAAAGTTCAAAAGTACAAGGATTTAATGTAACAAAAGAACAATTAGCACTAGCTGTTGCAAAAGAGGTTCCAGACGCTCTTGGAAAAACACTTATTGCAAACCCTTACAAAAAATGGTCAGATATTAGTAATAACCTACCAAATAGAGAAATCATTGTTTATGGACCACCAAAATCATCAGGAACTAGAGACTCTTTTGAGGAGTTAGTTCTTCAAGCTGTATTTGAGAAAAAAGCAGCTTATACTGATTTATTTAAAAAAGATGAAGTTGCAAATAAGAAATATAAAACATATTCTGAAATTAGAACAGATGGTGTTTATGTTGAAAGTGGAGAAAATGACAACTTAATAGTACAAAAACTTACAAAAAATGAAGCTGCTATTGGTATATTTGGATACTCATTCTTAGCAGAAAACAAAGATAAAGTTGTAGCTATTAGCATCGATAATATTTTACCAACAGTTGAGACTATTGCAAATGCTTCATATCCAGTAGCAAGGTCTATGTACTTTTATATAAAAAATCAACACTCAAAAGATGTTCCAGCTTTAAGAGAGTTTACAAAACTTTTTGTATCTGAAAAGATGATTGGAGAAGATGGAATTTTGACTGAAATTGGACTTATTCCATTAACAAATAGTGTAAAAACAAAAGCTAGAGCAAAAGTTTTAAATAGTGAGAAATTAAAAGTAGAAAATTTAAAACACTAACAATAAAATAAAAAGAGTTTAAAGCTCTTTTTATTCCCTCTTTTAAAATATTTTAGGATAACTATGATTAATTGGAATGAAATAATAGATAAATTAGATTATGCTTTTCAACCAATAATCTATGCACAAACTGGAAAAATATATGCTGTTGAAGCACTCTTAAGAAATGTTCATAATATACCAAATATTACAACGATTGATGATCTTTTTGATTTAGCATTTAGTAATGATTATTTATATGAATTTGATCTACTTTTAAGAGAAAAAGCTATCTCAAAATTTGCAAATTTAAATATTACAAATTTAAAACTATTTTATAATCTTGATAACAGAATAATATATAATAAAAATTATAGTTCTGGTAATACTGAAAAGATTCTTACAAAACACAATTTAACTAAAGACAAAATAATCTTTGAACTAAGTGAAAAAGGTACTTCAATAGAACAAAATGCTCTTTCTACTATGCTTCAAAGATACAAGCAAAGTGGTTACTCTATTGCAATAGATGATTTCGGAATAGGAGTTTCAGGTCTTAAACTTCTATATTTTAGTGAAGCAAATATTATCAAAATTGATAGATTCTTTATATCAAATATAGACCAAGACTCAAAGAAAAAACTTTTTTGCTCTTCTATTATTGATATGGCACATATTATGGGAATGCAAGTAATTGCTGAGGGTATAGAAACCCAAAAAGAGTTTTATACTTGTAAAGATATTGGTGCTGATTTTATACAAGGGTTTTTAGTTCAAAAGCCAACAAAAAATATTTATGAAATAGAGCCAATTTACACTAACATCTCAAACCTTATTTTGGATGATAAAAGAGAAAATCAAAATAAATTTATAGATGAACAATTTGTAGATAAGATTAGACCAATGCCTGTGAATAGCTCTTTATATGATATAATCTTACATTTTAAAAAGAGTACAGAGCATAATTTTGTACCAATAGTTGATGAATTTGGATATTTCTTAGGAATTATTTATGAAAGTGAAATCAAAAAAATATCTTACTCTCAATATGGATTATCTCTAGCACAAAATCAAAATTTCTCAACAACTCTTTTAAAATATTTAAAACCTGCTTTAAGTGTTGAAATATCTTGGGGAATTGATAAAATCTTAGAGATATATAATCTAAATTTTCAGAACTCTCTTGGAATTTTTATAACTAACTCTGATAAATATTTGGGATTAATAAATCTAAACTCTCTTTTAACAATGTCTTATAAAAGAAATATTGAAATAGCAACAAATCAAAATCCACTAACAAAACTACCTGGAAATAATCAAATTGAGAAGTTTATTGGTAACTCTTTTAGAAATATTCAAATAAATATAACTCACATAATCTACTTTGATTTTAATGATTTTAAACCTTTTAATGACATTTATGGTTTTAGACAAGGAGATAGAGCAATTCTTATATTCTCTGAGTTATTACAAAAAAGATATCCAAAAAATAGTTTTATAGCTCATATTGGTGGAGATGATTTTTTTGTAGGATTAACAGATTTTACTTTTGAAGATATTTTTGCATTAACTTTAGATATTCAAAATGAGTTTAAATATAGTGTAAAAAACTTATACTCAAAAGAGGACAAAGAGATAGGATATATTGTTTCAAAAGATAGATTTGGAATAACTAGAAGTTTCAACTTTTTATCTGTATCAAGTGCTATTATAGAGATAAATCCTCAATCAAATATCTTAAATTTTGATGATACTTTAAACTTTATGAAAAGAGAATCAAAAAAATCAATAGAGCCAGTTTATAAAGTTTTATAATCTGTAACCACAATGTAATCAAAGTCTATTAAACTTCATCAAAATTTAACACAAAGGTAAAGTTTGTTAAGTAGTCTTCAATCAGAAAAAAAACGAAGAGAACTAAATGAAAAGCTTATAAAATCTGCTCTTATCCTTGCAGCTGTAATATCTATATTAACAACTTTTGGAATTTTATTTTCAATACTATTTGAAGCTATAGAGTTTTTTAAGTTAAGAAGCTTTTGGTACTTTTTAACAGGTACAACATGGTCTCCAGGGGTTGCAAATAGTCAATTTGGTGCATTACCAATATTTGCGGGAACATTTGTAATCACAATTATAGCACTTCTTGTTGCTATTCCTATTGGTCTTGGAAGTGCTATTTATATGAGTGAATATGCAAGTCCTAAATTAAGAGATTATTTAAAACCTATTTTGGAAGTCCTTGCTGGTATTCCAACGGTTGTTTATGGTTTCTTTGCAGCTATTACTGTTGCTCCACTTGTTGTAAAAGTTGCTTCTTTTTTTGGACTTGAAGCTACTTTTAATAGTGCCTTGGCATCTGGAATTGTTATGGGAATTATGATTATTCCTTTAATATCATCTTTAAGTGACGATGTTATAAGAGCTGTTCCAGATAGTCAAAGAAAAGCAGCATTTGGTTTAGGAATGACTCATGGTGAGACTATAAAGAATATAGTAATTCCAAGTGCGATGCCTGGAATTATATCTGCGTCACTTCTTGCACTTTCAAGAGCTTTAGGAGAGACTATGATTGTTGTTATGGCAGCAGGTTTACGACCAAATTTATCGTGGAATCCTCTTGAAGATATGACAACAGTTACAGTTACAATAGTAAACTCATTAGTTGGAGATTTCGAATTTAATTCACCTGAAACACTTTCAGCCTTTGCTTTAGGTCTTGTACTATTTGTTGTTACCTTGATTTTAAATATGATTTCATTATCACTAATTAGAAAATTCAAAGAAAAATATAAAGTGAATACATTATGATAAAAAGAAAAAAAAGAAATAAAGCTCATAATCCATTTTATGACCCAACACTAAAAAAAAGACATGCAAGTGCAAAAAGATTTAAGAAGTTCACTCTAACTTCTTTAATATTTTCAATAGCATTTTTAGCATTCTTCTTATTTGATATGATTGGCAAAGGTCTTCCTGCATTTAATATAACTTATGTAAAAGTGGATGTAACCTTTAGTGAAAAAACTTTGGAAGATACAAGATTTGCAGTTCCAACATCTTATAGAAATTTAGTATCAAGAGCTGCTCTTAGAGATTTGCCAAAGTTATTAGAAAAAAACCCAACATATATGAATTCAACTCAAAATCTTTGGATTTTAGCAAGTAGTCAAGTTGATCAATATGTAAAAAATCATAATCATAATTTAAAAGATAAAGATATAGAAACAGTTAATGAGTTATATGCTGAAGGTTTAATAAAAAAGAAGTTTAATGCAATATTCTTTACAAATGGTGACTCAAAAATTCCAGAGTATGCTGGTATTTTTTCAGCTGTTATTGGTTCTATTTTAACTCTAACTATAACTATGCTTGTTGCATTTCCAATTGGAGTAATGACTGCAATTTATCTAGAAGAGTTTGCAGGTGACAACAAATTTACAAGACTTATTGAAATAAATATAAATAATCTTGCAGCTATTCCATCTATTCTATTTGGACTTTTAGGACTTGCTATATTTATAAATCTCTTTGGAATGCCTAGAAGTTCGCCTTTGGTGGGAGGACTAACTCTTGCTCTTATGACATTACCTATTATTATTGTAAGTTCAAGAGCAGCTCTAAGAGCAGTTCCTGATAGTATAAGACAAGCTGGATATGGCTTAGGATTAAATAAGATTCAAGTTACAAGAGACCATGTCTTACCTCTTGCATTTCCAGGAATAATGACTGGTTCAATTATAGGTTTAGCACAAGCTATGGGAGAGACTGCACCTTTAATAATTATTGGAATGATTGCTTTTATCCCAGATGCTCCAACTATGGTTACACAAGCAGCAACAGTAATTCCAGCTCAACTATTTACTTGGGCTTCTATGCCTGAAGGTATGTATATTGAAAAAACAGCAGCTGGAATTTTAGTTCTATTATCAATACTAATTTCACTAAATGCAGTAGCGATTTATTTAAGAAAAAAATTTGAAGTAAAATGGTAAAAGGAAAATATAAAATGAATAAAGAGATAAAATCAAAAATAGATGTTAAAAATCTAAATCTTTTTTATGGTTTAAATCAAGCTTTATTTGATATAAATTTAAATTTATATCAAAATAAAATTACTGCTTTAATTGGACCATCTGGTTGTGGGAAATCAACATTTTTAAGATGTATAAATAGAATGAATGATTTAATTCCTATTGTAAAAATAGATGGAAAAATTATAATTGATAAAAAGAATATCTATGATAGAGATGTAGATGAAGTAAGTGTTAGAAAAAGAGTTGGTATGGTATTTCAACAACCAAACCCTTTTCCAAAATCTATTTATGACAATGTTGCTTATGCGCCTTTAAAACATGGAATTGTAAAAAAGGGGAAAGAGTGTGATGAGTTAGTTGAAACTTCACTAATAAAATCAGGACTTTGGAATGAAGTAAAAGATAAATTACACCAACCAGGAACATCACTTTCAGGTGGTCAACAACAAAGACTTTGTATTGCAAGAACAATTGCAATAAAACCAGAAATTATTTTGATGGATGAACCAACATCAGCACTTGACCCAATTTCTACAGAGAAAATCGAAGCACTTATGCTTGAGTTAAAACAAGATTATACAATCATAACGGTAACTCATAATATGCAACAAGCCGCAAGGGTCGCTGACTATACAGCATTTTTCCATTTAGGAAAATTAATAGAGTATGATATAACAGAGACTATCTTTGTTAATCCAAGCAATAAAAAAACAGAAGATTATATTACAGGGAGATTTGGATAATGTTAAAACCATACGAAGATAAATTAAAACTTATTAAAAGTGAAGTTGAGAAATTAGGTTTAGATATTGTTGGAGCCTTAGAGGTTTCTTTGCAAGCTTTGAATGAAAGAAAGATAGAAAATCTAAAAAATATTGAAGTTAGTGAAAAAAAGTTTTTAGTGAAATCAAATGAGATTGATAATCTTATTATTACAACTTTAGCTTTATACACTCCAGAAGCTAAAGATTTAAGAAGTATGGTTGCCTTTTTAAAAATTACAAATGAGATAGTAAGAACAGCTGCAAATACAAAAGATTTTGCAAAAATGTTTAAAAAATCTTATAGTGATGATTTAGATACAAATACTATTTTAGAGTACACAATACCTCTTCTAAAATCAGCTTTATTATCTACAAAAACGGCAATTTCAATAATTAATGAACAAGACTCTTCTAAAGTTGAAGAGAAGTATCAAAAAGTTATTGTGGAAGAGAGTAAAACAGATGATTTATATTTAATGATAGAAAAAAATATCTTAAAACTAATCACAAAAAAACTAGATCTTTCAAAGGAGTATTTTGACCTTTTAAGTAGTTTAAGAAGATTAGAAAAAATTGCAGATAGATCAGTTTCTATAGCTAGTTTATTGCAGTTTGCCAAACTAGGAGGAGATATAGTTCAATCATAAAACTCTTTATGATATACTTTTTATATGAAAAAAGCTATTAATAAAATCTCAAACTACTTTAGTTCAAACTTTGAAGTTTTGGTTGCTACAGTTATATTTTTAACTGTAGTTATAGCTGGAAACGACTTCTATAGAGCAATTATTCTAATGCTTGAATTTGTTGTAATTATGGAAGTTGTAAAAATGATTTCTGATTTTATAAGAAAAGAGACATTAAGACTTAGATATGTTCTCGATATTTTTATAATCTTCTTAATAAGAGAAGTTATAATTCTCTCTGCTAATAAGAATAAAGATTATTTTGACATTGTCTTTTTATTGTTTGTTATTTTTATATTTTTTATTTTTAGAATATTGGCTATTAAATTTTCACCATCTTCAAATGATGTAAATAAGAAATCAGAGGAAATAAAATATGATGAAACAAAATGAAATACTGCTTTCAGGTAAAAATAAATTAATTTTAATAATAGAAGATGAAGAAGATATTCTTGAACTTCTTGAATTTACTTTGCAAAAAGAGGGTTATGAAACTATTGGGTTTTTAAATACAAATGAAAATGTAAAAAAAGTTTTAGATGAAGAGAAAATAGATTTAATTTTAATGGATAGGAATCTTCCAAATATAGAAGGTACCACTTTTATAAAAGAGATAAGAGCTTGTGGTTACCAAAATCCAGTTATTTATGTTACAGCAAAAGATAAATCAGAAGATATTTTAGATGGATTTGAAGCATATGCAGATGACTATATTACAAAACCATTTAATATTCAAGAACTTCTAGCAAGAGTTAAATCTGTTATAAAAAGATCTTCAAAAGATGTGGAAGTTTTAAAAGTAAGAGATATTGTTTATAATTTTTCAAATAAAATATTTTCAATTGAAAATGAAGATATTGAATTAACTTCCTTGGAAACAACTCTTCTTTTAGAATTTATAAAAAATAAGAATATCCTTCTTACTAGAGAGTATTTACTAGAAAAAGTTTGGGAAGACTCTTTGGATAAACAGGAAAAAACAGTAAATGTAGCTATCAAAAGATTAAAAGATAAGATAGACCCAAATTCAAAGAAAAATTATATCAAATCTGTTCGTGGAGAGGGTTACATCTTTTGTTAAAAATTCATCAACTTTTTTTACGAACTTACCTTACAATATTTATTGCAATTTTAATAACCCTTACTATTACAATTTATTTTTGGGCAAAAAATATCTACTTAAATCAAGTTGAAAAAAACTTAATCCAAAGTATTGATATTTTATCTATAATTCTAAAAGATACAAAAGAGATAAATAGTATCAAAAATATTGTTCAAGATTTAAGTAAAAAACTAAATTTAAGAGTTTCAATCATAGATGGAAATGGTGAAGTAGTAGCTGAAAGTCATAAAAAGATTGATGATATTAAAAATCACTCAAATAGAGTTGAGATTATTGAAGCAAAAAATATTGGTCTTGGTAAAGACACAAGATTATCTGAAACACTTAATAAAGATTTATTATATATTGCAAAAAAAGTCTCTTTTAATGGAGAAGTTTACTATATAAGAATGGCTGATTATACAGATAAGATTACTGATAATTTCAAAAAACTAACTTTTGAGATTTTTATTTATATCTCTTTCTTTCTAATAATAGCTTTTATCTCAACATATTTTATTAGTATCAAAATAAAAAGAGAAACAGACTCAATTTTGCACTTTTTAAAAGAGATAACAAATAAGAAAAAACCAATATTTCTACAATCAAACTATACTTTTGAGTTTTATAAAATAGCAAAACTTCTAAATAAAGTTGCAAGAAAACTAGCAAAAAAAGATGAGATAAAAGCAAAGCATACTGCAAAATTAACTTTAGCAAATAGACAAAAAGATGATATCATCTCTGCTATTTCTCATGAATTCAAAAACCCTATAGCCATAATTTCAGGATATAGCCAAACTTTAATAGAAGATGAAAATTTATCACAAACTTTAAAGACAAAATTTTTAAATAAAATTTTTACAAACTCAAATAAAATGTCACAAATAATTGATAAACTAAGACTTACCTTAAAACTTCAAGATAGTAACCATAATATAATTCTAAATAGAGTTTCTATTAAAAAAATAGTAGAAACCTCTATTAGTGATTTAAAAATAAAATATAAGAGTAGAGAGATAAAAGTTTTAGGAGAAGATAAAGAGATAAATGCTGATGAAATTTTATTAGGAATTGCTATTTCAAATCTAATTGAAAATGCTTTAAAGTATTCACAAGAAGATGTAACTATTGAGATAAATGAAAGTTTCTTAACTATTAGTGACAAAGGGATTGGAATTTCTCAAGATAATTTAGAAAATATATTTAAGAAATATTATAGAGCCACTAGCAATAACTGGAATAACTCTTTAGGATTAGGGCTATTCATAGTTAAATCTATTTTAAATATTCATAATTTTAAATTAGAAATTAGTTCAAAAATAGGAGTTGGTTCAACTTTTAAAATATATTATTAATTTATACTTAATTTAAGCCATTTGAAAGCGTAACTTAAATAGTATTCCAACTCAAATAAGAAAGGGAGTTAATAGATGAAATTTACTCAAATGGCAAAAGCCAACGAAATCGAGAGATCTTGGGTTGTAGTAGATGCGGAAGGTAAGGTATTCGGAAGAATAATTACAGAAGTTGCTACAATATTAAGAGGGAAGAATAAGCCTTGTTTTACACCAAATGTGGATTGTGGGGATTATGCAGTAATAATCAATGCAAGTAAAGCTAAATTTACAGGTGCGAAATTAGAAGAGAAGAATTACTATACACACTCAGGGTACTTTGGAAGTACAAAAACTCATAAGATGTCAGAGATGATAGAGAAGAATCCAGAGAAACTGTATAAATTAGCGACTAGAGGGATGCTTCCAAAAACTACTCTTGGTAAAGCTATGTTAAAAAAATTAAAAGTATATGCAGGAAGTGAACATCCTCATACTGCTCAAATTAAAGGATAATAGTAATGGCAAAAGTATATGCAACAGGAAGAAGAAAGACGGCAATCGCTAAAGTATGGTTAGAGAGCGGGAATGGGCAATTAACAGTAAATGGGCAAACACTAGACCAATGGTTAGGTGGGCATGATTCGATTAAGAAGAGAGTAATGCAACCATTACATGTATCAAAACAAGAAGCTAGTGTAAATGTAATAGTAAAAACACTAGGTGGAGGATATTCAGCACAGGCTGATGCGGCTAGACATGGGATAAGTAGAGCTTTAGTTGCTTATGATGAGCAATTTAGAACAATATTAAAACCACATGGACTTCTAACAAGAGATGCTAGATCTGTTGAGAGAAAGAAATATGGTAAGAAGAAAGCAAGAAAATCTTCACAATTTTCAAAACGTTAATTATTGTGGAGGAATACAAAAGAATATACTTTTGTATATCATTATATGTTTTACAAAGGAAGCGAAATCTCGCTTCCTTTTTTTATTTAGAAAATAGTAGTAAAAGAATAAATTTCTATTACTCTTGATTTTTACTCTCTTTCCACTCTTTTAGATTTAGTACATCTTTATATAATATCTTGACTATTTTTACTTTTATCTATATTTTAATTAGAATTTTCATTTTATGTTACTTTTATTCCACTTTGTGAACTAAACGATTGTATATTAGTATTTATATTCATAAGAAACTCTCTTATTTATTAATAATTTTTCTTAATACTAGTTTAATTATAATTTTTTAAACTTTATTTAACTTTAACATTAATAAAATAATATCTTATTTATACAAGGCTAAAAAATGGAAATAGGTAAAACAACAAATATATATCAGACTCAAAATGTAAAAGGAGATAAAGAGGCTTATTATAAAGAAACTCAGAAAGTTGATTATAGTAAATATTCAGCAGATGATTTAATGCAAATTCCTTTTGAAGAGGCAAAAGTAAATCAAGAATCTATAGATAAAAGATATCAAGAATTAGCTGATGATGGAAATATAAAAGCTAGACATGCTGTTGGACTTTTAGCTTTAAAAGGAGCTTTAAATTTTAGTGAGAATAATAGTATTGACAAAGCATATTATGAAACTTTACAAAGTACTCCAAAAGAAAATCTTGGGCTTGTAACAATTGAATTTCAAATGAATTTTCAAGGATTTGTTAAAAATGGAGAGATAACACCTTCTTTTATGAAAGATGAAAGATCTGGAAATGGAACTTATTTACTAAATAAAAATCAAGCTAAGAATATAGATTTTGATGCTTTTATAAATAGTGCAATTTCAAGTTTTGAAAAAAATTTAACAAAAGCAAAATCTTCAAATGCAGAAAATAGTGTACAAAATCAGTACCAAGGAATAGTTGATTTTTATAAAACATTTCAAGATAATTTTAATAAAGCTACAAAAGAGCCATATTATATTTAGATTTTAAAAAAGAGTATTTTAAAATACTCTTTTTTTCTGTTCTTTAGTGACAACCACATCCAGTACCACAGCTTTCACCACTATTTTTTTTGGCTTCATGCTCTGCTTTTATCTTTTGTCCCTCAGTTGAACAAGCACTCACACCTGCTGGCATAATTGGCTGAATTGCTTCATTTGTAACTTCACCCTGAGAATCAAGCATCGCTATTAATTTATCCGCAGCCATCATATATCTTTTTGCTGTAATTGATTCTGGTTCAAAATAAACTATTGGTTTACCACTATCTCCACCTTTTCTAATATTTGGCTCTATTGGAAGATGTGCTAAAACTTGAGTATTGTACTCTTTTGCCAAATCATCACAAGTTCCTGTTCCAAAAATATCGCTTTCAGTATTACAAGATGGACAGATAAACCCACTCATATTTTCAACAATCCCAGCAATTGGAATATGTAGTTTTTGGAACATATCTAAGCTTCTTCTACTATCATCTAGTGCAACATGCTGAGGAGTTGTTACATTTATTCCAGCACTTACAGGTACACTTTGAGCTAATGTTAATTGAGCATCTCCAGTTCCTGGTGGCATATCAATAAACAAAATATCAAGCTCTTCCCACAAAATATCTCTTAGAAGTTGTTGAATAGCTTTCATAATCATAGCACCTCTCCAAATAACAGCTTCTCCCTCTTTCATTAAAACACCCATAGACATAATATCTACTCCATAAGCGTTTAAAGGTTTTGCTTTATTTCCTACAACTTCAACCTCTTGCCCATTTACTCCCATCATTCTAGGGATATTTGGACCATAAATATCAGCATCTAAAACACCAACTTTTTTTCCTTGCATAGCACTTGCAATTGCAAGGTTTACAGTTGTTGTTGATTTTCCAACTCCACCTTTTCCTGAGCTAACCATTACAATATTTTTGATTTGAGGAACAATATTTTGTCCACTTACACTATTACTTTTTTGAGCTTCTACTTTTGGTTTATTAAAAATCATATTAATGTTTAAATTTGGAAGAGCTTTTGGTATCTCTTTTTTTAACTCATCCTCAACCTCTTTTGCAGTTGAAGTAATATCTAATAGTATCGTACAGGCATCCGCTTCAAGTTTAATATCCTTTACAAATCCAAAATCAATAATTGACTTTGAAAATCCAGGGTATTTCACACTTTGTAAAGCTTTTTTAATATCTTCTATATTCATAAAAAATCCTTCTATTTATTTTAAACTACTTTATTATAGCAAATTATAAAAAATTACTATAAGTAACTTGTTGTAAAACTCTCTTTGAGAAAACTCTAAAGGGCTTCGAGAACGAAGCCTTGTTTAAATCTAAAAGGTATTATAATTTAAATAGGATAATTATTGTCTTAAATTATCCTACCATATTGTCAATTGTCTCTCCATGAGTTTGTACAATTTTTTGAGTTATCTTATATGAACAAAACTTTGGTCCACACATTGAGCAGAATTCTGCTTCTTTAAATACATCTTGAGGTAGAGTCTCATCGTGATACTCTCTTGCACGATCTGGGTCTAATGCTAATTCAAACTGTCTATTCCAGTTAAAACTATATCTAGCATCACTCATCTCATCATCAATATCTCTTGCACCTTTTCTATTTCTAGCAATATCCGCACTATGGGCTGCTATTTTATATGCAATTATTCCATTTCTTACATCTTCAGCATTTGGAAGTCCTAAATGCTCTTTTGGTGTAACATAACAAAGCATTGATGCTCCATGCCAACCACCAACAGCAGCTCCAATTGCACTACTTATATGGTCATATCCAGCACCAATATCAGTTGTAAGTGGTCCTAAAATATAAAAAGGAGCTTCGTGACAATACTCTCTTTCTATTTTCATATTTCTCTCTATTTGATTTAAAGGTACATGTCCTGGACCTTCAATCATAACTTGAACATCTTTTTCCCAAGCTCTTAAAGTCAAATCACCAAGAACTTTTAACTCTCTTAATTGTGCTTCATCAGATGCATCTGCTAAACATCCAGGTCTTAAGCTATCACCTAAAGATAAAGATACATCATATTTTCTACAAATATCTAAAATCTTATCAAATGCCGTATAAAAAGGATTCTCTTTATGATAGTGCATCATCCAAGCAGCCATTAAACTTCCACCACGGCTAACTATTCCCATTTTTCTTTTTGCAATATGTGGCATAAACTCTAATAAAAATCCAGCATGAATTGTAAAGTATGAAACACCTTGTTGTGCCTGTCTCTCTATAACTTCAAGCATTTTTTCAATAGTTAAATCCTCTATTTTATCTTTTACATCATGTAATATTTGGTAAATAGGAACTGTCCCAATTGGAACAGTTGAGTGATTTATTACAGCTCGTCTAATCATATCAAGATCTCCACCTGTACTTAAATCCATAATTGTATCAGCTCCATGTTTTAAACAAACATTTACTTTTTCTATCTCGCCTTCAACATCACTAGCTATCGCAGAACTCCCAATATTTGCATTTATTTTACAGCTTGAAGCTAATCCAATAGCCATTGGTATTTGATTTGTATGATTTATATTTGATGGAATAATTAATCTTCCTCTAGCAATTTCACTTCTTACAAACTCTGGCTCAAGTTTTTCAACTTTTGCAACATATTCCATATGAGGAGTTATAACTCCTTGTTTTGCATAATACATTTGAGTTCTTACTTTATCGTTTTTATGCTCTTCTAACCAATTTTGTATATTCTGCATTTTTTGCTCCCAAATTAATATTCTTTTCTTTATTGCTAAGACAAATTTGAGCAAAAAAAAAGTACTCTCATAAGAAAGTACTTTTTATTAAATTTTATCTATTCTAGTTTTATCAAATTTAATTTTTAAAATTTACTTCCTACGCTGGTCTTAACCATCAGGTTCAAAGGGTCAGGTTTTACCTTCTCAACGCCAAAGCGTCCCCCCGCAATAAAAAAAATATTCTATCATAAAGAGTATTTAAAAGTGTATTAATTCTCTTTTCTCGTTTAACTCTAACTAATATCTATAGTATAAGTTACAATTTTATATAATCTTAGCTATTTCATATTAGGATTTTTAATTTATAATGATAAAAGATTTTGCAAAATATTTAAAAGAGATACCAACATTGCCAGAGATTATACTTGAACTCGATAACTTTCGCAAATCAAAAAATAGAAATTTTAAACAACTCGTAATGATTATAAAAAAAGATAAAAATCTTCATTTAGATATATTAAAAATTATAGATTTTAAAATATTTAATTTCTCAAATAAACCAAAAAATATACAAAACCTTATATCAATCACTAGTTTAGAGTTTGTTTGTGCGTTAGCAACATCTTTGTCTTTTTCAAGAACCATAAAAACAAATCTCTTTTCATATGCAGTTACTCCTCTTGATTTTTTGTATTCAAATACTCTTTCTATGCTAATTGTTGAGATGTGGCTAAAAAATAGTGACAGAAAGTTAAAAGATGAACTTTTAATCCCAGTATTCTTGCAAAATATATCAAAACCACTAATTTCTCAAGCAATAAGTGAGAATAAACTAACTGAACAGTTTTTAAATGATATAAGTAACTCAAATATTAGTGAAGCTGAAGAGAGACATATTGGTTTTAATGCCCAAAGAGTAAGCTCAAACATTCTTAAAAATTGGGGATTAAGCCACAATATCATTTTCCCTATTCTATTTTCAAAAGATTTAAAAAACTGTCCAAATGAGTTTAAAACAAAAGCCTTTATTTTGGATATTGTAGGTTTAGTTTCAGATTTTAGAGAGCCTTTAACAGATAAAAATATCAAAAAAGCTATTAGTCAAATTGAACTATTAAGTTTAGATAGTAATGGTTTCTTTACTACAATTTGTAACATAATTGATAATATAAAGAGTAACTCTTAAAAGCATTATAAGTAACATTTAGCTATAATATGTAACTTTTTTACTCAAAGGTATATAATTGGAAGATGTTACTTTAGTTATTTTATGTGCTGGAAATTCCACTAGATTTGAAAATAGTGTGAAGAAACAGTGGATTCGGCTTGAAAATGAACCATTATGGTTAAATGTTACAAATAGAGTAAGCTCATTTTATAATTTTTCAAAAACTATTATAGTCTCTTCTAAAGATGACCTAAAATATATGCAAAACTTTAGCGATGACTATATTTTTGTTGAAGGCGGAGATACTAGACAAAACTCTATTAAAAATGCTCTAAAATTTGTAGATACTCCTTTTGTTATGATTAGTGATGTAGCAAGAGCTTGTATCTCAAAAGATGTAGTTAATAATCTAATAGATAACAGATTAAAAGCATCTTGTATTGTTCCTATTTTAGATGTAAGTGATACAGTAATTTATGAAAATACAACTATAAATAGAGATAGTGTAAAATTAATACAAACACCTCAATTATCAAATACAGATAGTTTAAAAAAAGCTTTAAATACAGATATAGAGTTTACAGATGAAAGCAGTGCTATTAAGAATTTGGGTCTTGATGTTTTTTATATAAAAGGTGATAGTGCTAGTAAAAAATTAACTTTTGTTGAAGATATCTCTCAAATTCCATGCTTAAAAGCACCAGTTCAAACTCAATTTATTGGAATTGGCTACGATATTCATAGCTTTGAAGAGAATAAAGAGATGTTTTTGGGTGGAGTAAAATTACCTTATAATTATGGTTTTAAAGCACACAGCGATGGAGATGTTTTAATTCACTCTTTAATAGATTCTCTTTTAGGAGCAATTGGAGCTGGTGATATAGGTGAGTTTTTTCCTGATACTGATGATAAATTCAAAGGAATTGATTCAAAAATACTTTTGAAAAAAATTATAAGCTTTGTATCTAATGTTGGTTATGAAATTATAAATATTGATATTACAATAATTGCTCAAAAACCAAAAATAAATCCACACAAAGATTATATAAAAACTAGTTTATCTAAACTTTTAAATCTTCCTAAACAGTTTATAAACATAAAAGCATCAACAGCAGAAAAACTAGGTGCAGTAGGGAGAGAAGAGGGAGTAGTTGTGCAAACTATTGCAAATTTAAAATATTATGATTGGACTAAAAGATGAATATATTGATAATAGAAAATGAAGTTTATTTGGCGCAAAAAGTTGTTTCAAGACTTCTTGATGATGGGCATAATTGTGATTATGTAGAGAGTGTAAATCTTGAAAGTCTAACAAAAGAGTATGATATTATTCTTTTATCAACATCTATTGCTACATCTATTGTAAAAGGTGTTATAAAAAAATATGCTCACAACTCTATAATACTTCTTTTAGTATCTTATATCTCAGATGAAACTGTAACAAACCCTATACAAGATGGAGCAAAAGATTATATTATGAAGCCTTTTCTAATGGATGAATTGGTGCGAAAAATATATCACTATAAAGAGTGTAGAGCTATGAGAAGAGAACTTAAAGTTTTAAAAGATTATTTTGACTTTACTATGAGTGATATTGATATTAGTGATATTATAGTTCCATTCTCGTTCCCTTTATTGATAGAGACAAACTTCCAAAGTTATGCTGATAAACTTGTTTTTGAGATTGCAAAAAGGACTGATTTACCAATAAAATTTATATCATTATCAGCTTCTAACTGGCAAAAACAGCTATCAAGCTCTACTGGAAAAACTATTATTTATATTACAGATTATCATATTTTAAAAAGAAATATGAAAGATCAACTTTTAAAGCAGATTGTAGATAAAAATTGTGTACTTTGCTCTTTAGAGAGTGATGATGAATTTGTACATAAGAAAATAGTTTTTAATAATGAAAATAAATCTTTAGATCATAGTCAAATTATGTCTATAAATGATTACATAAAAACTATGGTAATAAACCATCAAGCTAGATATCCAGATACAGAACTTTCAAAAAAATTAGGAATTTCAAGAAAATCTCTTTGGGAGAAGAGAAAAAAACTTGAAATTGATAGAAAGAAGTAAATATGAGTTTTAGAAGATTTTTTTTAACAGTTGGTTTTAGTGGTTTAAGTCCAAAGGCTCCTGGAACTGTAGGAAGTTTTGTATCTTTAATTTTAGGGCTATTTTTGCTTGAATTTTTACACACTTCATCTTTACTTTTACTCTCTATTTTGGTAACTATAGTAGCCATTAAACAAATAGATATTTATGAAAAAGAAGCTGGTATTCATGATAGCAGCGAAATTGTAATAGATGAATTAGCTGGTATGTGGATAGCTTTAGCTATTTGTGGAATAAATAGTGAAAATGTTTTAATATTGGCTCCTCTTGCTTTTATATTTTTTAGAGTTTTTGATATTTGGAAACCTTCAATTATTGGAAAAATTGATAGAGATCTAAAAGGTGGTCTAGGAGTAATGGCTGATGATGTTGTTGCTGGAATATTTGCTGGAATTTGTACAGCAGGAACTTGGCAATTAATTGAGAAATTTATTATTTAAATATATGTTTTTATAATGTAGAACAAAAGGGCTTTTCTATAGCCCATTTGCTTCGATAAGTCTTGATTGATGATCAGCAATAAGAGGATCAATTACTTCATCAAACAAACCATCTTGAAGTATATAATCGAGCCTATAAAGAGTAAGATTTATTCTATGGTCACTTAATCTATTTTGTGGAAAATTATAAGTTCTAATTCTTCCACTTCTATCTCCAGTTCCAACCTGCTCTTTTCTGTTAGCACCTTCTGCTTCCATCTTTTTTTCAATCTCAATTTCATAAAGTTTAGCTTTTAGAACTTTCATAGCTCTCTCTTTATTTTTATGTTGAGATTTTTGGTCTTGATTGGTAACCACAATTCCAGATGGAATATGAGTAATTCGAACAGCGGAATCAGTAGTATTTACAGATTGTCCACCATTTCCACTAGCTCTCATTACATCAATTTTTAAATCGCTCTCATTTATTTCAATTTCAACATCATCAACTTCAGGCATAACTGCAACTGTAATAGCAGATGTATGAACTCTTCCTTGAGACTCTGTAGCTGGAACTCTTTGAACTCTATGAGTTCCACCTTCGTATTTTAGCTTTGAGTAAACATGGTCACCTTTTACTAAGATTACTATCTCTTTATAACCACCAGCCTCACTATCACTTGAACTCATTATTTCAACTTTCCAGTTATTGTTTTCTGCATATCGCAAATAACCACGAAATAAATCTCCAACAAAAAGTGCAGCTTCATCCCCACCTGTTCCAGCTCTTAGCTCTAAATAAATGTTTCTATCATCGTTTGGATCTTTTGGAATCATAAGAAATTTTATTTCATCTTCTAAGATAGGTTTTTTCTGCTCTAGTTCTTTTAACTCTTCTTTTGCTAAATCCCCCAACTCAGCATCATCTAACATAAGCTTGTTCTCTTCAATATCTTCAAGAACTTTTATATACTCTTTTGCTTTTTCTACAATTGGCTCTATACTTGATTGTTCTTTTGATAATGTTGTCATTCTTTTTATATCACTAGTTACATCAGGAGACATCAAAAGATTTGTAATCTCCTCTGATCTAGTAATAAAAGGTTGGAGTTTGTCTTTTAGCATAAATTATATAGCATTAACTTTTAATTGAAGTCTGCTTACTTTTCTAGAAGCTGTACCTTTTGCTAAAATACCTTTTGAAACACAGTGATGTAAGTATTTATTTGCAACTTTCATAGCAACTACTGCTTTTTCTTTATCAGCACTTTCTACTGCTGTTATAACATCTTTAGTGATGTTTTTAATTCTTGTTTTGTAAAATCTATTTCTTATAGTTTTTACTAATGTTTGTCTAGCTCTCTTCTCAGAAGATTTATGATTTGCCATTTTATTTAACCTCTTTATAAATTTTTAAAGGATAGAATACTATCCAAAATAACTTAAATAGAGTTTAATTTTAGGAAGATTTAATGAAACTATTTGGAACAGACGGAGTTAGAGGAAAAGCTGGAGAGTTTTTGGATGTTATAACTGTGATAAAACTAGCTCAAGCAGCTGGGATTTATTTTAGGAAACACTCAACTACAAATAAAATTCTTGTAGGAAAAGACACTAGAAGAAGTGGTTATATGATTGAAAATGCACTAGTAAGTGGTCTTACTTCTGTTGGTTATAATGTAATTCAAATTGGACCTATGCCAACACCTGCAATTGCATATTTAACTGAAAGTATGAGATGTGATGCTGGAATTATGATTAGTGCTTCACACAATCCTTTTGAAGATAATGGAATAAAATTTTTCGATAATCATGGTAATAAACTAAGTGTTGAAAGTGAAAAAGAGATTGAGAAGATTTTTAGAAATGATGAACTGCTAACTAACGAGCAAGCAACAGGGCTAAATATTGGTTCATCTAAAAGAATAGATGATGTTATTGGAAGATATATAGTTGTAATTAAAAGTTCTTTTCCAAAAGATTTAACTCTAAAAGGTCTTAGAATTGTTCTTGATTGTGCAAATGGTGCAGCATACAAAGTTGCTCCAACAATTCTTGAAGAGCTTGGAGCTGATGTAATTACAATAAATAATAAACCAAATGGTTTTAACATAAATGATAATTGTGGAGCTATGCATCCTGAAAATGTAGCAAAACAAGTTCTTGAATATAGAGCTGATATTGGACTAGCTCTTGATGGTGATGCAGATAGACTGGTTGTAATAGATGAAAAAGGTGATATTGTTGATGGAGATAAGCTTTTAGGAGCTTTAAGTGTTTACTTAAAAGATGAGAATTTACTAAAACACTCTTCTTGTGTTGCAACTGTTATGTCAAATAAAGCCTTAGAGGATTATTTAGAAAAACATCAAATAAAACTTTTAAGAAGTGATGTTGGAGACAAATATGTTCTTGACATAATGAAGCAAAATGGTCTAAATTTTGGAGGAGAACAAAGTGGACATATTATCTTCTCTGATGTTGCTAAAACAGGAGATGGTTTGGCTTCAGCTCTTCAAGTTTTGGCTTTAATAATAAAATCAAATAAAAAAGCTAGTGAAGTTTTAAATCCATTTACTCTATATCCTCAAATATTACACAATATGAAAGTAAATGAGAAAATCCCTCTAAAAGATATAAAAGGTTTAGATGAAATTTTAAAACCAATCAGAGAAAAAGGAATTAGAGATTTGATTAGATACTCAGGAACAGAGAATAAAATCAGACTTTTACTTGAGGGGAAAAATAAAAAAGATGTAGAAAACTCTATGCAAATATTAATAGATTTTTTCAAAAAAGCACTATAAATTTATGAGACAGTTTAAAATAGCCTTTTTTATATTTATATCTATTTTTATTATAGATCAAATAGTTAAATATGGTTTTGCAAATCTAGGATGGGATGCAAATGGCAGTGTAATGAGCTTAAAACTTGCATACAACTATGGTGTTGCTTTCTCTATGCTCTCTTTTTTAGCTGAATATCTAAAATATATTCAACTTTTTATAGTTATTATTGGAACAATTTATCTTCTCAAAAATAGAGATATTTTTTATAAATACCATATTCCAATTGCTCTTTTATATGCTGGTGGTTTATCAAATATTTTGGATAGATTTACATATGGAGCTGTTGTTGATTATTTTTATTGGCACTATATGTTTGAGTTTGCTATTTTTAATTTTGCAGATGTAATGATAGATTTGGCAGTTGTTATTATTATAATTATGCAGATAAAAGAGAGCAGAAAACAAAAAAACATATAGCTCAACTTTTAAAATAATTAAAACTGAGATTTTAATCTCAGTTTTTCTTAGTTAAAAACTAAAACTTATTTAAGCTTTTATTTTGTCTATTGCAGCTTGAAGTCTTACAAATCCTTCATCTATCTCACTTTTAAAAATAGTTAAAACTGGTAAAAATCTAAGGGTATTATTTCCAGATTTTAGAACCATAACTCCCTCTTCAAATGCTATTTTGATTAAGCTTGCTAAAGTGTCTGCATCTTTTACTCTTAAACCTCTCATCAGTCCTAAACCAACATGAGCTAGAAAAATATCTCTATTTTTCTCATAAAGCTCATCTAATTTTTTTGTAAAGTAAATAATAGTTTCGTCTAATTTTCCACTATCTTTGTAGTTCTCCAAAATATCTAAAACTTCTAAACCAGCACTTGTAACTAGATAGTTTCCACCAAAAGTACTTCCATGGTCACCAGCACCCCAAATATCTTTGTGTATTGTTAAAACGGCACCTATTGGAACTCCTCCACCAAGACCTTTCGCCAAAGTTATAATATCTGGCTCTATATCATATAAATTTGAAGCCAAGAACTCTCCAGTTCTGTAAACTCCTGTTTGAACCTCATCTATTATTAATAATATTTTATTTGCTTTTAAAAACTTTGCTAGTTCTTCTATTTTATCTTTAGGAAATGGATAAACTCCACCTTCTCCTTGTACTAACTCAATCATAACAGCAACTGTTTCATCATCTATTGAGTTATAAATATCATCTATTGCATTAAATGAAAAACCCTCTGGATATGGAGCAAATTTGCTTTGATGAAAAGAGCTCTGTCCTGTTGCTTTTACTGTTGTTATTGTTCTTCCATGAAATGAGTTCTCTAAAGTTATAATCTTATATCTTTTCTTTTCAAAATTTTGCTCACCATAAGTTCTAGCTATTTTTATAGCTGCTTCATTTGCTTCAGCTCCACTATTTGCAAAAAATGTTCTCACATCATAAGAAGATAGCTCTTTTATTTTCTTTGCCAAAAGAGCTTGAGGCTCTATTGCATACAAATTTGAAGTGTGTGTCAGGTTTGAAACTTGTTCAAAAATTCTTTGAGCGACTCTTTGATTTCCATGCCCTACACTTACAACTCCAATTCCAGATGTAAAATCTATATAATCTTTGTTTGTATCATCATAAAGTGTGGCATTTTTACCCTTTTTAAAGTTTACATAGTTTCTTGCATATGTATGAAGCACATAATCTTTATCAATTTTCTCTATCTCTTTCATATCTTTTCCTATAAATTCTTTTTTAAATTATAACTACAAATAGTTAAATTATCACTCATTACTTTCATCTATTACTGTTATATAATATCTATTTAAATCAAATAATCCATAATTTAAAGGATTAGATTTTCTAAATTCATTATTAAACCAATCAAAGTGCTTCCAAAAATCAGGATTTCCTCTGTTTATAGCATAATCCCTAATTTGCTCTTTTAATTTTATCTTACTTTCATAATTCTTTATAGTATTAAAGAAGTCTGGTAATTCATCTTGTTTTAACACAATAAAAAGGCTAGGATACGAACTTATGAACCCTTCAATAAAATCTATATCATCTTTTGTAGGGTCTAGCCTAGACTCTTCATCAAACATTAATGCTACATTATCATGCCATCTATTTACAATCATTGAGTAGGTGAAATTTTCACCATTATTCATAATAATTCTAATTAAAACAGCATTTGCATCTTTATCTGTAAAATGTTTTGTAATCTTTGTACTATTTGGAGCAGCTAAAGATTTAAAGCTCTCTTCTATCTCCTCTTTTGTATTATAAACCTCTTTTAAAGGAGTTGGTTTATACCAGTTTTCTATAAAATTTATCTTATCTCTCTTTGTCTTTGTATAATCAATTAACATATTTGAGAACTCATATTTGTAATCATTTGAGTAGTACTTTATTCCTGTTTCATTTTGTGATGGAGTATATACTGTAAGATATTTTGCTAACCAACCAATGTACCATGAGTTAAAATAATTAAGTCTGCTCTTTTGTGGTAAAAACTCTAAAAAATTACTCTCCCCTTCAACTCTTAATCTATCCATATGAGTTCTTACAAGTAGCTGATGAGCAGTATTCCCAAAAACATCAAAACCAGCAACTAAAGAGTAGTAAATCCTCTCTAAAAGAGGAAAGTCAATAACCCAAAGGGTTTTAGGAATACTCCCTAATGCTCCATAATGCAAAGATGCTGAGTCATAGTGTCTATAAACTGTTAATATAGAATCATTAAGCTCTTTATTATTACTTTTTCTAATATACTCCAATTTCATTCCATCTTGATAATATTTTTGATAAATATCTGCTCTATATTTTTGATATGCTTTTGTCTCTTTTTCATATCCCAAAGCTTTAAAGGTTGTAAATAGAGTAGGATCTTCTCCTAACTGATTTGGAACTCTTAAATATTTAAAGTTATCTTCCAAAAATCTTTTATTAATAACACTCAAATCATATTTTGGATCCATAAAAGCAACCCAAAAATGGTCTTGAATAACATTTAAAGCAATCTGCCCTTTACATACAGGTCCTTTTATGAAGCTATTTACAAAGAAATATACATCTTTTAATAAAAATTCATATCTACTAATTGCAGGAATTTGTTTAAATACTTCTAGTGCATTTGAAGCATTATCTTCAAAATATGAGATAATATATGGCTCTTCTTCCCAATTTGGTTTTATAAAAATATCATTATAAAATTTCAGCTTATCATCGTCTATTTTATATGGCATATGAGTTTTATGTACAATTGTACCTTCAACCTTTTTTAATCTATAATAAAATGGTTTTTTTATCTCATCATATGGAAATCTAGTTGCTATAATTTCTGGTTCTTCTCCACTAGGAGTACTAGAACGAATTAGCTCAAAGAAGTTTCCACTAGCTTCATCAAAATAGATATGTGCCAAAAAAATATGTTCATATATATATCTTGCTGTTACAATATTTTTTATATTTTTGTTATTTAGAAAATCTTCAAATTTTTTTATCTGTTTTTTTTCAAAATCTGTGCTTATATCTCTTTTAGTATCATCAATAGCACCATTATCTAGCCATGTCATAAGAATATTATACTCATCTTTTGAAATTGCAGGAAAACCATAAGGCATAGCTTTATGTGGATTATCATCAAAGAAATCTTCTAACTCCTCTTTATCTTTTGCACAAGTTAACTTATCAGTTTCAGGCGAATAATTACCAATATTTTTTGGGTTTCTATCTTTTTCAAAAAGAAATTGCATCATAATAGAAGCATTATGTTCTTCTAGTTTGTCTGTTACAGAGACAAAACCTTTTTTTCTCCAATCATTCGTATTTGATGCATCTATAAAAAGCCTTGTAGGATCTATAGCTCGTAATCTAGTATCATAAACTAGCTCTTTTGTGGAACCTCTATCAAGCCCATCAAAACTCTCCATTTTTAATTGACAAGGTGAATTGTAGCAAGAGTGACAAGATACACAACGATTATCTAAAATAGGTTTTATATCTTTTGTATAAGATATTTCTCTATCTACCTTATCAAAAACTACAGGGTCTAATGGTTTACTTGAACATCCAAAAAAAATAGCTGAAAAAATCAATACAATCAATATCTGAAATTTCATATCAATTTCCCTTTTTAAACAAAATTCTTTGATTATACAAAAATTTTATTTTTAAAGTGCTTTTTGCTAATATTCCAAACTAAAATGAAAGGAAAATTAGATGAAACACCTTATTAGAACTTCCGATTTTACAAAAGAAGAGATACTTGAAATTTTTGATGATGCTAGAGAGTTTAAAAATATTAAATTTAGTAGGATTTTAGAGGGTAAAATTATTGTTACACTTTTTTTTGAAAATTCTACAAGAACAAGAAGCTCTTTTGAAATAGCTGCAAAAAGATTAGGTGCTGAAGTTATAAATCTTGATGTTGGTACATCTTCACAAAAAAAAGGTGAAACAATGTACGATACAGTTGCAAATATAAATGCTATGAATCCAGATGCAATTATTATTAGACACAGTGTTCATGGTCTTCCAGAGAGTTTAATTGGATATGTTTCTTGTCCAATAATAAATGCAGGAGATGGAAGACACTCTCATCCAACTCAAGCTCTTTTAGATCTATTTACAATTACTGAATATTTTGATGGAGATACTGAAGGAAAGAAAATAGCAATTGTTGGAGATGTACGAAACTCAAGAGTTGCTGGAAGCAATAGAAGATTGTTGCCTAGATTTGGAATAGATGTAAATTTAGTTGCACCTGATTGTTTTAAATATGAAGGTGATGAGTTCAAACAGTTTGACTCAATATCTGAAATAGTTGATGATATGGATATTGTAATGAGCCTAAGAAGCCAACTTGAACGTCACAATATCACATATTTTGAATCACTTCAAGAGTATGCAAAAGATTTTTGTATTACAAGTGAATTAATGGAGAGAAAAGAGTTTTTACTTCTACATCCAGGTCCTGTAAATAGAAATATTGATATTACTGATGAAGTTTTAAAACACCCTAGATGTAAAGTTTTAGAACAAGTTACAAATGGTGTTGCAATAAGAGCTGCAATTTTGAAAAAATTAATTCTAGAGGATAAGTAAATCTTTTTGGAACTTAAAGATATTTTGAATAAATTTGGCTCTTCAAAAGAGCCTTTTTTATTTTTAATCTCTTATAATCTAAATAATTTCTATATAAAAAAACTAGATAACTGCCAAAAAAATATACAATTTAAAATATCTAATAAAAATCAAATATATACCAAAGATTATACTTTTAAGAAATATCCAATTAGTTTTAAAGAGTATGAAAGAAAGTTTAATTTAGTTCAAGATGAGATAAGAAGTGGGAATAGCTATTTATTAAATCTAACTACAAAAACAAAAATAGAGACAAATCTTAGTTTAGATGAGATTTATGAAAATGCCAACTCTTTATTAAAATTAAGAGTAAAAATAGATGATTTAGATTTTGTCTGTTTTAGCCCTGAAAAATTTGTAGATATTAGAGATAATAAAATCTATACATATCCTATGAAAGGAACGATAGATGCAAAACTAGAAAATGCCAAAGAGATTTTATTAAACAACAAAAAAGAGTTAGCTGAACACACTATGGTTGTTGATCTTCTTAGAAATGATTTAGGTAAGGTTGCAAAAAATATCAAAGTTGAGAGATTTAGAGATTTTAGTAAGATAAAAACAAAAAATAGTGAAATTCTTCAAACAAGTTCACTTATAAGTGGAGATTTACAAAATAATTGGCAAGAAAAAATAGGAGATATTTTTTCAAACCTTCTTCCAGCTGGAAGTATTACAGGAACTCCAAAAAAATCTACAATAGAAATTTTAAAAAATATTGAAAACTATGATAGAGATTTTTACAGTGGAGTTTTTGGGATTTTTGATGGAGAAAATCTTCAAAGTTTTGTACTTATTAGATTTATTGAAAAGATTAAAGATGAACTTTTTTATAAAAGTGGTGGTGGAATTACAAGTGATAGTATTGTAAAAGATGAGTATAACGAGCTAATAGATAAAATTTATTTGCCATTTTAGAATATAAGGATAAAAAGATGTTTTTTGAAACAATAAAATGTAATGATTTTGAGATTTTTAATTTGAAATATCACCAAAAAAGAGTTGCAAAAACTATTGGAAAAAACCTAAACTTACAAGAGTATATAAACCCTATATCTAATGAAACTTTACGATGTAAAGTTATATATAATGAAAATGAGATCCTAGATGTACAATATTTTCCTTATAAAAGAAGAGAGATAAGAAGCTTTAAGGTAGTTTTTGATGATACTTTAAATTACTCAAAAAAATATCTAAATAGAGAAAAACTTGATGAGCTTTTTTTAAAAAAAGATAGTTGCGATGAGATAATTATTGTTAAAAATGGGATTGTTACAGATACAAGCATTGCAAATATTGCTATCTTTTATGATGGAGTTTGGATTACCTCAAAAAATTGCTTATTAGAAGGAACTTCAAGAGCTAGACTACTTGAGCAAAAAGAGATTTTTGAAAAAGATATAAGTTTAGATATGTTGAAAAATAGTTCAAAAATTGCACTTATGAATGCTATGATAGGTTTTTATGAGATAAAAGAGTTTAAAATAGAATTTTAAAAGTATTAAAACCCTTTTCAAAACTATAAAGAAGTCTAAAATTATGTCTATCTAAAACTTTTTTTACAATACTTAAGCCTAATCCAAAACCATCTCTTTGAGCTAACTCTTGAGTAAAAGGTTTTAAATAATGTTCAAAATCTTTTACTAATTTGTCACCTCTATTTGAAATAGAAATTTCATTTTTAGATACTTCTATAATGATTGGGAAGTAAGTCGAATATTTTAATGCATTATCAATAAGATTTTTTAATGCAATTGATAAATAGTATAAATCTGCCTCTATTTTGAAATCTTCAGAAATCTTTATATCTATTTTTCTCTCATCTTCTAAATAAAGCTTCCCTAAGGAGTCTAAAATCAAAGTTTCTGCACTAAAAATAGTTAAATTTAACTTTGAGATATTTAGCTTTTCAAGCTCTATTAACTCATTTGTTAATCTCTCTAAATCATAAAAAATCTTTTTAAGTAGCTCTTTTTGTGAAAAATCATCTATATTCTCTATAGCAAATTTACCTTTTGTTATTGGCGTTCTTAACTCATGCCCAATATCACGGAGTAGTTCTTCTCTCGTTTTTATAGACTCTTCAAGAGAACTTGCCATTAAGTTAAAACTATTTGCTAAAGTACCTATTTCATCATTTGATTTTATATCTATTCTTGTTGATAAATTTCCATTTGAAAAAGCTTTTATCTCTTTTGTTATAGTTTTTAGTGGACTTAAAATTTTTATTATAAATAAAAACATTAATAAAAGGGCAAAAATATCTAAAAATACCAATATATTTAAAATAGTTTTATCACTTAAACTCTCTTGCTCTAAAGCTTTAAAGATATACTCTTCATCTAAATATTTTATTTTTAAAATGTAGCTATTTAATGATTTATATTTTAATATAGAGATATTTCCAAATGTTGAATCTTGTGTATATATAGTTTCTAAACCATTTTTATTCAAAACAGTTACTTGTTCTAAATCATTTTTTATCATCAAAGAGTTGATATAATTCTTGTTCTCTATATTCTTTAAAATATCATCTACTACTTTTAAATACTTCTCCTTCGCAAAATTATCTACCCTTTTTAGGTTTATATTATCAATCCACAGTCCAATTATTGTCATTAAAATAAAGCTTATTATAAAAAGAATAGTTAGTTTCTTAAAAATTGACATATTAACCTACAAACTTATAACCAATTCCCCAAACAGATTTTATATATTTAGGGCTTTTAAAATCATCTCCAATCTTAGCTCTTATATTTGATATATGCATATCAATAGTCCTATTTTTTGTATTAAAATCTAAAGAAGTTGCATTTAAAATCTGCTCTCTTGAAGATATTTTATTTTGATTTTCAACTAAATAGATAAAAATTTCAAACTCTATTTTGGTAAAATCAACAGCATAATCATCCACTAAGACAGTTCTATTATCTTTATCTATAGTAAAATCTCCAATTATAAGAGTTTTATTTAAATTCCTTTTTAAAATAGCCTCTATTCTTAAAACCAACTCTCGTGGTTCATAGGGTTTTGCTAAGTAATCATCAGCTCCAAGCTCAAATCCATGGATTTTATTACCTATATCACCTCTTGCTGATGAGATAATTATAGGTATATTTTTTATCTCTTTTAATTTATTAAATAGGTCAAATCCATCCATAAAAGGGAGCATTAAATCTAATATTATAATTGAATAATCATTGTTCTTTTTAAAATCTTCTAAAATATCTTTTGGATTATCAAAAGCTTTAACAATAAATCCATAATCCTTTAGATAATCAACTATCAAGTTTTGCATTTGTAAATCATCTTCAATCAATAAAACTTTTTTATTCAATTACCCACTCCTTAAAGTGATCAGCAAATTTATCTCTTTGTTTTTCATTTAAAATTTCATGAATCTTTTTTATCCTTTTTGATTCTAAAATAGTAGCTCTTTTTTTAATCTCCATAGTTTTTTTGATATATAAATTTTCATCAAAGTTTGGCTCTTCAATCATATCTTCAATCTCATCTTCAATCTCATCTTTATACTTATAAAACTTTTTATACTCATCTTTCAGCTCTACTAAAATATTTTTAATAGCTTTAACTTGATTATCATTTAAATCCAAATAATCAAGATTTTTATATGAGTGCTTATATTTTTTGTAATCCTTATCTCCATTTAGATATAAAAACATACTACATAAAATCAGAAATATCTTTAATATTCTCATCTTCAATTAATCCTTTTTCAATATCATTATGACAAGCTTTACAATTTGCAACACTTTTTATCTTCTCACTTTTAAAAATCTTTTTAGGTATATCTTCGTGTCTTTTTTCCCAATAATTAGTTTTACTTAAAGCTATTATATCTTTATTGCCTATAGAATTTATAAAATTCCAACTAGCTTCCATTGTTGAATTCTCTGCACTATTTTTTACTAGAAAACTTAAAATATTTTTATTTACTTCATTATCAACTGTTGCATCATCTCCAAAGTGATTTTCTAAATCATTCATAATCAATTCCCATGATTTTTTAGGTAATAGATTTGGTGGATAAAGAGTGTGACAACTGCCACACTCATCTACAAAAGAGATATTTTGTACTTTATAATCAATTGGTTCATAAATTGATGCTGTTAAAATATTATTAGGCTTGAATAGTGCAAAAAATATAAATATAAGAAATATAGTAAGAGCTATAAAGGAAAATAGCTTTTGAAATATATTTAATCTTACATCCTCTATACTCTTTACCACTTTATAACCTGTAAATATTGAATTTAAAGTTTGATGTTTTTTATGAAATATCCTATCAAAAGCTATCCCAAAAAGATGGATAATAATCAAAACTATTAAAAAATTTGCAAGAAACTCATGTATCTCTTCAATTAGCTTCATCTTTTTAAAATATTCACTATTTAAGAAGCTTAATACACCTTTTCCTTCTTGAATCCCAAGAGTTAATACACCACTTATAATCACCAAAAAAGTAGTTATAAGTATAGCAATCATTATATAAGATGCCATAGGATTATGACCTATATATTTTTGTTCACTATTAAAGATATTTTTCATAAACTCTTTGGCTTCATTTATGTTTGTTGAAAAGTCTTTAAATAAAGAGTATTTTGGTCCTATAAAGCCCCAAAATAGTCTAAAAATCAAGAGTATCAAAATTGCATAACCAATATTTGAGTGATAGTTGATTAGCTTATCATCATCTGTTAAAAAAGCAGCAAGAATAAAAATAGCTAATAAATGGTGAAATATCCTTGTAGGAAGTGACCAAATATATGTTTTTTTCATATCTATCCTTTTTTAATCGTTCCTATTTAAAAAGGAACAGTTTTTTTATTTCTACTTCGTATAGAAAAGATTCAAAATCTAAAAGACTTCAAGAATGAAGCCTTACTTTTTC
Organism: Aliarcobacter trophiarum LMG 25534; assembly: GCF_003355515.1. NCBI lineage: Bacteria > Pseudomonadati > Campylobacterota > Epsilonproteobacteria > Campylobacterales > Arcobacteraceae > Aliarcobacter > Aliarcobacter trophiarum. The sequence continues at coordinate 121,693 of NZ_CP031367.1, read as the reverse complement.
CATTTTCCATAATTTGGAATTTTTACATCATCATCACTAAATACACCTTTTTCCGCATTTTGATGACAAGCTGTACAGTTAAACAGACCTTTTACCTCTTTTTGAGTTATTAAATTCTCTTTAATCTCTTCATGTTTTTTCTTCATATAAGGCATTTTAGAGATGCTATCTGAAGTTGTTCCTTTTAAGTTTTTGACTATTTTTTTACTTCTTTTATATTGCATAGCCTTTTCTGCACTATTCATATTTAAATAACTTGATAGTGTTTGAAAAGTTTTATCATCAACACTTGCATCATCTCCAAAGTGGTCACTTAAATTTAACATCATTTTATTCCAAGAGCTACTAGGCAATAAGCCAGCTGGATATGCAAAATGGCAACTTCCACACTCTTTTTTATATATATCATTATCAACTGGTTTTATACTTATTTTCATCTCTTGTGCATATAAGGCACAACTAAGCAGTGTAAAAATAATTAGCTTTTTCATCTTTTACTCCTCCTACTTATTTATGATGTAAGTTACTACATCACCTTTTTCAATAGCTGTTCCTTCACGATTATAAACATCATTAAAGTTTCTTTTTAACCATTTTTCAATATCTGCTTTATCTGTAAACCTTTTTTGATTTGCTTTTGGAGATAGAGCATCTATTGTTTTACCTGTAAAATAGTTCTGATTTGATTTATTTAAATCTGTACCATGACAAGATGCACAAGAGATTAGTTCTCCTTTTTTGCCAATATGTTTTGATAAAAAAAGCTCTTCTCCTCTTTTATAATCAAACTCTTTAAAACTAGGATTTTCTTTTATAGCCTCCTGCTTTAAAGAGCTTAAGAAATCATCAATCACTGAGCTAAAACCTAAGCTTGCTAAAAGACAAGCAACAATCACTATTTTCATAATTTACTCCTAAATATTTTATATTTAGAAGTATAAAGTAACTATTTCAAGATATTATGTACTATTTATTGACAATTTATTTACAATTTGGATTTAAAAGTTAGTAAGAACGGAGAGATTTTAATTCTGAGGCGATGCCTCAGATATTTTTAAAGTTTATTTTACCATTTTAGTAAACTCTTTATATATAGTCGAGTTTGAAGTTGGTGTAAATTCGCTACTTAATTCATTTTTATTATTATATTTTAAAGCAACTGCAGTATCATTAAATACTTTAATATGAGTTATATTGGCAATATTTTTAATATCTTCACTTATTTCGAAATCACTATTAACACTACAAATTTCTACAGTTTTATCACCTTTAATTGGATGACTTCCATATTTAATAGATTTTATTTTCTCTACTTTTCCACCATTTGCAAGAGCTAATAAGTAATGCCCTAAGCCAACTCCAAAAATTGGAATATTTGCCTCAATTAATCTTTTTATCTCTTCAACCTCATCTTTTAAAATATTTGGATTTCCAGCACCACTACTTAGAACTACTCCACCTATTTTACCTAATTTAAAGTTGTTTATTATTTCTTGAGATTTTGTAGAAGCTGGAACTACTTCAACTTCAAATCCTAACTCAACAAGTTCATTTAAAAATGATTTTTTAACTCCATAATCAATTACAAGAACTTTTTTATCACTCATACTAGCTTTATTGTAGTCTTGAATTTCATCGTTCCAAACACCTGATTTGTGAATATAAGCCTCTTTTGTAGAACTATCTTTAACAAAATTAATTTCATCATATTTTTTTGCTTTACTTAACTCTTTTGCTAACTCATCTTTTGAAGAGATTTTTGTAGATGCAATCATCATCATACTTCCCTCTTCTCTTAAAGTTTTTGTTAAGTACCTTGTATCAATATCACAAATTCCAATAACATTTTGTTCTATTAAAAACTCCTTTAAACTCATATCTGCTCTATAGTTCGAGTAAAGATCATGATAATTTCTCACAATAATCCCATTTGCATAGGCTTTTGAACTTTCCATATCGACTCTATTTGCACCTGTATTTCCTATTTCTACAGCTGTAAAATTTATAAATAATCCATTGTTTGAAGGGTCTGTAATAATCTCTTGTTGTCCAAATGTTGAGTTATTATACACTAGTTTTCCAACAGCAGTTGTATCTGCACCAAAAGAGTTTGCCTCTAAAAATATCCCGTTTTCTAAATAAATATATACTTTTTGCATCAAATTAATCCTCTTTTTATTAACTCTTCTTCATAAAGTCTATGATACACCAAATCATAGTCCTCAGTACCAGGAATTAGCTTTCTTTTATAATTTTTAAGCTTAGCTAACACTTCACCATCTGCTCTTTCAAACCCTTTAATAAAATCATCCAAAGAACCAAATATTACATTTTTAATCTGATTATCCGAACAAGTAAAATGTATATAATCCTCCTCCCATAGATAATCTAATATTTTGTGAGCAATATCAGAAAACCTATCTTCATTGTTTAAGATAACGCCAAAATCATTTGCAAGCCTTTTTTTTGTCATCCAGAAAAGTTGCCTTCTATCTGCATTTAGATACTCAATCTCTTCTATTTGAGAATCTAGAATCTCTTCTACTTTATCATCTAAAGCTTGCTCTTTAAGAATATCTTCATCTAAAATCCTCTCAACTTGCTCTTCTATACTAGCTCTATCTCTTCTTGCTTCTATAAAATCACAAGTAATTAAATCTCTTGTAATTCTTCTTGAAAGGTATGTAGTTTGGTGTAGCTTTAATCTCATTTTATCCCCTTAAAATTGTATCATCTCGTTCTGGCGAAGTTGAAATTATTCCAACTCTTACATTTGTTATCTCTTCAATTCTTTCTATATATTTTTTTGCATTTATTGGTAAATCTTCATATTTTCTAATCCCAACAACACTATCCCAACCATCTATCTCTTCATAAATAGCTTTTACACTCTCCATATTTGATGGCATGTAATCTACTCTTTCTCCATTATATTCATATGCAACACAAACTTTTATTTTATCAAAGCCATCTAAAACATCTAGTTTCATCAAAGCTAATTTATCACATCCATTTAATCTACTTGCATATCTAACTGCAACGGCATCAAACCAACCGCATCTTCTCTTTCTTCCAGTTACTGTTCCAAACTCTTTTCCAACTTCACCCATAGTTTTTCCATACTCTGTGAAATCTTCACTAGGAAATGGTCCATTTCCAACTCTTGTACAGTATGCTTTTACAATTCCAGTTATCTCACCTATATCTTTTGGATTTAAACCTAATCCAGTACATGCTCCTGCACTAACCGTACTAGAGCTAGTAACATAAGGATATGTTCCATGGTCAATATCTAGTAGTGTTCCTTGAGCACCTTCCAATAAAACTCTTTTATTTTCATCAAGAGCTTTCCATACCATATTTGTCGTATTTGTTATATATGGTGCTAATTTAGTATTATAGTCTTCAAGCTCAGCTAATAGCTCTTCTTTCAAAGGAGTTTTTATCTCTAAAACATCAAAAATTGCTTTATTCTGAGCAAAATAATCTAAGATATCATTACAAAGCTTTGAAGGATCTAATAAATCTCCAGCTCTAAAACCATTTCTACTTACTTTTTCAGAATATGTAGGACCAATTCCTTTTCCTGTTGTTCCAATAGCCTTATCACCCTTTAATCTCTCTTTTGCTTGATCAATTAAAGCATGAAAAGGAAGGTTTAAGTGAGCTTTATCAGATATATAAAGTCTTCCTTCAAGATTATCAAATTGACTCATCTCTTTTAATATATTAAAAGGTGATACAACAACACCATTTCCTATAATATTTATAGCTTTTTTGTTTAAAATACCTGAAGGAATTAGTTGAAGTGCATATCTTATTCCATCTACCCAAATTGTATGACCAGCATTATGTCCACCTTGGCTTCTACAAACCATATCATATTTTTGAGCAAGCATATCTACTATTTTACCCTTGCCTTCATCTCCCCATTGAATTCCAACTATTACATCTGCTTTCATTTTATCCCTCTAACATTTTTAATAAATTATCTGTGTATAATGCAAAACCTAAAGAGCTAATTCCATCAGCCTCGTACATTCCACCTCTACATAAAACTAAATTTTTATCTATTACTCTATAATAAACACCATTGTAGTATTTTAAACTTCCATAATACATAGGTGCAATAATAATATTTGAGTAACTTACCTCTCTTGCTTTTTCTAAAAGAGTCTCTAGCTCTTTTTTTAATGTATTTGGTACTACTTCTATAACCTTTTCCAAACTTTTAATATCTTTTACTCTTAAAAGACTATTTAGCCATTCACAATTTAATTTAAGTAGCTCTGATATTTCACCATTTTTGAGTATATCAATACTAATATTTAGCTCTGTGCTTATTAGTTTTGGTATATTTACATTTGATATTTGTAAAATTGGCTCTATTTTTATAGCTCTTAAAATATCTGCTGTTAAATTCATAATATCAGATATATTATTATGCTCTATCCACTCACAACCAATTTGATAATCCTCTTTTGAAGGATATGAAAAAATAGGTTGAATATAGAACCATTTTCTATGATTTGTAGCTCTTCCCAATCTTTTTGTAATAATTCTTACAACATCTAAAGTAGAATCAGCTCTTAAAGATACTTGTTCATTCTCTTCATCTGAAAATTTTATTAATTTTTTATTGTTCTCAATAGATTGATGCTGAGAATATGAAAAATTTGGTGTCAAAATCTCTTCAAATCCATTTCTCTCCAAAATTTGACAAACACTATTTTCTAAAACCCTTTTTGCTTTTGCAGTTTTACCAAAATATAGTCTGCTTCCTTTTGGAATTTCGTGTTCAAAAATCATATATGACTATTTCCCTTTATAAAATGATTGTGCAAATACTTTATTTGCTGTTCCATCAAATGTTCTAATTTTTAAATCATCCATAACTAATTCAATTGCATTTACAGCCCAAGAAGCTTCAAAATCTTCAACAAGACCCATATGATTTATCCTAAAAATTTTTCCAGACAAATGGTCTTGACCACCTGCTATATCAACATTATACTTATTTTTTAAGATTTTTCTAATCTCATTTGATTGTTCTGTATAAACTGTAGTCATAGCATTTGCAGGAGTTTTTGGATAAATTTTAAATCCAATAGCTTTTAATGCCTCTTGCGTTGCTTTTGCTATTTTTGATGTTTTTTCATATTGGTTTTCAAACCCTATCTCTTTCATCTTCTCTAAAACAGAGCCTAATCCAATAGTCAAAGTTGTCGCTGCTGTGTAAGCAGTTGTATTTTTTCTTTGATTTTTTATCTCACTTGCTAGATTAAAGTAGTAACCAGCTGGTTTTTCTTCTATTTTAGAAACTGCTTTACTCGATAATCCAATCATAGATAAACCTGGTGGTAACATAAATGCTTTTTGACTTCCAGTAATTACAGCATCAAAGTTTGAAACATCAATTTTTTCAACTCCAACAGCTGTAATTCCATCTGCAATTATCATTATTTCAGGATTAATTTTCTTTACCTCTTTTGCCATCTCTTCAGCTGGATGTCTTAACCCACCAGCGCTTTCACAAATTTGAATAAAAACTGCATCTATATCTTTATCATTTTTAATTATATTTACTACATCTTTAACATCTACAGGAGTATCCCACTCATTTTTTATCTCTACAAAATCTATATTAAAAGCTTTACAAATTTTTCCAAATCTCTCTCCGAACTTTCCAGAATTAACTGTAAGTGCCTTTTTTCTTGTAAGATTTGTAATACAAGCTTCCATAGCTCCTGTTCCACTCGAAGCTAACATTAAAACTTCAGGCATATTGTAAATTTCAATTAAAAGATTTCTAGTTTTCTCAAAAATAGCTTCAAACTCTTTTGTTCTATGGTGAATTGTAATATCACTCATTGCTTTTCGTGCAAATTCTGGTACAGGAGTTGGTCCTGGAGTTAATAACATATTAATTTTCCTTATATTAAAGTATTTCATATTTCAGTAAAACGGAATATTTTAGCTAAAAAAAGATTATTAAATGGTTAAAATATGTTTAATTAGATATAATTGCTCGACTAATTTTATAAGGTAAAAAATGAAAGCAACAAAAATTTTTTTCTCAATACTACTATTAACTCCTTTTCTTTATGCAAAAGAGTTTATTGTAAATAATAAAAATTCAAAAGCAAATTTTCAACTAATGTATCAAAAATCAAAGGTAATTGATGGGAGTTTTCAAGATATTACTGGATTAATAATTTTTGATGAAAAGGAAAATATAATAAAATCTTTACAAGGTTCTGTTGATACAGACTCTGTAGCTACACAGAATAAAGATTTAACAGCTTTAATCATAGGTGAAAAAATTCTAAACAATAAAAAATACCCTGAGATAGAGTTTAATGCTGATAAAATTACAGATGATAAAGTTTTTGGAGATATTAAAATAAATGGGGTAAAAAGAAATATTGAGTTTAATATTGTAAATAGTGGTGTTTTTCTTGACAAACTATATATTTCTATGAATACAACTTTAAAAAGAAGTAATTTTGACCTATCTTGGGATGTTTTGGATAGCCTAGGTAGTAGTGCTGTATCAAATGATATAAAAGTTACAATAAATATGGAAGCAACTTTGCAAAATGAGTTAAATTTTCAGCAAACAAAAGAGAAAAGAAAAAAGTAACCTTGACATTTAATACTAATTAGTAATACAATTTCTGCTAAGGAGTATTTATGAACAGAAAAAGTCTAAAGTCTTATGGTGAGAAATCAGATAAAGCTATGAAAACTGTTATGAGATTGGTAAGAGTTGCTCATATTTTAAACAATAAAACAGAACTTTTTTTATCAAAATATACTCTAACATTTAATCAATTTAAAGTTTTAGAAGTTTTATATCATAGAGGAAATTTAAATATAAGTTCTATTACAAAACTTATTATGGGAACTCCAGGAAATACTACGGTGATTGTTAGAAATCTCATTAGAGATGAATTAATAGAGTCAAAAAAAGCTTCAAATGACAATAGATCATCTATTTTGTCTATAACTCCAAAAGGAGTTGCTATTATAGAAGATATTTTCCCAAGTCATTCAAACAATTTAAATGAATTTTTAGATGTCTTAGATGATAATGAATTAAAAACTTTATTCGATTTATTAGATAAAATTTACAATAAAAACAAAAAGGATTAAAAATGAAAAAAATTAGTTTAGGATTATTAAGTATATTTACTGCTGGAACACTATTTGCAGGAACATATAGTGTTGATACAGTAAACTCAAATGCAGGTTTTACAGTAAAACATATGATGGTTTCAAATGTAGCTGGGAAGATAAAAGATGTTAGTGGAATATTTGAATACGATGAAAAAGCAAACACTCTTGTAAGTGTTAGTGGAGAGTTAAATGTAGCTTCTATTGATACAGCTGATGAAAAAAGAGATGAGCATTTAAGAGCAAGTGATATTTTTGATGTAAAACAGTTCCCAAAAATCACTTTTAAATCTACAAAAGTTGAAAATGATGTAGTTTATGGAGACTTAACAATTAAAGGTATTACAAAAAACATTAAACTAAATCTTGAAAATGGTGGAGCTTTAGGTAAAAAATCTGGGTTTACTCTAACTGGAAAAATAAATAGAAGTGAGTTTGGTGTAACTTGGAATAAAATTTTAGAAACAGGTGGAGTTGCTGTTAGTGACGAAGTTAAATTAAATATTGATATTCAAGGAAATCTTAAATAGTGTTAAGCTAAGCAAATTGCTTAGCTTTTTTTGGAGTTAAATATGATAAAAATCTTAAAAAAGCAAAATATGGGAAAATCTAACTTAGGGTGGTTACAAAGCAATTTTCACTTTAGTTTTGCAGAATATAGAAACCCTACAAATATAAGATTTGGAGTTTTAAGAGTTCTAAATGATGATATAGTAAAACCAAAAAGTGGATTTGATACTCATCCTCACGAGAATATGGAAATAATTTCATATATTGTTGATGGTGAAATAACTCACAAAGATTCAATGGGAAATAAGGAAACTTTAAAAAGAGGAGAAGTTCAATATCTTAGTGCAGGAGATGGAATTTACCATAGTGAAAAAAATGATGGAGATAAAGATTTAAGGCTGCTTCAAATTTGGATATTTCCTCCACAAAAAGGACTTCCAAGGCTTTATGGTTCATATAGATATAAAGAGGAAGAAAGAGATAACAAACTTTTAAATATAGTCTCAAGTCAAGTTGGAGAGAGCCATATAAAAATCTATCAAGATGTAAATATATATGTAAGTGAATTTGATAAAGATTTTACTTTTAAAATAGATAAAAATAGACAAATCTACTTTGTACAAATTGAAGGAAGCTCCAAAGTAAATGGAAATATTTTAGAAAGTGGAGATGCAGCAGAGATAATAGATGAAACCCTGTTAGAAGTAAATCCTATATCAAAAAGTCATATTTTGTTTATAGAGATGAAACAATAGTATAGTTTCAAATATATAAATAAAAGAAGTAAAAATGGATCCAAAAAAAAGATTTGATATAAAAATAGGTTTAAAAGTAAATATTGTGTTAAAAACTGATCAAAAAACAAGAAGGCTTACTCAAGGAGTTGTAAAAGATATTTTAACAAATTCTCCAACTCACCCACATGGAATAAAAGTAAGATTGCAAAGTGGTGAAGTGGGTCGAGTTCAAGAGATACTTTAAAAATAATCTACTTTTAACTATACTTACAAGAAATTATTTCTAAAAATTTGTAAACGAAAGAAGATTATGGGTATAAAAATCCTTTTAAATGGGGCTGGTAGAATTGGAAAATCAATTCTAAAACAGCTTTTAGTTGATAAAAAATTTGAAATTGTTGCTATAAATGATATAAATCCATCTATTGAAAATATAGTTTACTCAATAAACTATGATTCAACTTATGGAAAAATAGATGATAAATTTAAAGTCATAGAAGATAATTTTATAAAGAATAAAAGTTCCAAAATAAAAATTACACACTATAAAGATATTTCACAATTATACTTAGATGGTATTGATATTTTAATTGATTGTAGCGGGCAAAAAGTAGATATTTTAAAATTAAGAGCTTTAAATGTAAAGAAAATCATTTTAACTCATCCAGAAAAAGATGCTGATATAAATCTAATATTAGGTGCCAATGAGGATAAATATGATAGAAAAAACCATAAAATAATCTCTACTAGTTCATGTAATGCAACCGCCTTACTTCCTGCATTAAAACTAATAGATAATAAAAAAAAGATTATTTGTGGTGATATTGTAACTATCCATCCTCTCTTAAATCATCAAAGAGTTTTAGATGGTAGCTTTGTACAAAGTGCTACTAGAGATGTTGATTTAAACTTTGAATTTGGACGAAGTTCAACTCAAAATATAATTCCTAGCCATACAACTACTATAAAAGCTTGTTCATATTCTATAGAAAAATTCAACTCTGATTTAATAAGTTCAAACTCTTTAAGAGTTCCAACAGATACAGTTGGTGCTATAAATGTTACACTTTTTACGAAAGAGCCTTCAATTAAAAGTGAGATAGTAAACATATTTTTAGAATTTGAAAAAAATCAGAACTACCCAATAGTTTTAAATAATTTTGAAGCTTTGGTTTCAAGTGATTTTAAAAAAGAGAGATATACAACAATAATTGACCATAGATTTTTAGAAGTAAAAAACAGTATGATAAAACTTCTACTTTGGTATGATAATGAGTGGGGATATGCCTCTAAAGTTGTAGAGATTTTAAAATATATAGATTTAAAAAAGGTTAGTTAAAAACCAACCTTTACTCTTTTCATATTTTGAGAAATTAAGTTTTATATAAACTCTACTTTTCTCTCTCCAGCTTTTAACTCACCAATTACATAACCATCAGTTGAAGCTAAAACTGCATCTACATTTTTTGGATTTACTACAAGTATCATTCCAACACCCATATTAAATGTTCTATACATCTCCTCAAGTTCTACATGTTTTCCCATAAATTCAAATATTGGTAAAACTTTTATTTTGTCTCTATCTACAATAGCTTTTAGATTTTCAGGTAAAACCCTAGGAAGATTTTCAGTAATACCACCACCTGTTATGTGAGCTAAACCATTTATTTTATCTTTATTTGCTTTGAACTCTTTTACATAAATTCTTGTTGGCTCTAGTAATACATCTTTTAATTTTTTCCCAAAAAAATCATCTTCTAAACCCATTCCTAATTTTTCTAAAAGAAGCTTTCTAACAAGAGAAAAACCGTTTGAGTGAACTCCTGAGCTTGGAAGTGCAATTAAAATATCACCAGCTTCTACTTTTGAAACTCTATCAAGTTCATCTTTTTCTGCAATTCCCACACAAAAACCAGCTAAATCAAAATCACCCTCTTTGTACATTCCTGGCATTTCAGCAGTCTCTCCACCAATTAATGCACATTCACTTCTAATGCAACCTTCTGCAATTCCTTTTACCACTTGTGTAGCTTCTTCAACTTCAAGTTTTGCAGTTGCATAATAATCAAGGAAAAATAGTGGCTCTCCAAAGTTACAAAGTAAATCATTTGTACACATAGCAACTAAATCAATACCAACTGTATCAAATTTTTTTGCATCAATTGCTAGTTTTAACTTTGTTCCAACTCCATCTGTTCCAGCTAAAATAACAGGTTGCTTATATCCACTTGGTAGTTCAAAAGCACCAGCGAAAGAACCAATACCTCCTAAAACTCCTGGAATCCTTGTAGATTTTACATAAGGTTTGATATTTTCTACAAATTGATTCCCAGCATCTATATCAACTCCTGCATCTTTGTAACTAACTGTTGCCATTTTTTACCTTTTTTTATATTATTCTTAAATCTTAAGATTTATTAAAAATTTTTGGGTATTATAGCAGACTATTTATAAATTTTAAGGAATTCAAAAATGAAAGATAATATTGCATTTAGTGAAATGATGGTACATATACCACTTTGCACACATAAACTTGCTAAAGATATTTTAATAGTATCAGAACAAAACAGTGATTTAATAAATGAGCTTGACAGGCACAAAAAAGAGTCTATTTACAAGTTTATAGAGTTAAACGATTTAGAAAAAGTTGAAAACAAATCTTATGATGTAGTAATTTTAACAAACTCAAAACTAGATGTAAAAATTGTAGGAAAACTTTTTGATATTTTAAAAGATGATGGACTTATTGCATTTGCTTCAAAAGTTTTTTCAAGAGATGACAATAGATTAATTGATGATTTAAAACTAGTAGGTGAGAAATTTTGGATAGCAATGCCTTATAAATTCGGACACCAAGCTTCAATAATAGCTTCAAAAAAATATCACCCAACAGCAGATTTAAACCTTCAAAGAGCTGATTTTATTGATAATTTAGAGTATTATTCAAGTGAAATCCATACTGCTTCTTTTGTTTTTCCAGCAAAACAACATAGAGATTTAACAGGTATTGCAAAAAGATAATATGGAAGAGACAAAAAAAAATGTCTTTAAAAATGCTATTGCACTAACAGGTGGAATAGCAACAGGTAAAAGCACCGTTTGTAATATTCTAAAGCTTCATGGATTTTTAATAATTGATGCAGATAAGATAGCTCATATACTATTGGATGAAAATAGTCAAAAAATAGAGCAACTTTTTGGAAAAAAGTATGTAAAAGATGGAAAAGTTCTAAGAAAAGAGTTAGGAAAAATAATATTTTCAAATGAAAACAATAAGCTAAAACTCGAATCACTTCTTCATCCTCTTATCAAAGATGAAATTGAAAAAGAGGCAAAAATTTGTGAAGAGCAAAATAAGATATATTTTGTAGATATTCCACTATTTTTTGAAAAAATGCACTACCCTATCTCTAAATCAGTAGTAATTTACACTCCAAAAGAGTTGCAAATACAAAGATTACAAAGTAGAGACAATATAAGTAAAGAAGAGGCTATTTTAAAAATTTCAAATCAAATGGATATAGAAAAGAAAAAATCAAAAGCCACTTTTATAATAGACAATAGCAAAGATTTGAAACACCTTCAAAAAGAGATAGAAGATTTTTTGACTAAAATTGATATTTTATAGTAGTCTAATATGAATAGAGTAAGGAGATTAAATAGAGTTAGTCCCCTTACTTTAGCTTTTATTCAGCTACATTTATAGTAACTCCACTTTTTACAAGTTCATCTTGTCTCACTCTTAAATAGTCCAAATATGAGTTTGGATAGTTTTTATACTCTTTGTGACTTACATATCTTAAAACCTCTTTAAAGTGAAAAGGGAAAAGCAAAGCATCTATTGTAGAAATTAGTTTTTTATTATCATATAGTAAAACTCCTGGTCTATAATCTAGTTTTTGTTCTTTTGCCCACTCTTTTGGAGTTGTTTTTACACCATTTGGAGTTATTATAGTTTTATTACTATTTGCATCAACTCTTACAACTGTAAACTTAGAAAACTCATCTATTACCTCTTTATTTGTAAGAATTTTATTGTTAAAATGTTCACACTGTGTACAGCTTCCATCTTCAAAGATAATAGCTAGTGGGGATGCAATTTTACTTAAATCATCTAGCTCTTTAAACATCTTATTTGTTTTTAGTTTATACAGCTCTTTTTTCTCTACATTTTCCAAATATTTTGCTAAATCTGTAGTTTCATACTTTTTTTGTGCAACAAAATCTAAAATATATTGAAAATCACTAGAATTTCTATATCCATTTACTCTTGCAATTATCTCTTTTTTATCACTAAAAAATAGAATTGTTGGGCTATATTGGATTTTTAATTTCTCTGTTAGCTCTTTTTCAGTTACTACATCTTCATCAATCCAAGTAACTTCTCTACTTCCTTTTACATTTAGCTCTATTACATCAAAATTTGCTTTAATAAAATTGCTAGTATTATTTTTATCTTCAAAGCTCTCTTTTAACATTTTTGCACAATATGGACAACCTTCAAAATCCAAAAATATCATAAAGTGTTTAGAATTTTCATTAGCCTCTTCAATATCCTCTTTTATATCCAAAAAACTATCCTTAAACCATGATGGAGTTTGATGATTTGAAGCTCCTATTACTTTACCCTCTTTTGCATTTAAATTTAAAGCAAAAAGTATTGCCAAAGAAACTAAAAGCAGCCCCCTAAACATAATTTTCATAATCTCTCCTTATTTTAAATTTAATACTATTTTATTCAAATAATTATTACAATTAGCTATAAATATGAATACTTTAATTTAAAAATGATAAAATTCTTATTGTAAAATAAACTATGTTGTAAATATTACTTAATCTTATAATAAATATTTAAGGTATAAGTTATGTTTATAGAAAACTTTTTATAAAAAGGATTTATTATGATTGAAAAAAATGAGTTGTTGAAAAAAACCCCCTACAGAAAAAAAAGATATGTTACTTATGCTTTAATTACAATAATATCTATTGTATTACCATTTATTACAATAGATGGTAACCATATTTTCCTTCTATCCTTTGATAAAATGCAATTTCATTTTTTTGGAACAGCATTTGATATGCAAGAGTTATACTTAATGCCATTTTTATTAATGATCCTATTTTTAGGTATATTTGCAATTACTTCTATTGGAGGTCGTGCTTGGTGTGGTTGGTCTTGTCCACAAACTATTTTTAGAGTAATTTATAGAGATTTAATAGAGACAACTCTTTTAGGTCTAAGAAGAATAAAAAATAAACAAAAAGAGATAGATTTAAGTAAAAATGAAAATAAATTAAAAAAAGCTATAGGTGTTCTGCTTTGGTCAATTTTAGCACTTATAGCTTCCTCAAATTTTATGTGGTTTTTTGTACCGCCTGAAGATTTCTTTGCGTATCTAAGTGAGCCATTTGATCACTTAATGATGATTGGAATAGTTCTTTTTACAGCTGCTTTTATTATCTATGATATTATCATATTAAAAGAGGATTTTTGTGTCTATGTATGTCCATATTCAAGAGTTCAATCTGTTTTATATGATGACAACACTTTTCAAGCTATATACTCAGTAAAAAGAGGTGGAGCTGTATATAATGACAAAAAAGAGAAAACTATTTTTAATATAAAAGATTTTAAAGACCCAAATGCTGAATGTACAGCTTGTGAAGCCTGTGTTAGTGTTTGTCCAACTCATATTGATATTAGAAAAGGTTTACAGCTTGAGTGTATAAACTGTCTTGAGTGTGTAGATGCCTGTACAACAGTTATGAGAAAATTAGGAAGACCTTCTTTAGTTCAATGGTCAAATACAAATAATATTGTTGAAAACAAACCATTAAAGATTATTAGAAAAAATACAGTTATGTATTTTATAGCACTTTCTATTACTTTTGCTTTACTTTTTTTTATGAGTGGAGAGAAAGAGCATATGCTTTTAAATGTAAATAAAGATACAGAGCTATACAAAATAAAAGAGGATAATATTGTATCAAACAACTATCTACTTCTTTTCCAAAATACCGAGTCAAAACCATTAACTTATGAGTTAGAAATAGTAGATAATCCAGATATAAAAATCAAAAGATTTGAACCTTTTACTCTAAGCCCAGGGAAAATGGCAAAAAAAATTGTAATTCTTGAAACAGATAAACTTTTAGTCGATAATAATTTAAAAGATACTCCTATTTTAGTTACTTTTAAAGCATATGCACAAGAAGACCCTGAAAAAGTAAAGGTATTTAGAAAAGCTACTTTTTTCTTTCCTAGATCTGATAAACTTCAAAAATAAGCTTAGAGTGCTATAGCACTCTAAGCTTTAAATAACTTCTTAATTTAAATTTAGATATCATCACAGCTTATATTTTTTCAAAATTCAATAATATTTATGGAGTATTTTTATGACGAAATTCATTTTTGTAACAGGAGGAGTATTAAGCTCTTTAGGTAAAGGGATAACTTCTGCATCAATAGCAACAATATTAAAACAATCTGGATTTAAAGTAAGTATGTTAAAAATAGATCCATACTTAAATGTAGATCCAGGAACTATGAGCCCACTTGAACATGGAGAAGTTTTTGTAACAGCTGATGGTGCTGAAACAGATCTTGATTTAGGAAACTATGAGAGATTTATTGATGGAACTTTGACAAAGATAAATAGTTTTACAACAGGTCAAGTCTATCAAAGTGTTATAAAAAGAGAGAGAGAAGGTGGTTATCTTGGTAAAACTATTCAAGTAATTCCTCATGTTGTGGATGAGATAAAAGATAGAATCTTTAAAGCAGCAGATGGAAATGAGTTTTTAATCATTGAAATTGGTGGAACTGTTGGAGATATTGAGAGTCTACCATTCTTAGAAGCTATTAGATCTATTAGACATGAACTTCCAAAATCAAATACTATGAATATTCATGTAAGTTTAGTTCCATATATAAAAGCAGCAGGTGAACTAAAAACAAAACCAACTCAACATTCAGTACAAGAGTTAAGAAGAATTGGAATAACTCCACATATGCTTGTATGTAGAACAGAAAAAGAGCTTCCAAAAGCACTAAAAGATAAACTAGCACTATCTTGTGATATTGATAGAAATGCAGTTATTGAAGCTGGTGATGCAAAATCTATCTATCAAGTACCTCTTCACTTTATAAAAGAGGGGATTTTAACACCTCTTCAAGAGCATTTTAATATAAAAATAAAACCAAATATGGAGAAATGGGATACTTTAGTAAAAAATATTTTAGTTCCTCAAGATGAAGTTACTATTGCTTTTGTAGGAAAATATCTTGATTTAAAAGAGTCATATAAATCTTTAACTGAAGCTTTAATTCATGCAGGAGCTCACCTAAATACAAAAATAAATATCCACTGGTGTGATAGTGAGAGAATTGAAGACTTAGGAGCTTATGAAATTATTGGAAATGTAGATGCAATTCTAGTTGCTGGTGGTTTTGGAGCAAGAGGAGTTAAAGGAAAACTTGATGCTATAAAATATGCAAGAGAGAATAATATTACATTTTTAGGAATTTGTTTAGGAATGCAGTTAGCAATTATTGAGTTTGCTAGAAATGTTTTGGGAATTGAAGATGCAAACTCAATAGAGTTTAATAGCGAAACTAAAAATCCTTTAATCTACTTAATTGATGAATTTATTGATCAAAGTGGTAACAAACAGCTAAGAACAAGCAACTCTCCACTAGGTGGAACTATGAGACTTGGAGAATACCCATTTTCTCCAATAAAAGGAAGCAAACTTCAAAAAGCCTATGGAAATGATGAAAAGTATTTTGAAAGACATAGACATAGATATGAAGCAAATCCAAAGTATAAAGAGGCTTTAGAGAATGCTGGTATGCTTGTAAGTGGTGAGTCATATGGGCTTATTGAAGCAGTTGAATTAAAAGATCATCCTTGGTTTGTTGGTGTTCAGTTTCATCCTGAGTTTACATCTCATTTAGAGACACCAAATCCTATAATTTTGGATTTTGTAAAACACGCAAATTCTCATAAATAATGCCAAAAATCACAAAGCAAAGACTTTTTGAGATCTTAAATGCAAGACATTTGAATAATCCATATTCAAAACTTGCATCTCTTCCATCTTTTGAGAATTTTAAAGATATAGATATTGCAACTAAAAGAGTAAAAAAGGCTATTTTAAATAGTGAAAAAATCACTATTGTTGGAGATTATG
The DNA here is from genome assembly GCF_003355515.1 of Aliarcobacter trophiarum LMG 25534. Classification (NCBI taxonomy): domain Bacteria; kingdom Pseudomonadati; phylum Campylobacterota; class Epsilonproteobacteria; order Campylobacterales; family Arcobacteraceae; genus Aliarcobacter; species Aliarcobacter trophiarum. The sequence goes on along the minus strand of NZ_CP031367.1, from coordinate 105,077 downwards.
ATGTAGATGGTATTGTGTCAACTACAATTATGATAGATTTTTTTACTCTTTTGGGTGTAAAAGTTGATTATATTATTCCTAATCGCTTTGAGCATGGCTATGGTTTATCTCCTAAAATTGTTGATATGATTGATAGTGGTTTAGTAATTACTGTTGATAATGGAATAACTGCATATGAAGCATCTTTAAAATTAAAAGAGAAAAATATTGATTTAATAATAACAGACCACCACACTGTTGGAGACAAAGTACCTCTAGCTCTTGCAATTATAAATCCCAAACAGATAAATTGTAATTTTCCATTTAAAGAGATTTGTGGTGCACAAGTTGCTTGGTATTTTTGTGCTGCAATAAAAAATGAGTTGAAAATTGATATAAATATGAGTTCATATTTAGACCTTTTATGTTTGGCAATCATTGCTGATATTATGCCTATGACTAGCCTTAATTATACTATGGTTAGACAAGGATTAAAAAAAATAAAAAACTCTTCTAGAGAGGCTTTTAAGCTATTAAACTCTCACTTAAAAAAAGATACTTTAGTATCTGATGATATTGGATTTACAATTGCACCAAAATTAAATAGTGCTGGACGAATGGATGATGCAAGTATTGCTTTAAAGTTTTTATTATCAAAAAACCAATCTTCTGCCTACGAAAGTTTGGCAGTTTTAGATGAATTAAACAACTATAGAAAAACTATACAAGAGAGAATTTCAAACGAAGCAGAACAAAAATCAAGCAATAGTGATAGAGCTGTTATTGTCTGGGGAGAAGATTGGCATGAGGGAATTATTGGTATTGTTGCATCAAAACTATCTAATAGTCAAAAAAAACCTGCCTTCATATTTTCAGTTCAAAATGGTATTGCAAAAGGAAGCGCAAGAGCAAACTCAAATATAAATTTATATGATTTAATCTCAAAAGCTTCTCACCTACTTATAGGTTTTGGTGGACATAAAAATGCAGCTGGATTGTCTTTATTGGAAGAAAATTTAGAGATATTCAAAGAGATAATAAATAGAGAACTTGAAAAATCAGATGATATATTACACAATGAATTTATAACTTTAGGTGAACTTGATGTTAGTAGTGTTGATTTGGAGTTTATCTCTATTATAGAAGACTTTGAGCCTTATGGGCTTGAAAATAACAGACCTGTTTTTAAAGTATCAAATGTAAATATACTAAAATCAGAGTTAATAGGAAAAGATAAAAATCATCTAAAATTAACTCTAAATAGTGATGGTTTTGTATTTGAAGCTTTAAAGTTTTTCAATTCAAATAAAGAGTTAGGAAATAATTTGAATCTAATAGTATCTATATCAAAGAATGAGTTTAGAGGAGTCGTTACTCCAACTTTTTTAATTCAAGAGTTTTTATAAAACCATAGGTTTTCTAATACTATTTCTAAACTCATTGTCTCTATTTTGAGATATTCCTTCAAGATCTAATATCTCACTATCTAAATCTGTTCGTGCAAAAGATGAGCTTAATATATTACCACTATTTATATCTATTAGTTTTATAAAAAGATTTAGACTCTTATTTGAAATAGAGTAAGTTCCAACAACTGCATATCTTGATTTTACCTTGTCACTTAAAATTCTATTTTTTTCTCTTGTTAAAAGATTAAACCCAGAAGGTCCAAATTCAAACTCTTTTCCTAACTCTATCTCTCTTACAATAACATCCAAAGAAGACAACCTATCTTTTAAAAGATTTGAGAGTAGAAATCCTAGTTGTGACCTATTTTTAAGATTATCAAGATTTACAAAATCAGATACCAAAACAACCTCATCAAAAGCTACATTTCTCTTAATCTTAATAGCTGATTTTTTCACCATATCATTTAACATTGAGTCAAAATTTGTATTTTTTGAAATTGGGTCTTTATATGCTCCGCAAGAAGTTATAAAAAGGGCTAAGAGTACTAAAAAAATACTTTTTAGTACTCTTAAGTTTTTAAAGGGCATCTATTATTTCTCTTTTACGATTTTTATTGTTCTCATAGGTGGACAATCTCCAAACATTGTACAATCTTGAGCTAAGCCATGAACAAAAGTTGATCTCGCACTAGATATTACTCTTCCTGTTATATTATCTATAACTCTTGCATTTAAAATCACTTTTCCATTTTGTCTTGAGTAAGTTCCTACAACAACATACGTACTAGGAACCTCTTTTTTAATCTCATGAGGTTTTCTACTTAAAAAATACTCACCTTTATCATTTACAGAAATGGCCATTTGTCCTCTAAACTCTATAAGATTAAAACCTCTATTTGAAAGTTCATCTATCATACTCTCTCCAACAACTCTTCCAAATTCTGATGTAGTTTTAAATTGGTCTAGTCTTACAAAAGAGGTTACAATTACAGGTTTATTTGTATCAAGTTTTTTATTTATCATCATTTGAGTTGCCAATGAAGATATAGTTGCTTCTAAACTATTTTGAACAGTTATGTTTTCTTGTTTATAATTTGCAACAGTCATACCATCTCTCATCTGATTTACTTTATCTGATTCAGTTCTTACCTCTTTATTTTTTGAGTTACAAGCTGAAAAAACAGTTAATATCCCTAGAAAAATAGCAAATTTTAAGATTTGTTTAGACATTTCCAATCCCTTTTTTAAATTCTTAAGATTTTATTTAAAATTTACTTACAAAACCTTTATAAATGCTTATATAAACCAAACTTGTATATAATATTTATAAAATTCTCAAAAAAGGGTAGTTTATGGCAAAAATTTTAGTTCCAATATCAAATGGTTTTGAAGAGATAGAAGCAATTTCAGTTATTGATATTTGCAGACGTGCAGGAATAGAAGTTATAACAGCTGGAGTTGAAGATAAAATTTTAATAGGTGCTCATAATATTAAAATTGAGATGGATAAACGAATAGAAGAAGTGAGTTCTAGTGATTTTGATATGATAGTTTTACCTGGTGGTCTTCCAAATGCTTTTACTTTAGCAGAAAATAATAATGTTCAAAGACTTTTAAAAGAGTTTGAAGAGAACAATAAAAAAATTGGAGCTATTTGTGCAGCACCTTATGCACTTCACAAAGCAGGAGTTTTAAATCAAAACTATACTTGTTATCCTAGTTTCGAAAAAAAGATTAAAGCTGATGGTTATCAAGAGGATAAAAATGTGGTTACTGATAATAATGTAATTACTTCAAGGGGACCAGCAACTGCAATTGATTTTGCACTTGAAATTGTAAAAACTTTAAAAGGTGATGATATTTATCACCAAGTTAAAACAGGTCTTCTAGCATAATTAAATATAAGCTCCATTAGGGCTTATATGATATTAATATCTTCTCAATGAAGTTTTAGGTAAAATATATACATAAGAAATAAAATAAAAGATTTATAAGATATGTCACAAATACCACAATTTACACACTTACATTTACATACAGAGTATTCCCTTCTTGATGGTGCAAATAAAATCAAGCCACTTGCAAAAAAGCTAAAAGAGTTTGGAATGACAAGTGTTGCTATGACCGACCATGGAAATATGTTTGGAGCAATAGACTTTTACAATGCTATGAAGAATGAAGGAATAAAACCAATTATTGGAATGGAAGCCTATATCCACAATAGTGAAGATTTAAGTGATAAAACAAATCGTCAAAGATTTCACCTATGTTTATATGCAAAAGATGAAATAGGCTACAAAAATCTTATGTATCTAAGTTCACAAGCATATATAAATGGTTTTTACTACTATCCCAGAATAAATAAAGAACTCCTAAAAAAACACTCTGAAGGGCTTGTTTGCAGTGCAGCTTGTTTACAAGGAGAAGTAAACTGGCATTTAAATACTCAAAATGAGCGAAATGTAAAAAATGGTGCAAAAGGATATGAAGAGGCAAAAAAAATAGCTCTTGAGTATAAAGAGATTTTTCAAGATGACTTTTATCTTGAAATTATGCGACATGGTATTGGTGACCAGCATTTTGTAGATGACCAAATTCTAAAAATTTCACAAGAGACAGGTATAAAAGTAGTTGCTACAAATGATACTCACTATTTAGAACAAAAAGATGCTGATGCACATGAAGCATTTATGTGTATCGCAATGAATAAACTTTATGATGATCCAAATAGATTAAGACATAGTGTACATGAGTTTTATCTAAAATCACCTGAGCAAATATACAAGCTTTATGCTGATATTCCAGAAGCTATTGAAAGCACTCAAGAAATAGCAGATAAATGTAATCTAACAATAAAACTAGGAAATCCTACTCCTCCAAATTTTAAATTTACAAGAGATAAATTAGAAGAGTTAAATATAAAGATACCAGAACCACAAAATGAGTATTCACTAGAAAATGACAAAGTTTTATTCGCCTTTGAGTGTAGAAAAGGTTTAGAAGATAGGTTAAAATTAGTCCCTATAGAGAATCATCAAGAGTATAAAGATAGACTTGAACTTGAAATAAATATTATAAATAGTATGAAATTCCCTGGTTATATGCTTATTGTTTGGGATTTCGTAAAGGTTGCAAAAGATATGCAAATTCCTGTAGGTCCAGGACGAGGTTCTGCTGCTGGAAGTTTGGTTGCTTATAGCCTTAAGATTACAGATATTGATCCAATTCCTTATGGACTGCTTTTTGAGAGATTTTTAAATCCTGAAAGGGTAAGTATGCCCGATATTGATATGGATTTTTGCCAAAGTAGGCGTGGTGAAATAATAGACTATGTTGTAAATCAGTATGGAAGAGCCAATGTTGCACAAATTATAACTTTTGGTAAACTTTTAGCAAAAGGTGTTATACGAGATGTTGCAAGGGTTTTAGATATGCCATATGCAAAAGCTGATGCTATGGCAAAGCTAATTCCAGATGAGCTAGGAATAAATCTTACTTCTTCATGGGAAAAAGAGCCAAAAATAAAAGAACTTTGTGAAGCAGATCCACTAGCTGCTAGAGTTTGGGAGTACGCACTAGCACTTGAAGGTCTAAATAGAAATGCAGGAACTCATGCCGCTGGAGTTGTAATTTCAAATGAACCACTATGGAATAAAACACCACTTTTTAAACCAAGTGGGCTTGATACTTTAGCTACACAATATAACGGAAAATATATAGAAGATGTTGATTTAATAAAATTCGACTTTTTAGGACTTAAAACTCTTACAGTTATAGATGAAGCTTTAAAACTAATAGAGCAAAGACATGGTAAAAAAATAGATTTTAAAACTATAGATGTAAATGATAAAGGTGTTTATGATTTAATTCAAACTGGTGATACCCTAGGACTATTTCAAATTGAATCTGATGGTATGCAAGATTTGTGTAAAAGATTAAAACCATCAAACTTTGAGGATATTGTTGCCGTTCTTGCCTTATATAGACCAGGTCCTATGGAATCTGGAATGCTTGATGACTTTATTGAAAGAAAACACGGTCGTGCAAAAATTGACTATTTCCATGATGAGCTTGAAGAGGTTTTAAAACCAATTTTGGAAAATACTTATGGAGTAATCGTATACCAAGAACAAGTAATGCAAATTGTTCAAAGTGTTGGTGGTTTCTCTTTAGGTGGAGCTGACCTTGTGCGAAGAGCAATGGGTAAAAAGATTAAAGAGGAGATGGATAAACTAAAAGGTGAATTTGCAGATGGTGCAGAGCAAAAGAATTTTACAAGAGCCTATGCTGAAGAGCTTTTTGATTTGATTGTTAAGTTTGCTGGGTATGGATTTAATAAATCTCACTCAGCAGCTTATGCATTAGTTACTTTTTATACTTCATATTTAAAATGCTACTATAAAGCTGAATTTATGGCAGCACTTTTAACCCTTGAAAAAGATAATACAGATAAAGTTGTACGATATGTAGATGAAGTAAAAAGGCTAGGATTAGACCTTTTCCCACCAGATATAAATAAATCAGACCTTGTATTCTCAGCCACAAAAATAGATGGTAAAGAAGTTGTAATGTTTGGAATGGGTGCAATTAAAGGTGCTGGAGATGTTGCAATAAATTCAATATTAAAAGCAAGAGAAGATGGAAGCTTTATAGATTTATCAGATTTTATATCAAGAATAGATGCAAGCAAAGTAAACAAAAGAGTTATAGAATCTTTAACAAAAGCAGGAGTTTTTGATAGTTTTGGATACTCAAGAAATGCCCTTTTAAGCCAAATAGAAAAAATTGTTGATGGTGCTGGAAAAGCTTCAAATGCAAAAAAAATGTCTGTTGGTTCTCTTTTTGGAGATAGCACAGAGCTTACAAGTATAGAGGTAGAATTAGACAATTTACCTGAATACTCAAAAAAAGAGATATTAGAACTTGAAAAAGCAAGCCTTGGTTTTTATGTTTCAGGTCATCCACTTGATGAATATAAAGACAAGATAGAAAAGATAAACTATACACTATCATCTCAAATAGATGAGTTAGCAGATGGAAGTCAAATTCTAATAGTTGGAAAAATAGAGACAATTACTGAAAAAATATCAAAAAAGGGTAGTAAGTTTGGAATTGTCTCAATTTTGGATTTCCATGGAACTATCGAGTTTATGCTATTTGAAGATAAGTTAAAAGAGCTTCAGGAAAGTTTTGATTTAAATGAACCAATAGCCTTTAAAGTACGAATCTCAAAAAATGACCAATTTACACGAATGAGCGTTTTAAAAATAGAGACTATTTTAGATGCCCAAAAAGAGAGAGTAAATATAAAACAAAAAGAGATAGCAGAGCCACCTCTTACAATTGCTTTGATGTTTACTGAAGATGAAGATTCAATACTAAAACTATTTGATTTAGTAATAAACAACCAAGGGAAAAGAGAACTAAAAATTATAGTAAAATCAAAATTAGCAGACCTAGAGCTTGAAAGTGGTATAAAAGTTTCTAGTACAGTTGAAAAACTAATTCATAATATAAAAGGAGCATATATAGTAGATGATGAAAATTCTTCTAACAAATGATGATGGGTATGATGCAGTTGGTCTAAAAGCTCTAATAAAAGCACTTGAACCAATAGCAAAAGTAATGGTGGTAGCCCCTGCAAAAAATAAATCAGCTTGTGGTCACTCTTTAACTTTGGATAGACCTTTAAGGCTTATAAGTATAGATGATGAATACTATAAAATAGATGATGCAACACCAACAGATTGTATATATCTATCATTAGGACATCTTTTTAAAAATGGATATCGTCCTGATTTGGTAATAAGTGGTATAAATATTGGTGCAAATATGGGAGAAGATATTACTTATAGTGGAACAGCTAGTGCTGCTATGGAGGCTGTAATTCATGGAGTTCCAGCAATTGCTATATCACAAGTTTGCAAAGATATGTGCCGAAGTATTGTAGTTGATTGGGATTTTGAACTAGCATGTAAAGTAGTAGTTGATTTAGTAAATAAGATAGAAAATGGCTATTTTCCACTAGCTGAAAGAAAGTTTTTAAATGTTAATATTCCACCTTTAAAAGCAAAAGATTGCAATGGTGTAAAAATTACAAAAGCTGGATATAGAGTGTATGGAAATGATGCACATAGACATACAAATCCACGAGGAGAAGAGTACTATTGGATTGGTCTTCATCCCCTTAGTTGGAGAGCAAGTATTGATAGTTCTTGTGATTTTGAAGCTATAAAGAATGGCTATGTTTCAATAAGCCCTATTATGCTTGATATGACATCGCATAGCGATATAAAAGATTTAGAAAATTGGCTAAATAACTAGAGCTTTATTCATAAAGCACTTTAGGTTTTTGCTACTTTTTAGGGAATTTAAAATCCACCTATAAAAAGTAGTAATTAAATAGAAACATTTAAAAGGAAAGATTAAACTATGAATTTCACAAATTCAATTACAAAACATATAGTAAAACTTATAGGAACTCTAAAAAGTGAAGATGAGCTTCAAGAGGTATTAAAAAGAAAATTTACAAAAAGAGAGTACAAAACTTTCATAGCTTTTGAAGAGGGTAAAAGTATAGATGAGATAAAAACTCTTTTAAAAGAAGAAGATACAAAAGAGGTAGAAAAAATCTACCAAACAGCTATTAAAAAACTAAATCAAGAGATTTTTAAAAGGGAGTTAGTAGATTTATAAAAATCTACTAAAGTACCATTTTTATCTCACTATGCTCCCCTAAGAGTCTAAAAATTTCAGTTCTATCATCATCATTGTGAACTAACATCTCCAAGCTATAACTTTTAAATTTACCTTTAGAGCTAGTTCTTGATGGTTTTAAGTTATGTTCTCGTTCAAAAACAACCTCTTTTACACATTTTTTAATATTACAATCTTCTAAAACAACAAGTTTATATTCCCAACTACAAGGGTAGTTTAACTCTAATTTTTTATCACTTAAATCTATCATCTTTTAAAATCTCCACTTTTCCCACCACTTTTACTTTCAAGCTGAATATCTGAAATTATCATACTTTTATCAATAGCTTTTACCATATCATAAATTGTAAGGAGCCCAACACTAACACCTGTTAAAGCTTCCATTTCAACACCTGTTTGTCCATTTAATTTTGCTGTAACAAAAAGTTTAAAACTGTTTGTTTGTGGAAACTCTTCTATATCGCAATTAATCCCACTTAAAAGCAGTGGGTGGCACATAGGTATTAACTCACTTGTCTTTTTTGTACCCATAATTGCTGCTATTACAGCTGTTTGTAAAACTGGACCTTTTTTTACAACATTTCCTATAATTGCATCATAAGCATCACGGCTCATAGTGATTTTTCCACTTGCAACTGCAACTCTATGTGTCTCATTTTTCCCTGAGACATCTACCATTTTTGGTCTATTATTATCATCAATATGTGTTAAATTCATAATTTATTCCTTAATATTAAAAAAAATTATTCTATTCTAATATAGATTAAATAGGAATTAAGTTTATTTAATTATAATCCAAGCTCAAATTTAAAAAGAAAGTGGGTGATTTTAGTGCCAGGCATTAAAGTTAGAGATAATGAATCTTTTGACGAAGCGTATAGAAGATTTAAAAAGCAATGTGACAGAAACCTTATAGTTACAGAAACAAGAGCTAGAAGATATTTTGAACCAATGACTGAAATCAGAAAAAAACAAAAAATTTCTGCTAGAAAGAAAATGCTTAAAAAATTATATATGCTTAGAAGATACGAGTCAAGATTATAAGATCTGTTATTTTCCAAGTAAAGCCCAGTTCTTCGGAATTGGGCTTTTTTTATTTCAATTTTTAAAGTCTTCTAGCAATAATTGGAGCAATATTCATAACTATTAAAAGTCTTACAATATGGTGCAAAGTTATATATGGCAAGTTCGCACCAACCAAAAGAGCTATTAAGTTTATCTCAGTTTGTCCTCCTGGACCAAAGGCAAGTAAGATATCCAAAACCTTGAAATCCAAACTATAAAAGATAATTGCTATAAAAATAGCACATAAAATAAACAAAATAATAAAATGTCCAAAAGTAGCAAGTAGAGTTTTATATATTATTTTAAAAGGTACATTTCTAAAAGTAAATCCAATAATTACCCCAAAAACAATCTGAATAAACTTCAAAAACTCATCTGGAATTGCTACAGTAAAAACTCCAGTTGAAAACAAAAATATACTTAAAATCATAGGACCCATCAAGAATGCAGCTGTTACTTTGATTCTTTTTGCAAAAATTGCTGCAAAAATAGAGAGAGTATATAAAACAAAAAACTCAAAAAAATCTATATTTTTAAGTGGAGTAGTAAGTAACTGGTTACCACGGATATCTATTTGAAAAATATATTGAATAATAAAAGGTAAAGATACAACCACAAAAAATAGCCTAGAGCTTTGCATTAGAGTTATTTTAGTAGTATCTGCTTTTAGCTCTTCTCCTATTATTACCATCTCTATAACACCTCCTGGCATTGAGCCTAAATATGAGGTTTTTAAATCATATTTTAAAACTTTATAATAGTAATATGTTCCAAAGAATATTACTAAAATTGTAAATGGAACAACAAGTAATAGACTTACAAAATAGTGGGGAATATAGTTTAAAATCTCTGGAGTAAAAGCACTTCCTATTGCAATTCCTATTAAAATTCTTGCTGGTGGTGAAAAAGTTTTTGGACTAATTATTGGTAATTTTTCAAATCTTATAGACAAAGTTGTAGCAAAAATACTTCCCAAAAGCCAAGGAAGAGGTAAATGAAAATAGATAAAAACTATTGAGCCTAAAAGCCCAATAAGTAAAGCTAAAAGCATTTTTGCTAAATTTATCATATTAGCTAAATAGATTTTCTAAATATTTTATAGCTTCAAAAGAGTTGTCTTTTACAATATCTGTATAGTTCTTTAGCTCATCAAAACTACTGTATCCACACAAAACTCCAATAGAGTTTATAGATGCATTTTTTGCGGCTATCATATCTAGTTTTGTATCTCCAATCATATATGCAATATGTTTCTCTTTATCATAATTTAGATTTTCTAAAGCCTTTAAAATAGGCTCCTGGTGAGGTTTTGGATTTTCTACATCTTCTCTTCCAATAATAGTTCTAAAATCATTTCCTATATCAAAATTATCTAAAATTGGTGTTGAGTAAATCCTTGTTTTTGTAGTAACCACTCCCAAAGTTGCAAAACTAGAAGCTAATTTTACAGCCTCAAAAGCATTTTCTAATAAAGAAGTTTGTGCTACAGATATATTTTTATATCTCATTTTATAGCTATCTACAAAATCCCATACAATAGCTCTTGGAATTCCCAAATTCTCAAACATAATATCAAGTGGATAGCCAATTTGCTTTTTTATATCCTCAACAGTTTTTGTAAATGGATAGCTATGCTTTGCGAATACATATAAGAATGTATCAGTAATCGCAAAAGTTGAATCTATCAAAGTCCCATCTAAATCAAATAAAATAATAAGCTCTTTATCTCCTATTTTCTTTAAACTACTATTTATTATCAAAACTTCTCCTATATTTTTCTATTTTCACTCTTTTATCTCCCAATCTTTTTGATTATGCATAATTCCTATGAATGATGGTTCTATATTTTTTATATCCTTATTTATTGCTGTTATAGAGTCAGGGATATATAAAAATAGATATGGTAAGTCATTAGCAATTATTTTAAAAATCTCTTTATAAATAACACTTAACTCATCTTTATTTATAGTACCACTCCCTTTTTCTATTAGCTCATCTATCTTTTCATTTTTGTAATTTACAAGATTAAAGCCTCCCAGTTTTGCACTATTACTATGCCAAAGTGGGTAAGCATCAGGCATAAGTGCTAGTGACCATCCCAAAAGAACAGTTTCAAATTTTCGTGGAGTTACCACAGTATTTAAAAAGGCTTGCCATTCCATAACTCTTATTTTCATTATGACTCCAACTTTTTCTAGTTGATATTGCAAGATTTGAGCCGTATTTACTCTTATATCATTCCCTGTATTTGTGATTAGCTCAAAAGAGAGTGGATTTTTTTCATCATATCCAGCCTCTTTTAAAAGCTCTTTGGCCTTTTGTAAATTCTGTTTTGTCTCTTTTATCTCTTCATTATAAGCAAAAGAGTCTGGCATAAAAGGACCATTACAAACCTCTCCATATCCAAAAAACAAAATATCCACCAACTCTTGCCTATTTATTGCCAAAGAGAGTGCTTGTCGTACTTTTATATCTTTAAATTTTGGATTTTCTAAATTAAATCCCAAATATGTAAAACCAAAACTAGGTCGGCTTAAGATTTCAAAACTATCTTTAAATCCATCGTCTATTTGCCTCTTTACTTGCATAGGTGTAAGCCCACCAATATCCAATTTCTTTTGTTTTAGATATAAAAAAGAGGTATTTGAGTCTGGTATAAACTTATACAAGATTTTATCTATTTTTGGTCGTCCTTCAAAAAAATCATCATTTGCAACCAGCTCAATATCTTGTGCCGTTTTGAACTCTTTTAATTTATATGAACCTGTACCTATTGGGTTTTTATTAAAGCTACTTGTCATTAAATCTTTTTCATCTTTTAAAATATGATATGGTAAAAGACCTACCATCCAAGTTTCAAGAGCTTTAAAATATGGTTTTTTATAGATAATCTCCACACTTAATTCATCAAGAGCCTTTACACTTTCTACCTCTTTAAAATTTGACTTTATAGAGTTAAAAACTTTTGGGTCAATTATTTTATGATAAGTAAAAACCACATCTTTTGAAGTAACTCTCTCTTTATCATGCCATAAAACATTTGGCTTTAACTTTACTATTAGTTTTGTAGGTGTCACAAAAGTATAAGATGATGCAATCTCAGTTGTAATATTTCCATCTTTATCATATTTAAAAAGCCCATTAAAAAGCCAATCAGCTATCTCACTACTAGCACTATCATTTGCCAAAATTGGATTTAGTCTACTAGGACTTGAACTCATAGATAAATTTAGAGTTGAAGAAGCCAAAAAATTAAAAAGGATTAGGGTTAAAAATATAATTCTCATAGGTGTCATTTTATAGTTTTTTTGCAAAAAAAGGCATAAATTAGCTTTTAATTTTTATTTGTGATACAATTTTGTTTTTATTGCGGGGGAACACTTTTTGTGTTGAGAAGGTAAAACCTGACCCTTTGAACCTGTTGGTTAATACCAGTGTAGGAAGCTAATTTTAAAAATTAAATTAAAATTCTTAATAAAATTTAATACTAAAAGGTGCTTTCAAATGAAAGTGCCTTTTTTTTTAATAAAAAATTATGCTTTGCAATAAAAACATTATATTTTTAGGAAAAATTATGAAAAAAGTTTTGACTATTGCGGGAAGTGATTGTATTGGAGGTGCTGGAATTCAAGCCGATTTAAAAACCTTTAGTGCTTTTAAAACTTATGGTATGAGTGTAGTTACCGCTGTTGTAGCTGAAAATAGTTTTAGTGTAAATGATATTTTTGAAGTAAGCTCTAACTCTATAAAAAGTCAATTAAACTCCGTATTTAACGATATTATTCCAGATGCTATAAAAATTGGAATGTTAGGAAACATTGAAGTCATGAAAGTTATTTCAGAGTTTCTAAAAGAGAAAAAAATAGAATACCCAAATATTAAAATAGTAGTAGATCCTGTTATGTATGCAAAAAATGGGGCTGCTTTAATGGATATAAAAAACATGAGCAGTCTAATAGAGTATATTTTACCTCTTGCAGATATTTTAACTCCAAATATTGCTGAAGCAAAACACCTTTCAAATATGGATATTACCTCTATAGATGATATAAAAAAGGTAGCAAAAGAGATTTTTAATCACTCAAAAACTGCTATTTTAATAAAAGGTGGAGATAGATTTGATGCTCTTGATATTTTGTATGATGGTAAAAATTTTATTGAGTTTGCAACTCCAAAAATTAGTACAAAAAATACTCATGGTACAGGGTGTACTTTTTCAAGTGCAATAGCAGCAAATTTAGCTTTAGAAAATAGTTTAGAAAACTCTATAAAGATTGCAAAAAAATACATTTTTGAAGCTATCAAGAATGCTCCAAATTTAGGTTCTGGAAATGGTCCGGTAAACCATTTTTTTAATTTTTAGGATGTGAAAGATGCAAAAGGATTTAAAAGATAGATTAGCAGATATTTTGGAATTTACAAGAGAGAAAAACCCTCTTTGTTTTCAAATTACAAACTATGTAACTGTAAATGATTGTGCAAATGTAACTTTAGCTATTGGAGCAAGTCCTGCAATGGCTGACGAAAAAAAAGAGGTAGAAAGTTTAGTAAATATTGCTTCAAGCTTATATTTAAATATTGGAACAATAAATAAAAGAGTTAAAAAATCTATTCTGAAAGCTACAAAAAAAGCAAATAAGCTAGACATTCCAGTTATTTTAGATCCTGTTGGAATAGGAGTTTCAAAATTTAGAAAAGATTTAGTAGATAATCTCTTAAAAAACTATAAGATAGCAGTTGTAAGAGGAAATATCTCTGAAATAAAAGCTATTTTAAATGTAAGTTCAAAAAGTAAAGGTGCTGATGCTAGTTTTGAAGATTTAGAAAATATAGAAAATAGCATAAAGTTAGCAAATAAACTAGCAAAAAAATATAAAACAGTTGTTGCAATCACTGGAAAAGTTGATGTAATAAGTAATGGAAAAGAAGTAGCCACTATAGAAAATGAAAGTGATGATTTACCAAAAATTACAGGTACAGGATGTATGTGTACAAGTTTGGTAGCAAGTTTTTGTGGAGCTAAAAAAGATATGATTTTTGAAGCAACGGTTTTAGGAGTTTTAACTATGGCTTTAAATGGGGAGCTAGCAACTATATCTAGTAAGAGTAGTGGCTTAGGAACTTTTTATAAAGAGCTATTTAATAAAATTAGTAAATTTGATAGAGCTATTTTACTATCAAAAGCAAAAATAAATTTAGTATAAAGGAAAGAATATGTCGTTTTCAAGAAGTTTAAAACAAAAAGCAATAAAGGTTTGGGAAGATGGATATAACCATCCATTTGTACAGGAGTTAGGTGCGGGAACTTTACATAAAGAGAAGTTCAAATTTTATCTATTACAAGACTATTTGTATCTTTTGGAGTATGCAAAAGTATTTGCAATGGCTATGACAAAAGCAGATGATGAAAAGATGTTAAGTAATCTAAGCTCAATTACAAAAGCAACTTTGGTAGATGAGATGAAAGTTCATCATTTATATATGAAAGAGTTTGGAATTAGTGAAGAAGAGGTTAAAAGTGTAAAGGCTAGTCTGTTTAATAGAACTTATACTGCAAATATGCAAGCTATCTCTTTAAAAGGAGATTTAGTTGAAACTTTGGTAACTGTATTTCCTTGTGCTTGGACATATTGTGATTATGGGAAAAGACTAAAAGAACAATACAAAGATAATTTAGAAGATAACTTTTATAAATCTTGGATAGAGACTTACTCTGGATCTGATTTTGAAAACTCATTTGAGTGGTTTTATGATGCAATAGATGAACTAGTTGAAAACAAATCAGATAAAGAGCTACAAAAAATAGAAGATATTTTTATCTCTAGTGTTGAGTTTGAATATATGTTTTGGGAAATGGCTTACAATAAGCAGATGAGTTATATAAAAGATTAATCAAATAATTCTAAAATAAGAAGGGTTTTTCTACTCTTCTTATTAATTTCTAGCTAGAAGTAACTCTAAAGTAGTTATTTATTGCATTTTTCTTAACTAAACTAAAATTAAAATCCAAATTATTATTGAACTTATTTTTAAAATCAAAATCATATGTCTTCATAAAACTTCTCAATAAAGGGGTAAAAAGTGACTCTTTTTTATCAATTATAAATATATTCTTGCTATTTTCATATATAAAAACGAGGTTTAAATAGTAGCTATTATCTACAAAATAAGTTCTAAAAACATAGTGTGGATATATATACTCTTCAACTAAATCAAATCTTTTTGCAGATATCTCATCTTTTAAAAGTGATATAAAAAGACTAAAAGCATCACCACTCCAAGTTGTATCCACATAAGTCTCTATATATTCAAGATACAAATCATCCATTTTTAGAGTATAAGCACTTATTACATAACTATCATATCTTGTTTTTGTTTCCATACTTGAAAGAGGATATTTGTATATAAATTCACTTGTAATTTTAAATCTTAAGTTGTTTTCTCCAAGGCTAAAATATGGAATAGATAGCTTTGTTACTCTTTTAAATACAAATTTTAAAAACTTTATTATATTATCAAACATCTTTTTGCCTTTTTTACTATAAGTTTTCTCATTATCTTTTTGATACTAGATTTTTAACATAATAAAACTAAATAATTGAAATAAAAAAAGGAAGCGAGATTTCGCTTCCTTTGTAAAACATATAATGATATACAAAAGTATATTCTTTTGTATTCCTCCACAATAATTAACGTTTTGAAAATTGTGAAGATTTTCTTGCTTTCTTCTTACCATATTTCTTTCTCTCAACAGATCTAGCATCTCTTGTTAGAAGTCCATGTGGTTTTAATATTGTTCTAAATTGCTCATCATAAGCAACTAAAGCTCTACTTATCCCATGTCTAGCCGCATCAGCCTGTGCTGAATATCCTCCACCTAGTGTTTTTACTATTACATTTACACTAGCTTCTTGTTTTGATACATGTAATGGTTGCATTACTCTCTTCTTAATCGAATCATGCCCACCTAACCATTGGTCTAGTGTTTGCCCATTTACTGTTAATTGCCCATTCCCGCTCTCTAACCATACTTTAGCGATTGCCGTCTTTCTTCTTCCTGTTGCATATACTTTTGCCATTACTATTATCCTTTAATTTGAGCAGTATGAGGATGTTCACTTCCTGCATATACTTTTAATTTTTTTAACATAGCTTTACCAAGAGTAGTTTTTGGAAGCATCCCTCTAGTCGCTAATTTATACAGTTTCTCTGGATTCTTCTCTATCATCTCTGACATCTTATGAGTTTTTGTACTTCCAAAGTACCCTGAGTGTGTATAGTAATTCTTCTCTTCTAATTTCGCACCTGTAAATTTAGCTTTACTTGCATTGATTATTACTACATAATCCCCACAATCCACATTTGGTGTAAAACAAGGCTTATTCTTCCCTCTTAATATTGTAGCAACTTCTGTAATTATTCTTCCGAATACCTTACCTTCCGCATCTACTACAACCCAAGATCTCTCGATTTCGTTGGCTTTTGCCATTTGAGTAAATTTCATCTATTAACTCCCTTTCTTATTTGAGTTGGAATACTATTTAAGTTACGCTTTCAAATGGCTTAAATTAAGTAATATTTAATATTAAAAATTGTGATTTTTATAGTTTTGTATAAATTATTGAAAAAAAATTGTGATTAATTGTATATGAACTTTATTTATAAGTGAGGTTTTAACCACACTTATAATACTCTTGGAATAACTCTTCTACTTTTTCTATTACTAGCTCTTCATGCCAATTGTGTCTTTTTGCAAAAGTTTTAATTTCATAGCTTTTTTCCTCTTCAGTACAAAAAAAGTATAACTTTTTAACAAAAGGTTTTGGAACTGAAATTGCAATTTTTTGAAAATAGTTCTCTTTGCACATAGGAGAGCAAAAAACCTTTGAAATTGGTATTTTTTTAGAGCAGTGCTGACAGCTATTTGTCATAATAACTCCTTTTTTAGTTTTGAATGCGTGCATTATAACAAGCAATTATTAAATGCAACTTAGTTGTATAAGATTTTTTAATAATCTTTATTTTTTTCTTCTATTTTTCTCTTCAATACCAGAGATAGAAAATCTCCTTTTTAACTCTTGTTTTACTCTATCTGGATTTATATCTAAACTTGCAAGTGCAACTAAAATATGGTATGAAATATCGGCTGCTTCGTATATTGCTTCATTTGTATTTTTATCTTTTATTGCAAAACAAAATTCTCCAGCTTCCTCTACAACTTTTTTTAACATAGAGTTTGTATCACCTTTTAGGAGTTTTGCTGTGTAAGATTTATCAACACTATCATTTTTTCTACTTTGAATAATATGATATAAATTATCTATCACACTATAAGTATTAGTTGTATCAATTTTTATCTCTTCTTTTATTAAATCATCTTTTAAAGAGGTAAAAAAACAACTTTTTCTTCCCGTATGACAAGCTACTCCTTCTTGAATAACTTTAAATAGTAAAGTATCATTATCACAATCTAACATTATATCTACAATTTTTTGCGTGTGATTTGAGCTTTCACCCTTTTTCCAAACTCTTTGTTTGCTTCTACTAAAATAGTGAGCAAAACCTGTTTTAAGTGTAATTTGTAAAGCTTCTTTGTTTGTATATCCTAGCATTAAAACTTCATTTGTAGAGCTATCTTGAGTAATTACTGGAATTAAGCCTTCCATCTTTTGCCAATCTATTTTTTCTATATCTTTCATCTAGTTAATACCTTTAAATTTTGTCTCTACATCTATTCTTAGCTTATCAATAGTCATAAGTTCTCTATTTATATCTATATCCATACCAAATTTATAACTATCTTTTTCTTCTAACTTTTTAGTCTTTTTAAAATAATCATCATATTTTAGGCTTTGTGAATACTTTACAGGAGGTTTTATCTTTAGAACACTCTCAATATCTTTATCTTGTTTTTTATAATCTTTTGCAAAAAGGGGATTCAGTAGAAAAATAGTTAATATAATTAAAACTAATCTCATACTTTCACCTCCCCTTTTTCAATAAATCCTATTTTTGATTTAAAACTGTATCTCTACCTTTGTCTTTTGTATCAACCCAGATATTTGGAGTTGCCCCTCCAGGAGTTAAGAAGATTTTTGCATCTTTATTCTCTCTTAGAGCTTCATTAAACTTTCCTTGAACTTCAATTTGTTGCATTTGAAGAAGATGTGGAGTTAAACTTTGAGCTATCTCTTTGTTAGCTTCAGATTGTGCTTTTGCTTCAATTGTTACTGCATCTGCTCTACCTTGTGCTTCAATTCTTCTAGCTTCTGCCTCTCCACTTGCAAGTGCTGCTCTTTTTTCAGCTTCTTGTTTCGCTCTTTGAACTTCGTATCTTACTCTTTCAGCCTCTTGATTTGCTATTTGAACTTTTTCGATTTGCTCTTTAATTTTTTCAGGAAGTACAATCTCTTTTAATTGAACAGATTCAATTATAACTGCACTTTTAGATCTCTCTTTTACTTTCTCTTTTATAAGTCTATCAAGGCTTTCTGCTACTTCATTTCTTTTCATAGGAAGAACCTCAGCGTTATAACCACCAAGTACACTTCTTGCAACTTCTCCAACAACTTGGTTTACAATTTTATCTTCCCAAGATGGTCCCCATGTTGCAATTGTTTCAGGAACACCATCTGCTATAATATTGTACTGAACAGTTAACTCAATAGAAATAGGTAAACCTCTTGAATCAAGTACATTAATAGCAGGATTGTTTTTGATACTTTGATCAAATGATCCTATAGATTGAGTATTCATGTATGTCAAAAGTCTAACTTTTGTATCAACCACAATAACTTTTTGAATTACTGGAATATAAAAATGAAATCCTGGATTTAAAGGTTCTCTATCATATTTACCTGTTGTTGCTTTAATTCCCACTTGCCCTGATTCAATAATAACAAAAGGCTTAAATAAGAATAAAGCCCCAATTATAATAATTACAACATAAAGCATTCCAGCTTTTTTCCCAAAATTCTTGAAAAATTCTGGAGTTTCAAATGGTGGTTGAAAATTTCCACCTCCACCACCGCTTGGTCTGTTTCCCTGCTGTCTATTTTTAAAATAGTCGTTATCTATTGGCATTTTATTCCTTATCTTGTTTTTTAATCTTCTATACTAATAAAAATTAGTTAATATATGTTAAATACTTTGTATATTTTGGGTTTTTCCCAGTTACTACATCAAAATATGCAGACTGTATTTTTTCTGTAATTGGTCCTCTACTTCCACAACCTATAACTCTTGCATCAACTTCTCTAATTGGAGTAATTTCTGCTGCTGTTCCTGTAAAAAATGCTTCATCAGCTACATAAATCTCTTCTCTTGTTATTCTTCTTCTAACAACTTCTATTCCCATATCATTTGCCAAATCAATAGCAGTTGCTTGTGTAATAGACTCTAAAGAGTTATCATTTGGTGGAGAGATTAGTTTTCCATCTTTTACAATAAAGAAACAAGCTCCACTTGCTTCTGCTATGTAACCTTGGTCATCTCTTAAAAGGGCTTCATCATACCCAGCTTCAACAGCTTCAAATTTTGCCATTTGTGAGTTCATATAGTTTGCAACAGATTTTGCTTTTCCCATTCCTGAAGTATTTGGAGTTCTTGTAAATGAAGAGATTTTAACTCTAACTCCTTTTTTAAGCCCCTCTTCTCCTAAATAAGCTCCCCATTCCCAAGCTGAAATAGATACTTTTACAGGAGCATCTTTATGATATAGTCCCATAACTCCATATCCTAAATATACAAGTGGTCTAAGATATGCTCCATTTGTTAGCTCATTTTTTTGTAATAACTGTACTTGAGCTTTATTTAACTCTTCAAGAGTAAAAGGTACATTCATCAGAGTCATTTTTGATGAGTTTAAAAGTCTTTGAGTATGTTCATTTAGTTTAAAAATAGCACATCTTCCATCAACAGTTTTATAAGCTTTTGTTCCTTCAATAGCACCATTTCCATAGTGTAATGTATGGCTTAAAACATGTACTTTTGCTTCATTCCAAGGAGTAAACTCTCCATCCATCCAGATATATTTTGATTCAGTCATTTATTACTATCCTAAAAATTAGATTTTTAAGAGTTAATCTTATCTAAAAGATAATTAAAATAAGTTCTAAGATTAAAAAATGTAATATAGAGAAAAATATTTTTAGGAAATAAATGTTAAAAAGAATAATACTAATTTTACTAACTCTCCTTTTTAGCTCTTGTGCAGTTAATCAAAAAAAAGTAGAAATTGAGACAAAAGAGACAATCAATGAAGAACTTCTAAGCCATATTAGATATATTCTATATCTTTTTAATTCTGAAGATTTAAAAACTCTAAACGATATATACATAAATAAAGATTTTGGATATTTTGATGTATCTTTAGATGAGTTAAGCAATAAAATAGTTGTAGAAAAGAGAGCCTATTTAGAAGAAATTGATAATTTTATAGAGAGTTTTGATATAGAAAATAGAGAAATTTTCTTTAATTGTAGCCCTTATAATGATGCCTTTTATGGTTGGAGTGAAAATGGAACATTTATCTTTGAGGCTAAGAGCAACTATCTTGAAAACTATCAATCAAACAATACCAAAGAGTTAGATAATTTTATAAAAAAAGTAAAAAATAGTAGCTTCGAAGTTATTGCTACTTATAATACTATTTTTTATATTACAAAAATTGATAAAAAATATTATATTACCTTGATTGACAACTATAAAACAGATTGTCAAAATGCACTTATTCAAGCTTTTTAGCTATATTAAATTATAATATAAACTTTAAATAAATATAAGAAGAGCAGATGAAAAAAATAGTTGAAGATTTAATAAAAAATAGAGTTTTAATAATAGATGGAGCTATGGGAACACAGCTTCAAGAAAGAGATATAAAAAGTGAATATTGGCAATATGAAAGTAAAGATTTAGAGGGTTGTAATGAGTTACTAAACCTAACAGCTCCACATATTTTAGAAGAGATTTATGAAAATTATGCAAAAGCTGGAGCAAATTTTATAAGCACAAATACATTTGGTAGTATGCCTTGGGTACTTGATGAGTATGATATTGGACATCTAAGTTATGAATTATCAAAACTTGCAGCAACTCAAACTAAAAAAGCCATCGAGAAATATAGTACAAAAGATGAGCCAAAATTTGTTTTGGCTTCAATTGGACCAGGAACAAAGTTGCCATCGCTTGGACATATCACTTATGACTCTATGTATGAAGGCTATAAGATTATGGCTCAAGGTTTACATGACGGAGGAGCAGATGTTTTCCTACTTGAAACATGTCAAGACCCTCTTCAAATCAAAGCTGCACTTCATGCTCTAAATGATGTTGCTCCAGAAATTCCTATTATGGTTTCAGTAACAATTGAGCTAAATGGAACAATGTTAATTGGAACGGATGCTCAAACAATAGCAACTATTTTAAAACCATTTAATATCTTATCTTTAGGATTTAACTGTGGAACAGGTCCTATACAAGTTGAGAAACATATAAAAAGTTTAAGTGAAGTATCAAAATTCCCAATTTCTGTTCATGCAAATGCAGGACTTCCTCAAAACAAAGGTGGAAAGAGTTTTTATCCAATGGGACCTGATGAGTTTACAACACTTCAAAAAGGTTTTTTAGATATTAATGGAGTTTCATTTTTAGGTGGTTGTTGTGGAACAACTCCTGAACATATAAAAAAATTGAGCAACTCTGTAAAAGGTATTATTCCAAAAGCTCCTTGTGGATTCTTAAAAGCTTCATTAGCATCTTTATTCAATATTGTACCACTTAAGCAAGAACCTGCTCCACTTTTAATTGGAGAAAGAAGTAATGCAACTGGTAGTAAAGCATTTAGAGAACTTTTAAAAGCAAATGATTATGAGGGAACTTTGAGTGTTGGACAACAACAAGTAAGAGCAGGAGCTCATGTAATTGATGTTAGTGTTGGATTTGCAGGAAGAGATGAAACAGGAGATATGGATAAAGTTGTATCTTTATACTCTCAAAAAATCTCTCTTCCACTTATGCCAGATTCTACTCAGATAAAAGCTTTAGAAGCTGCACTAAAACAAATTGGTGGAAGATGTATTATAAACTCTGTAAACCTTGAAGATGGAGAAGAGAAATTTGATGCTGTTTGTAAATTAGCAAAAAGATTTGGTGCTGCTTTAGTCTGTTTAGTTATTGATGAAATTGGAATGGCAAAAGATAAAAAAAGAAAACTAGAAGTAGCTGAGAGAATTTTTGATTTATGTGTAAATAGACACGGTTTTGACCCAGCTGATTTAGTTTTTGATATGCTTACTTTTACTATTGGAAGTGGAGATGATGAGTATAGAACAGCTGGAATAGAGACAATGGAAGCAATAAGAGAGTTTCAAATAAGACATCCAGAAGCTGGTACAACTTTAGGCTTATCAAATATCTCTTTTGGACTTGCTCAAAATGCAAGAATTTATTTAAACTCAATCTATCTTGACCACTGTGTAAAAGCAGGTCTTACAAGTGCTATTGTAAATGTAAAACATATTATTCCACTAAATAAAATAAGTGACGAAGATAAAAAAGCTTGTGATGATTTAATCTTCAATAATCAAATAGATGGTGACCCACTTTTTAAATTCATAGAGCATTTCTCAAATTTAGAAGATCAAGAAGAGCAAAGTGATGAAGAGTATCAAAAATTAGAGCCAATTGATAAGGTGAAGAAATTACTTCTTGATGGTGATAAAGAGAGAATGCTCCCTTTAGTTTTAGAACTAAAAGATTCTATGCCACCTGAAATAATTGTAAATGAGTGGTTAATTGATGGAATGAAAGTAATTGGAGAACTTTTTGGAAGTGGACAGATGCAACTTCCATTTGTTCTTCAAAGTGCAGAGACTATGAAAGCAACTGTTGATAGCTTAAATCCATATTTACCAAAACAGGAAAAAACAAGTGAAACAACAATGGTTATTGGTACAGTAAAGGGAGATGTTCACGATGTTGGAAAAAATTTAGTAGATATTATTTTAAGTAATAATGGATTTAAAATAGTAAATATTGGGATAAAAGCTGATTTACAATCATTTTTAGATGCAGCAAAAGAGCATAATGCAGATGCTATTGGAATGAGTGGACTTTTAGTAAAAAGTACAGCTGTTATGAAAGAAAATCTTGAAGAGATGCAAAAACTTGGACTTAAAATTCCTGTAATGTTAGGTGGAGCCGCACTTACTAAAAATTTTGTTGATGATTATTGCAGACCAATTTATGATGGACCAATTTTCTATTGTAGAGATGCCTTTGATGGTGTTATTGCTATGCAAAGAGTAGAAAAAGGTGGAGAGCTTGATACAAGAATGGCAGCTGATTTAATTGAAAGAGTTGATACAAGCGATAGAGTTGAAAAAGAGGAGATAGAAATCCCTCCATATGAAGAAATAGAGATGCCAAAAAGAGATTTTGTGGTACCTCCATATTGGGAAAGGGTTGCAAAAAAGAGTGATGAGCTTGATCGTGAACTTATTTTTTCTTGGATTAATCATAGAGTTTTATTTAGACAAAGATGGGGATATAAAAGAGGAAAACAGACACCTGAAGCATTTATGAAATATGAAAAAGATGTGGTTGAACCATTATACTATAGTTTAAAGGATGAATTAATAAACAAAAAAATTCATGACCCAATAGCTATTTATAGCTATTTTCCTTGTATATCACATGATAATAAACTATATATCTTTGATAAAAAGTATAGTTTTAATAATCTTGAAGAGGCAAAAAATGTGCCACCACTTACTGAAGCTATAAAAGTTATGGAGTTTCCACGACAAAGAAGAAAACCTTTTAGATGTATAGCTGACTTTTTTAGCTCTGATAGACTTGATGTTATAGGCTTTACTTTAGCATCTTGTGGACTTAAAATCACTGATTATGAAAGAGAATTTTATGATAGAGGTGAATTTGCAAAATATTATCAAATTCATGGTCTAGGAGTTGAATTAGCTGAGGCTCTTGCTGAAGTTTTACATAAACAAATAAGACTAGATTTAAATATTGTTCCTAAAGAGGGGCATAAACTAAGTGATGTTCAAATGAAACAATATGTTGGTTGTAGATACTCTCCAGGTTATGCAGCATGTCCAGAACTATCACAAAATAGAGATATTTTTGATTTACTAAATCCAGAAGAGTTTGGAATAGAGCTTAGTGAAACATTCCAAATGCATCCAGAACAGACAACTTGTGCAATAGTAGTTCATAATAAAGAGGCAAATTACTACAATGTTTAGAGTTAAGAAGTTTTAGCTTCTTAACTCTTTTTAAATCTTTTCATTTTCTCTATATCTTTATCAAAATTAATCTTAGATATAATGTTTTAACAATTATTACAGCAAACTAAGGTAGAATTGTCACAATTTATTTTAGGAAATATTATGAATAGAGAAAAGAGTATTAAAAATTATATATTAAGTTACATTTATGCTACTTCAAAGCAACCAATTTTATTAAAAGATATGTTAGTTGCTTCTGTTCAATTTAGTAATGATATGGAAGTAGATAGTTCAAGACTAGGATTTAGACTAAGATTAACAAGAGCTTATCTTGTATATATTTGGTTGATTTTAGCAATTCTTGTCCCTATATCTCTTCTTACTCATAAAATGTTGGCAAAAATAGACTCTCATATCTCAATAATTGGTGGAATGATAATAACTGCACTTATCTTTATGGGATTTAACTATTTTAAAGATATTGTGAAAAATGCAATGACAAAAAGCAGACTTAAAAAAGCTTGGAGTTTACATTTTCCATTTTTTGCCTATGAAGAGTATGTTGATAAAGTAAATGAGATTTTTGAAGAGGCTATGAAAGAAGAGATTTCAAAAAGAGATTTACAAAAATATATTTTAGATAGATTGACTACTATTTAGCAATCTATTTCTTATCTAAAACTGTATCTAAAGCTAACTTTGTATTTTCCCATCTATTTTGTGAGTTGAGCATTACTAACAAAATATCCTTTTTCCCATCTTTTGCTCTTGCAATTAAACAAGGTCCAGCTTTGCTTGTGTATCCAGTTTTAACTCCAATCATATATTTCTCTTTTGGAAGAAGTTTATTACTTGTATGCACAGAGTAAGCTCTTTTTGTATTTATTGCTTTAAAACTATAGCTCTCTTTTTTTACAATATTATTAAATGAGCTATTTTTTATAGAGTATTCTGTAAGTTTTAATAAATCACTTGCTGTGCTTTTATGATTTGGTGCATCAAACCCACAAGGGTTTTGGAAATTTGTATTTTTCATACCTAGTTTTTTTGCTTTTGCATTCATCATATTTACAAACTTTTGTTTACTTCCATTTCCAAGATAAATTGCAATTGCATTTGCAGCATCATTTGCTGATTTTATCATAGCAGCATTTACTAAATCTTTTAGATAAAATTTTTCTCCAACTCTAAAATTCATAATTGTAGGCTCAACTTTTTTCATCTCAGCAGTAATCGTAACTATATTATTCATCTTACCACTTTCTATTGCTAAGATAGATGTCATAATCTTTGTAAGACTAGCAGGTCTTATTTGTTGATTTGCATCTTTTTGAAAAATCAACTGTTTTTTGTTTAAATCTTTTACAATAATTGAGTCTAAATCTTTTTCTATTTTTTGGAAAACATTAGCATCATTATAAGCAAGAGCAATTATTGGGCTTAAAAGCAAGACAAATATTTTAAAAAAGATTCTCATTTTGGTTTCCTGTTCGTTTTTAGAATTAGCATTATATTAAAAAAAAGTTAAATAAAGCTATCAAATAAGGCTTTTGCGTCTTTGTTTCTAATTTTTTTTAGTTCCATATCTATATATTTACCAATCATCATTTGCTCCTTTTTAAAGCCCAAAGTTATTTTTCTTTTTGTTGGTCTTGTTTCATAGATATAAAAACCAGATTCATACATAGATAATCTTATATTTGTAGAGATAGCATAAGTTGTAACAATAGAGTTATTTTTACATATTTTATAAATATCAGAAAAATACTCTTTTGTCCAAAGCTCAAAATTAACTTCACTTGAAAAAGCATCTTGATATACTATATCGAAAAAGTTTTCTGGAAAAGTTCTTATATACTCTCTTGCATCGCCTATAAAAATCTCTATTTTTATCTTTTCATCTTCATATTTTTGATTTGTTGATAGTTCATTTATAATATTTTTGAACTCATCAAACTCTTTTGGAAAAGTAAAATCTTTTAAAGTTTCTATCAAATCTAAATCAAATTCAGGAGAATAAATATTTATTTTAATATCTAAATTATTTTTTAAAATATAATAAATAGTTGCAAAACTATTATAACCAAGACCAAAGCAGATATCTAAAATATTTACCTCTTTTTTATCTTGTAAATATATAAATGCGGGAATAATATGTTTGTTTAAAGCTTCACTTAATCCACCATCTTCAGTGTTATGAAAATGTTGATTATATTTTTGCGAGAAAAGAGTATGGCTACCATCACTTGTGGTAACCAGTTTGTCATCTTTCAAATTTAGTTTCCTAGACTTGCTAGTTTCTCTTCACTTAAAAATAGTTTTTCATTTGACATTACTCCAATATTTGAAGATAAAATATCATTTGCAATATCTTTTGCTTCATCTAAAGAGTGCATAGCACATGTTCCACATTGAAAAATATTTAGTTCTGGAATATCACTTTGTTTTTCAACTTTTAATACATCTTCCATAGATTTCTTCCAAGCAAGGGCAACCTCTTCCTCTTTTGGAGTTCCTATTAAACTCATATAAAATCCAGTTCTACAACCCATTGGTGAAACATCTATAATCTCAACTTTAGGTGAGTTAAGATGATTTCTAATAAACCCAGCAAACAGATGTTCTAAAGTGTGAGTTCCTTTTTCACTCATAATTTTTTCATTTGGTACACAAAATCTTAAATCAAAAACTGTGATATTATCACCTTTTGGAGTTTGCATAACTTTTGCAACTCGTACTGCAGGTGCTGGCATAATAGTATGGTCAACTCTAAAACTATCTAATAATGGCATATAAAATCCTTTTTGATATATTAATTTTTGCAAGATTATAGCTAAAGAAATTTAAAGATAGTTTTCTTAAAAAAGAGTATTTTTGTAAATTTTAGATACTATAAACTATACTATTTTAAAAAGAGAAATAACAAAACTATGAAAAGTATAAGATATTTTATTTTAGAAAAACAAGAAGATAAATATAATTTAACTCTTCTAAATATTTGGAATAAAAATAGTATGCCAAATATTATAGAAGAGATGAAAAATTTGGATTTTCATTCAAATAAAAATATATCTCTAGATTTTGAAAATTTAAAAGAGCTTGATAGCATTGCTATTATCTATTTAATCTCATTTTTAAAAAAATTTAAAAAGCAAAACATCTCATATTTAAACTTTGAAAAGTATGAGCAAATTTTTGAGTTTTATCAAAAACATTATCAAGATAAATCTTTTGAAAACAAAAAAGTATTAAACAAATTCTTTGAAAGTGTTGGAAAAAAAACCTATGAGATATTAAAATCTACCAAACTATTTATAGATTTTGTAGGAAAAGTTTTCTATTTTCTTATCTATTTAATATTTAATCCAAAAAAAGTTAGAGTTAAAGCTACTTTAAAATATATTGAAACATCAGCCGTAGATGCACTCTTAATTGTAGGGGTTACTGCTTTTTTAGTTGGAGTGGTAATTGCTTATCAAGGAGCAGTCCAACTTGAAAAGTTTGGAGCAAATATTTTTGTAGTTGAGATGATAAGTATTACTATGTTTAGAGAGATAGCTCCTCTTGTAACTGCTATTGTAATAGCAGGAAGAAGTGCAAGTAGTTACACTGCTGAAATAGGAGCTATGAAAATAACAGAAGAGATAGATGCTATGAGAACTATGAATTTTGAGCCAATAATTTTTTTAACACTCCCTAGAATTTTTGCCTTATGTATCTCTTTACCACTTTTAGTTTTTTTTGCAGATATTATTGGAGTAATGGGTGGAATGTTAATTGCCTTTACAAGTTTAGATGTCACATATATAGAGTTTATAAATAGATTACAAAATGAAGTCCCTCTAAAACATCTACTACTAGGAGTATTTAAAGCAATATTTTTTGGATTCTTTATAGCTATTATTGGTTGTTTTAGAGGTTTTCAAGTCCAAAACAATACTACGAGTATTGGAAAATATACAACAATAAGTGTTGTAAATGCAATCTTTGTAGTTATTCTATTAGATGCAGTTTTCTCTGTGATATTTACTAAAATGGGAATATAAAATGGAAATAATAAAAGTTTCAAATCTTCACACAGCTTTTGGAGACAATATTGTCCACAATGATATCTCTTTTAGTGTAAATGAGGGCGAAATATTTGGAGTTTTAGGTGGAAGTGGAAGTGGAAAGAGTGTTTTGGTAAAGCAAATAGTTATGTTAAATCAAATACAAAAGGGGAAAATTGAGATTTTTAATAAAGATATTTCAAAACTAAAGATAGATGATTTAGAAACTCTAAAGCTAAATTTTTCATATCTTTTCCAATTTGGGGCATTGTACTCTTTTTTAAATGTGATTGAAAATATAAGTGTAATGTTAAAAGAGTACACAAATTTACCAAATGATTTGATAGAAAAAATTGCTTACACAAATTTGGATATAGTTGGACTTCCAAAACATACAGCAAAACTATATCCTAGTGAACTTAGCGGTGGAATGAAAAAAAGAGTAGCCCTTGCAAGAAGTCTTGCAATGCAACCAAAACTCCTCTTTTTGGATGAGCCAACAAGTGGATTAGATCCAGCTAGTACACAAAGTATAAATGAGCTATTGCTATATTTAAAAAAGAGTTTAAATATTACAACAGTTATAATAACTCACGATTTAGAAACTATAAAAACCGTACTTGATAGGTTTATAATTATAAAAAAACAGATAATATTTGATGGCAATATAGAGGAAGCTATGAAATCAAAAGATAAGTTTATACAAGATTTTTTAACTCACAAAAAGGCAGATTAATGGATACAAAAATTAATTTTTTTAGAATAGGTTTATTTGTAAGTGCAATATCTTTTTTATTAATAGTTGCAATATTTTGGTTAGGAAAATATGGCTTAGAAGATAAAAAATATGATACATACTATATCTATTTTGATGAAAGTGTCTCTGGATTAAATATAGGTTCATCTATAAAATATAAAGGCTTTGATGTTGGAGTTGTAAAAAATATAAAGATAAATCCATACAACTCAGAGCAAATTGAAGTAGAGATACAGATTCAAAAAGGAACTCCATTAAAAGAGGATAACTATGCAATTTTAGGAAATCTAGGGATTACAGGATTAAAGTATGTTGAACTAAAAGGTGGAAGCAATGATGCTAAATCTTTAGAGGAAAATGAGTATGGTATAAAAATAATAAATTCAAAAAAATCAGCCTTAAGTAATCTTGTTGATTCTACAGAAGATATTACAAAAGAGCTTACTATTTTACTTCACTCATTTAGAGATGTTTTAAATGAAGACAATTTAAAAAACTTCTCAATACTTCTTGAAAATAGTCAAAAAAGTATGGCAAATATTGAAAAGTTTTCTGACTACTTAGTAAAAAATCAAAATAATATTGATGAGCTTTTACTAGGTATGAAAAACTTTGCTACTATTGGAAGCTCTTCTTTTATAAGTGTAAAAACTTCAGCTGATAACTTTAAAGCACTAACAACTAAGATGAAAGAGGATTTTGATAAAGGAACTTTTGATATAAAAGGTATGGCTCAAGATAGTATTGATAACTTAGAAATAGTTTTAAAAAATTTGGATAATACTTTAAATCAAACTCAAGATTTAATGAAAAATCTAAATGAAAGTCCAAGTGACTTAATATTTAAACAAAAAACAATAAAATATGGACCAGGAGAGAAAGATGAAAATAGTAAATAAAATTTTGGCTTTTTTGATAGTTTTAATTTTTACAGGGTGTAGCTTCAAACAAGAGCGTATAGAGATAAATCACTATGCAATAGATTTCAAAACTCAAAAAATAGCCAAAACTCCAAAACTAAACTCAATTTTTATTGAAGAGGTAAATGTAAATAGAAGTTTTAACTTAAGTTCTATTTTTTATAGTACAAAACCATACTTATTTGAAGAGTACGCACAAAATAGATGGATAAATCTTCCCTCAAATATGATTTACAATCAACTTACAGACTCATTTTTGACAAGTAATATTTTTGAAAATATAGTTTTAAGAGATAAAAAAATAGAGTATGAATATAGTCTAAAAAGCGAAGTTATAAAACTTTATCAAACTTTTGAAGATAATAAATCCCATGCTATTTTAAAACTTAAATTTGATTTAGTAAAAGATGATAAAGTTTTAAAATCTTTTAATTTTGATAAAATAGTATTATGTAAATCAAATAATGCTTATGGTTTTGTAGAAGCCACAAATAGAGCTTTAAAAGAGAGTATAGAGAGTTTATTGAATAGTTTTTAATTATTTACTCAACTTTCGCACATAAAACCTAACTGTTTTTTAGTGTAAACTCTGAGTACATGAATGATTTGCTCTAAATCTTTATTTCTCTTGACTATTTGTGCAGATTGTATCAATTGTTCTAGGATTTTTACAAATAATTCCATAGATATTGCTAGAGTTTCAAGCTGGCATTCTAAATCTCTAAAAAGATTACCTAAGGTTTGTGGTTCATTTTGAACTCTATTAATATAGCTTGTAAGATTATAAGCTAAAAATGAAAGTGTAATACGAGCTATTAAAGCTTCAAAGATACGATTTTCTTCTTTACCAAATTGAAAGTATTCTCTTAAATCTTTATATCCTTGTTCAATATTCCATCGTTTTTTATATGTATTGATTATTTCAATATCAGATAAATTTGTATTTGTTGATATTATTGGAATTAGATTATCTTTGGTTTTAATAAATACAATTTTTAATCTACCAAGTGTTTTATGTGTAGTTGTAGTTGAAACATAATTGTATTTTATAGAGTTATAGTTTCCAAGTCTTGAAGCTTTATTTTGTTTTGCA
Organism: Aliarcobacter trophiarum LMG 25534; assembly: GCF_003355515.1. Lineage (NCBI taxonomy): Bacteria > Pseudomonadati > Campylobacterota > Epsilonproteobacteria > Campylobacterales > Arcobacteraceae > Aliarcobacter > Aliarcobacter trophiarum. The sequence continues at coordinate 73,840 of NZ_CP031367.1, read as the reverse complement.
TAATTGTAAAGTGTTTCAAGTGTTTTAAATTTACCTGTAAATTGCCAGATTTTAGGATTGTTTGCAATTCTTGTAATTACATCAAGACCATTTTCTTTTACTTCATTTATAAAATTTGGTTTAGCATACCAGCTATCAACAAGAAGATAATCTGAATATATTCCAGATTTTAAAACACGTTTCAACATATCAAGAGCTAAAATATTTTTACCATCATTACCTTCAACTCTTCTTTTATAAGCATTGCTTTTATGATGAAAACTATTTTCATCAACATTTACAATTTGATTTTTATTATAATTTATAGAAAAATCCAACATCATATCCGTATAACAATCGCTATAATTAAGTGATACAATATTCAAACCTTTTACAGTTCTATGTTCTTTATTGCTCCAAAGATTTTTACAACTACCTTCTATAAATTTACCTCTTTTAATTTCAACAGTATCATCTATAATCAATACTTTTGTATCAGTAGTTTTTTGAAGTTTATGCAATTTGCTAATAAGTTTTATAGATGTCAGTAATAGTAATTTTCTCCAATTGTACTTACTACTTTTTAGTAATCTGTAGTAAACATCTTTTTTATAACTATCATTGCTATATTTCATAAATGTAGATATTTTTTTATTGATAATAAACATATATAAAAAATGTAAAATTATCATATATGGAGATTTGCCAATATCTTTTTTTATGAAATTGCTTTGTTTTAGAATAGAACTAAAATTTATATCTCTTAAAATAGAAAGAATAGGATTTTTTAATACATTGTTCATAGCAGTTTGGATAAAATTGTCAATACCCATAAAAATACCTTTTATAATTGATTTGTGGTGATGAAATTATATCAAAAAGTGTCTATTTATGGGCTTTTAAAAGCTTTTACATATAAGAAATTAATGATTTTTTATGTGCGAAAGTTGAGTTATTTAATAAACTAAATCTAACTCCTAAAATCTTACGAAATACAATAAAAATATCCTTAATAAAATAGCCAAATATTATATTTCAATCTCTAATCACATTATAATTCTATTTCTATTTATTATATTTCAAAAATCACAATTTTAAATAATTTCAAATAATTTTATAAAATAACTTATTTCTTAACTTTTATTAAAGATTACTTTTTATATTATCTTTTATAGCAAAAAATCTTTACTAAAACTGTAGGTAAAAGAGGAAGGAGAACAATGAAAAAAGTGTTATCAACGATAGTTTAACTATCCAATGTTTTATAGTAGTAGGAAATAAATTTAGGAGAGAATTTAAAAGTAAGATAAATTGAATTATAAAGAGGTATAAGATGAATTTCAATAAAGAGTATAAAAATAGATTTAGAATACTGGAATGACCCCAAGTTAGTAGACACTTTTTTAATCAGTTAACACCTTTGGTTGAGTAACACTATCATTGTATCTTTTCTCAAATTCATTTGGACTTATAAAATCTAAAAAACTATGTCGTCTTTTTGAGTTATAAAACATTTCTATATATTCAAATATTTTATCTCTAGCTTCTGCTCTTGTATGAAATATAGTTTTTCTAACTAATTCTTTTTTTAATGTCTTAAAAAAACTCTCTGCTACTGCATTATCATAACAATTACCTCTACGGCTCATACTTGGGATAATATTATGATGCTTTAAAAATGTTTGGTATTCATAAGAACTATATTGGCTACCTTGATCTGAATGAAGAATTACTTTATGATTTTTAATTCTGTGAGTTGTTTTTTTCAAAGCTTTAATAATTAAAGATGTTGATTGTCTATGTCCTGTTGCCCAACCAATTATTTTTCTTGAATAAAGATCTATAACTGTAGCTAAATATAACCATCCTTCATAAGTTCTGATATATGTGATATCACTAACCCAAGATTCATTTGGTTTATATGTTAAAAAACATTGTTTTAAATGATTTGGATGTGCTTTATGAATTGAACCAGCCTTATGCTTTGGTTTTCTTTTATAATTTCCTATTCCACAAAGTTTTGCTTCTTTCATTAATCTTGCAACTCTTTTCTTATTTACATGTATATTTGAAGCCTTTAAATCTTTATGAATATTTCTATATCCATATATCCCATTTGACTCTCTATATGCTTTTTTTATCTCTTGTAAAATTTGTTGATTTTCAATCTCTAAATTTGAAATAGGTTGTTTTAACCATTTATAATACCCACTAGGATGAACTTTCAATACAGTACACATTCTTCTGATTGTGTACTGTATTTGATACTCCTTTATAAATGCGTACTTTAATTTGGGTTGTTTGCAAAGTACGCTGCGGCCTTTTTTAAAATATCCCTCTCTTCTGTAACTCTCTTTAATTCTTTTTGCAATCTTTTTATTTCAGCTGTTGTATCTTGAGTTTTTTTTATTTCTACTTCAGCTTCTGGTGATTTGTATTTTTTTATCCAGTTTCTCAAAGAATCATAATGGACACCTAACCTCTCAGCTGTTTCAACAACCCCATATCCATTTTCTATAACTTGTTTTACAGCATCTCTTCTAAACTCTTCACTATATTCTCTTCTTGCCATTTTTAATTCCTTCAATTGTTTACAATTTTCTCTAAATTGTTATTTTAATTAACTGAATAAATTTCTGTCTACTTTTTTGGGGTCATTCCAATGTCAGGTGATAAGGGAATTTCAATGAGTAATGAATATTTAGTAAATAAAATATTAAATGTAGCATAAAAAGGGGTAAAAATGAATATTTATATAAAAAGAGTAAAAAATACTCAAGGGGGAATTATTGAAACTTTATGGGTAAATTATACAATAAATGGGAAAAGGTTTAGAAAATCTTTGGAGTTAGAAAATACAAAAGCAAACTATAAAAGAGCAGAAAATGAAATCTTGCCAATGCTAAAATATAAACTAATGAATGGAGAATTAAATACCAATAATAAAAAAATCCCAACTGTTGATGAATATATGAATTTTTCTTTTGAATTACATAGTGGAAATAGAAGTGAAAGCACGATTTATGGGCATATTAAAAATTATGATAAATATTTAAAAAATGATTTTGGACATAAATCACTGGACAAAGTAAAAGCTAGTGAAATTACACTTTGGCAAAACAAACTTCAGAAAGAATATAAATTATCTAAAAGTTATATTTTAAAAATAAGAGGTTTATTATTTACAATGTTTGAAGATGCTATTGAAAATGAAATTTTAAAAATAAATCCAGTTAAAAAGGTTAAAAGCTTAAATCAAACAGAAGATACAAAAATAAAAAGATTAGAATTAACACCTTTTAAAACTAATGAGATAAATAAAATATTATCAGTAGCTACTAATCAAGATAAAAACTTAATTGCTACTTTGTTTATGACAGGATTAAGGATAGGTGAATGCTTGGGGCTTAGTTGGGATTGTATAGATTTTGAGAATAGAACAATTACAGTTAAAAAGCAAATTGTGAATGGTCAAATAAAAAATATTCTTAAAACTTCAAAAAGTAAACGAATCATTCCCATTATTGAAGCTTTAATACCTTTTTTAGAAAATCAAAAAAAGCTAACTGGAGAAAAAAACTCTTTTTTATTTTTAACAAAAAAGACAAATAAGCATTATCATTCAGCAGGAAAAATCAGAGAGCAAATTTGGGTAAAAACTCTAAAAAAAGCAAATATTGAATATAGAAATTTACATCAAACAAGGGGAACATTTATATCAACCCTTATTTCAAATGGTGAAGATATAAATTATGTTTCAAAAATTGCTGGTCATGAAAATGTAAAAATTACACTAGAGAGATATTCTCAATATATTCCAGTTCAAAATATGAATTTTGGAAGTTGTTTTAAAAAAATCGGGACACTATTGGACACCGAATCGGCACCGAAAAAAAATTAAATCGATTGAAAGCCTATAAAATAGGGGGTTTGAGAGCCTAATGGCACGCCTGGTAGGAGTCGAACCCACAACCCCTCGGGTCGAAACCGAGTATTCTATCCAGTTGAACTACAGACGCACTTATAAAATTAGGATTGAAGTCTATCCTAATTTTACTTAAAATTTTTAAAAGAAGATATTATCTAAAACTATTAAAAAAAAGAAAACTATTCCTAAATATCCATTTACAGTAAAAAATGCTCTATCTATCTTTCTAAAATCTTTTGAAACCAAATAGTGTTCATAAGAGAGCATCAAAGTAGCTATAACTACAGCAAAATATGCAAAATAAGAGCTAGATGAATATATCACAAATAAAAGCCAAAAAATTATAGTTAGAGTATGAAATATTTTTGAAAAGAGCATAGTTTTATTCGCTCCAAAAATAGATGGTACAGAGTGAAGACCTAGTTTTTTGTCTACATCTATATCTTGTAGTGAGTAAAGTAAATCAAATCCAGCAACCCAAAACATAACTCCAATACTCAAAAATATTACCCATAAAGGAATAGTTTCACTCACAGCTACAACTCCAGCAATTGGTGCAAGTGCTAAAGATACCCCTAAAATTATATGTGCTAAATATGAGAATCTTTTAAAGTATGAATATGAACCTATTACTATTAAAATAGGAACTGATAAAATCAAAGCCAAATTATTTACAAAATAAGCTACTAAAATAAAAGCTAAAGCATTTGCAAAAAAGAATACAAACATAGCTTTTGCAGATATTCTTCCATCTACATTTGGTCTATTTTTTGTTCGTGGATTTAAAGCATCTATATCTCTATCCATAAAACGATTAAAACCCATTGCAAAATTTCGTGCAAATACTGCACATAAAGTTCCCAAAACCAAAAGTTTAAATCCAAACCAAGGAGTTCCATTTACTTGTGAAGATGATACAACCATTGCTATAAATATGAATGGCAATGCAAAAACAGAGTGCTGAAACATCACTAATTCACTAAAATCTTTTATCTTTTTTATTAATTTTTCCATGGGCAGGATTTTATCAAATAATGGGTAAATTAATGCTTTTTAGCTATAATCAACCAAATTTTGAATGGAAATCACCTATGAAAAAACCTATATTTATAATACTTTTAAGCCTTTTTTCTATACTTTTTACAGCTTGTGCTACAAAAATTGATGAAACAATAGAAAAATCAAATGTCTCAGATATCTCCTTGCTTTTAGAACAACTTGCACAAAAAGAGAAAGAGATAAATGATATTATAAAAGAGCTTGAGCAGTGCGAAGCTACAAAAAAAAGAGAAAAATAAATTAGAATATGAAAGAACTAGCTATTATTGGAACAACAGCTTCAGGAAAAACAGCACTCTCTCTTGATTTAGCTATAAAAACAAACTCTATAATTTTATCTTTGGACTCACTTTGTGTATATAAAGAGATAGATATAGCTAGTGCAAAGCCAACAACTATAGAAAGAGGGGATATAGTCCATTTTGGTATAGATGAAATTTTTCCAAATGAGAAATTTGATGTTATTGAATTTTTAAATTTGTATAAAAATGCAAAAAAATATGCAAAAGAGAATATGAAGAATTTAATTATTGTAGGTGGAACAGGCTTTTATTTAAAAGCTTTAACCGATGGAATAAGTGATGGTTTAAAAGAGAATACAAATTTAGATATGTGTTTAAATGATACTTATAATATGCTTTATAGTTTGGATAAAGAATATATGCAAAGAATTGAGCCAAATGATAGATATAGAGTAGAAAAAGCTTACTCTATTTATAAACAAAGTGGTTTAACTCCAAGTGAATATTTTTTGAAAAACCCAAAAATTGCTCTCTCAGCAAATTTAAAAATTTTTGAAATCTTATGGGAAAAGGATGAGCTTATAAAGCGAATAAAACTTAGAACAAAACAGATGATAAAATCTGGACTAATAGATGAAATTATATATTTAGAAAAAAAATATACAAGAGCTCCAAATTGTATGTCAAGTATAGGAATAATTGAGACTTTAGAGTATCTTGATGGCAAAATATCAAAACAAGAGCTAGAAGATAAAATTATTCAAAATACGCTAAAACTTGCAAAAAGGCAAAATACTTTCAATAAAGGTCAATTTACTAATAGAGTTTCAAATATAATTCCTAGCTTAAATTCAGAGATTATTAAGTATCTTTCGATATAATCGCCGTTCAAAAGTCTATTAAAGGACCTGCAAAGACTTGCTCTTTTTTTAGAAGTTTAAAAAATAAAAAGGAAATTGGAATGAAAAAAGATATTCATCCAGATTACAAAATATGCAAAGTTTCTTGTGCATGTGGAAATAGCTTTGAGACAAAATCAAATGTTGAATCTTTAAGAGTTGATATTTGTTCATCTTGTCACCCATTCTTTACAGGAGAGCAAAAACTTGTTGATGCTGCTGGAAGAGTTGAGAAATTCAAAGCTAAATATAATATGGCAAAATAGTCCATTATTATGTTGCGCTTAGTTCCAACACCAATAGGAAACCTTGATGATATCTCAAAAAGATCACTTGATGCACTATTGGAAGCGGAACTAATTTTTTGTGAAGATACAAGAGTCACAAAAAAACTTATAAATCTTTTAGCTGAAAAATATGAGTTAGATTTTTCAAATAAAGAGTTCAAATCTTTTCACTCTCACAATGAAGCTGATGTTTTAAAAACAATCTCAAAAGATACTTTTTCTAAAAATGTTGTTTATTGTAGTGATGCTGGAATGCCTTGTATTAGTGACCCTGGAGCTACTTTAGTTGATTGGTGTATAAAAAATAGTATTCCTTATGAAGTAATTCCTGGAGCAAATGCACTTTTAACAGCCTTTGCTATGAGTGGTTTTAGTAACACTGAATTTACATTTTTTGGCTTTTTAGACCATAAAGGAGTAAATCGTGCTTCAAAACTTGAAGAAGTTTTAAATAGTTCTAGAGTTAGTATTTTATATGAATCACCTCATCGACTTTTAAAACTTCTTGAAGAGCTCAATAAAAAAGAGCCAAGTAGAACAATATTTTTAGTAAAAGAGATAAGCAAGTTTTATCAAAGAACATATAAAAATAGTGCAAAAAATCTATATGAAGAGCTAAAAGATAGTGATATAAAAGGTGAGTGGGTTGTGGTTATTGAACCAAAAGAGAAGCCAGGTTATAATCTTGAATTAAATGATATTTTACCTCTTGATATTGCTCCAAAAATAAAAGCAAAATTAATAGCAAAGCTTACAGGTGCTAGTGTAAAAGAGATTTATCAAGATTTATTAGGTAAAATTCAAAATTAATTTAAACGAGAAGAAATGATAATATATGGAAAACAGATAGTTTTATATGTGCTTGAAAAACACCAAGATTTAATAGAAGAGATTTTTTTATCAAAAGAGATTGATAGTAAACTTTTTTCAAGATTTGCAAAACTAAATAAAAAAATTCATAAAGTTGATAACCAAAAAGCTCAAGCTTTAAGTAAAGGTGGTAACCACCAAGGACTTATTTTAAAACTTAGTGATTATCACTATGCACCACTAAAAGAGATAAAAAATATGAACTTTATCATCGTTTTAGATGGTCTTACAGATGTGGGAAATATTGGTGCAATAGCAAGAACTGCTTACTCTTTAGGAATTGAGGGAATGATTGCAGCAGATATAAAAACTATAAATAACTCAGGAACTATAAGAACTAGTGCTGGGGCTTTATTAGATTTACCATTTGCAATTCATTCAAGAAGTGTTGATTTAGCAAGTGAATTAATTGATGCAGGATTTACACTAATAGGTGCAACAATGGATGGAGTTGACCTCAAAAAATATGGAAAAATTGAAAAAACTGATAAGGTTGCACTATTTTTAGGAAATGAAGGAGAAGGAATATCTCCAAAAGTTGCAAAAAAACTAGACCTAAAAGTCTCAATAAAAATGGAACATGAATTTGACTCTTTAAATGTAAGTTCAGCAGCTGCAATTTTAATTTATACTCTAAAAAGATAAAAAGGAAAATATATGAAAAAACTACTACTTATAATATTTTTATGCTTAAGTTTAAATGCAAATATAAATCAAGCTGTAATTGGTCTAATTGGAAGTAGTGATTTCAATACTCATAGAAATTTAATAAGTAGTATCTTTAAAAATCAAAGCTATTTTTATACAAATGGTAGCCTTGATTATGCAAAAATTTCTCAAACTTTACAAAACAACAATCTTTTAAAACTAAATTTAGGTTCAACTCAATCAATTGAAGCAACTTTTATTTTTACTTCAAGCCCCAAAAAGTCTTTTAAGAATATAAATGATATCTTAAAAACGATAGGTGTTCAAAATTTTGTAACACTTGAGCAAAGTGTAGTTGATAATCAACTAAAATGGAGTATAAAAGTACAAACTGCAGCCGCCATAAACCCTCTTAGATTATCTCAAGAGTTACAAAGCACAAATTGTAGGATTATTGATATAAAAAAAGAGGGTAACAATAAATGGAGTTATTATATTGACTCAAAAAAATCTTCTATATATAAAGCTGAAGATTTAGTTACAAAAGCATCTGTGTCATTAAAAAAACCAATAAGACCATATATTTTAGAGATTGCAAATAGTGATTCTCTAAAAATAGACTCAAATATTGGGAATAGTTGGTATCCTACTATTATCTTCTATGATGATAGTTTTAATGTTATTGATGTTTTTGAGAGTGAAACTTTGCATAAAAATTTAAGAGTTGATATTCCAACAAATACAAGATTTGTAAAAGTTGATGATTTTTATGCTTTAACAAATATAAAAAATGGATTAATAATTACTAAGGAGTAGTAAGATGTTTGATGAGATAGAATTTGAAAGAATGAAAAGACTTCCAAACTATGTGTTTGCAGAAGTTAATGCTATAAAAATGGAAGCAAGAAGAAATGGTGAGGATATTATAGATTTCTCTATGGGAAATCCAGATGGTCCAACTCCAACACATATTGTTGAAAAATTAAGAGAAGCTAGTTTAAAACCAAAAAACTATGGATATAGTGCGAGTATTGGAATTTATAAATTAAGACTTGCTATTTGTAACTGGTATAAAAGAAAATATAATGTTGATTTTTTAGATCCTGATAAACATGCATGTGCAACAATGGGTTCAAAAGAGGGATATGTACATTTAGTTCAAGCTATTGTAAATGTTGGAGATGTTGCTGTTGTTCCTGATCCAACTTATCCTATTCACTCTTATGCATTTATGCTAAATGGTGCAGCAATTCACAAATTTGAACTAGTATTTGATAGTGAATTTAAAGTAGATGAAGATCTATTTTTCAAAAATTTACAAAAAACAATAGATGAGAGTATTCCAAAAGTTAAATATGTAGTTGTGAACTTCCCTCATAATCCATCTTGTGCAACAGTAACTCCTGAGTTTTATACAAAATTAGTAAATATGGCTAAAAAAGAGAGATTTTATATAATCTCTGATATCGCTTATGCTGATATTACTTTTGATGGTTATAAAACTCCTTCAATTTTTCAAGCAGAAGGTGCTTTAGATGTTGCTGTTGAATGTTTTACTTTGAGTAAATCATATAATATGGCTGGATGGAGAGTTGGATTTATTGTAGGAAATGAAAAACTTGTAGGTGCTTTAAAAAGAATTAAATCTTGGCTTGATTATGGAATGTTTGCTCCAATTCAAATTGCTGCAACTGTGGCTCTTGATGGTCCACAAGATTGTGTAGAAGAGATTATTTCTAAATATGAAAAGAGAAGAGATGTAACACTTCAAGCATTTGCAGAAGCTGGTTGGGTTATGGATAAACCAAATGCATCAATGTTTATTTGGGCAAAAATTCCTGAAAAAGCACAACATCTAGGAAGTCTAGAGTTCTCTAAACAACTTCTTAGAAATGCTGGTGTTGCAGTTAGCCCTGGTATTGGATTTGGACATTATGGTGATAAGTATGTAAGAATTGCCTTAATTGAGAATGAGAAAAGAATAAGACAAGCTGCGAAAAATATTAAAAGATATTTAGCGTCACTGTAAAAATAAAAATGTATGAGTACGATTCCTTTTAGATAGGAATCTTTTAAAAGGATTATTTTATGCTTAAAGTTGGAATTATTGGTGTTGGAACTGTTGGAACAAGTGTTGCAAATATCTTAAGAGATAATAAAAGTATTATCACTTCACGAGCTGGAGTTGAGATAGTTCCAACTATTGGAGTAGTTTCAAATTTAAATAAAAAAAGAGATGTTGAAATTGAGCTTACAACTGATGTATCAAAGGTTTTGGATGATCCAAATATTGATATTGTTGTTGAGCTTATGGGTGGAATAGAAAAGCCTTATGAGATAGTAAAAAAAGCTTTAGAAAATGGTAAATCAGTTGTCACTGCAAATAAAGCACTTTTAGCTTACCATAGATATGAGCTTCAAGAACTAGCAAGTGATACTCCTTTTGAGTTTGAAGCTGCAGTTGCTGGTGGAATTCCAATCATTAATGCTTTAAGAGATGGATTAAGTGCAAATAATATTAAATCTATTCAAGGTATTATGAATGGAACTTGCAACTATATGCTTACAAAGATGATAAATGAGGGTGCAAGTTATGATGAGATTCTAAAAGAGGCTCAAGATTTAGGTTATGCAGAAGCTGATCCTACATTTGATGTTGGTGGATTTGATACAGCTCACAAACTTCTAATTTTAGGTTCAATCGCTTATGGAATAGATGTAAAACCTGAAGAGATTTTAATTGAAGGTATTCAAAATATCAAACAAACAGATATAGAGTTTGCAAAAGAGTTTGACTATAATATTAAGCTTCTAGGAATTGCAAAAAAAGTGGATAATCAAATAGAGCTTAGAGTTCATCCTGTTTTAATTCCACTAAATAAGATGATAGCAAAAGTAGATGGTGTTATGAATGGAGTTTCAGTAATTGGTGACAAAGTTGGAGAGACTATGTACTATGGAGCTGGAGCGGGTGGTGATGCAACTGCTAGTGCTGTTATTGCAAATATTATTGATATAGCAAGACGAGGTAAAGGCTCACCTATGCTAGGTTTCGAAAAACAAGTTGGCATAAAACCAACACTTATGCCAAAAGATGAAATAAAAACAAAATACTACTTAAGACTAGAAGTTGCGGATAAAAGTGGTACTTTAGCAAAAGTTGCAAAGGTTTTTGGAGACAATAAAATCTCTATTGAAAATATGATGCAAAAAGCAAAAAAAGATGCAAAAGCAAACCTACTTCTTACAACTCATACTTGTGTAGAAAGAGATATTGTAAAAGCTATAAATGAGCTTGAAAATTCTGGAGTTGTACTTAAAAAACCTGCAATGATAAGAATAGAAGATTAACTCTTCTATTTAAAAAAACTCATCTATTATCTCTTGATTTTTTGAGCATATTTTATAGCTTATGTTTTTATAGCTAAACTCCAAATAGTTTGCATGAAGCCAAAGCCTAAATGAGCCACTTAAAGTAAATCTATCATCACTACTTAGAGTTTTATTTAGATAATTTTCTGCATTTACATCATCTATTCCATAAATTGGGTCTCCTAAAATTGTATGATTTATAGAGTGCAGATGAACTCTTATTTGATGTTGTCTTCCCGTTAATGGAATAGCTTCAACTAATGTTAAATCTTTTTCTTTATTATATTTTATTGGTTTTATAATTGTAATTGACTCTTTTCCACCCTCATTTTTTTCACAAACTTTCATTTTAACACCTATTAAAAGTCCTTCTTTATCGATATTTTTATCAATTCTTAACTCTTTTTCTATTTTTCCTCTTGCAATTGCTAAATAAGATTTATGGTATTTCTTATCTTGAAACATCTCTTTTAGCTCTACTTCACTTCTTTTATTTTTACCTACAATTACAAGCCCTGATGTTTCAGCATCTATTCTATGAATTAAGTTTGCATCTTCTCCAAAATGAAATCTTATCTCATCAAGTAAAGAGTACGGTGTATTTTTTGAAATAGGATGAACCATAAGATTTGTTGGCTTATCAAAAATTGCAAAATCTTTAAACTCTAAAAGAGGTTTCAAACCCCTACTTTGTCCCTCAAATACACCTATAAAAATCTCATCACAATCGATTATATCACTAGGATTAAAAGCACTCATATCACTTCTAAATACTCTTCCTTTTCCTATAAGTCTTTGGGCTACCTTGGGGTTGTAATTTAAATAATGTATTAAAAAAATCTGTATTTTCTTATCTTTTATAGCACTATATTTTTTGAGTATAAATGGCAAAATCATCTTCCTATATTTAAGTTCATAATGGATACAATATCCCTTAATTTTTAATAATAATAGTATAAATTTTATAGAAATATGATTAGAAGGATATTTTATGGTAGAGAGATATGCAAGAGAAGAGATGAGTTCAAAATGGACTCAAGAAGCAAGATATGCAGCTTGGCTTGAAGTTGAAAAAGCGGCAGTAAAAGCTTGGAATAAATTAGGTCTTATTCCAGATGATGATTGTGATAAAATTGTAAAGAATGCTAAGTTTTCAGTAGAGAGAATTGAAGAGATTGAAGCTATTACAAAACACGATTTAATAGCATTTAACACAAGTGTATCTGAAAGCCTAGGAGCTGAATCAAGATGGTTTCACTATGGAATGACAAGTTCAGATGCAGTTGATACTGGTGTTGCACTTCAAATGAGAGACTCTTTGGAAATTATAATCAAAGATGTAAAAATGCTTCTTGAAAGCATTAAAAAAAGAGCTATGGAGCATAAATTTACTTTAATGGTTGGTAGAAGTCATGGAATTCATGGGGAACCAATAACTTTTGGATTAACTTTAGCTGTTTGGTATGACGAAGTTAAAAGACATTTAAAAAATCTTGAAGAGACAATGGAAGTTATAGCTGTTGGTCAAATAAGTGGAGCTATGGGAAATTTTGCTCATGCACCTTTAGAACTTGAAGAGTATGCAATGGCTGAATTAGGTCTTAAGCCTGAACCTTGTAGTAATCAAGTAATTCATAGAGATAGATATGCAAGACTAGCAACTACACTTGCTCTATTAGCTTCAAGTGTTGAAAAGTTTGCAGTTCAAGTAAGACATCTTCAAAGAACTGAAGTTTATGAAGCAGAAGAGTATTTTGCAGCTGGACAAAAAGGGAGTTCAGCAATGCCACATAAAAGAAACCCTATTTTAACTGAGAATATAACTGGATTAGCAAGAATGATAAGAGCTTACTGTATTCCAGCTATGGAAAATGTAGCACTTTGGCATGAAAGAGATATTTCTCACTCTTCAACAGAGAGATTTTGGTTACCAGATGCATTTATCACAACAGATTTTATGCTTCATAGAATGAATAGTGTAATTGCAAATTTAACGGTTATGCCTGAAAATATGATGAAAAACCTAAACCTAACAGGTGGACTTGTATTTTCTCAAAGAGTATTACTTGAACTTCCTTTAAAAGGTGTAAGCCGTGAAGATGCTTATAAAATAGTTCAAAGAAATGCTATGAAAGTTTGGGAAGAGATACAAAAAGGAAAAGCTACTACAAATGAAAAAGGTGAAAGCTTATATCTACAATATCTTCTTGCAGATGATGAACTTGGAAAATCTTTAAGTCAAGAGCAAATTAGAGAGTGTTTTAATTTTGACTACTATACAAAAAATGTAGAGAAAATTTTTAATAGAGTTTTTAAATAAGTTTTTATAGGGACAAATAAATGACAATAATGATACAAAAAAGAAATGGAAGAAAAGAAGTTTTGGATATTACAAAAATCCAAAAAATGACTATAGAAGCAACGGCAAAACTCGATGGAGTTAGCCAAAGTGAACTTGAACTTGACTCTCGCATAAAATTTATTGATGGAATGCACTCAAGTGATATTCAAGATGCCTTAATTAAAACAGCTGTTGAAAAAATAGATATAGATGTTCCAAACTGGACTTTTGTTGCAGCAAGACTATTTCTATACGATTTGTATCATAGAGTAGGAATTGCAACTCATGGAGTAAAAGGTGATGCTTATAGACATTTAAAGGATTATATCAGCTTTGGAGTTGAAGCAGGAAGAATTATTCCAAACTTAGCAAATGGTTATGATTTAAATGATTTAAACTCTTATATAAAGCAAGAGAGAGATTTTTTATTTAACTATCTAGGGATAAAAACTCTATATGACAGATATTTATTAAAAAATAGCAAAGGTGAGCCAATTGAGTTACCTCAACAGATGTTTATGGCAATTGCTATGTTTTTGGCTCAAAATGAAAAAAATAAACAAGAAAAAGCAAAAGAGTTTTATGATGTTATCTCTAAATTTGAAGTAATGCTTGCAACTCCAACTCTAAGTAATGCTAGAACAAATAGACATCAATTAAGCTCTTGTTATATTGGTTCAAGTCCAGATAATATTGAAGGTATCTTTGATGGATATAAAGAGATGGCACTATTGAGTAAATTTGGTGGTGGAATTGGCTGGGATTGGAATCAAATTAGAAGTTTAGGTGGTGCTATTGATGGACATAAAAGTGCAGCAGGTGGAACAATTCCATTTTTAAAAATCACAAATGATATTGCTATTGCTGTTGATCAATTAGGTACAAGAAAAGGGGCAATTGCTGTGTATCTTGAGCCTTGGCACATGGATATTATGGATTTTATAGATTTAAAGAAAAATAGTGGAGAAGAGAGACGTAGAGCACATGATTTATTTCCAGCACTATGGATAAGTGATATCTTTATGCAAAGAGTTTTAGAAGATGGACATTGGACACTTTTTGATCCTGTTGAAGTTAAAGATTTAAGCGAGTGTTTTGGAGAAGAGTTTGAAACAAAATATATTGCATATGAAAATAATGATGATATTACTAAAAATAGAATAAAAGCAAAAGATTTATGGAAAAAAATCTTAACTTCATATTTTGAAAGTGGAAGCCCATTTTTATGCTTTAAAGATAGTGCAAATAGAGTAAATCCAAACCCTCATGTTGGGCATATTAGAAGTTCAAACCTTTGTACAGAGATTTTCCAAAATACAAATCCAAACCACTACAAAATACAAATAGAGTTTGAAGATGGAGTTATAAAAACTTTTGAAGAAGAGGATTTAGTTCTTGTTGATGGTGGAATTACAAAAAAAGCAAATAAGGTAACCGCTCTTGATAGTATAAATGGCAAAAAAATCTTTATAGTTGAAAAACAAAAAATAGATGGAAACACTGCTGTTTGTAATCTTGCAAGTATAAATCTATCAAGAATAAATACAAATGAAGATATAAAAAGAGTAACTCCAATAGCTGTAAATATGCTTGATAATGTTATAGATTTAAACTTTTATCCACTTAGAAAAGTAAAAGCTACAAACTTAAAATCTAGAGCAATTGGACTTGGTGTTATGGGTGAAGCCGAGATGTTAGCAAATAATAAAATATCTTGGGGAAGTAGTGAGCATTTTAAAAAAATAGATGAGATTATGGAGTGTATCTCTTATAATACTATTTTATCAAGTTCAAATTTAGCAATAGAAAAAGGCTCTTACCCTACTTTTGAGGGTTCAAATTGGAGCAAAGGTATTATGCCTCATGATCATACTCCACAAGCTGTAAATGCTATTGTAGAGAAAGATTTATTTGATAACTCTTGTGATTGGGAATATTTACGAGAAAAAGTTAAAAAAGATGGTATGAGAAATGGTTATCTAATGGCTATTGCTCCTACATCATCTATCTCTATTTTAGTAGGAACTACTCAAGCAATAGAACCTGTTTATAAAAGAAAATGGTTTGAAGAGAATTTAAGTGGACTAATTCCAGTTGTTGCTCCAAAACTAAGCCCTGAAACTTGGTCTTTTTATACACCAGCATTTGAAATAGATCAACTTCAAGTTGTAAAAGCAGCAGCAATAAGACAAAAATGGATAGATCAAGGTCAAAGCACAAATATCTTTATGAGTTTAGACAAAGCAAGTGGAAAACATCTTCATGAAATATATACATTAGCATGGAAACTAGGTCTTAAATCAACATACTATTTAAGAAGTCAAAGTCCAGAAGCAAAAAATGATGTAGAAGATAGAAGTATGGAGTGTGCTGGTTGTCAATAATAGTAAATTTTAGAAGGAGTAAAAATGCATAGTAATAAAAGAAAAACAATATATAATCCAAACTCAAAAGAGAGTTTAAATGACAGAAGAGTTTTTGGTGGTAACTCTGATGGAATGATAAATTTTACAAGAATGAAATATGAGTGGGCTTTGAGACTTTGGGATATGATGGAGGCAAATACTTGGTTTCCACGAGAAGTTCAAATGACACAAGATGCTAAAGATTATAAGTTTTTAACTCAACCTGAAAAAAGAATGTATGATTTGGTTTTAAGTCAACTAATTTTTATGGATAGTTTACAAACAAATAACCTTATGGATAATATCAATCCATATATTACTGCTCCTGAAATAAATGCTTGTTTATCAAGACAATCATATGAAGAAGCAAATCATAGTAAATCTTATGCTGTTATGGTTGAAAGTATCTCTGATAATACAGATTTAATCTATGATATGTGGAAAACAGATACAAAACTAAGAGAAAAAAATACTTATATTGCTGGAGTTTATGAAGATTTATCAAATGGCGATTTAACTGATGAGAAGATGGTTTTAGCAATGTTTGCCAATCAAATTTTAGAAGGACTATATTTTTATGCTGGATTTGCAGCTATTTATGCACTTGGGAAAAGTGGGAAAATGCTTGGAAGTTCACAAATGATTAGATTTATTCAAAGAGATGAGGTAACTCACCTTTTACTATTTCAAAATATGATAAATAGTGTAAGAAAAGAGAGAGCAGACCTTTTTACACCTGAACTAGAAGAAAAAGTTAGAGCAATGTTTAGAAAAGCTGTTGATTTAGAGGCATCTTGGGGAGCTTATATTACTCAGGGGCAAATTTTAGGATTTACAGATAGTATTATTAGACAATATATTGAATATCTAGCAGATAGAAGACTTGAAGCTATAGGATACAAACCTGAATATAATGTAAAACATCCAATTCCATGGGTAGACGGATATGCAAGTTTTAATGACCAAAGAACAAACTTCTTTGAAGGGAATGTAGTAAACTACTCAAAAGGTAGTATAGATTTTGATGATTTCTAATATTTAGTTAGACAAGGAAAACATATGTCAATTTTTATGAAGATTTCTATTTTACTAATTTTATTTATATCTCTAAATATTTTATCTATTTATACTTTTGATTATAAAGATTACTTTGCAAATAAAAAAGAGAGTATAGAGTTAAATGAGAAAAATAGTATATTTAAGTTCTTTAGTGAAGATTTCTTTAAAAAACCCACTTATGTTTCATCAAACTTTGTTATTACAAAAAACAACAATAAACTATTTTTAAGCGGTATATTTTCAAGCAATGAAATGGCAAAGAAAATTACTGATTTTTTAAAGATAAATAACTTAGAAAATATTACTATTGTGGAAAATAGTCAAATTAATAAAGATTTATTAGAGCAAATTGTAGAGCTAACTGCTATTTTGAAAGATAATTTTGAAGATAACTCAAAAATAAGTTTTGATGGTAATAAAATAGTTTTAGAAGGCTTTCTTAAAGATGAAAGCTATAGGGAATTAGTAAATATAACTCTTTCAAAAATATCAAACTATGAGATTCAAACAAATATCTATGAAAAAATTAAAAGTGTTGACTTAAATCAAGAAAATGTTACAAAAGATGATGAATTAAATAAATTAAATAATAATCTTCAAGAAAAAAAGAGTATTTTGTCAAAAGATGATGTACAATTGCTTGTAAATAACCTTTTTATCACAGATAAAATATCTTTTGAAAGAAAAAGTGTAGAGCCAACAGAAAAATCAAAGATGTTGATAGAAAACTTAAGTATTATTTTAAAAGAAAATAATAGTTTTTCTATAGAGGTTGGTGGTCATACAGACTCAAGAGGAAATAAGGAGCTTAATAAAAAAATATCTCAAGATAGAGCCGATATGGTAAAAGAGATTTTAATAAGCTTTGGAGTGGATAAAGATAGAATTAGAGCAGTTGGATATGGAAATGAACGACCAATCGCAAAAGATGATGAAAACGGTTTATCAGATATAAATAGAAGAGTAGAGTTTATTATAGGGGATTAATAATGCTTACAGATGTCGCACAGTATATTGTCTTGAATTTAGCAGTTGCCTTTGTCTTAGGTCTAGTTTTTGGTTATATCCTTGGGAAAAGAAGTAAACAGACTTTTTGCTCGGCACAAAATAGTAAAGATATAAATGTTGTTGAGAAAAATAAGTTTAAAATCAATCCTATTTTCAATAAAAGTGCTAGTTTAGACTTCAAACCAATGGTTTTGAGTTCATCAAATAAAAAAGATAACCTTAAAAAGATAAAAGGTATAGATGAAAATATAGAAAATGAGCTGTTTAAATTAGGTATTTACCATTTTGAACAAATCTCATCTTGGACTAGTAAAAATACTGAATGGGTAGAAAACTTCTTAAATCTTCCAAACTATGCACGAGCAAATCAGTGGCTTGAACAAGCAAAAATTTTAAAAACTGGAAAAGAGACAAACTATAGTCAAAAACTTTTAGAAGATTTAGAAAATAGCTCTCAGAATTTAGAAAATTAAAAACTTATATTTTAGTTTAGCTTTACTATATATCTTCCAATACTTTTTGAATTAAGTAGCTCTTTATAGGCATCTCCTATCTCATCAAGAGTTATCTCTTTTATAATAGTATTTAACTTATCAACCCTAAATTTACTAGCTAACTGTTCCCATGACTCTTGTTTCTTAACTAAACTGCACTCAACACTATCAATTCCAATAAGTCTTACACCTCTTAAGATAAATGGAAACACATTTGTATTTAAATCACTTGAAGCTGTAAGACCACAGCAAGTAACCACTCCATCATATTTTGTTTGCTTTAAAGAAGTTGATAAAATATCTCCACCTACAGTATCAATAACAGCTGCAAATTTTGGAGCTAAAAGAGCTTTTGCACTATCTTTTAAAAAGTTGTCTCTTAAAATAACTTCCTTTGAACCAATCTTTTTCAGAAAATCTATCTTATCACTTTTCCCTGAAATTGCTACAACATTAAAGCCCAAACTATTTAAAATAGTAACTGCTAAAGAGCCTACACCACCTGTTGCTCCTGTAACTAAAATATCTCCACTTTCAGGAGAGATATTGTTATTAATCAACTCATTTATGCTTAAAGCAGCTGTTAGTCCAGCTGTTCCATATGACATTATCTCTTTATCACTTAAACAATCTGGTGCTTTTACAATCCATGAAGCAGGAACCTTTGTAAACTGTGCATGACCACCATCTGTATTCATTCCCAAATCATATCCTGTTACAATAACTCTCTGCCCTACTTCAAAATGATTTGATTTTGTCTCAAAAATAGTTCCTATAACATCAACACCAGTTATATGTGGAAATTTTCTAGTAACTCCACTATGTCCAATAGAGCTCAAAGCATCCTTATAGTTTAAACTAGAGTATGTAACTTTTATAAGAACTTCATCTTCACCACAAATTGGTTTTTCTACCTCTTTTACACTAGAACTAACTTCACCATTTTTATCTTTTTCTACTACAAAAGCTCTCATTTTTTCCCTTTTGATTTGAATTTTTAGTTTTTTATTAAATCATTTAAACTATCTTTTGGACTTTTTCCATCTAGTATAAGTTTAACCTCTTTTGCAATTGGAGTGTAAATCTTGTACATTTTTGATAGCTTATCTATTGCATTTGCTGTTTGTACTCCCTCAGCAACTTCTCCTAACTCTTTTAATATCTCTTCTAAACTTCTATTTGTAGCAAGTCCCAAACCAACTCTATAGTTCCTACTCATTGTAGAGTTTGCTGTCAAAAATAGATCTCCAGCTCCACTAAGACCTAAAAAAGTCATCTTTTTTGCTCCAAAATATTTACCAAATCGTTGCATCTCCACTAAGCCTCTTGATATTAAAGAGGCTTTTGCATTATTCCCTAAATTTAATCCTTCACAAATTCCACTAGCAATTGCTAAAACATTTTTATAAGCCCCTGCTATTTCAGCTCCTACAACATCTGAACTATAGTATGTTTTTATAAAATTTGGGAAAAATTTACTAAACTCTTCATATATCTTTTTTGATTTAGAATTTATAACTAAAGCACAAGGAAGCCCTTGTATAACCTCAGCTGCAAATGATGGTCCAGAGATAAAACCAATACTATTATTTGGTATAAAGTTACTATAGATTTCATTTAAAAATGCTCCTGTAGAGGCCTCTATTCCTTTGCTTGCAACTAATATTTTTTGATTGGAATATACAAAGTTTTTCTCTAGCCAATTTCTTATTTCTTGGGCGGGAATTGCAATTACTAAATATTCACAAGAGAGAGCAAACTCTAAGTCAACAAAGTTTTTAATATCCCTTTTTGATCTTGAAGTTATATAGCACTCTTCTTTTTGACTTAATGCAAAATGAAGAGCTTGTCCCCATTTTCCTGCTCCAATAACTGCAAGTTTCCCTTTTCTCATTATTTTGATAATCTCTCTTTAATTAACTCATTTACTTTTTGAGGATTTGCACTACCTTTACTAGCTTTCATAGTTTGTCCAACAAAGAATGCAAACATCTTTTCTTTTCCAGCTTTATATTCAGCTACTTTATCTTGATTTGCACTTAAAATCTCATCAATAATAGCCAATATTGCTCCATCATCACTTACTTGTTTAAGTCCCAATTTTTCAATTGTTGCATCTACATTATCAGAGCTATTTGCAATTAAATCATCTAAAACCTCTTTTGCGGCTTTTCCTGAAATTGTACTATCTTCAATCCTTTTTACAATTGTAGCTAGTGTTTTTGCATCTATTGGAGACTCTTCAATAGTAACACCCTCTTTTAATCTTCCTTGAAGTTCAACTGTTAACCACGTTGTCGCATTTTTGGCACTAATTCCTTCGCTCATCATTGAATCAAAATAGTTTGCCATCTCCAAAGATGAAGTTATAACAGATGCATCATACTCTTTTAATCCATACTCTTTTACAAATCTAGCTTTTTTTTCATCAGGAAGTTCTGGAATTTTTGAATACTCTTCTAACATCTCATCACTAATTACTAAAGAGAGTAAATCAGGGTCAGGAAAATATCTATAATCAGCAGCATCCTCTTTTCCTCTCATACTTCTAGTTTCCCCTGTATTTGTATCAAAAAGTCTAGTCTCTTGAACTATCTCTCTTTCATAAACACCATCTTCCCAAGCTTCTATTTGTCTATTAACTTCATAGGCAATTGCTTTTTCAATAAACCTAAATGAGTTCATATTTTTAATTTCACATCTAGTATAAAACTTTGTATCACCTTTTGGACGAATAGAGACATTTACATCACATCTAAAACTTCCCTCTTGCATATTTGCATCGCTAATTCCAATATACCTAACAATTGAGTGAAGTTTTTTAAGATATAAAATAGCCTCTTCTGCACTTCTCATATCTGGTTCACTAACAATTTCAAGTAACGGAGTTCCTGCACGGTTTAAATCTACTTGTGAGTGGTTACCACTATGAATGTTCTTTCCAGCATCATTTTCTAAATGTGCTCTTGTAACTCCAATAGTTTTACTAGTTCCATCTGGAAAATCTATAGTCAATTCACCAAGTCCAACAACAGGAGTACTTAATTGAGATATTTGATAACCAGTTGGTAAATCAGGATAGAAATAATTCTTTCTATCGAATACTGATACTTTATTTATCTTTGATTTAAGAGCAGTTCCTAACATAATTGCTTTATGTACTGCCTCTTTATTTAGAACTGGAAGTCCTCCAGGAAGAGCTAAACAAGTTGGACAAGTGTTACTATTTGCCTCTTCTCCAAAACTTGTTGCACAAGAACAAAAAAGCTTACTTTTTGTATTTAATTGTGCATGAACCTCTAGCCCTATTACTGTTTCAAACATACTTGACATATTTATAATCCTTATCTTAATACTTTTATATCTGCTTTTACTTTTTGTTTCTCAAAATGATCTTTCAAAAATGTTTGCTCTCTTTGTTCCATAATATCATTAAAAACTCTAGGTTTTACCATCTCAAAAGGTAAAGCAACTTTCCCTTCTGCTTGTTTTAAAAATAGAGTAACATACTGTTTATCAGCCGTAAATATTGGTGTAAATGTATTTTGTTTTGTTCCATTTAAAATATATTGTAACTGAGCATGAATTTTACTACTATCTAATCTTAAGGGAGTTTTTGTAACTTCACTTGATTTTGCTTTTGCTTGATTTTGAATTGTATCAATAAGTGCATTTTTATTTGTAGAGCTATATTGAATAACCTCAAAATACTTTGAAGTTAAATATTTATTTATATTTTTTTCATAATATAGTTGCATATCATCATCATTTGCAATTGCAAGTTGCCCACGAACTAAGCTACTAATAAGTTTTTGTCTAATTACAGCATTTTTTGCCTCATTCTCAAAAACTTCATAGTTTGGATACTCTTGTTTTACAATAGATTTAAAAGCATATACATCCATTCCATTTGAATTTGCAAGTTTTTCAATATACTCATTTGTTTCAAAAATATCAGCAGAGATATTGTTTTTCTTTACTAATTGGTCATATAAAATCTTATCTATAAGATAGCTAACTGCTTCATTCTTTGAGATTTTATTTACTGACATTGTTTTTTCAATATCATATTGTGTAATTGGTTCATCATTAACCGTAATTGCTATACCATTTAGTGTTGAAGCATATGTTAAACTTGAGCCTAAAAGTAAAGCTAATAGAAATTTGTGCATTTTTGGAAATCCTTTCTTTGATAAAAGGGATATTTTATCGAAATTCCCTTAAATTTTATAAAATTTGCTCTATAACAACACCATTATCTTCTAAGAATTTTGAGATGATTTGCGAATTTGTATGTTCATAAGATTTTTCATATACTATTCTTTTTATTCCACTTGCTATTAGATTTTTTGAGCATTCGCTACAAGGTTCTAATGTCACATAAATTGTTCCACCTTCGATACTAATACCTTTTCTTGCAGCCCAAATAATAGCATTCATCTCTGCATGTATCTCATAAGTTTTTGACCATTCGTGGTGCTCTTTTGTATATTCTGCATTCCAATAATCACTGCAATTTTGGTACCCAGAAGGTGTTCCATTATATCCAGTTGATAGAATTCTTCCATCTTTTACTATTACAGCTCCAACTTGTTTTGATACGCATTTTGAAGCAAGAGATATCTCTTTTGCAATATTTAAAAAGTTTTTATCACTAATCATATTTCTAACCTAATTTTTTTTAAAGATTATAACAAAATTTGATTTATAATCTTAAAAAAAGCTTATTTTTGTAAATAAAAATATAAAAATTAGAAAGTTTTTGATATTATCATAGAAATTTTTCTAAAAAAAAGGCTAAATATGGATTTTAAAGATATAAAAGAGTTGATTAGAGTTTTCGATAAAAGTGAACTTAATAAACTAAGAGTTAAAGAAGGAGAGTTTGAAATCTCTATGCAAAGAGGTTTTGAAGGTGGGGTTACTACAGTTTCTACAACTCCAATGGCTCAAGCTATTGCTCCAGTTGCTCAAACTGCTTCTACATCTTCATCTGTTTTATCTACTCCTGCTGTTTCAAATGAAACACCAAAAGAGAATTCAGTAAATGGAATAACAATAAATGCACCTATGGTGGGAACTTACTACTCTTCTCCTTCTCCTGATTCTCCATCTTTTTGTGGAATTGGTGATATTGTTAGAAAAGGACAAACTCTATGTATTTTAGAGGCTATGAAAATTATGAATGAGGTTGAAGCTGAATATGATTGTAAAATTATTGATATTTTAGTTCAAAACGGTGAACCAGTTGAATATGATATGCCAATATTTATAGTTGAAAAAGTTTAAGAAGCAAAATATGGCAGAAATAAAAAAGATTTTAATAGCAAATAGAGGTGAGATAGTTCAAAGAGCTATTAGAACTATAAAAGAGATGGGTAAAAAATCTGTTGCAGTTTATAGTGCTGGAGATAAAAATGCCTCTTATTTAAAACATGCAGATGAAGCTGTTTGTATTGGTGGAGCAAAATCTAGTGAATCATACTTAAATATTCCTGCTCTTATAACAGCAGCTGAAATGACTGGTTGTGATGCAATTTTCCCTGGATATGGATTTTTATCTGAAAACCAAGATTTTGTAGAGATTTGTAAACTACACAATATTAAATTTATTGGTCCATCTTCTGAAGTTATGGAAAAGATGGCTGATAAATCAAAAGCAAAAGAAGAGATGGTAAAAGCAGGAGTACCTGTAGTTCCTGGAAGTAAAGGTGCAGTAAGAACTCTTGATGAAGGTAAAAAAATTGCACGTGAGATTGGTTATCCAATTATGGCAAAAGCATCTGCTGGTGGTGGTGGAAGAGGTATGAGATTAATCAAAGAAGAGAAAGACTTTGACTCACAATACCTTGCAGCTTCAAGTGAAGCATTAGCAGCATTTGGTGATGGGACTATGTATTTAGAGAGATTTATAAATAATCCTAGACATATAGAAGTTCAAGTAATTGGAGATAGCCATGGAAATGCTATTCATGTTGGGGAAAGAGATTGCTCTTTACAAAGAAGACACCAAAAAGTTATTGAAGAATCACCAGCAATTTTATTAAATGAAGAGACAAGAGCAAAACTTTTGGAAGTTGCAGTAAAAGCTACAAAATATTTAAAATATGAGGGTGCTGGAACTTTTGAGTTTTTAGCAGATGATAAACAAAATATCTATTTTATGGAGATGAATACTAGACTTCAAGTAGAACATCCTGTTTCTGAGATGGTTTCAGGTCTTGATATTGTAGAGTTGATGATAAAAGTAGCTGAAGGTAAAGAGCTTCCAGCTCAAGATAGTATTAGATTTAGAGGTCATGCTATTGAGTGTAGAATTACAGCTGAAGACCCAAATACTTTCTTACCATGTCCTGGAAAGATAACTCAATGGATGGTTCCAGGTGGAAGAAATGTAAGAGTAGATTCACATATCTATACAAACTATATAGTTCCTCCTCATTATGATTCAATGATTGGAAAACTAATCGTTTGGGGTAGAGATAGAAATAAAGCTATAAACATTATGAAGAGAGCTTTAAGTGAGTTTGAGGTTGAAGGAATTAAAACAAATATCCCATTCCATAAAAAAATGATGGCGAACCAAGATTTTGTTGATAACAACTACGATACAAAATACCTTGAAAACTACAAAGGTCTTGATAGCATTTAAGAAAGTTTTCTTTCTTAAAGCTATATCTAATATATTTTTAGATAAACTCCGCAGATTTATACACATTTATATGCCTATCTTTTTTTAAGATTTAGTAATTTTATACTAATAACTTACATATTTTTTATATTTGATTATCCATTTTAGGAAGGTTTTTTAATATAAGAGTGTATATTTAAAATATATACTTTAAGGATAAAAAATGACTTTTAAAGATTTTAATTTCAAAGAAAATTTACAAAAAGCAATAGACGAAGCTGGATTTAAAGAGCCAAGTCCAATTCAAATAGATGCTATCCCACATATACTTTTAGGAAAAGATATGGTAGGACAAGCTCATACAGGAACAGGAAAAACAGCAGCTTTTGGACTACCTGTTTTAAATCAATTAACGGGTAAAAATGCAGAGGCAGTTGTAATAGTTCCAACAAGAGAACTAGCAATGCAAGTATCTGATGAACTTTTTAAATTTGGAAAGTTTCTAGGAATAAATACAGCAACAGTTTATGGTGGTCAATCATACTCAAGACAACTAAAACTAATGGAGACTGCTAGTGTAATTGTAGCAACACCTGGAAGATTTTTAGATTTATTAAAAAATGGACATATAAAAATCAAACCAAGATTTGTAATTTTAGATGAAGCAGATGAGATGCTTGACATGGGATTCTTAGATGATATTAAAGAGATTTTCACATATCTTCCTGAGACTAGACAAACTTTACTATTTTCAGCAACAATGCCAACAGCAATAAAAAATCTAGCAAAAACAATTTTAAAAGAGCCAGAGTTTGTAACAATTACAAAAGCTGATGTAACAAACAAAAACATTACTCAAACTTTCTATGTAGTAGATGAAAGAGAGAGAGATGATGCACTTATAAGACTTTTTGATTATAAAAATCCAAAAAAATCTATAATTTTTTGTAGAACAAAAAAAGATGTTGATAGATTATCAACTTTTTTAATCTCTCAAGGGTTTATGGCTAAATCATTACACGGTGATATGGAGCAAAAACAAAGAGAAGAAGCTATTAAAGCATTTAAAACTTCAAAGCTAGAGATTTTAATTGCAACTGATGTTGCTGCAAGAGGACTTGATGTAAATGATGTAACTCATGTATTTAATTATCACTTGCCTTTTGATGGTGAATCTTATGTTCATAGAATTGGAAGAACAGGAAGAGCTGGAAAAGAAGGAGTTGCTATTTCAATTGTAACACCTCATGAGTTTAGAACTCTTCAAAGAATTGAAAAAACAATTGGTACAAAATTAGAATCTAAAGTTGTTCCAAATATTTCAACTGTAAAACAGAAGAAAATTGATGAGCTTAAACAATCTATTTTAGATCAAGAGATAAAAGATTATGCAATAGCTATTGTTGAAGAGTTAAAAGATGAGTTTGACATATCTACAATTGCATTTAAATTAGCTTCTATAATTGCTTCAAAAACTTATGTAAAGGGGAACAATCACATAGGAAAAAGTGAGCTTGATATAAGTAGATTAATAGAAAATGTATCAAGAAATAACGATAGAAGTGATGATAGAAGAGGTTCTTCAAGAGGAAGAGGAAGAAGTGGTGGACAAAGAAGAGATTTTGCTCCAAGAGATGATAGAGGTGGTCAGAAAAAGCCCTCAACATCAAGAAGTAGAACTAGTTCAAGTAGAGATTCTGCTGATAAACCTGCAAGAAGTTCAAGACCTAGAAGAAGAGATTAAATCTCTTCTTTTTCCCCGTTATCACTAAACTCGAAATAAGAGTAATTAAACTATAATAACTTTATCACAATTTAGATACATAAGGAAAATCGTATGGATATTAAAACTATAAAGACTATTGAAAGTGCCACCGAGAAATCTCTTTCAAGTTTCGCAAAATTATCTCTCTCACTGCTATTTTTATTAGCAGTATTTCTTTGGACATACTCTTCTCACGGTAAAGTACCCGATAATACTTTTTTAATAATAGGTGCCATTTTTGGAGCATATATGGCTTTAAATATTGGGGCAAATGATGTTGCAAACAATGTAGGGCCAGCAGTTGGAGCAAGAGCTTTAACTTTAACAGGGGCAATTATAATAGCAGCAATATTTGAAAGTGCTGGAGCTATTGTAGCTGGAGGGGATGTTGTTAATACTATTAAAAGTGGAATTATTGATATTACATTAATTTCTGATAAAAACTCATTTATTTGGGCAATGACAGCAGGTCTTCTTGCAGGTGCTGTGTGGTTAAACTTTGCTACATCTATTGGTGCACCTGTTTCAACTACTCATGCAATTGTTGGTGGTGTAATGGGAGCTGGAATAGCAAGTGCTGGCTTTTCTATTTTAAATTGGGGTAGCTTAGCAGAAATTGCTTCTTCTTGGGTTATATCTCCTTTACTCGGTGGAATTATTGCTGCTAGTTTCCTATATTTTATAAAAAAACAGATTGTTTATAAAGAAAATATGCTAGAACAAGCTAAAAAATTTATTCCTATTTTAATCGCTATAATGACTTGGGCATTTTCTACATACCTAATTTTAAAAGGTTTAAAGCAAGTAATTCATGTTAGTTTCTTATTTGCCTCAGGAATTAGTATTCTATTCTCTGTATGTGCATATTTTTTGACTAAAAGAAGTATAGATAAAAATTTATCCTCTCTATCAAATGATAGAGCTAGTGTAAATAAATTATTCACACCTGCTCTAATCTTTGGTGCAGCTCTACTATCATTTGCACATGGGGCAAATGATGTTTCAAATGCAATTGGTCCTCTTGCTGCTATAAATGATGCAATTTTACATGAAGGGGCAAATGTAAATGCATCTGTTCCATTTTGGATTATGGTTGTTGGTGCAATTGGTATAGTTATTGGACTTATTTTATATGGTCCTAGACTAATAAGAACTGTTGGTAGTGAAATTACAGAACTGGATCAAATGAGAGCATTCTCTATTGCAGTAGCAACTGCTCTTACTGTTATTTTAGCAAGTCAATTAGGTCTTCCTGTATCTTCTACTCATATTGCAATAGGTGGTGTTTTTGGAGTTGGATTTTTAAGAGAGGCTCTTGATATGACGGAAAAGAACTATGTTCAAGATATTAGAGAGAAATTCAAAAAACATAAAAAAGAGCTTGAAAAAAATCAAGCAGATTTATCTAAGCTTGAAGCCATTAAAGATAAAAATAAACAAACTTATATAAAAATTGTTGAATTATTTAAGAAAATAGATGAAATTGAAGCTCAAGTAAAACAGGAGAAAAAAGATTTCAAACAAGCAAAAGGTACAAAATATGTAAAAAGAGATGCTGTTAAAAAAATAATCGCTGCTTGGGTTATTACAGTACCTACATCAGCTCTTTTAGCTGCTGGAATTTTTTATATGATAAAAGGAATTGTAGCAGTTTAAGACTGCTACTAAAGGATAAAAAATAGAAGCTATACTTTCAGTTCTTCCTATCTATTTTTTTATCTTTTTGGGTTTTATTGCAAAAAAAAAGCTACAAACTCAAATAGATGAAAAAACTTTAGTTTTAATCTCCCTTTACTATCTACAACCAATTATGATTTTTTGGGGATTAACAAAAGAACCTTTAAATTATGAGTTTATTTTTTCTCCAATATTTACTATTATTTGTATGTTAAGTACTTTAGGTTTAATGCTTTTGTACTCAAAATTTATATTCTCATCAAAAACAGATAATAATATCTTTTTAGCAACTGCTCTTATAGGAAATACTGGTAATTTAGGTATTCCTTTGGGAATTGCACTTTTTGGAGAGCAGAGTGTACCATATACTAGTATTATAAATATCGCAAATATCTTTTTTATGTATACAGTCTCTATCTTCTTTTTTGCAAGAGAACAGTTTAATTTTTGGCAATCAATAAAATCTATATTTAAAATCCCTGTTATTTGGTTTGCCGTTTTTGCTCTTTTTATAAACTACTATAAGATACCTATTCCCAAAGAGTTTGATTTTGCCTTAGAAATGGGTGCATATAGTGCTTTAACTCTTCAACTTATGATTTTTGGAACTTATTTATATAGTGTAAAGATAAAAGCTATTCCTTGGAAGTTATCTTTACATATTAGTTTTGTTAAACATATTTTATTACCTGTTATAGGTCTTATTTTAATTATAAACTTTACAGATTTAAACTCTATGATTGCTTCCATTATTATTATGGAGCTAATGGTTCCACTTGCTGTAAATAATGTAAATTTTTCTGTAATATATAATGTAAAATCTAGTGATGTTGCTGCAACCATTTTAGTTTCTAGTGCTATTTTTGTACTTTTATTGCACTTTTACATTGAGATTATTGACTATTTTATAAAGTAAATATATGAAAAAACTTGATCTTAAAGATTTTACAATTTATTTTGAAGGTGAAATTTATAACACAAATATTTACACATTTAAAAATGAATTTGAACTCTTAGAAGATTTTTATCTTAAATATAGCTTTGATTTTGTTTCAAAATTAGATGGAAACTTTGCCTTTTGCATCTATGATAAAATAAAAAATCTTTACTTTTGTTCAAGAGATAGATTTGGAAATATTCCACTATATTATTATATAAAAAATGAAATATTCATATTCTCAACTTCTATAAAAGATATTTTAAAAGAGTTATCAATTACTCCAAAAATGAATAAATTAGCTCTTAGTAAATATATCCAATACTTCTCAACTTTTGGTGAAGATACCTTTTATAATGATATTTATAAACTTGAAGAGGCTTCATATTTGATTTTTGAACCAAAAAAAGAGTTAACAAAAAAGAGGTACTATAAAATAAACACTTACAAGGCTATAAATGATGAAAGTATAGCTTTAAATGATTTAGAGAAGCTTTTATTCTCTGCAATAGAAAAACGGCTTAAATCATCTCCTAGTACACTTTTAAGTGGTGGAGTTGATAGTTCACTTATATCTTCAATATATACAAAATTATCTGGTAAAAAAATAGATACCTTTTCTATAGGTTATAGTCAGTACAAAAACTATTGTGAGCTTTCCTATGCAAGAATCGCTTCAAATCATATAAACTCAAATCATCATGAAGTTATAATTAATAAAAAACAGTACTTAGATAGTTTTTATAGCTCTTTAGAGTTCTTTGATGAACCTCATGGAGACAGTGCAGCTATTCCACTAAATTTTTTATTAAAAAATGTTAAAGATTTTGGTGTAAACTCTTTGCTCTCTGGAGAAGGAGCTGATGAGCTTTTTTTAGGATATGATAACTATGCAAAATTTTTGAAATATCACAATTTTGAGAAATCTTTATCAAAAGAGCAAAATAGTTTTTTAGATGAGATAATATCCGCTTTACAAAACAATACAAAAGAGAGTGAGTTTTTGAGAAGAGTTGTAAAAAAGCAAAATATATATAACTCTTTTGGAGAGATTTTTAATGATATACAAAAAAGAAAGCTTTTTGTAAAAGTTCCAACATTCAAAAATGAAACTCCAAAAAAAGATTTTATAGATAATATGAGCTATATTGATCTAAAACTTTGGGTTTCAAATCCTGTTTTATCAAAAGTATATAAAGTTTCAAATATAAACTCCTTGCAAATACATACACCTTTTTTGGATAATGATATAGTTAAATATATTTTTAGTATAGAAAGTCAACTTAAAATGGGAGATACTAACAAATATCTACTAAAGAAAATAGCTCAAAAACATATTCCAAATGAGATTATAAATAGGGTAAAGAAAGGTTTTAATAGTCCTTTTAATGAATGGCTTCAAGAAGAGTTTGGAAACTCTATACTAGAAACCATTTTAGAAGTAAATAAGCAAACACAATTTTTTAATGAAAATTATTTGAAACATATTTTTACATTGGCAAGTTCAAATAAATTTAAACAGCATTTGTACTCTCTTTTTGTTTTTTCTTTATGGTATAAAAAGATATATCTTTAAATCTATTTATACTACTAAAAACTTATTCTAAATGGTTTTACTTTCTAAATGTTTCCCGTGAAACATTACTATTTTTCCCAAAACTCTTTTAGTGCTTGTGGTGCTTTTTCCTCATCATCTTTAATACTAAAATCTGAATTAAAACTTATCTGCTCAATCTCTTTCATAGCAGCTTCATAATCTTCTTGACTAATTTTTGAGTCACCTTTTATAGTTTGTTCTTCTGTTACAGTTTCATTTATAGTTTTTGTGTTTATATTTGTACTATTTCCAGCTTTTAAATTCAAATAATCTTTCATTATTTTCTCATACTGTGAAAAGTCTATCATTATTATAGATGGTTTGCCATCTCGGAGTATTATCGCTTTTTCTATCTCTTTTTTTTGTAATTTATCAAAAATAGATTTATTTTTTCTTACCAAATCTGTTGCCGAAAACATCTCATCTGATGTGTATTGTAATAAAGACATAATGTAACCCTTTACATAAAATATCTTGTATTATAACACATTTTATAAATTATATATAGAAAAGTATTTATTTACTAAAAATATCCTCAGCCCACTCAGTTATTGGTCCTCTTAGAACCTTTTCAAGTTTTATCGCAAAAATATTTACAAGATGATTTTCAGCTTGAGTTGATTTTAGAAGAGTTGTTAGTGCATTTGTATATCTGTTTACATAGAAATTATCTATTTGTTTGTTTGAACCTAATATAACAACTTTACAACTATTATCAATTCTTGATAAAACCATCTGCATAGTTTTATTTGACATATTTTGTGCTTCATCTATGATTATAAAGCTATTTGATAAAGTTCGTCCTCTCATCTCTCCTACCCACATTGTCTCAATACCATAGTTGGAAATCATCTGTTCTACTCTTGCAGTTACTTCGCTATCATCAAGTGGGTTATATGGTACATCACTTCTTTTGTTTCTTTTTCTTTTATGTTCGCTTCTTATTATATAATCTAAACTATCCATCAAAGGATGATTATAAATTGCAAATTTCTCTTCAAGCCCTGGTAGATATCCTACATCTTCACCTTTGTCTAAGGACTCAATAGAGTTTCTTATATAGATAATTTTTTGAAACTCTTTTTGACGTACTAGTTTTAAAGCTCCACTTAATGCCAAGAGAGTCTTTCCACTTCCAGCTTTTGCTTCTACTATTAATACATTGTAAAAGTGATTTATAATTGCATTTGAGAAAAATAGTTGCTCTTTATTTAGTGGAGTTATTATCTGATTTCTAATCTCAACTTCATCTAATAAAACTATCTTTTCATTTACAATACTTGCTAATATTACTTGATCTGAACTTTTTACCTTAAAGCAATAAGAGAAGTTATTGTAACTGTACTCTTCATCAAAGTTTATAATATCTTGATTATTTAAGCTCTCTAAATCTTCAAAATTTATCTCTATCTCCTTAATAAATTTGAAATCTAGTTTATCAAGCTCTTTACCATGAAGTGCTTCAGTTTTTATATCAAGACTCAAGGCTCGTGTTCTTGCCATAATATCCATTGATATAAAGATTATATCTTTTGTATAAAACTCTTTAATTTCACTTGCAATTTCAAGAATTTTTCTATCATTTAAAATATTGAGTGATATATTTTTACTACTAGCTTTATACTCCTCTTTTGAGATAATATCTATTATAGTTTTACTATTTTCAATATTTACTCTAATAATCTTTTTGTCTTCAAAACAAAAACTATCATGAACTTTTGAGTTTTCTAATATTCTCGCAAACTCTCTAGCTTGGAAATTTATCTCTTCAAATCCACTTTTTTTGCTATCTATTTCATCTAAAACCGTTTCAGTAAGTATTAAAAGGTTGTTTCCACTATCACTTAATTTAAAAATATTCGAAGCATTTTCTAAAAGTATATTTGTATCCAAAAGATAGTATTTTTCAAAATTCATTTAATTTCCCTTTTTTGGTTTTAAAATCATATAAGAGATAAATGCAAATAGCATCACAATAATCACCGTAAATAGCACTGAAAAAGATTTTGTAATTACAT
Source organism: Aliarcobacter trophiarum LMG 25534 (assembly GCF_003355515.1). Taxonomy (NCBI): domain Bacteria; kingdom Pseudomonadati; phylum Campylobacterota; class Epsilonproteobacteria; order Campylobacterales; family Arcobacteraceae; genus Aliarcobacter; species Aliarcobacter trophiarum. The sequence continues at coordinate 40,624 of NZ_CP031367.1, read as the reverse complement.
ATGTAACTATCAAAATTGCTAAAAGTGTTGGTTGCTCATTGTACATACGAAAGAATTTACCACTTTTCTTACAAGTTCCACTTTCTAACTGTTTTCTATAAACTTCAAGTGATAGTGAGTAGATACTTAGTAAGAGTACCATTAAAAGCTTTGCATGGAACCAATCTTGACTTAAGAGAAGAGGATTTAATACTACCATTGCAACTCCACTAAATATTGTCACATACATAGCAGGATTTCCAATATATTTATATATCTTGTACTCTTGTATTTTTACAACCTCTACAAACTCTTTTTTCTCTATATTTTCTACATGATAAACAAAAAGTCGTGGTAAATAAAATAACATTGCCATCCAAGATAGTACTGCAATAACATGTAAACTTAAAACCCATGTGTAGTATTCCATTTTCTTCTCCTATTTTATAATGAGTACTATTTTATCAAAGTTTAAAGAAAAGTTTTCAACTCTCTCCTTTTATTTTCTTTAACCACTCACTTAAAGTTTTTTCAAATCCAATATCAAGTGAGTGATAAAGATTTAAATCTTCTTTTAAATACTCTTGTTCTACATATCCGCCAAAGTCATGAGGATATAAATATCCTATGTGTTGACTATCTAAATGTTTTGGAATATCAAGAATCTTGCCATTTTTTATCTGCTCAAGAGCTTTATTAATTGCTTTATAAGCACTATTTGATTTTGGACTTGATGCTAAGTATATTGCACATTGAGCCAAAATTATTCTGGATTCTGGATAGCCAATTTTATTACATGCACTCATAGTTGATACTGCCAGATTTAAAGCATTTGGATTTGCGTTTCCTATATCTTCACTAGCAAAAATTACAAGTCTTCTAGTAATAAAATCTACACTCTCTCCTCCATCTATTAATCTTGCCATATAATAAAGTGAAGCGTCAACATTTGAACCTCTTAGAGATTTTATCATAGCACTTGCTAAATCATAGTGTGAAGAGCTAGAACTAACTCCATCTCCTATAATATTTGCTCTTAGCTCTTTTAAAGTATCTAGCTTAATATCTTTATCAATCTTTATTGAAAAGTTTAATAGTGTTAGCATAGCTCTAGCATCTCCACTACTTGAGTATATCAAATATTCTTTAGCATCTTTAGTCAAAACTATATCAATATCTTTTAAAACAATATTTAAAATCTTCTCCATATCACTATATGAAAAAGGTAAAAATTCATATAAAAATGATCTAGATCTAATAGCACTTGTAAGAGTGAAAAATGGATTTTCTGTACTAGCTCCAATAATTTTTGCACTATAACTTTCCATAATAGGAAGCAAAACTTCTTGCTGATTTTTTGATAATCTATGAACTTCATCTATAAAAATCAAAGGCTTAATAAAACTATCTTTATATCTATCAAATACCTTTCTTAAATCTTCTACTTTTATAGTTGTTGCATTGAAATAGTAGTAGTCACTTCCTAACTCTTTTGCTATGATTTTTGCTAGTGTTGTTTTGCCAGTTCCTGGTTTTCCATAGAAAAATAGATGAGGAATCTCTTTTTGTTTTATTAGCTTATATAATGCTTTATCTTGCCCTAAAATATGAGTTTGCCCTATAAAATCTTCTAATCTTATAGGGCGATATTTATTTGATAAATCAACCATTGTCTTTTTCATCTAGAAAAATTCTAAGATTTTTGTACTCATCTTTTGATAAAAATCTTGATTTTCCTGTTGGAAGATTATTTAAACTAACCCCACCATATTCAACTCTTTTTAAATCCATAACATCTAAGCCAAAGTGAGCAAAGAATCTTCTAAGTTCTCTATTTTTCCCCTCACTAATAACTACTTTAATCTTAGATATTTTTTCTCCATTTGTTTGAATATCATAAGCTAAAAATGGCGCAAAACTCATAGATTTTATCTTTGTCTTTTTATATGCACCTTTTGTTGCATCTTCTATCTCTAATCCTTTTTGCATTGCCATTTCAACTTTTGGAGAAATATGTCCACTCACTTTTACTTTATATACTCTTTCAAGATTTGAGTGCATAAGAGCATTTACAACCTCTACACTATCACTTAAAAGCAAAACTCCCTCACTAGCATAATCTAGTCTTCCAACACTCAAAAAGTGTTTATATTTGCTCTCTAAACCATCGTAAATTGTCTTTCTTCCTTGAGGATCTACTTTAGTTACAAGCTCGCCTTTTGGTTTATTATAAACAATTACTGTGTAAATACGGTTTTTGTCCTCTTTTATAATTTTTTTACCAATCTCTACTTTATCTGTAGATTTTACCTTTGTAGCTAAATCTGTAATCACTCTGTTGTTTACTCTAACTTTCCCTTCAGAAATAAGAGCATCTGCCTCTCTTCTTGAGTATTGACTGTTGTGTGAAATGAATTTATTTAGTCTTAACTGCTCATTATCTCTTGTATTGCTATCTGCTCTTTTTGCATCTTTATTTATATCTTTTCTCATTTTATACCTGCTTCTATAAGATCATGAATATGTAACAAGCCTTTTAACTCTCTGTTTTTATTTGTAATTATGAGAAGTTGAATTTTATAGTTCTCAATGATTTGTAAAGCATCACTAGCTAAAAGATTATCATCATCAAAAGTTCTTGGATTTAAAGTTGCAATAGTTTCAACACCACAATCAAGAGAGAAATCATCTTTCATTAATGCTCTTCTCAAGTCTCCATCACTTAGAACTCCAATTACTCTATTTTCTTCATCTTCAATAATTACAGTTCCTAATCGCCCTTCACTCATCACAATAATTGCATCTTTTAATTTTGTTTCACGTGAAACAACAGGAAGATTCTCTTTTCTTAAAAGATCATCCAATTTTATAAAGAGCTTTTTACCTAAACTACCACCTGGATGAAAAGATGCAAAATCCTCTTTCTTAAAATCTCTTTTTTTCATCAAACAAACTGCAAGAGCATCACCCATAGCCATTGTTAAAGTTGTAGAAGATGTTGGAGCAGTATCAAGAGGACAAGCCTCTTTTTTAACACTAATATTTATAAAATAGTCTGAATATTTAGCCAACGTTGAGTTTTCATCTCTTGCCATTGCAATTAGTGGGATATTAAACCTTTTTATATGTGGAAGAATTTGGATAAGCTCTTCACTCTCTCCACTATATGATATTCCTAAAACTATATCATCTTTTCCAATCATTCCTAAATCGCCATGCATAGCCTCTGTTGGATGAAGAAAGAATGAGCTAGTTCCTGTACTTGCAAGTGTAGCTGCAATTTTTGCACCTACAAGTCCAGATTTTCCAACACCAGTAACAATTAATTTACCTTTTGAATTTACAATTAAATCTACAATACTCTCTATATCAAAAGAGATAGAGCTTGAAGCAATTTCAAGCTCTTTTGCTTCAATCAGTAAAACCTCTTTTACTATCTCTTTATAGTTCATTTAAAGTCCTTATTGAACAAATATAGTAGGAACAATCATTGGGTATTTTTTATATTTTCTTACACAATGTTTTCTTACAACTTTTCTAAGTTCATCTTCTAAAATTCTACTATTTTTAAATATCCCAGGTTTTGCATTAACTAAAAATGTATTTAAAATCTCCTCTATCTCATTTGTAAAAAATCTATCTTGCTTATCAGATATAAAACCAAATGTTGCAACTTTTGGTTTTATAGCGAGAGCTCTATCATTTTCATTTATTTGAGCTACAATCATAACAATTCCCTCTTTTGCCATTGTCTGTCTATCAATAACCACATCATCAGAGATTTTATTATTTAATTGATTATCTATATAAACTTTACCACTTTTTACAGATTTTACTTTTTTAAGATATTTTGGATTAACTTCTATTTGTTCACCATCTGCCATAACATACACGTTTCTCTCTAAAACACCACAATCAACTCCAGTTTCACCATGTTTTAAAGCATGATTATACTCTCCATGAACTGGCAAGAAAAATTTTGGTTTAACAAGTCTAAGCATTAATTTTTGCTCCTCTTGGGCAGCATGTCCAGATACATGTATATCAGCATAATCTTGATAAGCAACCTGTGCACCAGCTTTTAAAAGATGATTTATAATCTCTGAAACACTTCCTTCATTTCCTGGAATTGCTTTTGACGATAGAATTATTTGATCTTCTGGTTTTATTTTAATATGTCTATGCTCATGAATTGCCATTCTATATAAAGCACTCATTGACTCACCTTGGCTTCCAGTTGTTACAATCATAATCTCTTTATCAGAGTATTTATTTACTTCATGAGCCTCTATAAATTGGTCTTTTGGAAATTTTATATACCCTAGAGTCATAGCAATATCTAAATTCTTTTCCATAGATCGACCAATTACACAGATTTTTCTTCCATATTTAAGAGCTTTTTCAATAGCTTGTGCAACTCTATGAATATTTGAAGAGAATGTACTCATTATAACTCTTCCTTTTGCTGTGCTAAAAATTCTTTCAAACGTAGGACCAACTGCTTTTTCAGTTTTTGTAAATCCAGGTGTGTGTGAGTTAGTTGAATCTGAAGTTAAAACTAAAACACCCTCCTCTCCATAATGAGCAAGTCTATGTATATCTGTTGGAAAACCATCATATGGAGTATGGTCTATTTTAAAGTCACCTGTATGAATCATAGTTCCAGCTGCTGTTTTTATAGCAATTGCAGATGAATCAATAATTGAGTGAGTAATATGCATCCACTCTATTTCAAAATCATTTCCTATTTTTATTGGAGTTCTTTTTGAAATAGCTCTAAACAGAGCTCTATGCTCTCTCATTTTATGTTCATCAAACTTACTTCCAATCATCTCTAATGGCAGCGGTGAACCATAAATTGGAAACTGCATCTCTTTAAACAAATATGGCATTGCACCAATATGGTCTTCATGTCCGTGAGTAATAATAACTGCAACTATCTTATCTTTAATCTCTCTAAGATATGTAAAGTCTGGAATTAAAATATCAACTCCATGCATATCACCATCTGGAAAACTCATACCAACATCTACAATAATTGCTTCATTTTCAGTCTCAACAACCATCATATTCCCACCAATTTCATTTAATCCTCCAAGAGGAGTAATTCTAATTTTGGCATTTGAGTTTAGATTTAGTTTATAGTGAGGATTTAATCTATCTTTATGTATTTTCTCATTTATCATATAAGCTTTTTTAAGATCATTTATCCAACCATCACCACTTGTTGGTAAATCTTTATTGAAAAATCTAGGTTTATTATTTGGTTTTTTCTTCTTATAAGGCTTTTTTTCATAAGCTTGTTCGCCATTTGAGCCATTTTCTTGAGAAGCTTCGCTATTTTCTTTTCTAGGTGGTCTAGGAGTTCTTGGTCTAAACTCTCTTTTCTCACGGTTTACTGAGTTTGTTCTATCCCCGTTTAATTTTGTTTCAGTTTCACTTACTTTAACAATCTCTTCATTTTTTATCTCTTCCATTTTTTACCTTTGTATGCATTTGGCTATACAAAGATGAACTAACTTCGTGAGGTCGTAAATTGTCATTCAATCCTAACTCATTATAAAGAGAGAGGATTTCAGATTTATCTAAAATAGAGCTAAGATTTTTTGATAGTTTTTTTCGTGGCTGTACGAAACAGGCTTTTAAAAATCTATTAAAATCTTTATCTACTTTTTTATCTAAATCTTTTTTTATATAAAGAATTGAAGATGTAACCTTTGGCATTGGGTCAAATGCCGTTGGAGGAACATCAAAGAGTATTTTTGATTCTTTTGAGATAGTTTCTGTAATTATCCCCAAAGATGAGTACTCTTTATCATTTACTTTTGCTGAAAATTTTTCAGCAACCTCTTTTTGAACCATTACAATAATATGTTCGCAAAGCTCATCTTCAAATGCTCTTAATATAATATTTGTTGCAATATAGTATGGTAAATTTGCTATTAAATCATATTTCATACTATGTAGAGATTTTAGCTCATCCCAAGCCCTTAAAACATCGATATGCTTTAAATCAAATCTTCTGTTCTCAATCTCTGTTGCAAATTTCGACTTTAAAATACCAATTAAATCGGTATCAACCTCATAAGCTGTCACATCTTTGTATTTGACTAAATTTTTAGTCAAATCACCTAATCCAGGCCCAATTTCTACAATATGATTATTGTTTTGGGGCATCGATTGGATGATTTTATCTAAAATTGAACTATCTTTTAAAAAGTTTTGCCCAAACTCTTTTTTTGCTTTTACTTTTTCCATAAGTTGAGAGTATATCTTTTTTTAACTTACATTTTGGTAATATTTTTTACTAATTATTAAGGCTTTTTTCTAAAAGCTCTTTAGGTCTTGCTACTTTCAAGAGGATTTTTAATCCTATTAGTAGTCAAAAAGATTATGGTTCCTTTTAAATGGGGACTATTAAAAAAGGAATTACTTTGAATAATCTAACAAAAAGAATAATCCCATGTCTAGATGTAAACAATGGAAGAGTTGTAAAAGGTGTAAACTTTGTGGGTTTAAAAGATGCTGGTGATCCAGTTGAAATAGCAAAAAGATACAACGATGAAGGTGCTGATGAGCTTACATTTTTAGATATTAGTGCAAGTGTAGAAAACAGAGGAACTATTGTTGATATTGTAAAAAATGTGGCAAAAGAGGTATTTATTCCTTTAACAGTTGGGGGAGGAATACGAAATTTAGATGATATTTATGCACTTTTAAATGTAGGTTGTGACAAAATCTCTATAAACTCAAGTGCTGTTAAAACTCCAAACTTGATAGATGATGGGGCAAAAAGATTTGGAAGTCAATGTATTGTTGTAGCAATAGATGTTAAAAAAGTAGCAAATGGTTCATATAATGTTTTTGTAAAAGGCGGTAGAGAAGATACTGGGATAAATGCAATAACTTGGGCAAAAGAGGTAGAAAATAGAGGAGCAGGAGAGATACTTTTAACTTCTATGGATACAGATGGAGTAAAACAAGGTTTCGATTTAGAAATTACTGAACAAATCTCTAAAATAGTAAATATTCCTGTAATTGCAAGTGGTGGAGCTGGAAATATGCATCATTTTAAAGAAGCTTTTGATTGTGGAGCAAGTGCTGCTTTAGCTGCTTCAATATTTCACTTTAAAGAGGTAGATATTATGGAACTTAAGAAATATTTACAAAAAAATGGTATTAATGTAAGGATATAAAATGAAAAGAGTATTATCAACTGCCTTATTCTTTCCTATTTTTGCTTTTTCATATGAGCTAGGATTTAATAAAACATTCACAAAAAGTATAAATGCAGATACTATTATGAGTAATATCTCTATTTCAGTAGAGAAGCCTAATGAGAAGAGTATAAATATTGAAATAGAAAAATTCAATAACTTTGTAAAGAACACAAAGAATATAACAATAGAAAACAGCTATTATAATTTGACTCCAAAATATGAATATATAGATAATAAATCAGTATTTAAGGGTTATCTAGGAGAATCTAGATTTACTATAAAATCAGAAGATACAAAAAAAATAAATGGATTTTTGAATGATTTAATTGAACTAAAAGATAGTATAAAATCAAACGATTTAAAACTAAATGTATCAAACCTATCTTGGGAATTAAGTAATAAATTACAATACAAAATGATAGATGAACTTAGACTTGAAGCTTTAATTTGGATAGAAAATTATGCAAAAGAGTTATCAGCACAAATATCAAAAAAATGTAATGTAAAAAGTGTAAATATAAATGAAGAGAGTTCTACATACTACCCTAGAGCAAGAATGCAATCTAGTGCAGATAGTCTTCAAAAAAGCTATGAGCAAGAGATTACACCAATTAATAATGAACAAAGTATAAAAATAAATACTAACTATATCTTGGATTGTAAGTGATTGTATCTGCTGGAAGGAATGAAACATTTCCATTTGCAAATAGCATTGGAGTTGGTCTTATTGAAAGCACAATAAATCTTACAAAAATTTGTCTTTTTAACAGACCTGAGTTTATACTTTTTGTTGGAAGTGCTGGAAGTTATGGGAAATACAAAATTTTCGATATTATAGAGTCAAAAAGTTCAACTAATCTAGAGCTTTCATTTTTACAAAATTTTGCCTACACTCCACTTGATAATGCTGTAAAAATTGATACAAATTTAACAAAAAGTGAAATAGTTGTAAATAGTTCAAACTACATAAGTATAGATAAAACTATCTCAAAAGAGTTTTTAAACTACAATATTGATTTAGAGAATATGGAGTTTTTTTCAGTATTAAGTGTAGCAAAAGAGTTTGAGATACCTGCATTTGGTATTTTTGTAGTTACAAATTACACAGATGAAAATGCTCATAAAGATTTTGTAAAAAATCATAAAGCTGCTATGGAGAAGTTATTTAAATACTTAGAAGATAAAAATATAATAAAAGCAAAAGAGGCAAAATAGTGGCAAAATTTGATGAAATATCAATCTATGATTACACATTAGAAGAGTTAAAAGAGAGATTAAAGCCTTCGTTTCGCGCAAAACAGGTATATAATTGGTTATATAAAAAATATGCAAAATCTTATGATGAGATGAAAAACCTTCCAAAAGATTTGATTGAAGATTTAAAAACAAATTATCCACTTGATGTAATGCAAATTGTAAAAAAAGAGCAAAGTAGTGATGGAAGTATAAAATATCTTTTTAAACTAAGAGATAATCTTACAGTTGAAGCTGTTTTACTCTTGATGAAAGATAAAAAATTAGACGAAGATGGACAAATTGTAAGAAGTGAAAAATATACAGTTTGTATCTCAAGTCAAGTTGGATGTAAAGTTGGTTGTAGCTTCTGTCTTACAGCAAAAGGTGGATTTGTAAGGAATTTAACAGTTGGAGAGTATATAGCACAAATTATACATATAAAAAGAGACAATGAAATAGCTGAAAACAAAGCTTTAAATATTGTTTATATGGGAATGGGTGAACCACTTGATAATTTTGATAATTTTGTAAAAGCTGTTGAAATATTTTCAGAACTTGATGGATTAGCAATTAGTAGAAGAAGACAAACTGTCTCAACATCTGGAATTGCAAGTAAGATTAAGAAACTTGGAGAAAAAGATTTACAAATTCAACTAGCTATTTCTCTTCATGCTGTTGATGATGAATTAAGAAGTGAACTAATTCCTATGAATAAAGCATATAACATTGCAAGTATAATTGAAGCAGTTAAAGCATTTCCAGTTGATACTAGAAAAAAAGTTATGTTTGAGTATTTGGTTATAAAAGATAAAAATGATAGTTTAGATGCTGCTAAAAAACTTGTAAAACTTCTTGATGGAATACAAGCAAAAGTAAATCTAATCTATTTTAACCCATATCCAGGTACGACTTATCAAAGACCACTTGAACAAGATATGATAAAATTTAAAGATTTTCTAAATAGTAAAAGTGTTATTTGTACAATAAGAGAGTCAAAAGGTTTAGATATTAGTGCTGCATGTGGGCAACTAAGAGAAAAAGAGATTAAAAAGGATTAAGGTGGGAATTTTAGAGATAGCTTTATTGATTTTTATAGTTTTGGTTGTGATTGGAAGTGGTGTTGGATTTTATCTACACAATAAAGAAGAAGAAAAATAAAAAGGAGTTAAAAATGGTAGTTACAAGATTTGCACCGAGTCCAACTGGGTATTTACATATAGGTGGACTTAGAACTGCACTATATAGTTATTTATGGGCTAGAAAGAATAGTGGAGTTTTTAGACTTAGAATTGAGGATACAGATTTAGCAAGAAATAGTGAAGATGCTTTAAAAGCTATAATTGAAGCCTTTGATTGGGTTGGGTTGTCTTATGATAAAGAGGTTGAGTACCAATCAAAAAGAACAGAGATTTATAAAGAGTACATAAATAAATTATTACAAAGTGGAAATGCTTATAGATGTTATATGAGTAAAGATGAACTTGATAGATTAAGAGCTTCTCAAGAAGCAAATAAACAAACTCCAAGATATGATGGTACATGGAGACCAGAAGAGGGAAAAATTTTACCAGAAATTCCTGAAGGTATTGAGCCAGTTATTAGAATAAAAGCACCAACAACAGGTGAAATTAGATTTATGGATGGAGTAAAAGGGGATATAAAATTTGATGCATCATTTGTTGATGATTTTGTAATTGCTAGAAGTAATGGTATGCCAACTTATAACTTTGTTGTAACAATTGATGATATGTTAATGCAAATGAGCGATGTAATAAGAGGAGATGACCACTTATCTAATACTCCAAAACAGATAGTAATTTATAATGCCCTAGGAGTAAAACATCCAAATTTCTACCATGTTCCTATGATAAATAACCCTGAAGGTAAAAAATTATCTAAAAGAGATGGTGCTATGGATGTAATGGAGTATAAAAGATTAGGTTATCTTCCAGAAGCACTTTTAAACTTTTTAGTAAGACTTGGTTGGTCAAACAAAGATCAAGAGATTTTTTCTATGGATGAGATGCTAGAATTCTTTGACCCAAAAAATATAAATAGATCAGCATCAGCTTATAATGCCGAGAAATTACTATGGTTAAATAGTGAGTATATAAAAAATGCTTCAAATGATAGATTAGAAAAAGAGTTGAAGTTTTTTGATTTAGATTTGAGTAATTGCTCTAAAAAAGAGGATATTTTAAATCTTTCAAAACAAAGAGCAAATACTCTAATAGAACTAAAAAGCTCAATTTTACTTATTTTAAATGAGCCAAATAGCTATGAAGAGGCTGGAGTTAATAAATTTGTAAAAGAGGATACTATAGAGATTTTAAAAGATTATTTAGCTCTTTTAGAAAGAAATCAAGATAGTTTCTCTAGTATTGAAGCATTAGAGAGTTTAACTAAACCGTTTATTAGTGACAAAGGTTTAAAGTTTCCTCAAATTTTCCAACCAATAAGATTAGCATTAACAGGTTCAACACAAGCTCCATCGGTTTATGACATACTTTTTATCTTAGGTTTTGATGAAGTTAATAAAAGAGTTTTAAAAACTTTAGAAAAAAATTTTAAAAACTCTTGATTTAGAAAAAATATTAAGGCATAATGTCTAACTTTTTCAAAGGATTAAAAATATGAACATTTACGTTGGGAATTTATCGTATAAAATGAGCGATAAAGATTTAGAAGCAGTTTTTGCTAAATTTGGTGCAGTTAAAAGTGCAAAAATTATCATGGATAGAGAGACAAATAGATCAAAAGGTTTTGCATTTGTTGAAATGGAAGATGCTGCTGCTGGAAATGCTGCTATTGAAGCTCTAAACGGTAAAGAAACTGATGGTAGAACTTTAAGAGTAAACGAAGCTAAGCCAAAAGAGGACAAGCCAAGAGATAGCAGACCTAGAAGAAGTTTCTAATTCTGTTTTTTGGGACTTCTGTCCCATTTCTTAAAAATGAAAATCCTACTTCTTGAAGATGATTTAATATTAAATGAGATTCTAGAAGAACATCTTTCAAACCAAAATCACAAAATTATTACAAGCTTTTCTTATGATGAAGCTATAAAACACTTATATTCACAAACTTTTGATTTACTTTTACTAGATGTAAATGTACCAAATAAGAATGGTTTTGAACTCCTAAAAGAGCTTAGAAAAAATAGTATAAAAACTCCAGCAATATTTATAACATCTTTAAATATGGTAGAAGATATGCAAAAAGGTTTTGATAGTGGATGTGATGATTATATTAAAAAACCTTTTGAGTTAAAAGAGCTAGATTTACGAATCAACAATATAAAAAGGCTTTTTAATATAGATATAAATAAAGAAATCCAACTTAATAAAAAGATAGTTTTAGATATAGAGAAGCAACAGATAATTAAGGATGATATTTGGCAGAACTTAACAAAGAAAGAGTTTGAAATACTTTTATATCTATACAATAACAGAGCAAAAACTATTAGTATAGATGAGATAATAAACAATGTTTATAGCTATGAAGATAGTATAAATGATAGTACAATAAGAACATATATAAAAAATCTTAGAAAACTTTTGGGAGATGAGATGATTTTAAATATAAGAGGAGCTGGTTATAGACTTAACATCTAGTGAGAAAAGAAGTTTTAGGAACTTTTTAGCTCTTTATCTTGGCTCATCTTTTGTGCTACTTTTATTATCTCTATTCTTCTACTATCAAAATGAGAAAAACCTCTATTTTGATCTAATAAAATCAAATATGCAAAATACTCTTTCAAAAGTTTCTAATGAAATAATTGTTTCGCATATGAATCAATTTAAATTTGATAAAGATAAATATATTTTAAATGATAGCTATAAAATCTCTTTTTATGATAAAAACAGAGAACTTCTTTTTGGTTCAATAGATGAAAAGCTAGAGAATACTCTAGGTTTTATACATAAAAAAGATAGTTTAAAACTAATTGATAACTCTACAGTTGGACATTTAGGCATCTGGTATATAGCTTTAGAAGATTTTTCTTTTAGTTCAAAATTAAATAGCTTAAAGTATCAAATCATATTTATATTTTTATTTGTTTATTCAATTATTTCTATAGTTGGAGTATATTTAGCAAAACTATTTTTAAAACCCATAAATGATGAAAGAGTTAGATTAAATAACTTTATAAAAGATACAACTCATGAGTTAAACACTCCAATAAGTGCCATAGTAATGTCAAGTAGCAGTGAAAATATAAATGAGAAACAGCTAGAAAGAATAAAGTTTAGTGCAAATAGAGTAAGTGAGATCTATAAAGATTTAACCTTTCTTTTTTTAGAAGATAAAATAGAAAAAAAGCTAGAAAACTTAGAACTTTCAAAGATTATAAAAGAGCAAATAGATAGCTTTGAACCAATATTCTCAAGAAAAAAACTAAATATTATAATAAAGCTTGAAGAGTTTAGTTTTTATATAAATAATGATGATTTTATAAGACTGTTTAATAACCTTTTTTCAAATGCAGTCAAATACAACAATATTGGTGGCTTTATAGAAGTAGAGTTAAAAAACAAATCATTAAGCATCAAAGATAACGGAATAGGAATAGAAGAATCTAAACTAGATGATATTTTTAAAAGATTCTTTAGAGCAACAAACCAAAGTGGTGGTTTTGGTTTAGGATTAAATATTGTTGACAAAATCTGTAAAAAGTATAATTTAAAACTAGAGATACGCTCTATAGAAAATAAAGAGACTACATTTAAAATATTTTTCTAAACTACACACAAACTACACACAAACTTAGATAGATTTTCAAATATCAAAAAAAAGGATGGTATTTATGAAAAATCTATTTAAAATCTTTTTTGCCCTATTCTTGGCAAGTAGTTTTTTAAACGCAGACTCTTTAAAAGAGAAGTTTGAAGTTGATGGTTATAGTATTGAGCTAAGTAGTAAAAGAGATTTAAGTGCAGGAAGCAATGAGTTTTATGCAAAAATCACAAAAGATGGAGTTTTGGTAAAAGATGCTCAAGTAAAGGCAAAGTTTTTTATGCCAGAGATGCCAGGTATGCCATATATGGAACATGAAGGTGTTGGAACTTATAAAGGTGATGTTTATAGTTTTGTGATTAACTTTTGTATGGATGGAACATGGCAATATAATCTTAGATTTAAAACAGCAGATGAAAAGATTCACTCTATAAAAAGTAGTGTAAGTTTCTAATATGCAAAAGGTAGTTTTTGTTTTAATTATTACTATAAACTCACTATTTTCAAACTCTATAAATGAGATTGTAAATAAGAGCTTGGAAAATAATTTTGATATAAAAAGTCTTGAAAAATCTATTGAAATTGCAAATTTCCAAATAAAACAGGCAAAAAATTGGCAAAACCCGATGTTGAGTTTTAAGACAAATAATATTGCACTAAACAAAAATTACCTAAATGATCAAAAAGAGTATGGAGTGGAGTTTTCACAAGCAATTCCTATAGGTGATAGATTAAACCTTGAAGAGGGTATTGCTAAAAAAGAGAAAACTTTAATAGAGTTTGATTTAGAAGATAAAAAGCTTGAATTTGAGTCAAAAATCTACTCTTATTCATACTCAATCTTAATTTTAGAAAATAGACTAAAACTTCTAAAAGAGTACCAAAAAAATCTAAATAGGGTTGAAGAGCTATATACAAACTCATATATGTATGAAAATACAACTTTAAATGAGATATTAAATACAAAAATATCAAAGTCTGAGTTAAATATGAGGTTAAATGAACTACAAACTACAAAAGATAATTTATACCTAAATTTAGAGCTTTTAAGCTATGAGAAAATTGAAAAAATTAATGATAATCTTATTATAAAAGATATTGATAAAAAAAGAGTAATAGAGAGTTTAAACTCTCATCCAAAGATAAAATCTCTTCAAACAATAAGTCAAAAATATAAAGATATTTCAAAGCTTGAAGAGGCAAAGAAATTTAGTGAAGTAACCTTGGCTTTAGAGTATATGCAAAACAAAGAGCAAGATTATGCAAATGTTACAGTTTCTATTCCACTTCCAATATACAAAACAGAAAATATTAATAAATTAAAAGCGAATTTAAATACAAATGAGACAAACAATAAAGAGCAGAGTCAATTAAAAAATCTAAGAGTTCAATCTGAAATATACTTAAATAATATTGAACAATATAAAGCAAACTATAATATTTTACAAAATGAAATAATACCAATAAAAAGAGAGTTACAAAAGAGTTTAGAGAACTCTTTATCATTTGATAAATCAAGAGTTGAGGATATTTTAAAAAGCGTAAATGAGCTAATTGATTATGAACTAAAAGCTAGCGAAGTTTTAGAGAAATACTTTGCAAACTACAGCGAACTAATCTACTATTCAAACAGAGGTGTGAAATGAAAAAACTACTACTTTTTTTAATTTTTACTATATTAAATCTTAGTGCAGAACAAATTGATGCAAAACAACTATTTAATATAGAAAAAATTAAAGCAAAGAAAACAAGTTATATAGATACAAAAGAGTATTATGGAATTACAAAATTAAATGAAGAAAAAACTATTGATATTGTAAGTAGATTTGATGGATATATTACTAATTTAAATGCAAATAAAAATTATATGAGTATAAAAAAAGGTGAAGAGCTTTATAGTATCTATTCAAAAGAGATAGCAAATTTACAAAATGAGTTAAAGATAGTTAAAGATATAGATGAAACTCTATATAAAAAAAGTTATCAAAAGCTATTAAGCTATGATATACAAAATGCGAAATTTTCAAATAATAATCTAGTTATTAGCTCCCCTATTTCTGGAATAATCACACAAAAAAATATAAATAATAAAAGCTTTGTTGAGAGTGGAAAAACCATATTTACAATCTCATCTTTGGATAATATTTGGTTTATTGCTACTATTTATCAAGAAGATTTAAAATTTATAAAAGAGAATCTTAATGCAAAGATAAATATAGATGGCTTTGATAAAACCTTTATAGCAAAAGTTGATTTCATATACCCTATTTTTAATGAGAATAAAACTATTGATGTAAGATTTGTTTTGGAAAATAAAGATTCTAAAATTTATCCAGCTATGTTTGGAAAAGTAAGAATAGAGATTAGCAAAGATGAGATTATAACTCTTCCAAAAACAGCTATTATAAAAAAAGATAGTGGCTATTTTGTATTTATCCCAAAAGAAGATGGCTCTTTTACTCCTAAGAAAATAGAAGCTAAAAGACTAGATAGTAATCTTTATGAGGTAATTAGTGGGCTTAATTTAGATGAAGAGGTGATAAATAACTCCCTGTTTTTATATGATGCAGATGCTATGACAAATAGATTGTATGATGCAAATAGTGATGAGGAGTGGTAGAAAATGGTTGAAAAGATAATTGATTTAAGTGTAAAAAACAGATTTGTAGTTCTTTTTATCTTTTTTCTACTTAGTTTTGCTTCTATTATTGCTATAAAAAATACAAATTTAGATGCTATTCCTGATCTCTCTGCAAATCAAGTAATTATTGAAGTTGAGTGGGCAAACCAGAGTGCAAAAACTATTGAAGAACAAATATCTTACCCACTTATTTCAAATCTTATGAGCCTACCTAATATTGAAACAATTAGAGCTATGAGTAGCTTTTCAAACTCTATGATATATATTATTTTTAAAGATGGAGTTGATTTATATGATGCTAGAAGTAGGATTTTAGAACAACTTTCAACTCTTCAAGGAACATTTCCCTCATTAGCAAAGGTAAAACTAGGTCCAGATGCTTCTGGAGTTGGTTGGGCTTATCAATATGCTTTAAAATCAAATAGTAAAAGCCTTGATGAGCTAAGAACCCTACAAGACTATTTTTATAAGTTTGCACTTTTGGGAGTTGATGGAGTTAGTGAAGTTGCAACTATTGGAGGTTTTGTACGAAGTTATGAGATAACTTTAAACCAAGATAAGTTAGTGCAGTATGATATAAGTATAAAAGAGCTAAAAGATGCAATAACTATGAATAACAATGATAGTGGAGCTAGAGTAATACTTGAAAATGGCTACGAAAACATTATTAGTGCAAGAGCATATTTAAAATCTAAAAAAGATATCGAAGAGATTACAATTAAAACTTTAAATAATACTCCATTAAAAATAAAAGATGTGGCATCTATAAACCTTACAAGTCTTGATAGAAGAGGAGTAGCTGAATTAAATGGAGAAGGAGAAGTTGTTGGAGGTATTGTAGTTACTAGATACAAAACTAATGTTTATAGCACAATACAAAAGGTAAAAGAGAAGCTAAAAACTCTACATATTGAAGATGTTGAGGTGGTTGAGGTATATGATAGAACCTCACTAATAGATGCTGCTATTGATACTTTAAAAAGAACCTTAGTTGAAGAATCAATAATTGTTATGATAATTGTTGGATTATTTTTACTCCATTTTAGAAGTGCTTTAATTATAATCATTACTCTTCCTCTAACGGTGCTAATTAGCTTTTTACTTATGAAACTATTTGGTATTGGTTCAAATATTATGAGTTTAGGTGGAATTGCAATAGCAATTGGGGCTATGGTTGATGCAACAATTGTAATGGTAGAAAATGCTCATAAACATCTTCAAGGAAAAGAGAATATTAGTGAAGAAGAGAGATTTAGAGTAATTATTGAATCAGCAAAACAGGTTGGTCGTCCTATATTCTTTGCTCTTTTATTAATAGTTGTATCTTTTTTACCAATTTTTGCCCTTAGTGGACAAGAGGGAAAACTATTCTCTCCACTAGCTTTTACAAAAACTTTTGCAATGCTAGGTGGGGCTATAATCTCTATTACATTAGTTCCTATTTTAATGCTCTATTTTATAAAAGGAAAAATAGTAAGTGAAGATAAAAATATCTTAAATAACTTTTTTATAAAGATATACTCTCCACTTTTAAAACTTAGTTTAAAACTAAAATATTTAATACTTACTATTTTCTTTTTTATTTTGTTTTTGGGAATTTATACATACTCAAAACAAAAGTGGGAATTTATGCCAACACTAAATGAAGCAACATTTATGTATATGCCTGTAACTCCTTATGGTATAGGTACTAATTTAGCACGTGAATTGGCACAAAAGACAAATATGGTAATAAAATCATTCCCTGAAGTAGAAAATAGCTTTGCAAAAGCTGGACGAGCTGCTACTGCAACAGACCCTGCTCCACTAGCAATGCTTGAAACAATCATAACTTTTAAACCTCAATCACAATGGCGAGATGGAATGACATATAAAAAACTAATAGATGAGATGGATAAAAAGCTTCAAATAAAAGGTTTGATTAATACATGGACATACCCTATTAAAGGAAGAATTGATATGTTACTTACAGGTATTAGAACACCTTTAGGAATAAAACTATATGGAAAAGATTTACAAATACTTCAAGAAGAGAGTAGCAAAATAGAGAACATTTTAAAAACTCATGAAGGAACTATGAGTGTTAGTGCTGATAAGATAAATCAAGGTTACTATTTAAATATAAAAATAGATGAAGAGAGCTTAAGTAGATATGGTATAAATAAAGACGATATTTTGGAGAATTTAAGTATTGGAGTTGGAGCAGAACAACTTACACTATTTTTGGATAACTTAGAAAGATATCCAATAAGTATTAGATATCAAGCAGAGCAAAGAGAGAGCTTAGAGGCTTTAGAAAACCTTCAAATAAAGACAAATTTAGGTTTCAAACCTCTTAAAACTTTTGCTGTTTTAAATTATGAAGAGAGCCCTAGTATTATTCAATCTGAAAAGGCTTTAAAAGTTGCATATATCTATATAAGCCCAAAAACAAGCTACTCAATAGATGAGTATAAGATAAAAGCAAATATGCTTTTAAAAGATTTTAAACTTCCAAGTGGTTACTATTTTGAGTGGTCAGGGCAAAGTGAATTTTTAAAACACGCTATGGATAAACTATTATTAATAATACCTTTGGTCTTGGTATTTATTTTTATTTTAATATATATGGCACTAAAAAATCTAAAATACACTTTGATTATATTTTTTACTCTCCCTTTTGCTTTAAGTGGTGGACTCTTTTATATAGATTTTTTAGGGTTTAATCTATCTATTGCCGTAATTGTAGGATTTATGGCACTTTTAGGAGTTGCTGCTGAGACATCTATAGTTATGATGATATATTTAGATGAAGCATATAAGAAACTTACAAACAAAACAAAACAGAGTATAAAAGAGGCTATTTATCAAGGTGCTGTTTTAAGGCTAAGACCAAAACTAATGACCCTTTTTGCTATTTTAGGTGGACTTATTCCAATTATGTATATAAGCTCAGTAGGAAGTGAAATAATGCAAAGAGTAGCTGCTCCTATGATTGGTGGAATGCTTAGTTCAGCATTTCTAACTCTTTTTATTATTCCTACAATATTTTATATATTTATAGAAAAAAAAGCTCATCTATGAAATTTTATTTTTTATTAACTTTAAAGTTATATGATTAGGAGTAAATTTAAAATAAAGGGGTTGGAATGAACTTATTATCTAAAATTGCTAGTGCAATGATTTTATCGGGAGGTTTACTAATGGCTGCTCCATATACGGTTGATAACGCTCACTCAAATGTTGGGTTTAGTGTAAAGCATATGATGATTACAAATGTTCATGGAAAATTTACATCTTATGATGCAGATTTAGAGTTTGATAATGCAAATAAAACATTTAAAAAGCTTGTTGCGAATGTTGAGACAAAATCTATTGATACAGGAATAAGTGATAGAGATAACCACTTAAGAAGTGATGACTTTTTTGCTAGTGAAAAATTTCCTAAAATGTCTTTTACTATGACATCATATAAAGCAGATGGTGATGATGGAAAAATGGAAGGAACTCTTACAATAAGAGGAATTTCAAAACCTGTAACTTTAAAAGTTGAAGATATTTCAGTTTTGGGTGATAAGGTAGGTTTCTCACTAGAGGGAAAAATAAATCGACAAGACTTTGATTTAAAATGGAATAAAGCTATAGAGCTAGGTGGAGTTGCTGTTGCAAATGAAGTAAAAATTAAAGTAGATATTGAAGCTAAGAAAAAATAATCTCTTTATAAAGTAGGGTTATCCCTACTTTTATAAATTTTCTGGAAAGTTTTCTATCACAAAATCTATATCTTTATCTCCTCTTCCACTAAGGTTTATTAAAATAGATTTCCCAAAATTCTCTTCACTCTTAGCATATTTTATAGCAAATCCAACTGCATGAGATGACTCTAAAGCTGGAATAATTCCTTCTAATCTGGAAAGTGTATAAAATGCTTCAATTGCTTCAGTATCACTACAAAGAGCCACTTTCGTTCTTCCAATACTACTTAAATATGCATGTTCTGGTCCTACACTTGGATAATCTATCCCACTTGCAATACTATGTACAGGGGCTGGTTCACCATTTTCATCACTTAACATAATAGAGTTAAAGCCATGCATAACTCCCTCTTTTCCATAAGTAATACTTGCACTATGCTCACCTATTTTTTCACCTTTTCCTGCTGGTTCAACTGCATATAGATCTACACTATCCTCAATAAATCCACTAAATATTCCCATAGCATTACTTCCACCTCCAATACAAGCAGCTACCACATCTGGTAATTTTCCTGTCATCTCAAAAAATTGCTCTTTTGCTTCAAAGCCAACAACACTTTGAAAATCTCTAATCATCTTTGGAAATGGATGAGGACCCACTACACTTCCTATTGCAAAAAGTGAGTTTTTTGTATCATTTAAATAGCTCTCAAATGCACTATCAACAGCCTCTTTTAAAGTTTTTAAACCTTTACTTACAGGAACTACTTTTGCTCCTAAGATCTTCATTTTTACCACATTTGGATGCTCTTTTTTTATATCAACTTCACCCATATGAATTTCACACTCTAAACCAAAATAAGCAGCAGCCGTTGCTAGTGCAACACCATGTTGTCCAGCACCTGTTTCAGCTATTAACTTTTTCTTACCTAAATATTTTGCAAGTAATGCTTCAGCCATACAGTGATTTAGTTTATGAGCACCTGTATGGTTTAAATCCTCTCTTTTTAAATATATATTAGCACCAGCAAAATTTGATAGATTTTTTGCAAAATAGACAGGTGTTGGTCTTCCTTGATAATATTTTCTAATAGATTTTAACTCATTTAAAAAGTTAAAATCCTTTGATAACTTTTTATATGCTTCATTTATTTCATTAAATGGCTCTACTAATTGAGGTGGAATAAATGAACCACCAAATTTACCAAAATATCCTCTCTCATCTGGAAAACTATCTAAATATAGTCTATCTTTTTGCATCTTTTGCACCTTTTAAAATAAAATACAAAAATAGTATCATATTTTAGATAATTCTTTAAATAATATTATTACTCTATCTCTGGTTCAAACTTCTTTGCAAGTAGAAGTAAAATAGCTCCAGCAACAACTATTACTGCTGTTAAAATCAAAGCATAATCATAACTTCCATATTTTTCTATAAAATAAACACTATATAGTGGAGCAATAACCTGCCCTATTCCATATGAAGAGGTCATAGCACCCATCAAAACAACAGGATTTCCTTTTGATAGTTGCCCTCCTAAATTCATAAAAAGTGCAACAAGTCCTATAAAAGTTCCTCCATATAAAACTCCACTTAGAAGATTTAAGTAAACATTTGAAGATAGAACTGGAATTAAAATTCCTACTGCTTGAAGTAAAAGTGCAATTATTATTATATTTGAGCTTCCAAATCTATGAGCCAATAACATCCAAATAATACAAGATGGAATACCAGCCACTCCAACTAAAGTCCAAGTAATACTTCCAAAACCATCTAAACCTTTTAGATTATTTATAATATCTGGTAAAAATGTAGCTTGTACTACAAAGCCAACACCTTCTGTAAAATATGCGATAATCAAAACTATAACAAAAGGTGTAAAAATAGTAAAATCAAACTTTACCTTTACCGCATTTTGCTTTATCTCTTTATCAAAAGATAAAATATACATACTATAAACTGATAAAACAAGAGCAAAAATAGCTAGAATTGTCCAACTATCTCTCCATGTATAACCCATGCTTAAAACAAATCTTGCTATTAAATCTGTTGTTAAAATAGAGAATCCTATTCCACTAAAGTGTATTCCCATAGCTTTTGTTTTACTTTTTATAGTTAACTTTTGCATCACTATTGAAGTTCCAACAATTAAACACATAGCTCCTGCAAAACCACCCAAAACTCTTCCTATTAACCACAAAGTATCATTTGAACTAAAAGCTAAAATAAAAGTTGTAGTTATAGCTAAAAAAACTCCCAATCTATAAAGATATACTTTAAAATTTATATCTTTTATAAAAATAGAAAAAATAGAACCACCCAAATATCCAGCAAAATTTAGTGAAGCTAGTATCCCTACGAACTTAATAGTAATATAATCATCAAGCATAGCAGGTATCAAACCTGTAAAAGCAAATCTTGCTACTCCAAGCCCAATTATTATTGAAAATATCCCAGCAATAAGAATTGCAATGTTGTTATTTCTATCAAACAATTTTATCATCTCTTTATCTCTTCTTAAAATTTTGTTATCATATCACTAAAGGTTATTTTATGTCAAATAATCAATAATGATATGTGATATAAGGAAAAATGATATGGATTTGAATTTATTAAGAGTTTTTGTAAGTGTTGCAAATAATAAAAGTATCTCAATGGCTGCAAATGAGCTAAAATTTGCTCAATCAAATGTAACTTCAAGGGTAAAACAACTTGAAAAGACTCTAGGAGTTGAGCTATTTTACAGAGTTCCAAAAGGTGTTATTTTAACTCCTAGTGGAGAAAAGTTCTATCCTCAAGCTTTGGAAATTATTCATAAGATGGAGAATACAATTGCAAGTTTATTAAATACAAATGAACTTAGAAATTTAAAAATTGGTTCAACAGACTGCAATGCAGCAGTTAGAATTTCTCCATTTTTATTGAAACTCCATAACGATTTTCCAAATACCCAATTAGAACTCTTTACAGGAACAACAAAAGATATTTTACAGTTGATAATGGATTATAAAGTTGATATAGCTTTTATTAGCGGAGAACCTACAAATAATAATCTAATGGTTTTAAAGAAATTTGAAGAGGAGATAGCTATTTTAGAACCTTTTAAATCACACAATCCAAACGTAACTTTGAGCTTTAAAGATGGTTGTGTTTATGATGATTTTCTAAAAGATTATTGCAAAGAGAGAAATATCTATATAGAAAAAACTATCCCTCTTGGTAACTTAGAGACAATTCTCTCTTGTATAAAAGTTGGCATGGGGAAATCTTTACTTCCTTATAGTATTGTAAGAAAAATGGGTTATGATAAAGATATAAAAATGACTATTTTACCAAAAGAAGAGGCATATATCCCAACTTGTATGGTTTGTAGAGTTGATAATATTCCAAAAATTAGTGACTATTTAAAAGCTATGAATATTGATTAATAAGCGATGAGTATATTGTTTTAGTTAAACTTCTGCTGTAAGTTTTATACTCATCGTTTATTAATCTTTTAAGATTAGGATTATATCTATTTTATATATATTTTTTATTAGATAAATGAATTAATAGTTAAAATTTAAGCAAAGTGTAACTTTTAGTAGGATTTTATAAAATAAATCCTACTAAAATAGTAATAAAACCTAAAAGTGCTAAAAGTATTGATGCTATTTTTGTCTTATCTTTTCCAAAAAATAGCGAATAAAAAGAGATCAAAATATTATTACTTCCTATGGCTATCAGAATTGATGATGCTATTGTTGAAGTTGTAACACTATACTTTGCAGTTAATAAAGATAATATAAATGGATTTATATCTGAAAATCCAACAACTACAGATAAGAATTGAAGTCCTATTAATCCAAAATTTTCTATAACTAGATTTGTAATAAACATAGTTAATACAAATAATATAGCAAAAATAAATGCTGTTCTAAGTTCCAAAGGATTTGTATCTATTGCTTCAACACTATAACTAATTTTTTCTGATTTAAAATAAAATCCTAAAGTAAGTGCTAGAGTAATTAGTATTAAAAAAATAAGTGGTATAAGAATAGCCATTGCTACTTCTTTATTAAATAGATATGTTAAAAATAGAACCCTAAAATACATCATTAAAATAGCAGCAAATATAGAAGCTCCTATAATATTGTTTTCCTTTAAACATAAAGCTTTTTTTGATATTACAATAATAGTTGCAGTTGAAGAGTATATTCCACCCAATAAACCCATTAAAAACATACCTTTTGAGGGGAAAATATATTTTTGAATAATGTAAGATATATATGAAATAAGTGCAATTACAACAACTGTAAGCCATATTTTATATGCTGATATCTCTAAGTAAGGTATATTTTTATCTTGAGGAAGAAGAGGTAAAATAACTGCTAAAAGTAACACTATTTTTCCAATAGTCTCTAGTTCATAAAGATTTATATCAATTTTAAACCTTAGATTTCTTTCTTTAGAGTTTAATAAAAATATTGTAATTACAAAGATTAAAGAGCTAAACCAAACAGGATATAAATTTATAAGTGGTCCAAAACTATAGACTACAAGCAAAACCAAATATAAGATAATACTCATCTTTTCATCTATATATTTATTGTACAAAATTGCAAAAAGTAGAGTAAATGCAAAAAAACCACTTATATATACAGAAAAATATGTAGTATCTAATTTATAAAGAATAAATCCTAACATTCCTAAAAAAGTATAAGTTCTTGTCGTACCCAAAGAGTTTTTTTTAGTATCAGAATGATATTTTATTTGATATGCCTTCAACTCTAATCCTATTAAAAAACTAAAAACTAAAGTTAAAATAAAGTAACTAAGAAGCGAATTTATCTGCATTTTATACCCTTTTATGCAAGATTAGATTAAAATAATACCATTTTTTAGGATATTTTGTAAAACAAAATTTGACCTACATCATTATTTATTAAAGTATATAATGCTAAGATTTTCTTACGTTATATACTTTTAGTTATAACAAAGGAAAAAAGATGTCTATATCATCAAATTTAACTTTAGAGCTTTTTAATCAGCCTTTTTTACTAGAAAAAAGAATAGAACTTCTTCTTGCCATAGAAAAAACAGGCTCTATTAATAAAGCTGCCAAAGAGGTTCCTATGAGCTATAAAGCTGCTTGGGAAGCAATTGAAGCTATGAATAATCTATCAACTACCCCAATTGTTCTAAGAGAGACAGGGGGAGTAAATGGTGGTGGTACAACTCTTACAGAGTATGGAAAAAAGCTATTAAAGAGCTATTTTCTATTAAAAGAGGAGCATAGAAAGTTTATAGAAAACCTAAATAGAATTACTGATTTAAACAGTGGTTCTTTAAAAACTATAAGGAGATTATCAATGCAAATAAGTGCTAGAAACCAAATTGTTGGAGTTATTGAAAATATAACAGATGGTGCAGTTAATAGCGAAGTAGCATTAAAACTAAAAGGTGAAAATAAAATTGTATCTATTATTACAAATAGTGCAGTGGAGAATTTAGGTTTAAATAAAGGTGATGAAGTTGTTGCTGTTATTAAATCTAGTAATATTTTATTATCAACTGATACAAACTTAAAACTAAGTGCTAGAAATAGTTTAAAAGGAACTATTGAAGCTATAAATGTTGGAGCTGTTAATGCTGAGGTTATTATAAATATTGGCAATGGTGACAAAGTTGTATCAATAGTTACTATGAACTCTATAGAGAAAATGGGACTTAAAGTGGGAACTAGTGTTGATGCTATTATAAAAGCATCTGATATTATGATTGGAAAATAAGGAAAAATATGAAAAAGATTGTTTTAGGATTACTATTTTTATGTTCAACTATTTTTGCTGGAACAATAAATATAGCTGTTGCAGCAAATGTTTCTTATGCTATAAATGATTTAATAGCAGAGTTTAATAAAACAAATAAAGATACAAAAGTTGAAGTAGTTCTTGGAGCTAGTGGAAAATTCACAACTCAAATTCAAAATGGTGCACCATTTGATGTTTTTATGAGCGCCGATATGAAATTTCCAGAGATTTTAAAGAAAGAGGGATTAACTGCTAGAGAACCAGTAATTTATGCACAAGGAAGTTTAGCAATGCTTAGCTCTAAAGAGCTAGATTTTTCAAAAGGTATTACTCTTGTTTCTGAAAATAATATAAAAAAAATTGCTATTGCAAACCCAAAAACTGCACCTTATGGAACAGCTGCAGTTGAAGCACTTAAGAATGCAAATATTTTAGAAAAAGTTGAAGAGAAGTTTGTATATGCTGAGTCTATTTCTCAAGCAGTTACTTACGCTATGACTGCTGCTGATATTGGATTTATTGCAAAATCATCTTTATATGATGAGAAAATGTCTCAGTATAAAGAGGGTAAAAATTGGATAAGTGTTGATCCTAAACTATATACTCCAATTGATCAAGGTATTGTGGTTTTAAATAGAGCAAAAGATAACAAAGAGGCTCATGCTTTTTATGACTTTATCTTAAGCCCTAAAGCAAAAGAGATATTTTTAAAATTTGGTTACTTAGTAAAATAGTTTAGGAGAAAATTTGAATTTTTTTGTAAAAGTAAAAGAGATAAAAACTATTGATAGTTTAAATATTGTAGAGTTTGATTTTCATGGTATTACATTAAAAATGATGAGTTTAGAGTTAGATAGTGATATAACTATAAATAAAAGAGTTGAACTTTTGGTAAAACCATCAAATGTAATAATTTCAAAAAATCATATAGAAGAGATTAGCCTATCAAACCAAATTCTTACAAAAATCTCAAATATTAAAGATGGTGAGCTTTTAAGCTCACTATCTTTAAAAGCATTTGATACTTTTTTTGAAAGTATTATTACAAAAGATTCAAAAATAAAATTAGATTTAAAAGAAAATGATGAAGTAAATATTTTAATTAAAGCTAGTGATTTATCAATTTTAAGGATATTAAATGATTAATTATTTACTAAATGTAGATTATGCTCCATTTATTTTATCTTTTAAATTGGCATTTATTACCACTTTGATTTTGTTTGTGATATGTTTACCACTTGCTTGGTATTTATCTCAAACAAAGTCAAAATCAAAACCATTTTTAGAAGCACTTTCAACTATGCCATTAGTAGTTCCTCCTACAGTTTTAGGATTTTATCTTCTTTGGGGATTATCTCATAACTCACCTATTGGGATATTTTTTGAAGAGTATTTTGGAATAAAACTTGTGTTCAATTTCTATGGAATAATTATTGCAAGTTGTATTTATAGCTTTCCATTTATGGTGCAACCACTTCAAAGTGGTTTTGAGAGCTTAGATAAAAATATGTTAGAAGCTAGTTATATAAGTGGAAAAAGTAAATTTAAAACTATGATTTTTATAGCTCTACCAAATATAAAACCATCTTTAATGACTGCTTTGGTAATTAGTTTTGCTCACACTGTTGGGGAGTTTGGAGTTGTTTTAATGATTGGTGGAAGTATTCCAAATGAGACAAGAGTTGCAGCTATTGCAATATATGAATTTGTAGAGATTTTAGACTACAAAAATGCACATATTTATAGCCTTATTATGATTGTTATTAGTTTTATAACTTTGCTTTTAGTCTATATTTTTAATGGTAAAAATAAAAGAGGCAAACTTATATGATAGATTTAAAAATAAGTAAAATGCTTCATGGAAGTCATGGAGAGCTTCATTTAAATATAAATTTACATATAAATAAAGGTGAGTTTGTAGCTTTAAGTGGAGAAAGTGGAGCTGGGAAAACAACACTTCTTAGAATATTAGCAGGTCTTGAAGATTCAAATTCCAAAATAGAAGTAGATGGTAATATTTGGCAAGGTGAAAAATATATTAAACCTATTCAAAAAAGGGATATTGGTTTTGTATTTCAGAACTATGCTCTTTTCCCAAATCTAAATGTAATAAATAATCTTCTATTTGTGAAAAAAGATAAAGAGTTGGCAAAATATCTTTTAAATCTTACAAATCTTTATGAGCTAAAAAATAGAGATATAAATAGTTTAAGTGGTGGACAACAACAAAGAGTAAGTCTTTGTAGAGCTTTAATGAAGAGGCCAAAACTACTTTTATTAGATGAACCACTATCTGCTTTAGATTTTAGCATTAGAGCAAAACTTCAAGATGAGATACTATCTTTACATAAAGAGTTTGAAACAACAACAATTATGATAAGTCATGATCCTAGCGAAATGTATAAAATGGCTTCAAGAGTTTTAGTTTTAAAAGATGGAAAAATAGTAAAAGATGGAAGTTCAAAAGAGATACTTTTAAAAACAAAAGGTAGCCAAAAACTCTCTTTTGAAGGACTCTTACTAGAGATTATAAAAGTTGATGTAATAAATGTAGCAATTGTATCTATAGGTCAACAGCTAATAGAGGTTGTAGTTTCAAATGAAGAGTTAAAAAGTTTAAAAATAGGAGAAAAAGTAACTATTAGTACAAAGGCTTTTACTCCATCAATAGTAGGAGTATAAATTTTTTTCAATAGCGTTATATACAAAAATAAATAAAGGAAAAATATGTATAGAAAGTTAAGCTTAGTTGTAGCTACAACACTTTTTGCAGGAAAATTACTTGCGAGTGAAACAACAAATTTAGGTCAAATTGATATATTTGAAAATAAAAATTCAGATAGTAGATTTAAAAGCAATGAAATAAGTGCTGAAGATATGAAATTACAAGAAAAAAATAGTGTAGTAGATGCACTAAATACAATTAGTGGTTTAAACACTTATGGATATGGGGCAAGAGGGGAGCAAACAATCTCTATAAGAGGCTTTAGTGCTAGACATTCACCTGTTTTTATAGATGGAATTGCTATAAATGTACCTAGTGAGGGTTATGTAGATTTATCAAACTATACAACTTTTAATCTTGATAAAATTCAAGTAACAAAAGGTTTGAGTTCTCCTCTTTTAGGAATTAATACTTTTGCTGGAGCAATAAATTTAGTTACAAGAAAACCAACAAAAGAGCTTGAGGGCTCTATAAGCGCAGGAGTATTTAGTGGAGATGGTAAAAAAACTTATATAAACTTAGGAACAAACCAAGGTAAATACTATATTCAAGCAAGTGGTTCATATTTAGATAGAGACTATATTCCAATGTCAAGTAATTTTAACTCAAATTCAAATCAAGATAATGATAAAAGAGTAAACTCATATAAAACTGATAAAAATATAAATCTTAAAGTTGGATACACTCCAAATGATACAGATGAGTATGCATTTAATTATATAAATCAAAAAACAGAAAAAGGGATGCCAACTGATATTTTTGCAGTACCGCCAAAAGGAAAACAAGCTGGACCCTATAGACAATGGGACTATTCAAACAAAGAGAGTTTCTATTTTCTATCAAATACAAATTTTAAATATGCTTACTTAAAAAGTAGAGTATTTTATGATAAATATGAAGATAATATGCTCTTCTTTACTGATAAAACATTTTCTAAATTAAATAAAAATGCTCTTCCAACACCATATGATGCAAATACAAAAGGCGTATCACTTGAGCTAGGAGAGTATGATACACAAAGAAATAGTTTAAAACTGGCATTTCATATAAAAAGAGATACTCAAGAAGATAATGATAGTGGAAAAACTTATACTAAAAAGATGGATTATCTATCTATTGGACTAGAGGATACTTTTAGATTTACAGATAATTTTAGAGTAATTGCAGGAGCTAGTTGGGATAAAGACAAGGTAAAAGAAGCAAACAATAAAAAACCAGATATAAATTACGGTAGCGAATTCGACCATGCAAGTTCAAACTCTTTTAACCCTATGATAAAATTTGAGTATGATATAGATGAAACTTTTAATTTATATGCAGGTATTGCTAAAAAAACAAGATTCGCTAGTTTAAAAGAGAGATACTCTTATAGATTTGGTAAACAAATACCAAATCCAGAACTAAAACCTGAAAAAACTATAAACTATGAAATTGGTGTAAATAAAGTATTTGAAAATCAAGGAATAAAATCAGTTTTATTTTATTCAGATGTAAAAGATTATATTCAAGAAGAGATTATTAATCCAAATGCTCCTAAAAATGACCAAGTAGCTAAAAACAATAATATTGGAAAAGTTAAACATATGGGTTATGAGTTAGAGTATTTTTATTCATTAAGCAATACTCTTGATATAGATGCAAGCTACACAAGACTTTTAGCAGAAGATAGAGATAATAAAGTAGATATTATAGATGCTCCAAAGCATAAAGTAGTATTAGGAACAACATACAGACCTGTAAAGGGTTTAACAACAAATATAAATATGCAATACTCTTCAAGTAGGCATACAGACCAAAATGATAGAAATAAAGATGTAGGTGGAGCTACTATTTGGAATGCAAAAATTGCTTATGAATTTGTAAAAGGTTTAACTCTTGATGTTGGTGCTTCAAACATATTTGGTAAAAACTATGAATATAGTTATGGTTACCCAGAAAGTGGAAGAGTTATATACTCAAATTTAACATATAAATTTTAGATGAAGATAACACTTTATATAAATAAAACAGTAGCAGATCAAATAAAAAAGGTCTGTTATGTTTAAAATGATTTTTTTGATTTTATCTCTATATTCTTATGCAAATGCAAATAGTTACAAAGATATGTTTGAGAAAGATATAGAGATAAAAAAAGTAGATAAAATTTATGCTTCAACTCCTACAATTTTATACTCTTTATATGCTATAGATAAGAGCAAAATTGCTGGATTAAATTTCCCTTTTAATAAAGTAGAAGCCATTTATATAGATGAAACTATAAAAAGTCTTCCAATAATTGGTGGTTGGTTTGGTAAAGGAAATACACCAAATAGTGAAATGATTTTAAAGATAAATCCAGATGTAATCCTTTTAAGTGAAACTTCAAAAAATCAAAGTGAAAAGAGAATAAGAGACTCTTTAGGAAATATAAATATCCCATTTTTCTATATAAAAGCTAACTCTATAGAAGATATTATTAACTCTTTTTCATATTTAGGGAAATTAACTTCAAACGAAAAAAGAGCAAAAGAGTTAGAAAATTACGCAAAAAAAGTTTTAGATGAAGCTAAAGAGCTATCAAAAAAAGTCAAAGAAAAACCAAGAGTATATTATGCTCAAGGTAACAATGGACTTGAAACAGAGTGTGATAAATCAATAAGATCTGAACTAATAACTTTAGCTAGTGGGGACAATGTTCATAAATGCCAAAATTCAAATACTTATGGAAAAGAGCTTATAAACTTTGAGAAAGTTTTATCTTACAATCCTGAAATTATTTTGGTTTATGAAAAAGAGTTTTATAAAAAAGTTTATAGTGATCCAAAATGGCAATTTATAGATGCAGTAAAAAATAAAAAAGTATATTTTTTACCTAAAGGTCCTTTTAGTTGGTTTGATAGACCACCATCTTTTATGAAAATATTGGGGCTTAAGTGGTTACTAAATATTTTACATAGTAATAGTTATGAAATTGATATAAACAAAGATGCAAAAGAGTTTTACTCACTATTTTTAGGTTTAGAGCTAAGTAATATTGAATTAAATCATATTATGGGCAAAGATATTGAATAAATCTATTTTCCTAATTATTATTCTAGTAGTTTTAATGAATAGTTCACTATTTATTGGAAACTATGAGATTTCATTCGATAACTATATAAATTTTATAAAAGCAATATTTGGTTTCTCTTCAAATCTATCACAAGAACAATACGAAATGCTTAAAAGTATAATATTTGATATACGATTACCACGAATTATAGCTGCTGTAATAATTGGTGCTTCTTTAGCAATTTCAGGAGCTTCATTTCAAGCTATGTTTGTAAATCCACTTGTTTCTCCTGGAATTTTAGGAGTTTTAAGTGGTGCTTCATTTGGAGCAGCTTTAGGAATGGTTTTAGGTTGGAGTTGGTTTTTTATAAATATTAGCACATTTATTTTTGGTTTTTTAGCAGTTATTTTTGCACTTTTTATCTCTTATATCTATTCAAATGAAAAAAATATGATTATTTTAGTTCTTGGAGGAATTATAAGTAGTTCTTTATTTTCTGCACTTTTGTCGATATTAAAATATAGTGCTGATCCTTATGATACTCTTCCAGCAATTACCTATTGGCTTATGGGAAGCTTATCTTTTAGCACTTCATCTATAGTTTGGAATTTAACTATTCCTATACTTTTAGGAGTATTTATTTTAATTTTTCTATCAAAATATCTAAATGCTTTAAGCTTAGGAGATGAAGAAGCAAAAGCTTTGGGAGTTGATACAAAAAAGATTAAAATTATTGTTATTTTAGTGGCTACTTTTATCAGTGCTTTAAGTGTTATTTTAGCAGGTATTATTGGATGGATTGGACTTATAATTCCACATATTACAAAATTCTTATTTGGAGCTGATAATAAAATAGTTCTTCCAATAAGTGCCATTATAGGAGGAATATTTTTACTTATTGTTGATAATAGCTCAAGAATAATTTTTAGCTTTGAAATTCCAATAGGTATTGTTACATCAATTATTGGAATACCTATATTTATTTTGGTTTTAAAAAGTGCAAAAAAGGGGTTTTAATGCTTTTAATTGATGCAAAAGATATCTCTTTTTCTTACCAAAAAAAAGAGGTTCTAAAAAATATAAATTTTGAACTTCATCAAGGAGATATATTATCTTTGATTGGAAAAAATGGTTGTGGAAAAACCACTTTATTAAAAGTGCTTTTGGGAATATATAAAAGTAAAGCAGATATAAAAATATTATCAAAAAATATAAATGAGTATAAAAACAAAGAGTTGGCAAAACTTATCTCTTATATCCCACAAACTCACCAAATACCTTTTGATTATACTGTTTTTGATGTAGTTTTAATGGGAAGGCTAGCTTATCTTAATCTATTTTCAAACTACTCACAAAATGATAAGCAATTAGCTATAAAGAATTTAGAAAAAGTTGGTATTTTACATTTAAAAGATAAGATTTATTCACAAATTAGTGGAGGAGAAAGGCAATTAGCTTTTATTGCAAGGGCTTTAACACAAAATGCAAAAATTATATTTATGGATGAACCAGTTACTGGACTTGATTATGGAAATCAACTAAAACTTTTAAAGTTTTTAAAAGAGTTAGCAAATGAAGGCTTTACTTTTGTAAAAACTACTCACTATCCAGACCATGCTTTATATGCCTCAAATAAAGTTATGATGTTAAAAGATGGGAAGGTTTTGGATTATGGGTTAGTTGGAAATAAATTAACAGTTAAAAATATAAACAAACTTTATGATGTAAATGTTGAAATCATTTCAAAAGAAAATTACAAATTTTGTATACCAAAAATTTAAGGAGAAAAATATGAAAAAAATAGTTTTTGTTTTAATTCTTGCAATTAACTTATTTGCAAATGAGAATTATAAAATATCAACAGAAGTTGAAGTTTCTGGATTGGTGGAAAACACTATAAAATTGGATATAAAAGAGCTTGAAAAAATGAGTTATTTTAAAAGTGGTTCAACTCCTGTTGTTTGTATGAGTGGAGAAACAAAAGATAATGTAGATAGCTTTGAAGGTGTTTTACTAAGAGATATTATTGATAAAGCTATCTTAAAAGTAAATAGCCGTAAAGAGTACAACAATATATATTTTAAAGTTATAGCAACAGATGGTTATGAAGCAATTTTTTCATATAATGAAGTTTTTAATACAAAATTGGGAGACAATATAATAGTTTTCTATAAGAAAAATGGAAAATATCTTGAAAATTATCAAGGGAAAATTGCATTAATAAGTATAGATGATATAAAAAATGGTCCTAGACATATAAGATGGCTTGAAAAAATTATTGTAGGCAAAATTTAAAATTAAAAAGAGGAAATAATGGCACTAGTAAATACAAATTTAGACAAATTGAATTTTTCAAAACTATATAAAATACAGATGAAAAACTCTACTTTTAAAAGTAAAAGTAGCTCTGATTGGGATAAAAAAGCAAAATATTTTAAGGAAAGTGTTGTAAATAGCCCATATACAAAAGAGTTTATAAGCAAAGTTGATATAAAAGATTGTAAAACTTTACTTGATATTGGAAGTGGTCCTGCAACCATCTCTTTAGCACTTACAAATAAACTTGAAAAGGTTTATGCACTTGATTACTCAAAAGAGATGTTAAGCTATGCAAATGAAAATGCAAAAGAGCAAAATATAAAGAACCTAGTAACTATTCATAAATCTTGGTATGACTCTTGGGAAGATGTACCAAATGCTGATATTGTCGTTGCAAGTCGCTCTATGGAAGTAAAAGATATAAAAAAAGCTTTACAAAAACTAAATGATAAAGCAAATAAAAGAGTTTATATAACTACAAAAGTTGGTGGAAGTTTTATAGATAAAGAGATACTAGAGCAAATTAAAAGAGATATTATTCCACGACCTGATTATATCTATTTAGTAAATTGTTTACATAGTATGGGAATATTTGCCAAAGTTGATTTTATACAAACAAAATCTTCAAAGTTTGATACACAAAATGAAGATGATTTTATACAAAGTTTAAAATGGAGTTTGGGTGATATGTCAAAAAAAGAGGAAAAAATATTAAGAGAGTACTTTAATAAAACATATAAAAATAAGAGAACAAAAGAGTTTATAACTTGGGCTTTTATTTCGTGGGAGAAATAGTCTAAATTATCAAAGCTATAAAGAGATATCTTCCTAGCTTTGATATTACTACTAGAACTAAAAATAGTTTAAAATTGTATCTTAAAATTCCAGCTACAAAAGTAATTGGGTCACCAATTATTGGTAACCATGCAAAAAGAAGAGAAAATACACCATATTTATCAAAATATTTTTTACCAAGATTTATATATTTCTCATTTACAAGTTTTTTATTTACTAAATACTCTTCACCTTTTAAACCCAAATAATAGTTTAGAACTGAACCTAAACTATTTCCTAAAGTTGCAATAAATAAAAGATAATATATATTAAACCCTTGATTTATATTATAAATTAGTAGAGCTTCACTTCCAAGCGGAAGTAAAGTTGCACTTGCAAAAGCTGAAATAAAAAGTATTAAATATGTCATTCTTCTCTTTTATTATATATTAAAGTTATATTTGCTAAACTCACACTCTTTAAAAGTAGCATTGAGAACACAAAATGTGTTTTGAATGCTCCTTTTTAGACCCTTTCAAGTGCTACTAAAGACAACGCCCCAGGATAGGAATATAGCAAGGCACCTTTTTTAGTGTTGTGATTGGATATCTGGGAAGGAGTGCTTTTTTATACTTCTAAATTAAATCTTCAAAACTATCATTTAAAATTAAAAGTTTTTTACTATTTTTATTATAAATAAATCTTTCATCACCATTTTTTACAGCGTTTAAAATAGTATTTTTTATCTCTAAATCACTTTTTGATGCTCTTTTTAAAATAATAAAAAACTCTTGAAGTGTTATAAATTCACTATTTTTATCTTTAAAACTATTTTTTTTGTCTTCAATTTGTGGTTTATATATTGTTTTCATCTCATTAAAAGCACTTTGCAAAAGTTTTATTTCACTATTAAAAACTTCCATAACTCTTTTTTGATTTTTTTCAAGCCTTTTTATCTCCATAAAATGCTGGTTTTTCATCCATTTTATAGATTTTTTCAAAATTTCTATCTGTTCATCTTTTGATACTATTACTCTTTCAAAAATATTTTCTTCAATACTTTTTTTATCATCTTTTTTGCTATTTTTTATACTCTCTTCATCAATATAAACAAATATTTTTCCATCTTTTTTCTCAGATTTTAGTTGATTTTTTCTAATACGATAGTGAACACCTTGCAAAGAGATTCCCAAGATTTCTGAAGCTTCTGTAGTGGTTACCAATCTTTGCAAGGTTTTTCTCCTTTTAGATTTTTGAACTATCTATTTCTATAATAGTATGAACATTTCCCCTTGGTTTAAAATCTGCAATTACTTTAAGCCATTTTGGTTCTAACTTAGAGAAAAGTGTATCAAATATCTCATTTGCAGAGTTTTCATGAGAAATATATCTATTCATAAATGAGTTAATATAGATTTTTAAAGCTTTTAATTCAATTACACTTTTATTTGGTGTATACTGAATTTTAATTGTTGCAAAATCAGGATAACCACTTCTTGGACATTTTGCCACAAATTCTGGTAATTCAATATCAATTATATAATTTTTATTATGTTCATTTGGCCAGAAATTTTCAGGATTATTTATATCAAACTCTAAAATCTCTTTTTCACCATATTTTATTTCCATCTCTTTTCCTTTATACATCAAGATGTTCTACATCTTTAGCATGTGATTCTATATAGTTTCTTCTTGGTTCTACTTCATCACCCATAAATAGAGTAAATGTATCACTAGCAGCCTCAGCATCTTCTATTTTTACTCTTAAAAGTCTTCTATTTTCTGGAGTCATTGTTGTTTCCCAAAGTTGTTCAGGATTCATCTCTCCTAAACCTTTATATCTTTGAATATATGCACCTTTTTTTGCAAGATTTTCTATCTCTTCAAGAAGCTCAATTAAATCTTTTCCATCAAAAAGAGTTAAATCTCTCTCTTTTAGTTTATTATAAATAAATGTAGCTTGACTAAAGTATGGAGAAGCAAAAAGTTCATCATCAATAATCAACTCTTCTAATCCCTCTTTTGTTTGTACAAATAGTTGAATTTTTTCCTCTGTTATAGTTTTTGATAAGATATTATGACCTTTTTCTAAAATAAAATCTTTAACTTTTTCATATAAAGCGCTATATTCAAGATTTACTAAATCACTATTTTCTATTAAATATTTTAATACTTCAAGTAAAGAGTATCTTTTTGCTAATTGCTCTAACATCGATCTATAACGAGCTACTTGTTTAAATAAATCAAGTAAATCATTATATCCCATACCTTCAAACTCAAAATTTTCTAAACCATTTTCAATTAAATATGAACTTAAAGCATTATTATCTTTTAAATATATCTCATTTTTACCTTTTTTATATCTATAAAGTGGTGGTTGAGCTATATATAAATAACCTTTTTCAACTATTGGTTTTAAAAATCTAAAGAAAAATGTAAGAAGCAGAGTTTGAATATGGCTACCATCTACATCGGCATCGGTCATAACAATTATTTTATGGTATCTTACTTTCTCTTCATCAAAATCTTCACCAATTCCACATCCAAGTGCAGTAATAATATTTCTAATCTCATCAGATTTTAAAATTTTATCAAGTCTTGATTTTTCAACATTTAAAATCTTTCCTTTTAGAGGTAAAATTGCTTGATAAACTCTATCTCTTCCTTGTTTTGCTGAACCTCCTGCAGAATCACCCTCCACTAGATATAACTCTTTTATTGTTGGATCTTTACTTTGACAATCTGCTAATTTACCTGGAAGTGTTCCTATACTCATAGAATCTTTTTTTCTAGTTAATTCTCTTGCTTTTTTAGCAGCTTCTCTTCCTCTTGCTGCCATAAGAGATTTTTCCATAACCATTCTTGCTTGTGTAGGATTCTCTTCAAAATATTTATCTAGATTATCACCAGTTAATTTTTGTGCAATTGGTCTTACATAAGAGCTTCCTAATTTTCCTTTTGTTTGACCTTCAAATTGTGGTTCAGGAACTTTTACAGAAACAACTGCAATAAGCCCTTCTCTTACATCATCTCCTGTTATTTTTACATCTTTTTCCCGTGCTGCTGCATTTTCACTTAAATATTTTGAAATAGATCTTGTAAGTCCTGCTTTAAACCCCGCTTCATGTGTTCCACCATCTATTGTTCGTATATTATTTACAAAACTTAGAGTTTTTTCAATATATGTATCGTTATACATTAAAGCAATATCTACTTCTACACCATCAACTTTATCACTAAAATGCATAACATCACAAAGTGCTGTCTCTTTATTCATATCTGCAACAAACTGTTTAATTCCACCTTCAAAATGGTAAACCTCTTTTAGTTTATGTGCTTCATCTTCAAGTGTAATAGAGATTATTGGATTTAAATAAGCAACCTCTTTAAATCTTTTTTTAAGAATATTAAATTCATATTGAGTAACTTCAAAAATTGAATCATCTACTAAAAATTCTATTACAGTTCCAGTTTTTCTAGGACTATCTCCTATAACTTCAAGTGGAGCTACAGGAATTCCCTCTTTAAACTCTTGAAAATGTATTTTTCCTTCTCTATAAATAGTCATTTTAAGATGTTTTGATAGTGCATTTACAACTGAAACCCCAACTCCATGAAGTCCACCTGAAACTTTATATGTATCTTTATCAAATTTTCCACCAGCATGTAAAACTGTAAGAGCAATAGTTGCTGCACTAACTCCTTCAGTTGGATGAATTCCAACAGGAATTCCTCTTCCATCATCTTCAATTTTTGCCCAACCATCTTTTGTAAGAGTTACTTTTATATTTTTACAAAATCCTGCCATTGCTTCATCTATTGAGTTATCTACAACTTCATAGATTAAGTGGTGAAGTCCATTTATATTTGTATCACCAATATACATTCCTGGTCTTTTTCTAACTGCTTCAAGACCTTTTAAAACTTTAATATTACTAGCACCATAATCTGACATTTTATTTCCTTTTATTTTTCTAAAACTATTGGCATTACAATAGTTATAAATTTATTATCTTCTAAATAGAATGGAAGATTTGACTCATTGAAACCGATTTTTATTTTATCATTTGTTGTCATACTTAAAAAATCTAATATATATTTTGCATTTACAGCTATATAAAATTCATTTGGAATATTTAATTCCATATCAACTTGTGTAGTTGCTACACTATCTGTATCTAATGATTCAAAAACAATAGCTTCTTTTTTAAATGTAATTTTTATATTTGAATTTAAAGATGTAATTAGTTTTATAGATTCTATAAATATATTTTTTGGAATATATAGATTATTTTTTATATTAGATGGAATAATTCTTTCATAATCTGGATATTTTCCATTTATAAGCTTTGTAAAGAAAGTTGTATTTTCATTTGAGATTACTAAATTTGTATTATCATAAGAGATTTTTGCATTATCTAAAAATAGTTTTTGAATTTCAAAAATAGCTTTTTTTGGAATAATTAATTGAACTTCTTCATTTGACATATTTTCTAAACTATTCATAGCTAATCTTCTAGTATCTGTTGCACAAAAATTTATTTTTTGGCTTTTTATATCTAATAAAGCACCATTTAATTCAAATTTTGGATTGTTATTGTCTATTGCTGGAGATATTTTTTTAATAGAGTTTATAAAATTTAATGTTGATATAGATAAATCCTTTAGATTTTCATATTTATTTAATGTTGGATATTCATTTGGATCATAATTTGGTAGTTTGAATATTGATTTACCTTGTTTTATTATAAGATTACTAGAACTAGTCTCTAATGTAATATCTTCATTTTTTAATCTTTTAATAAATCCTAATAAATTATTTCCATTTACTGTTGTTTTTCCATCTTCAAAATTATTTATATTGTCAATTTTTACTTCAAGACCAATTTCATAGTCAGTAGCTTTTATAGTCAATTTTCCATTTAAAATTTCTAAATACAAATGAGATGTAATTGCACTTGAATCTTTTTTTTCTAAAAATGGTTGCATTTGACTTACAACATTTTCAAAAGTAGATTTGTTTATTACTAGTTTCATTTTTTCTCCTATTTTTATTTATTTTAAGTATTAGTAGTAGTCTATGTGAAAAGATGTAAATACTCTTTTAGGCACTATAAAATCAATGTTTAATATAGTGATTAAAATTAAATATATATTCACATCTTTTCACACATCTAACTATTACTCCTTATTTATTAATTTATTTTTTAAATTTTGAATTATCAATTTAAAATTTTCATCTTTTTCAATTAGCTCAGTTGTTTTTTTCATATTATGAGATATTGAACTATGATCTTTCATCTCTAAAAATTTTGCAATATCTGGCATTGAGTTATGAGTTAATTCACGTGCAAGATAAATTACAATTCTTCTAGCATTTGCTACACTTGAAGTTCTTTTTTTAGATTTTATATCACTTGGTTTTATATTTAATTCACTTGCAACTAAACTTATAATATCTGGAAGTTTTATATTCTCTTTATTCTCTTTTATTTGGTCTTTTAAAAGATTTTGAACCATTTGAAGGTTTATTTCAAGATTAAGTAAAGAGGCACTTGCATTTATTCTTATTAAAACACCTTCTATTTCTCTAATTGAACTATCAAGTGTTGTTGCAATAAATGAGACAATATCACGACTTAGATTAATACCATTCAATTCAGATTTTTTTTCAATAATTGCAATTTTTGTCTCTAGTTTTGGAATTTGAATATCTGTTGTTAAACCCCATTCAAATCTTGATTTTAACCTATCAACAAGTCCAGCTATTTGAGATGGAAGCCTATCTGAAGTCATTACAATTTGTTTTTTTGCATTGTGTAACTCATTAAAAGTATGGAAAAACTCCTCTTGAGTACTCTCTTTTCCACTTAAAAATTGTACATCATCTATTAAAAGTAAATCACAATTTCTATATTTTTCTCTAAAATGTTCCATATTTTTTTTATTTATTGAAAATATGAAATCATTCATAAATTGTTCTATTGTTACATAAATTACAGTTTTATCATTTTCTAAAGCATGATTTCCAATAGCTTGTAAAATATGAGTTTTTCCTAAACCTGTTCCACCATAAATAAAAAGTGGATTGTATTGAATACCTGGTTTTGAAGCAACTGCTAAAGCTGCATTATATGCCATTTGATTTGAAGGACCAACTACAAATGAATCAAATGTATAAGATGGGTTTAATATTGTGCTTTCTGGACTTTGATTTTGAATTAGACTATTTTGTATCTCTTTTTTTGTCTTTTTTTCACCAAATAGTCTAATCTCAATATCTGGTTTTATGTTTATACTTTTTTCAAAACAGTTTTGTATAAGATTTGTATATTTGCTTTTTATCCAAGAGGCTATATATTTATTTGCTACTTCAAATATTGCAATATTTTCTTCAATAGATAATTTTTTTAAAACAAGTTGTTTTAAATATCTTTCGAAGTCATTTTTGTTTGTCTCTTTTTGAATAAGTGATAAAAACTCTTTATTTGTCAT